>DATEPB010000040.1:0-31939 GCA_035273425.1 Pyrinomonadaceae bacterium | reverse complement strand
ATTTCCCAGCGGCGGTCGCAGGCCGAATATATCGTGATTTGAACCAGCGCTTTGGCACACCAGTCCATCTTCAGATTGCAGAGAAGCCTGCCGCCGACCAGAAGGCTGCCGATTTAAACGAAGAAGAGAGAGATGCAATTGAGGCTGAAGAAGCTGAAACCGAAGCTGCGATACTAGCTGAAGAACAGAAGGCTGCGACTGCCGCCCCAGCTGCGGCGCCAACCCAGCATCCTTTGGTCGAAAGCTCACCCGCCAACAGCAACGTCAAGCGCGTGATCTTGCCAATCGACACAAAGAATCAGGGTCAGAAAACCGACACCACAAAGTCGACTACCAAAACGACCGCAGCGAAACCTGCCACTCAGGTGGATGACAGACCACGTAAGACACAGCCTTAATTGCAACTCAGTTACAATGCGTGGGAAACCAATCTGCGCCAGAGACTCGTAAACTTAATCGAGCTCTGGCGCAATTGGCGTTTGTTAACCCTCCGTTCCTTTACTTCCGCCCCCTGGTGCTTAAATTATGTTGTTGTCGAGTGTTTACAGCCTTGACAGTATCATCGGAGTTGCAGGAATATTGCGGGCGTTCTTTACAACCCATTTAGATTGATAAGACTGTAGTATCCCTCCTCGCAACTGTAGTGGTGCTGACGGCAACCGGCGTTTATTAGTCAGCATCTTAATGCTCCGCGACGAGGGTTGCGATGGAGGATGCCGAACGTTTGGCCCCTGTAGAAAGTTGGAAGAGGGAACTGGGAGGTTCTAGCCACTAATGAAAAAGACTATTGCGACGTTAGCAGTTTTCGCCACATTCGCAATCCCCGCCGCAACGGCTTTTGCACAAGCCACGACAGCTCCAGCAGCTCCGGCAGCGGCCCAGGGACCATGCAGCGAGGAAAGCAAGACTGCAATTTATACTGAATTTACAACTCTCCGGACCACGGATGCGACAAAGGCCTACGAAGCAGCGAAAAAGTATTTGGCTTGCGCCCAGGGAACAGAGGATCAATACACCGCTTACTTAAAGAAGTGGTCAACAGCCTATGAGAAGGAATCTCGCAAAGTAAAGATGGTTCCTCTCCTCTACGGCGATAAGAAGTACGCCGAGGCTTTGGGAATTGGCAAAGAGATTCTCGCTGATGAACCGGAGAACCTGCGCGTCATTATCGATTTGGGTTATGGCAGCTATCTGGCGGCCGTAAACCTGAAACAAGAGAGCTTCAATGCTGACGCTCTGAACTATGCGCGCAAAGCAATTCAGTTGATTGAGTCTGGTAAAGCACCGGCCAGTTGGGCTCCCTTCAAAGGAAAAGACGACACGCTTGCATATCTGTATGACGTGGTCGGTCGCTTAAGCCTTAAGGACAACCCGGCAGCAGCGCTCACTTCGTTGATCAAGAAGGCCCAGTTTGAGACGGACCTCAAGAAGGATCCCTGGACTTACTTCTTTATCGCTGCTGCATACGAGTCGGGACCGTACGCCAAGCAGTCGGCTGACTATAAGTCACTTTACGAAGGCAAAGATGAAACACCTGAAAGCAAGCTGGCCTTGGCAAACATCAACCAGGTTGTTGACCGGATGATTGATGCTTATGCGCGCGCTGTTGCGGTTGCCGGCAACGATACCAAATACGCCACTCAAAAGAAGGAATGGATGGAGAGCCTGGCCACCTGGTACAAATATCGCAATACAACGGATGCCGGACTCGACGCAATGATTGCTAGTGTCTTGTCGAAGCCGCTGCCGCCGGAGCCAACTCCGTTGACGACGCTTCCGGCGACCACGACTACCCCGACTTCGGGTGCGTCAAACGCCGCCGGCGCGGGCAATGGTAGCTCGGCTATGCGCGCTACGACTGGTTCTGCGCCACCAGCAACCACCGGTGCTGCGCCACCAGCAACGACGGGCGCTACACCGCCTGCGACCACGGGAGCTACTCCGTCGACGACAACTGGCAGCACTGCCAAACCAAGGCCGAGGAATAACCACGCACGCCGTAACTAAACCACTGCTTTATCCGAATTATTTACAGCCGGAAGCCTTGTCGTCAGTTTCGACGATGCTTCCGGCTTTATTCCAATAAGACCTAACTTGAAGAAACAGGGCATCCAACATCCCGATCTCGATCTGCTGGAAGAGATTCTTTCCTACAAGTTTCAAAATCGCGCCTTGCTCGAACGCGCAATAACCCACCGCTCCTGGGCCCATGAGCAAGTCGCTCCAGGGGCCGAGGACCAGGCCCGAAAACTTCACAACGAAGCATTGGAGTTCTTAGGTGATTCTGTGCTTGGGCTGGTCGTGGCGGATTACCTTTGCAAGGCTTATCCCGCGGGGACTGAGGGCGAGCTGTCGCGAATGAAACATCGGCTGGTGAGTGCTCCGACACTTTCGGCCGCGTCGGTGAGGCTAAACCTGGGAGAATTTCTTCGTTTCGGGCGAGGCGAAGAGAAGAGTGGTGGACGACGCAAGGGCGCGCTACTGGCGGATGTTTTGGAGGCACTCGCAGGTGCGATCTTTATCGATGGGGGGTTGGCTGCGGCCACAGCTTTCGTCGAGCAGGCGCTGGGTGAGGAGTTGCGCAAGGTTACGCCAGTAGTTGCCGCAGAATCAGATTTCAAGACGATGTTGCAGGAGAAGCTTCAAGCCGAACGCAGATCTGCGCCCAAATATTCCGTAGTCGAGGCTGTGGGTCCACCACATCGAAGGACGTTTCACGTTGAAGTGAGCTGGGACTCGGGCAGCGTTCGCGCGGAAGGCCGGTCGATCAAGACGGCGGAGGCCGCGGCTGCAAAAGAAGCTCTGGCAGCGATGAAGAATGAATCCGTTGACGGTTGGTCAGACAAATCTGTCAATTAGTCTAACTTGACCGCGTCAGGTATCGTCTCTAGGATAATTTTTAGCAATGATGAATAACCCAAGCAGAGAAAAAGTTTCAGACAGCGCGCGCGAGAGTAAGACGGAAAAGAAACCCTTCTCGTTCTCACGAATCTTCAATCGTAACGGACACAACCATACGCCGCCGGTGGAAGTTAAGCCGCAAGGTCCACCTAAGTCTGTCTTGCGCGAGTATTTCGAATCGGCTGTAGTTACTGTGATCATGGCGCTGTTTGGCATGACGTTCATAGTACAGGCCGTCAAGGTTCCGACCGGCTCCATGCAAAATACGATTACAATCGGCGATCATCTGTTGGTCAATAAATTCATCTTTGCACCCGGCGCGTCGCTTCCGTTCCTGCCGCAGCGTGAAATCAAACGTGGGGATATCATTGTCTTCAAGTATCCCGGAAACAAATACGACCCGCGCCGCGATGAACGACCCGACAATAAACCTATTGTTACTAATTACGTCAAAAGGGTTGTGGGAATACCGGGTGACCGCTTAAGCATGGAGGGCAGAAATGTCCTGGTTAACGGGAAGCCACTTCCCGAGCATCAAATAGAGGCCGTCGATAACAACGACAAGGCGCCGTTGATTATTGAGAAGGCGACGCCGCGTCCGGCGGACAAAACTTACGACGTTTACTACAACCCCGACTTCACCGACGAAGAATATCCAATCTTCAAGCTCGAAGGGGACGGCAAGGAGATTGTGATTCCCGAAGGCAAGTATTTCGTAATGGGAGACAATCGCAACAATAGTGAAGATAGCCGTTACTGGGGCTTCGTTCCTCGCGATTTGGTTATTGGTCGAGCAATGTTTGTCTACTGGTCGTTTGACGAGAGTGCACCGTCGAACGGGTTCCTCATGGACTTTTTCACCAACACTCGTTGGAGCCGCACCGGTACCATGGTGAAGTAATTGGTCCGGCGAGGCCACGGGCAGCCCGTTTCCCAGGGGTCACGCCTTGAATTGGAAAAACTTAGCCGGACGTCTTTGGAAGCGGCTCAACGACCACGACATTTTCGGCGGCGCTGCTAAGCTCTCCTACTATTTCCTACTCGCGCTATTCCCGTTACTACTTGTTCTGGTGACCTTGCTTGGCTACTTTGCTGAAGCTGGATCCGACCTCCGCAACAACCTGATCGGATATTTGGGTTCGGTGATGCCACCGTCAGCCATCGCCCTTGTTCAAACAACTCTGGATGAGATTAGTCAGGCTCGTGGAAGTGGCAAAGTGTCCATTGGACTACTGGCTGCTCTATGGGCTGCTTCGAACGGGATGGGAGCAATTTCCAGCACGCTGAATGCTGCGTACGGCGTCAGCGAGCACCGGCCATGGTGGAAGGTTCGACTGGTATCTATTGTGCTGACACTCGCGCTGTCAGTGTTAATCGTGCTCGCACTGGCTTTGGTTTTGTATGGCGGCCAGATAGGCGAACGACTGGCAGAACATTTTGGCTACGGCGCGCTCTTCATTCTGATTTGGAAAATCCTGCAATGGCCGATCGCCTTATTGTTTGTGATGCTGACGTTTAACCTGATCTATTACTTTGGTCCCAGCGTGCGTCCGCAAAAAGCGAGATGGTGCATGATCGGAACAGTAATCGCGGTCGTTCTCTGGTTAGCGATTTCATTCGGCTTCCGAATCTATTTACATTTTTTCAACTCATATAGTGTGACTTACGGCTCGCTCGGAGCGGTGATCATCCTCATGTTGTGGTTTTATTTTACGGGTCTGGCTATCCTGTTAGGAGGCGAAATCAATTCTGAGTTAGAAAACCGCTCGAAAGGGAAGTGAAGCTTCAGGCAGATGAGGCAGCGCAGCTCTCAAATGTTTCTAAATAGATCGCGACTATTCTGTGGTCTTGCCCTGGTGATCCTCCTGGTCGGCGGCTTCCCATCTATTCTCGGTCAAAAGAAATCAACTCCTCCGAAATCAAAAGCGAAGCCAACGAAGCCGGTTGATGAATTAGCAAAGCTCCGCGAAGAGTTTGTGACTGCTACAAAAGACTACAAGGTTAGCCTGGAAAATTTGAAGGCTGTTTACGAAAAGAACGTCATCAAGGCCGAAGCACGTCTGGTCCAATCAAACGCACTCTTTGCTCAGGGCCTAATTGCAAAGAACCAGCTTGACGCTGAGCATCGTGCTGTCGCAGAAGCAAAAGACAAAGTCGCTGAAGTTAATCAGCGGATTAGCAACGCTGACACCCAGATTGCTCAAGCATTGGTCGAAGCCGATGCGGAAAAGAAGATGGCGAAGAGGCGTATTCCGAAAGGGGCCACGGTTCAAACCGCCAGCTATGTGCGCTTCAACGGTGGTGGCTCATGGGCCCTTGGCGAAGCATGGAAAGTGCAGCGCTTTTTCCAGGATGCTTTTAAGAAGCCACTTCCGATAACGGTGTTTGGTCAGGGCGCTATTCACGATCGATGGAGACTCGATCATCGTAATTCAATCGACGTATCGCTTCATCCGGATGGGCCGGAGGGACAGTCGCTGATAAATTTTCTAAGGATGAATGGAATCCCTTTCCTGGCCTTCCGCGGCGCCATACCCGGAACTGCAACTGGTCCGCATATTCATATCGGACGTCCATCACATCGATACTGACACTTGTGCGACGAGTCATAAGCCGAGAGCGTAAAACGGATAACTGCTTCGACTGATAGTTCACATTTTCGAGTAGTGGTAAATTTCTCAGATCGAGGCTGGTCGGAAAAAATATTTGGCCTTCTCTGTGCCACCTTAGTGCTCTCTGTGCCTCCGTGGTAGGGCTATTCAAGGTAATCCACCGCAGAGACACAGAGAACACTAAGGACGCACAGAGAGAGTTAAGACTATTCCGCGACTCGAAAGGGTTGAGAAGTAAATTGAGATCGTGGTCGAGCCAACTAGATGACTGATTTCAAAAAGTGATGCATAAACTTCTTTTGGTTGCACTCATCCTATTTCTCTCGTTATCAGTCTTTGGTGCGGAGCAACATCGCGTAGATCAGTCGCTTTCCTTGACTGAAGCGCAGGCGTCACACTTTGCCAGCCTCGCCCTTAAGTGCGTGGCCAAGGAATATCCTAATAAACCCGAACATGTGATGAATGACCGCAAAGACATTCAGAGTCCACGCGCTCTTCATCCAGCCTTCTTCGGTTGTTACGACTGGCACTCGTCCGTGCATGGACATTGGATGTTAGTGCGCCTGCTCAAGAAGTTTCCCGGTCTTTCCCGAGCTCAAGAAATTCGAAAGGCCCTGACTGATAATCTCGGTGCTGAAAATATAAAAACCGAAGTCTCCTATCTCAAACAACCAAACCGTCAATCGTTTGAACGCACCTACGGTTGGGCGTGGTTGCTTAAGCTCGCCGAAGAGTTGTCTTTGTGGAACGACCCTGACGGCCGCAAATGGTCCAGAGATTTACAGCCGCTGGTTGACGCTTTCGTCGCTCGCTATATTGCTTTCCTGCCGAAGCAAAACTATCCCATTCGCACCGGTGTTCACCCTAACACCGCGTTCGGCCTCGCATTCGCACACGACTATGCAAAGACGGTGGGCAACAAACAGCTTGAGTCTCTGATTGCCGAAAGAAGTCGCAAATACTTTGCAAACGATCGAAACTACCCCGCGGCCTGGGAACCAGGCGGTGAAGACTTCTTTTCGCCGGCGCTGATGGAGGCGGATCTGATGCGACGTGTCTTGGGTCCAGCGGAGTTTCGTCTTTGGTTTCGGCGTTTTCTACCGCAGCTTGTTTCCGGTAAACCACGTAGCTTGCTTCGGCCTGCAGTAGTAACTGATCGCAGCGATCCGAAGCTGGTCCATCTGGACGGCCTGAATCTGAGTCGGGCGTGGAGCATGCGCTCGATCGCGTCAGCGCTTCCCGCTCGAGATCCATCGAGGAAGACCTTGACCGCCGCGGCTAAGATTCATGCCCAGGACGCGTTGGCCCACGTCGCCAGTGGTGACTATGCGGGTGAACACTGGCTGGCTTCATTTGCGGTCTACATGCTTTCGACTCCCGAGCCGTAGAGACCTGGATTAATAGTCGCAGATAAAAAGCGGCCGTGGGTATGAAAACCCACGGCCGCTCTGGTCTTAGCTAGTCCAGAAACTACCTTCGCTTACGCGAAGTAGCTCTCAACTGCCTTACCTCTTGTTTGAGTTTTTCTATTTCCTGCTGTTGCTCCTTGATGGCGTTGAGCATGGTCCAGATGATCGGGTCATTGTTCACTTGCAGGTAACCGGTGCTTGTATTAGTCACGGCTTCAGGAATGACCTTCTGTAGTGCGCGCGCTCCAAAGCCGATGTGTTCGCCAGGTGAAGTGAGACCAAGAGCATTGTCACTCCTGTACTCGTACCGTAGCGGCTGCAACTGCATCAAGGCTTTCAAGCCGCTGTTGAAGTTGCCTTTGATGTTCTTCAACCGTTCATCGGAAAAAACCAGCCACGCGCCGCCGCCGGCTTTGCTGGCTTCTCCATTGACTGAAAATCTCTGATCCGGCGCGGTGGTGCCGACGCCAACATTGCCGCCGCTCGGATTCAACGACAATGGATAAGTTATTCCGGTGTTGGTGTTATCTCGCGCCTGCATCCAGAGTGTAAACGGCGAGCCGCTAAGCACTCCAAAATCCAGGCCGTTGGTGATGTTGCCATCGACCCGCAGTATTTGGGTATTGTTCACCGTTGCAGCTGCCGCTCCGAGAATATGTAACTTGCCGTTAGGCGACGCGGTACCGACGCCAACCTCGCCGTCCGCAGCGATATCAAGACTGCTCGTCGGGGCCCCGGGACGGATTCGGAATGGCAGACGCGAACCGCTGGTAACGTCGCGAACAAAGAAGTTAGCTTCGTTGCCCGCTATGTCCCAGGTTTGCGCTGAGAAGCCGCCTGAATTGTTTTGTTCGAGACGAATGGCTGGAGTGTCACTTGTGTTTATGTGCAGATCTAAAGTGGGTACGGCTGTTTTGATACCTACCCTGCCGGTGCTGCTCACGCGAAGTGAGTTTGCAGGGGCGCCCGCATCCACTTCAAACACAATCGTGCCGGTCTCCGAATTGCCGGTGGCACCCTGATCGACGAACGCCAGGAAGCTGCCTCCACCTCCGGCGGAACTATTGGCTCTGATTTGCCAATTATTAGTGGGGAAGCCGGTGCCGCTCGTATCGTCAAACTGGAGACGTGTGTTGTTTTCCTTCAACCTGACCGTGTCAAAACCAAAGACTTCACCGTTGACACAGTCGAGGCCTGCGCAGATGCTGCCCTGGACTATAAGGTCGTCAGGGATCACCTGATCTGGCATGACTGCGAAAGCCATGTGATGCTGGCGGATCTTGGTGAGCGCGGCGCCCCTGACACCTGTTTCCTTGGATACTTCCAAAGGCTTTTTGACAGGTGTGTACTCTACCTTACCACGCTCTTCGATCCCGCCGACGACTACCGTGCCGTTGACAACCATGAAGCCCCCCGACTGAACGAGGTTTTGACTTCCGGCGTCGGCTCGTTTGCGCGATGCTCGGACTGACTCAGTGTCGTCATCTTTGCCGCGTGACAGCGCCAGCGACTTTTTGGTTGCGGATGATAAAGCGGGATGTACTCTGATTTCGTAAAAGTACTGGCCATCAGGTAACCTCTCGCCCTGGTCCATCAGTGTGAACTCAGGCGAGGTACCCGCACCGAATTCCCTGCTGAACACTCGTCCGTCGGGACTGGAAATTGTCAGCGTGGTTGTCGCCGGAGCTGTCATATCCCACCTGACACTTAGTCCGGCGGAGTTCACGGCGGCGATTCTTCGATCTTCCGAGATCGCTGACTGTGCTGATACTGAGGTGTTAACGCATGCGAGGACGACTACAATGCCTACCATTGTAGGAACGAACCGTAAATTTTTCATGGGAACCTCCACTAAACTGAAGAAACGGTTTCAAAAGGGTGTGTAAGTTTGAGTTCCGAATCCAGAATGCTCAGGTCGAGGACTTAACACGTAAGGATCGATAGATCCTATACCAATGTGCATTGACGCGTGTCAAGAAAATCCAGGTCTTTTGATAAAAGTGCTTTCGACTCCGGGGCCATAAAGTCGTAGATTAATAGCCGTGACTTCCTCTGAATCAAAATCAGTTGTCCTCTACGACGGAGTTTGCGGGCTCTGCAACGGCTTGGTCCAATTCCTCCTGAAGCGGGACACCCAAGATCGACTGCGTTATGCCTCGCTACAAAGCGACTTTTCCAGCGTCGTCCTGAAACGTCATGGCGCCGATCCAAAAGATCTCGACACCGTGTATGTCGTGGTTAATCGCGACGAACCCAGCGAAAAGCTGCTCGCACGATCCGATGCGATTCTCTATCTGGCTGGACAATTAGGTGGGATCTGGCAAATCGCAACGATCGGCCGGGTTATTCCAAAGGCTCTGCGCGACGCAATGTACAAGCTGGTAGCCACCAATCGCTATCGAGTGTTTGGCAAATACGAAACCTGTATGCTGCCCGAACCCGGGGAACGAGAAAAGTTTATCGATGTTTGAATGGCCGTGACGGTGTTTCGCTTGAGCTGACGACCGCCGTACAATGCGGAGATACTCGGATCTACTTCAACTAGACCAGGCCCGCTCTTCCAGTTCTTAAGAAGTTGTGAGCCTAACCTTGAGCTTAGATACAGTCGCTGGTAACATCGAAGGGCTTTCAAATGAAGTTTAAGACGTCCACATCGAAATTCTCTAACGTGCCAATCGCTCTAGTTATTGCCACGTTGATTTCTTTGTGCATTTCCAACAACGTCGGTCCTTCCTTCCTGCCGCTGCCTGTTTTAACGACCCTCGCTACAGAGAATCGAGATAACAATCACACAAACACTGCGTCGAATGCTCCATCCGCCCCAGAATTGGACAGCTTGCGCGTCCCAATGTTGGCGCAATCGCAGACGCGAGCGGACAAAGATCAAACCACGCAGACACTCGCCGCAACATTGAAGTCTGAATTTGTGTTACAAGACCAGACGCGAGTAGTTACTGAATCTGGTTATCCAATTTCTCGCGTTAGTTCTAGATCGGTCTCGCAACCTCCAGGTCGCGCCCCTCCGCTCCTTTAACGTCTAAACATAACTCCCTAACTACTATTGGATCCGTGCGCTCAAGTTCCATTGCGTGCGGAGCCATAGCTGCATTCTGCGGTTGATAGCGTCTTGGCTCATTTCCAGGACGAACAAGGAGTAAAGCCATGATTAACATTGCGGGTTTTATATTGATAGCCATTCTGGTTATCGGAGGAATTTTTTGGCTCGTGATCTATTCAGGTCGGCGTGGTGAGAAGCACAGAGAAAGAACCAGCATCAAGCCATCTGAACCTCGAAAGCACGAACCGGTCGCTTAAAAGACTGAATTAGGTTTGAGCAACCCTCTCGTCGCAGCCAGGCCACTGGCTGCGACGAGTGGGAACACCGGAAAAACCGCGAAGCTAATTGAATCAAGATGGAATATTTTCTGGCGACTGCGACAGGCGACCACACCAAAGTGCTTCTAACCCTCTTTGTGATGTTGGGGTCTGCGAAGCTCATGGCCGAGTTATTTGAGCGGCTTCGTCAGCCCGCCGTCGCCGGAGAGATTCTGGCGGGTGTAATCATTGGTCCTGGCTTGTTGGGTTGGGCAGCCCCATCGGAGATCACCGGGTTACTTGCAGAAATAGGGGTCATCTTCCTTCTCTTTACTGTGGGCCTGGAGACTAAGCCATCAGCCATCTTCAAGGTGGGTAAACGAGCCGCTTTCGTGGCATTGCTTGGCGTTATCGCACCCTTGGCGGGTGGATATTTAGTGATGCAAGCATGGGGCAGCAAGACCGTTGAATCGCTCTTTGTTGGCACAGCACTGGTAGCAACTTCGGTCGGTATCACAGCGCGAGTTCTCTCTGGGATGGGACTACTAGATGCTCCTACGGCTCGCATCATTCTGGGAGCGGCGGTGATCGATGACATCCTTGGTCTGCTCGTGCTCGCTGTCGTCTCAAGCATGGCAGCGGGGTCAGTCAATTACATAGAAATTCTAATTACAGCGGCTCTTGCAATTGGATTTACCGCTTTTGTAGCTCTGATCGGTGCCCCCGTCGTCACTCGCGTTGCACCCAGCGTTGAACGCATGCGAAGTGGTCAGGGTCTGTTTATCTTTGGGCTTGTTTTGTGCTTGGGCCTGTCAGTCGTAGCCAATTTCATCGGAGTGGCCGCAATCATCGGGGCTTTCCTGGCTGGAATGGCGCTGGCCGAAGCGTCGGAGCACAACCCGAAGATGCACAGGCAGATGAGTGGAGTGACAGAATTTTTGGTTCCTTTTTTTCTGGTGAATATTGGTATGCAGCTGAGGCTTGATGTCTTCCAGAATTCATCGGTGGTGGGTCTTTGCATAGCAGTTACTTTGGTAGCTGTTGCCACTAAGCTCTTAGGTTGCGGTCTAGCTGCAAGCAGTCTTGGATTGAGACGCGCTGCGCAAGTAGGAATGGGAATGGTTCCGCGAGGTGAGGTTGGAATAATCGTGGCGCAGATCGGTTTGAGCTTAGCGGTAATCGGAGCAGAACTCTACGGGGTGGTTTTGTTTATGGCCGTCGCTACAACTGTGATAGCACCACCATTCCTTAAATTGCTGTATGCGTCCGAAGTCGCAGCACGAAAAAGAATAGGGCCCGACGACGCTGGCGGCATCGTGACTTCAGAAGAGCTTTGCAAGATCGGGTGAACTTATGGCGGCAAGACGTTCGATAAATAATGTTATCCGAGTAGCCGAGAAAGGACTGCTTTTTCTAAGGGATGTCGCAATTGGAGTGTGGGGAACGATCATCCTGAGGATCAGAGGCAAGTAATCTAGAGAGGAGACGATCATGTTTAAGTTTCAACGAAAATTCGTTCAGGGCAGTCTTTTGATAATGATGTTAACGACGTTGTTCGTTCTGCTCTCATTGTCGGTAAATTGAGAACAGTCAGGGGCGCGACGGCAGACGTTCCAGACCTCTTAATATTTGTGAAAGCCCTCTATGCAATCTTGGTTTCATTCGGAGTATGTGCCTTAGCTGCCGCATTGGAAGGGGCGTGCGCTGGAAAGAACGTGAAGTCGTTTTTCGCAACTTTGCGTTTCCCGCGGTATTCTCCTCCGCTGTGGCTATGGACCATTATTGGCGGCATATATTACTTAGTCTTTTTCTTCGTCATTTATCGTCTACTAAGGATTAATAGCTACTCGACGTTTACCTACGCTGTGCTTGCTCTTATTTCATTCATGATGATCGTTAACGGGCTCACTAATTACATCATCTTTCGTGCTCATGACCTGCGCCTCAGCTTCATAGTAGGAGCGTTATTTCCAGTAATGGATGTCGCGCTTTTTATTTGCCTAACGCAACTTGATCAGCCCGCTGCGTGGGCATTGGTACCCTATTTACTTTACCGGATTTATGCCGTCTGGTGGGGTTACGGTTTAATGAGATTGAATGATGGGATTGGTTAGGAGATGCGCAAGAAAACCCGCATTTTGCTTAGGTTGAGGATAGGGTTGCTCGCAAAGGTGTCCGAACTCCTAGGCGCAAAAGCCCTGGCAATCACCTAAGCGCTTGAGAAGACAGGCGTGTTCTAAACTATGAGAGCTAGGAAAGTAAATAAGAAACTGAGCAGCTTGTGGCCCTGGAAAGACCAGAGAAGAGACTGTAGTTGTTGCGATTCTGTGCAAACTCAAAAAAGTGGTGCCCCCGGCGCGATTCCAACGCGCGACCTTCCGCTTAGGAGGCGGACGCTCTATGCAACTGAGCTACGGGAGCAGGAGTGGTGAATGGTAAATGGTAAATAGTGAATGGTCAAAAGTGTCAGTTGTCAGTGGTTCGTTGTCAGTTGCACTTCAAGCGACGGCTACAAAATGCATCCAGGATCGTAGTCACCAACAGACACCTGACAACTGACCACGGACAACTGACCACGGACTACCTAAGACTGATACTTTATCAACGACCTCACGTCATAACCTTCCAGCTTTTGACGGCCGGGAAGGAACTCGAGTTCCACAACAAATACCAGCCCAACCACAGTGCCCCCCAGTTCTTCGACGAGGTTACACACAGCCTTGGCAGTGCCGCCGGTCGCCAACAAATCATCAGCAATGATCACACGATGTCCGTTGCCGACCGCGTCTTTGTGAATTTCCAGAGTGTCTTGTCCATACTCAAGATCATATGAGATCGAGGCACACTCAGCCGGAAGCTTCTTGGGCTTGCGCACAGGTACGAAACCAGCACCGAGGTGATAGGCGAGTGCAGGCGCAAAAATAAACCCTCGCGCTTCGACACCAATGACGGTATCAACCTTTTCCCCGTCATACTCCGCGGCTAGCGCGTCCACCGTCAGGCGTAAACCGTCAGGATGTTTCAGCAAGGTGGTGATGTCGTAAAAATTAATGCCGGGCTTAGGGAAGTCCGGCACTTCGCGAATCATTTGTTTTAGATTGTCCATATTTTTTCGCGTGTTCGTCAGTGGTCAGTTGTCCGTGGTCCGTTGTGCAATCATACGGCCTTCGATACTTCGGGCAACTGACAACGAACCACTGACAACTGACTGACTAAGTTACCTCTCAATTCTAAAACTTGAATACTCTCCACTGGGTTCGAGCGCGATCTCTTCGACTTGATGAACGGACGCCCATTGCGGTCCGGCAGCCAGGTCTTTCTTGAATTCCTCAACGTCCGTCGCCAGACCCTGTGCCAGCGCCTCAACTGTCCCGTCAGCGCAGTTGCGCACATAACCGATCACTTGGTGACGCGCGGCCGCGCGCTGAGCAAAAAATCGATAACCGACCCCTTGCACCTCACCATGGATCAGGAACTTTCTGGCTACGCTTTGTGTCATTAGTTCCCCTCGTTGTCCCGGCTTTCGTAGCCCATGCTTTTTCCCGCGCCACACAAACTAAAGTCATCCCCGGCGAACAGATGTTGTAAACCACAGTGTGAAAACTTGCAATTCGAGCTAACGATTATACCCGGTGGACACTTATCGGATATTCGGTCAGCTTCCTTTGCTGGACAATGTATGATCAATCCCGTGATCTGACTTTCTTAAAAAACTATGAAATGGCAGAAAAAACAGTGCGGGAGGGATTTCTTTTCCCTCGATTTGTGGTAGGCTTTGATCTCCGAACAGCCCCAATTATCTCACTCAGCCTTAAACCCGACGGCCCAGAACTGTCAAAACCCAGAGTGAGGTAAACCTATGACTTCAGCAGTGGCTCAGGCCAAGAGTATCCCCACCATCCTAATCGTCGAAGATTATTCTGACACTCGCGAATGGCTTTCCACATTGCTCCGGACTCGTGGTTATAACGTTATCGAAGCTGAAGACGGTTTGGAAGGACTTTTGAAAGCAAGTGGGATGTATCCGGATCTAATCCTGATGGATCTCTCACTCCCCGAAATGGATGGGGTCGAAGCCGCCCGACGAATTCACGCAAATCAGAAACTCTCGCGGACCCCGATCATAGTGGTGAGCGCTTATTTAACTGAGGAAGTTAGGGCCGACATTCAGGCCGCTGGTTGCGTGGCGGCGTTTCCCAAACCCTTTGAGGCGGAAGCGTTGATGAAGGTGATTACCAGTGCAATCGCGCAGGTCTAGACGGCCGCGCAACTAAAATCCAATAACTCCATCTTCGTAGAGCTTCTTGATCATTCGCAGACTGTCGGCTTCGCGGAAGGGACAGATGGACAAGATTGATTGAATGTCCCACTCGCCATTCATGCGCGACAGGACGAAGCCTTCCTGAGGTTCGATTTCTCTTTGCGAGAGTTCCTCGAGGGTGATCAGGATTTTCGGTATGCCCGTTGGCGAGAACTGCTTATAAACTTCGTGGATGAATTGCTTTTCTGTCTGCACGAGTAACGCCTGGGCAGCAGCGTTCTTAGGTTCTCGCTTTAGCGCGGTGTGTAAGATGGACAGAGCTCTCTCAACATTCTTGTTCTTTACTTCATCGCGCACCAGCAAAAGCAAATCGGCAGTTTCTTCGGGCAAGTCACTCATCTGAGTGACTGGATCCGCAATCTCCGGCAACTCGCCGGCGACGTTCGCGATCCCTTTCTTCACCAGGTCGAACAGTTGCCCGTAAACCTCGAACGCCGAACAGTGCATGTTGTAGCAAATCTCTGCGACTGACATGCGCTTCTCAAGAAAGAAGAGTAGCTGACGCGTTTCCTTCCCAAGTGTCAGTGAGGAAGTCCAGCCTGGTCCTAACTCCATCACCGAGCGATCCGACGGAATCAATGTCTGGTAACGCTTCAATTCATCGGCGCGGTAAACACCTTCCATGGTCACTCGGGTCACTTCAAGGTGAACGCGGGTGAAATCAGGCGGAAGAGGATCTTCGACACAGAAATCAAAGTGCCCTTCCTTCCAGATGAAAAGATCATAAATGATCTCCAGCGTGCGGACTTCAAGGACCTTCTTCACTTCTTCCTCGGCGAGCACGCCTTGACGGATCAGAATCTGACCCAGCCTGCCTCCCTCGTTGCGTTGAGCCTCCATGGCGGCCTGAAGCTGAGATTCATTTATGTGACCGTAGTGCAGGAGCATTTGCCCGAGGTATTCTCCCGGGTCGTTGGTGCTGGAACCTACAATAATCCCGTCCTCAAAGTAGATTCCTTTTGCGACCTTGGCGCGGCTGAGTTTCAACAAACCCGTCTTCTTCCCGATTGCCAGAAATTGCAGCAGATCGGAAACACTCATCGTGTTAAGGGAGCCGTTTATTGCCATTTTTGACTGTCTAGCTGCACAACCGGACCGTTGCCTCTGAGCAATCGTTGAGAAGCGAGTTTAGGCAGGAAGCTGTACTGGGGTAAATCTCCTTCACACCTTAGCTTACCTGCGACGCAGAGCGAGATTCAAGTGCTTAGTTTTTGTAGCTGGGCCATCCCTCGAGTTCGTTGTTTGCAGGAGTTTTGACCTGACTTCCGCGGGCGATTCTTTGATTCAAAGGGGTCGACGATGGCGTGTTTTGCATTCGTTTTCATATCTGGGCTTGGGCGTTAGAAAGTGCTGTTTTCAATAATATACAGCTTTTCTATAGAAGACGGTCGTAAATCGTATTATCTTTAAACAAAACAGCACTTACTCGACCATTGGAGAGATTTCAGGTTGAGTAACAACGCCGCTTCTGCTTTCTGGAATGCTCCGGAAACGGGAACCTCTGAAATTGAACCGAAGGTGAATCCTCAGTGAACAAGCAGGTTAAGGCAGCTCTGAGTGCGGTAAGGGGTCTTATCTCAGGCCACCCTGAGGAACCCAACGTAGCCGCTGGGCTCGACAAGGAAGGGCGCAAGGCCGTGGCCAAAGAGCTCTTGGGTGTGATGTGCCAACCTGAATTACCGGCAACGGGTTCAGACCCCGAAACATTAGTGCGGGAAAAGGAACGGTCAAGGCAACTATTTATGGAACTTGGATACTTTGATGAAGCTGTAGAAGACTTGCGAGCTGGTGCGTCTGCACAAGATCGTGCCGCCGCCGCACGCGCATTGGGGATCGTCGGTAACCCTCGAGCCACCGTAGATCTGGTGGCCGCAATGTTTGATGACGATGAGGAAGTCCGCAATGCAGCCGGCGAAGCATTGAACCAGATTGGTGATCCGTCAGTCTCAGCCGTTCCGCCTCCAGAGTTGAACGTTAACCAATCCGCAACCGCCCCCGAATCCTTTGAAGGGCTCCCTCTGATGGATGGCGACACTGTTGAGTCGCACCCATCAGAAGATTCAAAGCTCGCCGCCGATATGGCCGAGGCAACTAGTGTTGCCAGTGAGGAACAAGCGACTGAGTTGGTCTCGGAAGATTTGTCACAAACGTCCGTTGGTGAGGTTGAACGGCCAGCTGAAACGGAGAACACCGTCGACGCAGAAGAGCAGTTGCTCCTGGAGGAACACGCCGTCCGTGAGAAGATCGACGAATACGAGCGACAACTCATGGCCCATGCAGCTTCCCGACTGAAGGCAGAGAACGAGGCACGTTGGAGAGCTGAGCGCGAGGCAAAAATAGCGAAAGATGCGGAGGCTCGTCGAGTCGAGGAAGAACAACAGCGCCAGCGGACTGAAGAAGAGTCGGCCAGGCGCCGTTCCGGCGAAGTTGAAGCGCTTGCCATGGAGTTGTCAGCTCGTCAGCAATCGGAGGCAGAGGTCCACCGTCTGATGGCGGAAGAATCCCACCTTCGGATCGAAGCAGGAAATCTCCGACTGACAGCCGAAGAGCTGGCGCGCCAAAGGCGCCAATTGGAGGCTACGCGTCGAGAGGAGAGTGAGGCGGCCCGGCTGGCGCAGGCTACTCGTGCACGTCAGGAAGCTGAGAAACGCCATCAAGATGAACTAGAGCGATTGCACGGAGAGGAACAGGCATTTCGTTTTGCAACTGAAGAGATTGTACGGAGAAGGTCTGAGCTTGAGGCAACACGGCGCGACACCGAAGAGGAGATTTCGGCGCTGGTAGGTGAGCGAAACCGTTTGTTAGAAGTGGCCCAAGTCGAGATAAAGCAGTTCAAGGAAGAACTGGAGCAGTTACTTGCCGCAGAAGCATTGACGCGTTCTGAGGCTGAACGTCAAATTCGCGAATCTGAGGAACGTAAAAAAGTTGAGGAAGAGGAGTTACAACGGCAGACCGAGGCGCTGAACACAGCCACCGCCAACCTGTCTGCGCGTCGTGCCGAAGTTGAAGCTGCACGTAAGAAAGCCGAACAGGATTCTGAGAGATTGGCTGAGTCGCTAAAGCGCATGCAGGCGGCGGAAGAGAAGCGCGTCCTGGCTGAGCGGGAACGCGTGCAGGTGGAAGCGACTACCAACGAGAGAGTTGCCAGCGAAGAGCGTCTGCTTGATGAAGCTCGGCGTCGGGCGATTGCTGAGCAGGCGCGACTAGACGAGGAGAAGCGACGCCACGACGAAGGCGAAGAACGCCGAATGGCCGCGTTGGAAGAAGTTCATCGCCAAACCCTGATCGAAGCACAGCAGCGAGCTGATAAGGAAAAGCAGCTCCTGACTGAAATCGACCATTTGCGAATCGAAGACGCCGAAGCGCGCAGACGAATTGAAGAGGCTGAGACTCTAAAGCGCACGTCCGAACAAGCCTATCGCGTGGTAGCTGAAAAGCTTCAGCGGACCGAAGCCGAGGCACACGCAGCTTCGCAAGAGGAATCACAGACGTTGACAAAACTCGAGGCGGTTAGACGCGACCTTGCAAACCAAGCCCAGGCCCGGGCTGCCCAGGAGAAGCGCATTAAGGACGAGATTGAGCAGTTTCACCGCTTGCAGGACGAAGAACGTCCTCGCATTGAGGCAGCAATCCTGCAACGAACGGCTGCTGCTGCGCGTCTCCAGCAGATGCGAGACTCCAGGCCAGAGGTCCCACCGAATGAGTTGCAGCGTTATCAGGTTGCAGGAGCGACATCGAACAATGCGACTGCGGGCACTGAACCGCCGCTGGTCCAACCGGTCGCTAAAGACGAGGGGTTGCGGTTAGTCTCAGCCAGAAACGACGAAGCCGGTTATGACCTGCCCGCTTCTACCGAAACGTCGGCCGGCCAGGTCCAACCTGCCGTCGATGCTTATCTAACCAGCGTCGATCCCTACAAACGCGCGGCCGGCGTTGCAGAACTCGCGCGAACTGGTGGGGCAGCGGCATTTGCTGAAATCGCTAAATGCTTCGATGACCATTCCAGCCAGGTTAGATATGCTGCCGCAAGAGCGTTGTCCAAACTCGAACCGGCGCGCACCGTCGACTTTTTCAATCGCGCCATCGAGCAGGGCACTGATGAGCGGCGCCGTAACATCGGTAGTGCGATCGCCGGATCCGGCATGGCAAGTGAGGCTATCGACAACCTGGCGGGCGAGAGTCGAGAACATACCTACAATGCTCTCTCGATTCTCTTCGTGATGGCCAAAACCGGCGAGGTCCAATCATTGGTGAAAGCAATTGAAGAACACTCGAATGATGAAGTGCGCCAGGCTGTGGTTAAGCTGTTGACGTTGAGCGGACATAAGGAAATGGCTGAGGCTGCTCTGAAACGAAGAGAACAGCGTTAAGAACACTTCCGCATTCAAGCGCGACCAACGTCTTTAGTGCAGAGTTAGGCGATTCCGCAAAAGCCTGCATTGCAGTGTCGAAGGAAAGAGCAAATCCCGACGCTTACAGGAAATTAGGTGGTTCGATAAGCGAGCTTATTCTCACTCGCTTATCCAAGAGCCTCAAGACACTCAGCCAGCGTGCGCTGCCGACAGGTAAACATGGGTGTATCGCGGAGCGTGTAGGAACTCGCTTTTGTTTCCCGCAGTTCCTGCACCAAATCGAGGAAGTCTGCTGGGTTATCGGTTTCAAACGCGACCACGAATTCCTGATCATCCAGGCCGAATGAATAGGTAGTGTGGAGCTTCACCGACCGATACTTGCTGCCAATACGAATGTGCTCGTCCATCATTTCCTGCCGCTGCTCTGCGGTGCGCGAATACCACTCACGAGTCTTCACAAAAGGATAGACAAACAAATAATCGGACTTGCCTGGAATAATGTGCAGCCGATCTTCGACGTGTTCGGGATTGTCCTTATCGATGTACATCGAACGTTTAGTCATCGATAGAAACGATTGCGACGGCTCAAGATATTTTGCCATCTCGGTATGATTGAGTCGCGACGTCATTTCCTGAATGGGGTCCAACTCATAACCGATACGCCAGATCATAAAGTCGACGTTTGTTCGCAGCCCGATTGTGGAATAGCTGTGAATCAGAAGGGTCGGGCGAGACTCCTGCACTGAACTGACGAATTCATCTTTGCAACGCTTCTTTGTGGCGTCATCGAGCATGCGCCATTCAGGACGAGCGTGATAGAAAGTGAAGTTTACAAATTGCCTGGGCAGCTTCGCTTTCTGTTCCTCAAGTTCAACGCAATTCGGGGCCAATCGTAATGACCCTCTGGTTGCGTTGCCCTGATCCTTATCCGTGCTCATTTGAAATAACCTCGAGGTATTGGTGAATGCGCTGGGAAAAGCCGCAATGTGATGACCTGAAGGTATTCTGCCTAGACTAAGGTGTGAATGCAACCGACCGTCGAGCGCTCAGACGTACTTTGTAAGTAGGCCAAGGTGGTTAAACAATCTGAGCGGATCCGTACAAATCCGGTTAATTTTGTTGCCAGAATCCAGTCGACCGAATATCAGCATGGGTGGTTTGCGATCGGTAGCATAGGGCGGATCCTATTTTCGACCCCAGCGCCGGCGGACCGGGCCTTGGTGAGAAAAGCTGAATGCTATACTCGCACGCCATTACACCAAGAAAAGGGTTTGAGGAAAGCGAAGCATGAAGGCGGCGATTACAAGTCTCCTAACGTTGGCGATTGCGCTGACGATTGGCTGTGACAGAAGGTCAGAGACTTCGGGAACATCACTCACTCCTGGAGCGTCACCCGTGAGCACGCCCACCAACAACCCCACGCCCAGTGAGGCATTCGCAAACTTTCAGAAGCACTGCGCGTCCTGTCACGGGGATGGCGATGCAGGAGTTGTAAAGGTCAATGAGAAGACCTTGCGAGTTCCGAGTCTCAGGAAGGGCCACGCACTCGGCCACACCGATGAAGAATTAGAAAAACAGATTGCCGAAGGCAAGGATGAGATGCCGGCTTTCAAAGATAAGCTCTCGGCGTCAGAGATTAGTGATCTGGTTCGTTACATACGGAGAGAGTTCCAGGGCAAATGAAGTAGGTGAATGGTAAAGGGTAAATGGTAAATGGTGGTGAATAGTAGCGCGCTAGCGGCGAGTAATGGTCAAGATTCCCGCATTACCTAGTCCAACCATCTCGCGACCGTTTTACTATTCACCATTCACCATTTACCATTTACCCCTATGCGCGCGTAGCTCAGTTGGATAGAGCGTTTGACTTCGAATCAAAAGGTCGCAGGTTCGAGCCCTGCCGCGCGCACCACCCTCACTCCGCCCATCACAGGTAGATGATGCCCATATATGAATGACGAGTCTTCAGCGGTCGCGAGGCGGCCATCGAAGAATACTCTCTTCGCCGCAAACATCCTCTCGACGGTTGGTCATCCGCTGGTTCTTCTGCCTCTGACAATCGCGCTCTCGCTACTGGGACGTTTATCTGGAACCAGGCTGATCGTGGTCGTCGCAGTCTTTCTAGTCTCCACCGTCATTCCCATGCTGTTTATCATTCGGCGCAAAGTCGCGGCGGGTATATGGACCGACATGGATGTTTCCGATCATGGGCAACGCGGCGGTCTCTATAACGTCGCGGTTCCAATTATTCTGATCAGTATCGTCGTTTTTTGGCTGTTTGAATTTCCACTAGGAATGATCGTGGGTGCGCTAGTGAGTCTCGCGCTTTTACTTGCCGGGATGGCGATTAATAGATTCTCGAAGATATCGATGCACGCAATGTTTGGCGCGTATTGTGTGGTGATACTGGTTGCTTCCAGCGCTACGTTTGGCTTGGCGGCGGTTGTATTGGTAGCGGGAATGAGTTGGTCGAGAGTGATCCTCGGCCGACACACGATTGCACAAGTTATTGCGGGAAACCTTCTTGGAGCGATGGCAGGCGTCCTACTTCTGGTTCTGCTCAAACGATAGGGACGACCCACTAACGAACACGAGCCGCGGTTGAGGCTACTCCTTGGAGTGCGCCGCCTTGTCGGCGCTTTGGCCAGCTGCGACTTGTCGCAGCTTTGTTCATAAGAGATCTAACCAAGTTGAATCTGTTCCACGAGGCGGCGAGCAGTCGCCGCCGGTGAAAGCGCCGACAAAGCGGCGCACTCCAAGGAGTTGGCTCTAGCGAAAGGCAACGGTTGGGCTCAGGCACTTGCCGCGTCGCTCGTCCCTGCTTTTCGCTTCTCGAGAGCAACGTAATCACGCGTTTGATGACCAAGATAAATCTGCCTGGGCCGCGCAATCTTTTGGTCCGGATCCTCGAGCAGTTCCACCCATTGCGCCAGCCATCCTGATGTACGCGGAATCGCAAACAACACCGGGAACATATCGACCGGAAATCGCATCGCCCGGTAGATAATGCCGGAATAGAAATCTACGTTCGGATACAGTTTGCGTTTTACAAAGTACTCGTCTTCGAGCGCAATCCGTTCCAACTCCAGAGCGATCTCCAGCATTGGATCTTTGCCGGTGACTTCAAATACTTCGTCAGCGACCTGTTTGATTATGCGAGCGCGCGGATCGTAGTTCTTGTAAACGCGGTGCCCAAATCCCATCAGCCGAAACTCTCCAGCTTTGACGCGCTTGATGTACTCCGGAATCTTATCTTTGGAGCCGATCTCGTTGAGCATGCGCAGCACCATTTCGTTAGCGCCCCCATGCAATGGTCCATAGAGTGCGGCGGCCGCGCCGGCTAACGCCGAGAAAGGATCAGTGTGGGCGCTACCGATACTGCGCATTGCGTTTGTGCTGCAGTTTTGTTCATGGTCTGCATGCAGAATGAACAACACATTAAGCGCGCGTTCCAACACCGGGTTTGGCTGGTATTTGAGCTCGGTAGTCTTGAACATCATGTTCAGAAAATTGCCTTCATAGCTCAAATCGTTATCGGGATAGGAATACTGCATGCCGATGCGATGGCGATACGCAAAGGCTGCGACAGTCGGCACCTTGGCGATCAGCCGGTGAATCTGTTTGCGACGACAGGTAACGTTGAATATATCTTTGGCATCCGGATAAAAAGTTGACAGGGCGCCGAGTGTCGCTTCAAACATGCCCATCGGATGGGCGTTGTAATGGAAACCGTCGATGACCTTCTTGATGCTCTCGTTAATAAAAGTGTGATAGGTGATGTTGCGCGTGAACGCTGCCAGTTCGGATTCATTTGGTAGTTCGCCATTGAGAAGCAGATAGGCAACTTCGAGGTAGCTACTCTTTTCCGCTAACTGTTCAATCGGATAACCGCGATATTCGAGAATTCCCTTATCGCCATCGATGAACGTAATCCGGCTTTTGCACGAGGCCGTGTTCATGAACGCAGGGTCGTATGTCATCAGGCCGAAGTCCTCGTCCGATGCTTTGATTTGGCGCAGGTCCATCGCTTTGATGCTGCCGTTTTCAATCGGCATTTCATACTGCTTCCCGGTGCGATTGTCGGTAATCGTCAAGCTATTCCCACTCATTACTGTCGTCTCCTTCAAGTTGCGGCTTGCCAAGCAGATTAACTCTGGGGCAATAGAAAAGTCCAAAGTCCAATGTCCAAAGTCCAATGTCGGAAGTCCGAAGTCGACGTTGGTTAACTCAAGTACTTCAGAGTTCAACCTTTAGGTTGCGCGTATGGTGGTCAAGGGGGCATCCCGAAATACAGAAACGCGACAGCCACCTAAAGGTTGACCTCTGAACTGTTTGAACCAACCTCGACATTGGACTTTGGACCTTGGACTTTGGACTTGGACCTGGTGGCGATACAATCGGCGCGCTTTCCGGCTTCCGTCATCCTGGTCAACTATCTTTCCAAGAGGAGTGTGCGCCTTTATGAATAAAAAGCGACTGATCCTGGCGATAATCGTTGTCTTCGTTGTTGCTAACCTGATGGGGTTCCTGATTCACGCGTATCTGCTGAAAGCTGACTACATGTTGATAGCGGAACATTATCGCCCCGTAGGGCAGGAGAAAATGGTCTTCATCAACCTTGCCTACCTGGCCTTTGCCATCGGTTCAGTGATCGTTTATGCGAAGGGAGTGGAAGACAAACCGTGGCTGGAGCAGGGAATCAGGTTTGGATTTTTGATGGCGTTGATACTCGCGCTGCCTTCGTTCTTTATCGCCTACGCCGTCCAACCCGTTCCCAGCGCGTTGATGGTTAAGCAGGTAATGTTTGAGACGGTCGATAAGGTTATTTTGGGAATTGTGACGGCAGCGATCTACCGACGGTGAGTAGAAGTATGGCCGGCGAGCGAACAGCAAAAAACCATTTTCCATTTCTCATTTTTCAATTCTCATTTTGTCATCGCCTGAGCTAGAGACATGAAGTTCAGAGTTCAGCCTTTAGGCTGCCGCTCGTTATCGCTCGTCGCGTCGCAAGCTAAAGCTTGAACTCTGAACTAGGGGCCCACCTCGCCGAGTCCGTCAATGGCAAATGAGAAATGGAAAATGAGATATGGAAAATGGTTCTTCCTGCTGCCTCCCAATTCCTAACCGGTCCTCAGTTTCGAGCTTCTTTCATTTCGCGTTCAGCTCTCTTCTTTGCGGCCTTCGCCTCATCAGAGCCTAGCCCAAGATCCTGCAAGGCTTGACCAATACTGTCGCCGGCTGCCAAACGCTCCAGAATCGCGGTCCGAGTAATATTTGGGAATCGCGAACCAAGGTTTTGCGCCAGCCTCGTGGCTGCTACGTAATGTCCAAACTTTAGTTCAGGATTGGTGGCGAGGGCAGACTGGTAGCCAGCTCGCAAATCATTTGCGTTGACTCGCAACGTATGAGCGATACCCGGATGCTCGCGCAGGTCGCGATCAGCGTTCCGTAGATTGTTACTCGCCATCCGTGCCCGCTCGAGACCTGCATCTGACCGGCCGTTTGAGCGACTCGACGCATTGCTCAAGCCGTCATCGGAACGTCCGTTGGAGCGGTCCGATGCGTTGCCGAGACCGCGATCAACCCCCACGCCGGGAGGCGGGCCGCCGGCATTTCCCGCTCCGCCGCCTGAGCCGCGGCCACCACCATTCCCACCACCTCGACCTTGTCCCTGCCCAAAGGCCGACGTTGACAGGCAAGCTACAACCAGGGTCAGCAGGCACAGGCGCAGCAGACCATTCAATTTCCTACTTCTCATAACGACCTCCTGCAAATTTCAATTCTATGTTTACGTTCTGCTCGAACGATAGGAGAGAGAAGCAGTATACGGTGATGAATTTAGGGAAGGAATGGGCGACGTGAAATGTAATGCTAACGCAACAAAAAGTGAGCAGTGAGCAGTGAGCAGTGAGCAGTGAGCGGTGAGCAGTGAGCGGTGAGCGGTGAACGGTCAGCAATCAGCGGTCAGCAATCAGCAGTCAGAAGCGGAGTCTGTTCGAGATACCCGGACGTTTCGCTTGAAACAACAGCCAATAATCGACGTAGTCGGCTTACTGCTTACTGCTTACTGCTTACGGCTTACTGCTTACTGCTTACTGCTTTTCCGGCTACTTCGCGCTCAGGAGCTCGACATCGAACAGCAGCGTTGAATTTCCAGGTATGTTTGGGGGTTGACCGCGTGGGCCGTACCCAAGGTTGGGCGGAACGATGAGCTTACGTTTTCCACCAACCTTCATATTCAAGAGCCCTTCGTCCCAACCCTTGATCACGTTGCCAATTCCCAGCCGAAACTGGTAAGGGACTCCCTTATCAACTGAGCTGTCAAACTTGAATCCGTTTTGTAGAGTTCCAGTGTAATGGACCGAAAGCATTTGCCCGTTTTGCGCCGCTGGGCCAGTCCCTTCGAGGACATCTACGTACTTTAGACCGGAAGGGGTAGTGACTTCAGCGGCGCTCGTACCCGAACGTTTAGTAATTAGATAGGCGATTGCAGACGCTGCAAGAGCCAGCACAATGATGATGGCGATAATACGAACCTGACGGTTTCGGCCTGCGGGTGGACTCGATTTTCCGGTTGAATACAAACCCTTCGATCGCTTCTTAGCCTTTCCGGTTTTACGGTGTCTACTTTGCGGCAAATTGAAATTCTCCTGTTTTGATTGAGTAGTGGGCACCCTTTATAGCTGGTTTCAGTAAACGGTTCAATTTAAGAACGACCTTTTCAACCAGCCAGTCTATGAGTAAACTCTCCGTCCTGTTTATCAATTCGTAGACACCTTCAACTTCTTGAGGAGACATTCCATGTTCCCTTCGCAGCCCCTCCGTCGTTTTGGTCTGTTCGCTCTCGCTTTGAGCCTGAGTTTCGCATCGGTGAATGGGCAGGAACTCACACCCACTCCTTCTCCCAGCCCGCAAGCTGAACCTGCTGCTCCCGGTGCAAGCTCCAAATCTCCATTTGAAAGAGCATTTGAGCGGCTCGAATGGCGCAGCATCGGCCCAGCAAACATGGGCGGACGCACTGCCGACGTTGAAGGTGTTCCCGGCGACCCTAATTTGGTTTATGTCGCTACAGCTTCAGGCGGATTGTGGAAAACGGTGAACGGCGGAATCACCTGGAAACCAATCTTCGAACGGCAGGGAACGATCTCTATTGGCGACGTTGCCCTGGCTCCCAGTAACCCGGATGTAGTTTGGGTCGGCACGGGCGAGTCAAAACCGCGAAACAGTGTTTCGTTCGGCGATGGAGTGTACAAGTCAACTGACGGTGGCAAGACCTGGCAGCACATGGGCCTGCGTGACACTGAGCGGATTTCCCACATCGCAATACATCCTCAGAATCCGGATATTGTTTACGTTGGCGCGTTGGGCCACGCATTTGGTCCTAATGAGAATCGCGGCGTCTACATGACCACAGACGGCGGAAAGACGTGGTCCAAAACTCTCTACCTCGACAAAGAGCACGGCGTTTCTGATCTCGAAATGGATTCGACCAATCCAAACATTCTCTTTGCGGGTATGTGGAGTTTTGAGCGCAAGCCCTGGACACACCGCAGCGGCAGTGACAAAGGGGGACTCTATAAGTCGATCGACGGTGGACGAACCTGGGCCAAGCTTACTAACGGACTTCCAAAAATGATCGGACGCATCGGCGTGCGTTCCGCGCCGAGTAATCCAAATGTCGTGTACGCCATTCTGGAGGCCAAGGAAGGAACACTCTATCGTTCGGACGATCGCGGCGAGACTTTCAAACAAGTCTCCAAGAATGAGCGAATCGTGGCGCGCGGCTTCTATTACACACGCGTGCGTGTCGACCCTACAAACGAGAACCATGTGTACGCAGTTGCTTCGACGCTGTTCGAATCCATAGATGGCGGCAAGACGTTTAAATCAATCACCGGCCGGACTCATATCGATTACCACGGCTTCTGGCAGGATCCAAAAAATCCAAAGCGCATCTGGCAGAGCAATGATGGCGGAGTCGCAGTTTCCCATGATGGCGCCGAGACTTGGGAGCCTGTTTACAACCTCCCTATCGGGCAGTTCTATCAGGTTCATGCCGACAATCGTTCGCCGTTTTATTACGTGATGGGCGGTCTTCAGGATAATGGCGCATGGATGGGGCCAAGTCGGACGCGTGAACCTGCCGGAATCATGAACGACGATTGGCGCATGATTAGTTTTGGCGACGGTTTCTATGTCGTCAACAATCCGGACGAACCGGACGTTTACATCTCTGAGTCACAGGGTGGAAATATTCTGCGGACAGATTTCCGGACGCGCGAGCAACAGGAGATTAGTCCATGGGGACGGGGTAGCGGCGATGGGCCAGCCGTCGGCGAGAAATATCGGTTCAATTGGAACTCACCTATCGTGCTCTCGCCCCATGACAAGCAGACAGTTTTCTTCGGAGGTAACGTTCTCTTCAAGTCAACCGACTTCGGTAAGACCTGGGAACAGATCAGTCCTGATCTGACTACTAACGATCCCGAGAAACAAAAAGACGCTGGTGGCCCAGTCGCGATTGAAAATACGACTGCCGAGTACTACACGACGATCGTTACCGTCGCTGAATCCCCCGTCCAAAAGGGACAAATCTGGGTAGGTACGGATGACGGCAACGTTCAGGTTACGACTGATGGCGGAAAGAACTGGACCAACGTGTTTAGGAATGTTCGTGGCGTGCCGGCTAATCCGGTGGTGTCGCATGTCGAACCCTCGCGCACAAATGCGCAGACTGCCTACGTTTCATTCGAGCGTCATATGTTCGACGATTTCCGCCCCTACATCTTCAAAACGACGGATGGCGGAAAGAGTTGGACAGCACTGGCCGGGAATCTTCCTGCCAAGGCTTACGTGCAGGTAGTTCGAGAAGATCCAAAGAACCCCAGTTTGATTTATGCCGGCACGGAGATTGGTTTATTCGCTTCCTACAGTGGAGGGAAGGAATGGATCCCGCTAAACCTGAAAAACCTGCCAAACGTTTCAATCCATGACATCATGGTCCATCCGCGCGAAAATGATTTGATTCTAGCCACACACGGTCGGAGCATCTGGATCTACGACGACGCGACGCCACTGCAAACAATGACGCCCGCCATTGTGAACAGTAATGTGCATCTGTTTCCGGTTCGTCCTGGCTTGCGATATGCCACGCGCTTCACCCGCTACGGGATTGGCGACAAGGCTTTTGCCGGGCCAAATCCTGCTTACGGTGCGTTGATTACCTACTACCTGAAAGACAAGCCTGACGACAAAGCGACGTTCAAAGTTCAGATCATGGACCAGGGTGGGAAGGAGGTTCTGAATATCGAAAGGCCAGCAAAGGAGAAAGGCCTTAATCGTGTCGCCTGGAATCTGCGCATGGGCGGCGGGGAAGTAAGGCGTCCACCGAGCGAAGAAGAAACGGCTTTTGGCGGCGGGCCGCGTGGACCACAAGCCTTGCCGGGGAGATACACGGTTAAGCTGACCGTTGGCGACAAGACCTACGAGCAACCTGTCGAGGTTCGCCTTGATCCTTCCTTGAATGTCCCGTTGTCGGATCTACAGGCTCAGCAGGAGTTGCAGGTAAAACTACGTGACATGCAGTCGGCGGTTAATATGGCGCTGCGTTTTCTTGACAGCCTCGAAGAGCAACTGAAGAACACGCAGACTACAGTCAAGGGACTTAACAAGGAACCCGATAAGGAACTGATGAAGGCTTTGGAGGATTGGATCAAGCAACTCGACGCGCAACAGGACCGGCTCGCGCGGCGATCAGAAGGGCTGGGAATTGCCGGGAAGGGACAGGTCATAAATAAGATTGGGGATCTCTTCTTCGGGCTCGATGCCACGAATGCGGCGCCGACGCCATATCAGCGACAGTATTTTGATGAGATCGTTCCTGAGTATCGTTCGCGGATGGCGGAGGTCAACGCTTTCATCAAGAACACTGTGCCGCAATGGAACGAAAAACTGCGAGCGTGGAATGCACCGACGCTGACCACGCGATTGCCGGTTGATTTCTAGTCATTAAGACGATCCACGAACCCACGCGAAATCACGCGAAAGAGCTTCGTGTGACTTCGTGTGGGTTCGTGGATCGTTTCATAGCTGAGGTAAATATGCTGCTAAAACTTAATAAATCCTTTTGGCTGATTCTGTTCATAGTAGCTGTCGTGTCAGCCCAAGGGCCGCCGGTTGAAACTGGAACCTTCCGTAAACCCGATTTGGTGGAGCTGGTAAAACTCGATCCGAACATCAAGCTCGACATTCGCTACGCTTCCAAGAACAATTTTCTGGGACGAAAGGTTTACAAACAGGCACGCGCATTTTTACAGCGCCCGGCCGCGGAAGCGCTGGTTCGCGCCAATCAGAAACTGCGTGCTCAGGGTTACGGATTGATGATTCATGACGGTTATCGCCCGTGGGCAGTTACGAAAGCGTTTTGGGATGCAACGCCAGAAGACAAGAAACTGTTTGTTGCCGATCCTACGAAAGGCTCTCGTCACAATCGCGGAAGCGCGGTGGATCTTTCGCTGTTTGATCTCAAGACGGGAATGACAGTGAAGATGCCCAGCGAGTACGACGAGATGACCGAGCGTTCGCACATCAACTACGAGTGTGCGAGTGCAGAAACAAAGCGTTTGCGCGAATTGTTACGGACGGCGATGACTGCTGAAGGGTTCGCTGTCTATGAACCGGAGTGGTGGCACTACGACTACAAGGACTGGAAAGAGTATCCGATTCTCAACGTGAAGTTTTCGGACATTAAGTGACCCAAACTGTTAGTTTGCGTGGATGGATATCTGGGTCTTACGAGTATTTTGCCCAAGGTCTGCAAACTAACAGTTTGCGTTACGAGAACCTTACGATCCACCAAACTACACGAACCAACACGAAGCCCGCGTTCGTGCGGTTTCGTGTTGGTTCGTGGATCGTTCCTTGTTTGGTCGGTCAGCTACCCGAGGCGTTCTTCAGCGCCAATACGCACTAAACGAATGTTGCCGTTGATGCCGCTGGCTGAGATTGAAGTTCCGCCGGCGCCTATCTTGGCGGTGTAGTTTCCGTGGCTGGTTCGATCAACTACCACGCTTGGTAATTCGGAGATGACCTTGCCGTTCATTCCGTGCGCCTTCAGGTCGGCATTGACATCGTCACCCAGCTTCAACTCAATGTTGCCATTGATGCCGCTGATTTCGATACCTTTGCTAAGGTTCCTCAGAGCGACCGAAACGCTGCCGTTGATTCCACTGAAATCGGCGGAACCCTGCGCTTGAGCGATCTCAACGCGTCCGTTTATTCCGCTAACCTCGACGGAGCCATCGATCTCGCCAACCCTTACCGCGCCGTTCACGCCCTTCGTCAAAAGCGCCACCTGCCTTGGCAGCTTGAGGACTACGTTTTCTCTCGGGTTAGAACCGAAAACCTTGGACAGCAAGCCGTCCTCGTTTCTGTCGCCCCGAATCGTGAGCTTGTCGGCGGTAGCTTCGATAGTGATCTTTCGCCGGTTGAGAGCCTCGGTGCTGTCGGCAGTCCGCTCGATGTAGATATCAGCGGTGGTTGTATTCGAGGTTTCAATCTTGACGGCGCCGTTGATGCCCGAAACTTCCACCCGAGCGCCAGGCGACAGCTGGAAGCTCTTGCGAATTTCATCGCGCACGTCTGCCGAAGAGGTTTTGGCATTGACGCGCAGCGGCCATGAAAAGCTGCTGCCCGATCTGGAATGCGAACGGACGATACCAGCGATCCCGGCGATGCCTACCAGGAGCACGACTAGAATTAATCTTTTCATTGGGGTGGTCTCCAGACAGAAATTTCCGATGTCTTTCGTTTTAACGACGTGGACGCCGGTTTGGTTCCTTTTAGTTCAGCAAACGTAAGACGATTTTGTTGACATTAGCGTTAACACGACAGCGTGCGGACCTTTACTGTTGCTCTAATCGCATCTTGAAGTTGTTCTGCAACGTCATTTCCTCAGAAGTCGGGAAGGCGGACTTGCCCCCGCTCTTCTTCACTGATGTACAACCATTCAAAGAATCTATATCAGCCTAGCCTCTCACAGGTTGGGTAAGGAGGATTTATCCCCGCCAGTGGTGCACTTCTCCAACCATGCAGAGTCTTTAAGTAGCTCAAAAGTCCAAGCTGAGCCATCTAGATTCTTTGAATGGTTGTAGATGAGTTAAGGAGGAGCGGGGATAAATCCTCCTTCCCGACTTGTGGGAGGCTGAGCCATCTAGATTCTTTGAATGGTTGTAGATGAGTAACGAAGACCGGTGATAAATCCTCCTTCCTGACTTGTGAGGCTGCCGGAGGATCTCCTCTAAACCAGGCTGTAGATGCCAAATGAATAGGCCATTCTTGACATAATTCAGCGCGGGTCATACCCTCGGCACCGCTCCACTTCAATTCAAAGTCTACGTTTTTTAGGAGTTCGTGACGGATGTCTGAGAAGAATTCCAAGGATCGATCAGTCCTGGTCGTCGAAGACGACGAAGACTCACGCTATCTCATGCGAATTCAGTTGGAACAGCTTGGATATCTGGTTTCCGAAGCAGAAGATGGTGAAAAAGCGGTGGAAGCGGCGGGACGCGAAAAGCCGGACATCATTTTGATGGATCTCAGCCTACCGGTTATGGATGGGATTGCGGCCACGTCAAAAATCAGAGCCACCGACGGACTTAGTGCGGTTCCCGTCATTGCTGTTACAGCCCACCAGGAAATGGATTTTCGCGAGGGAGCCAAAGCGGCGGGTTTCAATGCGTACGTAACCAAACCCATCGAAATCTCCTGGCTCGACGAACTCATCAAAGGCCTACTCGCGTAATTACAACGCGGCTTTGCTTCATCAAGTCCGGGCCTTGAGAAGTAACTAATCAACTCAGAATGCTCACAGGTTGGGAAGGCGGACTTGTCCCCGCTCTGCTCGAGTATCTCAGTCCTCCAAACTAAGTGGGTCAACTCAGGTTCAGCTTCGCCGCCCGATGTGAGGCGGAGGCTTCGCCCCGCCCGCAAGGCTCACCCTCAAATTGCTGGGGCTCTGCCCCTGAGTCGAAT
>DATEPB010000039.1:0-247677 GCA_035273425.1 Pyrinomonadaceae bacterium | reverse complement strand
TTGGTTGTGGTTGCGAATGAATGAGGGCGAGACGCCCGCGGTCCCAGTATGCTTTGGTCCCAGTACGTTTGGTCCCAGTGTGCCCTGGTCACAGTGTCGTGATTTTCATAGATTTGGACTCCGCGGAAATTTCAAGAATGGCAATCTCACGCCTCGCACAAAGATCTGGTCGGAGCGGATCGCCTGGGCAGGTGAGTATCCATTGCCGCCGGCAGCGCCAATAATGTCGTCCTGGTCTACTCCGTCACCGCTGATTCCGATAGCCCCAACGAGAACACCATTCTTGTATAGCGGTACGCTGCCGGGAAAAATCTGGATCCCGTTATGCAGACTCGGAATCGTCGTGCACGGCACGTTAGCACCCACCACCGATGCCTGGAAGTTTGTCTTGATTAGATCAAGCTGAAGCCCAACATTGAATACGCTCCATTGATTAATTTCAGTGCTGAGCGGACCTGCAGCGGTGTCGTTGATTCCGTCAGGAAAGAAGGGCCGGTGTAAAAAACCGATAGCGCGATCGCTAAAGGCGACCGTTCCGTCGAGTTTGATCCCGTCCGTCGCTGCGCGATCGACGTACGACCCCATGCCGGCCGCACGGAGTTGAGCTCCTGCGGTCGCACTGGAGAAAAACACCGCGCTTCTGGCTTTCTGCACTGAGACATCAAATCCAAATACCGGCGCATCTTGTTGACGGAAGAGTCCGAGCACCACACCGTTTGTATCGACAACGGCGATCGACACGCGCGCGTTGCTTCCCAACGGCTGACGAATTGCCGCGCGGGTAATGTTGGCTTGTTGCGCAGCGTGGGCGATGATCAGGTCCACGTCACTGGCCGTTAGCGCATTGGCGCCTCCAGCCGCACTGGCGATGAAGGGGAAGAAACGCGGATCCGATTCGCCCGCGATACCTCCGACCGTGATCGTCGTAAAGGCTGATGGTTGAGCGGCGCGAATTGGAAACTCCGGATCGATCGCTCCCGGCAAACTGCCAAAGGCGATCTGCGTTGCTTGCGCAGCAGCCGCATTCGCGAAAGGCAGCCTGATGCCGTTTACCAGAATGTTGTCGGCCCGAATGCTGGCTGGAGGTTCAAACGATCTGATCGCGGAGAGGGCGATGGATTCTTCAAACGGCTGATCGAAGTCCGCAGGATCACGATCAAGTCCATAAACACCGTCGCCTTCAATCCCGATGCCTCCCTGTGCAACGCCGTTTTTATATATGGGCACACCGCCCTGATCACCGGAAAGACCCAGCGGCAAACCCGGAATCTTTATGTCAGAACAACGAAGCGACGAGTACTGCACTCCGTAAAGTGGGCCACCGGCCTGGAATGAAACGCCGGGCGGAAAATGTTCCTGAATAATGAAACTGGCGGTTCGCGTGGTGAAGGCGTTGCCTGAAGTGCTGAGCAGTGCTGCCGTGCCGGCTTTTGAAATAGCTCCCAGGGTTGAAGGGAGGCGCGTTCCTTCAAGTCCAACCGGAACCAGTCCGGTGATCGGATTCGGGGTTTGTAATGGACCACCACCGCGAATCTGCATCATGCTTGGCGCTCCCGTCATATTAAAAACCCCCAGCACATTTCCTTCACGATCGGTTACGGCAACCGTCACCACTCGATTCAGTGCAACAGCAGCCGATACAGCCTGAGCGATAAGAGTTTGCACTTCGCTGGTGGTAAGCGTTCCAGCGCTGATCGGATTGCCCGCGAAGTTGGTGCCTGTTGGCCCAGGCGTCGGGAGCGCACCTGCGTCGTCTGGTGGTCCACCGCCCACATGCCCAATCCCAACCCGCACTCGGTTGCTGGCGTTTCCTCTGTAATAGATGCGTACCAATACGTCGCCAACGTCTTCAAGCTGATCGTTGAGCTTAACCACCACCGACGTCGCCCAACTTTGATCCGGAACTGGTCCAACAAACTCTACGGTCAAAGGGTAAACGTGATGCGATTCATCCTCGGCATCTGCGGTGACGACTTCCGGTCCTTCTCCGGGAGCCAGCTGCAAGTTGCCGGCGATAAGCATGATTCGAGTGCGATTGTCAGCCGCGAAGGAAATGGCGGCCGTCGGCGAGAATGGCTCACGCTTGCTGGTTACCGATTCGACCACCACACCGCGAGTTGAATCAGGAGCGCTGAACAGTATTGGCTTGTTACTTTGAGCTGCGACCGTTTTTACAAACGGCGAATCATTATGAATTGATTGCAGGCCAAAAACGCAGAGGATCAGGATCAGACCAGCCTTAGTCCGGCTGCGCGCCTGATACAAGGGACAAAGTGCGTTCATGACTGAACGATTCATTGAAAATTTCAGGGGGACACGGTGCAAACGTGGGCAACAATTTATCACAAAAGCGATCAGCTCAAGACTGTTATTCTGAACACTCTTCGAGCTTGCCCACAAAAAACTTGACGGCGTTTCTCCGCTAATCTACTTTTCTTTCAACTGATTCTTGTTTCAAAAATAACGCTGACTCCAGTAGCGTTCAGTTTGCTTTGTTAGGGCGTGCCCATGACTACAAACCCAGGTGTAGTCCCGACGTTGTCAGCCGTGATGGCCTGCATTTTCATGGCTTTCAGTCCAGGAGTGCGCCCTGGGTACGATAGTGGTGAGAATCCCCCCATAACAGCTTCGAAAAAGTCTCCGCAGGTCGCCCCGTCCAAAGTCGCTGAATCTGGTACGAACGACGCGAGATCGATTAGCCGAATTGCCTTTGCCAGTGACCGAGATGGCAACCTGGAGGTCTATGCCATGGACGTCGATGGCGGAGCGCAAATTCGTCTTACTGAAAACACGGGTGAGGACTATAGCCCTGCGTGGTCGCCCGATGGATCCAGGCTCGCGTTTGTAAGCACGCGCGACGGCAACGCTGAAGTCTATGTGATGAACGCGGATGGCACCGCGCAAACCCGACTAACGGACAATTCGGCTGCTGACCTCGGTCCTAAATGGTCGCCTGACGGCACGCAGATTCTGTTTTTCACTAACCGCAACGGCAATGATGAAATCTATGCAATGAATCCCGATGGTAGTTCGCAAACTAATCTCACCAATCATCCGGCCGATGACACATCGTTTTCATTCTCTCCGAACGGAGCACTGATTGCTTTTTCAAGCAACCGTGAAGACAGCCAGTTTGATATCTACATCATGAACTCAAAAGGCGGCGCCGCCACTCGTCTCACCACGAGCGTAGGTGATGACATCGATCCTGCGTGGTCTTCGTTGCGCATAGCCTTTTCCAGCAATCGTGACGACACCGACGAGATCTATTCGATGGGTACGGGAGGTCAGAATCAAACGCGCCTTACAAATAATGCTGAGTTTGATATTGATCCGAGTCAGCCCGCCGATGGAAGCCGGATCAGCTTTGCCACCAGCCGTGACGGGAACCTGGAAATTTACCTGATGAATGGGGATGGAAGCGGACTAGTCCGATTGACGACCAACGAAGCTTCAGACGTTCAACCTGCGTTGCAATCGCAAGCGGTGATTCCTCCCGCAGCCGGCGCTTCAACGGTTCAGTTTAGTAGCACCTCATACTCTGTTGATGAAGGCGCTGCGTTTGCCACCTTGACGGTGACGCGAACTGGAGATGTTACGGGCACCAGCTTGGTTGATTTCTCAACGGTTAATGGAAGCGCGACTAATCGATCAGATTACACCGACCACTACGGGACACTTTCGTTCAACCCAGGGGAGACCAGCAAAACGTTCATCGTTTTGATCACCGATGACGTCTTTATCGAGCCTAACGAGTCGCTGACTGTCACTCTCAGTAATCCCGTAGGCTCGGTGTTCGGTAGTCTCACGACAACAACGCTTACGATCCTCGATAACGACACATCGCTGTTCATCCCCAACCCGATCGACAACGCGCGTTTCTTCGTCACCCAACACTACGCAGATTTCCTGAACCGGGCGCCGGATCCCGCCGGCCTTGAGGGATGGATCAATCAGATAAATAGTTGTGGGAACAATCTGACTTGTGTAGAGCAGAGGCGAATTCAGGTGTCGTCGGGCTTCTTCCGTTCGCCCGAGTTTCAGGACCGCGGATATTTCGTCTACCGGTTCTATCCAGTCAGCTTTGGCCGTCCGCCAACTTACGCGGAGTTCATACCCGATATGTCGCGCGTGAGTGGTTTTCTCACGGCGCAGCAACTTGAAGCTGCCAAAGTGGCGTTGATTAATGATTTTGTCTCGCGTCCGGCGTTCGTAAATAAATACAACGGTCTCAGCAATGCCGCCTATGTTGACACGTTGCTGGCAACTGCAGGCGTGGCTCTTCCGAACCGGCAGTCGCTAATTAATTCGCTTGATGCTGGAACAAAGACGCGCGCCCAGGTGCTGCGAGAAATTGTTGAGAGTGTCGAAGTCTACCAGCGCTATTTCAACCAGGCTTTCGTGGTGATGTCTTACTTTGGTTACTTACGACGCGATCCGGACATTCTGTATCTGGAATGGATCCGCATCCTTGATAGCACCGGCGACTTCCAGATCATGATCAATGGTTTCATGAATTCAATTGAGTATCGATCGAGGTTTGGGCCATAGCGCATCGCGGTCGCAGTCAACCGGCCACAGGCGCGTTGCTGGACTGCAAAGGAGACGCAAATGCACTTCATAAGAAAGGCTGGATTGATCGTTGGTTTGCTGCTGCTGGTAATCGCAGCGACTTTGGCTCCGGTTAACCGGCTGGAGGCTGCCGACCATGGCGATGCGCCATTTACCGCCCATGATCTCGGCGCCGACCTTAACGACGTCTACATGTTTTTGGATCCGACGGACAATTCCAAATTGATCCTCATCATGACCGTTCACGGATTCATCGTCCCCGGTGAGAACTCGAATTTCGGAATCTTTGATCCGGCATTGCGTTATCGTTTTGAGCTGGACACAAACGGTGACGCCAAGCCGGACGGCGACATCGACGTGCGTTTCTCGCAGCGGGTATCAGTTGGTGGTTCGCCGCAAGCACAGGTCGCCACTATTAATTTGCCGAACGGCAGAACCTTCACCGCTCCATCAACAAACTCCAGTAACACCGCTGACGTCGCTCCTACACCAGTTATCACCACGGACCCGCAGAGTGGCGTCTCATTCTTCGCAGGCCTTACCGACGATCCATTCTTTTTCGACATTCCGGCGTTCGGACGCTTCAACGCTTCAATCCGCGCCGGGGCTGCTAACCCGTCTGTGTTTAGCCGAGGACGAGACACCTTCGCCGGGTACAACACGATGGCGATTGCACTGAGTTTGCCGCTGAGTCTGATTCGTGGGCCGGCAAATCAGTTGGGCGTGATCATTGAGACGCAGCGTCGCACGCCGCAGTTTTACAATTCACGCACCGGCGAGGTCGCAAGCTCTGGTCGCTGGACCAACATCGATCGAATGGGCAACCCGGCGGTGAATGTCGTGCTCATCCCGTTTAATCAAAAGAACATGCACAACGCTAGTTCACCTGTAGAAGACGCCAATCGCCGTTTCTGGCCCGGCATACTTGATACACTGCAGAATTTCTACAAGACCGACGCGACCAGCATTGCCGTTTTTGAAAACCTGCTGGTGAAACGCGGCGACTACTTGCGTTTGGATTTGACTATCCCAAACACGGGCACCAACACCGAGGCGCAGTTTCCAAACGGACGCAGGTTGACTGACGACGTGGTTGACATACTTAACTTTCTCATCAACAACCGGCAACCGCTGCCTGATAACGCAAACGGTAACGACATCCCGCTGAGGACGTCGTTTCCGTTTCTCGCCCCATCGCATCAACCGCGCGTGCCTGGGACGATCGACGACAGCACGCGTAATTAATGGCAGCCAACAACGCTGAAGGCGTTCGCTAATTCCAGCCCAGGGTTGAGCTTTGGCAACCCTGGGTAAAATCCCGATTTTTTGAAGATGCAATCCCGATTTATCGGGATTGCGTTGCCGCAAGCCAGCCTTAAAGCATTCGCAACTCCTTCAGAGTTGCGTGGAGTCTTTTGCGGCATCTCACAACCCAGGGTTTCAAAGCAAACCCTGGGCTGGAATTCGCGAACGCTTTCAGCGTTGTTTGAGTTTTCTTGGTCTCTACCGCGCTGTGTTTCGCGCGAGAACATCACTGACTCCGGAGTTGGATTGGCTCTTCTATGAATCCGTCTGCGCACAATAGAAACCAGATAGTTCTCATAATCGCTTTGATCCTAGCCATGAGCGCGTGTACGGCAAAGACCGCGCCGGTCAATTCAGTATCAACGGTGGCGCCGGTCGAAATTGCCGACACGAAATCTCTGGCGCGAGGAAAAGACGACACCATGACGTCGGTCGCTTTCCTGCAGGAACGCGTCAAGAGTGATCCGGATGACGTCGTGGCTCTAAACAAATTGTCGTCGTACTACTTGCAACTTCATCGCGAGACTGACGATGTAGGATACCTTGATAAGGCTTTGCAAACAGCCCGGTCGTCATTGCGCGTGCTAAAGCCCGATCAAAATCTTGGCGGTCTGCGGGCGCTGGCCCTGGCCGAGTATGAAACCCACAATTTTGTCGGTGCGCGCGATCACGCGAAGGAACTGACGGAATATGAGCCTCGCAGAAGTCTCGGCTTTCAACTCCTGGGCGATGCGTTGCTGGAGTTGGGTGATTACGACAAAGCCGCTAATGCATACCAGCAAATGGAAGCGCTTGATCCTAATACGGTAGCTACGGAAAGCCGTCTGGCTCGTTTGGCGATGCTCCGTGGCGATTCAACGACGGCGCGCAAACGATTTGCGCGAGCGCTGGACCATGCGAAAGCTGAAACATCACCTTCGACGGAGACCATCGCGTGGTGTCTGTGGCAACTCGGAGAAATGGCCAAAAGCACGGGCGAGTACGATGCGGCGCAGCGCTTTTATCGCGACTCCCTCGTCGCGTTCCCGGAGTATCCGCACGCCGCGGCTTCGTTGGCACAACTCCGCGCCTCGATGGGCCAGGTGGATGAGGCCATCGAAACACTGGAGCGAGTGGTGCACAAACATCCCGATCCAGTAGATGCTGCGACGCTGGGTGACCTGTACAAATTGAAAGGCCGTGACGCTGAAGCTCAGGAGCAGTACGCCGCAGTCGAACGCATGTGCCTGCAGAGCGAACTATATTCCACGCTGTTCAATCGTCATCTGGTATTGTTTTGGGCCGACCATGATCTGAAGCCCGACGATGCATACGGCCGGGCTAAACGCGAGTTTGAAACACGACGCGACATATATGCGGCAGACGCTTTGGCGTGGGCGGCGTTGAAGGCCGGGAAGGTTGACGAAGCGCAAGCCGCTATCAAGGACGCTCTCAGGCTAGGTACGCAGGACGCGCGTTTGTTCTACCACGCAGGAATGATCGCCCGCGCTCGAGGCGATCGCGCTTCGGCCAACGAATTTCTGGAGCGTGCGCTCAAGCTGAATAAGCACTTCGATCCACTGCAGGCGACGATTGCGGCGAACGCGCTGAAGGAACTCGCCCTGGCTGATTGAATTGCTCATAGGGGCAAGGGCTTCTCCTTGGAGTGCGCCGCCTTGTCGGCGCTTTGTCCGTCGCGGCTTTGCGCGACCTGGTACGCTTTAGTCAGCAAGCGGCGACAAGGCTGCCGCGACCAAAGCGGCGACAAGGCTGCCGCGACCAAAGCGGCGCTAAGGCCGCCGCGACCAAAGCGCCGACAAGGCGGCGCACTCCAAGGAGCACACACAAGCTAAAGGTTGAACTGCAGTCTGGTACCCCTAACTAACGATCCGCAAACTAACAGTTTGCGTTACGACCGCTTGATTACATCGATGCTGATGTTGAAGAGACTCAGTACATTCACCATGCTCCTGACGTTTGGTCTCCTGCTGGCTGGGGGCAGGGATGTTGTCCTGGGCCAGAGTTCGGGTCGGCTTAATGGCACGGTGCGGGTTGCTTCTGGCGCACCAGTTCCAAATGTCCAGATAGTTGTCACAAATCAGGTAACCGGTAAATGGAAGCGCACACGCTCAAATGCGGAGGGCCATTATTCGTTTCAATTGGCTGCCGGCGCATATCGTGTGCGGCTTAACGCTCCCCACGTGGCAAAGTTTGAAAAGGACAAAGACTACGGCGAGTTTTCCATTCCGAAGGGCGCGGTACTCGAAAATGTGATCGTGGAACCTGGTAAGGAGGTAGTGGTCGATATTCCTCTGGACCAGCTCGAGCTCAAGAACATACCCCGTTCAAGCAGCGACAAACCAACCGGCCATGCGGGTGACCCTACCGTTTCATCGCAGCCGCAGATAGATCCTGGTCGCCGAGAAGCGCGCGACCGCTGGCGGATCGGCTTTCCAGAATATGATCGTTATGGGGACCGCGGAGGTCGGGGGCGCGATATCCCGTTTACGCGCGGACGTTGGTGGGATCCCTACAACCAGAGCGTGCTGAAAGGCGATTACCCCATCAAGGGCAACGAGCTTTTCATGGTCCTTTCAGCGGTCAGCACTACTCTGGTTGAGCAACGACGCGCTCCAACGCCGTCAGATGTAAGCACCGACGAACCCGGCAGCGCCGAGTTTTTCGGACAACCTGAACAATTGGCAGTGAACCAGACACTGCAGTTTAGTTTTGAGTTATTCCACGGCGACACGACTTTCAGGCCTCGCGATTGGGCCATCAAGATTTCGCCAACCTTCAGCATTCCCAATTACCTCAACGCTCGCGAAAACGGTGTCGTCAACATCGATGTCAGGCGAGGCACGAATCGCACCGACACCCACATCTCGCTTGAAGAGGCGTTTGCGGAAGTAAAGCTGGCGGACATCAATGCCAACTACGATTTCATTTCCGTGCGTGCTGGAATTCAACCGTTTGTTTCCGACTTCCGCGGATTTATTTTTTCCGACAACAATCTTGGCCTTCGCTTTTTTGGTGCAGCGGACAATAACCGTATCCAGTACAACGCCGCCTACTTCTCCATGCTCGAGAAGGACACAAACAGCGGCCTCAATCGCTTTGACACGCGCCATCAGAATGTCTACATCGCGAATGTCTTTAGACAGGATTTCATTCGTAAGGGCTACACCATTCAGGGAAGTCTTCATTACAACGACGATCGGCGTGGTGTTGAGTACGACCGCAATGGATTCCTGGTGAGGCCGGCTCTTATTGGTGACGTGCGGCCACATGCAATCAAGGTCGGGTACCTGGGGCTTAGTGGTGATGGTCACCTTGGTCGCATCAATCTGTCGCATTCTTATTACTACGCGTTTGGTCGCGATGATCGTAATCCGATTGCTGGTCGAGATGTGCGAGTGAAGTCGCACATGGCTGCGCTGGAAACCTCGATTGATAAAGATTACCTGCGCTTCAAAGGATCATTCTTCTGGGCGCAGGGAGATGCGAATCCTACGGACAACAAAGCGAGTGGCTTTGACGCAATATTTGACGATCCTAATTTTGTCGGAGGACAGTTTTCCTATTGGACGCGAAACGGAATTCGGCTAACGCAGACGGGTGTGGGGTTGGTGCAGCCGAATAGTCTGTTGCCCAGTTTGCGCAGCAGTAAGATTCAGGGGCAGGCGAATTTTGTGAATCCCGGGATCTTTATTTATAACGCCGGTCTGGACGTGGAACTGACGCAACGGATCAAAGCGGTCTTCAATATCAACTATCTTCGGTTTCATCGGACCGAGCCGCTCGAGTATGTGTTGTTTCAGAATCGCATACGACATGACATTGGATTTGATTACAGCGTGGGCGTGGCGTACCGGCCGTTCCTGATAAACAATGTGACGTTTAATTTTGGAGCGGCAACGTTGCAGACGGGACGCGGCTTTCGAGATATTTTCACCGACCGTTCGCGCAACTGTCCGGCAAACGTGAGCGACTTCTGCGAGCCCGATGTAATCAGCCCCCGCAAACCGTTGTACACGCTGTTTGCGCAGTTGAAGCTGATTTTTTGAGACCATGCGATGACAGAATCGTTGCATTTGATTGATAAGACCTCAACGCCTTGTGCCGTTGCGTCCATGTGCGACCTGAAGGTTGAATTGTCGATGACTCTATTCCACCACAGAGACACAGAGAACACAGAGGTCGCACAGAGAAAGGCAGCGAGTGGTTGGTATGAAAGTGCCTATCAATCATCTAACGCACGAGGTGATCGGTGCATCAATCGAAGTGCATAGAGCACTTGGCCCAGGTTTGCTGGAATCCGCATATAGAAAATGTTTGCGCCGCGAATTGGTTTTGAGGGGCATTCCCATTCAATATGAACGCCCACTTCCACTGGAGTACAAGGGAATCAAGCTAGAGTGCGGTTACCGTTACGACATTCTCGTCGACAAACGTTTGATTATTGAAGTGAAGTCAGTTGAGGCTTTGCATCCCATTCATGAGGCTCAACTACTAACTTACCTACGTCTGGGAGGCTGGAGATTGGGTCTATTGATCAATTTCAACGTCGTATTACTTAAGGATGGCATTCGAAGAAAAATCCTGGGTTATGACGATGAACGCGTGACGAGCTGATCTTATCGGGCACTAGTTCATCTCTCTGTGCAACCTTTGTGTTCTCTGTGTCTCTGTGGTGGACGCCTTGGCCTGGTTATTATGAAGCGGATGAGATTGAAAAACTCTAAAGAAATTTTTTTTCTGATCATCTTGTCAATCATTTCTTCCGGAATGATATGGACCACTGTGTCTCAAAGCCGATCGGTTGATGAGACGAATCGGAATACTCAAGAAACGCAGACAGCCACTCAACCGACTGCCCGTCTTGAAGGCTGTGTCACTTGTCATGGGCCAATCGAGCCGATGCACAAGTACGGCACGACTGGAACGCTCGAAAAACTGAACGGCGACAAGGACGCAGTCGGTCTAACCTGCACGAGTTGCCATGGTGGCAACCCTGTTCCCAGAAAAACGGGTGATGATCCCAAAGACATCGAACGCATTAAGCGCGAGGCCCACGTTCGTCCGCGATTCCCTGACGAGTGGAAGCGCGACGGCAAATACACTGCCTCCAATCCGGAGCGGACAAATACATTGTTGGCCCGCGAAAGTTGGGAGTTTGTGCGCTTTATCAATCCCGGTGACTTGCGCGTCGCCGCCCAAACCTGCGGCGGTTCATGTCATGAAGTTGAATCGAAGAACGTCGCTCGCAGCATGATGACCCACGGTGCGATGCTTTGGAGCGCGGCCCTCTACAACAATGGCGGCTTTCCGTTAAAAGACGGACGCTACGGCGAGAGTTACAACGAAAGCGGAGCGCCGCAGACGCTGGTACAGAATCCCGCGCCGTCTTATGAAGACCGTCGCACCAAGGGTCTGCTTGAATTTCTCGATCCAATTCCGCGTTGGGAGATCGCCCAACCGGGAAACGTTCTGCGCGTGTTCGAACGTGGTGGAAGACGGCGTCTCGAGGTCGGCCTGCCCGACAAAGAAGAGGAGCCCGGGAAACCTGATAAGGGACTAAGCCCGCGAGGCTTTGGTTCAAACCAACGCACTGATCCGGTTTACCTCGGCTTGCAGAAGACCCGACTGCTCGATCCCACACTGAACTTTCTCGGTACCAACGATCATCCCGGCGACTATCGATCGTCCGGATGCACGGCCTGTCACGTGATCTACGCCAACGATCGTGAGCCGTCACATTCAGCCTTCTACAGCGCACTCGGAAATCTTGGACGTTCGCAGACCGCGGATCCCAATATTCCCAAAAACGTTTCCGGACATCCCATCAAGCACCAGTTCACAAATCAGATTCCGACATCGCAGTGCATGGTCTGTCATATGCACCCCGGCACAAACATGGTAGCCAGCTATCTCGGGATGACCTGGTGGGACAACGAGAGCGACGGCGAGAAGATGTATCCCAAGGATCAGCGCACCCCGTCGGCGGAGGAAGAGCAGCGAAAGTTAAATCGTAATCCAGAAGCCGCGAGCGTGCGTGGGTTGTGGTCGGACCTTGAGTTCCTGGCTCAAACCGGCACACCCGAATTCAATGCGGGTTTGAAGAACACGCAGTTTGGCGATTTTCACAGTCATGGCTGGCTGTTTCGGAAGGTGTTCAAACGAGATCGTAAAGGGAACTTACTCGACGCCGAAAATAATCTGGTTTCGGCAAACGATCCTGACAAGTTCAAGAAGGCTGTTCATCTAAACGACATTCATCTTGAGAAGGGGATGCACTGCGTCGACTGTCACTTCCGTCAGGACGCGCACGGCAATGGCAATCTCTACAACGAACCACGGGCGGCGATCGAGATTGCTTGCGAAGATTGTCATGGTTCGATTCGTCAGCGGGCTACTTTATTTACCTCTGGGCCCGCTGCGCCCGTAACGGCGGCTCAAGAAGGAAAGCCTGCAGTCGTTGGCCGTAATCTGCTCCGAGGGTTCACCACTCGCGATGCCGAAGGCAGTAAAGTGCCGGTATTCCGTCGCAACCCACGCGACTCAAAACGGAAAGACGAGAGCGGAAAAGAGATCGAGCTTAAGACCGGCGACATTATTCAAAACTCGATCGTCGTACCGGGACGCTGGTGGCGAGTGCCGCAAACGATGGATACGGTGACTCCAGGTACTCCCGATTACAACGAGAAATCGCGTTACTCAAAAACAATTCGCAAAGACAATGCGACCTGGGGTGAACTTCCAAAAGACGACAGCGCGCTCGCACATCGCGACAAGGAGATGACGTGTGTTGCCTGTCACTCGTCCTGGGTAACCAGTTGTTTCGGCTGTCACCTATCAATGGATGCGAATCGCAAAATGCCAAATCGTCACAATGAAGGTGGCGACTCGCGCAATTTCACTCAATACAATTTTCAGGTATTGCGCGACGACGTGTTCATGTTGGGCCGCGACGGCACAGTGACCGGAAACCGAATTGCGCCGGTTCGTTCGTCATCGGCCGTTCTGGTTAGCTCACAAAATCAAAATCGCGAATGGATCTATTCGCAACAACAGACCACCTCGGCCGAGGGTTTTGCCGGACAGGCTTTCAACACGCATATCCCGCATACAGTTCGTTCAAAGGAAACGAAGGCCTGTTCGGATTGCCACGTTTCAGCAAACAACGATAACAACGCATGGTTGGCCCAACTGCTTTTGCAAGGCACGAACTTTGTGAACTTTATGGGCCGCTTTGTTTATGTCGCGGCGGGCCATTCGATTGATGCGGTAGTCGCAACCGAGCGTAGCGAACCTCAAGCGGTAATCGGGAGCACGCTTCATCGCATTGCCTATCCGGAGAGCTACGCAAAGTTTGTTAAAGAGGGAAGTGAACTAAAGACGTTCTACGAACACCTGGGAAACCCGCGTGTGCTACAGGTTCAATTGCGCGGTGAATATGCCTACGTGGCCGCGGGCGAAGGTGGATTGCGTGTTTACGACGTTGCGCAGATCGATCAGAAGGGTTTTTCCGAGCGCATCGTAACCGCGCCGGTTTCCAGGTTTGGCCAGAAGTTCTGGGTCAAGACCAAATACGCAACGGCGGTTGCGGCTCCAACTACGCTGGCTGTCGACCCGGCTCGCTGGCGTGTCAAAGCTGATGGTTCAATGATCGACCCAGCCAGTGCGAGCAGGCTGACCGGTGACGAGCGCAAGCAGTTGGTAAATGAAGAACAACCGATTCATCCGCTCTACGCCTATCTCTACGTTGTCGATAAACATGAAGGGCTGGTGGTGGTGAATGCCGCGACGCTGTTGGATGGCGATCCACTCAACAATTATTTAAGACGAGAGCTTGACCCGAAGAAGTATGCCAATGGCGCATTTAATCCGGGTGGAGCACTTAGTGACGCCAACAACATCACCATCGCCGGCAAGTATGCCTACATTACGACGGGGAGCGGGCTCGCAGTCGTTGATCTTGATGATCCGCTCAATCCCAGACTCGTCAAACGCATTACCGAACTCCGCAATCCGCGCTCGATCGCAATTCAGTTCCGATATGGTTTTGTCGTTGATGACGACGGACTGAAGGTGCTTGACGTAACGGAACCTGCGGCGCCGAAGCTCGTGGCCAATGCACTTGTTCGACTGGGCCATGCGCATGATGTCTACGTCGCCAGAACTTATGCCTACGTTGCAAACGGTTCCGAGGGTATTGCCATCGTTGACGTCGAACGTCCGACCGAGCCGCGGCTTGATCAGGTCTTCAACGCTGATGGCAAACTCAATGACGTGCACCAGGTCAAGGTGGCTATGACCAATGCCAGCCTGTTTGCTTATGTGGCAGACGGGAAAAATGGGTTACGAATTTTGCAACTCACTTCGCCGGAGACTATGCCTGAGTATGCCGGGTTTAGTCCGCGACCGCAGCCGGTATTGATCGCAACTTTCAAAACGAAAGGCGAAGCGCTGGCGATTTCGAAGCCCCTGGATCGCGATCGAGCGGTGGACGAGAGCGGAAATCAGGTTGCGGTGTTTGGACGTCGTGGCGCGCGCCCCTTCAACTTCGGCGAGATCATGCGGCTGCTGCGAACCAACGATGGTAAGGGTGATTGGTTCAGCGTCAGCGACACTCCACCGAAGCAAAGTGTTAGCCGCAGGTGACTCTTTCATCGGGCTTGTAGGGGTGGCACTCCTTGGCCGCCCCAGCAGGATGGCCAACTCGGCGCCTCCACTCACTATTGTCAAACCACCCATAGAGAGTAGATCGCTTAGCCTCTCACAAGTCGGGGAGGTGGATTGATCCCCGCGTTTCCTGAAGGTCTCCGTTGATCAGTTGTTCTACAACTTGAGCCTCCGCCTAACATCGGGAGGCGAAGCCGGGGCTAAAGTGCAGAGTTACCTAGATGTTGTGAGATACCAGAGTAAGAGCGGGGACCAATCCACCTTCCCAACTTGTGAGCGGCTAAGCGATCTAATTTCTATGGGTGTTCTACATAAATGAGTGGGGAAGATCCTCCGTCCAGGCGGTCGGGGAATTTGGTCACCCGAAAAGGCGGCCACGGAGTACCGCCCTACATCATCCGCTCGCGGAGCTTGCGCAGCAGTTCTTTGGCTTCTTCGGGTGTTAGTTTCTCGGGATCGATCCTCAACAAATCCTCAACCACCTTTTGATTTGCGAGATCAAATAGGGATGCTTGTGCGGCAGCTCTCCTGCGTCCGGCTCGGCGCGCTGCCGACTCCAAAGGATCAGCGGTCGTCGCAAATGAATTTGATTCGCTAGCGCCAGCACCCTGCGCCGCCGCCTTAGCTTCAACCGTCATTGCTGGCGCCGGTACTTCTTCATCAGAAAACACCTCGAGCTCATATCGCTCCAGCCGCGCCAGTACATCACGCGCGTTTGCCAGCACTGCCGGCGGCATTCCCGCCAGTCGCGCTACCTGGATGCCATACGACTTCGAGGCGCGCCCGCGTTCAAGGCGATGCAGGAACACCACTTCGCCCTCACGTTCCGCCGCAGTGATTTGGTAGTTCTGAGCGCCCGGTAATCGTTCCGCGAGTTCAGTTAATTCATGATAGTGAGTAGCGAACAAAGTTTTGGCTGCGTGCTCAGCTGAATTATGTAAATACTCCGCGACGGCCCACGCGATCGACAATCCATCAAAGGTAGCGGTGCCTCGGCCGATTTCGTCCAGCAACACGAGCGAACGCGGCGTGGCGCTGTGAAGAATGGCAGCCGTCTCCGTCATCTCCACCATGAACGTACTTCGTCCGCGAGTTAAATCGTCGGACGCCCCCACACGCGTCCAAACACGATCCAGCAACGGCAGCCGCGCTTTCTCCGCGGGAACGAAGCTACCCATCTGGGCCAGAATGCATACGAGCGCCACCTGGCGCAGCACTGTGCTTTTTCCGCCCATGTTAGGACCAGTAATGATGAGAAGGCGGTCGGTAGAATTGTTGAGATAAATGCTGTTGGGGACGAAGGGTTCTTCAATAAAGACCTCGATTACCGGATGACGTCCCTGGATAATCTCGATCTCATCCCCGTCGTGCAATGCCGGCTTCACAAAACGCCGGCGTGCTGCTGCTTCCGCAAGCGATGCGATGGCATCCAGCGCCGAGAGGGCTCGCGCAGTCGCTTGAATTCGTTTCGTTTCCGCGGCCACCTGCCTGCACACGTCGCTGAACAACTCCGCTTCCAGTTGCAGAATTCGTTCTTCTGCGCCGAGGACTTTCTTCTCCCAGTCTTTCAGTTCTGGAGTGGTGAATCGCTCCGAATTGGTGAGCGTTTGTCGCCGTTCATAGTTTTCAGGCACTCGCGCCGCGTTGCCTTTTGAAACTTCAATGAAGTAACCGAAGACGTTATTAAACTTGATGCGCAGGTTGCCGATGCCGCTGCGGGCGCGTTCGGTAGCTTCCAGCGTAGCGATGATCTGTTTGGCATTGCGACTGATGGACCTCAGTTCATCCAGTTCTTCCGAGTAGCCGGCACGGATCGCATCGCCATCGCTGATCTTCGCTGGTGGTTCATCGCTGATGGCTTTAATCAGCAACGCACAAATCTCGGGTACGTCGTCAGCACTCTCCGATAGTATCTGCAACAGTGATGACGGTTGGGCAGCGAGGTTTTCGCGAATCGCCGGAACCTGATAAAGAGAACGGAGGATTGCGTTCAGATCGCGTGGAGTTGCTGAGCCAAGACTAATTCGTCCTACCAGGCGTTCCAGATCGGAAACATCTTTCAAGAGTGTACGAATTTTGTCTCTGGTAATTTGCGATGAATGCAGATCCTGAACGGCTGAGAGACGCGCTTCTACTTCACCGCGCCTCACACAAGGTCGAAGCAACCACGAACGGAGCAGCCGCGCGCCCATGCCGGTGACCGTTTCGTCGATCACACTCAGAAGCGTTCTGCCGGTTGCGCCGCTCAGCGAATCGACCAGCTCCAGATTTCTTACCGTTACGTTATCGAGGACCAGATGGTCCTGTGGAGCGAAGAAGACAAGATCGGTTATGTGTGCAGCGGCAGCGCGTTGCGTTTCCTGCGCATAGCGGAGACATGCGCCCGCCGCTCGAATAGCCTCATCTTTTCCTTCAATTCCATATCCTTCCAGCGAGGCGGTGCCGAAATGGGTTAGCAACAGATTTGCGCAATCCTTTTTTTGCCAGAGCCAGTCGTCAATCGGCGTGAACGCGGCGTCGATAAAGCGTCCCTGGTTTCCCATTTCAAAGGACTGCGGTTGGTTGCTAGGTCCACCTTCAACTGGCGGCTCATCGCCAGCCAACGGTAAGGGCGCGGTCTGTGGTTTTCCGGTGAGCCCGGCCTTTACTAGAGGAGCAAGCGAAACAGGGAAGAGCAGTTCGCGCGGCGAATACGATTCCAGATCCGCGCGAATCTTTTCCCACGCACCCTCGCCACGTTCCTGAGTAGCGCGAAATTCTCCTGTGGAAACGTCGAGGAAGGCTGCGCCGATGGTTTCTCCGGAGGTGCAGACGGCGGCGAGGTAAACAGCTTCGCGGGCCTCTAATAGTTGCGGGTCGATTGGAGTGCCTGGAGTTACGACCCTGACAACCTCACGACGCACCAGTTTCTTTGTCTTCGAAGCATCCTCGGTCTGCTCGCAGATAGCGACGCGATAGCCCTTACGAACGAGGCGAGCAATGTAGTTGGCTGCCGAATGATGCGGAACGCCGCACATGGGGATCGCGTCACCACGTTCTTTATGCCTTGCCGTCAGCGTTATTTGCAGCTCGCGCGCGCCGATCACAGCATCTTCAAAAAAGAGTTCGTAAAAGTCTCCCAGACGAAAGAAGAGTAGGGTGCCGGGGTGCTGCTGCTTGAGTTCCTGATACTGGCGCAGCATTGGAGTGGGGGCGTTGGGAGTCGTCATATCGAATTGCGCATGGTAATGGGGAAGATGTGAATAGTAAATCGGACCGATGGAAGGCAGGAGTTTTATCTCCTGCACGATTGCTTGCATGGGCTCACTGCCGGGCTCAATCATGTGAGAACGATCGATTGATCAAGTAGTCAACTCTTACTCACTAATGTGCTAACACCAAGTGAATCTCGAGCCTTAGCCCGTCACAAGTTGGGAAGGAGGATTTATCCCCGCTCTTCCTCACTAATGCCGAGACACCCACTGAATTTCGATCGCTTAGCCTCTTGCAAGCTGGGAAGGAGGATTTATCCCCGCTCTTTCGCCGGCGAGACTGCGAAGCTGGCGGGCAGAGTAAATGCCCCAGGCGGAGGTGGAGGGTTAGCCTGGGGATCCCATTAGCAAAAGATTGAGCCCACAAAGTGGGCGGCAGACGATACAAGACTGTCGCCCACTTGGTGGGCTCGAGATTGTTTGGATCCGTTTCCCCAGACTACGGCTGCGGCCTCCGCCTGGGGCTTTTACTCTGCCCGCCAGCTTCGCTGGCTCGTTGAGTTTGAACCCCTAGTTTTATTGGAGCCGGCGAAAGAGCGGGGATAAATCCCTCCTTCCCAACTTGTGAGAGGCTAAGCGATCGAAATTCAGTGGGTGTCTCGGCATAAGTGAGGAAGAGCGGGGATAAATCCTCCATCCCAACTAGGCTAAAGCGATCGAAATTCAGCGGGTGTCTCGGCATAAGTGAGGAAGAGCGGGGATAAATCCTCCTTCCCAACTTGTGAGAGGCTAAGCGATCGAAATTCAGTGGGTGTCTCGGCATAAGTGAGGAAGAGCGGGGATAAATCCTCCTTCCCAGCTTGCAAGAGGCTAAGCGATCGAAATTCAGTGGGTGTCTCGGCATAAGTGAGGAAGAGCGGGGATAAATCCTCCTTCCCAACTTGTGAGAGGCTGTCGATCCAAATTTACTCGGTGGTTGGACATTAGCGAGAAAGCAGACAGAGGTGATTTACGGTTTGTTTGAAATCTATGCTAATTTCCCGACCAACGTGGATAACAACCCCAACGACTTGCTTCGCGATTCGCTTCAGGAGCACTTGAACGCCATTCGCGCTGTGCTCGAACAAAAACTCGACGATATCGAACAGACTGGCCGGCTAATAATCGAGACGCTTCGATCCGGTAACAAGGTCCTGCTTTGCGGAAACGGCGGAAGCGCCGCGGACGCGCAACACATAGCGGCCGAGCTGGTTGGACGATACGAAAAACATCGCCGTGCCTATCCAGCGATTGCCCTCAGCACAGACACTTCCGCGCTGACCGCGATCAGCAACGATTACGGATACGAAGGTGTGTTTGCTCGCCAGGTTGAAGCCCTGGCCGTTGCTGGTGACCTGTTAATCGCCATAAGTACCAGCGGAAAATCGCCTAATGTGATCAAAGCCGCCGAGAAAGCGCGAGAAATTGGATGCAGAGTCATCGGGTTGACAGGGTGTTCAGGTCAACCCCTGGCAGCCGCCTGTGACCTGTCAGTTGTGGTGCCCGCCGAACGGACCTCGAGAGTGCAGGAAGCCCATATCACAATCGGCCATCTGTGGTGCGAAATGGTTGACGCGCTGGCAGTTGAAATTGTTTAAACCCTTACCATTTGAAATTGCTTGACATAACCTGCCACTGCCTTTAGGCTTCGGGCCTAATTCAATATGGTCCAGCTCGCTCAACCCCTATTTGCCCAGTATTGACCCAATTCCCACAACTCTAATTGAGAAGTAAGGAACCGGTTGACGCGTCTCTGGAATTCGAAAAGTTTGTGATTGATCGTTTGTTAGTATTTGCTAGTTTGCAGAAATTGAAATGCGGCCCGCAACGCAACTAAGGCTTTCTAACCAAAGTCCCTGCCGCAGTATCTCCATCTAAAAAACGATGTACCCCCAAAAAGCACAAATCATCGCCCCAGCCGATCCTGAAACCTACCCTTTAGTTGAGAAGACCGAGCGTAATCTAGACGGTCCAGCGTTAGCAGTTGTGACCTTAAGTCACACGCCGCTTGAACAACGCGTCTACTCAACTATGTTGATGGCTCTGGATCCAGCTAAACCCGAAACTGATCTCTTCACTGTCCGCCGTCTCATTGAATTGGCTGCCGACACTCGGTTGAGCACCATTCGTCGAGGCCTGGAAGGACTGGTGGCTAAATTCAGTGTTGAGCGCGAAGCGAGACCTAACGGAAATGGTCATCGCGAGCACGGCATTGTGTATCGCGTATTCACGCCCGAAGAAGTGTTGGCGCGGCGAAGTGAGCGCGGCATGAATTCTTACGCCAAGGAGATGGAAAGCCGGAGAAGCAATCTGAGCTTTGGCCGAGTTATTCAGAGAGTTGCAGAAAACAAGAATCTTAGTCGACGCGAAGCTCAAGTGGCCTTGTGTTGTGTCGAGGGGATGACTAACGCGGAGATTGGCTTGCGACTAATGGTAAGTGAGCAAACCGTGAAATTCCATTTGCGCCACATCTTCATCAAGTTTGGAGTGAAGCGTCGCGCAGAATTGATCTCGCGGTTGTTGATGTAGTTAAAGAAAATGGGTTCTTTCTCTGTGCGCCTCGGTGCGCTCTGTGTCTCTGTGGGGGATTAAGTTCACCGTCATAAACCACCACGGAGACACAGAGAACACAGAGGTTGCACAGAGAAAGAACGAAGAATTTGAAAACTTAACGCTGCCTTGCTTGAGAGGTTTCCCTTCGGGGTACCGTATGTTTCCTCGCTAATTGCGACTCCGAAACATACCAGAGCGGAAGTGTGTCTATGGTCACAGCAAAGAAAACAAGCACAAGTAAAGACAAGAAGAAGAAAAAGAAGAAAAAGACCGCCCTCGTAGTCTGCAGTGATCGCAAGGAGTTTTGGACGACGCAGACGCAGTTTTGGCAATGGGTGAGAGAAGGCGTGGTCACTAAGACCGCCGACAACCCGCTGACAGGTTTGTTTAATCGTGAACACGAAGAGCTACTGGTGCTCGTCAGCAATACCGTTTTAAACCTGGCTCATCCGAATCATATGCGCGAAGCCCTGATGTCGCGCCGATCTGGATTAAGAAAGTAAAAGACATCATGAAACGAAATATTTTTCTCAATCAATTCCCCAAAATCGCGCTCTTGCTGACAGCTTTGGCCGGGTCTGTTCTGGCGCAGGCACCCGAGACGCCGCCCACAAACGGAAACAGCCGAAGCGAAACGACGTTTGCCGCGGATGGCGACAATCGTTATAGGCTGGGCCCGGGCGATATCCTCGATATACGCATTCTCAATCGTCCCAATCTGTCGCGTGAGACGGTCCGCATTGAAGGCAACGGCATGATCCGGATGCCGCTAATCGAGACAGAGATCATGGCGGCCTGCAAAACCGAGGGCGAACTGGCGAAGGAAATTGCGTCAAAGTACATGAAGTACTACCGCAATCCGCAGGTCGACGTTTTCATTAAGGAATACAAGTCGCGTCATGTCGCTGTCCTTGGCGCCGTAAACGAGCAGAGCCGTTTTGAACTCCAACGCCGCATCCGGTTGCTCGAACTTTTGACGTTCGCCAAAGGCCCTTCATCCAAGGCTGGTCAGACGATCAACATTGTCCACTCACCCCCCGCACTCAGTTGCGGTAAACCGACTGGGAATGAGGACGAAGTTGCAAAGGTGTTTAGTAGCTACAAATTGACCGATACCATGAAGGGCGACCCGGCTGCGAATCCCTGGATTCAACCTGGCGACATCATCACGCTGCCGGAAGCTCCCGAGGCGTACGTGGTTGGAAACGTTGGCAGCCCGGTAACTATTGCCCTTCGCGAACCGGTCACCATCTCGCGCGCCATTGCGATGGCTGGGGGATTCAAGCAGGACAGTAAGAAAGACAAAGTGAGGATACTCAGGCAGGAACCCGGGAGTTCGACAAGCAAAGAAATAATTGTCGACCTGCAGGCGATCCAGAAGAAACAGGCTGAAGACATCGCACTCCTCCCCAATGATATTGTTGACGTTCCCCTGTCGGGAACCAAGAGCTTTTTGCGAACTTTGATGGGCTCGGTAGTTCCTTCAGTCGCGAGTCTTCCCGTGCGAGTAGTGCCGTAACCGATTGCGGACTTCGGATTTGGGAATGCGGATTGTGACTGCGAGTTAGTGAAATCAGCAATCAGCAATCAGCAATTGAAAATGCCCGACATTCGGAATTCGAACTTTGAATTTCGAAATTCTTGAGGTAAGACTATGAAACCATCTGACGAATTGATGAAGCGACCGGCTGATCCAGCAGCCCTTGAGCGTCCCAATGAATATTCCTGGAGCCCCAGCAGCTACAACTACGGCGTGGATCCCAACGCCGAGACCGAAGTGCACCTCCTGGATTATTGGAGGGCGATTCGTAAGCGTCTGTGGCTCGTATTTGGTGTCGTTGCGCTCGTCACTGCTCTCACGGTGCTTTACGTGGCGCGCAAGCCTGACATCTATCAGGCCAGCTCGCGCGTACAGGTCGATCTCGAAAACAACGCGGCCTTGCTAGGCAAGACGCCATACGTCTTTGGACCAACCAACGACCCTGTCTACTTCAACACGCAATTGCAGATTCTCGAAAGCCCTGGTCTTATGCGGCGCGTCGTGAGGTCGCTAGACCTCGAACACAATCCCGATTTCTTTAAGGGTAACTCAACCCAGAGACGGACGACCTGGCAAACAATCAAGGCAATGTTTGGTTTCAAAGTCAATGACGCGACGGCTCCTGCCGCAAGGCCGAAAGATGAACTTCCTTTGCGCACGACGGTGGCCGAACAGACAGCCAAAGAAGATCTAGTAGAAGCCAGACGCGTGGGGCCATTTGTAGCTTCAATTCTGGGTGGCCTGCGTATTGATCCCGTAAAAGAGTCGCGTGGTGCGTACAAGGAAACGCGTCTTATCGACATCAGTTACACCCACGGCGATCCGGAGGTTGCTGCGAAAGTTGTTAATGCGATTGCCGAAACTTACGTCGCCAACAACGTTGAGAAGCGAAGCGACTCAGATGTCAGTACTGCAGACTTTCTTCAAAAGCGAATTGCTGAACTTCAGGAAAACATTCGCACGGACGAAGAGCGCCTGCTTAACTACGCGAGAAACAACAAGATCATTTCACTTGACGCCGGTCAAAACACGGTCGTTGAGAGGCTCACCGCTCTAAACAAGCAATTGCTCGACGCCGAGAACGCTCGCATCGAGGCTGAATCCAAGTTCAATGCTGCTCGAACAGGAAATGCGGCCACCGCCCTGGCCGAGGCCGACGCGAAGCAAGCCAGTGAAGCAGAAGGCAAGCTGGCCGAATTGCGTCAAAAGCGCGTGCTGCTTCTGGTGGACGCCACCGAAGAAGCGCCGGAAGTGAAAGAGGTCAATCAGCAAATCGCCGAGCTGGAGCGTCAGGCTGCGGAGATTCGCAGTCGCAAGAGCACTAACATCCTGACAAACCTTGAGACCACTTATCGTCAGACACTCGGTCGCGAACAGGCACTACGCAAGGCGTTTGAGCAGTCGCGTGGTGAAACGGTGACGCAGAATGAAGCCGCAATTAACTACCGCATCATTCAACAGGAAATTGAGACGAACAAAACCTTGCTCAATAGCTTGCTTTCGCGCTCAAAAGAGAATGATGTGCTAACGGCAAATAAACCGAACAATGTGTCGGTAGTTGACTACGCAATTCCTCCAATTGGACCAGTTGGTCCAAATCGGACCCGCACAGTTTTCATGTCTATGTTCCTGGCACTTGGATTAGGCGTAGGGTTGGCATTGTTCCTGGAGTATCTCGACGACACCGTACGCTCAAGTGAGGAAGTGGAGCGGGTGCTTCACCTGGCAGCGCTTGCAGTCATTCCCTCCGCCAGTGGATCGGTGGGCCGGCGCCTCCGTGCCGCTCCTGGAGCGTTGCAGAAGCGCAATGGAAACGGCAATGGAAACGGACATCTGAATCCCGAACTGTTGATGAACGTCGATAGTCATTCGCCTCTGGCCGAGTCTTACCGCCAGTTGCGTACTTCAGTTTTGCTCTCAACGGCCGGTCGTGCACCGAAGTCCCTATTGGTGACGTCGAGCTTGCCGGGAGAAGGGAAGACTACGACTGCAGTGAACACGGCGATCAGCTTGGCCCAAACAGGTGCAAGCGTGGTGATCATCGACGCTGATATGCGACGACCACGTTTGCGATCGATTTTTGGTTTGTCTGAGCGCGCTGGTTTGAGCTCCGTGCTCTCGAGTGAGGTGTCTCCTCAGGACATGATGTCGATGATTGCGAAAGACGCATCGACCGGACTCAACGTGTTGACCTCAGGACCGATTCCGCCCAACCCGGCGGAATTGATTGGCTCGGATCAAATGCGGCGATTGATTACGACCCTGCAAGGTGAATTCACCCACGTGGTAATTGATTCGCCGCCGATCACGTCATTCACTGATGGCGTACTGATTGCGACGATGGTTGATGGCGTGCTGCTAGTGGTCCATGGGGGGAAGAGCTCGCGTAAAGTCGTGAGGCGTTCGCGGCAATTGCTGATGGACGTGGGGGCGAAGATTTTTGGCGTCGTGCTCAACAAGGTCAACCTGCAAACACACGATTACTACTACTACAATAAAGGTTACTACAGCGCCCGCGGTTACAAGACCGACGTTGATGAAGAAACGACGGAGCAAGCCGCGGCTCCTGGAGTGCTGAACCTGTGAATTGCGCAAGCGAGAATTTGGGGTGAGACCGTAAAAAGAAGATTTTCCATATCTCATTTTCCATTTCTCATTTGTCATCGCTGGAAAGACCGCGGGCTAGAGGTGTTCAGAGTTCAAGCTTTAGCTTGCGTCTTGCGACGCAAGAGACAACCTGAAGGTTAAGCTATGAACTCCAGGTCGCTGGCCACTATTCCGGCGACTGACAAATGAGAAATGGAAAATGAGAAATGGAAAATCTCCTTCTAGATTCAACTAACCTCTAAGACTACTGATTTCATGAAAAAGGCTCTGATCACCGGCATCACCGGCCAGGATGGTTCTTACCTGGCTGAACTGCTTCTCGACAAAGGTTACGAAGTGCATGGCATTATCCGCCGTGCCTCCACCTTCAATACGGCACGCATCGATCACCTTTATGCGGACCCGCACATCAATGGCGTGCGTATGTTTCTGCATTATGGCGACATTGCCGATTCAACCAATCTCATCAAACTTCTTTACCGGATCCAACCAGACGAGGTCTATCACCTGGCCGCGCAGAGTCACGTCCGCGTCAGCTTTGATATTCCCGAATACACCGGTGATGTCACGGCGCTGAGTACGATCCGAATCCTGGAAGCGATTCGCGAGACTGGATTGAACTCGAAGTTTTACCAGGCCAGCAGCTCCGAGATGTTTGGCAAAGTGCATGAGGTGCCGCAAACGGAGAACACGCCGTTTTACCCGCGCTCGCCTTACGGCGCTGCCAAAGTTTACGCGTATTGGTCCACCGTTAATTATCGCGAAAGCTACGGCCTCTTCGCCTGCAACGGAATTCTCTTTAATCATGAGAGTCCCCGGCGCGGCGAGACTTTTGTCACCCGGAAGGTCACGCGCGCAGCCACGCGTATCAAAGCTGGCCTGCAGGACAAGCTCTATCTTGGAAATCTAGACGCCAAACGCGATTGGGGTTATGCCAAAGAGTACGTCGAGGCGATGTGGCTGATGCTGCAACAGGACCAACCCGACGACTATGTAATCGCGACCGGCGAGACGCATTCTGTTCAGGAGTTTGTGGAGAGGGCGTTCGCCTCACTGGGAATGGACTGGGAGAAGTATGTCGAGATCGATCCCAAATACTACCGTCCCGCCGAGGTTGATTTGCTGATTGGCGATGCCAGCAAGGCTAAGCGGGTGCTGGGTTGGGAACCAACGACCACTTTTAAAGGCTTAGTAGATCTTATGGTCGAAGCTGACATGGCCCAAGTTGGCGCCGCCGAGCCCCACCCGCAGAGAGTTTAGTGTCCGACATGCTTCAGGAACCTCTGATCAAGTCGATCAATAGTCGGATTTGCCTAGCCCGCTCCGCGGGCTAAGCCAAGTCAATTCGTAAGACTTGATCAGCGCTTCCTTCAGCTTGTCGTTAACTCTATGAAGATTCAAAGCGGGATTTCTGTAAACACCAGTGTTGATTGTCACCTGCCTTACGACAAGCTGAAGCATGTCGCACATTACTTCTAACTTCGATGACTGACTCGACTTCCTTACCCATTGCCCCTTTCCCCTTTCACAGGGTCATAGTCACCGGCGGCGCAGGTTTTCTCGGCCGGCGAGTCGTCGCCAAACTAAGAGCGGACTATGGAGTTGAAGTTTTTGTCCCGCGCAGTGCTGACTACAACCTTGTTGAGATGGCCGACGTCAAGCGTCTCTATGCCGACACCCAACCCGATCTCGTAATTCATCTCGCGGCCGTGGTCGGCGGCATTGGCGCAAACCAGAAAAACCCCGGCAAGTTCTTTTACGAAAACTTGATGATGGGCGCGCAGTTGATCGAACAGGCCCGGCTGACTGGCGTGCAAAAATTTGTCGCCACTGGAACCGTCTGCGCCTACCCAAAGTTCACGCCCGTGCCGTTCAGGGAAGACGATCTGTGGAATGGCTATCCGGAAGAGACGAATGCGCCCTACGGCCTGGCGAAGAAGATGATGCTGGTCCAGGCACAGAGCTATCGCGACCAGTATGGCTTCAACACCATCTTCCTGCTGCCTGCAAATCTCTATGGTCCAAACGATAACTTCGATCTCGAGAGTTCGCATGTGATTCCAGCGCTGATCCGGAAGTGTGTGGAAGCGCGCCGCCACAACGCCGAATTCATTGAAGTTTGGGGAACGGGAAACGCGTCACGTGAATTCCTTTATGTCGAAGACTGCGCCGACGCCCTGGTGCGAGCAGCAGCGCTTTACGACGGTGCCGAGCCAGTCAACATCGGCGCCGGCAAAGAGATCACAATTCGAGACCTCGTAAACCTGATTGTGCGGCTCACAGGGTTCGAAGGCGAGATTAGATGGCAGGCTGACAAACCCGACGGCCAACCCCGCCGCTCGCTTGACGTCTCCCGCGCTTGGGAAGAATTCGGCTTCCGCGCCAGTACGTCTCTGGAAGAAGGATTGAAAAGGACGATCGCGAGTTATGAGGACCAAAGCGCGGAGTTGGTTCTACAGACGCAGGGGACCAGCGCGAGAAGGTAATTCAGCTTTAAGCATCCCTTACGATTCGAAGTCACTTTACGCAAACGAAATATGAGAATACTTGTTACTGGCGGCGCCGGCTTCATCGGGTCGCACCTATGTGAGCGGCTACTCGCAGGTGGCGACGAGGTCATCTGTCTCGACAACTTCTTCACAGGCCGGCGCTCCAACATCGCGCACTTGCTGGAGCACCGCACGTTCGAAGTTGTTCGTCACGATGTCATTGAACCGATCCTGCTGGAAGTGGACCAAATTTATAACCTTGCCTGCCCGGCATCACCGATTCACTACCAGTACAATCCGGTGAAGACCGTAAAGACAAACGTGATGGGCACGATCAATATGTTAGGGCTGGCCAAGAGAGTGCATGCCCGGATTTTGCAGGCATCTACGTCTGAAGTTTATGGCGATCCGCTGGAGCACCCGCAACCGGAGAGTTATTGGGGCAACGTTAACCCGGTCGGTTTGCGGTCTTGCTATGACGAAGGGAAGAGAATTGCCGAGACCCTGATGACTGATTATCACCGGCAAAACCACGTCGATATTAGGATCGCCCGGATCTTTAACACCTATGGTCCACGTATGCTGGAAAACGACGGGCGCGTTGTTTCAAACTTTATCGTGCAGGCACTCCGCGGTCAGCCGCTGACGATTTATGGATCAGGGTCGCAAACCCGATCCTTCTGTTACGTTGACGATTTAGTTGAAGCACTTATCCGGCTGATGAAGACCGAGGACGTTCACGAGCCAGTCAACCTGGGAAACCCAACTGAGTTTTCAATGAAGGAATTGGCCGCCAAAGTGATCGAGGTTTGCAACTCAAAATCCAAAGTTGATTATTTGCCGTTGCCGGAAGACGACCCCAGGCAGCGGAAGCCCGACATCACGAGGGCCCAAACCCTCCTCGGTTGGAATCCAACCATTCAATTACACGAAGGGCTGGAGCGGGCCGTCGCTTATTTTAGGGGCCGGCACAAGACGGAAATTTCCGCGACGGCAATTCCAGTTTAGTGAAAGCTCGTGAATCTTCGAATTCAGGTTTAAGTGGGTTGGATTACAAGCGCGTGATTCTTTACCGATGAAGATTGTGTTTCTAAATTCATCGGGACAACTGGGCGGCGTTGAGAATCTACTTCTCGATCTGCTTTCCAGCTTACGAGCGGCTGAGCCAGACTGGTCTTTTCATCTGCTGGTACCTCAACGTGGACCACTTGTTGATCGGGCGCGCGCTCTTGGGGTCGAGTCATCAGTGATTGAGTTTCCCGCCGGGATTGCCCGGCTCGGCGATGCTTCGACGTCTGAATCCTCGGGAACACGCACGAGTGGCGCAGCTGTTACTCGAAAACTGCTCTCTTCCGCACCGGCGACTCTCAACTACGTTCGTCAGTTGAGAAACGTGCTGCGAGAGATAAAGCCTGACGCAATTCACACACACGGTCTCAAGATGCATGTGCTGGGATTGTGGGCGCGACCGAGCGGCGTCCCTGTGGTCTGGCATCTGCACGACTACGTTAGTTCGCGTCCGATTATGGCGCGGCTTCTGCAATTGCACGGCGGACGGTGCGCCATGGCGGTGGCAAACTCAGAATCGGTTGCGGGTGACTTACGTGCGGTGTGTGGTCCTGGTTTGAAGGTAAGCGCTATTTACAATGCCGTCGACCTTAAAAAGTTTACGCCGCAGGGAGTAACTCTCGATTTGGACGAAAAGGCCGGCATCGCTCCGGCACCGAAAGAAACAATTCGCGTCGGCTTGCTTGCCAGTTTTGGGCGTTGGAAAGGGCACCGGACATTCCTCGAGGCGCTGGCCTTACTCCCGCCAAACCTGCCGGTCCGCGGCTATGTGATCGGTGGAGCTATTTATCAGACTGAAAACAGCCAGTACTCGCTCGAAGACTTACGTAGTCTGGCGAGGGAATTGGGTATTGCGGATCGAGTTGGCTTCACCGGGTTTATTGAGAACTCGGCTGCGGCCATCCGGGCGCTCGACATCGTGGTCCATGCCAGCACTGAGCCGGAACCCTTTGGGCTAGTCATCGCTGAGGCGATGGCCTGCGGGCGCGCTTTAGTCGCCAGCCAGGCGGGCGGAGCCGCTGAACTCATTGATGATGAAACCAATGCGCTCGCCCACGCACCCGGCGATGCGCGTGTTTTGGCGGATCGAATAGAACGGCTGGTGCTCGACCCCGCATTGCGTAAGCAACTGGGCCATGCGGGGCGACGGACCGCGGAAGCGCGATTCGATCATCGCCGCCTTGCTAGCGAGATGATTCCAATCTACCGCGCGGTGGCACCGCAAGCCTTAAACTGATGCGCGTTCTTCACGTTTACAGCGGCAATCTTTACGGTGGGGTCGAAACGCTTCTGCGCACACTAGCTGAAAAACGCGATCTCTGTCCGCAAATGGAACCGCAGTTTGCACTGTGTTTCGAGGGCCGCTTGTCGCAGGAGTTAAAATCATCAGGGACTACCTTCCACATGCTGGGAGAAGTTCGAACGAGTCGGCCTGCAACCGTGGTTCGCGCCCGATCTACGCTGAAATCGCTTTTGCGGGCCACCAGCTTTGACTTTGTAATTTGCCACGGAGCCTGGTCCCAAGCGGTCTTTGCTCCAGCCATTCGCGCGGCAAATGTCTCTCTAATATTTTGGTTACACGATGCGGCGCGAGGAAGTCATTGGGTCGAGCGATGGGCAAAGTTATCTCGTCCGTACGCTGTGATATGCAACAGCAACTACACCGCGTCGACGATACCGCATCTTTATTCGAACATTCCTGGTGAGATCTTTTATTGCCCTGTGGAGCCCCCTCCCGATTCTCTTACTGATCGTCACGAAGCAACCATACGAGAAGAACTCGGAACCAGCAGGAGCTCAACGGTAATAGTGCAGGTAAGCCGCATGGAACCTTGGAAAGGCCATGAATCTCTGCTTGAAGCGCTGGCACTCATGGATGATTGTCCCGACGTGATGTGCTGGTTTGTCGGTGGTGCACAGCGGTCCGAAGAGCGCTCGTATGTCGCAAGCTTGAAACAACGTGCTCAGAGTTTAGGTGTGGCCGACCGAGTTCGTTTCGTGGGGGAACGATCCGATGTTGCGGAGATCCTGTCGGCATCAGATATTTTTTGTCAGCCTAATAAATTGCCGGAACCGTTTGGCATCAGCTTCATTGAAGCGTTGTTCGCTGGGCTGCCGGTGGTTGCAACCGCCTTGGGAGGCGCCAAAGAAATTATCAATTCTTCGTGCGGCCTGCTTGTGGATGCGACCAGTCCCGAAGCGCTGGCTAAGGCGTTAAGGCAGTTAGTAAAGCAGCCAAAAATGCGAGAGAGCCTGGGTAGCGCTGGCCCCGCTAGAGCTTCACAGCTCTGCGACCCGTTCACACAATTGCAAAAGCTTCATGCTTTGTTGCTTCGATTTGCTCAGCACCAATCAACTAATGAGTGCCTCAGTCTCTCTATCAGCGTTTGAGCTGGAAGCGCGCGCGCGACACAGCCTCGGGGCCAGCAGCGAAGCCATCTATCAAATGGTTTCCCGCACGATCGAGAAGTGCCAAATCTCCGCAGGGACTTTGGTTGATGTTGGATGTGGGTCCGGCCATTTATGGCGCTACTTACGTTCCAGTACATTCCGCTACGTTGGCACGGACGCAGTTCATTATGATGGTTTTCCGACGGCGGCAGAATTCATAAAAACCAACCTGGACCAGAGTGAATGGCCCATGGAGGAAGGGTCGGCAGACGTTGTCACCGCCGTAGAGGTCATCGAACATTTGGAAAATCCGCGCGCCTTCATGCGTCACCTGGTAAGGCTAGCAAAGCCTGGTGGACGAGTCATCATTACAACTCCAAACCAATTGAGTTTGCTTAGCCTGATTACTCTACTCGTAAAGAAACGATTTTCCGCCTTCCAGGACGTCCATTATCCAGCACATATCACGGCGCTGCTGGAAGTTGACCTATCAAGGATTGCACTGGAGTGTGGGTTGAGAGATCTCGAGATTGTTTACAGTTGCCAAGGGCGCATCGTCCTGACTCCGTGGCACTACCCCAACTTTGCGGCGCGTCTTTTTCCGCGCGCCATGTCAGACAATCTTCTGTTGACCGGAACGAAAGTTTGACACAGATGATCATGCGCAGCCGAGCACTTTCTGGTTTAAGCGAGGTAAAACTTGATAGCTGACGCAGCACAGATAAGACACTTGACTCCGCGATTCGCCGACGCAGTTAGACTGCGAGCGCGGAAGCGGGCGAAACTCTGGCTACACCTGTTTCTGTTTGTGCTGATTGGATGCCAACTGGCCCTGGCATTCGGCCTATTCGATTCCTATCGAATCTTTATCCGGGTGGCGTCCTTTGCGATTAGTCTAGTAGCATTAGTCCTCATACCGGGACGGGCTTTGCCTCACCCGTCGATCAAACCCGCGATACTTATCCTCGCAATCGTCACTATCTCGATCCTGCACCCTACCACGAACAATTTGATGGCCGGCCTTGCACAAATAATGATGTACGTTGCAATCCTGGCACCGCTCTTTTGGGTCAGTAGGTTGCGTCTCGATGTAAATGATTTCAAGCGAGTGGTTTTGGTCCTCTGGGCTTTCCATAGTTTGAGCGCGGGAGTCGGTGTCTTACAAGTCTATTATCCAGGGCAATTTGATTCGAACCTTTCGTCGGCATATTCCACACTCGACCCTGGTTACGTCTCAAGTCTTCAAATAACCCTGGCCACGGGCGAGAGGGTCTTCCGGCCCATGGGTTTGACTGATATTCCAGGGGGGGCGGCCACCGCAGGTTTTTATGCGGTGGTTTTTAGCATGGGATTCCTGCTGGCCTTTCAGCGGTACTGGATGAAGGCTCTTTGCGTCGTAAGTATCATGCTCGGCATGATCGTTATTTACATGTCCCAGATCCGCGTGACACTGATCATGACTGCGATATGTATGGTTGGCTACTGCTTGATGCTGGCCTGGAGAAGGCGCGCGGCGAATGTTGGGGTGCTACTTGTCTCTCTCGCAGTCATCGTTTATGCGAGTTTCATGGTTGCGGCAACAGTCGGCGGCGAAAGTGTCGGGCAACGCTTATCAAGTTTGGTGGACGATTCACCAACGAATGTCTACTACAAAAATCGCGGCATATTTGTGGAACAAACAATTACCGAATTGCTTCCGCAGTATCCTCTGGGCGCTGGATTAGGTCGCTGGGGAATGATGTCAGTTTACTTCGCTGATGCGGACCCAACCAACGCCGGCCTATACGCCGAAATTCAATGGACCGGTTGGCTTCTGGATGGAGGCGTATTGTTAATCATGGCTTACGCCCTGGCCTTGTTGGTCGCCTCACTATCAGTATTCAAAATGATTCGTCAGGAGAAACAACTGCCTAATGATCTATGGCTCTGGACGCTTTTGATTCTGGCGTACAACTGCGGCGTGTTTGCGGTCACCTTCAGCTTCCCCATCTTCATGTCGCAGAGCGGCCTCGAGTTTTGGTTTCTGAATGCAGCCCTGTTTTCCGCTGTGCGGTCTGTGACTCATAAGCCCGGCGAGGTGCGATTTCGCAGTGAAACCTTATCTCCTCGTCACCGGTGATTTTGTGAGGACCGGCGGAATGGACATGGCTAACTATGCGTTGGCCACCCATCTGGCAGGTAAAGGGGGAGAGGTGCACCTTGTCGCTCACCGTGCCGAAGCTGAATTGACGGCCTATCCAAACGTCCATTTCCACAGAGTACCGAAGCCAGCCCGCAGCTACCTCCTGGGCGAACCGTTGTTAAATTTGACCGGACGCCAGCAGGCAGCCCGGCTCGTCAATGGCCACGTACTGGTAAATGGCGGCAACTGTTTATGGCCCGATGCTAACTGGGCCCACTACATTCATGCCGCGTACACACCAGTCATGCCGAACGGCTCACTATACAAATACAGGCGCGCCGTCGCGCACCGTCGTGCACTTAAAGCAGAGCGAAAGGCCATGGCAAAGGCGCGAGTAGTGATTTGCAACAGCCGCAAGACTCAGCGCGACGTGATCGAAAAACTGAACGTCCCAGAGGAACGGACCAGTGTGGTGTATTACGGAATTGATGCGGCGCGATTTGGCTTTGTAACTCCAGCCGAAAAATTGCAGGCGAAGCAAAAGCTTGGCTGGAGTGAGACCTCTCCTACTGTTTTGTTTATTGGCGCCCTGTCGGACCGTCGCAAGGGCTTCGATACGCTATTCGCCGCCTGGACTATCCTCTGTAGCGAAAAGTCGTGGGACGCCGAACTCGCGGTGGTGGGGCAGGGAGTCGAAGTGTCGCATTGGCGACAGAAAGCGCAGGCTCTGGGGATCGAACAACGAATACGCTTCCTTGGGTTTCGACAAGACATCCCCGATCTCCTGGCTGCTTCGGATGCTCTCGTTCATCCGGCCCGCTACGAAGCTTATGGCCTCGGTGTGCGTGAAGCGTTGTCCCGCGGAGTGCCGGCATTGGTGAGCGCTGATGCAGGAGTCGCCGAACACTATGAGCCTGCCCTGAGCGAGTTGCTTATTTCTAATCCGGACGATGAACAAGAGCTCGCGAGCCTTCTGCGAAATTGGCGGAACCACCGCGAGCGTTTCGAACAGGACATCGCCGCGCTCTCAAATTCGATTCGGCAACATACTTGGGAAAAAATGGCGGTTCAGATTAGCCAGGTAGTTGAGTCTGCTTCTTATCCGAGTAGGGTTTGATCAGGGTAGTAATTCAGCGAATTCAACCGTCGGTAGCTATGGCTCAAGCAGTAGAAAGTAGGAAAACTGAAGCCGGTTTTGCTCGGCTTGCTTCCTGCTGGGTTTGTGACAGCAGTGAACTCTCGCCAATTCACGAGGGCCGATTTGAATTCACGGAGTATGCGACTCAGGATCCGCCGCTCGCTGAATACACGGGACATACCTTCCGCTTGATGAGGTGCGAGGCGTGCGGTTTTTCCCAACCGGATGTGTTACCCACGCTTCCTAACTACTTCGATCGGATGTATGACCAACACTGGTCTCCGGAATGGATCGAGCAGGAGTTTACTGCGCGTTACAAGGATGACATTTTCGCCGATGTTTTGCGCGGGTTGAGTACTCGGCTCCCAATTTCCAATCGAAGGCTACTTGATATTGGTGCTCACGTGGGTCGTTTCATCCACATAGCACATGAGCACGGCTGGCAATCGGAGGGTGTAGAGTTAAACCCACGCACGTCTGCTTATGCCCAAAAGAAAACGGGACTTCCAGTCCATCAGGTGAATGCTCAACAACTCGCCGCGGAGGGCCACACCTATTCAGCCATCACCATGCTCGACGTGCTCGAGCATATTCCCGATCCGGTCAAACTTCTTGGCGAACTGAGGAACCTCCTGGATGAGGACGGCTGGCTGGTTGTCAAAGTACCATGCGGGCCTAACCAATTGATGAAGGAGAACCTGCGCTCTCGTCTGAAGCCAGGTTACCGCGTCTCGGTCGCCGACAATCTGGTCCATATCAACCACTTTTCGCCCCGCTCTTTACGCCAAGCGTTGCTTCGCGCAGGTTTCACAAATATCGATATGACGATCGGTATGCCTGAACTCGCGCCTGTCAATGGCTCTTTACGAAGTGCACTCTCCAAAGCATTTCGACTTGGCGTTTACCACGCCGGACGTCTGATCCCCGGCGGGATTAGATCCCCATTAGCTCTGAACCTTCAGGCGTACGCGCAGAAAGAAGGGTCGTCCTCAAGGTGAAGACAAGCGAACAGCAAGTGGACCCGGCAATTGGGCTGGGCCGTGGCAATGGTTTTTGGGCGAGAAAACGAGTCTGTATCACGGGCGGCGCTGGGTTTCTGGGAACCCACGTGGTTAAGAGACTCATTGAAGCTGGCTGTGAATCAGTCTTTGTTCCACGTTCGTCTGTGTACGATTTAAGGGATGGCGAAGCGGTGAAACGTTTGTACAGCGATGCGCGTCCGGAAGTGGTCATTCATCTGGCAGCTGCCGTTGGGGGAATCGGAAAAAACTGGCTTTATCCGGGCACTTTCTTCTACGACAACTTGATAATGGGAACCCAATTGCTTCACGAAGCTCACAACCATGGGGTGTCCAAGTTTGTCACGGTGGGCACAATCTGTTCTTACCCGAAAGAGCCTCGCGTTCCATTCTGTGAAGACGATCTCTGGGATGGTTATCCGGAAGAAACGACCGCGCCTTATGGCATGGCTAAGAAAGCGTTGTTAGTTCAGGGCCAGGCTTACAGAAAAGAGTACGCCTTCAACTCGATTCACTTGCTAGCGGCAAACCTCTACGGTCCATTCGATAACTTTGACCCGCAAACATCGCACGTTCTCCCAGCGCTAGTAAAGAAGTGCGTAGATGCGAAGTATGCCAACGCCAGCTTTGTCGACGTGTGGGGAAGCGGCCAGGCCACGCGGGAATTCCTTCATGTTGACGATTGTGCGCGCGCTGTGTTGCTGGCTACAGAACAGTATGAACTGGATGAGCCGGTGAACCTGGGTTCGGGTATAGAAACATCAATCAAGAGCCTCGTAACTTTGATTGCAGAGCTGGTTGGGTTTCAAGGTGAGATTAGATGGGATCCTTCGAAGCCCGATGGTCAACCGCGACGATGTCTCGACGTAACTCGCGCAAAGGAAGCCTTTGGCTTTCGTGCCGAGGTAGATTTTGTCCAGGGTGTAAAACAGACCATTGATTGGTATCTGACCCAACTCAAACATGACCTCAACTAGTCAACCATTACTCTCGGTGATCGTCCCGAGCTTTAATAACCTCGCGGTCCTTCAACGATGTCTCACTAGCTGGATGCAATATGCACCTGACGCTCCGATTGAGATTCTGGTTATTGAGGATGGTTGTCGCGATCAAACAGCGGAATACCTGCGAGAGGTAAGTGAATCAGAGTGGGGAAAGCGATACCTACGATGGTTTCATGAGAACGATGTAGGGGAACTCCTTTGCAACAACCGTGGCTTTGCGGAAGCAAGAGCCAATCTTATGTTGGTCTGGCAAGACGACATGTTCCTCGAAAGTGACAAGCTTGTCCCGGAGTTGATTGCCACGTTCGATGCCTATACTGACATCGGACTCTTGAGTTTGAGCCGTGGTCTCAATTGCGTTCCTATCGATGAGCCTATTGAAACCTGGGAGGATCTGATCGACTGGCGACGCCTGCCGAGCACCATCGGCGATGGACCACTGAACTGGTTCAAGCTTCAGGAAGTGGACATTGTGGTGCGTCCCTGGGTCGTGAGACGAGAAGTCATTCAGAAAGTTGGTGTCCTCGATAAAGCGTTCTGTCCGCACGAATGGGACGAGGCGGACTTTTGCTACCGCTTGCGTGACGCAGGTTGGAAGGTAGCAACGCACGGATATGAGCGGGCAGGCTTTTTTTCCCATCTTGGCAGCATGACCATTGGAAAAAAGCCACCAGCGCAGCAACAACAATTGGCCCTTAAGAACGGATTGATATTCCACGAACGTTGGGGCACTCAGATTCAATCTGAACATCCCAAAGATCGCCAGACTTGGTGGAGACGCGTCGGCATTGCTGGTCTCAGTGCCGCCGTCGCTCAAATACCCCGGTTTCTAATTAAGTCGGGAACCTCGACTGCAAAAAATGAGCAGAACTCGTAACGCTGGGATCATAGCCATCTTTGGCTATATGCAGTTCGCCCTGGCGTTTATCTCAGGCATCGTCCTGCTACCGCTGATTCTTAAAAAAATCGGCGCGGAGACCTACGGCTGGTGGCTGGCTTGCGGGGAACTCCTGGCTTACTCCGCTATGGTGGATTTTGGAGTCCTGGGAATACTGCCATGGTCGATTGCGCAGCGGGACGGCGAAAAGGATCGCGAAGCCATCCGGAGACTAATCGCCAATGGAATACTCATAGCTAGCTTGACCGGTCTTGTCTATGTGCTAGTGGCAGCGATGCTTTGGCATTTTGCCTCTTATGTTATGGGACTGGGCGAAGCCCAGCAGGCGTTGCTGTTTTTCCCTCTCGTTATAGTTATTTGTTGTACCGGTCTGTCATTTCCTCTCCGCACGTTCGCAGCGGCCTTGCAGGGTATGCAGGATGTTGTCTTTCTCGGGATTGCTGGCGTCATTCAGTGGTTCTTAAACGTTGGCGTCGCGATAGTGCTCTTGTTTCGCGGGCACGGTCTTTACGCACTTGCATTTGCTTTGGCCGTGCCGCCGCTGGTGTATTCGCTGATGTGTCTGGTGCGTGTATGGTTCATCGCCCCCGATCTCTTGAGGGGCTGGACGCGAACGAAACTGTCTGAGCTGTATGGATTGACGCGCGATGGCCTGGGAGTTTGGCTGGGTAATATTGGCTGGCGAATGGCGGCAGCGAGCAACAGTCTCGTCATAGTGGCCATCATCGATCCTGCTAGCGCCGTAGTTTTTGCATGCACGGTGAAAATGGGTGAAATCCTAATGCAAATGGCCTGGCAACTCTCCGACAGCGGTCTGATCGGCTTGGCCCAATTGTCCGGTGAAGCTAATGAGGTCCGAGTGCGTGCAACAGTTCAAAACCTGTTACGCCTGCTACTCATTGCCACCGGCGCGGTCAGTTTGCTAGTGCTCATGGCAAACCCCACCTTTGTTCGCTTATGGGTGGGAGCCTCAAAATTTGGGGGTTATACGCTCAACGCCATTCTGGTCATTAACCTACTCGCAATCTCGATTGTTCACGGGATATTTACAACAGCTTCAGTCTTAGGAAAACGAATAGAGATAGGTATAGCAGCTTTTCTCCAGGGCTTGGCCGCGATCGGACTCGCCGTACTCCTCGGCAATTATTATGGTTTGGGAGGAGTGGCTGCTGCGAGTGTGTTGGGCGCGTTCCTGGTGGCCTTGCCATTAGGCGTGCGTAACCTGTATCGGATTAGCGGGGCGGGTTGGAGTCGCCTTTGGAATGATGTGATTTTGCCATGGACCAGCAAGGCTCTCTCGCCTTTTCTGGTTGGGACGATTGTCGCCGCCTGGATTAGCAGCCGGAGCAGTTTTCTTTGGATTGGATTGGTGCCGGCCGTGATGGCCCTTTATTTATGGCAAATGCGACCGTTGTTCGCCGACTTACCACTGCCGACGCGCATTCGACCGTGGCTGTTGCGGATGAGGATTCTCCCCGAGACTGGAAGTTGATGATCTCCCGTTGCATAGCGTGCGGCTCTGGGCAACTGGCTCAGCTCGAGAAAATATCAATTCAAGAATTGGCCGCAGCATGGGCCGCCCAAAAGTCGCATGGCGACGCATCACAGGAGACAATTTGTGGCTACATCGAGTCTGACTTGCAATCTACTGAAGTTGAATTCTGGAAGTGCAGTGAGTGTGGGCTTGAGAGCGCACTACCGATGCGATCATGGACATCTACCCACTATCCGGAGGAGGTGCAGGATTTGGGGTTCGACCAGCAGCAAGCGTTGCGTCGGTTGGCGCGATTACCCCGAAAGAGAGTGTTAGAAATTGGTTGCTCGGATGGCCGTTTTCTGGCTAAGGCTGAATCTCTCGGACATCAAGCTACGGGCATCGATTTTTCTCCCTTTGCCGTCAAGCGAGCTCGGGCAAATGGTTTAGATGTTCGTGACTGTAACCTAAAAGAAATTATGTCAGGCTTAGCCCGATCGGAGAAGTTCGACGCGATAGCGCTGTTTCAGGTGATCGAACATCTCGAAGAACCCAAAGAGATCTTTTCGCAACTGCATAGTTTCGCCGCACCCGACGCTTCGTTATTCGTAGGCTGCCCGTCTCACCTCAGATTTGCGAGACGATTTCGACATCCCCAGCGGGTTGGGCTTAGCGATTTTTGGGATTACCCTCCCCAACACACTTTGAGATGGAATCCGGAGTCCCTTCGAAGGTTTCTTGAAAATCATGGTTGGACGGTTGAAGCAACTGAGTTTGAACCCTTTAAGCTGGTGGGCGCGGCCGCTTACATGACGGCACTCTATGGTCTCGATTCTGGATGGTACAGAAAAATCTCCAAACGTCGCATTGAAACATTGAAGTGGATGGGACGATTATTATGGCAGAAGGCGCTCCATCAAGTGACAGGCATCCGCTTATTCGTTGAGGCGAGGCTGGCAAATTCCCCTGAATTTAGTAAAGGGCAGTCGACGACAAGTACGATCACCAAGGAGTTACCTCATTGATCAGAGAAATTAGAAGAGTCGGAGGGAGAATTTTACCTGAGTTCATCAAGGCCCCTATGCGAGCGAGTCTTTACGGTTACACGAGCAGTCGAGCCGATGTTAACTTTAAGATCGTGCCAGGAAGTGGCGGACCATCGGTCATTATTAACGACTCTGCAAAGATTCGTATTACACCGGAAGCTCTTGACGACTTTTCATACCACTTCAGAACGAACGGGGCGTCCATCGAAGAGATGGATGGCTTTATCAGGATGGCTAAAGACAAGAAGCTGTTCTTCGATGTTGGTGCACACAAAGGATTGTTTTCTTTAGTGTTCTGCGCCTGTAACCCGAACGGCAGTGTCGTAGGCTATGAACCTTCTCAAGTGTTGAGAAATGCAGCCGAGCGGCTGAGCACTATGAATAATTTTGGGGACCGGATTCGGTTCGAGTCTGACGTCATAGGTCAGAACCGGCAGCAGATCCCGGCCTCGGTGGATTCATCCGGCTTCATTGACCTGGCACCCCAGTTTCCCGATTTGGATCACATGGTCCAAATGACCACCCTCGATGACGAGTGCGAACGCCTCGGCGTCTTTCCGGATATTGTCAAGATTGATATTGAAGGCTACGAGTATGAGGCCTTAAAGGGAGCGCCTCGGATGTTATCGAAAAGACCGGTGTTGTGTCTTGAGATGCACCTGGACATGTTGGAAAGAAGGGGTCTCAGTCCGAAAGAGATCTGCGACGATCTTTTATCCAATGGTTACAAGTTCTATACCTGCCTCGGAAGCGATCTTTCACCGCGCGAGGTTTACGATTCTGCAATGGCTGTCCTGCGTTTTATCGCAAGGTAGCGGAACTCGCCAGGAATAAAACTAGTGAGTGTCGCAGCTGTGAAGTCTCGAGCGCTGTTTATCAATTCAGGAATTCTGGGTCACCACTCTGTCTTTAATCTTTTTAAGGATGTGGTTGCCACTGAAACCCAGATCGATGCCACCCACATCAACCTGAGTGACGCTCTAACGCCCGCTGATCGAGTGGCCAGGCGTCTGCTTTGCTTTAGCCCCTTTAAAGGGAATCGCCTGGGTCAACTCAATCTGGATCAGGCCCGTTGGCGTCAGGAACTAAATGCCGGACTACTGGCAGCACGGCGCATCAGGGCCGCAGAGCATCAGTCTAATCATTACGATGTGCTCCACTTTCACACTCAGGCGACCGCTTATGCGAGTCTGCGTCGGATGAGGCATACACCCAGTATCGTTTCCATCGACTGCACCCAGCGGTTGGCCAGCCGCGAAGCCGATTCGCCTGTAGCCTCGGTTTCGTACTGGCCTAGTGTGATTCACGATCACGCCGTGTTTCGCGCAGCCAGCGTGATCACGTCGATCTCTGACTGGGCCGCCAAGGATCTAAGAGAATCCCATCCCGACTGCGCAGATAAAGTGTTGGTTATGCCTTATCCGGTAAGGCTACAGAACTTCAGCTCTGGGTGGAGCGAAGGACGATACGAGAGGTCCCAACGCAATCCAGGCGGGCGGTTACGGATCATGTTCATGGGCGGTGATTTTGTACGCAAGGGCGGTGCTGACCTGCTTGAAGCGTGGCGTGGTGCCCAGCTTACTGATCGAGCCGAACTGGTCTTGGTTACGGATTGGCCCATTGAACCCGAGGACCTCCCGGCCGGTGTCAGCGTCGTAAGAGGAATCAAACCGTTCACGGAGTCATGGACCGAGTTATGGAAGAGTGCCGATGTGTTTGTGATGCCGACTCGCAATGAGGCGTTTGGAATGGTGTATCAGGAAGCCGCAGCGGCCGGCTTACCAGCAATCGGCACGCGCCTCAACGCGGTGCCGGAAATCGTTTTGGATCAAGTCACTGGCCTGCTGGTTTCTCCGGGCAACAAGAGCGAATTGGTCGAAGCCCTCAGAACGCTGATCGGCTCAGCCGAGCTGAGGCGGCGACTAGGCAGTGAGGCCCGGCGTCGCGCCGAAACTTTGTATTCACCAGAAAGATATTCTCAAAAACTGTGCGCCCTGCTGCTTAGCCTGGCGCGATCGCGTAACGCCGCGCTGCAGACACCGTCTCTGTCTGCGTCTGCTGGAGTATAGGAACGTGACCCGAGAAGTTAGTGCAGCCCCTAATTCTGACGAAGTAACAACCGCGAGCAGTCAGAAGTTTCGCTCAGCGTCGATCCTGGAGAGCATCGGCGACCGGGTTGGCCGCGCGGTACCCACATCTCGCTTTCGTCCACTCCTGAAGAGTGCTTATCGCGGGCTGATAAATTTGACCACCCACAACCGCGGGCTTGAGTGCACGTTGCCGGGCGGTGAACGCGTCTTCATCTCACCCGGGTTTCGCTACGTTTCCTGGAACACGGACGAGTACGAAGCTTTCAAACAAAGCCTTGGCCCGGGCGGCGTGGCCCTGGATATTGGCGCTAACGTTGGTTGCTATTCGATGTTGTTCGGCCAATGGGTGGGCCAGGCGGGAAGGGTTTTCGCTTTCGAGCCGGCGCCGGAGACCTTCGCGGGTTTAAAGGAGCACATTCGCCTGAATCAGCTGGATGGAGTGATCAGTCCCATTGAAGCGGCCGTCTCAGATCAGTCCGAGAAGGCGGACTTCTTGCTGAATGAACACGGCGGCATGAGCCGGCTGGCTGCGAGCGCCGATGACGCGTCACAAGCCATGACGGTGCGAGTCCCAACCATCACTGTCGATGATTTTTGTGCCCGAGAGAACATTGCACCCGACCTGATCAAGATCGATGTTGAGGGTTTCGAATTAATGGTATTACGCGGTGCGCGTGAAACGATAAAGAAGGGCGGCGCGGATCTTTCGGTGTTCGTGGAAATGCACCCCACAACCTGGAAGGAACTGGGTTTCTCAAAAGCCGACTTGGCAGCTGAGCTGGAAGAGCAGGGTTTGCAAGCGGTTCCGTTGAGTGCTAAGAGCGACCCATGGACGGTGGAAGGGGAGTGTATGCGGTTAGTTAAGCTCTGACGGCAACTCGCTCAACGATATGTTTCGTGGCGTTTCGTGTGATTTCGTGGATCGTAGGGATATGTAACGGCAAGTACGATCCACGAATTCACACGAAACCGCACGAACCCAATCCTTCAGCTTGAGATAAGGAAGACTAAACCCCGGCCTCGAATGGTGGGGGCCTAAACTGACGCGGAGGTCTACGCGTCGCATTGACCTCAGTCGATTCAATGAATGCGCATTTTGTTTGCCAACGATGGTCTTCGCGATGCAGGAGGTGTTCAAAGCTACCTCACGGCTGTGACTGAGGGACTAATTCGTCGGGGACATCAACTGGCGTTTCTACACTGCCAATCCACTGATGTTAATCAATCATCCCTCAGCGGAGAAAGCTTTCCACATTTCAGTACTGCTCATGGTGGGGTTGAAGGTGCACTGAAGCACGTCAACGAGTTTGCTCCCGACGTGTGCTACTCCCACAACATGAACGATCTCAAACTGGAGCAGGTGCTTCTGGACTCGTTCCCGGTTGTGAAGTTTATGCACGGGTACTTCGGCACTTGCATCAGTGGTTTGAAGACCCATCATTTTCCTAGCCCCACGCCATGCGCCAGGACCTTCGGGAAGGCTTGTCTCCTCTATTACTTTCCTCGTCGCTGCGGTGAGTTTAGCGCCATCAAGATGATTGAGCATTATCAGTGGTCCAATCAGCAGCAGCAGTTGTTTCGAAGATACGCAGCGATGGTGGTCGCCAGCAGCCACATGAAACACGAGTTCGTCGCCAATGGCATGGACGGTTCGAAGGTCCACGTGAATCCACTTTTTTCTGCCACAGTCACAGACCACAGCAACGGGAGTGGTCCAGCGCAACCGTGCGTTCTATTCGTGGGCCGGATGACAAAGCTTAAGGGTGGCGACGTGCTGGTGCGTGCGGTAAGCGAGGCGTCGAAGCGGATACATCACTCAATTCAACTGGTGATGGTTGGGGATGGTCCACAGCGGGCAGAGTGGGAGCAGTTGGCGCTCGGACTCGGAGTGCAGGCACATTTTACCGGGTGGCTGGATGACGAGTTGGAGCTGGCGCGGCGCTTCAAAGAGGCTAGCGTGCTGGCGGTGCCTAGCTTGTGGCCAGAGCCGTTCGGGCTGGTGGGCCTGGAAGCAGCGAAGTTTGGCGTGCCCGCCGTGGCCTTTGATGTGGGCGGCATTCCCAGCTGGCTCGATGATGGGAAAAACGGAGTGCTGGTTCCGTTGCGAAATGGAGGTCACGAACATTTAGGGCGGGCCCTCGCTGAAATGTTTTCAGACGCGGAGCGGCTTTCGATGATGGGTCGAGCAGCACGATCAAAGTCGGCAGAGATGTCTCTTGAGAAACACCTGGATCAGTTAGAGGAAATCCTGTCGAGGGCGTCGGCTGCCAACAATTAAATGATAGCGACTCTGCACATTTTGGCGGGGGAGTATCCACCGCAACACGGCGGAGTAAGCGACTATACGGAACAGTTGGCCCAGGGACTCGCAGAGCAAGGTGCGGCAGTCCACGTCTGGAGTCCCGGTAGTACTTCCGCCGGGGAAGAGCCCGAGAGTAAGAGCGGCCCCAGAATTCATCGTATTGCTGACGCGTTTGCGCCGGCTAGCCTTTGGGCTTTGGGTCGCAGTCTCAATAGATTTACCCGACCACGCACGCTTCTGGTCCAATACGCCCCCAACGCTTTTGGCTTGCGTGGTCTCAATGTCTTCTTCTGTTTATGGCTAGTTTGGCGCGGAGTGGTCTGTGGTGACGACGTGCGCGTGATGTTTCACGAGCCGTTTTATTACTTTGCCCGTGACCAAAAGCTGCGTTTGAACTTTCTCGCCCTGGTGCATCGACTCATGGCGATGCTCTTACTAGGCGCCGGACGTACAGTGTATGTATCAACTCCCGCGTGGGAGAATTTACTCCGCCCCTACTCGATTCTGCGCGACACAAGTTTTATTTGGTTACCAGTGCCGGCTACGATCCCTTTCACAGATGACTCGGAAGCGGTGGTCGCCATTCGCCAGACGATCCAGCGCGGCTCGACGGGACATCCATTCATCGTTGGCCATTTTGGAACTTACAGTGAGCTGATAAGGCCAACCTTATCCGAAGTCTTGCTCCAGATTCTTCACCAGCGCCCATCTGTGTACTTCCTTTGCCTGGGTCAGAACGCTGAATTGTTTGCCGACACCCTCCGACAGCAGCACCCGGAGTTTTCAAACAGACTAGTGGCTCGCGGGTACCTGAACAGCCGCGACCTCTCTTGTCATTTGCAAGCCTGCGATCTTTTCGTGCAGCCATATTTCGACGGTGCGACGGCGCGCCGGACATCGCTGATGGCTTTGCTTCACAACGGCAGACCAGTGGTTAGCAACATTGGCCAATACACTGAACCCGTCTGGAAAACGTCTACTGCACTTGCGCTCGCTTCGCGATGTGATGCTCCCGAAATCGCGCACCTCGCGTTGCGACTTATGGAAGAGGAAGCACGACTTCCGAGTTTCGCTATTGAGGCCAAAGGGTTCTATGCGCAGCATTTCTGCATCGATCGCACTATCAACATTTTGCTCGAGGAAGATGTTCCCACGGTCGTCGACAAAAACGGAGCTCACGCCGAAGCAAGATGAGTATTCTGTTTGGCATTAACACATATCCGGCAAGTGGTGACGCGGAACGACGGCAGCTCAACGGTCTCAACTCACTCTTCGCACTAAAGAAGGTCTCGCTGATGCACCTGTATTTAGAAGGGGATCCGCAGTTGGGTCGTCGACCGGTGCCGTCTCATCAACTAAAACTCGACTCAGAAATGGTGAGCGGGCGGCAGGGAAAACGAAAGCCCCTCGTCTCGGAGATATTCCATGAGTTGGCTGTCGAAGCCACCACCCGCGGACTGCGTTATTTTGCTTTCGCAAATTCTGACATTCTTGTTAGCCAAAGAGCAGTTGACTACGCTCTCGCGTCGCATCGCCAAGCCTACATTTTCTCGAGGGTGGATTTTGAAAAGGACACTCAACGTGAACAGGGCATCATGCCGTGGGGAACGGACCTGTTCATAGTTGACGGGGATTGGTGGCTCGAGAACGAGTGGCGCTTCCGAGCTTATATCCTGGGGGAGCCAATCTGGGACAACGTATATACAGCTCTACTTCTTTGCCACGCTGATGGCATCCTGCTGAATCGCGATACCTATATCACTCACGAAATTCATCCGCCGCAATGGCACAGTAGTCCGTTTGCACAATACTTGAGACTTCTGGCCGCATTGGACGCTCCCTATTTTTCGCTTTGGGTGAAATATTCAGAACGCTTAAGCGAAATGAGAGAGAGGGGAAGCAGTTGGTCGGAAGAATTGGCTTTGCAGGAGGAAATCTTCGTTTCGGATTTTTCAAAGCGAGATAAAGCCGAGCAGGCATTGCGATCAGTAAAAGCTCATATGCGTTTCGCCATTCTTAATCGCTGGGACTCACGCACTGCGCGACAGCAATCATAATGGAACGTCACCTCAAGATTTTGCTGGTTGGCGACTATGCCAACGATCCCAGGCTCGGCTCTGCGAAAGTCCTGCTTAAGTTGCGGGATGGATTCGAGAAGCTGGGGCACGAGTGCCGCGTGCTCTTCAGTGAGGAATTAGGAGTATCCGTAAGCAATAACAGGCTTAGTCAACTGATGCGACCCTTCGCCGCTGCGCGTGCTATTTCGAAGGTGTTCCGGGATCACGGCTCATTCGATGTTGTCGATGTGGCTAGCGCCGAAGGATTGGTCTTTGGATTGGCGAAGCTAGTTGGGAGATTTCGCAATACAGCTTTCATCACTCGATCCAATGGCCTGGAACATTTGAACTACCAACGCATGCTCGACGATCATCGCGCAGGCCTGCTGAAGAAACCATGGACCAGGAGGATATGGTATCCGGCCACTCGTCTCATCCAACTCGCTGTCTCGGCCAGATTGGCGGATCGACTCATCCTGCTTAATGAAGACGACCGGAACTACGCACTCCGCAAGCGTTGGTTGCCTTCCGACAGAATCAGCATTGTTCCACACGGGATTTCCGAATGCTTTTTAAGGGATGACCCGTCCGAATCCTCAGGCCGTGGGGCCGGTCTACTGTTTTGCGGAACCTGGGACCACAGCAAGGGAATTCATTATTTGGTCGAAGCCTTTTCGCTGGTCCGAGAGCGCGGGGTAAAAGCAAATCTAACGGTGCTCGGCCCGGGCTATCCGAAAGAGGTGGTACTTAGGGCGTTTCCGAAACACATTCAACCCTTCGTCACAGTAATTGATCGGGCCGATGAGAACGAGGTCGCCCGCCAGTACCGACGGCACGATCTTTTGGTTTTTTGCTCAAGTTATGAGGGTTATGGAATGGTATTGGCGGAAGCAATGGCCCAGGGCCTCGCAGTCATTTCAACGCCAGTTGGATGCGCTACAACACTGGTCGTCGATGGAAAAACTGGTCTGGTCGTACCCAGAAGAGATTCTCGAGCTTTGGCTGACGCGATCGAAAGGCTCTGGGGTGATGTCCAGCTACGTGTTCAACTTGGTAACAACGCGAGCGAGCAAGTACGCGGATTAACATGGGACAAAAGTGCGCGAGCTACCGTGTCGCAGTATTGGTTGGCGTTAGAGTTCACGAGGCGGGAGCGTCCAGCCCATAGTGAAGCGTTTCGTCCCTCATGATGCACTTCGCGAATAAGGTACTGAGCAAGTTTCCGTTAGGCGGGAGACTTGCTCGCTCAAGGACCCTGCGGGCCTGGAGTGGTTTTGAGGATACGATCTGGACCAGAAAAGTCTCGGATGAGGTGACTCGACAGATAGTTCTGGATCTAAATCCTGAAGCGCTTGATGTGTTGGAAATTTCGGGACAACGGTGGTCCAAGATGGGGTTTCGAAGTTTCCAAATGATTAATTATCCCGAGGTAGATATTTGTGAAGATCTGCTTCCCGACAGGTACGACCTAGTCATCGCTGAGCATATCTTCGAACATTTGCTCAGGCCGTACAAAGCGGGCCGAAACGTCCATGAGATGCTCAATCCCGACGGCCACTTCTTGATGGTAACGCCATTTATCTACAAAGTTCACGAAAATCCAGTGGACTGCACTCGTTGGACTGAAACCGGCATCAAGCATTTTCTTGCTGAATGTGGTTTCTCCATCGACAAGATAAAAACTGGCTCATGGGGGAATCGCAAATGCATCGAAGCGACCTTCCGACGAGAGTTTCGCCTGTTCAATAAGTATCTGCATTCGCTGAATAATGAACCTGAGCTTCCCATCGTGGTCTGGGCCCTCGCTCAGAAATGAAAGCTGGATTCGATAAAGAGCCAATGACATTGGGAGGACATCAAATTCGGACGCGTTCGTCGGCACCCGTAAATGTTGAGTTCGTCAATGCACGGGAAGAGGCGCTTGATGATTCTGTGATTAGTCCCAAGCATGCTTAACAAGTTACTTGCACCTCTTGGCTTAACGGTAAACCGGCGGCCCGAACCAGATCGAGAGTTTGAAGCTCGCTATAAAGAGCAGTTAGCGGTTGTTAGGTCTGAAGCAGAAAATACTTTTGTCTGTGAATATCCGATTAATGACACCGGTGCTCACCCCAGGAGCTATCAGGATTACGAATGTGAGTTTGCCGCCAAACACATAAGTGACAGAGTCCCACGTGAGATATTGGATATTGGTTCATATCGGCATTTCATTCTCGGAATGTTGTCGCATTATCCGGTGACAACAGTCGATGTGCGCAGTCGTGAGCCGATTTCCCAAAATGAAACTGTGTTGACGTGTGACGCCAAGGCGCTACCCCTACCGGATGACTCTTTTGACGCCGTAGTCGCTCTTTGTGCTCTTGAACATTTCGGGTTAGGCCGCTATGGAGACGAGCTTGATTTAGAAGCCGACTACAAAGCCCTCAACGAAATCAAAAGAGTGCTGCGGCCCAACGGATTGTTCATAGTATCCACGACGGTCACGGACTTTCGCCCCTCAATCGCTTTCAACGCTCACCGAATTTACATGCGCTCCCAAATTAGAAAAATGCTCTCTCCGCTGATTATGGTCGATGAACGAGTCTTCAGCATGGTGGAGGGATGTGAGTCTGAAAGCATTACCAAAGTTCCAGGGGCATGGGATGTCTATTGTGGCTGTTGGCGTAAAGAGCAATAGATAAGCGGAATAATCTCTTGAAACCTGAATACCTTTTTAGACCAACACAAGCGCTGGCTCGGTTCAAGCCTCCACCCGACTATGCGCGACTGCCCTGGGGTGCAAGGCTAAAGATTAATCCCAAAGAGGCGATTGGCCGGGCGATCTGGCTCAAGGGTGTCTATGATCTGATTGTTACCGAATCACTTTGGCGACTTACTGATTCGGCAGATGTCGCTGTGGATGCCGGCGCAAATATTGGTTACATGACGTCGGTGCTTTCCGTGCGTGCTCAGGAGGTCCACGCCTTTGAGCCCCATCCTGAGGTCTTTAAAACTCTCAGAGAGAATTCGCTCGGCTGGGAGAATGTGCATTTGTATGAGTGCGCGTTGTCGAACGAAAACGGGCGCAGCTATTTGTCTATCCCAGATGAACACGGCGTGAACCAGGGCTTGGCTTTTGTGGCTGCCAAAGGTCTGTCAATCGAGACGATGAGCCTGAACGCTCTTGATCTTAAGGTTGATATTTTGAAGCTGGATGTGGAGGGACATGAGCTTCAATTACTGGAGGGCGCCGGCCTTCCGGGAATTCGCGACATTGTTTTCGAAGAACACCTGGAATACCCCAGCCCCGTTTCACAGTATCTTGAAGAGGCCGGCTATACACTCTTCAGCCTGGGGCAAACCTTGCTTGGACCGCAGTTGTTTTCGCCACGACAAAAGCCGGCACGTTCATGGGAACCACAAAGTTATGTCGCCACGCTCGAACCCTTGCGCGTGAAATCAAGGTTCAAAACTCGCGGCTGGCAGTGTCTGAAATAGACTAACCGATGATTACAGTTGGCATTTCAACCCGCGACAGATTCGAATCCCTCGTTAGGTGCGTCGAATCCATCAGACTGATCAGCGACTTAGTTGAGGAAGTGATTGTCGTAGACGACTGTTCGAACGTTCCGGTTGAGCCGGAGTTGCGGCAGCGCCTCGGCCAGAATTTTCCGGTGCGACTAAGAGTTGTGCGACATGATGTGAATTACGGACCAATTGTGGCGAGAAATACGCTCGCGCAGATAGCCTCTCAGGAGTTTCTGTTAAGTCTAGATGATGATGCAGTTCTGTTGGAAAGGCAGGGGATTCTAACAGGACTCAAACTCCTTAGTTCCGACAAGAGTATTGGCGCCATCGCTTTTGCCCAGGCCAATGAGAGCGGCGAACCGTGGCCCAAACTAGCTCAACCTGGTCCCGTTGATTATCGTTGCTATGTCTCAGCCTATATAGGTTTTGCCGTGCTAATACGGCGCGACACGTTCTTATCCCTCGGCGGTTACCGCAGCCTTTTTTATTACTACGGCGAAGAAAAAGAATATTGCCTGCGCATGCTCGAAGCAGGGGTGAGAGTTGTGTACTTGCCCGAGGCTCTAGTCGCGCACATCCCTGACCCTTCAGGTCGGAGTGCTCAAAAGTATCTACGCTATGTAATTCGCAACGATTGTTTGGGTGCTATATACAATCATCCATTTCCTCTGGTGTTGGGCTACGTTGCGTCGCGGTTCTACGCCTACTTTAGTATGAAGCGAAATATGAAGCTTGAAGATCCGGGAGGTTTTGCCTGGATCGTTAAGGAACTCTTTTCAAATTTTCCGCGACTTAGAAAAGAACGTGTACCGCTTTCGTGGTCCACCTTTAGAAAATGGAAACAGATCAGAACGGTATGGCCGCCGTACCAATCAGCTCCGGAGAGCTCGTGATCCCCGCATCGTTAACAAAGCTGAATGTCATTCTCAGATTGATGAAACACCTCTCAAACTGGCGAGAGGTATGGCGCCCGTATTTCTCTGGTCAGAGCGTTCCACCGTTGCGCTTCAGAAGTGGGCTTACTCTTCATCACACTGAGTTTGATGGGCCCATTCCAACTATGTTGGAAATATTTGGCGATGAGTGTTACGGCAAGAACCTCGCACCGGTTACAAGCGGGACTGTGGTAGACGTTGGGGCCAATATTGGAGTGTTTAGCTTGTACTGGGCAAAGCGGGCTAAGGAAATAAAGATCCATGCCTACGAACCGAGCCCGCAGACCTGTGCCACGTTGGCCCTTAACATTAAATCGAATGGGTTGAGCGAGAGAGTGACGATTTTTGGTGAAGGGGTGGGCGCAAGCTGTGCGCCCGGCGAAATGTGGACCAACGTTCCCAGCCTGATCGCTTCCAGCTGTGATAACCCTGCACCGACCCAGTCGGCCATTCCGGTGACTGTTGGGTTTGTCGATCTGAATGAGGTGGTCAAACGATCCGGACCTGTAGAGCTGCTAAAAATCGATACTGAGGGAGCCGAAGTAGGGATTTTGGAGGCTGCCTCCCCAGATACTCTCAAGCAGATTAGCCAGATCGTCCTCGAATACCACGATTATTTATGCCCCTCTGCTTTAGCTCGGTGTCAACGCCTGCTCGAAGCTGCCAATTATCGTTGCGTCGTTCAGCCTGATAAATACAAGAGTGATCGTCAAGGTCTACTCTATGCCATCCGAAATTAACTACTGACGGTCCGTTATATGGGTCGGCCTCGAAAAATCCTAACCATCTCACATTCCTATTGCGTGGCGCTCAATCGCCGCCTGGCCCATGAGATGGCCCGGGTGGGCCAGGGGAACTGGGAAGTGACTGCAGTAGCTCCCAGCTTCTTTCAGGGTGACCTAAGACCAATCGCCCTGGAAGATTTTCCCGGCGAAGCATCGCTGCTGCGATCGGTGCCAGCCCACTTTTCCAAACGTATCCACCTGATGCTCTACGGTCGGGAATTGCAAACCATTCTTAGTGAACGTTGGGATCTGGTCCATTGTTGGGAGGAACCGTTTATTTTTGCAGGTGGGCAGGTAGCTCGCTGGCTACCAAAGGACACGAGCTTAGTCTTCGCCACCTTTCAGAACATCGAAAAGAGTTATCCACCACCCTTTAGTTGGATTGAGAATTACGCTATGCGCAGAGCGTCTGGTTGGATTGCCTTTGGCCATACGGTTGAAGAAACGCTCTCGCGGCGGCCTCTTTATCAAAAACGTGCCCAGCAAACTATTCCTCTGGGCGTTGATTTGTCTCGCTTCTATCCCGATCGCGAAGCGGGCCAGCGTGTACGAGAGTTGCTTGGATGGTCTGACGACGGACCACCGGTGATCGGGTTTATGGGACGCTTTGTTCCGGCCAAGGGAATTGAACTGCTCATGAAAGTGCTTGATGGTTTAGAAAAACCGTGGCGAGCTCTCTTCATCGGAGCAGGCCCTCTGGAGAAAGACCTGCGCAACTGGGCGTTGCGCTATCCCGATCGGATCAAGGTGGTGACCGACGTCAAACATGATGGTGTCCCGGCTTACTTGAACGCAATGGATGTGATGTGTGCCCCGAGCCAGACCACGGCTGCCTGGCGCGAGCAACTGGGCCGCATGTTGATCGAAGCATTTGCTTGCGGGGTTCCCGTGGTTGCCAGTGACAGCGGCGAAATCCCCTACGTAGTTGGCGACGCCGGAGTGGTTGTTCCGGAAGCCGATGAAGCAGCCTGGATGTCGGTTATTAGTGAGCTCCTGGAGAATCCTCAACGTCGAGCCGATCTCGCCAGGAGAGGCCTCGAGCGCGTCCATACACATTTTGCCTGGCCGGTAATTGCCCGGCAGCACCTGGATTTCTTCGAAAACGTTTTGGAGAACCGCAGCGCCTCTAAGAACTAAAAACTTCCTCCCGCCTCGGTTGTAAATGCAGAAAACAGTAGACACTTTTACCCGTCAACTTGATGACGCGATTGCCGATGGGCACTACGCAAAGAAGCAGTTGGCGTGTAAGGACCGGCTGATCTCCTGGAGCCATCGCAGCCGATTCGAAATCGGCTTGCGCCTGGCGCGGAAGCTGGCTCATGGTCGATTGCTCGACTACGGGTGCGGCGACGGAACGTTCGTGGCAATGCTGGCGACCGGTCTGGACGACAAGGTAAAGGAGATCGTTGGCGTTGAGGTGGGCGAAGACCAGGTTTCGGATTGTCAGGAGCGGTTAGGAACTCTGCCGCGCTCAGTATTTAGACGGATCGATCAAGTTGACACGGTTACTGAAGCTGGAAAATTTCAGACTGTGTTTTGCATGGAAGTGCTCGAACATGTCGTCCAACTGGAGACAGTAGTTGATAGGCTGGAGCGTTTGCTGGCAGCTGATGGAACACTGGTGATCAGTGTTCCCATCGAAACCGGCTTTCCACTTCTCATTAAACAGGCGGTGCGTCGTGTGGCCGGCTGGCGCAACATGGGCGATTATAAATATTCCGCTTCATATACCCTCAGCGAATATCGAGCGAGTTTGCTTGCCGGCCCGCGCCAACACATTCCGCGTCTTGAGTTAGGGAGTGATTCCGGATCTCCTTACTTCGATCACAAGGGGTTTAACTGGATGGTGTTGCGCGAGACTCTGAGTGAGCGGTTTGTGCTTGAGCAAACTATCAGTTCACCAATTTCCTGGTTGACGCCGCATTTTGCCAGTCAGGCGTGGTTCGTGCTGCGCAAGAGACCGGCCTGACAAATGGTTTCGCAAAATCAACACTACCAAAATTCAACGACGCTGCGTGTTGCCGTCGTTTGTGATTTGCGGGAAGAGAACTGGCCCAGCATGGATCTGGTGGCAGACTCGCTACTGGACGGATTGACTAGCTATCACTCCGGCGAGGTTGCTGCGACGCGTGTTTGTCCTCCGATGCGTAGGCGTTTCACCCGCAACGGACGCGACCAGGGCCACCTGTTTAATGCTGATCGATTAGCCAATCGCTTTTGGGAGTATCCCAGGACCTTGCGCAAAGCGCGCAACGGGTTCGATGTTTATCACATAGTCGATCATAGCTATGCGCAACTCGTTCACGAGCTTCCGTCGGAGCGCACAGTTGTTACCTGTCATGACACCGACACTTTCCGATGCCTTGTCGAACCCGAGCAAGAGCCCCGCTCGCCACTCTTTAGGGCCATGGCGAAACGCGTGCTGACCGGAATGCAAAAAGCAGCGCGAGTTACCTGCGACAGTGCGGCAACACGCGACGCTTTAGTCGCCCACGATCTTCTGCCCGCCAATCGTCTGGTAGTTATTCCAAACGGAGTGCATCCAGCGTTAACACGTGAGCCAAACAGCTCAAACGATCGGGAGGTCGAAAAACTGCTGGGCCCGCGACTGGCGGATACCTGCGAGCTGTTGCACGTAGGCAGCACTATCCCGCGAAAACGTATTGACGTTTTGTTTCGCACGTTCGCCGAGATTATTCGGACACGGCCGAGGGCGCGATTGATAAGGGCCGGCGGGCCACTAACTGCGGATCAAAAGGCTTTGTCAGAAACCCTTGGTGTTGCCGACTCCATCGTCACGCTGCCACATCTCGACCCTTATGCCCTCGCCGCAGTTTATCGACGCGCGTCACTCCTGATGCTCACCTCAGAACGCGAAGGATTTGGACTTCCGATCGTTGAGTCGCTTTCATGCGGGACGCCAGTGGTCGCGAGCGACCTGCCTGTGCTCCGCGAGGTCGGTGGCGAAGCGGTGAGGTATTTCCAGGTCGGGAATCACGCGGAGGGGTCGGCCATAGTCAATGCATTGTTAGACGAGCGCGAGCACCATCCGTTGCGTTGGGCAGAGAGATGCGATGCGGGTGTCTTGCATGCTTCGCGGTTTACCTGGCGCGAGTATGCCGCCCAGACAGCAGCTCTATATGCGGAGGTCAATAGCGCTTGCAGTTAGACCTCGAAACAGTCGCTTTCGATTCGCCACCAGTGCAGCGCGTAGTTGCAGGGACTGACGAACGAAGGCTGCGAGTGTTACATATAGGCAAGTTTTATCCTCCTCACAAGGGCGGTATGGAGACTCATCTGCGCGATCTCTGCCAGCGCCTGGCGCGAGACGTTGACATTGAAGTAGTCGTGGCTAACGACGGCAAAAAGACCAATTCCGAACTGGCTGACGGTGTCAAGATCTCGCGTCTCGGCACGACAATAAACTTAGGTGCCGCGCCAGTGTGTTCCGGAATGGCGCGCACGATTAGAGAAGCACAAGCCGACATCGTTCACCTCCACTTTCCTAATCCAACCGGAATTCTTTCTTACTTTTCGAGCGGGTACCGTGGCCCAACCGTCGTCACCTACCACAGCGACATAATTCGCCAGAAAATTCTGGGCCAGGCTTTTCAACCCTGGCTCCGCCGGTTCCTGAATCGCTCCGACGCGATCATTGTTGGTTCGCAAAATTACGTTGATAGTTCGGCGGTTTTGAGACGCTTTCGGGACAAATGCCACATTATCCCTTTTGGTATTTCAGAGGGGAATTTTGATGATTTTGACAGCCAGCTGGTGGAGCAGATACGCGCGACGTATGGACCGCGCATCGTGCTTGGTATCGGCCGGCTGATCTACTACAAAGGATTTGAGTTTTTGATCCGCAGCATGACGAACATCGATGGACGTCTGCTCATTATCGGTAATGGTCCATTGCGCGCGTCCCTCGAAGCCGAGGCTCGCAACCAAGGTGTTGCTGACCGGGTGACTTTTCTTGGAGAGGTTCGCGAAGTCAAACCCTACGTACAGGCAGCCGATGTTTTTGCACTTCCATCAATTGCGCGTAGTGAAGCGTTTGGCTTGGTTCAACTGGAGGCTATGGCGTGCGGTAAGCCGGTAGTGAATACGCGGCTCGAATCAGGAGTGCCATTTGTCTCAATTGACGGTATCACCGGATTAACGGTTCCTCCAGGCGATTCGGTGGCACTGGCAAGCGCGATCAATCGTTTGCTGGACGATAAGGAAATCCGAGATCGCATGGGAGCTGCGGGCAGGCTTCGGGTTCAGGAGGAATTCCGCGCAGACTTGATGACGGCGCGCACTCTGGATCTCTACCGAGAAGTTTGGCAGCGAAGAATCCTTGCATCTTAACCATTTTAGTCTGCTGTAACTCCCATGGAGCAGACTGGCGTAGAAAAACAAATGACGCTGTAAAGATCTCACCGTCGGTCCGTCTCGCGCCGGCGAATCGTTTGCAAAATCACTCAAGGTATATCTCCCAATGAACACCTACATTGCTCTCTTCATCATAGCCACCGGCGCCTCACTGGTTATCACACCTCTTGTTCGACGCGCATGTGAACGCTTCAAGCTACTTGATGTGCCTATCGGAGCACGCAGGCTTCACAAGGTGGCCGTTCCGCGACTTGGCGGTGTGGCAATTTTTCTTTCGTTCTTGCTGACTCTCTCTACACTGCCACTCGTCTCCAATATGCTCACAGCGTCGCTGCGAGCCCGCACTACGGAGTTGCTTATTACGCTGGTCCCGGCCACGTTAGTTCTGTTGCTCGGCATCTACGATGACCTGCGCGGTACCAATGCCACTACAAAATTTGTGGGTCTTGGATTGATCGCGACCCTCTTTTACGCAATGGGTGGGCGAATCGAGGCACTGGGAATTCCGTTTGTTGGCACGATTTCCTTCCCGCCGGTGATAAGCTTCTTCCTCACCGTGTTCTGGCTGGTTGCAATTTCGAATGCATTTAATCTCATTGATGGAATGGACGGTCTCGCACCCGGTGCCGCTCTACTCTCTTCGCTAGTTATCCTGATCATTTCAATAGGTCAATTTAACTCTCTGATGATCGTGGTAACGCTTATCCTTTGCGGCGCCCTAGCTGGTTTTCTTAGGTATAACTTTAACCCGGCGTCGATTTTCCTGGGTGACTCTGGCTCGCTCTTCGTGGGATTTCTCCTGGCTAGCATATCCGTGCTCAGCGCGCAAAAAGCGACGACAGCCGTCGCTGTGCTCAGTCCAATCCTGGCGTTTGGTCTTCCGGTCGTGGATACGAGCGTAACGATGGCTCGCAGGCTAATAAGTAGACGGTCGTTATTTGAAGGCGATGGCGAACATATTCATCACATGTTGCTTGCCCGAGGCTGGTCGCAAAGACGCGTTGTCTTAATCCTGTACGCTGTCTGTGCAGTGTTTGGGTTGGTTGCCGCGCTATCAGCATCGCGCTCAGCGCCGCTTGAAGCGCTTGTGCTGTTAGTAATTTCCGTTGCGGTCACAGTTGCCGTCGGCCATTTGCGTTATCACGAAGTCGACGAGCTTCGAGCTGGGGTGAGGCGCACCGTTGGCGGAAGACGGGTCCGCGTCGCCAACAATATTCGCGTACGACGTGCGAGTTTGGCTCTGTCGAAGGCCTCCAGTCTTAACGAGCTTTTTGAAGCGGTCACTCAAATGCTCGAATTTGAGGAATTCGCTTTTGCGAATGCTCAGCTAGGTTACCCGAGCAGCGCGGAATCAAACGTTCGCGCATTTAATGCAAGCCATCAGAAAGGCGTTGTCGCGAACATGGAATTCCGGAACGGACGAGTCGCCTGGAGCTGGAAACGTCGTGGCTTACAACAGGAAGTGATCGGGTCATCAAAATTTTGGTCGTTCCGTTTACCCCTGTCCAATGGCAGTGGCGATTGGGGCTGGTTGAATTTGTACAGACCATTGGATAGTTCCCCCTTGCTGTTGGAGATGGATTACGTCGCAGGCATATTGAGAAAGGAACTCTCGGACGCGGCAGAACGGATCTTTCGGGATTACGAGAAGCCGCTCAGTTCGAGCCATCCAAAAGTTCGCACAAGGGCGAAGGAGGTTACTGGTTAGTGGCTGTCGAGCTTTCATCTTCCGAGCCTCTTAGCAAGAGTGGGCTATCGGTAGCACCTCGGGTGGCAGCTGTTCTGGGAACCACTATCTTCAGCGCGTTGATGCTGCTGCTGGTGATTACGGCCATTCCTTACGGCACGGTGGAGGTTTGGTGGAAGGCTTTTTTCGTGTGCTCGGTACTCTCGCTAACTATCCTTTGGCTGATCGAAGGATCACTTAGTGACTCTTGGATTAATGATGGGTTGGTTGTTGTTCTGCCCGTCGCAGCTCTAGCCAGCCTATCGTTATTTCAGACAGTCTCTATTCCTGGCGGGTCTCGACAAGCTGAAGGGCTCAGCTTTCCAACCTGGAACACATTTAGCTTCGACCCTTACCAGACGCGCTTTTTCGCCGTTCAACTTGTCGCACTTCTCCTCGTTGCGCTGCTGCTTTTCCGCTACCTTTCAACTGAAAAGCGCTTGCGGACTCTGATTAACATTATTCTTGTTATCGTAGTAGGTAGTGCGATCTTCGGCATTTTGAGGCAAACAACGCAACATAAGCTGGGGTTTGGCTTGCCGTTGTTACCCTTGAATAGTGGGTATGGCCAGTTCATTAACAAGAACCATTTCGCATATCTGATGGAGATGGGATTTGGATTGGCTCTGGGTTTGATGATTTCCAGAGGGATGAAGCGTGAGCATCTTTTGTTTTATGCTGCGGCGCTTCTGCCGGCTTGGGTTGCCCTGGTCCTTTGTGGATCTCGGGGTGGTCTTATCGCACTGATGGCCCAGGTAATGACGGCTGTTCTAATAGGGATAGCTATAAAAGATCGAACTGTCGAGTCATCGCATGCAAGATTTGCTCGCCTCGGTCGTTCGTGGCCAGTAAGGATTCTGCTTCTCGTTGGGTTTGTCGCCGCACTCGCAATTGGCACGTTATGGATTGGCGGTGAACCATTGGCGATGAAGATTGAAGAATCAAGTAGCCAACTGACCGCCGGGCCTGACGAATTGCGGGAAGGAGTAACTCGAAACGACATTTGGCGCACGACGTGGAAGATGTTTCTAGCCCACCCGGTGTTGGGAGTTGGGATGGGGGCTTATTCAACAGCCGCCCCCTTATTTCACGATGGTTCGGGTAAGAAGACACCTCAAGAGGCGCACAACGATTATCTGGAGTTGCTGGCGAGTGGCGGAGTAGTTGGGTTGCTGATCGGAATTTGGTTTGTTTTGATTGTGGTTCGTCGCGTAAAGGGAAACCTTCGATCACGACACCCCTTCCATCGGGCGGCGTCGCTTGGCGCTGTGATTGGCATCAGCGGTGTTGCGGTTCACAGCCTGCTGGATTTTGGCTTACATATGATAGTCAACGCCTTCGTGTTTACAACGCTGCTGGTGATTGCGACATCGAAACCCCGCTGGGCCAATCCATCGGCGGATCAATCATGATGAAACTGTCCAGAAACTTTAACCGCACCGTGGCGCTGTTAGCGGCACTATCCATTCTCAATGTTGGCGTCGGGGCGGTTGTCCTGCAGGGGCTCGGGGGAGGTGCGAGTGCTTTTCAGGGGCAGGACATCATGGGTGGCGCATCGATAATCGTCAAACGCCCTCAGCGCACGCGTGACCTTGTGGGTGGCGTTTCGATGCTGGTGGTTAAGCGCCAGTCAAAGCCCCGGCCCGAAGTTGTTAAGAACAATCCTCCTCCGAGACCTGAAGCAACCCGAAATAACCCGCCCACACCCCCTGATCGACGCCGATCAAGAAGAATTCCAGTTGAGCCAGACACAGTTCAAGTCCCAACTGTTTCGGATGCAGATCAAGCTGAGGCATTTAAGGACCAGGGCAATCGATATTACGACCTCTCAAATTTTGAGAAGGCAGTCGAAGCCTACAAGAATGCGCTTAAGCACGCGCCAAAAGATCCGATGATTTACAACAACCTCGGCGCTGCGCATTTTGCTCGAGGCGAAAACAATGAAGCGATCGAAGCTTTCAAGAAGTCGCTAAGTTTGAAGGACGATGATCCGGACTCCCACTTCAATCTTGGTATCGCCTATAGCACGATCGAAAAACATGCCGAGGCAATCGAGTCTTATAAACAAGCCGTCAAATACAAACCCGGGTTGGCTGAGGCCCACAGCGCGTTAGGTGATAGTTATCTAAGTCTGAATCGCTACGAAGAGGCGGCTAAAGCGTATGAGGAAACAGTCCGACTGAAACCGGATGATGCTATTGCTACGAGCAATCTCGGCTTTGCTTATGACAAACTTGGTAAGCAGGCAGAGTCAATTGCAGCCCTGCAAAAAACTGTCAAACTTAAACCCGACGACGCTGTTGCCTATAACAACCTCGGCGCCAGTTTTTACAAGAGTGGCCGTTATAACGAGGCCATTGACGCATTTGCCAATGCGATCCGGCTAAAGCCAAACGATGTTGAGGCGCTTAACAACCTGGGTGCCGCCTATTACATCACCGAGCAATATCCGAAAGCGCTGGACGCTTTTCAAAAAGCAACAGCTATGAAGCCGGATTTTGCCGACGCGCATTACAACCTGGGAAATGCCTACTACAAGTCTGACAAGTATCCGGAAGCCACAAAGGCGTATCGCGAAGCAATCAAACTTAAACCGGATTACGCAGAGGCGCGAACCAATCTGGGAAGTTTGCTAATCTCGCTTAGCGAATACACTCAGGCGGTGACTGAACTGGCTGAAGCGGTCAGATTAAAGGCAGACAATCCGGTCGCTCACAATAACCTCGGCTATGCTTATGTGAAGATTGGTGAGGCCAGCGATAAGACCCAGGCGGTGGGATATTACCAGAAAGCAGTTGTGGCCTATAAAGAAGCCATCCAGCTGCGACCTGACTATGCAAAGGCGCTAAACAATCTCGGCGTGGTCTACAACAAGCTGGCTGATTATCCTGGCGCCATTGAAGTGTTGAAGAAGGCGATCCAGATCAAAGCCGATTTCTCAGAGGGTTACTATAACCTTGGCACCAGTTACTACAATTTGGGCCAGTTCAACGACGCGGTAGCTGCGCTGCAGCAGGCTGTCAAGCTCAAGCCGGACTTTTCGGACGCGCAAAACAGCCTTGGCTCTGCACTCTACCAGGCGCAACAATTTGACGCTGCAATTGAGGCCTATAAGAAGACAATTGTTCTGGCGCCTCAGAGCGCAGAAACTCACAACAATCTGGGCAAAGTTTACGTCCGGACCAAGCGATACAAGGAAGCTGTGATCTCTCTCAAGGCGGCAATCGCCTTAAAGCCGGGCTTTGGTGAGGCGCATTTTAACCTGGCAATTGCATATCTGGCCCAGCGCGACCAAAAGTCAGCCCTCGCAGAATATGAGCTGCTGAAGACTTTGGATCCCAAGCTGGCCGAGGAGTTTATCCGTTTGACCAGGCGATAGGGCCCGATTGAGTGGAATTTCTTGCTAAAAGTACGGCTTTGCTGTACTTAATCATTGACGAGACGCCCCTCAGGGAGTACAGTTTCGTCTCCAAAAACTAACCTACAGACCTCAAGCAGTTCGAGGAGGATTATATGAACACTCGACGTTCAAATGGGTTTCGGGCTGTGGCAGTGTTTCTAGCATTTGCCGTGGTTCAGGTTTCCCTCCAACTCAGTATTGCCGCTCCATCTGAATCAACATTTCCCTCAGTTATCCCTCAGGGGGTTCTTGGACGGATTACCTCAAAGGGCAGTGTGCCAGCGACCATTAACGGTAACAACGCCGTCAGTGGAGATACCGTTCCGAGTGGAGCGACGATCCAAACTCCCAACGATACAGAGGCGACAATTGATCTGGGAGCACTTGGCACCATCAAAATGGATGACAACACCAGGATCAAGCTCGACTACAGTTGTCCCCCTGACGCTATGTCCAATCCTAATCCTGATGCTTGCAGAGTCACCGTGACCGTCCTGGCTGGGTGCATCGAGGTACATTATCGGCAGGGCACGCATCACGAGATTTTTAATGACAAGCAAGATCGGATTGCCCAGAGTGACGTCAACAAAGAAAGATCTGGTGGTGGCGTTCTCAAGACTTGCCACGATGTTGTTCCCCCCGCTGTGGCGACGACTGCCGGAGGCCTCGGAAAGACTGGTCTGATCGCACTTATCGTAGGCGCGGCTCTCATACCGCCCATTGTGATTCTTGCGACAGGCGGTGACGATCCGAGTCCCAGTACTCCGTAAGTTGGTCCATTCATTTAATTCCGGCGTGCTCGCAAGATGTGAAGCGGGCACGCCTTTCCATTTGTGGTCATAGCGAGTTGGCCAGGTTTCGGACTTAGCCGTTCCTCAGAAATCTTCCATTATTTCCGCCTAGGGGTTGATGTAACGAGGTTGATCGGTTAGCATCCTCTTCGATGATCACTACCGCGATGACCATCAGCCCAGTTCTTACACGTTCGCAAACTCAACCGAGAAGGGTCAAATGAGAATAAGCATCCGCCCAAAAGCTTTCGGAGCTGTCCTCCTAGCAGCTCTTGTCATAGCCGAGTTAACCCTCCTACCTGGCTACGCGGAAACAGTTTTTCCAACGCTGACGGCGGTTCTGCCGCAACAGATGATTGCCCGCATTACCACCACTGGTAACCGGCCGATCTCGATCAACGGCGCTACCGCGGCAAGCGGAGACAGCGTTGCTACCAACGCAACCATCGAGACCCCCCCCGGCGTTGCAGCCACGATCGATCTAGGGGTACTTGGCAAATTCGATCTTCCCCCAGGCTCCAAGATACTCCTGGAGTACGACGAAAACTGTAAAGATCCTGAGCAAACTCCTTCGACCGATGATCCTAATGACCGGAGATGTAAGGCACGAGCCACGGTAATCGCTGGCTGCGTCACCGCCACTGCTGGTAAGAAGGGTTCTCGCGTTGAGATCGCCACGCAGAGTCAGGGACTTATCGCTGACAGCGAAACCGAAAAGAAAAAGAAGAAAAACGGTGGCGGCTTGATTACTGGTTGCGCCCCGGGCGCTGTACCGCCTCCTGTGGCGGGCGGTGGGATTGGAACGCCGGGAATTATTGGGATAATAGCGGCAGCAGTGGCCGTTCCCGTGGTTATCGTTCTTGTGACTGACGGCGACGACCCGAGCCCGAGCACTCCATAGTTTTCGTCAAACCTGTCGATCAAGGATGCCCGCCAACATCAGGCGGGCATACCTTTATGTGAGCATCTCGTTTAGCTCCACTCCTCTTCAAAATAAATGCACAGCAATCTCAGATTCTTCTCGAATCGCTATCTCCGTCTACTCCTGGTTGCGATAGCGGTTGCATTCTGCGTTTGGGCTATTCGTTCGACCGCTGCATTTGGTCTCTCTCGCCTTTACGTGAAATACGCTTTGGTCAATCGGAGTATGGGTGCTGCGACTGAGGCAACCACACTCACACCAGCAGATGCACAAGCTCAAATTACTGCGGCCACAATTTCAAGCCTGGAGGGTTCAACCGCGCAGACACTTGCAGCCGTGGAAAAGGCGGTTGCATTGCGGCCCGCGGATTATTCCCTTTGGATCGCTTTAGGGTTAACCAGGGATCAACTCGGAGATACATCAGGTGCCTTAGCTGCGTTTGACCAGGCCGTCAAGAGAGCACCGTTGTATTCTCAACCATACTGGCAGCGCGGAAACTTACTCTTGCGAGCCGGGCAATACGAGTCGGCATTTAAGGATTTGAACTATGCCGCTCAAAGCAATCCGGAATTGATTCCTCGATTGATTGATCTTGCCTGGGGGTTATCCCAAGGTGATGCCGCCTTGACCGAATCGATGGCCCAAATCAAATCGCCGAAGAGGCGGATCGCATTTGCGCGCCTATTGGTCCGCGAAGGGAAGGCCGAGGAAGCTGTTACTCAGTGGAAAGCCGCAGGCGAGTTGGGAGGTGATATTCAACGCGATCTGGTTAGGGAGCTTCTGGGGAAACGGTCGTACAAGGAAGCGCATACGATCTGGAGGGCTGGAAGAGACACAAACGCGAGTGAACCATTCGAGGATGGTGGATTCGAAGGTCCACTAATGCTAAGCGAAGAAGCTTTTGGCTGGCGGGTGCCCAGTGACTTGAAAGGCGTCAACCTTACTTTGGATGCGACGGATCGGCACAGCGGCACGGCCAGCATCTTAGCTACTTTCCAGGGCGAATCGGCTTGGTCGTCGGCATTGCTGTCGCAACTGGCATTAGTAGAGCCCTCCGGACATTACAAACTGAACTTTGCTGCTCGTTCAAAGGACATCGTGTCTGGCGGCCCACCAATCGTGGTGGTTACTGATCCGTCCGATGGAAAGGTGTTGGGCAAATCAATCCCGTTGAATAAGGGCACTGCCTCCTGGCAAGTGTTTAGTGTTGAATTTATGACGTCTCCGAGAACTTCCGCAGTGACTGTCAGTGTTCAGCGTGAAAGCTGCACAACGTCGCCCTGTCCGATCTTTGGTTCGCTGTCACTTGATAGCTTTTCACTCGAACGGTTGAAGTGACACTCCATTCCTCGATTACGCCAACAACGCTTACCGATTTCAAAATCCAAATGCGACTACTGGTAGCAGAAGGCATGGGTACGACTTGTCTAATTTAAGACTGGCAGTTCCAACGAACCCTTCCGCCATGGATAAGATCGACGGCTTGGGATGGCCTGTCAGCTTCGCGCTCAAAGCATACGGCGTTCGAGTTGGGGTGCGGTCGAACGATCCATCTGTTCTCGATCGCATTCGTGAAGTATTACCTGGTGAATGGAAGGAGTCGGATCTCAAACAGGTCGATCGCATCTATTCTTTTCTTAGAAGCGGGGTGAATGGTCACAGCAGCGCTCGACGTTACAGTCACCTTTATAGCGATCACGTGAGGCTCTCACGGTCTCGCGATTTTGAAACGATGCTCGAGGGTTTCGATTCTGATTTTCGACTCTTCGTGGCCGAGTTTGCGAGACGTTATGTGTTTGTACACGCCGGAGCCGTGGGTTGGAGGGGGCAGGGAATAATAGTGCCGGGCCGTAGTTATAGTGGTAAATCAACGCTGGTCGCGGAACTCGTCCGTGCCGGCGCAACTTACTACTCCGACGAATACGCCGTAATCGATCCTCGAGGGCAGTTACACCCTTTCGCGAAACCGCTGGAACTGCGCCATGACGGTACTTACAAGCAGTCGAAAATCGAAATCAGCGAAATTGGTGGTCAGATCGGATCAAAACCGTTGCCGATCAAAATGGTCCTTGTTACTAAGTTCAAAGAGGGTTCCAAGTGGCGACCTCGCAAGCTGACCGCGGGTAAAGGTGTCTTGCAATTGTTAGCAAACACAGTTTCGGCTCGACGTGACCCAGAGCGAGCATTCGCATCTCTCGAACGTGTGGCTGCCGGCGCTGAGATCCTGCAGGGAGCCAGAGGCGAGGCTGACGAGTTTGTCCCTGCGTTGCTTGGGCGACTTGAGCGGCTAATCAGTAAGCACGCCGGTACTGAATGATCTGTTCGATACGGCAAGTACTTCGCGATTTATGAAACGGAAGGACAACACGCGCACCGGTCGGCTCATGTCGAAAGCGCTGGCAGGGTCTTGGCGTCAGTCCGCGTTTCCGGCTTTCGACTTGACCCTAGCGGAACTCGATGAGTTGACACCACTTCTTTGTTCTTCCGGTGCAGCCGCGCTGGCGTGGAACCGAATCAGCCAGACTGATCTCCGAGACTCCGCATCTGGGGAGGTGTTGCATCACGCGGCGCGCCTGCAGTCTTTGCAGACCCAGATGCACGAAGAGAAGGTTGAAAAAGTTTTTCGTCTCCTCCAGGCAGCAAACATAGACGTTCTATTGGCTAAGGGTTGGGCCGCTTCTGGGCTCTACTCTAATCGTGATCTGCGGCCTTCCGGCGATATCGATCTTTGCGTTCGTCCCGAAGATTTTAAATTGACCGAGGAAGTGCTCAGCCGTCCTGAGGCAAGCGATTGCTGGGTCGACCTGCATAAAGGATTTTATGAGTTTCCGGAAAGGACACCGGATGAGCTCTTTGCTCGTACAGACGTGGTCCATCTTGGGAAAGCCGAGATTAGAATACTCGGACGTGAAGACCATCTCGCTTTGCTTTGCATTCATTTCCTGAAGCACGGCGGATGGCGTCCCCTTTGGCTTTGCGATATTAGCGCGGCGATCGAGTCACTTCCTTCCAATTTTGATTGGAACACTTGCCTGGGACGAAATAAGACCCGAGCGCGTTGGATTGAATGCGCCATCAGTTTAGCGCAGCGGTTACTTGAGGCTGATTCGGAAAACTTACCAGTGGGCGTGAACCCGATGAACGTTCCCGCCTGGCTCGTTGATAACGTGCTCCAACAATGGGCTACACCATTTGCTATGGATCAGCCTCCTATGAGCCATCCACTGCCGATGGCTGAGCTGCTCCGACGCCCTTCGGGCTTGCTCGAGGGATTAGGAAAACGTTGGCCTAACCCGATCCTCGCGACTGTCAGTGTGGAGGGGAGTTTCAATGAATTTCCACGGTTTCCATACCAGCTCGCGAATTGTGTCTCGCGAGCAGGACGGTTTCTGGTCCACGGATTAAAAGGATCGCGCCAGAGTTAGTGCACGGTTGGTAAGCGAAATCAAGACGATGGATAGAAAACGCGATTTGGGTTCTCCAATTATCTTGAGTTTGGAAACTGCAATGTTGGGCGGAAGTGTTTTTCTTGGATCCGAAAAACAACAACTGGCAGCGAGGATTGGCGACTCCAAAATCTCTCACTCGAATAGCCTCTTAATTGATATTCGGGAAGCGCTCGAGGAAGCGAGTCTAAAGCTGAACGACGTTGACTTATTCGCGTGTGCAGCAGGTCCGGGTAGCTTCACCGGGCTGCGAATTGGAATTGCTACCTTGAAGGCGCTAGCGGCCACGCTTGATCGATCTTGTGTTGGAGTTCCAACGCTTCAAGCCGTGGCCCATGCCGCAGGGTCGTCAGATGCAACCGTTGCTTTGTTACCTGCCGGACGCGGCGAAATCTTCGCCCAGATGTTTAGAGTCTCGAAAGACCTGGTCGTAACGGAACTTGATAACGCGGCTCACCTGTCGCCGCAGAATTTGCTAAATAAGTACGGTGAGGTTGCTGACCTGGTCTGGGCCGGCGAAGGGGCACATCTGCAAAAAGAAGTTCTGCGAAATTTTGCGCGTGAGCATGGGAGAGATTTTGGTGATTCAAGCGGCATTGAGCGCGGATGGAAGCTCGCCCCAAAGCCGCAGAACCTGGCGAGGAATGTCGCGCTGCTGGCGTTGCAAAAGTACGAGCGCAATGAATTAGAATCGGCTCATGCGCTAAAAGCGATCTACGTTCGACCATCCGACGCCGAGTTGAACCAGCGATGTCAATAACCAGGCAAGCACTTGTTGCGGCTGACAAGGGATATTCAATCTCGCTCATGACTGAGCACGATCTGCTGGAAGTGGTACAGATCGAGGAGATATCCGGCCTGAGCCGTTGGGGGTGGGCAGCTTACTATGCCGAACTCCACGGTCAACACAGTCCTTTGATGCTGGTCGCACGTCTGGACGGAAACCAGTTAGCAAATCCCACGCACCAGTTGGCTGGATATATTGTCGCAAGGCTGGCCGCAGGAGAACTGCACATCAATAACTTCGCTGTGCGTGAAAATTACCGCGGGCAGGGGGTAGGAAGCGCGTTATTGAACAGAATCCTGGATGAGGGCACCAGGAGGGGCGCTGCCAGTGCTTTTTTAGAGCTGCGGGCTGGAAACGCAGCAGCGCTTGCCCTTTATGAAAAGTGTGGGTTCCAGGTTACGGCGCGGCGTAAGAGATATTATTCAGATCCGCCCGAGGATGCGCTGGTCATGAGCGCAATTTTGGCAAACGCTTGATCCCCGGTGATAATTGGGCTACCATTTTTTCGTGTCCGCTACAATTAATGGAGGTATTTCCAACGACCTCCTCAAACCAATCTTGCCAGGCCCCAACGTCTGAAAGGAGACATGCGCGAAATGGACATTTCAACTACGGATGTACTTAAAGAGGAGTTGATGAATCAGAATCCGGAGTTCCGGGAATTGGCCCGTGAACACACTCGATACGAACAGCGCTTGAGTGAATTATCCGCCCTGGCTTATCCGAGCGACGAAGAACAGTTGGAAGAGGTGACCCTCAAGAAAAAGAAGTTGGCGCTTAAAGACCAGATGTACTCCATCATGATGCACCACCAAAAAGACCAAAGTGTGAGCCATTAATACTCAAACGGGAAGAACATTCCCAATTGATTTTTGCTTTTGAGGGGACGTGAAATTTAACACGTCCCCTTTCTTTAGACCGCAAGTTACATGAAATTCTGTCAGTGAGACTGGTGTCAGAACCACGAGTGTTCGACCCATGAAGAATCGACTTAAGTTGTGACAATGGCCCGCGACGGAATTGTGTATGTGACAGTGCCAGCCATTTTGGCGGTGGTGGCATTTGTTTTCGGCTATTGGCCGATTGGAATCCTGTTTGCGCTCTTAACCGCCTTCATGGCGTACTTCTTTCGCGACCCGTCGAGGCAAGTTCCGGCCGATCTAAATGTAGTCGTGTCGCCTGCCGATGGTCGCGTGACCCGAGTCCAACAAGTCGACAGCTCCAGCGAGAGTTCGCCGACCCTGGTTAGTATTTTCCTTTCACCATTTGATGTGCACATCAATCGAGCTCCGATAGCCGGAGAAATTACGAGTGTCACATATATGAAGGGAAAGTTTTTGATGGCTACAAATGAGAACGCCAGTTTGATCAACGAGCAAAACTCACTGACCATCGAAGGCGAAAAAATCACTGTGGTTTGCAAACAAATTGCTGGCATTCTCGCCCGCCGAATTGTTTGCTGGAAACGCGCTGGCGAACGTGTCGCTTTGGGTGAGCGGTTTGGATTGATAAAGTTTAGCTCTCGAACCGACATTGTGATGCCAGCCACCGTTGTGGTCTCAGTGAAACCGGGCGATCGCGTGAAAGGCGGCTCCAGTATCATCGGAAGAATTCAATGACGCCCGCACCTTCAAATGTGGAAGTAGACGTTAAGAACCCTGAACGGCGGGGTCTAGGGAAGGGACTCTATTTGATTCCTTCTGTTTTCACGGCCGCCAATATTGGGATGGGTTTTTATGCGGTGATGTCCGCGGTGAGAGGGTTTCAGCTCATTGGCAGCGGATCAGAAACCGATTTGCTCCACGCCGCAAACTATCTCGACAATGCTGCGAAGGCGATTGGTTGGGCTGTCTTGTTTGACATGCTTGATGGGCGCATAGCGAGACTTACCAAAACCACAACCGAGATTGGAGTTCAACTGGATTCAATCGCCGATGTAGTGACGTTTGGTTTGGCGCCCGCGGTGCTGGTCTACGTATGGGGATACGGCGCCACGCTAGACGAAGGAAGCGACCTTCACAACATGGCGTGGTTTCTTTCGTTTATGTACTTGATGTGTGGCGGCTTTCGGCTGGCGCGATTCAACGTGCAGTCTTCCCGACCGAGGATTCTCGCGGAAGGCAGCATCAAGATGGATAAAAAGAGTTTTGTGGGACTGCCGATTCCAGTCGCCGGCGGTTTGATCGCGGCGATTATTCATTTCGTGCCCATGCCCCTCGTCTACTACGGACCTGAGCGTGGCAGGATCTATTCGCTATTGCTTATGGGTTTGGTGGGATTGCTCGGGGTCCTGATGGTTAGCACGCTGCGATTTTCAAGTTTCAAAACGGTCGGTACCAGCAGTCGCAGCATGCGCACGATCATACTGGCCGTCGCTATTGGCACCCTCATATTTCTCTACTCCCGCCATGTCCTGCTAATCCTCGTAATCGGTTACATCCTCCACGGACTCCTCTCAAGAGTCTTCGCATTATTTCGACGACGGCCGGAGGTCGCCGAACCCACCGTTCAAGAAAACTAAAACATCGACGACTTAGCCCTCGAGGCTTCGTGCGGATGAGTAAACGCCAGTAAGCCCTGCTCGGTTGTAAGCAGAACTGTGTCGCCGACTGCAATCGGCGAAGCTGACGTCGTTATCTCTGCTCCCACCGGCAGTGAGTTAACCTGACGTCCGTCTTTCATCTCCAACACAACTCCAACAGAACTCGAAAGCGGCATAAAGAGAGCGTCGCCGCTGGTCATCAATGGTTGTGATGAAACCCGTCCAGGCATTTGCCGTTTCCACAGTCGCGTTCCGGCCAGAGAAAATTTGTAAACAAAATTATCGAGCGATGCAGCCAATAATTCATCGCCGACCTTGACCACCGCTTGTACCCCTGCGCCCGTTCGACTTCTCCACACTAGCTTGCCGCTTCCGGTACTAACCGCATAAACGTAGCCGTCGCCGGAGCCAAAATAAACTGCCTCATCTGATCCTGCGACTGGACCACGCACCGGTCCTTTGGTGCGAAAGGACCACACGAGTTTTCCGTTAAGCGCGTTGAGGGCCAGGAGGTTGCCGTCTTCACTCCCAACGTAGACCCACGATCCATAAGTTACGGGTTTGGCGTCGAACGCTGCACCATAGTCGTAAGACCACTTCACCGCACCGGTCTTGCTATCAAAGGCGTAAAGCTTGCCGTCGGCTCCACCGCCGAACAAAGTTCCGTTGTCTAACATGAGCGACCCACGAAGTGGCATCGCCAGGGTTCGCATCCAAAGCGTGACCCCACCTTCTCGACCAAGGGCGCGCAGAGCTCCGGTCGCACGCCGTTCTCCAGCTTCGGCCTTTCCAGTCTCGGAAGCGACATAAACTGCATGGCTGTCAGCCACTGGCGATGCAGACAGTTCGCCCCCCATTTCAGAGCGCCAATTGAGCTGTCCATTCGCCGCATTGAGCGACACGATTTGACCGCCTGCAAGTGGTAAATAGACCCGTTCGCTGTCAGATGCTGGCGTTAGATTCAATGTCGATTGCGAATCGTAACGCCAGGCAACAGTTAACGGCTGGCTAAGACTCAGGCCCTTAATTGGCGACTGGTCGTTCGTAACGCCTTGGGATGAAACTGAAATGAGACTTGCGCACAAAAGAGTGGCGCAGGCGATTACGCCAAAAGCCAAATGCGACCGATAATCCCTTGGTGTTTGCATACCTGGTAAACGTATTGATAGCTTAGCGAGAGTCAGCTCTTGAGTTATTCGAATCCGAAAGTATAATCCTCAGCTTAAATTTTCGGGCCCTGCATTGGACGCATTTATTGGCACCTGAGGTTTGTTTTTTTTGACACATGAAGCTCAACACGAAACAGTCATAATACTTGACTTCGGATCGCAGTACACTCAACTCATAGCTCGCCGCGTTCGAGAGGCAGGTGTTTATTGCGAAATCCTGCCGTATAACACGCCTGTTCAGGTCATCCTGAGCCGCAATCCCAAAGGACTAATCCTTTCGGGTAGTCCAGCCTCGGTCTATCAGGAAGATGCTCCCCGACCGAATTCCGATCTTCTGGGCTCGATAACGACTCCCATTCTGGGCATCTGTTATGGATTTCAGATCCTGGCCTTTGACCTCGGCGGCGAGGTGAAGGCCTCTCCAAATCGGGAATTCGGTTACGCGCGGCTCAAGGTGCTTGACGACAGCAGTGCGCTATTCAAGGGCTTGCCGGGTGAAATGGACGTCTGGATGAGCCATGGTGATCAGGTAACGGCAGTGCCGACCGGATTTCGCCTAACAGCATTAACTGACGATGCGTTGAATGCGGTTGAGAGTGTTGAACGTAGAATTTATGGAGTTCAGTTTCATCCTGAAGTAGCACATACGCCCCTCGGCGCCCAGTTACTTCGCAATTTCCTGTTTTCCATTTGCCATTGCCGGGGAGATTGGTCACCTAAAGCTGTAATCGACGAACAGATTGGCCGCATCCGCGAGCAAGTGGGTGAGCGGGGCTTGGTCGTTTCCGGCCTTTCTGGTGGAGTTGATTCGACAGTAGCGGCTGCACTAGTCCATGAAGCGATTGGCGACCGGCAAACTTGTATTTTTGTGGACAACGGATTGTTGCGGGAGGGTGAGTTTGAAACGACGCTGGCGCTCTTCGAACAACGGATGAAGCTAAATATCACCGGCGTGCGCGCCGGCGATAGGTTTCTAAGCGCGCTGAGCGGTGTGATCGATCCAGAAGAGAAGCGGAAAAAAATCGGCGGTTTGTTTATTGATGTCTTCGAGCAGGAAGCCAAACGAGTTGGAGAAGTTGACTACCTGATGCAGGGAACCCTTTACCCTGACGTTATCGAATCGGTATCGGTGCGCGGACCTTCGGCAGTAATAAAGAGTCACCACAATGTTGGCGGACTGCCTGAGAAGATGAAACTAAAACTCATCGAGCCGCTCAGGGAATTGTTTAAGGACGAAGTGCGATTGATGGGAAGGGAACTGGGAGTTCCCGAAGAGATTCTTAGTCGGCATCCTTTTCCGGGACCCGGGTTAGCGGTTCGCATCATCGGTGAAGTAACACCTGAACGTGTTGCTTTACTTCAAGCTGCCGATAGGATTCTCGATGAGGAACTCCGCGCGGCAAATCTCTATAACGCCGTGTGGCAGGCTTTTCCCGTCCTCCTGCCGGTTTCGACTGTCGGAGTGATGGGTGATGAACGCACCTATGAAAAAGTAGTGGCAATTCGCGCGGTAACCAGCATTGACGGTATGACAGCAGATTGGGCGCGTCTCCCTCACGATGCGCTGGCACGAATTTCTTCAAGAATAATTTCTGAGATCAAGGGCATTAATCGAGTCGTTTACGACATCAGCTCAAAACCGCCCAGCACGATTGAGTGGGAATGATCTCAGTCTTGTTTGTGTGGTTTCGTGTGAGTCGTGGATCGCACTTCCGGTCAATGGATCGATACGATCCACGAACCCACACGAATGCAAAACCACTCCTGCTAGGCTTTCGGCAAGAGAGCTAGCCCCCAACACAAATACGTCGCATTAACACGACCGAATCCAGCGTGGTATAGTGATGCCCTCTCGTTTATTTAGTCTCTGTTAAGCCAGAAATTCGAAGGCAAGCACTCTTCTTTTTATGCCGGAACAACGATTCGCGCACCTCCATCTGCACACCGATTACAGTCTTCTCGACGGCGCCATTCAGATCAAACCACTTGCCCAACGCACGGAAGAGCTTGGCATGACTGCGTGCGCCATGACCGATCACGGCAACATGTTTGGGGCCATCACGTTTTACAACACGATGAAGAGCCGCGGGATCAATCCGATCATTGGCTGTGAAACTTACATTAGTCGAGGGAGCCGTCGTGATCGCGCCGCCTCAGCACCGGGCGAAAAGGCAAACCACCATCTAATCCTCCTCGCCAAGGATCTCGAAGGCTATCGAAACCTGGTTCGACTCACTTCAAAAGCATATACGGAAGGCTTCTACTACAAGCCCCGTATCGACCGCGAATTGCTGGCGGAGCATTCGAAAGGGTTGATTGCCCTTTCGGCCTGTATGTCAGGAGTTCCTTCGGCATTGCTCGCGCGAGACGCCTGTGATGATGCCGCGAAGGCCGCAATCGAGTTTGAGGAAATTATGGGGAAGGGTAACTACTTCCTCGAAATCCAGGAGCACGGACTGGAGGCACAGAATCGGATTCGGAAGCCTCTCGTTGAGCTTTCCAAACGGACCGGAGTTCCCCTTGTTGCCACCAACGATGCCCACTACCTGATGCCCGAGGACTCTCGGGCACATGACGTCCTTTTGTGCATCGGCTCCGGAAAGACCGTTAACGATACAAACAGGCTGCGGTATGCCAGTCCAAATTTTTATGTGCGCTCGCCCGAAGAGATGTGGCGAATATTTGGCGCCGAACTCCCCGAGGCCCTGACACGGACCGTGGAGATCGCCGAGCGGTGTGACCTCAAACTTCCCGAGAACATTAACCACCTTCCCAACTATCCGATCCCGGACGGGGCAGCGGCCACCATTGATGAATACTTTGAGCAGGTAGTTCGGCAGGGCTTCGAGCGCCGGCGGCAGACGGTTTGGGACCGCCAACAGGCCAGAGGAGATCTACGATATCCCATTTCGGATTATCAGACGCGATTGAGTAATGAGATTTCGATGATCAAGCAGATGGGCTTCCCGGGATACTTCCTAATCGTGTGGGACTTCGTGCGATATGCCAAAGACAACGCCATTCCGGTAGGGCCCGGTCGCGGTTCGTCCGCCGGCTCGCTCGTCGCTTACTGTCTCCAGATAACTGATGTAGATCCTTTACAGTACGACCTCATCTTCGAGCGTTTCCTTAACCCCGGCCGCGTGTCGATGCCAGATATTGATATTGATTTCTGCGTCAGGGGGAGAGCTGATGTAATTAATCACGTCGCCAATCTCTACGGCCGTGATTCCGTTTGCCAGATCATCACCTTTGGAACCCTCGCTTCCAGAGCCGCAATCAAAGACGTTGGGCGCGCCCTCGAAATGCCTTATGCCGAGGTGGAGCGAATAGCCAAACTGATTCCACCTCCGGTTCGCGGCCGCAATGTTTCTCTGACCCAAGCCCTCGAGCAGGTTCCCGAATTGCGGAAGGAGATTGAGACCAACCCCACCGTTAAGGAGCTAATTGAGATTGCGCGCAGACTCGAGGGCTGCGCTCGCCACTCCTCAGTGCACGCGGCGGGGGTAGTAATCTCCCCAGCTCCGCTGCAGGAACTCATTCCCATTGCCGTCTCGGGGAAGGAAGAACTCACCACCCAATATGTCATGTCTGACCTCGAAAAAACGGGCATGCTTAAGATGGACTTTTTAGCGCTTACCGCTTTAACTGTTATAAGTGATTGCTTAAAGAGCATTAAGCAACTGCTTGGTGAGGAGATTAACTGGTCCGATATAGCGCTTAACGACGAAAAAGCGATGGCTGTTTTTGGGGAAGGGCGCACAGATGCTGTGTTCCAGTTCGAGTCTTCGGGTATGCAGGAGATCTGTCGCAAGCTTAAGCCCAAGGGTGTGGAGGATCTTTCGGCCTTAAACGCGCTCTACCGGCCGGGACCTTTGGACGGAGGAATGGTTGATGAGTTCATCGACCGGCACCGCGGCAAGAAGAGAGTCAGCTATCTTGTTCCGGAGATGAAGGAGATCTTAAGCAATACCTTTGGAGTACTCGTCTACCAGGAGCAGATCATGCAGCTTGCTCAAAAACTGGCAGGCTACACGCTGAGTGAAGCCGACCTGATGCGGCGGGCCATGGGTAAGAAGAAGCGCGAGGAGATGGCGAAGCACCAGGTGAAGTTTGTCGAGGGTGCCGTCGAGCGCGGTATCAAGAAAGAGAAGGCCGAGAAGATTTTTTCGCTGATGGATAAGTTTTCCGACTACGGCTTCCCGCGCAGCCACTCTGTTGCTTACGCGTTTCTGGCGTTCCAAACCGCTTATCTCAAGGCTCATTTCCCGGAACACTTTTACGCCGCCGTTCTGTCGAGTGAGGCCCAGGACGCGGCCAAGGTTTTCAAATATTCGAAGGAGCTGCGTGCCCAGGGCATCAAGCTTCTTCCGCCTGACGTTAATGAGAGCTTCTCAGGATTTACACCGTTGCGTGGAGCCATCCGGTATGGACTGGCGGCAATCAAGGGTCTGGGTCTTTCAATCGTAAACTCGATTATCGAGGCTCGCGAGAGCGGAGGCCCGTTCAAGTCGTTCTTCGATTTCGCGGAGCGTTTGGGGCAGGGAAGCTTGAACAAGCGTGTGTTGGAGGGACTAGTCGGGGCCGGCGCTTTTGACTCTCTCAAACCTGACACACGAGAGCCGCACGAATGGCGGGGAGCGCTTTTCAATTCCATTGATGGCGCACTCTCTCGCGCACAGAGAGCGAAGCGCGAAAGGCTCATTGGCCAAAATGGCCTCTTCGGATCAGAGCCCGACGATTCCGGTTTCCTCGAGCAACCAGCGATGAACGTCGCCTCATGGACGCCTGCTCAACTTCTGCTGGCTGAGAAGGCGGCGCTTGGCTTTTACATCACCGGACATCCGCTTGGAAGTTATCTAGACCTCTTGCAGGCCTCCAAAGCGGTGAAGTCGATCGAGCTGCCCGGCCTCACCAGCGGGAGCCGAATTAGCATTGGTGGAATCATCAGCGATCTCCAACCGCGCACTACGAAGAAAGGAGATCGTTTCGCTCTGTTGCGTTTGGAAGATGAGGCAGGTGGAACCAAGTGTGTGCTGTGGCCCGAAGTCTACCGGAAGTATTCAAGTGTGCTGAAGAATGAGTTGCCGGCGCTGGTCACCGGCCGGCTCGAGCTCTCGGAAGACAACCCGCCGTCAATAATCGCAGACCAGGTCCAGAGTCTGGATGAGATGTTGAAAGCAAAGGAGCTGATCGTCCTGCGGGTCCCCACTGCCGATGACGCCGATGAGTTGTTTGACAACATCCTTCATGTAATCAATACGCATTCAGGCGGCTGCGAGGTGATACTGGAAACGGCAGTCGAGGAGAATCTGCTGGTTAGGGTGAAAATCAGTTCAACGTTGCGAGTCGAGCGAAGCCAACGCCTTGAGGACGCCTTGCGAAAAGTTGGCTGTGGGCTCAAAGTTGAAAAGGTCGCCGCGGCTGGCGGCGTTCAATGAAGAATACCGAAAGGCGCGCAAACAAGTTGGCCAAGAAAGAAAAACGCTTACAGGTTGAAAGTACGGCGGTTCCGCAATCGCCATCCTTATCTGCGATTGAGCGTGTGCAGTTGGCGCGCCATCCGGAGCGGCCGCATACACTGGATTTCATTGAGCGTCTCTTTGACGAGTTTGTCGAACTTCATGGCGATCGACGCTTCGGCGATGACCCGGCCATAGTTTGCGGATCAGCACGTTTCCACGGTTTGCCAATCATGGTGGTGGGCCACCAAAAGGGCAGGGACACGAAACAGCGTAGCTATAGAAACTTTGGGATGCCTAAGCCCGAGGGTTACCGCAAAGCCTTGCGCGTAATGAAACTGGCTGAAAAGTTTGGCCGCCCGATCTTTACTTTGATTGACACCCCCGGAGCTTACCCAGGCATTGACGCTGAAGAGCGTGGCCAGGCGGAAGCCATTGCCTACAACTTACGCGAGATGGCCAAATTAAAGGTGCCGGTGATTGTCACAGTGATCGGCGAAGGTGGTTCAGGCGGCGCGCTGGCAATCGGTGTGGGCGATCAGGTGATGATGCTGGAGAACTCAGTCTATTCAGTAATCTCTCCCGAAGGTTGCGCTGCGATCTTGTGGAAGGACGCCAAACTCGCGGACCGAGCGGCAACTGGATTGAAACTAACTGCGCAGGATTTGTTTGCGGAGAAGATTGTCGATCAGATCATTAAGGAACCCGAAGGGGGCGCCCATAACGATTACGACAAGGCGGCACGTTATCTTGACGCGGCTTTGAGTGAGCGTTTAGCTGAAGCTGTTAGTTGCAGCCAGGAAGAACGACTTACTCGCCGCTACCAAAAACTTCGCGGCTTTGGCCGATGGGGAACCGCGGCGTAGTTGCCAGATTCAGCTCGACTAAAGGCGTTTAGAGTTCAAGCTTTAGCTTGCGGGTTGGTAACTACGTTCGAGTGGCGCACGCGCAACCTGAAGGTTGGACTCTGAACACCAGTTAACAAGCTCGACTACAGGCGTTTAGAGCAAGCTTTAGCTTTGCGGGTTGGTAACTACGTTCGGAGTGGCGCCCGCGCAACCTGAAGGTTGGACTCTGAAACACCAGTTAACAAGCTCGACTACAGGCGTTTAGAGTTCAAGCTTTAGCTTGCGGGTTGGTAACTACGTTCGGAGTGGCGCACGCGCAACCTGAAGGTTGGACTCTGAACACCAGTTAACAAGCTCGACTACAGGCGTTCAGACTTCAAGCTCTAGCTTGCGGGTAGATTATTGAGTTAGAACGGGATGTCATCGTCTGGGAGGTCAGCGGGTTCGTTGCCTCCACCGCCAGCTGCCGCCGCTCTCTCCATCGGCTGCTCTTCGCCGCCTCCGCGGCCGCCAATAAACTGCATATCAGTCGCATGCACTTCCAGCGTGTGGCGTAGTTTCCCATCGCGATCCGTCCACTCTTCAACCCGCAGTCGCCCTTCAATGTAAACCGGACGTCCCTTCTGTAAATACTGGGCTGCGGTTTCTGCCTGGCGGTTCCAGAGAGTCACCTTAAACCAGGTGGTCGTGTCCTGCATCTCGCCGTTTTTGTCCTTGCGCCGTTCATTCGTGGCAATACTGAAATTGCAGACGGGCGTGCCCTGTGGCGTGTAACGAAGCTCGGGATCGCGACCAAGATTGCCAACCAGAATGACTTTATTGAAAGACATGAGGGACCTCTTTACTCTCTTTAAAATGGGAACTCGGGGCCATGCTACTCACGCGAGTAGTACTGGTCAAGTTGAGCTTTCGCAAACCCCGATCACACTGATTAGCAAAATGTTCAGTATCGCGTTTGGCTCGCGCTTTCTGGTAGACTACCCGCGAATTTCAGGCAGATTATTAGTTCATGAAATCGAAAGTTTACATTGAGACGTTTGGCTGTCAGATGAATGTAGCTGATACCGAACGTGCAGCTACCGGCTTACGCAGCGCGGGCTATGAATTGACGTCGCTACCCGGCGAGGCGGACGTAGTTTTGCTCAACACGTGTAGTGTCAGGGAACGGGCGGAAAGAAAAGTCGCACGCAGGATTGGGGAGATACGCAAGCATTCATTATCGTCGCGCAAAACGAAAACCTTGATCGGGGTGATGGGGTGCGTGGCGCAATTGGAAGGCGAGTCGATCTTCAAAAACACGCCTGCGGTAGACCTGGTGATCGGTACGCGCGCGACTGATCGAATTGCATCGATGATCGAACGCGCGCAGGGCGGGGAACCGTCGGTCATTGATCTTGACGAACGTCAGGAAGGCGAAGAGTGGAATGTTTCGCCCGCGGAACGACGTTCGCCGTACATTGCGTTCGTACCGATTATTGAAGGCTGCAACAAGTTCTGTTCATTCTGCATTGTTCCTTATTCGCGCGGCCGCGAGAAAAGTCGTAGCGCCGACGAAATACTCTCCGAAGTGTTGCGGCTGCGCTCGCTTGGCTATAAAGAAGTTCACCTCATCGGCCAAAACGTAAACAGCTATCGGCCAAAAACGTCAGCAGGTCTCGAGGGTACTATTGGCGCCACCGCTTTCTCGCGTTTGCTTCGAGCGGTTGCGAAGACAGGCATGGAGCGAATCAAATTTACGACGTCGTTCCCCAGGGACTTCCACCCTGATATAGTGTCGGCGCTTGAGGAGTATCCGAGCTTGTGTGATTGGGTTCACTTGCCGGTGCAGTCTGGCAGCGACCGAATCTTGAAAGCGATGAGACGCGGGCATACCGTGGACGATTATTTGCGACGTGTCGAGGGCATAAAGAAATCCAATCGTCGTCTCTCGTTGACGAGTGATGTTATCGTCGGTTTTCCAGGTGAAACCAGGTCAGACTTCGAAGGCACGCTGCGATTGGTAGAGGCGTGTGAGTTTGACGCCACTTTCATCTTTAAGTATTCGAAGCGCTCAGGGACTCCTGCCGCACAGCTCGTCGACGAGGTGTCCGATGAGGAGAAGAAAACCCGCTTCATGGAACTTGAGGAACTGCAAACAAGAGTTCAGAAGAAAATCTACGACGACTACATTGGCCGCCAGGTGAGTGTGCTGGTTGAACGCCAAAGCGCACGCTCAGCTCTTGATATGATGGGCCATACCACCTGCAATAAGGTGGTTAACTTCGTAGCAGGATCAGTAAAAGCCGGCGACGTTGTTAATGTGCTGGTGACAGAGTCCAAGCCAAACAGTCTCTATGGCGAATTGATCGCTTAACGCGATCGGCTGAACAAGGCATGAATCGGAAGCAGGGAAGTCATGGAAATTGAAGTAAAAATCCGAGCGCTGATGATGGATCCGAATAGTGGCACGCCGATCATCATCCTGAAGGATGTCGACAGCGATACCATGTTGCCGATTTGGGTAGGCGCGTACGAAGCGAACGCTATCGCCCTGGAGATTGAAAAGATTGCTCCTCCTCGTCCCATGACTCACGATCTCCTGCGCAACCTAATTATTGAGCTTGGTATTCAGATCGAAAGAGTGGTGGTCACCAGTTTACGAGACAATACGTTCTTTGCAGTTATCGAGATGCGTATGAGCGACGGCAACCGCATGGTCCTTGACTCCAGACCATCAGACGCAATCGCACTCGCATTGCGAGCAGATTGCCCGATTTTTGTTGATGCAGAAGTAATTCAAGCATCTCGAAACACGGTTCCCAATGAAGATGAATCCGCGGAAGACTCGCCCCTGAGCGAAGAAGAATGGCCCGATGTCATCGGCGAAGCCGGCGACCTTCCAATGTAAGGAACTTTGATCTTTGAACTTTGTTCTTCATATTTAAGTCCGAGTTTGTGAACCTGCACTTATCTTGTTCTGATGGGAACGACAGACAAAGAACAAAGTACAAAGAACTAAGTCGAACCACGAAGACTGAAAACTCCAGTTCAGAGTCTTAATGATAATTGCGATCGCAAATCAAAAAGGTGGTGTAGGCAAAACGACTACAGCCATCAATTTGGCCGCTGCCTTCGCCCGAATTGGCAAACGTGTCCTGCTCCTCGACCTAGATCCCCAGGCAAACAGCTCCATCTCCTTTATCGATCCTCTATCAGTCGAGCGTTCTGCGTATGAATTAATGACTGACGGTCTGGCGCCAGTTGAGCAGTCGGTCTATCGCACGCCAGTCGAAGGACTGGATCTGATTCCGGCCCGGATAAACCTGGCAAAGCTCGAAGCCAAACTCGTTGGCGATTTCGACGCGCCGTTTAGACTCAAGGACCGCCTCAACCCCTTCCGTGAGCAATATCAGGTGATCATCATCGATACGCCACCAACCCTTGGCTTGATTACGGTGAATGCATTAGTGGCGGCTTCGCATGTTCTGGTGCCGATTCAGTCGTCCTATTTTGCGCTCGAAGGTACTGACGATCTTCTTGAAACGATCGAGAAGGTTAAAGCGCGGCCGAATCCTGCACTCGAGTTGTTAGGCGTTTTGGTAACGTTGCACGACAAGAGGACGACGTTGGCCCGCGAGGTCCATGAGCAGATTAAGAAAGTGTTTGGGCCCAAGCTGTTTGATACTGTCATTACCAAGAGCGTTCGGCTGGAAGAATCGCCGGCGTACAAGGAATCAATTTTTAGTTTTGCGCCTGCGTCATCAGGCGCGATCGAATATGCAAAACTGTGTGAAGAGGTATTGAATCGTGTCTAAAAGGGGATTACCAACAGGCCTGCAAATGCGCCACGACGCCCACTACGTTGAGGAGCTGTCGCAGCATCAGCCCATCCCAGTGGGCCGCATGATCGACTTGGACAAGATCGATCCAAACCCGCAGCAACCGCGCACGGAGTTCGGCGACTTAACCGAGCTAACCTCGTCGATCGCTGAGAAAGGCGTGCTCGAGCCTTTATTGGTTAGGCCGCAACGTGAAACTGGACGCTGGTTGATCATCGCAGGGGAACGTCGATTCAGGGCGGCGCGCGCGGCAGGGCTGAAAGAAGTTCCATGTGTGGAAATGGAAGTCGATGCCGGCACTGTCGCTGAGATTGCGTTGATCGAGAATATGCAACGCAAGGATCTGACGGTGTGGGAAGAAGCCGACGGGTTGTTGGCTTTATGCGATAGGTTTGGTTACTCGCACGAGGAAGTAGCACGCAAGGTAGGGAAGAGCAGAAGCACGGTTACCGAAGCCTTGTCGATCGCGAGGATTCCGGCGGACATACGTGATATCTGCCGTCAAGGCGATGTGTCTGCGAAGTCGATGTTGTTGCAGATTGTTCGTCAGCCGGACGAGGAGGGCATGCGAAGGCTGGCCACTGAGATCACCTCGCGCGGGTTGAGCCGCGAGGATGCAAGGGAAGTAAGACGGCAGGAAGCTGGTCCGCGCATCACTCCTGAGGTGAAGCCTTACGTCTTCAAGTATGCTTCGCCGAAGAAAGAGTTCAACCTGGAAGTGAAATTTAAGCGCTCGGAAGTGACTACGCACGACGTTGCTCAGGCGCTACGCTCAGTTGCTAAGGAGATTGACGGCGGCGGCGACGAGAATGGAGATGGTGACGATGGGAGGGCCAGAGAAGCGCAGTTGGATTAGTGACGGCGATTTTCCATATCTCATTTATCAGTTCTCATTTTTCATTTGGGGCGCGTCTTGAGAATCTAGGGCGCGCCCTACGTGTGTTTTCGTGGAGTTCGTGGATCGGTTCGTTGAAGGTGCGACCACGAAACTACGCGAAAACACTAACACTCTGTGAATTCAAATCGACGCTGGTTGGAAGGGACGACGCGGTCTGAAATGGAACATGAGAACTGACAAATGAGATATGGAAAATCGTTCTTCCTTGATTTCGCCGCCACCTCAACCCGACTTCTTCTTCTCTTGCGCCGCTCGCTTCTGCAGTCCTTTGGCCCAGCGCTCGAGGGTAGGCTGGATAGGCTTGAAGAGCTTAGCCCGAAACGTATGCTTCTGTTCGTTCCACTTTTTCAGGTGTTTCTCGGTGTAAGCGCGGATTGCTGGCTCAAGCTGAGTCTTCTTAAGCGAGTGCTTTAAGGTCAAATGGTAGTGCTGTCCGACGAGTGAGAAGATCGTGGCCGTGAGGTTACCTTTGAACGAAAGCCTTGGAACAATGCGTTTCTGAATTGGCTTATTGGATGGAAGTAAAACCCCCAAGGCCAGCTCCAGCCACGCGCCCTTGGGGCCTTGCCGGGGATGGTAGAGACCGGGTAATTCGGTCGCTTGAAACGTCCCACGCAGTCTCGGCTCTGAGATGAACTCGACCAGCCTAATGCGCTCCAACCCTCGCGTATGCTCGCGTGGGAGGCTGTCAAAGGCCTGTTCGATGTGAGTAAGGCTATCCTTGGGTAACTTCCGCTCAACCTGGTTCTCGATCTTAATCGCCACGCAATATTCCTCACCACTAAATCAAGCTGTAAACGAAACCGCCACTCTAAGGTGAGTCGCATGAGTGGTCAAGCGCGCCATCCCGTTAACCCTACGTAACCTTCGGAGCGACCGATAAGGGCCACCCAAAGCAAGGTGCCGGCAGGCCCGAGAGAGCCACCAAGGACGCACACAGAGGGGAACACAGCCCTAGTCGGCCCCAATCCAGCATGACGTTAATCACGAATCCGCCCGAACACACAATATTCGCGTCTGATAATACATATTATGTCAAGAAGGGCTTTGCCTCATAAGTCGCCGAAACACCTGTTTTGATCCAAAAAGCAATTTGACCGGACGGGCCTTGCCGCCAAATGTCAGTTGATGGTATACACGCGCTTCGTAACTCAACCTCAGGAGGCCCGTCACGATGGAAATGACACCCAAACAGCGCGAGAAACTTACTGCGTGGATTGAAGCTAAACATAAACAGGGCGCTTACAATTGCCCTATGTGCGGCGAGGATGAATGGAACGTCAAGATGATAGCTACGTCATTGCCTTATTCTGAAGGCAACATCAAGCTAGGCGGAGACACTCTCCCAGTCGTACCGTTCATTTGCGCCAACTGTGGATATGTTTGGTTTCTTTCGGCGATAATTTCAGGGTTGATTTCTGAGTAGCTCCTCAGCTTCCTTTAGATTGATAGTGGTATTCCCGATGGTTATGCCAGTGATCTTAGCATAGGGAGAAACGGGCCTAACCGCTGCTGAGGTTTTGGCCGCCAACTGCTCATCATCTGGCAATCGGCGGGAATTTAGGCGGGCGCTATCATCTGCGTTAGTTGTGATTTGCATTGTCGGATTACCTTTCATTGGGTAGAATTCTTCCGACAACTTAATAGTCTCTGCTGAAACAATAAGCGGCGAGTAGATTAACACACTCGCCGCCTATTTTTATGCCGCTTGTGTTTGTGAAAAATCAACTTCGATTCCTAGTTCATGAATCGACTGGATCACAACGCACAGGTTGTGACAAAGAACCTTACAAAGCGCCTCGTTGATCTGCGCTATCATTGTCTTGCTGCGAAGTCTCTGACCAAACTTTGACTTGATCATATGGAAGGTCGTTTCCACGTTGCTGCGCTTGTGATAGTGCGTCAAAAACTCTTCGCGGTTGTCGTTGTAGAAACTGAGCATCCGAGTCCAGAGCGTTGACTTTGGGCCGTAGTTGGTCTGGGCCTTGGAGTTGATCTTAAACGGGATGTAAGGGATCGCCTTGTGGCGCAAAGTCGTTAGCAGGTTCTCCCCGCTCAAATAGGCTTTGTCCGCTGAAACCTCATTCAGTGTCCGCTTTGCGACAAATCCTAAAACGTCCCCGATCCCTCTTACAACGTAACCACTACGAACTGGATGTAAAGCCGTTGCGGTACTAGCCCATAAATCGGCGTGCTCTTCATCTCGCGGACGAACAGCGATTAACAATTCCACGATCTTATCTTCTGGTTTTGAGGTCGGAAATAAACGAAGTTCGTTATCGTGAAGTCGATTTAATTCTTCACTAAGCGAGTGTTTGGCTGCTTTGAAGGTCTTGGGCTTATCGCGGTCTAGTCTCTCTTTCAGGCAATCAACCACAGTGTCGATTAAATCGCCGTAATTGCCCGCTCCGGCAAACCCTACCCGGCACCAGTCCCGCACATACATGTCCAGCTTCTCAGTTGAGTATTTAGCAATGCCATTTGACTCTTCCGTATCAGCGCACAGCACTATGCCACCCGTGGATTTGAGTCCTGCAATCAGAGTCACACGTAGCCTCTTTTCGAGCCGCGTGAATTTAAGTTCAGGTTTGCGAGGTGGCGGCCAATGCCGCGTATTATGCAGCATTAGCGCCCCCGCTCACAGGGCCAACCAAGTCGGTCAATCTGCTTTTTGAGGCAACCGACGTTATTGAGGCAAAGCCGTCAAGAAGTAGGAGTGGGCTTTGCCTCAAAAGTCGGTTTCCGAGAGTCCGGTTACGTAAAAGTCATGACAGTTGTTACCTAAAAGTCATGACACGAAGAATTGGTCGCGTAGTCAGTGGAATTACGCAATGGGACTTAGTGCGAGATGTCAGCGGCAGGCTTAGCTGGGTTTTCGCGCTATCAGCAGTTTTTCGAAGATTGATGCTTGGGCTTGAGCATCGTCCAGCGCATTGTGGGTCTGGGGTGTGTCAGGTCGAAATTCCGGTGGGAGTTGGCTCGATGTCGTTTCCGACCAACGGCAACCACTGAAGCCCATAAAGTATGATTTGATGTCGATCCCGGCGAAGCCGAATGGATTTCCTTCAGCGAATGATTCGAGGTACCAATTGACAAATTGCCAATCGAAACAGGCATTGAACCCAACAAACACTGGTTTGTGACCTGCAGCCGCTGTCTCGACCCATCTTTTGAACGCCTTCATTGCTGTGACCGGCGGCTCCCCATCTCGCTCAAGGCGATCAAGGTCGAACCCGGAGACCTTGAGAGCGTCGGGTATGAATTCTCGGGAGGTAGGCTTAAGTTCAACGTAGAATTTTTCTTCAGGAGTGCCCACGACGCAAGCTCCAAGCGACAGCATCGCGTATTTACCCGGGATTGGCCCAGCAGACTCGATATCCACCGAGAAGTACCGCTCAGTCTTCATTTTGCCTCCTTAGGCCGGACAAGGGTGGGCATATTAATGTTTCTTTCCCAGTGCGTGCGCAATCGATCAACGCTCTTGGCACTCTCTTCCGCCAGGTTCCACAGAAATGCTTCAAGGGCGAAGGCGTCGAACGAAATCTTGGTGTCGTCACGAGCCGTTACAATTACTCTTTGCTTGTTTCCTAGCGCGTAGCCGAGCTCCATAAAGCAATTCGGACGAAGTGCAGTAAGATCAATCAGGACGACCGAACTATGATGAAGTGAGTCAAAAATCGCTTGATTCATCCAAGCGAATTCGTTCTTACCAGTACCCATTTCAAGGGGTTCGTAACCCAGTTCCCTGACGAGAACATCAACCGTGTTTCGGAAGAAGCTTTCCACAGATGTATAGTCAGGGAGACTATCATTTAGTAGCCGAACATAGAAAACCCGAGGAGGCGTTAAGGCATTCAACAGGTCTATTATCGCGGCAACAACTTCTCCGATCGGCCTCTCTCCGTTTCGAGTGCGCGTACGTTCAAGCAAATCTGAAGGAGATTCACTCTCGGCCACTCTGAAGAAATCATTAGGTTGCGCAAGCGCCCTATCGAATAGCCGAGCCGCACCACCCGATCCGTCTCGAAGTGAGGCACCGATTTGGACATCAAGCGGAATCACGGGTTTTCCTTTAGATGAGTATTCGATCGCGAGTTGTTCAACACCCTGGCCCCCACTTACGCCTATCAAGATATCCCCCAATTCGGCAAGTCGAGCCCGTCGAACCGCGCCGGCAGTCCAACCGGGATCGAGGAATTCCATACTCACAGCGCCGGTATCTCGCAAATGATCGTAAATCGGGCGCAGCTTTGCTGGAATTTGGTCATCAGTCTTGCTTGTCGCGAGTGTTGCAATGAGCCTACCGTTAGGCCCCCCAGCTTGTGCGTGTCCTTCATTCAACATGCGGTGGGCAGCTTCAGCAACTGTCCAATCGAAGATAATCGAGGGCCCGTCAGTACGTTCCTTTAACAGCGGTTCTTTCCCAAAAGGTATGACGAATGTGGAGCCTTCCAACGCCAAAGCTACAGTGAGTTCAGACACCAACGCATGGACATATGAGAGCTTCCCTTCATCCGATTCGGGATCAGCGCTCCCTACTATATGAATTCGACGTCCGCGCAAGTTCATTTTCGTCGGTCCATGTCAATTTCAGGTGATGGCATAACTCTGGAAACCGCCTTTATCAGATCGCCGTGCTCAATCTTTCGAGAGGGATATGCCTGTGCGAGTGCTTCCGGGAGGAGTCTTGTTCTGATATCAGAGAAGGTGAAGCCGAGCTTGTGTGGGCCCAGTGGACCGGTGAGTTCTACTAGCTCATCGATCGCCGATGCTGCCAGACCCAACCCTTCGCAATCAAGATTGAAAAGCTCTCTTCTCTCACCGTCATCTGGACGACAAAACTCTTCGTCGTAGGCGACTCGTCGCAGGATCGCAGCATCGAGCGCATCGAAGCGGTTTGTGCAAAGGATAACAAGCACACGACCACTGAAGCGGCGTATGTCGTCGATCTTCTGAATAAGGGTGTTTACAGCGACCTTATCCTCATGGTGACTTTGATTGTTTGATCGACTCGCCGCGAGCGAATCAGCCTCGTCAATGATAAGAAATGAGAGTTTCGCCTTCCCAGCTTCTTTAGCGACAATCTCGAACGCTTGGTTGATGAGCGTACTCATCTCTCCGACGTTTCCGCTACCTCGCACCTGGGTGCTGAGCTTGAAAAGCATTGCGTCTCTCCCGAGCTCTTTGGCCAGGGCATTTGCTGACGCTTCCGCAGTGGCGGTCTTTCCAGTGCCGACGTCGCCATGAAATACAACCAATGGATAACGGTCAAGCAGAGAGTCTATCAAAGCAACGCGCTTCCGATAGTACTTTTTGCTCCACGCCTCAAGGCCGACCTTGTCGATAAGCAACCGTAAATTCTGGTGCATTCGGTCGTAACGGGTTCTAAACCCAATGAGCCTCTGCGCCTGCGCCGTGAGGAGCGGGTCAGGCACTGAAAGCTCCAATTCGAATAGAGCTGAGTTTCCTTCTCCCATATTAATTCCTGTAATTGGTGCGTTCCCAGCCGTATCCTCGGCTGGCATATTTCTGCCCCGGGCTTGAGATAAGGCCAACCAAGGAGTTGTCATCAGTAGTCAAATCCCAAGTCCCATTCATCGATTGGTTCTTAAGGAACGTCTCTTTGCCAGTACTCGTTTTGTTCCACCAATCGCTGTTCATTGTGGCTAAAACATACAATGATCCACTTGGTGTTCGCGGCCAGAGATTGTCTCCGGGCTGTTGGGATACCCAACCAGTTGCGGACTCAGACACTTCGTAGACAGCAGCCCGAAGCTTAGTACGATCCTTATCTCGCAGAATTAGCGTTACACTCACTAGGTAACCGTATTCTGCGAAGACCCGTAGATCATACACAACGTTCGCGACGCTCTCTCGCGTGCGTAAGCCTGTTGCCTGCGACATCATAGAAAAGTCTGCGGCAAAGTTCTCGACGACCTTGCGGATGTCGACGCTAGTAAAGGTTTCTGTTCGTGTTCCAATTGAGCTCACTGCTTATTCCTCATTGAATCGGCCTTAATCGGCATCTATTGTGAAGGATCGTCCCATGACTTCTTTCCAACGGTCCAGGGTCGCACCTTTCTCATCCTTCCAACTCGCGGTCTCGATATTCTCCCACGCTGTTTTGGCGGCCGTCACAATCTCTTGCCGTTCGTCGTCAGATAAGCGCGCTGCCACGTTATTGTCTTTGTTTACAGGATCTAGGATCACCACCGGGTCGCTTGGAAACGAAGTTACGGTTCCAAGCTCGGGAAACGAGATTGGGGTCTTTAGCTCATTTTGAGCGACGTACATGAAAAATCGTTGTAACCCGGATTCGAGCGACGCCATTGCTCCGTCTCTGTCATACAGGTGTGCCGCGATAAGCTCGATCGTGAATGAACGAAATCTGTCGAGCTCATGTTCATTGCGCCACTTCTTAAGAAGCCGTATTAGTGCTCTGAACCGTCTATCGGCATCTTTCCGGTTCTTTATGAAATCTAGTTGCCCTTGAATCGAGGTCTTCACCTGCTCGCCTCGTTGCGACGAAGGCTGCCATCCATAACTCGGTTCAGCGGGAATTGGAATCACCGGGACCAAATCGACGTCAAGGCCAGATACGCGGAAGTGAATTCCGAGAGTTCGGGGCTGCACCTTGAAATCCTCTGATACTTTGGTTGGATAGACCGCCCTCAAAAGTTTAAGAATAATGTTATGCAGTTCATCAATGTCGTCCTTCTCAGCTTCGGCGAGATCAAGAAACACCGCTACATCTGCGTCAACTCCATAGTCTCCTTTGGGCTTCAGCACTGTTCCTTTAATGAGCGAACCAGTCTTTTTGAAGCCCTTAACTTTGAAGGATGAGTCTCCACTGATCTTCTTGGTCAAGCCATCGATTAAGTTATTAACCTGGTCTATGAACTCTTTTCGTTTGCCTGGCCCCAGATGCAGGACCTTAGCAACGAATACACCGATCTGGGAATCGTTTAGCATCATGTCAATTAGTGTCCTTTGAGGCTCGTGTTAGCTCACCGTTTTGGTCCGTGTCGCTCTACCCCGGCGATTTCGACGGATCCCCTGATCGCGGATAAGTCCGTTCCTCTTGAAAGCGCCCGTTTTGTTTCTGAATCTTTACAGACCCGCCCTGCGGACCGACGGCCTTTTCAAGAACGCCTCCTTTCGTTGCTTTGTCCTTTGTAGGAAACGACTTCACGATCTGATTGGTCGAATCCTTCGTAAGGTTCCACTTCCCTTTGTTCTCGTTGTAGTCCAAAGTGAATTTGGGTAGTCTTGGCATGTCATTTCTCCTTTTTGCACGACGGCGGTGATATGGACAGGTTTGTACCAGGGCGATCTAAGGTCCAACTTGCATCGGTACTACCCATTTAACTCCAGTTGCAGCGCCGAAGTGAGTCCAAGTTGTTATCTTTCACTGAGTCAGGTGTGGATCGAACCCACGTTCTTCTACACTTTGCGCAGATGTATTTCTCTACTTCGGCGACTTTGCCCGTTTCCTTACCTTGGGTGTAAAAGCTATCGCCTTTGTCGATCGCTGCAAGCACCTCATTAAGGGACCACCGCTTATCGGCTTTCTCGGTATCGGTTCCGGTGCCCACGCGGACAATGTGCGCGTGCGTCGTGGGCTCAGTAACTGGCTCTTGCTCCGTACATACAATGCGATATCTCTCCATAAAAAGAACTCCTTAACCACAAAATCTCAAGCAGACAGCATTATGCATAAATTGGCTCGTCTTGCAAGAGCCAATTTCGCAACGCTTGAGCTTTAATTGCTTCCAGGGAGCAGATTGGGCCGTGCTAGTAGCTGGCGCCTGTGATTTGGGCAGCTGTGTCCAACCATTCTAGCTCGGTCGTAGCACCGGAGAAGAAGCGAAGGAAGGTGTCGTAAACGAGTCGGCGCGTGGCCTTTCCGCGAGATGTCGTGATCATGCCTAAGGCCTTTTGATAGGATTCCAAGTTGAGAGGATCCTCTTGAGCTTTTTGCATTTCCTTTACTAATTTATCGAGTGCCCCATCAAGTGTTTTCATGTTATTGCGGTTGCGAACGTAGCCACAGGCCGCCGCCAATCCCAAAAGAAACGTACCGCCAGCCAAAATAAACCGTCGGTTTGGATCATTTGCGTAAATGCGCATGATTTCTGGGTGTATCTCAGTGCTTATGCGCTTCAAGGTGTGGGCGACGTCATTTATGTTTCCGACGTTGTCCAAATACTGTTGGCTTTCGTCCAAGAAACGTTCCGCTTCAGTACTGGCGGTTATTTGTGGATTGTTGGTGATAAAGGCTTGGGTTGCCAGAACCAATGCGGATGCAGCGAATTTTTCCTTAGGCTGGCGCGATCCGGGTACGGTTTCGATGTCATGCCAAATAGGGATACCACTGGTTTCTAGTTCGCCTATTAATGGTTTCCGCATTATTTCCAATTGAACTGGTAGACTCATCCGCCTCTGCCCCGTATTAAAGGTCACCATGTAGTGGAGCAAGCCAGCCAAGTCAATATTATAGAATACTTCGTAGCGCACCATCCGCTTCAGTAAGTCTTCAGTTGCCTCGCGAATCTCTCCCACCCCACTGACTGATTCTGAGAAATGCTCCCAAGCCTCCTTTGGGATCAATCCGTCCTGAAGGAGTTGTTCACGGCGCCAAACCAAGAGTACTGCGATTCCAAAACAGTAGAGTCGTTGCAAACCATCAATCACAGAATATGAGACATCTGTATCATTTAGAGACTCAGCTTTGGCGCCCTTTGTTGAGCGACTTAACGCTGCAATCTTCGCCTCCGGCATGGTTGCGCCCTCGATAAAGTCTCTCATTAGTCGCTTATATATTGGGTCGTTGACGTGGTCAAACGGTGGACGCTGTGAGAAGTTGTCGACTACGGACACTCGCTGGATGTATGTTCCCAAAGGTTCCTCAACGTGGGCAATCCACCCATCCGTCTTTGGATCGTGAACTGCCGGCGCCAGAATTTGGATCGGCCCTGGTGGAGCCAAAAGGGAGCCATAGCCTGCATCGATCAAATCGGTCGAGAGACTGACGAGGTGCCCGCGGAGCTTCTCAGAGCGCTCAGATCGACTTGGCGGTTTGACAACTTTGATCCGTCTGCCACGCACCATTGGGGCCTCTTTCGTATCTAGATTACTGATCGTGCCGAGAAAGCATTAACACAGCGAGGCTCGCGAAACAAGAGCCCATTACAAATAGTGAGCCCGTGGTCCGCAATTAGGGTTGCTTGGGGTACCTAGAGCCCTCGTTTTCGTTGGGAAGCTTGCGATGGTCTGATCTCGAGCCGCCCGTCTCTCAGGATGGCATAGGCTACCATGCGTCCACCTTCGGCCCGGCTCGCAGACCTGTTTGCGTTTGTCATAAGCCCAGACCGTCTAAACTTCTGTTGATGTTGAGTGCTGACCGCTTGCGACATCGTGAGCAATCCGTACTGAGTCGTTTGTTGCACTAATTAAAGCGTTGAATGCCTCTGTTCGTCATTCCTCAATTCACCCCATCTCTTTATTCTTCTGATTGTCGTGTGAAGCGATGTGCGATTAACTTTTAACCGTCGCGCTGCTTGGCTTATGTTCCCGTTCATACGATTCCTCACTGCTTCGATCACGCTGCCCCGGACCCGATAAGAGAAATCCTCGAGTCCTTCACCCGGAAGAAGAGAGCTACACGAATCGGGAAGACTGATTGAGTCCGCCTCAAAATTCTTAAAGCGACTTAACTCACCGCGAACATGAGCGGCGCTGATCGTCTGACCATCAATGTAACAAGCGAGTCGTGCGACCACGTTGTGCAACTGGCGAATATTTCCAGGCCAGTAGTAGGAAGAAAGTTCTCTGATGGCGCGTTCGTCTATTCGCAATGGTTCGGAAACTCCCGCATTAACTTGCTCCGTTGCGAGCTGCCTGCAGACGAGTTCCCGGATGTCGTCTTGTCGTTCGCGTAAAGGTGGGATGTCAAGCTCAAAGACAGCAACGCGGTAATAGAGGTCTTCACGAAATGTACCTATTCTTACCATTTGCTGAAGGTTGCGTGATGAGGCTGCTAGAATTCGAACGTTACAGGGAATGTCTTTCGTGCCGCCCAGCCGTCGGATTTTCTGTTGATCGACTGCCTTGAGAAGTTTGGCTTGGAGTTCAAGTTTGAGCTCCCCGATTTCGTCAAGAAACAGGGTTCCCTTCTCTGCGACTTCGAAGAGACCTTTCTTTCGACCCATAGCACTCGTGAAAGCGCCCTTCTCAAAGCCGAACAACTCGCTTTCAATAAGAGTGTCGGGTAGGGCCGCGCAGTTAATATCGACCAGGCACGCGTTTGCGCGCCGGCTGCGTTGTTGAATGATCTGTGCGATGGTTTTCTTGCCGGTTCCGGATTCGCCAGTTATCAACACCGGATGATCTGAAGGCGCCACGCGTGTCATTTCCTCGTCGAGACAGCGCATGATGTGGTTCGACCCGATCAATCTTGGCTCGGATGGATGTCGTGGCAAGTCAAGGCCAATCGGAGAGCCGAAAAGCTCCATCTGTTTTGAGGCGGCGCTCATATCTCGATGTTTCGGATCACTTGTGCGCATGATTTTCCTCAACTTGAACATAGTCCCGTCAACTTGTGGCTCCGCGATTGAGACCTTGTAGCGAATGCTTGGACGGGCGCTTTCGTTTGTTTCACGTTAGACAGCTGCATTGTTTCGTCCTCCAACGACTGCCTGTCGTAGGCCAGCCATGCCCTGGGCACAATGTCTTATCCAACACTATTCGGGACGTAAATCGGTTATGCATCCACCAGTGAAGAATTTGGCTTTCATCCGTCGACCACTCGACGAGCCAGTAGGGTCTTCGCACGCCTTCTACTAATCCCGGGCACAGTGAATACAAACCTTTACGATTGAGGCCGTAGGAAACGAGTAGCGCTTCGTAAAACAACGAGGCCCAGTTCGACCATCTGGGCCAGTTTACTCTTGTAAACTCAACTCGCACCTATTGCCGATACCCGCTGTTGCTGGTACTTGACAACAACGCTGTCCCCAGCTTAGCGTTCACGCGTTCGATGGCCTTGCAGAACCAAGTCGAACAAGTAACCCATCAACTTCTCTTGGTTCCAATGGCGTTCCGTTCAGCTACTATTAGTCGTCCCAAATCTCTTAGTCGCTGAATCGGCATTCGCCATTTGATTCTTATTTCACCTTTTATGAGGTGTAACCGTCACAGCATCTAGTTGTGGTTCATGATCCATCTCACGGTTTCGATCCATTGACTGGACCACCCAACGCTTCACTAATGAGGCCGGATCAAGAAATCTTCAACTCAGGTGCGTCTCCGTTAGCCCGTCGAACAGTCGGACGACCACTAAGTTTGAGGGATGACTCTTATGTCAACAATGCAACTTCGGTTTATCGTTAGTTTAATCACCATCGCTTTTGTTTCTATCCTTTCCGCTTGTGAATACAATTTTGCACTGTCTCCAAAACAAGGACTGCCGCTCGATAAGGCGCTCATCGGATTCTGGCAAACCCAAAGCGGTGACAAACTCGAAATCTACAGAAAGAATCAGACTGAGTACAGTGTTGTTATGGATAGTTCCAGGTTCAGCGCCTATCCCATAAATATTGGTAACCAGACACTTCTTCAAGTAGTTAAAGAAACGAAAGAGAATCGACCATATCGCCTGGTATCGTATTTTTTAAGGGGAAATCAACTGACAGTAAGATATGTACGTAACCCAGCTCAAAATCAGTTGGAATTAAGAAGAGCTATTCTTGCGAATGGTGCGGATCTATACGGGGACGTTGGAGTATTTACCAAGACAAACATCACGGCTAGCACACTAACGCCCAGCAGCTTCTCGGCGAAAGGTCTTAACAACGAGAAGACTCTGACCAATCTATATCTTGGTCAGTTTAACGAAATACCATTCAAGAGGGACAACTCAGGCTTTGGTATTTTGTTTGGCGAGTATGTGAATTCCTACTCGCGACAGTGCGCCGCTTATTTACCGAGCAATAAGGTCGAAATTACCGAGCAGAAGTGCGCTAGGGAGAGGATAACCAAAAATGGTTGGGGAGTGGAAATAAGCCGCTCTTGCACAGAGTGGGTTTCCGTGGGAACGGGATACTACGCCGATCCAAAGATGTATGAAACAAAATTGTTTCTTGATCGGTTTCAAACTGTTCAGGGCATTCGCACGTTCATCGATATTTTTACAAATCCTGAGAAAGCTTTAGGCGACACCTTAGGCATGGTGGGAAATATCATGGATGCTAAAAGTGACATGAACAACTTAGTTCGAATGAACTCCTGTTCTAGTCCTGGGTTAAAAAGATTCCAGGAAAATCTGAACTTGTTCGCCCTTAATGGGTCGCCGATTGTTTTAACTTCTCCGGCGCCGATATCAAACTTTCCGCGCGCCGGCTTTCCCTTGCCACCTCTTATTACGGGAAATTGGGAAACGCCGGATGCACAAAGAGTTGAGAACCTGGTTACCTTGCTTGTAAAAAACGCTCCGGTAGATTTGAAAGGCGTCGCCCGCAGAATCACAAGACTCCGAGTTAAACGACTCCCGTTTTACTCCGGGGCGACCCTTTGCGAAGGATTAGTTGATGCGGCCGATCCCCAAAGAATGGCAACTGTTACTTTTATAGCCCTTCCCAACGGCAGCGTAACTTTGTTAAATGGAAAGTCGACACCTATTCACGAATTAAACAAGAGAGTGCCACTCGCGATTGACACAAAAGAACGTGCTGAAGACTACTTCAGATTCTTCTTCTCGGCGGTTTTTGGTGAGGAGGGCAGTTTCCGGATAGTTGAGGGTGAAGAAAACATAAGCTGGACTCAGAATGCGACTGTAATGGACCTGCAGAAAGTTGTGAACGATCTTCGACCCCTGAAGACAGCGAAGTTAAATGATGGGCGTTGGAGAGGCACGGCGACTGTCCAGTATTCGAATACCATCTTCAATTTAGTTTTTTATGCTAGACCAACCGGAGAAATACAAATGACAGAGGATAAGCCTATCGCTACGGATCTTCCGCTCCGACGAGAAAAATATGACGGCTATTTACGACGGGAAGTGAATTGATTCAGGTAAATGCGTATTAGGAGCGCTCAGCCTAACCGTTGACTGTGCCGATGCACCGAACTCTCTAGTAACTAGGGGGTGTAATCGCGGGAGGCTTACGGGTCGATCATTTTGTGATGGCCCCTTGCAGAGCCAGATGCCGTTATGAGGCTTCTTAAGTTCATCGGTACTCAAGCTGCCATAACACGCGGGCCATTATCAGAAACTGAATAGATATGGGCCGCTTCTCTGAACCACAATGCGTCTTCCGGATCCGTACTGACCTACCGTTCCCTTTCCGCAAGCAGGAAAACTACACCGGTACCCAGCCCCCTCATTGCAATAATCTGGCGCCGAGAATTGCAGGATAGATAGTTGTGCGGATGTCGTTCAAAAGGTTCTCGCTTCCCTGCTCTGCACCTCATTCCTGAATATAGTTAAGGCGCCCCTGTTAGGTAAGGATAAGGATGCGAGGGGGCATACCCAATGCTCGCTTTCATTAAAGGGCCTGCGCGCTAAGCCATCTTTCATCAAATTCTCTTCCCTTTGAAGGGGACTTTTGAGGCAAACGGCAGAGTCTTGAGGCAAACACGCCTTTTAAGGCAAAGCCGTAGGAAAACCATTACGAGGATGGCTTACGGGCGGCCGGTTAGCGGCAGCCTTCGCGGGTTAACCTGATCTCCTGGCCTCTGAAGAGATTGCCGATGGCCGAATTGCCCCTGCCCGCGCAATCCCAGATGCGGAAGTCGGTATCGTTCTTTAGGTCGTGTGGGTCTTTGTAGAACTTGTTTCGCCGGATTGTGATGCCTGCGGTCTCGCGCAGAAACATCGTTGGTCCGCCGCCGCCCCCGGTTGAGTCCCAGACATTCTCCTCGACGACGCTTCCTTGGCCACTGGTGCTCGGCTGACCATACCAACTCAATCCGGTTTGCGCAGTCTTGAAGCAATAGTTTCCCGCTATGGTTGTACGATTCAAGTTGGAAACCATCATGCAACTGCTCATGTAAATCAACTTGGTATCTCGTCGTCGAGCTCCAAAGATCCAATTGTTGACAGCGGAGTTGTCGCCATTCTTTTCGGGGGTTCTGCCAGGATCGTTCAGGTTGATGGCGTTTCCGGCACTCTGCCCAAACTCCGAACCTTCGTAATCGAAGACGTTGCCGATGACCCAATTGCCTTTTGCCCAGTCGCCGTGCACATTGGTTTCCAGGTCATATCCTGAGATGCCGCCTCCACAACGACCTCCACCGGCTCTAAATATGTAATTCTCTGCGGTGATTCCATCTTCGCCGTTAACGACCGCGATGTGCGCGGCGGGTAGTCCAGTCGAGACGTTCCGGTAAACCAAATAATTCTTCGCGCGGAATCCCTTAACGCTATTACCGCCCAGTTGGATACCAATTGAACCTGTCTTTTCGAGGTAGTTACCAATCGCGGCACAGCCCACGCAGTTTCCCAGAGTTATCGTTTGCCTGACTCCGCCGTCGCAGGCCCTTTGTCGCCCCTTAATATGAAAACCAAGAATCGTGATCCCTCTTGCCTCGGTTTCGTTTTGCAGAGAGATTGAGTTCTGGTGGGTCATGAAGACTTCAATTGCCGGTCGTCCTCCAGCGTCGGCATAAGTGGGCTCAAGGATCGTGGTACCCATTCCGGCCATTTGCTCGGGGGTTAACGCCTGCACCTCTCTCAACAACCTAAAGCTCGGGTTCGCAAAAAATCTTTCCAGGGCCGGATGGGGCCGCCAGGTACCTTCAACCAGGACATTGTCGTCGACCGTAAAACATCGATATCCGGCCACATCACACGAATATTGTGACGAATCGAAAACGGTGTGGTGCCGTAGTCGGACCGGGCTCTTAATCGAGCCGCCGCCTTCGATTCTCACTGTTATCGGCGCGGCGGCGCTCGTACTCGTGCGTCGCGGCGTGGAGGTGTTCTGGACCGCGTTCAGCAGCGTAGCGAGATCTTCACCCCTTCCGGCTCGGACCACGATCACTCGCGCGTTCACAGGTCTCCTAATAAACGAAGCAGGACTATAAGTCGGAGTTGGAAAGCGTCGGGGTAATTCCGGATCAACTGAGGTGGCCCACTGAGCCGGTAAGACTGAAGGCTTCGCCGTTCGTGGCGTAGTGTATTGCAACGGCTGGTTTGTGACGTTGTCCTGCTTGAATGCGTTAAGGATTCCCACCAACACAAGAATAAAAGTAAGTTGTTTCAATCCGACTCCCTCATTCGATGCTCTTAATCGATGCTTTTGAGGTACCGCTGTTCTTGAAAGCACTGGCGATAAATTTTCCGCCTGCCTCTATTCCGAGTAGTGGCACCGCCTAGCCTGCGGCAATTCGCATGCTGCTCGGTTCTGATTTGATTGGACGGCGGCGACGTCACCTCTTTGATGCACCGTTGTCCACCAAATCTGCTTGAACTGATGCGACGAGGCGGCCGTTCTGTGGAGGGGCAGCTCGAGGACTATCAGATGATCTGAATTACTTCACTCGGCGACGCAGTCTCTCTTGCACCTTCGGATTGGCTAGCTCCCGCAGCGCGTCTTTGCCGACCCAGCGAGGTGCGGATTCACCAGACGTCGCTAGACGCTTAGCTGTTGAGAGGGCAGCTCTGTTCAGTACCAGGTTGCGTTTGCCGATACTGCGCAGGGCCCAGCTCACCGCCTTCTTCACGAAGTTGCGTTCGTCCTGTGCGCCTGATTCGATGAGCGGTAGCAGCGCGAGAAATTGCGAGTCAGGTGCGGCTTTGTCGTGCACCGATAAGCTGGCCATTAATGCGAACGCCGCACGCTTAACGAATTCGCGCTTTGACGTCGACCATTGTTGCACCTTTTCCCAAGCTAAAGGCGTGCGGTCAAACAGGTGGAAGCAGGCGGTATCGCAAACAGCCCAATTATCAAACTCAGAAGCCCATGAATTCATCTGACTGCGCGTTATAAGACGCGGGTCGTCCACCAGCGCTGCCAGCATCCGCGTTTCGTAACACTTGATCTTCCATAGCTCCAGCGCCAGGGCGTGATTCTTTCTTAGGGTCTTCGCCAGCGTTTGCAATGTCCCCATCGTTACGCCAAGCACCCGAAGGTCTGTTTCAATGCCATAACGGGCCATTCCCTCGACAGCGCGGCGAGTTCCCTTTCGCTCCAACCACCTAAGTACTTCGTCTTTGTCCATAGGGTTATGATTACTTGTAAGAGTGACCAGGGTTTCTATCGTGGATTGCTATCTTTGGCAATTCTAATTGTGAAAGTCGTTAAGGGCTGTGGTGTCCTAAGCCGAAAGGCTGCTGCGTCGTCGATGGCACCGTGCTTGTCCCGCTAGCTGTATCTATTCAGCCTCATTAGTGATATAAGCCGCTCATTCCTCGTGCCGTTTTCACCCTCTACCCTCTGGAGGTATTTCAATGCAAAAGCTAGTTATCGCTTTCGTGCTCGGAATAGTAATTGGAGCAGTGGGAGGTTACGTGGTTGTCCTCTCCCGTGGAACGCCAAAGCCGCCAGTCAATTTGTCGAAACATAGATGCTGCGATTCGGGATTTCAGCATTGTGTGCCGAAAACGGGAAACTGCGCGGATCGGAACGACGATAAGAAAATTGAGGTTATTGATCCCTAGTCAGTATTTTAACTTTCCTCGCTTACAAAAACTCTTACATAAACGAGAAACCACGCTCTAAATTCACCCTACTGTGATCACAGAACTGGCTAGGTATGATTCTGCCAATTTAGGAGCTGACTCCTAAAGAGCTTGCTAGGCTTCTCCAACCCTAGTTTTGCATTAGGACACTACCACCGTGAGGGGCTTCCTTGACACTCTTTTAGCCAGACTGCTACATTACGCGGTCTTTTGCCTAGATTAATTCTTATCCTATGCCCACGAAGGAGTCTGCTTGAGTACTGAATCAGGTTTTCTATTTACCTCTGAATCTGTCACCGAAGGTCACCCAGACAAGATTTCCGACGCCATTTCTGACGCAGTCCTGGACGCCGCTTTGAGCGAAGATCCAAAGGCACGCGTCGCATGCGAAACCTTGGTTACCACCGGTTTGGTGGTAATTGCCGGCGAAATCACTACCGAAGCCCGTATCGACTACAGCCGGGTGGCGCGTGACGCAATCAAGGAGATCGGTTACACCCGCGCGAAATATGGTTTCGACTCAGAAACCTGCAGCGTGCTGTCTGCTATCGATCGACAGTCGCCCGACATCGCGATGGGCGTCGACACTGGTGGCGCAGGCGATCAGGGCCTGATGTTTGGCTTCGCTTGCAATGAGACACCCGAGTTGATGCCGCTGCCGATTCAGTTGGCACACATGCTGGCGAGAAGACTGTCAGAGGTGCGAAAGTCAGGCCAACTGCCCTACTTGCGACCTGATGGAAAGTCTCAGGTAACGATCGAGTATCGCGATGGTCGTCCGTTTCGTGTCGAGGCAGTCGTCATTTCATCCCAGCACGGTCCCGATGTAACTAACGAACAATTGCGGGCTGAGATTCAAGAACAAGTTATTAAGCACACCGTTCCTGACGAACTGCTTGATGAAGGCACCAAGTATCACATCAATCCAACCGGTCGCTTTGTCACCGGTGGTCCACAAGGTGATGCCGGACTAACCGGACGCAAGATTATTGTCGATACCTATGGCGGTTATGCTCCCCACGGCGGCGGCGCGTTTTCCGGCAAAGATCCCACGAAGGTGGATCGGTCAGCCGCTTACATGGCGCGTTACGTGGCGAAGAACATTGTCGCTGCCGGTCTGGCTGATCGTTGTCAGGTTCAGTTGGCTTACGCGATTGGTGTGGCAGACCCGGTTTCAGTAAACGTCGAAACTGCCGGCACCGGCAGAATCACAGAGGGCGCTCTGGCCAACCTAGTCCGCCAGCATTTTGAGTTAACGCCGAAAGGCATCATTGAATCGCTCGACCTTCGCCGACCGATTTATAAAGCCACGGCTGCGTATGGCCACTTCGGGCGCGACGGCTTCAGTTGGGAAAAGACCGACAAAGCAGAAGCGTTGCGCACGGCCGCGGGAATCTAATTCATCGGCACCTTGGCAGATGCCGCTTCACAATTCATAAAAAGGAAATGTCGTAATGAGTGCAACACGTTCTATGGAGTTTGATGTTAAAGACATTGGTTTGGCGGCGCAGGGCAAGCAGCGTATCGAGTGGGCCGAGCGAGAGATGCCGGTACTGCGTTTGATTCGCGAGCGCTTTAGTGAAGAGAAGCCGCTCAAAGGCGTAAGGCTGGTGGCTTGTGCCCACATAACCACTGAAACGGCTAACCTCGCCCGAGCGCTTCAAGCAGGCGGCGCAGAAGCAGTTTTAATCGCTTCCAATCCCCTCTCCACGCAGGATGACGTGGCCGCTTCGCTGGTTGCGGATTGGGGTATTCCGGTTTACGCCATCAAGGGTGAATCGACCGAGACCTACAATCGCCACGTTAGAACGGCACTCGACTTTCATCCGGAGATCATTATTGATGACGGCTCCGACGTAGTCGCTACTTTGATCAAAGAGCGCGGCGATCAGATCAAGGAACTAATCGGATCGACCGAGGAAACCACCACCGGCATTCAGCGCCTCAAGGCAATGGAAACCGCGGGTGTTTTAACTTTCCCTTCGATTGCCGTGAACAACGCGCAAACGAAACACTTCTTTGACAATCGCTACGGCACCGGCCAGTCGACACTCGATGGAATTATTCGGGCCACCAACATTCTTCTCGCCGGCAGAAACGTCGTCGTGATTGGCTACGGCTGGTGTGGTAAAGGTGTCGCCCTCCGAGCGCGCGGCATGGGCGCAAATGTCATCGTTACTGAAGTGGATGCCATCAAAGCTGTTGAAGCAGTGATGGACGGCTTCCGAGTTATGCCAATCTCTGAGGCAGCTCCGATTGGTGACATCTTCATCACAGTGACAGGAAACCGCCACGTCATCGATGGTCCACACTTCGAGAAGATGAAGGACGGCGCGATCGTTTGCAACAGCGGCCACTTCGATCTGGAGCTCAACCTCGTCGCCCTGCGCGACATGTCAGCTCCGGCTGTCACTGTTCGTCCGTTTGTTGAAGAATACAAACTCAATGGATCCGGCAACCGCGTGATGGTGTTGGGTGAAGGACGTTTGATCAATCTGGCGGCGGCGGAAGGTCACCCAGCCAGCGTCATGGACATGAGCTTTGCGAATCAGGCGTTGTCTGTTGAGTATCTCGTAACCAAGAAGGGCGAACTCAAACCCGGTGTTCACTTATTGCCGGCTGAGGTTGATACCGAAATTGCGGCCTTGAAGCTTCGTGCTCTGGGCATGTCGATCGACACGCTGACTCCGGAGCAGATGGAATACATCTCGAGCTGGGAAACAGGTACTTAACTCAGGTTCGCACGCGGGAAAGAAAATAGGTCCCTGCCGCCGCAAAGATAACCGGCGGGGACCATGCCGCGACCTCAGGCGGCAGCAACCCGTGGCTCCCCAGTTGCTGAAAACTTCCACCAATTCCCCAATAAAGAATACTGACTCCAACTGCGATAACGAGGGCGACAATTGCGCCCCGTTTTCCAAATGCCAGCGCGAGCGGCATCCCTATGAAGGCCATCACAACCACACTCAAGGGACTCACATACTTGCGCTGTAGGGCCACAGCCAAGGCTGAGACATCTACGCCTCTTTGTTTCGCAGCTTTTAAGTAGCTGCTCAACGCGACCACGCTAAGTTGCGATGGCTTATCAACTGTGGGTTTGAAAACCTGAGGTGCGTCCACGCCGTTGACTTGTACCTCCGCAACCTTCTGATATACCACTGTCATCCCCGATAAGGTGGTCGTTCCGGCTTCTTTCACCAGCATCTGGTTGGGCGCGGTCCATTCTCCTAGTTTCCCGGACGTCACTCTTTGCAAGTGGACACTCTCACCGTCAAGTTCGTAAATGGTTGGCTCCAGGAGTAAGACTCGCTTTTCATCGAATTCGTAGGAGTACAAACGCCCGGTCTCTGCTGACGCAAGCCACTGACGACCGGTTCCGGTTGTTGCCCGCGCTTCCCCGCCCCGGATCTGCGCCCGCAAGGCTTCTTGTCGCACGTTAGCCGAAGGCATTAGATGTTCCTGGACCAACCAGGTTCCCGCGCCAGCTGCGAGCGCAAATAAGAAACCTGGAATCATCAAACGATAAACACTCTGTCCCGATGCCCACCAGGCAATGGCTTCACTTCTACGTGCGAGCAATGCATAGGTGATGAGTACGGTGATGAGCATCGTCGCGGGAAATAGTTCGACGGCTACGAGAGGAACAAGGTACAGCAGGTATTTCGCGACTGTGGACGAGGCTACATTGTTTCGTCCGATAAAGCGCCAGAGTTCAAAGAGAGTGAAAATAACAAAGATGGATATGAGAGAAATGAACGCGAGCGTAAAGCTTCCAGCGAGGGTTTGAAACAGACTCGTGTCCAGTAAGCTCGGAAATCCTGACCGGCCGACTCCCAGAGTGTGTGTTCGGTTCGCATTTGAAGACGAGTGAATCTGGCGCTTTCGTTTCGACCGCCTAAGTCCAAACTTGCCAGGCATCGGAATACTTCTTATCCGCCAGAGCAGCAGACTCAAGAGAAGCATCGCCGCAGTCGCGAGCCATTGGCCCACATATGCAGGAAGCGAGTTGGCCCTGACCATGGACTCGCCAACCAGAGAAACGAGGTAGTAGAGCACTATCACTACCAGCACCAGCAAGACGCCAACTCCCCGTCCGCCTCGCCGCAGACGCAAGCCTAAGAGCGCCCCGAACAGCGCGAACACAAACGGAGCCGACGATAGCGCCAGTTTCCGGTGAAGAGTACGCTCAGCTTCCCTCCTCTCCTCCAGAGATCCTGAGTGCGTTTGACGTTGCAGGTCGCTCCAATCCAATTCGTCGGCACTTACTTCTTCCTTGTTAATGCGATCCAAAAGCGCAGCTCGACCGGTGTCTATCGCAATTCGGAGTTGCTCCAAGCGTTCAGCAACGTACGATCGGTCGTTCGAATTCTCGGCCGGAATGCTCAGCCTTGCCGCATCACTCAAAACGAGTTCCGACTTTTCTCCTGACGTGTCAATCCGTCCTGATCGTGCGGTTATCACTTGCATCGACCCGTCTCGCTGCTGAGCGTAAATGAAAACGCGGGCCCAGATTCCCTGACTCTTATCGCCATCTCTGACATAGATCACGTAGCCGGGTATCTCGGTGTTGAAGGTACGTGGTTCGACTGGCGATTCGAGTTTTCTAAGTGCTCCCTGGAGAAGTGCGCGCCTGAGGTCACGAGCAGCGTGAGGAGCTTCGTGTAGGTGTAGAAAGGTTGTGACCCCGGTAGCCAATAACCCCAGAACCAACGCCGGCCAGATCAATGTCCAGGTTCCTACGCCCGCAGCGCGCATTGCGACTATCTCGCTATCGCTGCCCATGCGCGCATACCCAATGAGTACGCCGGCGAGGATGGCCACCGGCAACGACAGCACCAGAACACTCGGTAGTAACGCTGCGGCAATCTCGGCGGCCAAGGCAAGCGGGACATCGGCATACAGCGCGAGTTCAGCGAACCTGCCAAACTGCTGAGTGAATAGGATAGCAGTCAGCAATACGAGGGCGAGCAAGGCATACGGCCACGCACTCTGTATGACGTAACGCGGTATCAGTTTGCTGACGCTAGACATTTAAACCAATTTCTTAAGAAGTGAAATCACCTTAACCGACCGAAAAAGTTGAGCGCAACCGCGGTTGGCGTTCCAACGCTCTGCCGATCAGCCGGTGGGTTAGTTCGGCCATCTCGCGCCGTGTTGCCGCAGGAACCTCACGTGATTCCTTAGCAAAGATGGCGGGCGCCTGCTTTTGAGTGGCGCTCAAGAGTTGCTGTAGCCGACGCGAAACGACGCTACCTCGGCCCTGACTGCAAGCTGCGCAACGGAGCATAATATCGAGGCCCAGAAACGGTGCGTCAGTACCCTCGAATACCTTTCCGCACTCCCCGCAATGGCGAATGTCAGGCAGGAATCCCTCGAGCTTGAGTAACCAAACTTCGAAGTATCTTAAGATGATTTGTAAATCGCTTTCGTTTTGCGCGATGGCATCGAGGCAGGCCGTTACCATTCGAAAAAGGTGTTCATTGGGTTGAAAAGGCGCTGAGAACTCAATGATTAGATCTCCCATGTACGAGAGGCCAGTGAGGATTTCAGCGTGACCCATCAGGTCAAAGTGTGACCTCAAAATCTCAGCTTGCCGTAAGGAAACCAATTCCTGGTTCTCTTTATGGTGATAAGTAATTTTCGCAAGGGTAAATGGTTCGAGTGAGGCACCGTAACGGCTCTTGAGTTTTCGGCATCCCTTCGCCACTCCCCGCACAACTCCTTCTGCACGGGTCAACCAAACAACTATCTTGTCTGCTTCCCCGAAGTTGTAGGTGCGTAGGACTAAACTTTCGGTTTCGACAACCGGCATGGTCCTCCAGCGAACAAGACTAGAACGGAAGGAAGTAGAGCACCCACCCCAACACCAGTCCGATCACCATGAATTCAACAAACACTTTAAGTCCGTAAAGCAGGCGATCCCTGTGGGACTCTTTCGCCACGATCCCAAAGATCACAGCAGCCAGTGCAGCGAAGGCGGTCATAACCAGAAAATGCCTCATGACTTCCTCCCAGCCGCTACGTCAAAAGCATCTAACATGCAAAGGTAATTGAGCAGACCCGCAACCAACAAAAATGTATTCCCATATTCATACGTAGCCTTAGCCGCATTTACGGGGTCATCGGCGAAACCTGTTCCCATAAACCAACAGATGAGGTACAGCAATCCCGATCCGAGATTCGCAATCATTGGAGGCAACTGATAAAGAATCGAGGAGGTTGGATCGCCCGTCTTGACGATGAATAAGTGTCCTCCCATCCATAGTCCAGCCAGGAAACAAATCCAGACCGAACCGCCGAGCAGTAACGCTCGCGCCCATCGTCCCTGAAGCAAGTGACCCGCACCGGGAATAAGCCACGCAGTAATGCCCATCAGCCAAGCTTTTGGTGAAGCTCCCTCTTCAGAACTTAGCTGAACTCTTTCAACCTTACTCAAATCAATGCCTCCTCCAACCCACTTCTCAAAGCATCAAGAATCACTTCAACAATCCCTCTTATCATTCGCCAGAAAGTTCAAAACCCTAATCTGCAACGTTAACGGTCGGCGCCCCGACTTCTAAAGCCTCACATGAAGTTTCCAAGGTCCAAAGATCAAGCTCCATTCTCGTAAAGGAGGTATTCCTCACGAACCTTCATGAAACGCTCGAGGTCGGGCTGCCATCCAGACTCAAGATCTTTCAGCGACCTATTGCCTTCGATCGTTTCCCTGATCCTCGTTGTCCCGGCGATCACGTCGAAAGGATTTCTGTCGTAGACATATTCGTATGGTGGTTCCTTCCATCGAAACTCTTCGGGGTAAAGCTCATGCGCGACTTTAACCATCGTGATGCCGGCGATCACGGGTTCAAATATTTTGCGGTCCAGTACGTGAGTTTGGACGCCCCCGCAACTCACGTTTCCATGTTTTTGAAACGTTGGGCGGAAGATGCAACTGCGAAAGTAAACTCCGGGCAGGTTCTTATCATTTAGCGCCTGCGCGTACTTCTCCGGGTCGATGTAGGGTGCGCCAATCAATTCGAAAGGGCGAGTCGTGCCCCTCCCTTCTGATATCTGGGTGCCCTCGAAGTGGACCGCCCCTGGAAATACGGTCGCTGAATCGAGCGTCGGAATGTTAGGCGACGGCATTACCCACGGGCCATCAGTCTCGTCGTACCAAAGGTCCCTGGACCAGCCTTCCATCTTGACCACTTCCAAATCGCAACCGATGTCGAACTGTCTGTTGAACAATAACGCCAACTCGGCCAAGGTCATTCCGTGTCGAGTAGGAATCGCGTATAGGCCAACAAAAGAGGCTTGCGATGGTTCCAGGACGTTTCCAGCGACATCCCTCCCGTTGATTGGATTGGGCCGATCACAGACGATTACTTTCTTGCCAAGTTTCGCCGCAGCCGCCATTGAGTTAGCCATGGTGTAAGCAAACGTGTAGATGCGGCAGCCAACGTCCTGCATATCAAAGACTAAAACATCAACATCCTGCAGCATCTTTTCGGTAGGCTCGCGCGTCTCGCTGTAAAGAGAGTGGATTGGCAGGCCGGTTTGCAGGTCAATCGCGTGATCGGTTTCGATCATGTTGTCCTGCAAATCGCCGCGGATGCCGTGCTGAGGTCCGAAGAGAGCTTGAAGTTTTACTTGAGGGTGTTCATGGAAAAGGTCAGCTACATGCCGGAATCCGTGATCCACTGATGCTTGATTACAAATAAGACCCACCCTGGCGTCGCCCAGTTTCGATACAGGCTCTTCAAGTAGTTTCTCAACGCCAAGCTTGATTTGTTTGCGCTTCGTCAAAGTCCCTTCCTCATTCACTCAACATTGATATCTTGATGCTTTACCTTAACCGCACAAGACCGAACCGCCGTTTACATTCAGCACTTCACCTGTGATGTGCTTCGCCCAACTGGTGCACAGGAAAGCGATTGGTTTGGCAATATCGTCGGGAGTAGCAATCGCGCCAATCGGAATTTCGCTGGCAATCCTCCGGCGGCGTTGCTCGTCTCCCAGCGCTTCGGACGTCATCTGAGTGTCGACCCAACCGGGTGCTACAGCATTCACTCTTATGTGCGATTCACCTAATTCTTCAGCGAGAGATTTCACAAAGGAAATTTGACCACCCTTTGATGCGGCATAATTGGAATAACCTGCTTCCCCTCTCTGGCCGGCAGTCGAACTAACAATCACAATTGAGCCTGACCGTTGCTGCTTCATGACTCTGACCGCAGCACGACATACGGCCCAGGTTCCCTTAAGGTTTATGTTTAGGGTTTTATCCCAGAGTTCTTCGGTAAGTGTTTCGACAGGCGAGCCTTCCCAAATTCCTGCTGAGCATACCAGAATATCGACACGTCCAAAACGAGCCTTAGCGGAGTTAATTAACGCTTCGGCTTCGTCCACACTGGCAACATCGGCCTTGTATGCGAAGGAATCGACGCCATTCGCCTTGAGCAGATCAACTACCTCATCTGCAGCCTCCCGGTCATTAACATAGTTCACGACAACATGTGCACCTAACTGCGCCAGGAGTTCGGCAACAGCGCGACCGATTCCACGGGAGCCCCCGGTTACCACTGCGACTTGCCCAGTCAGTTGAAAGTCGTCGCGCCAGAGCGTCACGATTTGAAACTCTCCGCGTAATCAGGACTCTGTTGCGCGATCGAGCGCTTCCAATCTCGACAAGCATCAATGAAGCGCTCAAAGAGCGCTTCAGACAATGCATCACCCTTCCATCCAAGCTCCGGATGCCATTGAACGCCCACAACGAAACGATCATCTCGTGGATCCTCGACCGCCTCTATCAGGCCGTCGGAGGCCCACGCCGTTTCAACCAAATTGCGACCCACCTTATCCAGGGCTTGATGGTGGTGACTATTAACTAGCGCAGAAGTGCCGGCGGCAAGAGTCTCCAGACCGCTCCCGTCGGCCAGCTTGATTGAATGCGACGGACGATCGCGAGGTGCACCCTGCTCGTGCTTGATAGCTTCGGGCAGTTGGGAAGCGATGTCCTGGATTAACGTGCCGCCGCGAAAAACATTCAATACTTGCATTCCGAAACAGATCGCCAACAAAGGCATCTTCCTGTTTTCAATTTCTGCAAGGACTAGCAGATCCGTTTCATCCTTGATATGGACGACAGTGCCGAGTTTTGGGTGTGGCTCAGAGCCATAGCGCAGTGGATCCACGTCGGAGTCGCTACCGGGAAGTAGGATTCCGTCTAAATCGTCAAGCACAGTCGAGATATAGTCTGGCTTCGGGATCAGGCTGATGTGAAGCGGAATACCGCCGGCAGCCTCGACCGCTTCACTGTAATCTCTGCCCAGATAGAAACGATTGGTCTCGAGCTCGAGCCGCATCGTAATTCCGATGCGCGGCGGATAACTGGACGCGGTTCCGCGATCAACACTTTTGCTTTCTCTTTGATAGCTCATTTGGGATCACATGATAGCCTAAAAGTACGCGAGTATCTTCCGACCAGAGCGAAACGGAACTTATGACGGCCGCTCCTCATGTCCGAAATGCTTTCAGCTTGTCGCTGACGCCGGAAAAACTCAATCTGAGCCACCTACCTAATATTTCGCCGACAAGCTGAAGGAAACTCTGATTATGAGCTTCGACGCGTAGCGTCGGCGTGAATTTAGCCCGGCGTTTCAACGCCGGGATCCAATGTTTACGAGTGCCCGTCGCGTAGCGACGAAGGAATTCACATTAGCTTCAGGCGTCGCTACGCGACGCGAAGTCGTCGCTCTTGGTTTCCCGCCGTTGAAACGCCGGGCTAAATTCATATCGACGCTACGCGTCGAGAACACTTGTGCAGAGCTTCCTGCAGCATGTCGGACATTTAGGGCCGTCTCCTTGACTTGCCTTCCAGCGAATTCCTATAGTGGCTCTAATCAAAAATGCGAAGAAAAACTTCCGACATTCGCAGCACCACCGTGTTGCTTGTACGCAAAGGCGATCATGTTGCACTGGCTGGCGACGGCCAGGTCACCCTCGGCGAAACCATCATGAAATCGAGCGCCAAAAAAGTTCGGCGGCTCTATAACGACAGTATTCTCGCCGGATTTGCAGGCGCTACTGCTGATGCGTTTTCACTCCTAACCAGATTTGAAAGCAAGCTGGAACAGTATCATGGCAACCTTGAGCGCGCTGCTATAGAACTCAGCAAGGAGTGGCGCACGGACAAAATCCTGCGGCACCTAGAAGCTCTGTTGGTTGTTGCGGACAGCAAGACTTCGTTTCTACTTTCGGGTAACGGTGATGTGATTGCGCCAGACGACGGTGTTCTGGCGATCGGTTCAGGAGGGTCATACGCGTTAGCTGCTGCTCGTGCATTGGCGAAGCACACTGAGTTGTCGGCGCGGGATATCGCAGTCGAAGCGTTGCGAATCGCCGGGGAGATTTGCATCTACTCCAATCAGAATATTGTGGTGGAAGAATTATAGAACGCGGCCATTGATTGCTCAGGAGATTGATTTATAGCAATGGTTATTTACCTCGAAGGCGAAGTAGACGAAGAAATTCAGCTCGACGAGATGACACCTCGGCAGATTGTTGCCGAACTGGATAAGCATGTAGTCGGGCAACGTAACGCGAAGCGGGCGGTCGCCGTGGCGTTACGCAATCGAGTTCGCCGCCAAAAGCTCCCTCCCGAAATGGCGGTCGATGTGATGCCCAAGAACATCATCATGATCGGCTCCACCGGCGTTGGAAAAACCGAAATCGCTCGGCGCCTCGCGCGCATGTCAAATTCACCTTTCCTTAAAGTTGAGGCGTCGAAGTTTACCGAAGTTGGTTATGTAGGCCGTGACGTAGAGAGCATGATTCGTGATCTGACAGAAATCTCTGTTGAGATGACGCGTCAGGAAAAGATCGACGAGGTGGCTGAAAAGGCAGAACTAAACGTCGAGGAACGCATTCTCGATTTGCTATTGCCGCCGCCACGTTCGTCGTCAGGTTTTTATGACTTCGATGCAATTTCTACTGATGACGACGCGACTCGACAAACGGATGAAACGCCGGCCAGCGCACCCAGCGACGAGCACTTTCAACGAACTCGTGAAAAGCTCCGCACGCAACTGCGCAGCGGTAAACTCGATAGCCGCCTAATTGAACTCGAGATTAGAGAAAAGAGTTTCCCGGTGATTGAGCTCGCTGGCCCGCAAGGCGTCGAGGAAATGGGCATCAACATGAAAGATATGTTGGGCAACATGTTTCAGGGCCGCACCAAGCAACGGAAGATGCGAGTGGACGAAGCCATGGAGCATCTCATGGCCGAGGAAGAAGAACGGTTGATCGACATGGACCAGGTGGCCCGTGCGGCGATCGAACGCGTTGAAGTTTCTGGCATCATTTTTCTCGATGAGATCGACAAGATCGCCGGTCGAGAGTCAGGCCATGGACCGGACGTTTCGCGCGAAGGGGTGCAGCGAGACATTCTGCCTATCGTTGAAGGGACGACTGTGAATTCGCGTTACGGCATGGTCCGCACCGACCACATTCTCTTCATCGCAGCCGGCGCGTTCCACGTTTCCAAGCCTTCTGATCTGATTCCCGAACTACAGGGACGTTTTCCTATTCGAGTCGAACTCGAGTCTCTAACGGTGGAAGACTTCAAGCGCATTCTCACTGAACCCAAGAACGCCTTGATTAAGCAGTACCAGGCGATGATGGCAACCGAAGAAGTGATCCTGGAATTTACGGAAGATTCCATTGATGCGATTGCTAACTTTGCAGCCCGCGTAAACGAAAACACGGAAAACATCGGCGCGCGAAGACTGCAAACCATAATGGAAAAGCTGCTGGAAGAAATTAGTTTTGAAGGGCCTGACCTCGAACCCAAGAACCAACGCATCGATGCCGGCTATGTCGAAGCGATGCTCGCTGAAACTGTTAAGGACCAGGATCTCAGCCGGTACATCCTGTGAAACTATCCACTCGCTCCGCCTTGCGATCACCTTCTCAATTTCGTTCGGTCCTGGCGTTCACGCTTGGTTTACTTTCTGTTTTTGTCGTGGGTTGCGGCAAGCGTCGCCCTCCCCTGCCCCCGGTGGAACGAGTCCAGCAGCGCACCGAATTTCTCTCTGGAGTTCAACGTGGAAACCAGGTGATTCTGAGTTGGCCCGCGCCTTTGCGTAACGCTTCGGATGGCAGCGTACAGAGCATCCGGCGCATCGACGTTTATCGGTTGGCGGAAAAACCGCGAGCTCCGCTGCCATTAACCGAAGAAGAGTTTTCTACACGGTCGACTTTGATCGGCTCGGTCACTTACGACCAAATCAAAAACGCGACGGACGTTCTGACCTACATCGACACGCTCCAACTTGCGGGAGAACCGACTCGGCTGCGCTACAGCGTTCGGTATGTAAATGCGGCTGGGCAGCGGGCATCGTTTTCAAATTTCCTGTTGCTGGAACCGGCCGCCAAAGTTGCGCAACCGCCAACCGTGATCGCCACGGGCAGTGAAGTTGCTGAAGATGCTGTGACTATCCAATGGCAACCCCCGGCAGCAAATATTGACGGCTCAACGCCTGTCAATATTTTGGGTTACAACATTTACCGCAGCGAAGAGTCTGAGACTGACACTGGCGGCGCCTCGCTCAACAGCCAACTGATTTCTGGAAATGAGTTCAGCGATAAGAACTTCAAGTTTGGCAAGACCTATCGCTATTTTGTGCGTTCCGTTTCCCTGGGTGTCGAAGGTGGACAGGTTGAGAGCCTGAATTCAAACGCGATAACGATTGCACCGCGTGATACTTTCCGACCTGCACAACCGACGTCGATCACAATTGCAGCGGCCCCCGGTAGACTCTCGTTGTTTTTCCCAGCGAATACTGAGATCGATATTTTCGGTTACAACATCTACCGCTCGACTGATCCGAGTTTGCCGAAGGACCAATGGACCAAGCTAAACGCGGAACCGTTGACGAAGACGACATTCCAGGATGAAAAAGTTGAGTCAGGCACTAAGTATTATTACTACGTGACTGCGGTGGACCAGGCGGGTAACGTCAGCGAAGCTTCGGAAGTAGTTTCAGAAACTGTGCCATAAGAACGAGTGTTCGGACATATTTCGCAGCGACTTTACAACTATGCGTATCTGCCGATTTACAACCGATGAAATGATCGAGGCGCGATTGGGGCTGCTCGAAAATGACGTGGTCTTTCCCCTCGCTGAAGGCGACACGATGGGATCAGTGATGGATTCACGGACCGAGTCAGAAATCCCCGTCGCTGAAGTCACAATGCTCGCCCCAGTTACCCCGTCAAAGATCGTCTGTGTTGGACGAAACTATCGCGAGCATGCCGCGGAGTTGGGTAACAAGATGCCTGATGAACCGTTGCTGTTCCTGAAGCCACCCTCGGCAGTGATTTCACACGGCAGTTCTATAGTGTTGCCGCCCGAATCGCAGCAGGTAGAGCATGAAGGCGAGTTAGGTGTAGTGATCGGTCGTCGCGCGAGCAAGCTGCAAGCTGATGACGATCCGTTGAGCTATGTGCTCGGCTATACATGTGTAAACGATGTGACTGCGCGCGACCTGCAGCGGAAGGATGTGCAATTCACACGCGGAAAATCGTTTGACACTTTCTGCCCTGTCGGTCCATCGATCGTAACCGGACTCGATCCCCAGCAACTTTCGGTGACCACCCGCGTCAATGGCATTGTGAAACAACAGGGACAGACTTCTGACATGGCTTTTCCAGTTCCCTTCCTGATTCAATACATCTCCAATATCATGACGCTTCTGCCCGGCGATCTAATCGCAACTGGAACGCCTGCTGGGGTATCGCCCATGAAGCCGGGTGATGTAGTGGAAGTTGAAATTGCAGAAATAGGAGTTCTGCGCAATTCGATAGTGGCGTCTTCAGCTAAGAGTTACCTTGATACTAGTCAGACAGAGATTTTGGAGGACTTATGAAATTTTTTCTTGATACAGCAAATTTAGATGAGATTCGAAACGCCGCTGCTTTTGGCATTGCTGACGGAGTGACGACTAATCCGACTCTAATCTCCAAAGAAGGCGACGTGGATTTTAAGAAACACATCGCAGCGATTTGTGAAATCGTTAGTGGGCCGGTTTCTGCTGAATGCACCAGCGAAGACGCGGAAGGTATGGTCCGGGAGGGACGTGACTACGCCCAAATCGCCCCAAACGTAGTCATCAAATGCCCGCTGACTCGCGAAGGGCTGAAGGCCACGAACACGCTGTCCAACGAGGGTATCAAGGTTAATGTCACTCTTTGCTTTTCAGCCGCCCAGGCGATTCTGGCAGCCAAAGCTGGAGCTTCATTTATTAGTCCCTTTCTTGGTCGACTCGATGACATCGGCGAAAACGGGCTCGTGCTGTTGAGCGACATTGTGGAGATCTACAGTAACTATTCATGGCCCACCGAAGTCCTGGCTGCGAGTATTCGTCATCCGATTCACGCAATCGAAGCAGCCCGTATGGGCGCCGACATTGCAACGATGCCTTTCAAGGTTATTGACCAGATGTTTAATCATCCGTTAACTGACAAGGGCCAGGCGCAGTTCCTGGCAGACTGGCGAAAGAGCGGCAGGAAGTAATCCCGTTTGGACTGAGCGGCGATGCGGCAGCCTGAAGGCTGTACTCTGAACACCTGTTAACAGGCGTATAGAGTACAAGCTAACAGGTGTTTAGAGTACAAGCTTTAGCTTGCGTCTTTCCTGGTTGAGTTCAGAAGGCGGAATCAATTGTTCCAGGTGGATAGGACACTCGTGGTTCGTGCATGTAAGTTCGATGGTCACGAACATCGACGCTGGTCAGCTCAATTACTGAGGCAAGAGGGTTCGCTGATCGTTCTCGATGCTTATTTCCCCGAGGAAGTAATTCACAGCCATCTCGGAACAATCGCCCGCGGCACGCATAGTCTGGAGTATTATTGGCTCGATCGTTGGTATAACGTCTTTCGCTTCGCACAGCCAGACGGCAGACTTCAAAGCTATTACTGCAACATCAATCTGCCACCAACTCTAAACCAGGGCATTCTCGAGTATGTAGATTTGGATTTGGACATCATGGTTAATCCGGACCATTCCTTCCAAATACTCGATGCTGAAGACTTCGAGGACAATGCAAAGATCTACGGCTATTCAGACGATCTCAAGCTGAACGCCACCCGAGCGGTGGATGAATTGATTGGGATGATCAAAGCCAGCGAATTCCCCTTTGACGAGTGATGACTTCAAAACAAAAACCTCAACCATCGAAATCGAAGCTCGAAACGCTTCAAGAACGCTCGCAACAAGCTGAAGCAGGCGGTGGACCGGAGCGGGTTGAGAAGCAACACGCCGCTGGAAAAATGACTGCCCGTGAGCGCGTCGAATTCCTGCTTGATGAGGGAACTTTCGAAGAGTTTGACAAGCTGGTAGTTCACCGTTCGCGCGACTTTGGTCTGGACCAGCAACTCTATCCCGGGGATGGAGTGGTAACTGGTTACGGCCTCGTCGACGGTCGCAAGGTGTTTGTGTTTGCGCAGGATTTTACCGTTTTCGGCGGTTCCCTTTCCGAAACTCACGCGGAGAAGATCTGCAAGGTAATGGACGTGGCGATGAAGGTGGGCGCGCCAGTGGTTGGACTAAATGATTCTGGAGGCGCGCGCATCCAGGAAGGTGTAGTTAGTCTTGGCGGTTACGCAGATATCTTTCTGCGGAACACCCTCGCCAGCGGCGTTGTGCCCCAGATCAGTTGCATCATGGGACCGTGTGCTGGTGGAGCGGTCTACAGTCCGGCGATCACCGATTTCAATATCATGGTCAAGGACACGTCCTACATGTTCATTACCGGACCGGACGTGATCAAGACTGTGACGCACGCCGACGTGACTAAAGAAGAACTCGGGGGTGCGTTGACACACAATCGCACTTCGGGCGTTGCTCATTTCGCGGCTGATTCCGACGAGCACGCGCTGCGAATGGTTCGCGAACTGTTGTCGTTTATTCCTTCCAACAATCTTGAAGATCCGCCGCGACTTCAACCAAGCGACTCCCCGGATCGCGCCGACAAGAGACTCAACTCGATCGTACCGGAAGCGTCAAATCAACCTTACGACATTCGCGAAGTCATCAACCTGATTGTTGATGAAGGCTATTTCTTTGAGGTCCAACAACACCACGCTCCGAATATTTGTGTTGGGTTTGCGCGACTCGATGGCCGCTCAGTTGGCATTGTGGCGAATCAGCCGGCGTTCCTCGCCGGCGTCTTGGATATCGATGCGTCGGTGAAGGCGGCGCGGTTCGTCAGATTTTGCGATTGCTTCAACATCCCGCTCATTACCTTTGAAGACGTGCCTGGATTTCTGCCGGGAGTTTCACAGGAACACGGCGGCATCATCCGCCACGGAGCGAAACTCCTCTATGCATTCGCCGAAGCCACGGTACCTAAAGTTACTGTGATTACTCGGAAAGCGTACGGCGGCGCCTATTGCGTGATGTCGTCAAAACACATTCGCACCGACATTAATTTTGCCTGGCCTTCTGCGGAGATCGCAGTTATGGGCGCGGAGGGCGCTGTTGGCGTTTTGTATCGACGTGAGATTAGCGAAGCGAAAGACCAGGAAGCTGCGCGGCGTGCGCGCATAGTTGAGCTTGAGGATAAGTTTGCCAGTCCTTACATCGCCGCCGAGCGCGGCTTCATTGATGAAGTGATCGAACCTGCCCAAACCCGACCGAAGCTGATTCGCGCCCTGGCACTGCTCGAAAACAAGCGCGACACAAATCCACCCAGAAAACACGGAAACATCCCGCTGTAGTCATGAGCGTTTGATAGCGCCTTCTTAGTTCTTCCGAGCGTAATACCCTTCTCGATATTGCAGACGGACTTTGTTTTTTTGAAGCTCAGGATTAACGACTTCGATCCTGATGCGACGATACGAACCGTCGCGATTAGCATTCGTGGGTGTGTAGCCGACGTTGTATTGAGACCTTAATTCCTGATCTATTTGGGCGAATGCGAGTTTGAGCTCCTCGGCGAGTTTTGGAAAAAATGCGCGGCCGCCTGTTTGACCGGTCACCTTCTTCAAGGCGCCAGAGTCCAGCTTTCCTTCCGGAAACTCTTCGTCGCGAATTCCAATCGCATAAACCACCACATCGGATTTAACAGCCAGCTCGATGACGTTCTGACGTTTGATTGTGCTGCTGGTGTCGTCGCCATCGGACAGCAAGATAACCGCGCGTCGAGTTCCCTCAGGTGCTTTGGAAATGTGATTTTCAATCGTGGCCCACATCGCATCCCAGATTCCGGTATATCCCGAAGGATCCTCGTCTTTTGGCAATGGATCAAGACCGTTCGCCAGGCGTCGCGCGTTTTCAGGCGACAGTTCAATCCGGACGTGTTCAATGCCAGTCCGTAGTTTGCCCAGGTCGCTAGTCAACGACTGTTCGAGCTTGGGCACGCCCGTGAAAGAAATGATTGCCGCATGGTCCTTCTTTGGACGAATGACCATATCAATGAACGCCTGCGCGGAACGCTTTTCTTCCGACAATACACCTCTTTGCGATTCGCTGGTGTCAATGAGAATTGCCAGAGACAACGGTCGATCTGTTTCTCTTTCAAAAAGAGTAATTGGTTGGGTGACGTCGTTTTCAAATATGCGGATGTCTTCGGCACGGAGCGAAGTTATGAAATGACGATCCTTGTCGACTGCCGTGAAAAGGGTGTTCACCAAATTGGTATCAACCCTGATCACGTCAGGTTGCGGTTCAGAAACAGGTTTGGAGTTGGGATCCTGAGCAGATGATGTTGCTGAAGTCACAGTTCTGGGGCGCGGCTGTTGAGTTGGGTTCTGCCCGCTGGCGGTGTAGATGCTCGATGCTACCAACGAGATCGCGAGGAGGCTTTTGAGAATGCGATCCTTCATCACCCTACCTTGAACACGATCTAAAACGTTAGTCGTTTGGCCCCATAGCGATAAACTCGATCAGGCCTCGCGTCGGATCGAAGCTCATCTTGAAAGGGTAAAGCGCGTCGCGCCCGAGGATGTTGGGAGCGTTCCTATCGGCGTCGAAAAGAATGTCAGTTGGGATCCTGCGCAGCTCAAGTTCACCGATACTGACCGTGGTTGGTTGTACGCGACGCGACCGAATCAAGCCACCGGCGATATCCCTGGTGTTGCCATTGTTTTTATTCACGCCGGTGCCGCCGATGACGACTGCGTTTCTATCGTTGAGCGCGAGGCCGAAACCGGAACCAGTATCGACCAACGCCAACCGGCCATCGCCGAGTTTTACAAATGGGCGATTGTCTCCCGGTTTTCGCACCCATGATACGACCGCACGCTCGCGTCCCTTCGCGGTCTGAGTTAGGCCAGTAGTGTCCAGCGCTGTGATTTGCGCGTTTGGCATATCGATCACGTAACCAAACGGCGCATAAGCTTCGGTGGGATCCAGAATACCGTCAACATCGGCCGGCAAGTTGGAGACGATTAGAGCTGTCTGCTTCGACGCCAGGAGATTGCCGGCTGTGCCCGCACTAAGTTTTTCAATGACTGCTTCTCGATTTGAAGTCAGGCGCGCAGAACTCAGTCCGCCCACAACTGTGGTTGGGCCGACCTTAGTTTGAAGTCGCAGCTGGGTGACAACCCTCTGCGAAATCACATTCATCCCCGCCCCGGTATCAAGCACAAACACGAAGGGACCCGCATTATTGATCCACACACGAATCAAGAGGCCTCGCTCCTCGTCGATGCTGAACCTGGCCCCTGCCGGCCTGGCACGCTCGATTGCGTCTGTTGGCTTGATAAAATGGGCAGCCCCTGCGTTAGAGGCTGCCCATCCTATTGCTGCCAGAGCGCCTATTGCTATGAAGAGCTTTGCCTTCATGCTCGCACTCTCCTTCTGCTACTTAATAACGACCTGCTGGTTAGTAACGACGATCGCGATTTCGAATCTTGTACGTCCAAAGAGCCGAACCGCCGCCGCCGGCTAGTGCGCCAATCGCCGCACCTTTCTTGCCCCCGAGAAGGCCGCCAACAGCCGCACCGCCACCAGCACCCATCGCGACGGTCAACTTGTCACGATGTTTCTGCCAGAAGCTGCGCTTCCGTGGCTGAGTTTGATAGTCATAGTAGACCTGTCGATTCGCTGTTGAATTGCGCGCTACGCTCCGTCCCGAGCTACGTCCAGAATTGCGATACACAACGCGAGACTGAGTCGGAGCGAGTGCTGCTGATTGCGTTCCGGTAGCGCCTCCCTGAGCCGCCTTGAATCCATCAGCAAAGCCAGTCTTATACGCAGTTTGTTCAGAGGCCGTCTCAAACTGAGCCGGCACATAACTACCGTTGTCAGTGCTAGCTAAAGTCGGCTGATACTGTGCAAACTGAGCGTCATCCGGCCTTGCGGTTTCCTGTACAGTGGGTTGAGTCGCGGCGCTGTTGTTTTTGGAATGCATCACGAATGCACCAACAGAACCGCCGATTAGGGCAGCAACCAAGGCTACCGGCAGTAATTTGTTAGTCATTATCATCTCTAATCTCCTTGCTTAATCTTTCTTCGCGGCCAACCGGAAGCTAAATCAGCAATCAGTGTTCCGCCAGAAATTCATGTTTGAATGCGAGTGCAGTTTATGCGCATTTCGCTCGTTTACTTATGAATTTGCTCAATCACAAGACGATAACAACTGAACGCCAACATACTGTTCTCAACGCAGCTACCCGATATGGAGTTAGACAATATTCGATATCAGACGCTTCCGGAGACAGTTCATTACAAACAAAAAGGCCAGGGAAATTCCCTGGCCTTCTATTAGCGATACGTGTCTGCTTGGCGTTAAGCGGCTTTCACCATAGGCACGGATTTGTTCTCTTTCAAGAGCTCCAGAGCCTTCTTCATCTGCAAATCTTCGGCAGGCGGTTTGGCTACGGTTGGCTCCTGTCCGGCGGCAGCGCCATCTTGCGGCGTCCGGTTAGCAGGATCTTCTTCGTTCCCCGTTAATTCATCGGGATCGATAGCATCCGCGAGTTCAGGCCGCTTCACTTCAACCGAAGGACTCACACCAGAACGGCTACGCTCTTCCCCGAGGAAGGGCTTGCCACTCGCCGATGCCCACTTAACGGTGGTCAGTAACAAACCATCGCCACCGCGCAATGTGAAAAGCTGTTGCTCCGCGCCTGCGCCGAAGCTCTTCTCACCAACTACTTGTCCACGATTACGCTCTAACAAGGCTGAAGCAACTACTTCAGCAGCTCCGGCTGTGCCTGAATCGATTAGCGCAACGACGGGACCCGCAAAGATCGCAAGCTTCGGATCTGCGGCAAACGTCTTCAACGTTTTCCCTTCACGTCCTGAGGTTTGCGCCAGCATTCCTTCCTTGACGAAGAGGTTTGCTACTGAAACCGCTTCATCAATGGAACCACCTGCTGTTCCTCGCATGTCGAGCACGATCTTCTGAGCTCCCTGCTTGTTCAAATCCTGTAATCGGGCGCGAACGTCGGCGGCTTCACCCGCAGCAAAGCTGTTAACCTTGATTACGCCAATTCGTCCTGCCTCCATCCGGGCTTCCGCAGCCGGCGCCCTGAAAGCGCCTCGCTTAACTGCCAGGGTAAGCGGACGTACGTTGGCGCGCAGTATTCGAAGCTTCACTTCAGAACCGGCGGCGCCATTCAAAAGCTGCTTGGCGTCGTATAGCGAGATATCACGTGTGGCCTTGCCATCGATGTATTCGATGATATCGCCTGCACGAACCCCAGCTTGATCTGCCGGTGAACCCTTCATAGGCGCGATCACATACAAATATGACGCAACCTGCGAAAGCTCAGCGCCAATACCCACCTGATTACTTCGTGCCCCGTCATTAAACTGGCGCACCTGGTCCGGCGTGAGATATGTCGAATATGGATCGAGCCCATAAGCCAGGCCTCTTAAGGCACCGGCTCGAACCTTTTCCATGTTTGGTTCATCGACGTAATCGTTTTGGATATGCTGCAGGACGCTCTCAAAAATCTTCAATTGAGCGTTTGGATCGTTGGCCGGTTGCTGGGCTCGGGTTGAAATCCATCCTCCGACGACGGTGTAGATTGCCAGCGTGGCTGACATGAGAATCAAGGCAAACTTGGTACGAAATGACATTAGATACCTCAGGTTAATGCGGTTGAAACATCCTTACAAAAAATAATCGCACGCATGCGCTTTTCGCCAGCCGGTCGTATCATACAGACGCTAAGTGATGGGTGCAACCTAACTTTATTCGGTTTTCCTCAGTCTTTTCGCGTTCAATTGCCATCGATTGACTGAGTGCCGGAGACCCCTTACGCTAAACTCCAACGATGGATATTACTTCGACTGAAGGTGTAATTACTGCTCCGGTGCTTGCCTTGGATTTGGGGCACAAACGGGTTGGTGTTGCAGTAACTGATTCACTATCGATATCGATTACCCGTCTCGCCGCGTTGCCCCGAACGAATTGGAAACAACTGTTGGCCGACGTCGCCAATCTAGTTCAACGCTTGGACGCTAAAACAGTAGTAATTGGTTTACCGTTGCGATTAGATGGCTCGAAAGGAGATGCGGCGGCGGCAGCGACAACAACGGCAGCGAAATTCGCTCGCTCCCTTAACGTTCCTGTTTACATGCAGGATGAACGGCTTAGTTCCGTCGAAGCTGAGTCTAATCTTTTGTCGCAAGGCCACAAGCGTGAGGAGCTTTCGGGTATGGTTGACAGCGAGGCGGCGGCAATTATCCTTAACGACTTCCTTCAAGGGGACCAGAATCGAACTCTTTTGCCTAAGTCCTGACATCCCCAGGGAATAAAATCAAACAAGATGAAACGTGTTCTTCTCGCTCTCGTGATTATTGTGCTGTCCGCAGGGGCAATAACTGGATTTTGGGGCTACCAGCAATTGCGCCAGCCTCACCGTCATGCCAAGCAAGGAACCTTTATCGAAATTCCTCGGGGGTCGTCTCCGACAGCGATTATAGGCCGCCTGGAATCCGAAGGAATAATAGCTAATAAATGGCCGTTAATGTTTTACCTTAAGCTTACGGGCTCGGGGGCTCAGCTAAAAGCTGGGGAATATGATTTTCCGTCTCCGATAACGCCCCTTGGTGTCCTGTCCCGACTTCGCGAGGGTCAACGAAGACTAACTCGTTTCACGGTGGTGGAAGGGTGGACAAGGTGGGATATCGCCAACGCAATGACAAAGCTTCCCCAGCTGCACCTTGTAGACTCGGCAGAGGCATTGTCCTTAATGGATAACGTGAGCTTGATAAGCGACCTTGATCCCAAAGCTACTAACCTGGAGGGATACCTCTTTCCCGACACCTACGAGTTTCCACCAGAGACTAAAGCTCCGGAGATTGTCGAGATCATGGTGAAGAGGTTTAGGAAGGAATGGAAGTCAGACTGGTCGTTACAAGCTCTCAAGCTAAACCGGACTCCGCGTGAGATTGTGACGATTGCGTCACTAATTGAGACCGAAGCTAAGCTGCGGGACGAGCGACCTCTCGTTGCATCCGTAATCTACAACCGGCTGGAAAAAGACATGGCTCTGGGTGTCGACTCCAGCATTATTTATGCGTCCAAGCTTGCCGGCAAATGGCGTAATGATGGAAAGGTTTACAAGAGCGATGTAGACCGTCGCTCTCCCTACAACACTCGAATTTATTCAGGCTTGCCCCCTGGACCCATAGCCGCACCGGGAAAGAGCTGTTTGGAGGCCGCTTTGAATCCGGCGAAAACTGATTACCTCTATTACGTGCGGGAGCCGGCTCGAGACGACGGGGCGCACAACTTCTACAGCGATGAAGCTTCCTTCGGCCGTGGTGTCCAGGCGTTGCGAGACTGGGAAGTAAAACGCGACGCCGAAGCCGCGAAAGCGCGTCGCCAATAAGGTGAGAAAATATTCAGTCTCTATCGGACTCCGAAGCATCCAAGTCTTGTAATTGATAGTTGCTTCATCTATTCTCGTTTTCAAGTTAGGCCCCTGACAATCACTGGTTGCTTTCCGAAAAAGGTGTCGTCATGAAGAAACTCGCAAGCTCATGTTTGGTAACGGTGTTGTGTGCCACGATGGCTTGGTCACAAGGCAAGGGTGTGGACAGATCCGGTGAGCGGGTGCGCGACAGTGGAACGAACAGCGGTAATGGACCCAAGACTGAAACTGGCAGTGGGAGAGGCATGGATTTCGGAAGGAATCCAAAAATTATTCCCTTGCCAAATCCGTATCGGTTTTCGGCCCGGCGGGATGTAATACTTAAAGCAGTTTCTGATGTGATGCGCGATCGGAAATTGATTGTGGATGAGGCCGCCTCGAAACCTGACGAAGGAATTGTTGTTAGCCAGCCCTATACGTTTATCAAAGGGGCGGTTGTGGCCGTCACGGAATTGAATCGATATGCCGATCTCAATACCTCAGCCGGAAGGGGTTGGACGCGTGGTCGCTTCACGCTTACGGTTGAAGTCCAACCGATCGACGGGAACAGCGCCAACGTCTCGGTGAACGCTAAGGTTGAGGGTCGCACTGACGGGGCTACTGGAGCCGAATGGGTCACGCTGCGAAGCATCGGCATTGCTGAAGAAGAATTTATTTCCGCACTGGTTGTTAACATTACTGGTGGCCCTCCTCCCGGCCGCGTCGAATAGGAAGCTCTCCCACAACGTAAAGCAATACTTTATCTCTAGCTAAAAGAATGTCTGATTATTCTGAAGAAAAAATCTTCGTCGAGCCACGAACCTCGACGACTCTCAAACTAATAGCTGTCCTGGCGGCCTTCGCAGTCACGGTTCTTGTGTTCGTCGGATACACGATGTTGAAGAAGCGCCACGCGGAAAACACAGCAGCCACGATTGCGGCCAGCCACCCGAAGCCGGAGGCCAGACCTTCCCCCAAGGCTCTAATCCTGGTTGACGATGCCTTGCTCAAAGGCGGAACAACGACGCTTGCCGGCACAGTCAGGAATACATCGAATGAAGAGTTGGGACCGCTTTCCGTTGAACTGGAACTAAAGCGACGGACGGGTGGCGGTGTAGAAATGAGAGTGGTTGATCTCCTACCTAATCGTCTTGCTCCTCAACAGGAGGGACGTTATTCGGTTCAGCTTAAAGCACAGGACTATGGTTCCGCGCGTGTCGTTTCTCTGCGAACTGCTCCTGATGCCGCCCTGGTGGCCTACACGACTGCGCAAGGTCAGAAGCGGCCGACTGAGCGATTAGAGTCGAAGACAATTGTCGTCGATAAGCCTCGATTAAAGGGTGGCGAGTTCCTAAACACGCCCGATAATCCCGCCCGTGTACCCTGATGTAATTCCTAACCTGCCGCTTAGTAGCACTCGATATTACAGAATACGCTCAGGTTATCGTTGAAAGGTCGGCGCGGCGACAAAGTTAAGGTGCAGTCTTAACGCCGTAGGGCTGATCGCGATTTTAGTTGAAGTAGTAGCTTAACTGCCGCCGGCTGCGGCTGCTTTGCTGTTGGGGTCAAGTTCGGTGAGAAGTTGTTTCAAAAGCGGGATGTCTGTTTCCGCGGTGAGGTAGTTCTTACCAAGCATCTTCAAGAAACGGCGTTCCCTGGTATCCCCATTCAATTCCTTCAATATTGCCCGGCATAGTGCAACGACAACTGACACGTCGAACTGAGTGCCTGTGTTGCGGCGAAAGTCTCTAATCACTTCCTCGAAGGAGCGCCGCGTTTTGTACGGACGATCGGTAGTCATGGCGTCAAAAGAGTCTGCCAGACTTACTATCTTGGCCCCGAGCGGAATCTGTTCATCAATTAATCCGTCTGGATAACCACGACCATCGAGCCGTTCATGATGGTATTTCGCCATCAAGGGAATATCAGCATATGGGTGATGTATGGGCGAAAGAATATCGAAGCCGGCCGCAGGATGCCGGTTTAGTTCACTCGATTGTTTAGCATCGATGCGGTAGGGCGCATTGATGATGTCGCGTTCGACCACGAGCTTACCGACATCGTGCAGGTATCCAGCGATCGCCATGCCTTCAACTTCATCCTCGCCCCACCCCATCTCACGAGCAATAATCTCGCTGTATTTCCCGACACGTTCTGAATGGCCTTGCGTGTATTTGTCCTTTATGTCGATCGCGGCAGCAAAGGCCCGCACCGTGTCGCGATAGATCGCGCGCAAGTCTTCATATAACCGCCGGTTCTCTTCTGCCTGACTCTTAACTTCCGCAATCAGACGATGCTGATGAATGCCGACTCCGATGTGCCGAACCATCGCCTTTATGACCGCTAGATCATCATCGGTAAACTCCTCGCCGCTCGCTTTACCGCCCAGTAGGACGAGGCCCGCCAGCGATTGGTGAACAATCATGGGCACGATGAGTTCGAGCTGCTGACTGTTGAGCTCATCGGCGTGGCGAGCAATGAACCCGCCGTTTTCTTGCGCGACGGCGGAAATCGACTGCTTAATGACTCTCAAGGTTGCTTGGTCCGATGACAGCAACGCTACCTTGTCTATTTCCTCAAGAGTAAACTGCGGTTGATAGCTCTCATCGAATCCCCAAATCGCCAGAGCGTTTGCACTTCCCTGCTCCGGCAAATACTCCATTACCGCTCCTCTGCGGATTGCCAGCGTGCCCAGCAGGAGGTGGAGAGAGGTTCGCACCATGTCATTGAAATTGCCCGTGGTCGCGACCTCTTCGCCAAGATCGGCGAGTGCACCGAAGGAGTGGATTAGCTTTTGGGTAATTGGTTCCATGCGTGAATGCGACTAAGGAATCAATGCCCCTGAATGGTGAATTGGGTGGAGAGGTTCGAGAGAGCTTCTTGCTCGTTTTTGGCGAGAATGACGTGACGGGTCAAGCCCAACATCTCAAACAATTGTATCGTTTCGTTGTTCACATCCGAGAAAACCACGCGGGCCCCACTCTTCTCGGCAATGTCGATGATGCCCAGAAGAATCGAGATGCCGATGCTGTTGACCAACTCTGTGTCACTAAAATCGATTACCAGCGCGCGGCAACCAGAATCAAGTTGCTTCCTGCACTCGTGTTCTATTCGTTCCCCTGTCAGCTTGTTAAGGTAATCACTCGCATAGACCACAGCAGTGGTGCCAACCGTATGCGAGTTAATGTTGGATCTGAAGGCTTCACCCACTAGTTTGCTTCCCTTTCATAGCGCTGATGAATCGAGACTGGAAGAACACCAACACCTGCTGCTACGTCGAGCTACTTCTTACGTACTTGGACATGCGCAGCCTCGTGCCTTCGTCAACGCGTTCAAATTCAACTTCGTCCATGAGAGTCCTGATTAGCTTGAGACCCCATCCGCGTCTTTGTTCGCCGACATCGGCAACATCTGCCTGGTCCAAGTCTGTCGCAGGAGCATCAAGATTCAACGGCACGACGCCGCGACTCGAAATAGTAATCACCAATTTATCATTTTCGACAAAGAACCGTTGATAAATCTTTCGATCGGGACTGAGACTGTGCTCTGAGGCATTGATACAAGCCTCGACGATCGCTGTCTTGATTTGGTTGATGGCCTCAGGTCGAAAGTTGATTCGACGTGCGATCTGTTCGACGGTATTCGCTGCCAGTAACTCATAATCGGAACCCATTGGCAGCACCAATTCGATTTCGTCTCGAGCGCTCACGCTTGGCAGCACGTCCGTCAGACCCAACCGATCACCGAGTAGTTCAAGCTGTTGTTGACTGGACCCGTAAGCACCGTGTTCGCGCAAGACATCTGATGCTTGTTCTGAAAATCCCTCATTTGCGACTAACCAGATCTGCGTTCGTACAAACGCTGAACTTCTGGCCAACGCCATCAGGCGATCGATCCACGCCTGGGCTACAGTGTGGTCCACTGCCAGCTTGCCGTGCACTTTTGCGACCAACCAAACGATCTCATTTGAGTCTGAATAAGTGGAGCCATCGAATCCGTGGCCTACAACGGTGACTTCTTCACCAAACTGGCGCAGCTCCGAACTGAACGACACCCCGCTGGCCGTGTGAAACACCTGAGGCAGTCTTAATAAGTTTGTGTCTTCGTCGAGCGCTTTGGAAACATCTTCTGAAGCTGATCCCTTGTGCAGCGAAGAAAACTGATCGAAATAAAAGAGCTGCCGCGGCACGAGCTGAAAATTGAACCTGTCGAGCAACCCCCTGAGCTGGAGATTAGCCACTCGCCTGTAGTGTCGCTCGATTGTTCGAGGCGCGCGTTTTAATGCTCCGGCTATCAAGTCCGCCACGACGAGGGCCCTTGGCTCGCGTAGCGCGTCCAAACGGAACCGTGTTCTTAAATAGTCGCGCCAGGGAGTCAGCCCACCTTCAACTTCAATGAATTCCCCGTCCCAGTTAACCAGTTCCTCGGCGTGGAGTTGAGAAACAATGCGCTCGACCTCGTCATTATCAACGCCAATTCGTTTCGTCCAGGCTTCGAATGTTGCGGTGCGCCGGCCACTTTGTGCTTCGCAAAGTAGAGTGACGACGGATCCTCGCGTATCCAAATCTGGGACGATGCGATCAAGAAGAAAGGTAAACTGGCGATTCAGCCGCCCACCTAACAACTCATCGACGTATAGGCGCTCGCAGGCAAGGTAAGAGGTGAGCGCTAACTGCTTGCGATGAGCAGCCTGAAGAATTGAAGTGATTAGAAACGGACTACCCTCAAGCTGTTGGACCAGTAGATCGCGAGTTTCCTCATTCAACGCCACTTGAAGTCGACGAGACTGATGCTCAATCAGGTGGCGCGAATTCTCATCGGAGAGTCGGGTTAGATGAATCTTGTCGAGTTTGTCAGTGTTGCCTCCTGCTCGATCGACCATCATGGCTACGCTGCGACGCAATCCAGCGAGCGCGAATGGTTGGGCACTCGAGGTTAAGGCCCTGACAATTTCGGCTTCCAGCGCAACTTCTGAATCGCCAAAAATCGGCAAGTGAACCGCGTCAAACATCACGAAGGCCCGGCCACTCGCTGCAGGAACTCGTCGCGGCGCTGTCAGGCATAGTCGCACGAGCTCACGATCGTCTTCTGCGAAGCGTTGGCGGTCATAGGTGTCAACCAGATCTCCGATCCAGTCGAGCTCGGAGGCCGGAGCAAGTTGGACAATTTCATTCAGGGTCAGCGTTTGAGCGCAGAGTAAGGGTTGGTTTCTTTGAAAGGCGACGTACTGCAGCAGGAACGTATTCAGAAACTCAATGGCGACTGTGATAGGCGTAGCGTCTTCACGTGGGGGCTGGAAATAGATAGGGACTACTTTACCTTGAAGGCGGAACAATTGGTCGTATGCCTGACGCAGCAATTCGGAAACCCCGGCCATTGGCTCCGCGAGAATAAGAAGGCCGCGAACTTCAGTGGAGACGTCCGAATTAGCGATGACAGCGCGGAGCTCTGATGCGCGGCCAATGAATTCGTCCGGCCGAACGCTACCTAGAATCGGCTGTACCTCACGGGGAGTGTTTTCGTTCATTGGTTGGCAGTACCAGTGAGGTTGTCAACATAGAATTCGATTCGGTTCTTGCCCTGTCGCTTGGCATTGTAAAGAGCCCGATCAGCGGCGGCGATAATGCTCTCTGCTGTGTCGATGTGCCTTCCGAAAGTTGAAATGCCAACGCTAATACTCACAGTTCCCATCGGCTGCGACTTGCCATGCGGATACTCCGTTTCGGCAACCTTCATTCTCATGCGTTCAGCGATCACGCCTGCTTCAGAAACTGATGTCTGCGGTAGAAGAATGCAAAATTCCTCGCCACCATATCGACAAGCAATGTCTGCTGAGCGCAAGGCAGCTTTGAGGCTGTGCGCCGTAATCTTTAACGCTAGATCTCCGGCTTGATGGCCGTTGTTGTCGTTATACTTTTTGAAGTCATCGATATCGATCATCAAACAACTCATGGAAAACTCGTAGCGCTTCGATCTATTCAGTTCCTCTGTCAAACGTTCTTCGAGGTAGCGCCGGTTTAAAAGACCCGTTAATGGATCAGTGATCGACATCAACTCAAATTCGGTTGCTCGTTGCTGCCACTCCGCTCGCTCTAACGCCACGGCGATCTGTGGTCCTACGATTTCAAGTAGACTGAGATCCACGTCAGTAAAACTTTTTCCGCCAGACTTATCAGTCAGGTTTAGCAAGCCGATTCTTCGGTTGCTGATACTCAGCGGGTAACTGATAAAAGAATTGCTGTTGTAGTCGCGAGAAGCAGGAGCCGGAGTTAGATCCGATGCGCTGATATCTTCAACCAGGAGGGCTTTATTGGCAGCCAGGACTCGACCTGAGATGCCTTCACCCGAAGCTATACGAGTGTCGGCTTCCACCTCACCCGGTAACCCATGACCCGCCCTCAGGATGATCTCGTTCGCCTCTTCATCAAACGCCCAAAGCGACGCTCGCTCCGCCTGGAGCAGCTCCTGAGAACTCTTTAAAATCGATTCATACGTTTTGTGGGCATCTGTCGAACTTATGCGCTCGAGAAAACTGTGGAGAGATTCGTCCAGACGCTCGCGGTACTGCAGTTCACTGCGTAGTCGATCGACTTCGCGTTGCAAGTGAGCTGGCGACGTTTCAATAGAATCCTGCTGCAGTTCAGACTCGACTCTCGAGATTGCCTGGTCCAACACGGTGTCGATACTTTGGGTCTGGGCTTTACGCCGTGCAATCGGGTTGTCTTGCGCGAAGCGACGCCCGGCTTTTTCGAGCCGTTGGTCCATCTGCTCAAATCGCTGGGCTTCCGCGAAAAGCACATTCTCAAACGGGTTGCTGTCCAGCAATTCATTGAGCTCGCCAGCACGAAAGCGTTCCACGAGAGATCGATAGTCGGCTCCCGAAACAAAAGCGCGCCCGACGATTGCCACCAGATTATTTTCACCAACACCGAGAGGCTTAGCGAAACACTGAAGTCCCGCGTGACATTTATAGTCAACCCTTGTTCCCGCCGTCGTGGCCCGTCGATGTGCCGCGCCGCAAAACGGGTCACAGAGTTTCCGATGCTTCAACGACGTTTGGAACGCATGACAAATGGAGTTGTTCTGTGAAACTACAAGAGCCGGAGGCTGATAGCCATTAACAAGCAAGATGGCCAGGCCCGTATCTCCCGCGAGCTGATCCTGAATCTCCGCCCAGCCCTCGGGAACCGTTGCGGATCGTTCCTGCGAAGCTTGTTCAGGAGACTCAATCAACGTCCCACTCAAGTTTGTTGAATTCTCTTTCATCTAGTGATTGGTATGATCCGGGCTCCGGGTCAATACCAAGCGATAGGAACACATCTTTGTTTGCGGCTCAAACCAACCTCAGGATTGGCACTACTCATTAAACAGTGCGGCGTTTGGCCCGAGCATTAGGCTTCAGACAATACAAATCACCCTATTGGTAAACGACGAATAACGCATTTTTTTCATTGCCGGCGGGCGGTTAACGCGGAGGGTTGGATCTATTCGGAAGGTTCGCCGACCGAGGTCTCAATTGCGGCTTTTTCAGCGGTTTTCAGGCCCGGTGTCTCATTCGCTCCAACCTGATCAATATCAGGATACTCCGGGCTAATCCTGATGCAGGCGGCGAAGTGTTGCGGCTTAATCTCAACGAGCGGAGGTACGACCTGGCTACAGGCTTCGACGGCATAAGGGCAACGCGTACGAAAACGGCATCCGCTGGGTGGGTTTACCGATGACGGCACATCCCCCTGAAGCACAATCCGCGATCGACTCGCTTCGATGGTTGGATTTGGAACGGGAACCGCCGAGATCAGCGCCTTCGTGTAAGGCATTAGAGGATCCGAGTAAACATCGTGGGACCTGGCAATTTCAACCAGCTTCCCGAGATACATAACCGCAACTCGATCGGAAACATGCCGAATTGCCCTGAGGTCGTGAGAGATAAAGAAGTACGTTAGGTTTTTCTCGCGACGAAGTTGTTCCAACAGATTGAGTATCTGTGCCTGAATGGAAACATCGAGCGCCGAGATAGGTTCGTCCGCTACGATGAAGTCGGGATCGACCGCAAGGGCGCGCGCAATCCCGATTCGCTGTCGTTGTCCTCCGGAGAATTCATGCGGATAGCGATTAATAAAACGTCGACTTAGTCCGACAGTCTCAAGGAGCGTCTCGACCCGTTTGCTTGCTTCCCTGCCTTTGAAGATTCCAAATGTTTCCAACGGCTCGCCGACAATCTGGCCCACCGTCATTCTCGGGTTCAACGAGGCATAAGGATCCTGAAATATGATTTGCAGGTGTCGCCGATGTTTACGAAGTTCTCGAGCGTTTAGCCGAGACATGTCCTGATCTCGATAAAATATTTGCCCGCTCGTTGGTTCAGTCAGACGAAGTATGGCTCGTCCAAGAGTTGTCTTACCACAACCCGATTCGCCAACCAGTCCCAGCGTCTCACCAGGGAAAATATCAAAAGAGACTCCGTCGACCGCTCTGATGACGCCACTTCTGCGGGTGGAATCGAAATGGACTTTCAGATCCCGCACAGAGATCAACGGCTCCTCCGATCTGGAGAAGGCCTTATGCTCTACGGGAGCGTCTATTGTCGGAACCTGCGAACTCATGTTGAACCCACCGAAATCGTGTCTTGTGATTCTTCGTATACCTCGCGAGCGAAGTGGCACAGTGAATAGTGATCCTCTGTCAGCCGCACAAACGGAGGAAACTCCTGACTGCAGATAGCCTCGGCCCGCTCGCAACGTGGAGCAAACGGGCAACCGGCAGGTAAATGGGCCACGTCTGGGGGCAACCCTGGGATTTGGTATAGCTGACCTTTATCGGAAGCAGGATCGGGAACTGAACGAAGTAACCCCTTGGTGTATGGATTGGCCGGCGCTGCGAAGAGGTCTTTGGTCGTTGCCTGCTCGAAGATCTTTCCGGCATACATCACCAGCACGTGGTCGGTCATTCCTGCTACGAGGCCCAAATCATGAGTGATAAAGATAACGCTGGTTCCCATTTCTCTTTTCAGTGTCTTAATCAATTCCAGAATCTGCGCCTGAATAGTCACGTCAAGTGCTGTAGTAGCTTCATCGGCAATCAGCAGCGCCGGCTCGCACGAAAGCGCCATGGCGATCATTACCCGCTGACGCATACCTCCCGAAAATTCATGAGGATAAGAGTCGGCGCGCGAGCGAGCATCGGGAATGCCAACCTTCTCGAGCATTTCGACCGCATGATCAAAGGCCTGCTGCTTTGAATGGCCCAGGTGGAGTTCAGTTATCTCCATTATCTGGCGAGACACCTTCATGAAAGGGTTGAGTGACGTCATCGGATCCTGAAAAATCATCGCGATTTGCCGCCCTCGAATTTTTCGAACTTCCTGTGCCGACAACCCCAGGATATCCACACCATTAAAGATGACTTCGCCCGACACGATCCTTCCTGGAGGCTCAGGAATCAAACGAATTAGTGCCAGGTTGGTTACAGACTTTCCCGATCCGGATTCTCCTACAATGCCTAACGTATCGCCTTTGCGAAGCTGAAAGGAGATGCCGTCGACCGCCTTCACCAAGCCGTCGTCAGTCTCAAAGTATGTTCGCAGGTCCCTGACGTCGAGTAAGTTTTCTGTCGTGGTTGTCATAAAGCAAAAACTCTGCGTTCAGCTCCGTCCGAATTTTCAAAGCTTGCGCATCTGTGGATCCAACGCGTCGCGTAAACCGTCGCCGAGGAAGTTCAGCGAACAAAGAGTCAGCGCCATGGTCACACCGGGACAAATTAACTGCCATGGGTAAATTCCAATGTTCTGAATTCCCTCGCTCGCCAGGCTGCCCCACGAGGCCATCGGCGGCTGTACACCAAAACCTAGATAGGAAAGAAATGCCTCCGTGAGCATGACCGAAGGGATTGTGAGCGTTGCGTAAACGATCACAGGTCCTAACGTGTTGGGCACAATGTGGCGAAAAATAATTCGGGCCGTTGAAACTCCGGTGGCGCGAGCGGCCAGCACAAACTCCTGATGTTTAAGCGACAGCACCTGCCCGCGAACGATTCGCGCCATTGTCAGCCAGGAGACGGCTCCGAGAGCCACAAAGAGGAGGGTCAACTGGCCACGTGCAGTTTGGCTCTTGAACACTGCGAGCAAAACGATCACCAGAATGAGATAAGGAATCGCGTAAAGCACGTCGACCAGACGCATCATGATGTTGTCGATCCGTCCGCCGAAGTATCCGGCAACCGCACCATAGCTGACACCGATAAGCAGAGACATCAATGTTGAGATGATCCCAACCAGCAAAGATATCTGTCCGCCCTGGAGGGTGAGAGCAAGCAAATCCCTGCCCAGCCGGTCAGTACCCATGGGATGTTGCCAGGAGAAGGATCCGTCTGGCGCAGCGAACGGTGGAAAAGACTTGATTAGCGCGGCGTCAGGTGGAATGTAGTCGGGAGAGTGCCCGGTTAGGAATTGCAGAATATATGGACCAACCAGGGAGGCCAGAGTTATCAACGATACAACTGCCAGTCCGAACACTGCCAGTTTGTTTCTGAGTAACCTACGCCACGCATCCTTCCATAGGGAAGAGCCGACAATAGGATCCCCGGTCTCTGTGACTCTAACGTCGCCTTCCCCAACCGCCAGTTCCGGCGCGGTGTGAATCATATTTCCCGAGCGGGCGAAACCTGACTTCGTTGGCAATGTGCCTAACGGAGTTAACGCCGGTTCATCGGGGTCAACGAGTTGATTCGGGTCGGAGGGGCGTTCGTCCATTTGTTGGTCAGACTATTCCTGCTAGTAACGAATGCGCGGATCCAGATAAGCGTAAGCAATATCAACCAACAGATTCATCGTCAGTAGGGTCATGGCGATGAATGCAACGATGCCTATGATCAGAGGCTCGTCGCGATTGATGGATGCTTGAATGAAATAGTTGCCGAGACCGGGCAGGACAAAGATCCGCTCCACGACGACTGTGCCCGTCAACAAAAATGCGAGGGCTGGTCCGGTGAAGGATACAACCGGCAAGAGCCCACCTCGGAGAGCGTGCCGAATCACAACCTGTTTTTCGCTAAGTCCTTTGGAACGCGCCGTACGAATATAGTCAGACCTGAGAACTTCCAACATTCCTGCGCGCGTAAGCCTTGCGATATAGGCCATGTAAACCGCTGACAAAGTAATTACCGGAAGAATCAGATTGCGGCTTGGGAACCCTTCCCAGCGAGACGGCGGGAGCCAATAGAGTCCGAGAGAAAATATGAGGACCAGAACAGGCCCCAGGACAAAGTTCGGGACGGATAACCCGATCATCGCAAACGCCATCGACCCGTAGTCCCAGAACGTGTTTTGTTTGAGAGCCGCTATCGATCCAATCAACACGCCTACAATCAAAGCCAACAAGTATGCCAGGAGGCCGACACCAGCTGACACCGGAATGGACCGCGCGATGATCGCGTTTACGGATTGCCCGGGGAACGAAAGCGAGTCACCGAAGTCTAATCGGAGGGTGTGGGCCATCATGCGCCCATATTGCTGATACCACGGTTTGTCGAGTCCGTATTGCGCGCGAATGTTGGCTTCAATTCCCTTCGGCAGTGGTTTCTCGCTGATGTAGAAGTTCCCAGGAGCCAGACGCACCAGGCCCCAGGTAATCGTGATAACCACGAGAATTGTCGGGATAGTAATTAACAGGCGTCGGATGATGAATCGAAGCATAGGGGAAAGCCGTTAAAGCCTAACTTGGTTCGACTCTGGCGAGTCAGCTTAGTCAGTTAGTTTCGGCGTAGCGTAATCCCATTTCGTTGGATCTCGCTCGATGTAAATAAACTTCCACGCGAAAAGTGACGCGGGATTTGGATACATGCCTTTAACGTAGGGCTTCTTCACCCAATTGACTGAAGGTGTTTCAATCGGAATCATCGGTTGGGCGTCTAACATATACTTTTCCGCTTTGGCCAGAAGCTCGTAACGCTTCTGTTGATCGTGCATGTGGTTGGCTTCTTCGATCATGTCGGCATACTTCTGATCCCACCATCCACTACCATTGTCACCACCGTTGGTTAAAAAGATGTTGAGAAACGTGACCGGATCCATGTAATCGGCGCCCCAAATGCCGAGGGCAAATCCTTTGTATTCCAGTTTGGCGCGGGCATTCATATATGTCTTCTGCTCCATACTATCCAGCCGCACTGTAATGCCAAGGTTTTGTTTCCACTGCGCCTGCATGAACTCCGCCAGTGCCTTGTTGGAGGAATGGGTGTTGAAAACCAGCCCGACTTCTTCGGTAGGAAATTTTTCGCTTGCGTAGCTGCCATCAGCTTTTTGGGTTACCGGATAGCCAGCTTCGCCGAGTAACTGCCTGGCTTTTTCAGGATCAAAGCCCTCCCCTTTTGGTTGCGGGTATCCGACAAAAATGCCTTCGGGTGTAAAAGCGGATAAAGGTTTGGTGATGCGTTTGTGTTTTGAGTACGTGACCTTGTCGATCGCCATATTAAAAGCCCGGCGAACTCGCAGGTCATTCATCGGTGGTTTGGTTACGTTAATCAGGAGGTAAGTTATCGCCGCTTCGGCTGCATCCATGTAATCCTTTTTGGGACGGACAACATCCAGCCAGGGATTCGGCACGGAATGATTTACCAGAGCGTCTGCCGATCCAACTCGATAAAGATTCATGCTCGTCGGGTGATCAGTCGATACATAAAACCGAATCTCGTCGAGTCGAACATTCGCAGCGTCCCAGTACATCGGATCACGTTCGACAACTACTTCGTTATAGGGTTTCCACGATTTCAATTTGAAGGGGCCGCAGCTCACAATGTTCGAAGGGTCGGTCCATTGCCGTCCATACTTTTCAATCGTCTTGCGCGGAACGAAACGAAAGAATGAGTGGGCCAGCAACCCAGTGAAATATGGCGCCGGCTGCGACAAGAAAATACGAACCGTGTAATCGTCAACCGCCTCCACTCCGACGTCTTCAGCTTTGACCTCAACAAATTCCTTCCCTGCCACCAAAGCTTGAAGTTTTGGGTTCGCGGCAATCGTTTTAGCACGCTTCGCTTCCTGGCGCGGCAGAGTGAATCGGGCCGGCGAGTGCATCGCCTGATGAAAGTTCGTATCGCTCGCAGCCTGCCCAATCGCATATTCAGGTTGATCGGTTGCGAATGGCTTCTGGCTGAGCGTCACAGATGCCGCCGTTTCGCCAGACACATCGCTTTCGAGAAGATAACGTTTGGTTTGTGGGTCGAAAACGAAGACTGACCCCTGATTAAATGCCTGAGCGTTCTTGATGTAGTAAGCATTTGCAGCGGATCGCGATAGCAGTTCCGGCGAGAGCGCTCTGCGAACGCTGTAGATGAAGTCGTGCGCATTGATCGGTTCGCCGTTGGACCACCTGCCATTCTTGCGCAAGTGAAACACGAACTCGGAATAGTCGTTATTGATGTGCCATCGTTCAGCGAGAGCGGGAATGGCGTTGAGAGACTTGGGATGATATTCAACCAGTCCGTCGTAGAGCGCCATGTAGATATGTGTTTCGGGTTGGCCTGAGCTAACCGCAGGGTCGAGCGACTCAGGTTCAGGGCCGTTTACATACCGAAGTATGTTGGCGTCCGGTGGCGTTGTCTTACCAAAAAATTCTTCGTTGGTGGCCAGGACACGGCAGGAGACCGCTCCAAAGGCGAGTGAAGCCAGAGCCAAGTAAGTGACTGCACGCTTCAAGTAAATTTTATTCATCTATCTGGGGTCGAACACCCTCTGCTCCCACGACGCACGGAACTTATCATGTCGAATGTCTGCGATCAAGACTCTTGATCTCAATCTGAAACTGGGAGTTGTGCGAACGACGCAGTAATCGAACGGTTCCTATTGCTTCCAACCGGTGTTGATGCGCACCGTCTTCAATGAAGGAGCATCCAGGATGTTCGAATCAAAACCCGATACGTACGGCTTCACCAGGGCATATGAGGAGGCGAAATAGACGGGCATCACACTGAGATCGTTGAGCGCTTGGCTCTCGGTTTCGACAGGTGGTGGGGCACCGAGGACTTCGTGCTTGTTGTTGGTCTTTGGTAACGGCGTCGTGGTGCGGCTCGCCGAAGGCCCCGGGGTTTCGGAGTCGTCTGGCAACAGTGCATTGTTACGAAAGAGCATTCGGATATTGGTTAGTTCATCCGTGGTTTGCATCACCACGCCGCGACGGACCACGTCATACTCACCAGAACTTATGGCCGCTTGATACTCGTCCCAGTTTTTTATGACGATCTCGGTTTCGATGTTGAGAACATTGCGCCACATTGCTGCAATCGACTGGGCTACTATTCGCTGTTGTTCGTTCCGGTTGATAAGCAGGATGATTTTGGGAAACCCTTCACCGTCAGGGAATCCCGCTTCAGCCAGCAGAGCCCTGGCGCGATCGTAATCTTTCTCCAGCAGCTCCGATTTTTCAACCACTGGCTTGGCGGCGCTTGCGATCGTCTCCGGTAGGAAACGTTTGGCTGGCTCGGTAGCCCCGTCGAGGTCGTCCTTGCTGACACGCTCGCGATCGAAACCCAGAGTTAATGCCTCTCTTACACGTACATCATCAAAAGGTTCGTGCGCAGTGTTGAAGCTGTAATAGGTCAGCGCGGCATACGTGGTGCGCCGGAAATCTTCGTACGGAGCGAGTAGCTTGATAGCGAGCGGTTCGAAAGCGGCGTTAGTTACTGCATCAATCTCCCCTGCTCGATAGGCCGCCAGCGCCGACTCAGCGTCTTTGGCGCCAACGAACTCAACGCGGTCGAGTATTACTTGTTGTTTGTCCCAGTAGTTATAGGACTTCTGCAACGAAACGTGCTCAGCACCGGTATCTGCGAGTGAAAATGGACCATTAGAAATAAGTTGATCCGTTCCCATCCGGCTGATTGCATTTTTTTGCTGTGGTTTCACGGGACGAAAAACCGGATGCGCGACGAGGGCGGGAAAATTTAGGTCAGGCCGGTGAAGCCGGACGCGCAAAACATGATTCGATAACGCGACTGCACCGAATCGACCTTCGTTGCGAGCAGAACTCGTGTTCAGTGTTCCTGTGGATTTTCGCCGCGCTTCTGCCTGGCTTGGCGCCGGACCCTCGGCCCTTTTTTGAGAGTTGGCACCGATGATATTGGCGAGCAATCCAGTATGCGGAGCCAGATCGCCAATCCTTCTGATCCGCGACCATGACCGCACGAAGTCGTCAGCAGTTACCAGTTCGCCATTGGACCAGCGGGCGTCTTCACGCAAGTAGAAAGTCCATTCTCGCCCGCCGTTTGAGGGTTCCCAACGGATTGCTACTGCGGGCACCGGCGCCAGCGTTTTGGGATCATATTCAGTTAATCCTTCGAATAGGGCGCGAACCAGATCGGTGTCAGGTGGAGCAGCAGCGAAGGCAGGATCGACTGTCTGTGGAAGGCCTCCATTACTCCAGTGGAACTCCTGCGATTGTCGCGGGCTCACGCGGCCGTAGTAGGGTTCAACCTTCGCGTCCAAAAAACAACCGGCAAGCAACAAGCTAAAAATCAGCCCGCTCGCCAGTGGTAAGCGCAGTCGGGTCGGTCTCGGGAAGAGGGTTCTGATTGCTGCCATTCTATTTTTTATACTTTGACCTTTGAACTTTGAACTTTGAGCTTTGAGCTTTGTACTTTGAACTTGGTGCTTTGGAAGTCTTATGTGGTCTGTTCCTCTGTCGGTTCAATTGACATCAATACACAAAACACAAAGCACAAAGTACAAAGATCAAAGTACAAAGCACAAAGCACAAAGATTAAGTTCAGCGTTTTTCTGCCAACTCGACCAGGGCCCGGTACACTTCTTCTGCCCGCTTGCGTGTATCTTCGAAACCATCTGACGTATCAATCGCATAGTCTGCAAAAGCCAACTTCTCTTCCTGGCTCATCTGCGATTTGATTCTCTGCTCCGCCTCCTCGCGGCTAAAGTTATTGCGAGCCATCAGACGGGCAAGCTGAATCTCGGGACGACAGTGGACCACAATCAGCTTATCAAACCGCTTTGAGCCACCCGATTCAATCATCAAGGCCGCATCGACAATCCCGATTCCTTGCGGGTCTGTCGCTTCCCATTCGCGCAATCGCAGATCCTGCTCGTGAATTATGTAAGGATGCAGCAGCAAATTTAGACGTTTACGTTTCCCGGAATTTGCAAAAACGACGGCTCCAAGTTTTTGCCGATCGAGTGCGCCGTTTGCCTGCAACATCGTTGCTCCGAATTCGGAAACTATTCGTGCTAGTGCTTCTGAGCCTGGTGCTACTACGTCACGAGCGACATCGTCTGCATCCATGACATGACAACCAAGCTCAGCGAATACTCCCGCGACAAACGATTTGCCGACACCAATCGAACCTGTTAAGCCCACGCGCAACATGATTGGGAAGGAGCAATCAGCAATCAGCAGTCAGCAAACAGCCCACACTTGTGAGCCTGCAATTGAAAATATGGGTTTGATTATCGCTGCGCATTGTGAAGACAACGAACATGAAATCCTCGGCTTGGTTGAAATTGTCTCATTCCGGCTGATTGCTGATTGCTGATTGCTGATTGGTTTCGAGAATTCCTCTTCGCCATTTTGCCGCCTGCAATGTATTCCGCATCAGCATCGCTACTGTCAACAGGCCGACGCCTCCGGGTACCGGTGTACGGCGTCCCGCAACTTCATCCGCTTCTACCGGATTAACATCACCAATTAGGGTGTAACCTCGGCGGCCAATCGCTGCTATGCGTGCTTCCGCCTCATCTCCAAAAAGTCGACGAGCCGCAGCTTCGTCAGTCACCTGGTTCATACCGACGTCGATCACGGTAGCGCCAGGTTTGATGTGTTCGCGACCAATAAAACCAGGCCTTCCAATGGCCACCACCAGAAGGTCTGCTTCCCTCGTCGCCGCCGCCAGATCCCGCGTGCGTGAGTGGCAGATTGTGACAGTAGCATCATGCTGCAGTAGCAGTTGGGCCATGGGGCGTCCCACAATCTGGCTGCGGCCAACCACGCAGGCGTTAACGCCACTGATTGGAATATCTGCGCGGACCAGAAGCTCGATAATCCCCGCCGGCGTGCATGGAACAAACGTCGGTTTGCCCATCGCCAATCGTCCCACCGTGATGGGATGAAAGCCGTCTACGTCTTTTTCCGGATCGATAGCTTCAATGATACCGCCTTCGTCCAAGCCCTCCGGCAGCGGCAACTGGACCAGAATCCCGTCAACGTCTGCTCGTCTATTGAGCGACTCAATCAAATCGGCTAACTCGCCTGCTGAAGTCGTCGCTGGGAGTGCATGATGTTCCGACTTGATCCCAACCTCTTCACAAGCACGCATCTTGTTTCTGACGTACACAGCCGACGCGGGATCATCTCCGACGCGGACTGCAGCTAGACATGGCTGCGCATTGTAGTTTTGCCGAAGCGCTTCGATTTCGTGTGCGACCTCACGCTTGATCTGATCGGCGACGGAAGCTCCATCGAGCAGTTCTGCGCGCCGCAGGGGATGACGGGTGTTTACTGATTGCATTTAGCCTTAGGTTACACCGAGACGGAAAAATTTGATAACGGACCTTGGACTATCCGCAGATAGACAGATTACGCAGATCCTACACTGGTTGTCAGTGAGCGACGGCGACTGATTTCACCATCCTTAATCGGTGTAATCTGCGTAAGGTGCGGATAGTTCTCTTGCGGTTAGGAAAATTCGATTCACTCAAGGATAATTTCTGTTCAAACTCTGAACAAGTTCCGCCAACGCATGAATAAGACCAAATCATTCGCAACAATCCTGTTTACGTTCATAGCTCTCTCGTTCGCCGCTTGCAACCGCGAACCCAAGGCCTCTCCAAACGCCAAGCGATTCGACCTGCGCGGCAAAGTGGTTTCGGTCGAGCGGGCCCAAAACCTGATCACAATTGCCCACGAAGACATCAAGGATTACATGCCCGCGATGACTATGCCGTTCAAGGTAAAGGACGCCTGGGTGTTTGAGATCGTCAAACCGGGTGATCAGGTAGCCGCGAGCTATGTAGTCGACGGCGCCGTCTCGTGGCTCGAAGAGGTGGTGATTACTAAGGAAAGCGCTGAGACCGCTAATCCGGCCAGTGGCACGGCTGCGGAACCGAAAGTAGGCGACGAGGTTCCTAATTACCGCCTGGTCAATCAGGACGCAAAGCCAATCAAGCTTCACGATTACAAGGGCAAGACGCTGCTTCTGACCTTCATCTTCACGCGCTGTCAGGACCCTGAGCAATGCACGTTAATGAGTTCAAACTTTGCTGCCCTGAACCAGGAACTGCAGAAGCAGCCGGAGCTCTACAACAAAACGCACCTGCTCAGCGTCAGTTTCGATCCTGCGTACGACACCCCGAAAGTGTTGCGCAGTTATGGCGCTTCCTACACCGGAAAATACACAGACGAAACGTTTGACCATTGGGAGTTCGCTTCAGGAAGCGAGGACGAAGTGAAAGGTATCGCGCAGTATTTTGGACTTCGGTATTACAAAGACGAGCAATCCGGAAAGGACCAGATTATCCATTCGCTGCGGACGGCAGTCATTGGACCAGACAGTAAGATTGTTAAGATCTATCGCGGGAATGAATGGAAACCGGATGAGGTTCTGAGAGATATCCAGCCAACAGCGAAGTGATTACTCAGTGAGTTTTTGTGTTAGTGAGTGGATCGTATCCGTCGGTCCGGCATAAACGATCCACGAACGCACACGAAAAAACACTAAAGACGACTAGCCGGCCTTGATCTTTTTGATCTCTTCAGTCAACACGGGCACTGCTTCAAACAAGTCGCCGACAATACCGTAGTCGGCGATGTCAAAAATGGGAGCCTCGGGATCTTTGTTTATCGCGACAATCGTTCCCGAGTTTTTCATTCCCACCAGATGCTGGATCGCGCCGGAGATCCCCAACGCCACATACAGTTTGGGTGCGACGGTTTGACCCGAAGAACCGATCTGTCTATCAATCGGTAACCACTCAGCGTCACAAATAGGACGCGACGCCGCGAGATCTGCTCCAAGCGCTTCTGCAAGTTTCTCCGCCAGCGCCAAATTGTCTTTGCTCTTGATGCCGCGTCCGACTGCCACAATGATGTCGGCTTTGCTCAGGTCAACAGCCTGCTTAACTTCCTGGAAGGGCGGCTCGGGCGTCATGCGAACCTCGCCAACCTCTACCTCCATGGACTCGACCGCCGCGCCGCTTCCCTTTGCAGCTTGATCCGGCCGGTATGCACCAGATTGAAAAGTCGCGAATACTGGCGCAGCGCCGTCTGACACTACATCTGAATCGAGTTTGCCCAGAAAGATACGACGCGTAAACGTGATTGCCTCGCCGGAAACGCTCGCCCGGATACAATCGCTTATTAGGGACTTTTTGAACCTAGCAGCCAACTTGGGCGCGAAGTCGCGCACCAGGTACGTATGTGGCATCACCACGAGGTGCGGATCGAGCTGCTGGACCACCTTCTCCATCGCATCGCTGTAGCCGTCAGGCGTGTACTCGGCAAGCTTCGCATTAGTAGCCTTAACCACCGTTGCTAAATCATAAGCCGCGATGTCCTGGGCCAACGCACCTGGATCTGAACCCAACACCACCGCGCTTACCGGCTGCTGTAGCTGCGAGCCAAGACTTTGGGCCGCCGCCACAGCTTCAAGCGATGTTTTGTTTAGAACGCCATCGCGATGTTCGATGAAAACTAAAACGCCGTTACTCATGCAAATTAATCCTACTGTTGAAACGTCGGGAAATTCTGATCTGGAACAAGCGCGTCAAATCACGCGCGCCTCAGTGTGTAGCTTCTGGGCCAACTCGGCGGCACCTGCCTTCGCGTCACCGTTTCCGAGTAGCTGAGTCTGCTTCGATTTCTGAGGTAGATAAACTTTCTCGATGCGTTGATGCGATGGCCGTTCAACTATCTCAGCAGATGGCGTTACTTCCTTAATCTCTTTTTTCTTCGCCGCCATGATGCCTTTCAGCGTTGCATAACGAATCTGGCTAATTCCAGACTGAATCGTCAGCAAAGCCGGTGTAGCCATGGTGTACCACTGATACCAGCCGCTCTCCAGTTCCCTCTTCACCCGAAGCTTGTCACCCGACGCATCCACTTCAATCACAATCGTAGCGTGGGGCACCCCAAGCAGTTCGGCCAGGATTACGCCGGTTTGTCCGTAGCCATAATCGTCTGACTGCAAACCTGTGAACACCAGATCGGGTTTCTCATCACGAAGGGCATCGGCCAACGCACTTGCGGCGGCATAAGGTGAAAGTGAACCCAGATTGTCGCCCACCACGTGAATGGCGCGGTCGGCGCCACGAGCCAGGGCGTCTTTGATGACAGACTTAACGCGCTGCGGACCCATCGAGCAAACGACTACCTCGCCAGTCAGCTTCTCGCGCACACGCAACGCCTCTTCAAGCGCATAGCCGTCTGACTCGCTGACTTCAAACGAGAGGTCTCCCTCTTCAATCCACTTGCCTTCTTTGTTGATTCTAAGGATCGCGTCTTTGTTCGCGACCTGTTTCATTAGGACTAAAATCTTCATAGCAATTTTACGGTTTTGAGCTTGGTGCTTTGTTCTTTGTACTTACGCTTGGGCTTTATCAGGTTGGATCAAACTCAGGCTGAAGAAAACAAAGCACAAAGTTCAAAGGACAAAGTATAAAAATCTGATTCGATCGTTAATCTCTAAGGCTGTTCTATTCTTCGTACCTCTTAAACAACAACGCCGCATTCGTTCCACCGAAACCGAAGCTGTTTGAGAGTGCATACTCAACTTCAGCAGCGCGTGGTTCATTCGGCACATAATCAAGATCGCACTCTGGATCCGAGTTCACATAGTTGATTGTTGGCGCCAGCATCTTCCGGTAAATACTCAGGACGGAAAATACACCTTCAATCCCGCCGGCTGCGCCCAGCAAGTGGCCAGTCATCGACTTTGTCGAACTCACCGCCAGCTTATATGCGTGCTCGCCAAACGTCTTCTTGATCGCTAACGTCTCAAACTTATCGTTGTAAGGCGTCGAGGTGCCATGCGCGTTGATGTAGTCGACCTGCTCTGGTTGAATGCCCGCATCTTTCAGCGTCTTCTGCATCACCCGCCGAGCTCCTGAACCGGTTTCATCAGGCATGGTTAAATGAAACGCATCAGCGGTCATGCCATAACCGACGAGTTCCGCGTAGATTCGCGCGCCGCGGCGCTTGGCCATCTCCAACTCTTCCAGAATCATGATGCCAGCGCCTTCACCGATGACAAAGCCATCCCGGTCGCGTTCAAACGGACGCGACGCATGCTCCGGATCATCGTTCCTTGTTGACAGTGCGCGCATGGAGGCAAATCCGGCAACGCTCATCGGGGTGATGGCCGACTCCGCACCACCGCAAATCATTATGTCGGCGTCGCCGCGTTGAATGATTCTGAAGCTGTCGCCGATTGCGTGAGCGCCGGCCGAGCATGCAGTCGCTGTGGCTGAATTAGGGCCCTTGGCTCCGTAACGTATTGAAACTTGACCGGCGGCAAGATTGACTATCGCCGACACGATAAAGAACGGTGACACCCGATCTGGTCCATCTTCGAGCAACTTGGAATGCTCACGTTCGATGGCCCAAAAATCACCAATCCCGCTGCTGATGTAGGTACCAGCATTTTCGGCGATCTCTTCAGGAAACTTGCCGTCCCCGGTTAGCGCGAGTCCACTGTCCGCCATTGCTTCAGTAGCAGCGGCAATCGCGTAATGAATAAAGGCGCCCATCTTGCGCGCCTCTTTCTTCGCAATAAATTTAAGTGGATCGAAGTCTTTAACTTCAGCCGCAAACTTGACGGAAAACTTCGTCGTGTCAAATTTCTTGATGAAGTCAACACCATTGCGACCGCTCATTAGAGCGGACCAGGTCGTTTCAACTGAGTTACCAACCGGTGTTATCAGACCCAGACCTGTAACAACTACTCGTCTTGCCAAATCAACACTCCTTGGAAAGTAGTGACGAGCTACAGGTAACAGGACCGGGCAGGATTCTGCCGTTGCCTGTTACCCGTTACCGGTCCCTATTTTTTGTGCTGGTCGATGTAGTTGTAAGCGTCGCGCACGCTCTGAATCTTTTCAGCGTCTTCGTCAGGAATTTCGATGCCGAATTCCTCTTCAAAACGCATCACCAGTTCTACGGTGTCCAACGAGTCCGCGCCTAAGTCGTCGATGAATCGGGCGTTGGGCGTTACCTCGTTTTCGTCAACACCGAGTTCGTCGACGATGATTTGCTTAACCTTATTCTCGATCTCTTGATCGGGCATCTTCTTTTGCTCCTCTGTGATTGGATATCTATTACTTTACGAAATTCCGAGACCGGCGGCAGCAAGTTTTAAGCTGTCCGCGTCCTCGACGTTATAACACTTCACATTCCTATTAATCTGCCGCATCAAGCCTGTCAGCACTTTCGCGGGACCGACTTCTACGAAGGTATCAACACCTTCCTTAATCAACAACTCGATGGACTCAAGCCAACGGACCGTTGCAGTTACTTGTCGAATCAACGACTCACGAGCTACCTCGCCCGCGTCGATTTCAGCGGCATCAACATTCGTAATCAGTGGAACCGTCAGGCTCTGGAAATCAATTTCCATCAGGTCATTCGCCAAACGCGTTTGCGCAGGTTCCATCAATGCGCAATGAAAAGGAGCACTGACATTAAGCTTAACCACCCGCTTCGCTCCCCGGGCTTTGAGCAATTCTCCTGCCCGGTCCACAGCTTCCGTGTTGCCGGCAATCACCACCTGCCCGGGTGAGTTTATGTTTGCCGGTGAGCAAACCTGGCCTTCGCTAGCTTCATTGCAAGCAGCTTCAATTTCACTAAGTTCCGCACCCAGTACTGCAGCCATTGCACCGCTACCTAACGGAACGGCTTCCTGCATGTAGCGACCGCGCAGTCGGACCGTCTTGACCGCATTGGAAACCGAGAGAGACTTTGCGCCCACCAGAGCCGAGTACTCTCCCAGGCTGTGTCCCGCAACGTAATCTGGTTTCGGGAAACCTTCTGCCTCCATCGCAGCAAGTGCAGCGGTTGATACTGACAGAATCGCCGGCTGCGTGTTCTCAGTTAGCTGGAGATCTTCAGCAGAGCCGTCAAAGCACAGCCTCGATATGGAGAACTGAAGCGCCTCATTAACTTCTTCAAAGAGCCTGCCGGCTGCGGCAAAGTTTTCGCTCAGGTTCTTTCCCATTCCCGGCGATTGCGATCCCTGTCCGGGAAAAATGTAAGCGACTGACATATTGGTGAATGGTGAATGGTAAATCGTAAATGGTTAAGACCGTTGCTTGTCGCTCAAGTTCTCCGGTGACCTCTGAGGTTGTTGGATAAACGACCGCTGGCTATTTACCATTTACCATTCACTACTTACCGGCAAAGCTACCATCGCATCAACACACCGCCCCACGTCACGCCACCGCCAAACGAGGCCAACAATACCAAATCGCCAGAGCTAATCTTACCAGCCTCCACGCATTCATCGAGTCCGATGGGAATCGATGCTGACGAAGTGTTGCCGTGCATCGCAATGTTGGAATAGACGCGTTCGCTGTTGACGTTCAGCTTGTTCGCAACCGCGTCCGTAATGCGCTGATTAGCCTGGTGCGGAATAAATAGATCCACATCGTCCGCGCTTAAACCGGCTTCTTCAAGCACCTCGCGAGAAATATCAGCCATTGAACGAACAGCGACCTTAAACAGCTCGTTCCCCTTCATCTTGAAAAAGTGATCGCCGGCAGCCAACGTTTCCGCTGTCGGAGGTTTCCTGGTTCCTCCGCCAGGCGAAAAGAGTTGTTCCTCGTATCTGCCGTCCGACCTTATTCGCGAAGCCAGTATCCCTTTGTCGCCGTCGACCGCACCTAACACTGCCGCCCCGGCACCGTCACCAAACAGAACGCAGGTTTGGCGATCGGTATAATCAACGTATTGCGTCAGAATCTCGGCGCCAATCACCAGGGCATACTTTGACTTGCCGGTGCGAATCATCGTTTCGGCGACAGTTAGCCCATACAAAAAACCCGAACACGCCGCAACCAAATCCATCGCCGCTGCTTTGTTAGCGCCCAACTCCGCCTGAATAATGCAACCTGTCGAGGGCAGTATCTGATCTGGCGTAACCGTCGCACACAGAATCAAATCAATGTCTGAGGGCTGCAGCCCTGCGCGTTCGATAGCTTGTCGCGCAGCACGCACCGCAAACATCGACGTGTACTCCCCGGGCTTCGCCTTGCGACGTTGTTTGATTCCGGTTCGAGTCGTAATCCAGTCGTCGGAAGTCTCTACAATCGCTTCCAGATCAGCGTTAGTTAAGATGCCTTCTGGATAAGCGTGTCCCGTGCCGAGAATTCCGGCGCGCAAATTTTCCATCTATGTCCTCAGTTGATGATTGGTGGACCGTAATACTATCCACTACCCACTCGAATGCCAAGCAGCGAAGCCAAAAAGAAGCCGTTAGTTACTGGTCGACGTTATTCATTCGACCAAACTAACAGCTGCTTAGGCCTGCAACGCATTCGTATCTGCGATCCCTTTTTCAATCCGTTCGCCTGCTCGATTCTCGGAAAACTCCTTAACACTACGAATTGCGTTCCTGATCGCCTTGGCGTTTGAGCTTCCGTGGCCGACCACGACAATTCGGCGAACTCCCAAAAGTGGAGCGCCGCCGTGTTCTGAATAGTCCAGACGCTTTTTGATATTGCGAAAAGCAGGCTTTGCTAACATCGCACCCGCCTTCGTGACGGCCGACGCGGTTAACTCACGCTTGATCATCGACAGCATCGCGTCAGTTAGCCCTTCAGACAGCTTCAACATTACGTTTCCGGTGAAACCGTCCGTAACAATCACATCAACTCCACCGGAGAACACATCGCGCCCCTCAACGTTTCCCATGAAGTTCAGGCTGGTCATAGCCCGGAGAAGTGGAAACGCCTCCTTGGTTAGGTCGTTTCCCTTAGCTTCTTCTTCGCCAATACTCATCAACCCTACAACCGGCCGGATGGTACCGAGAACTGCGCGAGAGTACGCGTCCCCCATAATCGCAAACTGAGCCAAATGCTCGGGTTTACACTCCGAGTTAGCTCCGACATCCAGCAGCAGTGTGGGTTTGGCAGATTTCGTAGGGATGAGCGCAGCCAACGCTGGCCGGTCAACGCCTGGCAGCGTGCCGAGTACCATTTTGGCCGTGGCCATGGCGGCGCCGGTGTTGCCTGCGGAAATAAATCCGTCAGCATGTCCGTCAGCCACCAAGCGGCAACCGATTCTCAATGAACTCTTCTTTTTCCGTCGGACCGAGGTTGCGACTGGTTCGCCCATGCCGATCACTTCGGCAGCCTCAACCAGTTCGATCCCCCGATCGCCATCACCGCGCCATCCGCACCGCTTCAATTCAGGTTCGACGATCTCAAGTTGGCCAACCAGAATGACTTTAACGCCGAAATCACGGGTTGCAGCAAGCGCCCCATCGATCTCAACGTGCGGCGCGTGGTCGCTACCCATCGCGTCGAGAACGACTTTTCCCGTGAGACGGGTTTCATTCTTCGACTGATTTCGCACAGCGGTCAGTTTTTAGACGGAGCTTAAGTTTGCTCGACCTGCACAACCTGTCGCCCCTTGTAGAATCCACATTTCGGGCAGACACGATGTTGCAGACGGGGTTCCTGGCAATTTGGACAGAGCGTAGTTTGTGGCGCCCGCAGGGCGTCATGAGCGCGGCGTTTGCCGCGACGAGCTTTCGAATGGCGTCGTTTTGGATTTGGCATAATTACTCCAGTTCACTAAATCGTAAATGGTAAAGGGTCAATGGAAAATTCCGAAACGGGCTGAGCTACTTACGAATCAGCGCGCGGCCATTTACCACTCACTATTTACCATTAACCAGTTTTTTCAGTCCGGCCCAGCGGGGATCGATCTCCGCCTTATCGCAACCGCACTCGCTCAAGTTTCGATCCGCTCCACAGGTCGGGCAAATTCCTTTGCAGTCTTCGTGGCAAAGGCGATGGTCCGGTACGGCAAGAAGCACTTCTTCTGCTACCAGAGCATCGATATCGATTGCCTCACCGTCAAAAATCGCAAGATCCAGGTCTTCTTCGGTTAATTCGGTATCCTGCTGCGCTTGATACTGATCAGTACTGATGTACTCGACCTCAAACCTGGAATCGACCGGGAATTCAATTGGTTTCAAGCAGCGGTCGCATTCAACCTCAACCCGTGCCGTGACTTGGCCTGAAACCTTAACCTTAGACGCCACGGCGGCAATCTTTCCAACCACTCGTGGCGGAGAAATGAGGTGAACCCCGCTATCAGCGAGATCCAGCTCTCCCTCGGAATAACTATGGGATAACGCTGCCCTGCCGCCCTCGAGACTCGCCAGTTCGATTCGCACGATCAACCACCTGTTGCGAATAGCCAAAATCTGCTGCTAAAGCGCAAAGGGTCATTATAATCACGAAGAGCACTCTGTCAACGTGACCGGCCGCAAATGACACTGAGATCTTAAAAGACTGGGCGCTAAAACTGTCTCTGCGAGAGAAGAGGTGCAGAATTGGCTACCGGCTCTACGCATCGGCAGCGGTAAGTGCGTCGTTCCGCAGCGCCTCTGCGAGTCGGCGATCCCCGCCTGTCATTAGTTTTAACTGGTTTCCAGAAGCCGGGCGGAACAGTGGAGCTGTGACAAAGTCTTTTTCGTTTTGGCTCTTCTTTTTGGCTGCCGCTTTCGATCTTCCCAGGGAACGAGTACCAGCCTTGGCAAAGTAATCTGCCGCCTGCTCTTCACGGCCGGCCCGTTGGGACATCAACCCGAGCACGTAATAAGCCTCACCATACTCGACATCCATCTCCAGAGCTTTCCTTAGATGGCGACCTGCAAGCGAATCCCTGCCGATTTGGTAATAAAGACAACCGAGAGCGTAATGGGCCTCTGGAGATGCTTTGCTGGCCAGCGCCAATTTGAATTCCTGGAGCGCCATCCGCCACTTCTCTTCGGCAACGAAGAGCCTGCCTAATCCATAATGCGCCGCGAAAGATGAACCACCCAGTCGCATTGCGCTGCTCAATAACTCCTTGGCTCGCTCGATGTCGCCTTCGTCGGCACAGGTCAGACCGAGCAGGAGCGAAACGCGTTTGTCGTCTGGTGATACGTCATGCGCGCGTGAGAGATATTCCAACGCTCGAGCAGTCTTGCCTTTTCTGAAGTAATGCACGCCTACAAAGTACAAGAGATGAACATTAGGATTTGGTAACTCCGATGCTCTCTGCAGCGATCGCATCCCGCGACTAAGCTGAGCGTCGTCGATAAAGAGGAAGCCTTCATTAATCCATTGCTCGAAAGCTTTACGCTCAGTCCCGCGATAGCTGCCCAGAATCTTCAGGCGAAGTTCTTCACGTCGATCACTCGCCTGCTCTTCTTCAGCATCCTTTTGGCACAGGTCAATCCAGTTTTGTTCGAGCTGTTCCTTTTCAATGACACCGTCAACAGTTAGGAGACCAACCAGCGCTTTGACTAGCCCGCGATCGAAGTGGGCGTTCTGCGCCTGCCGCAACAAAAGATCGAGCGCGCGTTCCAGCTTTTCGGTCAAACGAGCTTGTCGGTTCTCGAGGGCCGAAATACGTTCCAACAAATGGTCCTCGGTGAGCATAGCTTCGTCCGCGCCTTCAAAACGCAGAGCTCCAGGCTCGACGATGAGCATTAGTCGCGTGCCGCATCGGACACAGAACGTCTGGCCCAGAGGGTTAGCTGCTAAACACTTTTGGCAATAATAAGCGACTGAAGGCATGCGGTGGTTCGTCGTCAGTTGTCTTCGTTAGTGGTAACGCAAAACTGTTAGTTTGCGTTTGATACGTTTCTGCTCCCGTTGACTCTGTCATGCGACGGCCCGAGTATTTCAACGTACGCAAAATAACAGTTTGCGTTACGGGCTAGTATTCGTAAAACCCGCGACCCGTCTTCTTGCCCAACCAACCTGCGTCTACGTAGCGTTTCAACAAAGGGCAGGCTCGATACTTGGGATCTCCGAAGCCATCGTACAACACATTGAGTATTGCCAGACAGACGTCAAGGCCGATGAAGTCCGCGAGCTGCAAAGGGCCCATCGGATGATTCATCCCCAGTTTCATGATTCCGTCGATGCTTTCGCGCGTCGCCACGCCTTCATAAAGCGTAAAAATCGCTTCATTGATCATCGGCATCAAGACTCGATTTGAAACAAAGCCCGGAGAATCATTACAGTCGAGCGCCGTCTTCCCCATCTTTTCGGTCAGGGCACGAACTTTTTCATAGGTCTCATCAGACGTAGCCAGGCCGCGGATAACTTCGACCAGCTTCATGACCGGCACCGGATTCATGAAGTGCATGCCGATAACTTTGTCTGGGCGTTTCGTCGTGGCGGCTATTTTGGTTATTGAGATAGAGGAAGTATTTGAAGCTAGGACGGTCTCAGGGGACGTTATTTGGTCGAGCGTTTGGAAGACTTCGGCCTTAACCTCTGGATTCTCAGTCACCGCTTCGATTACATAAGATGCACCGGCCAATGCGTTCAATTCCGTCGAGGTTTTAATTCGACTTACGATTGAACTCTTCTCTTCTGCCGTTAGTCGTTCTTTATCGACGTCGCGCTGGAGACTTTTGTCGATTGCCCCAAGGCCGCGTTGTAGAAACTCTTCAGAGATGTCACGCATGACGACGTCGTAACCCGCACGCGCAGCAACCTGTGCAATGCCGTTACCCATCGTCCCAGACCCCACTACTCCTATTATTTCGGTCATATATTGAGTTAGATAATCCTGTCTATTGCATGCTTAGCTCTAATGCGGATCCAATGATTTTCCATATCTCATTTATCATTTTTCATTTGTCATCGCCGAGCTGGAAGCCCGTAGCTCAGAGTTCAAGCTTCAGTTTGCGTTGCTACGAGAGACAACGAGCGGCAGCCTAAAGGCTGAACTCTGAACTTCATGTCTTTAGCTCCAGCAATGCCAAATGAAAAATGATAAATGAGATATGGAAAACGTACCGATCTGCTACCTTGGTTGCTTGTTTATCTTTCCACCGCCATCGCTACCGCATTACCGCCGCCCAAACAAAGTGCAATAACACCGCGGTGCGCATCACGACGCTTGAGCTCATACAGCATAGTCGTCAGCAGTCGTGAGCCTGACTGGCCGATTGCATGACCCAACGCGACAGCGCCGCCGTTAACATTAAGCCGCGCCGGATCTAAACCAAGCTCGCGCGTGATCGCCACTGCCTGAACCGAAAACGCTTCATTCAATTCGATCAGATCGACATCGCTTAGCGACCAACCTGTCTTCGCCAATAACTTCCGGATGGCTTCAACTGGCGCCATCATTACCAACTCCGGTTCAACACCCGAAGTCGCCTGGGCCACGATACGCGCCATTGGTTCGATTCCAAGTGCTTTCGCTCGTTCGAGGGATGTGACTACAACTGCTGATGCGCCATCATTCACCGGCGGTGCATTGCCGGCAGTTACGGTACCGCCTTCCTTTTTGAAGGCGGGCTTTAGTTTGGCTAGTGCTTCAATCGAAGTCTCTTCACGCACCGTTTCGTCGGTGTCGAAAACCAGCGGCGCACCTTTTCTTTGCTTAATCTCGATCGGGACAATCTCATCCTTAAAGTGACCCGCCTTAATTGCGGCGGCCGCCTTGCGATGGGAGTTCAACGCATATTCATCCTGCTCTTCCCGACTTACGGTAAATCTTTCAGCGACGACTTCGCCGGTGCAGCCCATGTGGTAATCGTTATAGACATCCCAGAGACCATCGTTGATCATGGAATCAAGCAGTTCTCCGTTGCCCAGCCGGTAGCCTTCGCGAGCTTTTGGAATTAAGTAGGGCGCGTTTGACATCGACTCCATTCCGCCCGCAACCACGATGTCAGTGTCCCCAAGTTTTATTCCCTGGGCCGCCATCATCACGGACTTCAGACCAGAGCCGCAGACTTTGTTAACTGTTACCGCGGAGACTGCAGGTAACAAGCCGCCACCGAGTGCAGCCTGTCGTGCCGGATTCTGGCCCAACCCCGCCTGGACCACACAGCCCATGATCACTTCATCGACATCTTCCGCTGATACACCTGCGCGTCGCACACTCTCGCGCACCACAATGGCGCCGAGTTCGGTAGCTTTGAATCCCTTTAATGAACCCAGGAACTTACCGACCGGTGTTCTGGTCGCACTGATAATTACCGCCTCACGCGTTTCGCTCATACTGCTCCCGTTTTTCTAAAGTTTATTACTGTTAACGATTTACTATTTAGCCGAAGGGCTGTCAAGGAAGGTCACTTGGCCCATCGCCTTGTGTTAAAGGAATTCAAGTCTCATTTTCCTCGCAGGGCGCGAAGGAGCGATGGTTGAGATTTGTCCTCGCTCTTGACTACTGATGTACCACCATTCAACGAATCTACATCGCCTAGCCTCTCACAAGTTGGGAAGGAGGATTTATCCCCGCTAATTGTGCGTTACAGAATTCTTAAAATATGTAATGGCCACCTAATATGTAGATTCTTTGAGTACATAAGTGAGAAGGGCGGGGATAAATCCTCCTTCCCAACTTGTAAGAGGCCGGGCGATCTGGATTCTTTGAGTGGTTGTACATAAGTGAGAGGGCGAGGATAAGTCTCAACTATCGCTCCTTCCCGACCTGCGAGGAAACACGTCATGGCAGTTTGGTTCCCAGGTGCACGCTGATGGCGCACCTCAAACACCCGTCAATTGAAAAGCCACAGATCGAGTGCTAGACTCCGCCCTTGCAATTAAACCTTCAGAAAACTTTTCCAACTAACTAAACATGCAAGCTCTTATTCTTGCCGGTGGCAAGGGCACACGTCTTCGCCCGCTTACGGTATACACGCCAAAGCCAATTGTTCCGATCTGCAATAGTCCTTTTCTTCTTTATCAAATCGATACCTTGCGCCGCGCGGGCATAACCGACATCACCCTTTCGCTTTCCTATCAACCAAACAAAATCGAGCAGCTTCTCGGCGATGGTTCGGACCATGGCGTCAAGCTCAAATACACGGTTGAGCCGCAGCCGATGGGAACTGCGGGCGCATATAAATTCGCGGAAGATCTCATCCGTGAACCTACGGTAGTTTTCAACGGTGACATTCTTACAGACCTCGACTTAAAGGCCGTGATTCGTGAGCACAACGAACACAAAGCAACAGCCACGGTGGTGCTGACACCCGTCGAAAACCCCTCAGCTTACGGCCTGGTAGAGACCGAGAGCGATGGACGAATTCGACGATTCCTCGAGAAACCAAAGCCGGACGAGATCACCTGCAACACGATCAACGCTGGAACTTACATACTCGAACCCAGCGTGCTTGACCTTATTCCGGCGGGCGAAAATCATTCCTTTGAGTATGGTCTGTTTCCGGAACTTCTGCGGAGAGAGGAAACCTTCTTCGCCCACATCCCGAGCCGCACATACTGGATCGATATAGGAACTCCTGACCGTTACTTGCAGGCGCACCAGGACCTATTGGGCAACAAAGTGGGCCGCATTCACATTAAGGAACGGCGGGGAGATTTCGATTCCGCGACGGCTGCCGAGATAGACGATCTCTCGATGATTGGCGACGGCTGCCAGATTAAGCCTGGGGCTCAGATCATCAATTCGGTTCTTGGTCCAGGCTGTTTCCTGGAGGAACGCGCCCGCGTGGAAAACTCGGTTCTTTGGCCGCACACACGCATCGGAACGGCTGCTGAAGTTTCAGGCGCGATCATAGGGCGCGGGTGTCATATCGGACGCTCTGCTCTTGTCGGCGAAGGGTCGGTCCTTGGCGATAAGACTTCGCTAACCGATTACACGATTACGGGCCACGATAGTGCGACTACCTGAAAACTTATCCGCTGACTACACCTATTACGCTGATTAGGAAATCATCTAGCTCGTCCTGCTGGTCTAGTAGAACCTTCAGTGATCAGCCCCACACTTCGCGTTTATGAATCAGTCAACCCCGATAAAGTTTGGAACAGATGGCTGGCGTGCCGTCATCGCACGCGAATACACATTCGCAAACGTGGAACGCGTAGCGCAGGCGTATGCCGACTACCTTCTTACTTCAGCCAGCTCACCTCTGGTGGTGATCGGGTATGACCGGCGGTTCATGTCCTCCGAGTTCGCGCACCGGGCGGCTGAAGTTGCAGCTGGAAATCAGTTGCGCCTGGCGCTCTTTCACGAGGATGTACCGACTCCACTGATTTCGTGGGCCGTCAAAGAGTTGAAAGCGGAGGGCGGCATTGTCATTACTGCCTCGCACAATCCCGCAGATTTCAATGGCTTCAAAATAAAGGCGCCGTGGGGTGGCAGCGCATCACCCGAAACCACGATGGCAGTGGAGAAGCTGGTCGACGCTCAACCGGTCAAACGTTCCGCAATTACCGATGATGGTAACGAGCTGTTAGGTCCTGCTATTGATAGTTATCGAAAACAGATCGCTTCCTATGTTGATCTCGACTTGCTGCGTTCAGCCTCGGGTTTGGTGGTCGTCGATCCGATGCATGGAACCGGTGGTAGATGGGTGGAGAGCTTCCTTGCGGGCGGAAAGCTTGAGGTAGAGACGATACGCGCCGATCGCGATCCTCTTTTTGGTGGAGTAAATCCGGAACCAATCGACAGCAATCTTGAGGCGTTGAAGCGTCGAGTGGTTGCTACCAAGGCGCTAGTGGGTCTGGCTACGGACGGCGACGCTGATCGTGTTGGCGCTGTGAATGAACTCGGCGAAACAATGAACATGCACCAGGTGGTGCCTTTGGTTTTATTGCACCTCGTTCGCGGACGAAACATGACTGGCGGCGTAGTACGGACTTTTTCGCAATCGGTGTTGCTCAAGCGCATAGCTGCTGCTCACAATCTCAAACTTTACGAGACGCCGATTGGCTTCAAGTACATTGCCGACCTGATGCTGAATGATGACATCCTGATTGGCGCTGAAGAATCGGGCGGAATCGGAGTCAAGGACCACATTCCGGAGCGAGATGGAATTCTGAATTCACTGCTGTTCCTGGAAGCGGTGATCAAGTCTGGCGTGACCCCGACGCAGATGTTACGGCAACTGCATCAGGAGTTTGGTGAATTTCACTTTGGGCGGAGGGACTTGCGAGTTGAGCCTGGACCAGGACAGAAGCTGGTTGAAACTTTAGCTTTGGAGCCTCCACGCGAGTTAGCAAGTTGCCGCGTGACTGATGTCGAGACGATGGATGGTACCAAGCTCCTTTTCGAAGACGAGTCTTGGCTGTTGTTTCGGCAGTCGGGAACGGAGCCAGTGCTGAGGATCTATTCTGAAGCGACAAGCCTTGCGAAAGTTGACGCACTCTTGAATGCAGGCCAAGCCCTCGCGACATAATCAACTCCTTGGAGTAATTCAACTCCTTGGAGTGCGCCGCCTTGTCGGCGCTTTGTTATGCGGCGGCTTGGCGCCGCGTGTTGATTAATGCGTACCAGGTCGCGCAAAAACGGCGACCGATCAAAGCGCCGACAACCGGGGTCCCCGGCGCGGCAGCCGCGCTGGGGTGGCGTGGCGGCGCACTCCAAGGAGAGGCCTTTATCGTAGGTTGTTTTGCGAATGCCAGAGCTTCCCGAAGTTGAACATGTGGTCCGATCGTTACGACGTTCCATCGTCGGCAGTCGCATAGTTGCTACTGAGGTCACGCTGCCCAAGCTCATAGCTCCTTCATCGAGCTCAGCCTTCAATAGAAAAATCAAAGGGTCGCAAATCACCGCGATCAACCGTCGCGGAAAATACATACTCATCGAACTGGAAGGGCCGAAAGTCGCGACTGCTAAGTTGCGTCGTAAACCGGGCCACACCGATCTCATTCTGGCCGTGCACCTGCGTATGACCGGTCAGTTTCTCGTTTTGAAGCCCGACGATTCCCTGCCCCGTCATGCTCATGCCGTTTTCTATCTTGATGACGAGCGCAGATTGGTGTTTCGCGATCAGCGTCAGTTTGGTGTGATGAAGTTGGTTTCGCAGTCAGAATTAACTGAAACCAAGGGCATCCGCGAGCTGGCCCCGGAGCCTTTCTCGGAAGAGTTCAGCCTTAGCTACCTTCGCGAAATCCTGGGTCGATCAAAGCGAACACTCAAGACACTATTGTTGGACCAAACGCGGGTGTTGGGACTGGGAAACATTTACGCTGCGGAAGCTTTGTTTCGTGCCGGCATAAACCCATTCACAACTGCTTCCGCACTCTCGACGCGGCGGATCTCTAAACTACACACCGCGATTCGCGATGTACTGCGAGCAGCCGTGTCCGGAAACTCCGCTCGAAGACTGAATTTGGAAGACCCTAATGGCTTTTCGTATGGCGAAGCGTTTGGAAAGGTGTGGCAGGTTTACGAACGTGAAGGTGAGCCCTGTTACAAGTGCGGCACGCGCATCCGGCGACTAACGCACGGCGGCCGCTCCACTTACTGGTGCCCAACCTGTCAACGCAGGTAGGACAGGGATTCTTGCCTGTCCTTTTCGAGGTGGTCCTTCTAGAAAAAGAGGATTCTTCCATATATCATTTCTCATTTACCATCGCCCCCAGCGGATTATGGACATATAATCAACCCATGAAAATCAAAGTCGTAGTGCATGAAGCAGAAGAGGGCGGTTTCTGGGCCGAGGTCCCGGCTATTCCCGGCTGTGCCACGCAAGGCGAAACCTTTGAAGAACTACTTCACAACCTTTACGAAGCGGTCGAAGGGTGTTTGTCTGTTGACGTTACGGCGACCGAACTCAATGGCGATGATCGCGTGCTGGAAATCGCAGTCTAATGTCGGCGGAGAGTTAGCATATGTGGCCTCTGCCACGACGGACCGGGATTATCAGAGTACGACGGGCAGAAGGGCGAAGTATATTTCGCTCGGTAGTACTTCGTTAGTGTAAAGCGTTCCCCGCCATACTGAGCCCCTGCCAAACCGGAAACGCAATGATCGACTCTCATCATTAAGAGGGTATCTCGCACTGCGTATAAACAACCCCCGTTAAGGCCGACTGCTTACTCATTGTGTTGCTGACCTAAGAACTCTTATTGACTCAACCCACATAAAGGTATAAATATGCATAGCGTAATTTCGTAGGTAACACGCGAAATTTGATTTATAGTGGACGCAACGCGAAATTTGACGCCATTACAAAGACTGAAAGAAGAAGAAAAATATGGCAAAACTAGAGTCTGTTGGTAAACGGCTGAAAACTGCGCGCTTAGAACTAGGACTGAGTGTGCCCCAGCTCAGCGAAAAAATTTTCCGAGATCACGGATTCCCGGTTGGTGAGTCCACCGTCAGGGACATTGAGCGTGATCGGACTCCAAACCCAGGCCGCAAGACGATTGAATTCATCGCTTTGGGGGTAGGGTTGGACCCGCTGGAAGTGTTTGCAATGGGCCTGAAGGACCCGCCAGAACTAGAGCCGGGATATAAGGAAAGCCAGTTCGCAATGCTCGCGCGGGCCTACGGAACAGTCAAGAGAACTGAGAAGCCGTTTATTGATGGCCTGATCAAGATGCTGATCGAGCAGATGGAGCGCCGGCGGTAGAGCGGCACACACTAACGGAGCACTACCTTTCAGCCGAGGGCAGTCGTATGAAGGCATTTCTGGAAAAGATTTCGCAAAAGCTCTCGAGCGACAGGGGTGGACCTTATTGAGGGTGCAAGGCAGCCATCACATTTACGGAAAAACTGACACTGACGTTCGAATCTCGATACCCATTCACCGAAATCAAACTCTCAAGACCGGCATGCTTCGCCACTTCATGAAGCTGGCCGGTCTCACCGAAAAAGATCTGTAGCCTGTCCTACTACAGGTTCGCTACCACGAAATCACTCATCATCTGGCGCAGGTGTTTCAGCAGCAGCGGATCTGTTACACCGTGGCGTGACTTCGGATAGACCATCAACTGAAACTGCTTCCCTGCCTTCTGCAATTCATAGACAAACTGAATCGTGTTCTGCATGTGAACGTTGTCGTCAATAGCTCCATGAATCAGCAACAGCTTGCCACTCAAATCCTTGGCAAAGTGCACTGGTGAGCTCTTTCGATAACCTTCCGGATTATTTTGCGGCGTACCCATGATGCGTTCGGTATAAATCGTGTCGTAGTCGCGCCAATCGGCGACGGTGCCGCCTGCGATACCAATCTTAAAACTCTTGCTATGCGTCAGAGCGTAGCTGGTCATAAACCCACCATAGCTCCACCCCCAAATCCCAATCCGGTTACCGTCGACGTAAGGCTGGCTCTTAAGCCAGCTGACGCCATCTTCAATGTCTCGCAACTCGAGCTCGCCCAGATTCTTGTAAACCGGCCACGCAGATTCTTCTCCCTTCCCGCTCGCAGAACGGTTGTCGCAAATCCAAATGATGTAGCCTTTTTGCGCCAGCGATTGGTGGAATAAATAAGTCTGACCGCCCCAGGCATTCTTCACCTGTGGAGCGTGCGGTCCTGCATAGGTAAATTGCATCACCGGATATTTCTTGGCTGGGTCAAATCCCGGCGGCTTGATCATCATCGCTTCCATCTCAAAGCCATCACGCGTTTTAACGGTGAGCAATTCAGCTTTGCCAAAGCGGTACTGGCCCAGCGCCTCTACTTTGTTGGCTTCGATGACGCGCACCAGCTTGCCATTGATATCGTAGAGGCGTGTCTGCGTCGGCGTGTTGAAGTCGCTCCAGAAATCAATGAAATGGGTGTTTCTTGGACTGACGATGAAACGGTGAGTGCCTTCGGCTGTAGATAACCGAGTTAACCCGGAACCGTTGAGCCCGATTCGATACGCCTGGGGCGCGATGTGACTGTGTTCGGTCGTGGTGATGAAAGCAACTCCCTTGTCTTCGTCAATGCTTTCAACCGACCGGACTTCCCATTTGCCGCTCGTAACCTGGCGAATAAGTTTCCCGTCCTGAGCGTAATGATAAAGATGCCGCCAACCGTCACGCGTGCTCTCCCAAAGAAACGAACCGTCTTTCAACCAGTGTGGATTGTCGATCACTTCAACCCAAGTTTTAGATGTCTCGCGCAACACCGTGTTTGATTTACCGTCACGTGCATCGGCAAAGTTCAAATCCAAATAAGTTTGTTCGCGGTTTTGGGCTTGATAGACCACCTTGCGGCTGTCGGGTGTCCAGGTAACCCGCGTGATCAAAAAGTCGCTCGGATGGTATTTGAACGTATCGACCCAACGTGGACCGCCACCAGCGGCTTTAACCACACCGAGTTTTACGATCGGATTAGGATCGCCAGCCTTCGGGTAAGGTGTGACTTCTACCGTCTGGTGGTAAGGAATGTGATCGACGACGGTAAACTCATGCACCGGATTCTCGTCGAGCTGCAGGAACGCGAGCATGGTCGAATCCGGGCTCCACCAGTAGGCTTCGAAATTACCGCGTCCATACAATTCTTCCTGATACACCCAATCCAGTCGCCCGTTAAGAATCTTTGGACCACCATCGGTGGTAAGACGTCTCTCTTTCTGCGCCGCAATGTCGTAGACATACATGTCGTTGGCTCTGACGAAACCAATCATGCGTCCGTCGGGACTGAACGTTTCCCCCACCTCTTGCTCGGCGCCGTTCGTCACGCGGACAGCCTTGTCACTGCCCAACTCGTAGTAGAAAAGATCGTTGGCGAAATTGATCAGAACTGCAGTTTCATTTGGATTCCAATCATACGAGCCACGATTTGCCAATTGCTTCGCATCGGCCGCAGACAAACCTGCCAGAGACGCAAACGCTGCTTCCATCCTGGCCGCGTCGAATAGTGGCGACGCATCGCCGGTGACCGCGTTCACCTTTTGCATTCTGGGCACATTCCTGGTTGCCGTGTCGTTAACGAGCAGGTAATGCCTGCCATCCTTTAGCCAGCGAATGTTGGGAAGGGTGCCACTGAAATTTACTTTCTTTCCCGGATCGAAAATGTCATCGATCGTCAGTACCTTGTCCTGCGCTGATAGCGGCACGCTGGCGGCGATTAAGAGCAGGATCACTGCAAATAGATTTCGTCGTAGTTTCACTGTTTGAACGACTCCTATGTAATAGACAACGAGAGGTGCACTAACAGGCGTTCAGAGTACAAGCTTGAGCTTGCGCGGTTCGCAAGAAGCTAGCCTGCACGGCAGCGAAGGCGCCACCTGAAGGTTGTCGTCGATACACCTGCAAGTCCAATCATAAAAGAGGGTGGCGGGCCACAAGCTTGTGACTCTGCCACCCTCGCTCATCTTTCTGCTCGTTAGACGCCAGGCATCGCCTTCTTCAGCGGCTTCAGCAATACTGCTAGCACGATCGCCATAAACAGCGCCATCAGTGCCAGGACCAGGAAAAAGCTCGACTGCAGCCAAATGTCCCAGTAGACGCCGATCTGCGTCAGCTTGTTTCCGATGGCTGTTGCGACAAACCACCCGCCCATCATCAGACCGCGGATACTTATCGGAGCGACCTTCGAGACCAGCGACAGACCCATCGGTGAAAGCATCAGCTCGCCGAGCGTCACGATCGCGTAAGCAAAAACCAACCAGAACGGCGAGACGCGGAATAGGTACGCGTTTTCAAGGATCGCGGCGCGGTTCGCATCCCCGGCGCCGGGCGAAGCGGCGTTGACGGCGGCAATTAACTGCTGCTCGCCTGATGTTTCCACCTTCGTCGCCTCATCCGTCTTCTTAGAAAACTTCACCCCGAAGACGCTGTTCTTGCCGTCGGCTGCTTTCGCATTCTGGATCTTGTCCAGCACGTCTTTCGAAACACCTGTCGCGGAGAGGTTGTTGAGAACGCGCTCGTTGATGCGAAACTCTCCGACCGCCAGCTGCTGCGGCGTTTTCGGCATGCTCTCGCCGACTGACGCACCGTACCAAAGCACGAGGAACGAAAGTCCGGTGAGCGTCATGCCGAAAGCCATCTTCGTCGGCGTTGACGGCTCCTTACCGCGGCGATCCAGAAATCCCCAGAACCAAACCAACGGGAAGGTGAGAATCAGAACCCACATCGCGTTGATCGAATTCGAGATCGTGCCGGTGACGTTCCAGTCCGTATTGTCATCGGCAAAATAGGTTAGGGTAGAGCCGTTCTGGTGAAAGACCATCCAGAAGACGATGACGATCACGAATATAACTATGAGCGCCATAACGCGTTTCCAGTTTGGTACCGCCAACATTTCGGCGCTCCGCCCAGCGTCTCCGCTAGAGCCTTTCGCGTGACCACCCTCGTCCTGATCGCTGATGCCATGCGGCGGGGCGTCGGATGCCGTGGCCGCAGTGTCGGCTGCTTGTTGTGGATCTCCAGCGGCCATGCTCTCGGCAACGGGCTCGCCGCGGGTTCTCTTACGATCAGCAGTCATTACCAGGTTTTTGAACTTCCAGAGGATCCCCACAGAAATAACCATTCCGAAAGCCGCGACCGCGAACGCCGGATGGAACCCGAACTGCTGACGAACGATCTCCATCACGATGGGCGCGAGAAACGCACCAACGTTGATGCCCATGTAAAAAATGTTGTAAGCGCGGTCCTTGAGGTGACTGCCTTCGGGATAAAGATTGCCGACCATCGTCGAGACGTTCGGTTTGAAGAAGCCGTTTCCGATGACGAGACAGGTCAGCGCGGCATAAACCGCCCAGAGCTTCGGAATCGACAGCAATCCGTGACCGGCCATGAAGAAGAACCCGCCGATCATGACGGCCTTGCGATAACCCGTGATCTTGTCTGCGATCAAACCGCCGATCAGCGGGCTCGCGTAGACAAACATCAGGTAATTCGCATATAGCCCCGTTGCTTGAGCCGCGGTCCATCCAAATCCTTCGACCGGGTCGCGAAGATAAAGCGTAAAGAGCGCCAGCATCGAATAGAAACTGAAGCGCTCCCACATCTCCGTGCCAAAGAGCACATACAGGCCCTTCGGGTGTTTGGTCACACCTTCCACATTTTGACTGCTCATAGTATTGGCCGTAGCCATAGTTCAAGGTCCTCCAGAATCTTGGACTAAACAGCAATTAAGGGGAGTAGCACGGGGTTAGTGCACGCATTCAGCCAAAGTTTGCAGCCCATGTCAAGGGAGTGGTGGGTCCAGTGAAGAGCATGGTCCAGTTGTAGTTAAAGTGATTTTCCTATTTGCAGAAAGAGTTTTATCAAGAGTACTGCTCCGATCTACGTCAAAGGCCTTTCCTTGGAGTGCGCCGCCACGCCACTCCAGCGCGGCTGCCGCGCCGGGGACCCCGGTTGTCGGCGCTTTGGTCGGTCGCGGCTTTGCGCGACCTGGTACACCTTATTCAACAAGCGGCGGCAAAGCCCGCCGCGACCAAAGCGCCGACAAGGCGGCGCACTCCAAGGAGAGGCCTTAAGCGGTGATCTTCTTTCTTTTGGAGGGATTGTATTGGCCCACGTTATTGCGAATTACCAAACAGCCAGTTTTTGTTGGGAAACGTAAACGGCATAGGCGTTGCGATGAACGCGCGCGTTCAAATCCATTGTCTGGAGTTGGAAGAGAAATGAAATTATCAGTACCGATATTGAGAACCTATTTAGCTGCGGCTGTCTTAATACTTGATCTAAGGCCGCCGACCAAGAAGGTTGTCCCCTATTTGATCGCTGGGGTTGGCGCTATCAACAATCGCAGATCGTTTAACGGGTTCGACTTCACCACTGGCGCGCCGCGCCGGTTTGATGTCTCCAGTACGGGTTGGACCGTGAGTGGTGTAGGCGGCGTAAGAATATTCGTGACGGATCGGATTTTCATCTCGCCGGAGGCTCGACTTGGTTGGGAACCAACCGTCCGCGGAACAGTCAGTGTTGGCTACGTGTTTTCAGGGAGACAGTAGGACAAATCAACCAGCGGCAAAGTCAACTCCGTGGAGTGCGGCGGCCCGGCGCCGCTTTGGCCCTCGGTGCGGTTGTATAGAACTTGATCTCAAACATCACCTTGACCGTTCTCGTCGGTATTGAAGTTAGGTCTACTTAGTTTCATGAACGCCTTGCTTTGAGAAGAGGGACTAGGCCAAAGCGGCGCCGGGCCGCCGCACTCCAAGGAGTTGGCTTTGACTATCAAACTAGGTCCCACCCGGCCTGGTCCATTCTTGACAGGATCATCTGACCAGGCGTATAAGCATCATGACAAACGTGGTGAGTTAAGGCGACTTGCGGCCACGTAAAACAATCCGCTAAACAGCTCGGGCAGCCTCGGAGGCAATCCCGAAAAACTTCAATCAATAGATGAAGTCCCGCGTTGTTTAGCGCGGGATTTTTTCATTGGTCAGTTGTTCGTGGTCAGTCGTCAGTTGCACCACGATTTAGTTGCTCGCTACGGACAACTGACAACTGACAACGGACCACTGACAAAACAAGAAGCATGCGAGATTTCAGAACAGTATTGGCAGGCGAAAGCATCCACGTCTTCGACGGCGCGATGGGGACCATGCTCTATGCGAAGGGCGTGTACATCAACCGTTGCTACGACGAGCTGAACATCAGCAATCCCGACCTGGTCCGCGAAGTTCACGCTGAATACTGCCGTGCGGGCGCCGACATTCTCGAGACCAATACGTTTGGCGCCACTTCTCCGAAGCTCGCCCAGTATGGGCTCGAAGGTAGCATGCGCGAGATCAATATCGAGGCGGCCAGGCTGGCACGGGCAGGCGGCGGTGATGATTGTTATGTGGCCGGAGCGGTTGGCCCACTGGGCCTTCGCATTGAGCCTTATGGTCCAACGTCGTACGACGAAGCCAAAGATCTCTTCAAAGAACAGATCGCTGCCCTGCTCGAAGGCGGAGTAGATCTATTCCTGCTCGAAACGTTTTCTGACGTCTCGGAAATGCAGCAGGCCATCGCCGCCGTCAAGGAACTCTGTGATTTGCCGATCATGGCCCAGATGACGATCCAGACCGATGGGAATACGTCCTACGGCACTACGCCGGAGTTGTTCACTGCGCGTTTGGACGAGTGGGGCGCCGATGTCATCGGACTCAACTGCGGGGTTGGACCAGCAATCATCCTGACTGCGCTCGAGAAGATGCGAGCGGTAACGAAGAAGAAGCTGTCGGCACAACCTAATGCAGGATTGCCCCGCGACGTTCAGGGTCGCCAGTTTTACATGTGTTCGCCTGAATACATGTCGAAGTTTGCCAAACGATTCATTCAGGCTGGCGCCAAATTCATCGGCGGATGCTGTGGGACCACTCCGTCGCATATCAAGCTCATTTCCGATGCAGTTCGCGCCGCGTCGCCGCGTGCGCAGAGGGTGATCCTCTCGTCCGGACCATTGGCCCAGGTAACAGAAGTTACACCTGCGGACATCAAGATGGTTCCGCCTGAGCTGCGTTCTAAGTGGTCCAGAAAAATCGTCGAAGGCCGGTTCGTCACTTCTGTCGAGGTCTTGCCCCCGAAGGGTGTTGATGCGCAAAAGACTCTCGATTCAATTCGGCTACTGAAAGATGCTGGCGTTGATGGCGTGAACATTCCGGATGGCGCTCGCGCGCAGTCGCGGATGAGTGCTCTTGCGACTGCCGTATTAGTCGAACAGCAGATCGGAATCGAGTCGGTGCTCCACTACTGCTGCCGCGATCGAAATTTGCTCGGCATGATGTCTGACTTGTTAGGCGCGGCGGCGCTCGGCATCCGCAACCTGCTTCTGATCACTGGTGACCCGCCAAAGATGGGCCCATATCCGGACGCGACGGCTGTGTTCGACATCGATGCCATCGGTCTGACGAACATGGTCAACAAACTGAACCATGGCCTGGACATCGGAAACAATCCGATCGGCGAGCCCACAGCCTTCTGCATCGGCGTTGGTGTAAACCCGGGCGCGGTCAATCCTGAAGAAGAGATTCGACGTTTCGAGTACAAAGTCGAAGCCGGAGCGCAATATGCGATAACCCAGCCGGTGTTTGACACGGACCAACTACGCGATTTCATCAAGGCGATCGAACACGTGCGCATTCCGATCGTTGCTGGCATCTGGCCACTCGTTTCATTTCGCAACGCCGAGTTTCTACACAATGAGGTTCCCGGAGTGCGCGTAACATCTTCGATCATGGATCGCATGCGGGCTGCTTCAGCGATTAGCAAAGAGGCGGGACGTGATGAGGGTCTGAAGATTGCGCGCGAATCGCTGATGGATGTGGCTGACATAATCCAGGGCGTTCAGGTGTCAGCGCCGTTTGGAAACGTGAAGTATGCGCTTGAGGTTTTTGATGTAGTCGAAGGATTCGGCAAAGACCAGACACCTGCTGAAATCTCCACAAAGCGATCCGCCTGAAGCCTTCCCAAACGCCAATTGAGGATTCTGATTGAGCTAATTTGGAGGGCCGCACTCCGCCCCAGACGGATGGCCAACTCGCCGCCTCCACTCACTGTTGTACAAAAATCCATAGAGACTAGATCGCTTAGCCTCTCACAAGTTGGGAAGGTGGATTTATCCCCGCTCCTTCTCACTCATCTGCAGCCACTCACAGAATCTAGATCACTCAGCCTCTCACAAGTTAGGAAGGAGGATTTATCCCCGCTCCTTCTCACTCATCTGCAGCCACTCACAGAATCTAGATCACTCAGCCTCTCACAAGTTAGGAAGGAGGATTTATCCCCGCTCTTACTCTCGCATCTCCAAACATCCAGTACTCGGCAACGCGAGCTTCGACTTTGCCGCCGGATGTGAGGCGAGGCTCCCCCGCCGTAGACTCATCACCTCAATTCCTGGGGGCTATGCCCCAAGGTTACCGTTATGGATGAAACAGAAACCAGGCGGCAGCCCCTTCCATTATCTAATCGCTTACGGCGGGGCATAGCCTCCGCCTCACATCCGGCGGCGACGCCGAGACTCAAGTTGAAGAAATGACTCGATGAACTGAGAACCTTGAGAAAGAGCGGGGATAAATCCACCTTCCCAACTTGTGAGAGGCTAAGCGATCTAGTCTCTATGGGTGGTTGTACAACAGTGAGTGGGGGCGGGAGTTGGCATCCGGAGGGGCAGGCCACGCAGTGCCGCCCCTACAGTCGAGCTTCAGGATTATTATTGCGGCTTTGGCGGATCGTTCAACCCCTTCAGATGCCGATTCAAGAAACTAATCATGAGCGGCATCCATTCGTTCGTCGCGATGCCGTGAGCCGCTTCCGGAAATAGCCTAATCTCGAAATCCTTCTTCAATTCTATGAGCTTATCGCGCAGCGCGGTAGCCTGACTCACCGGAACATTTACATCTTTCTCGCCGTGCAGGATCAGCACCGGGGCGCGCAGGTTTTTCATGTGAAGTATTGAAGAGCGTTCCTCGATTGCCTGCGGTGTCATGCCACTCTCGAGTTTCATGTTTTCGCGAATGCCCTCGATGGTCATCTCGTCATAGGCTTTTTTGAAGTCATAAACCCCAGCGCCGAAGACTGCCGCGCGCACGTCCTTGAGCTGGGTTGCAAGCAACGAAGCCGCCATCCCACCCCGAGAGTATCCGAAGACAGCCATCTTGTCAGCATCAACGTACGACTCACGCTGAAATTTCTTAAACCCTTCCGCAAGTGCTTTGATGGTGCCTGGTCCAACGTAGTCGGCCTTGCCAGTGGATCTTCCAAAGCCGGGCTGAGTAATGGCGAGCGACGCGAATCCCTGTTTTCCCAGGGTCGTCCCTAATGAAAGGTAATCCGGCGCACTCCGCTGATAACCCGGAATGAGTATCACGCCGGGAAACCGACCTTCGCCGGATGGCTGAAACGAGATCGCTTCGACGTTGCTGCCGCTGAAGGCGTAGTCGTATTTACAAACCTTGATCGTGTCGAGCGTAGTGCAGCCGTTCTTTGCTAAAGCGTCTAGAACCGCCTGTCGATCTGGCTGCTGCGCGGAAGCGCCAACGAACGAGAAAATCAGGCAAGCAAACCTGAGTAGTAAACGGAATCTCATGTTCAACTCCCTCGCTTATACCGCAAAGCGGTTACGTAACTCAGCCCAGGGTTGACGCGCTTCGCGGCTACCCTGGGATACCAAAGTTGAAAACACCAACCCCAACAACGGGGTTGCGGCGAAACGTGGGAACGTCGAGTTGAACGCCAGCCCGCAACCCTTTTCAGGGTTGGTTGCAATTCAACTCTTTTCCCAGGGTAGCCGCGAAGCGCGGCAACCCTGGGCTGCGTTACGTAACCGCTTCCCGGTATAAGAAACCCTCCGCCGTATTTACTTCAGCGCATGGGCCAAGGCATTTTCTAATTGCGGATATTGAAACTGAAAGTTTTCAGCCACAAGCTTCTGAGGCGCGACACGTTGGCTCGTCAGCAATAATGCATCAGCCATCTCACCGAAAGCGAAACGCACACCGAATTCAGGAATCGGAAATATCGTCGGCCTCGAAAGCACTTTCCCGAGCGTCTTAGTAAACTCCGCATTGCGCACAGGATTCGGCGCCACAAAGTTAACCGGCCCGCGCAACGAATCATTCGCCAAGGCAAACTTCAACCCGGCAACGACGTCATCAAGCGCAATCCAGCTCATCCACTGCTTGCCGTCGCCTATTCGTCCGCCCAGTCCCATGCGAAATGGTGGCAGCATCTTCGCGAGCGCTCCGCCTTCTTTGTCGAGGATGATTCCGAAGCGACAGTTAACGGTGCGAATCCCCTTCTCTTTCGCGAGCGCTGTCGTCTGTTCCCATTCGACGCAGACTTCCGAAAGAAAATCAGTACCGGGCTTGCTTTCTTCAGTCAGCGTTTCCTCGCCGCGATTGCCGTAGTAACCAATCGCCGACGCAGAAACGAAAGTCTTTGGAGGTTGAGTCATGTTGGCGAGTGCATCGCCAAGTAGTTTGGTGCCTCGGACGCGACTCTCACGAATGCGCTTCTTCTTTTCTTCTGACCAACGTCCTTCGGCGATGTTTTCACCCGCGAGATGGACCACGGCGTCGAATCCTTCGATCATCGAGAGCGCGATGCTGTAGCGCTCCGGACTCCACTCGATCTGATCTGGCGCGTCGGGATAATGGCGCACTAAACGAAAGATCTCATGCTTGTCCGGCTTGAGCGATTTAATTAAAGCCGTGCCGACCAAACCATGCGATCCGCTTATCAGTATTTTCATCTTTTGTTTTCCATTATCGGAGACTTGAGGTCATACAATAGATCGCTCAAACCATTTCTCAAACCACGCACTAGTTGAATTTATCGAATTGCCGGCGAAATTGATCATGAATCCGCTTGCCCCATCATTTGCAAACCGGCGGTATCGATCCGGGGTTTGAAGAAACTCTCTGCAATCTCGATGTTCTCTGTTGTCTTTGGGGGCGCTGCGTCGATCGGCGGGAAACGTTTTGCCTCGGCGTGTTAACGCTTCGTTTTCGAAGTCTTTTTCGGCAAACGTTTATTTGCTTCAGGTTCGATTTGCTTTTGCTGATGGAACCCAGGCAGTCCAAACGCAATCGTGAGGGTCGTGAACACACTCTGGTAGCAGACTAATAAGGCCGCCACAGTAACAGGAACAGCATAAGAAGGCATCTTCTCGACAGCACCGTAGACTCCAAACCAACCGAACTCATCTAACGCGGCCCATCGTCCCCCGGCAGCGCTTACTAGTTTTGCCAGTTCTCCGCTCGTCCATAGAGGGAACAGAACAGTGTGATGTGTTGGATGTGAGACTACGCAAAGTTTAAAGAGGACTATATATAAGACGAGCGAGAGAAAGCTAACCGAAGCGAGAATAATGCTTACCTTTGTGATCCTTCTCGGTTTTATGCGCTGAATTTTATCGCGATGCAGCCAAAGTAGAATCAAAGCCAGCGAACCAAAGGCTTCAATGATGCCGCCAAACATAAAGGCGTATCCCGGCGGGGTGCCGATTCCTTTAACCATTATTGCAACACCGGGGATCGCTGCGAAACTTCCGGAAAGAGCCAGAAAAAAGTTTTTCATTCGAGATTGGCGATGGCTTAAGGGATCATTTTGCAGATCGCGTCCAACGTACGACGTTCCGTGTGCTGTCAGTCACATCTATCCTTCTTTTCCACGGGGGCATTCCGGCAAGTTTCAGAACGACCATGTAAGGTTGCTGCTGAACGCTAAAGGTATTCGAGGTGTTGGCGGGCTGCAGCCACATGTCATCTTTAATGCTCTCGTCACCTTGGAATTTCCAAACTGTCCACGGCACTAAGTAGATAGTTGCACCCTCAGGGTCTGATTCTATTCTCAGGTCGACGACGCCCGGCAAGCCTGTCATTTCATCTCCGCCAAACTGTTCCCGATACTCATAATTCCCTACAAACACTGGCTTACCCTTTCGATCAATATAAGCATAGACAATTTTGTCGTTCGTACCACATGCATGCTCTTTGCTTAGCCATTGAAGAAAAACTAAAGCCAATCCGTTACGAAAAGAACTCACAAAAGGGTAACTGCGTCTGAAGATGTACTTGCCGCGCGTGTCAATAAAATTATATTGACGGCCGATCCTGATCGCCGCGATTCCGTCCTTGAAAGGCGCCACGGCATCAAAGCGTGGAGCCACAACCATTTTCGCTGTCTTGTCTATGAACCCCCATTTTCCGTTAACAGCCACGGGGTACAGCCCTTCTGCGAAGGCTGGCAGATAGGCTCCGTCCAGTGAGACACCCGCTTCACAACGAAAACCCCATCGTGCCGATGGCTTGAATAGTCCGGCATCGATCGGAAAACGATACCTCGTCGACATCACCAGCTTTCCACTGGAGTCGATAAAACCCAACCTTCCGTTTTTAAGTTTGACCCCGGCCAAGCCTTCCGAGAAATCTCCAACCTCGTTATAAGTGGGCTTGACTATGTGGTTTCCTTGTTTATCAATGAAGCCCCACCGCTCATATACCGCCACGGCCGCATACCCGTCCGAGAAGTGCCTGGCGTCTGTAAAGCGAGGCTCAATTTCCACCCTTCCCAATTTGTTTATGAATCCAAAGAGCGAAGTTTCCTCGTTATAAACCAGCGTGTAACCATCCTTGAACCGGCGGGGTGTGTCATAGTGATCGGGCGGCAACGTACTGAACTTCGGTGGCAACTCAATGACTACTTCCCCTTTCCTATTTATGTAGGAGAAGGTCAGGTCTTTGTCCCGTTCTCCCGGGCGCGACCTCAACATCATCACCAGCGCCAGACCCTCTGAAAAAGCATCTGCTTTCTCGAATTGAGGACTGATAACTGTCTGGCCCTGTTCATCGATGTAACCGTATTTCTCATTCTCGAAAAAGGGCGCTAATCCCTCCGAAAAGGAAACTTTGGGAAAGGTGTCGTACGGTGATCCTCCCTCGATGGACCATTCAGGCGGAATCACCATGCTGCCCTCTGCATCTATATATCCGAGGAACCCATCTATGCTATTCACGACGGGAAACAAGCGTCGCGGGGCATTTTCACTTGGGACGTCTTGTGCAATAGAAGGGGCGGTCAGAATAGAAGTCGCAACGACGCAGAGGACAAGTCTTTTCAGCAGTGGTGACATCGTGAGAATCCTCGTGTAGGAATAGGGCGCTTCGTTGCGATACTACACCTATTTCCGTTCTATACGTGAGGTTTGAACTCTCTGTCGGCACTTCGTGGTTCATCGAGAAATTCCGGCTTTGGAAACAAAACGCCGGTACAGTACCCGCGCGTCGGGGTTCCCGAGCGGCTGCCCGCTCGGGGTGGTGGTAGCGATCGGGTCATGTTGAGTATTGAATAACTGAGGAAGACCTACGCTTACCAGTACTCTGGCTATTGCGAGGAATCCCTATCGCAAGCCTGACCCTTGTCTTCGTCACGGTTTTATCTTATCAACGCCTCCATCACCGATCCGCTAAAGCCGCTTTTGTCCGCAAACTGCTCGACGCTTTGGTCTAGACCTTCGTGCTGCGCCTCATTCGCTTCTCCCTCGTGTTTCTGGTGTTGGCCTTGCTCTGTCTAACCGTTTGGCGGAGTGCGCGTACGCAGTCACCTCTCCGCAGGATTACGCACACAGCCGAAGAAGGAATCAACATCAACCCGTCGCTGAGTGGTGATGGCAAGGTGGTAGTCTTTGAATCGTCGAAGGATATCGCCGGCGCAGGTGGACCAGAAACCCTTCGTGCGATTCGCGCCAACGTTTCTGTAGATCCAACATCTTTTTTGCAACTTGGCATCACCCGCGCTCCGGCAGCCGCAATCTCGCAGGATGGCTCACGCATCGCGTTCGCTTCAAAGGACAATCCACTCGGCACTAATGATGACGCCAACTCCGAAATCTTTTTCCACGACGGCTCCAGGTTGATCCAGCTGACGAATACTTCTCCCGGCGATATTTCTCTGCGCGCGGTGAACGGGAACTTTCTGCCATCAATCTCAGACGACGGCCGCTTCATCGCATTCTCCTCGAATCGCGACCTAACCAATCAGAACGCCGACGGCAACCTCGAGATATTCATCTGCGACACCGCGTCATTAACTTTTACCCAGTTCACAAACTCCTCCGGCATTATCGGTTTCACCGACGCGAAGATTAGCGGCGACGGTTCGACCATCGCGTTTGTGCGCGGTACGGGACAATCAACGCGAGATCTCCTGTTACAAAACCGGATTGGCCCACCCGTGATTGAGGTGTTGGCCACGGGCGTCCTGTCGATGACTTACGGCCGGGCAATCAGCGATGACGGCCAGCGCGTGGTTTGGTCGGCCGAGACGGCGACTAACACCACCCAAGTGTTCTTGTTCGATGGACGAAACAAACTCACTCGGCAAATCACAAATCTCGGCGCGCGAACGACTGATGCGCCTCTTCATCCAACGATCGGCGGCCACGGTTTGCGCATCGCTTTCGCAACCCGGCGGTCCGTCGCAGGCATGGGGAGTAATTCTGACGCCAGCGTCGAGCTATACACATTTGATATTCCCTCAGCCACATTTGCGCGCGTAACCAATGTTGATTCAGCAAAAGCGACCGCCGATGTCCTCTCGTCAATGAGTGACGACGGTAGCGTGATTGCCTTCAACTACCCGCGTGTGATTTCGGAACCAGTAACCAACGATATCTTTGCCGCTAACTCAGAAATTTACATAGCCGCAACCCCCGCGCCCCCCTCGTCGGGAACGGTCACTGTTCTAAATCGGGCTTCGATGGGCCACGAACCTTCGTCTCTCAAAGCTGTTGCACCCGATAGCATCGCAGTGGCGGTGGGTTCATCGCTATCGTTTCGGACCGAACAACCTCAACCATTAGCCCTGGGCCATTTCCCGAATCAAGTTGCGGGAACGTCGGTCACAGTCAATGGAAGATCTGCGCAGGTCTTGTTTGTTTCACCAAACGAGGTTCACTTTCATGTGCCCGCCGAGACGGAAGTTGGTCCCGCAGACGTCGTGGTTAGCAACTCCGATGGATTCCCGAGCCGCGGCACCGTGAGTATCTTGAATTCCGCGCCTGGAGTATTCAGCATTGGTGGGGATGGGCGAGGCGCCGGAATGATCTTGAATGCCGACAGCCTTGGCGCTGGTCCATTCGACCCAACATCAGGAACGCTCAGGCTGATCATCTTCTCAACCGGGACTCGGAACCGCTCCAGTGCTGCGGTAAGCGCCGGAGGTAGTGCCTTAACAGTCGAATCGATTCAACGCGCGCCAACCTTGCCGGGCTTGGACGAAGTTCACGTTCTTGTACCCGATGACTTGCGCGGCGCTGGTGTAGTCGATCTGGTAATCCAAGCCGATGGCAGAGATAGCAACTCGGTACTAATTGAATTTAGCGGTGATGCTCGCCGAGACATTTTGATTAACGAATTCCTGGCCGATCCGCCCGACGGTTTGGAAGGCGATGCTAATCGCGACGGAACGCGCGACGCCTCACAAGACGAATTCGTCGAACTCGTAAATACGACGGAACGCGATATCGACATCGGTGGTTATCAACTGCTAACACGCAGCGGCACGAGTTCCGCAGATGTAGTGAGACATACGTTTCCCGCCGGAACTTTTATTCCCTCCTGCACCGGATTGGTGATCTTTGGCGGAGGTAATGTCGACCCGCAGCGTGAAGTGTTTGGTGGGTCCCAGGTTTTGAGAGCGTCGTCCGGAAGCCTAGCCTTGGGCAACTCGACGGGCATGATCACTCTGTTGGATTCAACGGGTGACGTTAGCGGATTTGTTACCTACGGCGGTTCCACAACACTCGACGCCGGCGACAATCAGTCCCTCACCAGGGCTCCCGATATCGATGGCACCTTTGCCAAACATGCCGTCGCTACTGCTGGAGTACGCCGGTTCAGTCCCGGCAAGGCAATAGACGGGTCCCCCTTCCAACCATGCGCGTCTGCAATTGTTCGAGTCGAGATTTCGCCAACATCAGGCGCTATCGAAGTCGGGGGCACGCAACAATTCGTGGCACGGGCCTTCGACAAAGATAACCAGGAAGTCTTAGGAGTTATCTTCCGATGGCAATCAGGCGACGCTGGTGTTTTGTCGATCGATCAAAACGGTCTGGTGAAAGCAGTGGGCCCGGGAGTCACCACAATTAAGGCGACTGGCCGCCTCATCACCTCACCCGAGTCGACGATCGTGGTCAAGCCCCCACCACCCGTACTCACTCGCGTAACAATCTCACCGCCGAGCGCGACACTCGCTGCAGGTGAGGTACAGCACTTCACTGCGCTTGCAGAGGATCAATACGGTCAGGCCAGAAACGTGGCAGGCATTACTTTCCAATCAAGCAATAGTTCCGTGGCCACAGTGGAATCAGTAATCGCTGGCTCAACCAATAGTTCGGCAACGGCTTCAATAGCCACTCACTCGACCGGCTCGGCAGAAATCCGTGCCTATGCCACAGATGGGCCAAGGACCGTCACGAGCGGGGCGGCGACAATCATCGTCGAGCCCGCCGCAGGTCAACTGGTGATCAGTGAGTTTCGAACTCGGGGTCCTGCGGGTGCAGCGGACGAGTTCGTTGAGCTTTACAATCCAACAACATCTGCTGTTGTGATCGGTGGACTCAAAGTCCGCGCCTCGAACGGCACCGGAACAATTAGTGACCGCGTCACCATCACCCCAGGCGTCTCGCTTGGATCAGGGTGTCACTACTTGGTAGCCAATAACTCTAGTAGCGGATACAGCGGTCTAGTTCACCCAGATCAAACCTATACCAGTGGCTTGACCGATGACGGCGGATTAGCGATTACCAGCTCAGACGGCGCGCGCATCATAGACGCGGTTGGCATGAGCAGTGGCTCGGCTTACAAAGAAGGCGCAGCGCTCACACCTCTCACCACCAACGCCAATCGAAGTTATGAAAGAAAACCCGGAGGCACGTTTGGCAATGGGATGGATTCGAACTCAAATGCCAGCGACTTCCTGGTAAACATGAGCGAATCGAATCCGCAGAGTCAATCATCGAATTGCCTCAATCTCAGTGTGGCAGATCTCTCGATCACGATGACGAGCGGTGAAACATCCGTCCTGATCGGAGCCGAAGTCACATATTCACTCGCGGTGACAAACAATGGCGCAGGTTTGGCTCGCTCCGTCGTCATAGCTGACATTCTTCCTGCTGGGCTCACATTTGTTTCTTGTGTATCGACCGGTGGTGGTGTGTGCGAGGGTTCGGGTAACGCGCGCTCAATCGCGTTTGCGTCACTGGCCAGCGGCGATACGGCAAACGTCACGCTGGTGGCGAAAACAAATGGACCGGAAGGAAGCCTCACGAATACCGCAACAGTAAGCTCAGCAGTATTCGATCCCAATTCAGTGAATAACTCTGCGAGCACTACGACCGTGGTGCGAAGACCGCCGCCACTACTCTCGATCGGCGATTCATCAACAGAGGAAGGTCAATCGGGAACAACCAGCTTAACTTTTGTGGTAACGCTTTCAGAACCAGCTCCAACCGACGTAGTTCTTGATATCAGCACTCTCGATAACACCGGGACCACCGGCGGCAAGGATTATCGCGCCAGGACCCTGCGGCAGGAACGAATCTCAAGCGGGCAACAGGAATACAGGTTCTCAGTTGAGGTTGAGGGCGACTCTCTGGTTGAACCCGATGAATCGTTCTTCGTCGAGATCAGCAATGTTGCGGGCGGTGTTCTAATAGACGGCCGCGGTGTCGGCACCATTCTTAATGACGATACGGCTAACCTCGTTGTTAGCCAGCTCTACACTGCCGGCGGAAACTCAGGGGCGACATTCGCAAATGACTTTGTGGAAGTATTCAATCGCGGTAAGACTTCGGTCGATTTCGCCGTTACGCCTTACTCGGTTCAGTACGCCGGAGCCGCGGCAAATTTCGGTTCGAACAAGACTAATTTAACCAGTGGCATCATCGGTCCGGGTCAATACTTTCTAGTTCAACTTGCCGGGGGCGGCAGCGGTTCGCCTCTCCCCGGTCCAGATGCTATCGGCAGCATTGCAATGGCTGCCGCTGCAGGCAAGGTTGCTTTAGTAGACGGCACCACCAGTCTCACCGGCACAGGCTGTTCCTTGCCAACGTCAGTTGCTGATTTCGTGGGTTACGGAGCAACGCCGTGTTTCGAGGGCAATGGAGCAGCGGCACCACCGAGTAGCAGTACTTCATTATTCAGGAAAGCAGGCGGCTGCGCTGACACCCAAACCAACGCGAGCGACTTCTTCGTCCACGAGCCTGCACCTCGCAATACCCATGCGCGGCTAAACAACTGTTCCTCCGACTCTTCGCCCACGATCAGCATCGCCGACTTCACAGACATTGAGGGTAACAGCGGTTCCAGAACATTCTCGTTTGTGGTGAGCCTTTCGGCACCGGCGCCCGCGACCGACGTTTCCTTCGAAATTTCCACCAACGACAACAGCGCGACCACAGCCAATAACGATTACCAAGCGCGCACTTTGACGAAGCAGATCATCCCAGCCGGCCAACTAACCTATGAATTCAGTGTTACGGTCAATGGCGACGCGACAGTTGAACCAGATGAGACTTTCTTTGTGAACCTAATCGGCGTCGAGGGGGCGACCGTCGCGGATGGTCAGGCGGTTGGAACGATTCAAAACGATGATCTGCCCAAACTTTCTATTAGTGATGCCTCGATCGTTGAAGGTGACGCCGGGAGCAAGTTACTGAACTTCAAAGTTAGCCTCTCATCGCCCGCGTCTCGACCCGTGACCTTCGATATCTCAACCCAGGACGATACGGCGACCGTCTCTGACCTCGACTTCGTAGCACAGACCCTGAGGGCGCAGGTTGTCCCAGCAGGTCAACAGACTCATTCGTTCAATGTAGTAGTGAACGGAGACCGGAATATCGAACCTGACGAAGATTTTCGGGTGAACCTGGCGAATGTTTCGGGCGCAACGCTGCTTGACGGCGTTGGTATCGGAAGGATTCAAAACGACGATTCCGCTTTTCTGACTATTGAAGATGTCGCTATTAACGAAGGTAACAGTACCTCGAGTTCACTTCTCTTCAGCGTAGTTTCATCCTTGCCCGCTCCCGCCGGAGGCATTCGTTTCAATATCGCTACCCATGACAACACTGCATCAGCGATGGGTGGCGACTATGCTGAAAAGAATTTGACAGATCAGGTTATCCCCGCCGGCGCAACCAGATTCAATTTCGAGGTGATGGTCCATGACGACCTAACGGTCGAACTGGATGAGTCTTTCTTTGTGACGATTACGAGTCCAGTCAACGCCACAATCATGGACGGACAGGCAGTTGGCACGATTTTGAACGACGACGACGCAGACCTGGTTATTAGTCAGCTTTACGCTGGCGGCGGGAATTCAGGAGCAACATTTACTAACGACTTTGTAGAAATATTCAATCATGGACCGACTACGGTCGACTTCGCCGCGGCACCGTTTTCAGTGCAATACGCTGGCGCGACTGCGAATTTCGGGTCCAGCAAAGTTGACCTTACGACCGGCTCAATCGAACCCGGTCAATATTTTCTGGTTCGATTGGCAGGCGGCCCGAACGGCTTGCCGCTGCCAGGTCAGGACGCCACTGGCACCATTGCCATGGCAGCAACCGCCGGGAAGGTCGCTCTAGTAATGGGCGCCAACGCACTAACCGGCACAGGATGTCCCTTCGCGAACAATGTCATCAACTTCGTGGGTTACGGAACCACGGCAAACTGTTTTGCCGGCAATGGACCAACAGCGGCGCCAAATGCAACGACAGCAGCCGTGCGCAAAGGCGGCGGTTGCATTGATAGCGACAACAATGCCGCAGATTTCTTCGTTCATGCTCCCGCGCCGCGCAATACATCTTCACTACCCAACAACTGTATCCCCGGCGAATCAGCGAATCTGAGCATAAGCGACGCGGCGGTGGTCGAGGGCAACGATGGTAGCAGGACGTTAGCCTTCACCGTTTTCCTTTCAAGCATCTTGCCTGGCAGCGACGTCGTTTTTGATATAGCAACCGCAAACAATTCGGCCACTACTTCGAACAACGACTACGAAGCGCGAAACTTGAAAAGTCAGATCATTCCCGCCGGTCAACAGACTTACACTTTCAGTGTCACCATCAATGGAGATACTGCGGTTGAACCTGATGAAACCTTCTTGGTCAATGTCATTAATGCGACGGGCGCAAATCTGATCGACGGCGAGGCTGTTGGGACGATCGAAAATGACGATCTACCGGCGCTGACGATCAATGACGTATCGCTTCCCGAAGGTGACAGCGGTACCAGGGCCTTCAATTTCACGGTCACCCTTTCAGCGCCAGCTCCCAAAGAAGGCGTCGTGTTCGATATCGCGACCCAAAACGGTACTGCCACCAGTGGCGATAACGATTACTTGCCTTACCTCGCAACCGCTCAACGGATTGTTCCTGGATCACAAACCTTCACTTTCGTTGTCTTTGTTAATGGTGATTTAAAGATCGAGCCGGATGAAACTTTTATCGTCAACGTCTCAAACATCAGCGGCGCTATCCCAGTCGACTCACAGGGAGTGGGCACTATTCAAAACGATGACTCGCCGAAACTAAGCATCAACGATGTCGCAATCGACGAAGGTAACAGCGGTAGCGCGAACCTCCTCTTCAACGTCAGTTCTTCCCTTCCCGCTCCACCTGGAGGAATCGTATTCGATATCGCAACCCATGACGCCTCGGCCACGGTGTCTAACGGTGATTATGTGCCCAGGAATCTAACGAGTCAGACCATTCCTGCTGGTCAAACAAACTACTCTTTCAGCGTTACGGTCAACGGTGACATGCTGGTTGAACCCAATGAGACTTTCCTGGTGAAGCTCAGTTCCGTAGTGGGTGCATCTGTTGTCGATGATACTGGCGAGGGCGCTATTCAAAACGATGACGTACCCAACGTAGTCCTCAGCCAGATCTATGGCGGCGGTGGAAACTCCGGGGCAGTTTTCAAAAATGACTACATCGAAGTATTCAATCGTGGAAACACAATCGTGAATTTGGCGGGATGGTCGGTCCAATACAGTTCAGCCACTGGCGCCAGTTGGGCGATTACGCCACTGTGTCCTTCATCTAGCTGTCTCATATTGCCCGGTCATTACTTCCTGGTTGAGGAAGATCGCGGCAGCGGTGGAACAGTAGAAATTCCCATGCCCGACGCGATTGGAACCATCGCGATGACCGCGGCGGCAGGAAAAGTTGCGATCGTTTCCAATCTCACCGCGCTAACTGGTTCTTGCCCAACTTCAAGCGCCGTCGTGGACCTCGTGGGATATGGCGCGACTGCTTCCTGTTCAGAAGGGTCTGCTCCGGCGCCTGCTCCAGGAAATAACATCGCCGCGATCAGGAAAGGCGGAGGCTGTGTGGACGAGAGCAATAACAGCGGCGATCTCTTTACTCACCCGCCTAGCCCGCGTAATAGCACGTTCCCGGCGAACGTCTGCGCGGGCCAAGTCACAGACCTCACCATTAATGACGTCACTGTTGTAGAGGGCGACGCAGGTGTTACGACGGCGACTTTCACTGTGACACTGTTGGGATCAACCACCTCGACTGTGATTGTTGATTACGCCACTTCCATCGGTACTGCGACCTCTCCTGCCGACTACGACGAAATCCATTCGGGCCAGCTCGTGTTTGCGCCTGGTGAAACCACGAAAACCATGAGCGTCAACGTCATTGGCGATCAGCTCGATGAACCTGATGAAAGATTCTTGGTCACGTTGTTCAATGCCACGAACGCGGCCATTCTGGATAATCAGGGCCAAGCCACTATCACCGACAACGATGTGCCGCCAACGCTCACGATCGAAGATGTGACGCAAAATGAGGGTAACGGTCCAACTACATTCAACTTTAAGATCCACCTTTCAGCGCCAGCGTTGACGGGCGGAGTTACCTTCGACATCGCCACCGCCGATGGGACCGCAATGAGCGAGTCAGTCGCTAGCCCTGGCGATTATGTTTCCCGCTCGCTTGCAGGAATTGTCATTCCGGCGGGCGCCCAGGACTACGCGTTCAATGTGATCGTAAACGGCGATGTGTTGGACGAGCCCAATGAGACGTTCTTTGTTAACGTGGCGAATGTGTCAGGCGCAGAGTTAGGTGACGGGCAAGCGAAGGCAATTATTCAGAATGACGACAGCGCGGTACTCACTATCGCCGATATTGCCCAACCGGAAGGAAATGCGGGCACGACGATTATTAACTTCACGGTTATCTCATCTTTGCCAGCTCCAGAAGGCGGGATCAGTTTCCATATATCCACTGCCGATGGCGAAGCTCAAGACGGCAATCCCGCCACGGAAGATAATGACTTCGTTGGACTCGTCTCGGCGCTCTTCGTCATCCCTTCAGGGCAAACCTCGGTCGTGGTTCCGATTATTGTTAACTCGGACACGCTCGTCGAAATAAATGAAACGTTTGTGGTCAACATTTCAAATATCAACGGTGCGTCGGCAAACGATTTTCAAGCGGTGGGCACGATCCAAAACGACGATGTCTCTAATTTGGTGATTAGTCAGATCTATCCGGGAGGTGGGAACGCTGGCGCGACCTACAACAACGACTTCATCGAACTCTTCAATCGTGGAACGACGACTATCGACTTCGCGTTGACTCCTTACTCCTTGCAATACATCGGCGCCTCTGGTTCGTTTGGATCGACTTCCGCCGGGAGTAAGACAAACATCCTTAGCGGGAGAATTGCGTCAGGCCAGTACTTCCTGGTTCAGGGCGCGTCAGGTGGTTCGAATGGTGCAGTGTTGCCCTTAGTTGACGCGACCGGTGGCATGGCAATGGCGGCCACAGGTGGGAAGGTGGCTTTGGTTCTTGGCACCGGTGCGCTTCCTTCAACGTCATGTCCGGGCGATGATGGAGTGCTTCCAACCAATCCCATCGGAAACAACATTGTCGACTTTGTGGGTTATGGGAGCGGAGCGAACACGCCGAACTGTTTTGAGGGATTAGGAGCAGCAGCTTTCTCAACCAGCACTGCCGGAGGGCTTGATCCTGACGCGCGATCAATCATTAGAGTTGCTAGTTGCGTTGACAACAATAATAATTCAACCGACTTTACGAATCCGACAACTGCTCCAGTAGCGCGCAACAAAGCGACTGTACCCGTTCCATGTCCATGAGGCTGGTCTGGTAATCTACAGTTCTGACTTGTACACCCGTACAGAACTGGGGCGGTAAGCGACAAGGTCACCGCTGGACAGGAATACCTGAGAAAAGCCAATGACCCGCTCCGGCCAGTGGTTAGGATCGAACCGGTCGTATGTACGAGACTGTGTGAAAGCTAACGGATCTCAGCGTCAAAGGCGCGAAATGTGAGAGCCTGGGGCACCGCCCCAGGTAAGTTGCTTGATTCTTGGAAGCGCTGAAGGCGCGAAATCCGGACTTCTAATTCAAAAAGAGTTGTCATTAACTAAAGGTCAACCATATTTCGCGCCTTCAGCGCTTGGAAGATTTTAGAATGCGTCACACCTGGGCCGATGGCCCAGGCTTTCACATTTCGCGCCTTTGGCGCTGAGAGCAGGTGTTTTCACACAGTAGCAACCGCTCCCGGTTCTGTGCCGAGCTTTTGTAAAAACCATGCCAAGCCGATCCCCTATTTTGAAAATCGCGTGCGGTCTTCTCACGCTTGCGTTATTGCCGGCAACAGCATTCCCGCAGACGCCGAATCGAAATCGTCTCGCCAAGGAGGTGAAGGCCGAGTTTCTGCACGCCTGGAATGGTTACAAGAAATACGCCTGGGGGCACGACGATCTCAAACCGCTCAGCAAAACCCATCACGACTGGTATGCGCAGCCGCTCTTGATGACCCCGGTGGATTCGCTCGACACCATGATTCTCATGGGCTTCAAGAAAGAAGCCAACTCGACGCGGGAGTACATCGTCAAAAATCTTTCGTTCGATAAGGACATTGAAGTCCAGAATTTCGAGATCACTATTCGCCTGCTGGGTGGCCTGTTATCCAGCTATCAGCTGACTGGCGACAAGCGTCTGCTCGCCCTCGCCGAAGATTTGGGCAACCGTCTGTTGCCGGTGTTTGAGTCCCCATAGCTACGTAAGGCCTAGCGTGTTCTATGAATGAGTTGCCTCTCTCACCCTTCTTGCTCTCATTATCGGGAAGTGGTTTTCGCATTACCGTCCACGATTATCTCAGGGTCTCGCGCGCGCTTAGATACAGTGTGGGTTCCTGGACGGTGCTGCGTTTACGAAACCTTCTCGTGGCCCTTCTTGTACGGGATCACGAACAAGAGCAGGTCTTAGTGCGAGAATTCAACGAATTTTTTTCTCTCAGACTAGAAGATGAAGCGCGCTTCTTACATATAGATGTCGATCAAGTCCTGGATGATTTACGGGACCTAGCTGAACGGCGGAAAACCTCAGTACTTGGTATTGGGCAGTCTAAACATCGGGAGGGTTCGAAAAGACAGACACTGATCTCCAAAGCTCCCAGGCAAAAGCGGAAACGTCAGTTCCGCATTCTCTCGGTCATTAATCAGTACAAACTTTTCCTTTCCATCTGTGTGACGGTCGTCGTCGTATGGGCGATCCTCTTGTCCGGTGCGCCATTCGGACCTCCGCAGGTACAGCCTGGTGTAACTGACGCGCAGCCTCAACTGACGTTTCGTCCCGAACAGCTTGGGGCTTTGGTGCTAGGGACGCTTGGAGTGATCATTTTCCTAACGATCCTGTATCTGATTTTTCGCTCTGGCGGAAAGCCGGTATATTGGAATCCTGACGCGCCTCGCCATTTTTCGCTCGGACTAATTGCCGGAGAACCGGCACCCCGGTTAGATTCCACAACCATTGATCGCTTAGCTGACTCAATGGGCTACTTTAGTAGTCAGGATAAGAGCACGACCCTAAACATCCCAGCAACAATCAAAGCGACAGTAAATAACTCCGGCATTCCGAGTCTGGTATACCAGAGGAAAAAGCGTGTGCGCGCCATCGTGGTTTTGGAAGATGCCTTCGCAGAATCGCTCGCTTGGAATCATGTACCTGAAGAGCTCGCTCAAGGTCTAAGTCAGAGGGGCATTCCGGTCTTGTTTGGCAAGTTTTATGGCTCGCCTATGAAATTTGAAACGGGTAGCCGTCGAGTCTATGACTTGGAGGATCTCGAACGAGATAGAAAAGGCTATCTAATTCTAGTTTTTAGTGATGGCAAGAGCCTGCGTCGGCAAGACACTTTCGCCCTGGAATTCCTGGCAAGATGGCCGTTGGTTGCTTGGATGGAGCTTCGAGAGCCTCGCTTCTGGGATGAGAGTACTGCCCTACCGGCAAAGTATGGACTTCCTATTTATCCGGCTACGGCCGACGGACTAGTGAGTGTTACAGAGAAGCTATTAACCGAAGGAACAAATCGAACGCAATTTCCTACGAATGCCTTGACGTGGCAAGGTTTACCTCCCCGGCTCGGCGACGATTTAGACGCGTATGTTGAAGAACTGTTAGGGGATTCCATTCGATGGGCTCAGTCGTGCTCCATCTTACAGCCCCTCAGCCTGGGCTTGGCTGATGCCCTTCGTCGTGAGTTCCATCAAGACCTTCCACCTGAACGTCTGGATCGATTGTTTCTACTACCTAATACGGGTTATACCGCGGCGGGATTGAGGTTCTCGAAGCCCGTGTGGAGGGTGTTGAGGTCGGGGTTTACGGTTCGGTGGTCCATAGAGGAGCAAACAAGAATCCAGAGCTTTATCCTTGACCGAGTAAAAGAAAGTAAACCAGATGATCCAGATAGTTTGGCCTTTCTCACCTGGGAATGGACGGTAGAGCGCGTGCGATTGGGCCTAGAGCCTGAGGCGGCATGGACGCGTTTAAAAGAATTAGCTAACACACCCTTGGGCGAATCTATTAGAGCGGAGATGGAGGATTTAAGTGCTCCTGGAGTGAAGGGCTCACTCTGGCAGACTGAGAAGACTTACAGAAAAGCGAAGGAATTGTTTAGGCAAGGGCAATACGGCCTAGCGTCTGCAGTTGCTGTTCAGGGGCTCAAAGAACAGCCTAATGCTTACATATTGAAAGTCTTGAAATATCAGATAGACCAAGCCATGGAAGAGTGGGGTTCTACAAGGGGCGTAAGCTTTCGGGAAGTCCAAGCCTTCGTACCGGGGCTAGTGCCAGCTCGGGCCAGGCTGACTGTAAACGCCTTCTATCCACTCCAGGCTAAACACTCATTAATATCGGGTAACGTATTTGTGGATGTGTATATCTCTGGATCAGGCGATGTTACTTATGCACGGAGTTTTAAGGGGCCAGAAATGCTTCGATTAGCTGCGGCAGAGGCGGCAAGCCAATGGAAGTTCGATCCGGCTACACGTGACGGTTTTCCCGTAGAGTATTCGGAAACAATTGTCTTCCAGTTCAAGCTCATTTAGAAGTAGAAATACACTATGCGCTACTTTGTTGAAATCGATTGGGTCGAGGATCATTACCAAGGCCTCATTCATAAAGGGAATCCGGCAGCGGGGCTGGCGCTACCCGTGGTTCTATTAAGCCCCGATACCGAAATAACAATCAGAGGAACCCGGATTTCTCTCCATCGACTAGTAAGTTCCCTAATCGCATTCCAACCGAGCGACCTTGACGCTGGATTTGATGAGCGTTGGCAGCTGGAGCTTGGCCAATACTTGTATGATCAGATTTTCGGAGGCATCAACGCCATCAAGCGTGAACAGATGAGAGGCGAAAAGATTGAGGTTCGAATAGTGACACAAGACGAACACATCAATCGCTTGCCCTGGGTTCTCTTGGCCGACAATGGAGTATTTCTTTCGGCCGCGGGTTGGACCGTAGGTTTTTCAGATGCAGCGAGATGTGAAGATTATGAGCTCCCTCCTTCGCCTCGAACCTTGATCTGCATTCCTCAGCCTGCGCGTCTTCAAGATACCAAGGCAGAGGCCCACTTGGAGGCGATTGAGGATCTGCTTTCCGCCTCTGATCGACTCCTCAAGAGGAACCGAAACGTGCGTATAGTTGCGAACTGGGAGGAATTCACAAAGGCGACCGCAGAATTTCAACCGCATGTATTGTATTACTATGGCCATGGTGTTGGCGATGTGAATACTTCCCGGCTTGTCTTCACCACAGGAAAGAGAGGCGAACGTCTTGATAAACCTATTGTCGACGTTGCTAATAATCTTCGCGCCATACCAGGCGGACCTCCGCTCTTGGCTTACTTGAATTGTTGCCTCGGTGACGCAGGTGGACTGTTAGGAGCCGGTCGACAGTTGCGAACCTTCATTCCAGCCGTCATAACGAATTACACGCTTGCGCACACTGAGACTGCGCAAGCTCAAGGACTCTCTCTCTTGCGAAGCATACTGCTGGAGGCGATTCCACCGCACATCGCGATAGCTGCGATGCGTTCCAATTTAGGCGGGATGAATTTGAGCTTCAAAGACATTCGGTGGATGACGCCCTTGCTTCACTATCAGTACGACCACTGGAAGAGTAATCAGCCACAGCACTTGAGTCGATTTGAAAGGGATGCGCATTGGAGATTTAAACTAGACCGTGTTCGACAATTCGGTCAGGTTGCTTACCAAACCACGCAAATGCTTCGGGAGCGAAAACCTCGATCATTGGCGTACCTATGGTACGGCCAAGAGGGCCAGGGAATTGATTTGTTCCATCAACGATTGAAGATTGAATTGCAAGACCTTCTTGCGAACACCTATCTCTATGAGGTTCGCCCAGAATGGCCGGTGGAGTTATCTAATCCCCACCGCTCCTGGGAGAACATGCTGACCGAGGCGTTTGGAGTGCAATCAATGGACGACATTCCGGCCCGAATACGCACACAAACCCGCGGGCTCTCAGGCTCTTCAACGCTCGTATATGTCCGTCATCAACCGGTGCGTTCCTCTAAGTTGATTAACCCGAGGGTTCTCAAGGGATACCTGGAATGGTGGGACCTTAATTTCGTTTCTCTAATAGAGGGTCAGACCTTCGCGCTATTAGGGGTCTCTTTCGTCGTAGGTAGTCCTCACATGTTCTTACGGGCGTTGATTGATATTGAGCGAATAAGTGACCTAGAGCTTAATGGGACGGTGCTTCACATCCTCGATGAGATGGAAAGGCTATCGAAAAAGGATCTGTTGGATTTTCTTCAGACTCACAACATTCACTTTCCACGTCAACATAGAGACCGGTTGCTCGAAAGAATCTTAAAGGACACTCAAGGAGATTATGAAGTAACTTTAGAAGCCTTGAAGGATGTTGCTGATCGAGCTTGGGATTTCGAAGTAGAAACTGATAGTGGACGCCCAGGGGCGGACTACAACTATGATTGAATCCTCAACACTATGGACAAATACCAATTTAACTTAGTGAGTAACGGCCGGCCCGGGCCTCTCAAAGATTTAAGTCTCCTCAAGAACCGCCCATTTAGAGCGTCTGGTGCCTCATTCGAAGAAGATGCTAAGTGTTTTATTCCTGGCGATCAGTTAGAAGATGCAATCAACACGACCATTGCAGTCGGCGAGCCCTTGCTTATAACTGGTGAGCCTGGGACAGGTAAAACGCAAGCAGCTTATTATGTGGCTTATAAACTTGGCATTGAGCCAGTCATCCATTTTCAAGTTAAGTCCGACAGCACTAGTTCCGACTTGTTATATCACTTTGACTCTGTACGGTATTTCCATGACGCACACTTGGATAGAGAAGGAAAACCACTTGAGAAGGCCGATTACGTCGAACCCCGAGCGTTGTGGGAGGCGCTGAAATCTGATCGCCCAAGGATTTTGCTGATTGATGAGATAGACAAAGCGCCGCGGGATTTTCCGAATGACTTGCTGCACGAGCTGGATAAGATGGAGTTTGTCGTTACAGAAACCAAGGAGAAAGTGTCTGCGACAATTGAAAACCGACCCATAGTCTTCATAACCTCAAATAGTGAGCGGAGATTGCCTGAACCTTTCTTACGTCGATGTGTTTACCATAGGATTCGTTTCGATGATGACATAGTCTGGAAGGCGGTTGCATCTCGAAAAGAGGACTACAGTTCTCTCAGCCCCGAATTCGTCAAAATGGCCGTACAGCGCTTTTTAGCGCTTAGGGAACTTAATCTTAGGAAGCGACCCGCGACAGGTGAATTGTTAGTTTGGTTGCGAGTCCTGGCAGCAGCTGTGGGCGCGTACCCAGAGCAACTTAGTGATGACCTGTCCAGGTTGCCTTACATTGGAGTTCTCCTAAAGGACCATCAAGATATTGAAGACGCGGCATCAGCAAGACACCCTTGAAGGGTTCCGTAGTTAGAGTAGGTGGCAATGTGGCGCTGTTCTCGGCGCTGCTTCTTCACCTTCAACATGATGTCCCTGCGAAGATGAGTGCCTCCAACCGATCGGTTGAAAATAACATTGTGGTTTTCGCGGGTTTCGGGAGCGCGCCGAACATGCCAAAACTGTTTTGAGGGCAGCGCAGCCGTGTTTTTCAACCAGCACTGATTTACTAACTACAGCTCCAGTAGCGCGCAACAAAGCAACGCACCCTTCGATGTCCATAACCACTCGATTGCCTTTTAACAAAATCGCCTGCGGTATTCTCATGCTCCTTTTGCTGCCGGCAACAGCGTTCCCGCAGGCGCCGAATCGAAATCGTCTCGCCAAGGAGGTGAAGGCCGAGTTTCTGCACGCCTGGAATGGTTACAAGAAATACGCCTGGGGGCATGACGATCTCAAACCGCTCAGCAAAACCCATCACGACTGGTATGCCCAACCGCTCCTGATGACCCCGGTGGATTCGCTCGACACCATGATTCTCATGGGCTTCAAAAAAGAAGCCAACGCGACGCGGGAATACATCCTCAAGAATCTTTCGTTCGATAAAGACATCGAAGTACAGAATTTCGAAATCACCATCCGCCTGCTGGGTGGGTTGTTATCCAGCTATCAGCTGACTGGCGACAAGCGTTTGCTCGCCCTCGCCGAAGATTTGGGCAACCGTCTGTTGCCGGTGTTTGAGTCGCCCACGGGAATCCCTTATCGCTACGTGAACCTCAAGACCGGAAAGGTGCGTGGCGAGAAAACCAATCCGGCGGAAGCAGGCACCCTTCTGATTGAATTTGGCACGCTCGCAAGGCTTACCAACCGGCCAATTTTTTACGACAAGGCGAAGCGCGCCCTGGTGGAGACTTTCAAGCGCCGCTCTAAGATCGGATTAGTCGGCACCTGGATAAATGTCGATACCGGCGTATGGACCAGCACCGACAGTCACATCAGTGGCGCCATCGATAGTTATTACGAATACCTTTTGAAATGCTGGTTACTCTTCGGTGATAAAGAGTGCCATCAGATGTGGGAGGAGAGCATCAAGTCAATCGATAAATATCTGGCCGACTCGCGCATTGTTGAGGGTGAGGGACCACCTCGTTTTGAACTCTGGTACGGTCACGCCGACATGGAAACCGGAACACGAACTACAAGTACGTATGGGGCGCTCGATGCCTTCTTCCCGGCGGTGCTGGCGATGTCAGGTGATGTTACGCGCGCGCAAAGTTTGCAGGCTTCGTCATTCCGCATGTGGCAGCTCCACGGCATTGAGCCGGAAGAGTTGGATTACAAAACGATGACTGTCGTGCATGCCGGTTACCCGTTGCGGCCGGAGATTGTTGAATCGACCTACTACCTCCAACACTACACGCGCGATCCGCAATATCTGGTGATGGGCGAACAACTCTTTCGCGACTTCGTGAAACACTGCCGTACCGAAGCTGGTTATGCATCTTTGAAGAGCGTCATCACCAAAGAGAAGTCAGACTCGATGCAAAGCTTCTTGTTCGCGGAAACCTTCAAATACTTTTATTTACTTTTCGCTCCGAAAACTCTGGATTTCGACAAAGTGATCTTCAACACTGAAGCGCATCCGATCCGGCGCAGCTGGTAACGACTATCCGCAGAGTACGCAGATTACGCAGATGCTCAATACGGGCTGTAAAAAGCTCAGACAACTAACCATGTCTTAATCCTAATCTGCGGAATCGGCGTAATCTGCGGATACTTTCCTGTAAACTCCAACTCATGCATTCGATCGCCGAAGCGCTCACGTCGCTTCACCAGCATTTTGGGTTTGACGACTTCCGCGCCGGGCAGCGCGAAGTGATCGAAGCTATCCTCGACGGCAAAGACGTCGTGGTGGTGATGCCGACCGGCAGCGGAAAGTCACTCTGCTACCAGTTGCCTGCCCTAATGCTCGACGGCGCCACCGTCGTCGTCTCTCCGCTAATCGCGCTCATGAAAGACCAGGTTGACGCGCTCACCGCGCGTGGACTCGCCGCAACATTCATTAACAGTTCGATTGACGAACGCGAGCAACGCAATCGCATCGATGCAGTGCGCCGCGGCGAACTAAAGCTGGTTTATGTTGCGCCCGAACGTTTTCGTAGCAGCCGCTTTCTCGACGCGCTGCAATCGATCAGTATTTCACTCTTCGCGGTTGACGAAGCGCACTGCATTTCGACCTGGGGCCACGACTTTCGTCCTGACTACCTGCGCCTGAAAGCTGTCAGCAAGTCTCTGAAGGCGCGGCAGACTCTGGCCCTCACCGCGACGGCCACTCCTTATGTTCGTTCCGACATCATTCAGCAACTTGGTCTCGAAAAACCACAAACGTTTGTGAGCGGTTTCGACCGGCCCAATCTCACCATCGATGTGGTCCACACGGAAAAGGAACGCGAGAAGATTGCGCGGATCAAGCGACTGGCAAAGTCGCACGAGGGCTCAGGCATCATTTACGCTTCCACTCGCAAAGCAGTAGAGCAGGTCGCACTCGAACTCCGTGAGCAGGGTCTGTTGGTTACGGCCTATCACGCGGGGATGAGCGATGGTGTGCGCGTCCGAGCCCAGGAAGAATTCATGACCGGGCGCACGCAGATGATCGTGGCGACCAACGCCTTTGGCATGGGGATCGATAAGCCCGACATTCGTTTTGTGGCCCACTACCAAATGCCCGGTTCGATCGAAGCTTACTATCAGGAAATCGGTCGCGCGGGTCGCGATGACCTGCCTTCGTCGTGCGTCTTATTGTTCAACTACGCCGACAAAAACACTCACGACTTCTTTATCGAAGGTTCGTATCCCAGTTCCGAGACGATCCACGACGTTTACGACGTGCTGGTGGCGACGGGCCTAAAACGTATCGAGTTCTCGCCTTCTGAAATCGCCAAGCGTGCCGGCGCCCGCAACGAGATGGCGGTCCAGTCAGCGCTTTATCTTCTGGAACGCGCCGGACACATCGCACGAGTAATGTCCGCCACCGGCGACCCAGGGAGTCCACCTCCGTGGGCTGCCGGACAATCAACCTCAAAATCGGCGTCGCGCCGTGGTCGCAGCATCGTGATGCTTGATGCTGCTCCAGGTTCAAAACTTCGCGTTAACCAAGCCGACGTAGAACAACGCGCGAATCTTGAACGTCGCAAGCTGCGTGAGATGATCGAGTTTTGTTACACCGAGCAGTGCTTCCGCGCCAGCATTCTCGACTACTTCGGTGATCGTCATCACGCGCGTCGTTGCGGCACATGTGGAAACTGTGTGCCCAACTCTGCCGCCAGCAAACCGCTTGCGCGCGACGAGTTGCTGGACGAAGCACCCGGTCCAGCGCGAAGTAGATTACGGCGCGGTGTGAAGATCGCAGCTCCAGTTGTTCCTCGCAGTCTTTCCAGCGAGGAGACTCAGATCGTCCGCAAGGTCCTGGCTTGTGCGGCCCGGATGAAAGGAAGGTTTGGAAAGAGCGTGCTGGCGTCGACGCTGCGCGGCTCAGCAGCGAAGAACGTAATGCATTCGCATCTCAATGAGCTTTCTACTTATGGTCTGCTCAATGATATGCGGCAGGAAGACATACTGACCTATATCGAGGCACTTTGTGATGCTGGTTGTTTACAGGTCAGCAAAGGTGAATATCCGACAGTGTCGTTGAGTGAACTAGGCGGTCGCGTGATGCGGGAGCAAGAGCAGGTGCAACTCGCGATTCCGGATGGGCCAACTGAACAGGAAAATGGGCCACCTCCGACAGCACAGCAGACTTTCGCGCTGCATCGTCAGGGGATGTCAGTGGCAGAGATATGTGCTCACCGAGGACTGGTGGCGAATACAATCGAGGGGCATTTGGTCGATTGTTTGATTGCCGGATTTGATGTGGATGTTTCGAGAATGGTGTCAATTGAGGAACGCAAGCTGATCGAGGAGGCTATCAGCGAGCACGGCACAGAGAGACTGAAGCCGCTGCGCGATTCCCTGCCTGAGAGTATTACTTACAATCAGATTCGTTTAGTGGTTGCGCAGCGAAGGAAAACTCAACCGGCGGCTGGAGGCGTTTAGAGTACAAGCTTAAGCTTGCGGATGGGCTAAGGTCAGGTTGGAGAAACTGAAAGCCTCGCAACCTAAAGGTTGTACTCTGAACACCTGTATGCGGACGCTGTAGACTGTTCGAGGAAAAAGAAAGCGGGAGCCGCAGCTCCCGCTCTTTGTTACCTAACTCTCTCCGATCTATTGATCGACTTCCACGGGCGCTACGGTTGGAGACGGTTCTGGTGTTCCGCTGGAACCTTCAGGTTGGAAGAGGAATCGGAAGCTGCCTCCCTTCACCACACCCATCCTGAACCCGATGAAGAACTTCGGACCCGGCGAACCGGCCGGCACTACCGTCGTAAACTCTCCAGTCAAACTGCCAGGTTCGCTTCCCGTCCGGACCAGACTGTTATTTACACCACCGCCGTTTGGCGCCAGCTGCGTGCCCTCATTTGTGTCTTCAATCACACTGCCGCGCACGATAGCCGCTGGTCCATTCTCAGGTGACACCAATTCCGTTGCCAGGTTCAGCATCTTCAGCACCGCTGTCTTGTTGTCGGTACCCTGACAATTCGGCGCGGTCTGACTCAAGTTACGAGCATTGCCACTGCCTACTACCGCGGTGGCGGGCGCAGGCGAAGCTTGTCCACACGGAACTGACAAGTTGTCTACGCGGAAGCGCAAACGGTTGATGTCAGTCGAAGTCGATGTGTTGCGAAACCCGAACCTGAAGATGAAGCTGCCGATTGGGTTGTTGTTGATGGTCGTGTTGGTGTTGTCAATTACATAGCGACGCTCCGCATTTGGAAGTTGCGTTGACGTCTTGGTTAAGTCAAACAACGACGACTGCAGTCGCGTCTCCGGCAAGTCAGCCGGAGCTGCATTGTTTTGTGGGCCAGCCGCTCCCAACACCGATACCAATCCATTGCCTAGTCCGGTGGCGAAGTTGGTGATGCTGAAAGCGATGTTGATTCCCGGAACCGGTGACACCATCAGGATGTCGTCTGAACTGTTCGCGGTGTCCTGAGGAATTGTGCCAATCGTTGCACTCTGATCAGTAGTTTGCCTGCGGAGCAGTGAATACTGGCCTGAGTCTCCGTAGAACGACTGTGTGCCGTGATTGGTAGTGCTAGCATCACCCACCGGTCGCAGGCATTGTGCAGGAGTTGATTCGCAGTAGCTGTCCGCCAGTGATGGACGTGCGCTGCCACTCACGCCGCAACCAGCCGGGATAACCAGATGGCATGGTTGCAATGGAGCACCGCTTCCATAAGGCGCAAACCCGACGCGGTCGAAAACAGTGAAGTTGCCAGTTCCCACGCCGGTCGCGTTGAAGCCAAAACTACCATTTCCGCTGTCCGCTGATGCGCCGACGGTATTGCTCCCAACATTGGCGAGCACCAATCCTGCATCGTTAGGAACATCGGCGCTGGTAAAGGCACCTGGATTCCCGGCGGTACCGTTGATAACCGGGAAGTTTCCAAGGGCGGTTGGCACGATTCCGTTGATTGCGGGAACCACTCCTGACCCAGTGCTCGAGCCGACAGAGCCTAGCTGGGCCAGACTGTAACTGCCGCCGGTGCACAGGACGTAGCCACGCGCCGGGATGACTGTGCCGTTTGGCAGCAGGCACACCAACGTCACCGTGTTTGAAGTGACTCCGTTTCCAGCCGAAGCAAACAGACCATAGCCTCCGCTGTTGCTTAGCGACGTAGCTCCAACCACGTGGTCCGTCGGACTCGGATTGAAGATTTCGAAGAATTCATCTCTAGAACCATTCGGCCCGTTGAACCGAAACTCGCTAATCCGCAAGGCCGTGGTGGCAGGATCATTCACCGCGATTGTGACGTGTGCGGTATCGCTTCCGGCTGGGTTACTGATGGTGTAGTCGAAGCCGTCGGTGCCGGAGAATCCGGCTGGCGGCGTGTACGCAAAGCTTCCGTCAGAGTTAAGCGTGTAGGTTCCACCCGCGGTAGTGGACCCGCCAACCACTGGAGTCAATGTCAGGCTTGGACCAGTGTCATTGCTCAGCACGCCTGGAGCTGGAACATTCAGCACCTGATTTTTGATTACCGCATATAAATCGTCCACGGCATTCGGCAAGGCGATGACCGCGGTCGTTTCGGTGTCGGAATTATTTTCTGAATTTGGATCGCTGGTGGCGGAATTCACATTAACTGTGTTGCTCAACACCGTGTCGATCGGGGAGTCGCTGTTCACATTCACTATCAATGTGAACAACGAACTGCTTCCCGCAGCAAGCGTAGTCGCTGTCGCTGTCACAGTGCCGGCGCCTCCAGCAGGCACTACGTCGGTTCGTGTCCAACCAGCCGGAACGGTGAATGAAACGAGAGTCGTGTTTGCCGGCAGGGTGTCTGACAGGCTCAGACTTTGAGAATCGCTACTACCGTTATTGGTAACAGTGATCGAATAGGTCAGGTTAGATCCGGCACCAACCGGATCGGGTGAGTCGGTCTTAACCACACTGACGTCTGCGAGTGTAGTGACCGTAAATGTAGACGACGCGGTGTTGTTTTCAGTATTCGGATCGCTGCCGTCGGAAGAGACGGTCGCGGTATTTGTAATTTGAGTGTTAGCCGCAACGCTTGATTGAACCCTGGCAGTGAGCGTGAAGGTCGCGCTGTCTCCGCTCGGCAGACCATCGACGCCACAGGTGACCAAACCGTTGGCCCCCACGGCAGGAGTCAGACAACCTCCACTCGGACCATCGTCTTGTGTAACTGAATGGAAGGTGGTGCCTGCCGGAAGCGCATCCGAGATCAGAATATCTGCCGGGCTCGGACCGGAATTCGTAGCAATCAACGTCCAGGAAATCGTCTCTCCGGCTACCGCATTGCCGGGTCCGGTCTTACTTATGCCAAGATCGGCTGAGGTGACGATAACTACAGCGGTAGAGATGTTGTTCTCTTCATTCGGATCTTCAGTTTCTGAGGTCACTGATACCTGGTTTGTGTACTCCTCAAATTCGGAACCGACATGTACCGTGAGCGCAAACGACGCACTCGCGCCGTTGCCAAGAGTAGCTATTGAACAAGTGATTAGCCCACCGTCACCTACGGCGGGCGTCATGCAAGTGGCGGTCGGACCCTCCGTTTGCGTGAACGAGACGAAGGTCATACCAGTAGGCAGGTTGTCCGAAAAACTAGCATTCGTAGCCGCTGTAGGACCGTTATTCGTCATTGTGATTACAAACGGCACGTCACTGTCGGGTCCCGTTGTAGACGGACCGCTCTTAATCACTTGCATGTCTGCGAGCGGGCCACTCGTGGTGAACGCCCACGAACCAGAGTTGTTTTCGTCATTTGGGTCAAACACGTCGCCCGATGCGGTCGCAGTATTAGTGAAAGTGGTGCCAGGTGGGGTTTCAGCCGGAACGTGGAGCACCAGAGTGAACTCCAGGCTTACGCCGGCAGTCAGGGATGTAGCATTACAGCTGATGGTTCCGCCAGAACCAACGGCCGGAGTGGTGCAGGTGAACTCGGGCGGAGAGCTGAGCGACACAAACTCGAGACCGGCTGGAATGTCGTCTGTGAGGACCGCGCTCGGCGCCACATCGGGCCCACCATTTACGAAAGTAATTGTATAGGTCACGTTAACGCCGGCTTCCCCGGAGTCTGGCCCAAATTTTGAGACACCCAAATCACTTTCCTGAGCAACAACTGTAAGAGAGCAGATCACGAGTACGAGCGCAGTCAGACTGCCTCTGAAGAATGACATTAAATAGACTCCTTTAGAATCAGGGATAAACTAGATTGCGAACTTTGGATTGGGCCTACTTTGCGTTCCCATACCGAGTCGGGATCCGGCGGACAAAATTAAAGCGCCCTACTCAAAGGGGGGCGCGCTTCCGACACTGATGGTAATTGCGATGGGGTCGGTCAAGTTGTGGCCGCACAAGTAATGAAAAAATTCGACAGGCCGCTCTCTCCTTTCATTACTGAATCATCTTAGCATGCATTAAGCGGTTGGCGAGTGATGATAGGAAAAAATTTTCATGTGCGGCGAAGGAGTTTAGTTGGAAAGTAAAAGCCAACTCCTTGGAGTGCGCCGCCTTGTCGGCGCTTTGGCCGCGCGCGCTACGCGCCGCGCTGTGTCACATACGGACTAAGCGGTTCATGAGGCCTTTGGCCCATCAAGCTGCGACAGAGTCGCAGCTGACCAAAGCGCCGACAAGGCGGCGCACTCCACGGAGTTGGCCTTAAGTTCAGATTATGATCGAAGTGAGTCGGAAGGGTGGATATTGGCCGAACTCTACGAATTGACTACGCCACCTAATGGACTTGATGCGCTGGCGTATAGTCGTTTGGACATTCGTCCCGCGAGATACGCGAGACGTCCAGCTTCTATAGCGAGCTTCATCGCCTCAGCCATCTTCGCCGAATCACCAGCCTCAGCTATTGCAGTATTCATTAAGACCGCATCTGCACCGAGCTCCATTGCGATGGCCGCATCGCTCGCGGTGCCGACTCCCGCATCAACGATGATCGTCGCATCCGGAAGTTGTTCGCGCATTATTCTGAGATTCGCTGGGTTTTGAATACCCAGGCCCGAGCCGATTGGGGCGGCTAAAGGCATCACCGCCGGACACCCTGCATCCAGAAGCTTGCGGGCCATGATGAGATCGTCTGAAAAATAAGGGAGTACCACAAATCCTTCCTTCACCAGCACGCGCGCGGCTTCCAGTGTTTGTTCGTTATCAGGAAAGAGCGTGGTTTGATCGCCGATAACTTCGAGCTTGATCAGATCAGTAGCTAACGCTTCGCGGGCAAGTCGGGCTGTGCGGATAGCGTCCTCAGCGGTATAACACCCGGCCGTGTTGGGTAGGATCTGAAGCGAGGGATCCAGGTGATCAAGGAAGGATTCACTGCTGCGGTCCAGCGGTACCCGTCGCACCGCTACGGTGACCATCTCAGCGCCCGAGGCGCGATGCGCTGCCTTCATCTCTTCGTGACTGCGATATTTGCCGGTGCCGATGATTAGCCGGGAGGTAAATACGCGCCCACCTATTTCAAACCGATCGCTTTGAGCTTTTACAACTGTTGACATGATCGAAATTATATTCTTAGTCGCGTTTCTGACCTACCGCAGCGCATGTATGTCCGACATGCTTCAGCTTGTCGAAGAGATTAGGAAAACTCAATGGGCGGTTTACGTGGAATCCCAGGATGACTCTCGCTAGGTCGTGAAGACTCATTGCGCAGTTTACCAGAGTTCATTGATGATTTTAACTCAGTTAGCGACAAGCTGATGAAGCATGTCGGACAATAGGCGTAATCTGCGGTTAAGTGATCTCCTATCCTCCGCCAACGAAATGAACAATCTCAATCTGATCGGCTTCGCGCAGATGAGTACTCTCCCAATGCACACGACGCACGACCTCTTTGTTTAGTTCGATTGCGATCTGCTCGGGCTTGAGGTTTAGCAGTGATACCAGGCTGGAAAGTGAGGCTGCGGACTCCACTTCGCGATCTTCACCGTTGACCTTGATTAGCAAAACGTTAGGTGACCTCACAGAGCGGCATGTATGACGCGCCGCGTTTCAACCGATTTACCTTCAGCGTCGGCGCGAATGAGGATTGCCGCTCGCCCGGAAGTGAAGCGTGGGATTTGTGCCGCAATCACTGCGACACCGTCCTTTCCAGTTTTGACTGAATATAGTTGTGGCCGAAATGTGGTGCCGAGTATTTTCACTGACAACTGGACTCCACCCATCGGTTTGGCGCCGGTGCCCGTGTGCTTCTCGACCAGGACGCGAATGTTGAAAGTCTGCCCTGCCCTGTATTCCACTTCTTCCAGGATCGTTACAGCCATTCCCTTTTCGGCACTCTTCTTTTCGCCGAGTGGCGACTGCCGCCGTGAATCATGGACGGTATAAGCCGAAGCAGGAGTGACACGCTCGATCACTGGTGGCTCAGGCTCGACTTCTTCAACCGGCGGCTCGACTTCAGGTAACGGAGGCGGAGGGCTGAGCGGTTCAGTTATGACGGGCTGATCGTCAGCGTTGCTGACTATAAACGATCGAATGTCGGATTCTGGGGAACCAGTTTCAGTGGCCGCAGTCTCCTCTATGGTGTTGTCGCTAACGCTGGGCAGCAGAATCTCCGCCGGCGGCGGCTCAGGTTCGACCTTTCGCTCAGGACGCCCGCTCATCCGCTTCAGATCGTCAATGCGTCCGGCGTTTATCGCCGCGCAGATCAAGCGGTGTTGGCGTTTTAGCCGTTGCGCGAGCAAGTCTTCATCAAAGCCAGATGCAATCAGGTCCTCATAGGGGGATCGTTTGCTCGCGAGAATCTCGCCCCCAGTGTAGACGAGCGACAGGATCAACGGCGTGTCCAGGCCTTTGTCTTCGGTCTGCACGTGATAGACCACGCCGTCGTGCTCAATGTCAGTGTTGAATCCAGTTATCACGGTTCGAAATAGGCGGTAGTCAGATGATCAAACAGGAGTGCAAACGAGTCCCCGCTCGAACTGCTGAATCGAAATTAACACACCCATTTTTTCAGATCAATCGATCTATTTCTGGGCTGAATATCAAGGAATAAGGTTGCTTGACACACCTTACCCGTTCGTCTAGGATGCGGCTTGTACAATGATTCCCAATCTAGAAACGTAATCGGTCGTCTGAATTGAAGACGTCAGACTTTGCAGCCGTCTGACTTGAAGTTGATTGAAGCGATTATGCCGTTTCGTCTTTACGATTACTGGCCCATCCTGCTGATGTTTGTCGTTGCGGGCGGATTCGCGGTCGGCAATATCATCCTTTCGCAGTTTGTCGGTCAGAGCAAACGCACTCGCACCAAGATGATGCCGTACGAATGCGGCAAGGATCCGGTGGGCACGGCGCGTGAACGATTCTCGGTGAAGTTTTACCTCATCGCGATGATCTTCATCCTGTTTGATATTGAAGTCATTTTCCTGATGCCCTGGGCAGTGGTTTTCAAAACACTTGCCAGTCCTGCCTACGGTCTACGCACTCTGGTTTACGTCGAAATGATGGTCTTCGTCGCGTTGCTGCTGGCGGGCTATGTCTATGTCATTAAGAAGGGCGCCTTCAACTGGTCGGAAAGCGCTCGTAGCGATGCGGAAGCTGAGGGGCGTCTGTTGGCGGACATGGAGAAAAGAAATCTTCAGAGCAGACCGGCTGCATAAGAACTATGGGACTCGAAAACATCATTGCCGAGGCACTACCCGAGGTGCTGACTACGCGCCTCGACTCCTTAATTAACTGGGCCCGTAAATCGTCGCTTTGGCCCGCGACCTTTGGCCTGGCTTGTTGCGCAATCGAAATGATGAATGCGACTTCATCTCGAAACGATCTCGCGCGTTTTGGCTCGGAGGTTTTCCGCGCCAGCCCGCGCCAGGCCGATGTCATGATTGTTTCGGGACGGGTCTCACGCAAGATGGCCCCTGTGCTGCGCAGAATCTACGATCAGATGCCGGAGCCGAAATGGGTGATTTCAATGGGCGCGTGTGCGACCTCCGGTGGTGTTTTTGATAATTATGCGATCGTTCAAGGTGTCGATAAGGTCGTGCCCGTTGACGTCTACATTCCTGGCTGCCCCCCGCGACCTGAAATGCTGATTCACGCAGTGATGATGTTACAGGACAAGGTCATGAAGGAGTCGGTGCGCGATCGGAAAGACATTCCTGAAGAAGAGGCTCGCGCAGCATTCGTACCTGGAACATTACCGGTGACAGACGGATCAACTGCCAGGCAAAACGTACTTCCTGAATCGCGGCCATATTCGATCGCTTCCCGTCACGAGCGGCGCCGCTCGTCATAGAAATCGAACCTCGGCGTAATAGTTTCATGACCACTGGGGCAGAAAACGAGAGCACTTTGTCGGAGCCAGTTACGAGCACAACAGAAACATCAGCAACGCCGTCCCGTTTGGTGACGGCGTTGCAGCATGAGCACCCGCAGTGGATCACCGAGATCGTTGAAGCTCTTGGTGAAGTGACTGCGATAGTTCCCGCCGCTCATATTGTTGACGTGTGCACCGCTCTCAAGGCCGGACCAGAAACTAGTTTTAATTTCTGCGCCGACATTTGCGGCGCAGATCGCGGAGTTGAGGAAGAACCGCGCTTCGAAGTTAACTACCATCTCTTTTCGACAACCAAGCATCATCGCCTGAGACTTAAAGTGCTGCTGCATGAGGAGCATGCCCACGTGCCCACGGTTACTGGTGTTTGGCGCACAGCCAATTGGCATGAGCGAGAGACTTTTGATCTGCTCGGCGTCGTCTTTGATGGGCACCCCGATTTGCGCAGGATACTTTTGCCAGAGGACTGGCAGGGTCATGCTTTGCGAAAAGACTTCCCGTTGCGCGGGTATGAGCCGTATAGCTTGAAGTAGGTGAATGGCTCTGACCAGGTAAATAGTGAATGGTAAATGGTAAATGGAAAGCGTGAATGCGAATGAGGACTCTACTCTTCGGGTCCATCGCAGGTCTTACCAGGTTGGTTCTTTCAACGATTTACCGTTCACCATTTACCATTCACCAGTCTTAGAACATGAGTACTAACGTCAACATTCCGCCGCAGTTTGAGATCGTGGATCGGCCTCTGGATACGCAGATGACGATCTCGATGGGTCCGCAACATCCGTCGACTCACGGTGTACTCCGGCTTGAGTTAGTGCTTGATGGTGAAATGGTGGTTAAGGCCACTCCGGACATCGGCTATCTCCATACGGGGATGGAAAAGCTGTTTGAATATAAGAAGTACCAGCAAGGCATTGTCATCACAGATAGGATGGACTACCTCAATCCGTTGGGGAACAACCTTGCTTATGTGATGGCCGTCGAGAAGTTGCTCGAGCTGGAAATTCCGGAGCGCGCCCAGACGATCAGGGTCTTGATGTGTGAACTTCAGCGCATAGGTTCCCATCTCGTCTGGCTCGGTACTCACGCTCTCGACATTGGCGCCATGTCCGTTTTCTTCTACTGCTTCCGCGAGCGGGAGAAGATACTCAACTTGATTGAAGCCGCTTCGGGCGGACGACTGACTCCATCCTACTTTCGCATCGGCGGGCTGATGATGGACCTACCGTCGGGCTTTGAGCGACGAGTGCAACAGTTTCAGGATGGTTTCCTGAAGTCTGTCGATGAGTTTCACACTTTGCTTACGGGTAACCGCATCTTTCAAAAGCGCACGCAAGGAGTAGGACACATCACCGCGGAAGACGCGATCGACTGGGGTCTCTCAGGACCATGCTTGAGAGGAAGTGGAGTTAACCTCGACATTCGCCGCGCGAATCCATACACGGGCTACGAGAAATATGATTTCGACGTGCCGACGGAAGCAGACGGTGATGTGTGGGCTCGCTACCTCGTGCGCATGCGTGAGATGAAAGAGTCGCACAAGATAGTTCAGCAGGCGCTCTCCAGATTAAAACCAGGTCCGGTAAAGGCAGACGCGCCCAAGGTGGTCCTGCCTGATCGTGAAGCGATGAAGACGCATATGGACGCGCTCATCCATCACTTCCTGATCGTGGCTGAGGGTTTCGACGTTCCGGCAGGCGAAGTCTACCACCCGATTGAGGCTTCGAAAGGCGAATTAGGTGTCTATGTGAAGTCGGATGGTGGACCGAAACCGTCGCGAGTCCATTTCCGCGGGCCAAGTTTTGTGAACCTCTCTGCGCTGCCGCATATGTCGGAAGGCGAAATGGTAGCGGATGTGGTTGCGATCATCGGATCGCTGGATATTGTTTTGGGTGAAATTGATCGTTAGGGGCGGTTGTCCGTGGTTAGTTGTCAGTTGTCCGTTGCAATTACGAACATCGCGCCAATGATAGGTCACAACTAACAACTGACGACGGACCACTAACAACTGACAAACGCGTCAATGAGTACACAGCCAATACAAATTCAACCAATGTCGCAGCCGGTAGATATCGGCGACCAGGTGGCCTCGTTTTCCACTGAGGTGGAAAAAGAGATTGATTGGCATCTGTCGAAGTATCCGGTGATCCGGTCGGCCATCTTGCCTCTGATGTTTATCGTGCAGCGCGAGCGCGGCTATCTCGACCCTCCCGGCGTTGCTTACCTGGCGAATCGGCTCAGGCTGAGGATTACGGACATCTGGGAAGTGGCAACCTTCTATTCAATGTTGAATACGAAGCCGGTTGGCAAGTACCACATTCAGATCTGTAAGACTCTTTCATGCAAGATCATGGGCGAACCTGGGATTACGGAGCACGTCTGTAACAAGTTGGGGATCAAACCGGGTGAAACAACCGCTGATGGGAGGTTCACCGTTTCTCTGGTTGAGTGCCTTGGCTCATGCGGGACGGCGCCAATGTTTCAGATTGGTTTTGACTATCACGAGAATCTGACCACCGAGAAGGTGGATCGCATACTCGACTCTCTGGCCTGACATGAAGAAGACATTACTAGCACTGCTGATAGCTCTAACGTGCGCGGCCGCCACGATCGCGCAGGAAGCGGGTAACCGACAGTATGGCGGAGGCACAAATCGCAGGGCTAGTCCGAGTAACGGCGTGATCTTTGGATCCGAGAATAAGGACCTGGTACCTGCGCAGTACATCGAGGCTTACGTGCTAATCAACTCTGCGCCTGATGAATTTGTCGCGATGTTTGGCGTGGCCCAGGAAGCACCAACTGCCGCGGCGAGCAATGCGAAGGTAAACGCGCAACTGGATCAGTTTCTGAAAGCGGTGACGGCGCTGGGCGTTTCGCGAACAGATACTTTCGTAGATTTCATTACTCAAAACCGTGTCTACACGTTTGTGCCGGGCACTAGTAGCAGCATCATTCAAGAAACGCTGACTGGATTTGAAACCAAGAAGACTATTTCCATCAGATACAAAGATCGGACTTTGCTGGAAAAGCTTTTGACCGCAGCCGCTGCTGCTTCGATCTTCGACCTGATCAAGGTTGATTACATAATCAGCGACACCACTAAGATTCGAAATCGGCTGTTCGAAGAAGCCAGCCGGGTGATCAAGCAGAAAGAGGAGAGCTACTCTCGTACGCTGGGACTGAAACTTCGGCGTGATGCGATCTACCAGGAAAAGTATGACACGCATTACCCGGCTGAGCTGTATGAGAGCTACAAGGCCTTCGAATCCGGAGCGGTTGAGTCGCCCTACGAATCTCGCACTCAGGTAGTGCGCGCGCGCAAAAGCAGCACGTCATATTTAGAGCCGTTGGACAGGAGCGCGTTTGATTCGGTGCTGACACCAATTGGAATCGAACCGGTTGTGCAGTCGACGTTGTTTCTTAAAGTCAGGTATGGATTAGCTCAATAACTAAGGATTTGCGAAGAGTAACGAATGTTTATCGGCGCCATAGGTTGTGAACCACTTCAGCTCGCTCGAGTTAGTCTGGAGAATTCTGCGTCCCTCGAAGTGTATCGTCAAAACGGCGGTTACGAGGCGCTGAAAAAAGTGCTATCGGGGATGGCGCCGGATGACGTCATTAATGAAGTAAAGAAATCTGCGTTAAGAGGCAGAGGCGGCGCAGGTTTTCCCACCGGCATGAAGTGGAGTTTTGTACCTAAGGATTCGCCGAAGCCGAAGTACGTAGTGTGCAATGCTGACGAGTCAGAGCCGGGCACTTTTAAAGATCGGTATCTGATGGAACGCGATCCTCACATGCTTATCGAAGGCATGCTGATCGCGGCTTATGCGCTCGGAGCGAAGACCAATTACATCTACACGCGCGGCGAGTACAGATACCTGATCGACATCATGGACGTTGCCCTCGATGAAGCTCGCGCGGCCGGACTGCTGGGCGAGAAGATTCTGGGCTCTGATTTTTCGTCGGAGATTTACACGCACACCGGCGCCGGTGCTTACATTTGTGGCGAAGAGACAGCACTTTTAAGTTCACTTGAAGGAATGCGAGGTCATCCTCGGATGAAACCTCCATTCCCTGCTGTGTCTGGTCTATACGCATCGCCGACGGTAGTTAACAACGTAGAGACGCTGACCGCAGTCCCCGACATCATCAAGATGGGCGGCGAGGCATATCAAAAACTCGGCACCGAAAAGAGTGGCGGCACGAAACTCTGGTCAGTTTCCGGTCACGTCAATCGTCCTGGTGTTTATGAGCTTCCGATGGGCTACGACGACATGGAAAAGTTCATCATGGAAGACTGCGGTGGGATCCGAACTGGATACCAACTGAAGGCAGTTATACCCGGCGGCTCATCCGTCTACATCATGCGCGCCGATCAAATTATTGGAAAAGACGTGCGGATGGACTACGAAGGACTGGTTGCCGGCGGATCGAGTGTGGGCTCGGGCGGTTTTATCGTGATGGACGATACGGTCGATGTTTTTGAATCTACCAAAAACCTGACTGAGTTCTACAAACACGAATCGTGCGGTTGGTGTACGCCTTGTCGAGAAGGCACTGACTGGCTGGTAAAAGTGTTCAAACGAATCGCTGCGGGTAATGGCCGGCCTGAAGACGCGCAACTGATGTTGGACCTGTGTGACAACATCGAGGGCAAGTCGTTTTGTCCCTTGGGTGACGCGGCATCCTGGCCCATTCAGTCGGCAATTAAGAGATTCCCGGAAGATTTTCGAAAGCATCTAGTAAATAACGGGCAGTCCGCGTAGCGGACGACTGACAATAGCCCAGCACTTCAGTGCTGGGGTTTTAGGCCCCTTAACATGAGCCCGTGAAGCGGGCGGCTGAGGCATGATTGATTCGTTGAATGGCGCACGGTCAGCCGTCCGTTTCACGGACTGCGAACCGATTCGTTGAAGGTCCCGGCACTTAAGTGCCGGGCTATTATCAGTCGTCCGCTCCGCGGACTAGCTGGAGTCGAATGGCAACTGAAGTAATCAAGGTCACGATCAACGAGAAAGAATTCGAAGTGCCCAAGGGTGCGCGGCTCATCGACGTCTGTCGCGACAAGGCCTTCGATATTCCATCCTTTTGTTACTACTCCGATCTAGCCCTCCAGGCTTCCTGCCGCATGTGTCTCGTGCGCATCGAGAAGATGCCGAAGCTGCAAACGTCATGCACGATCATCTGCACGGACGGCATGGTGGTGACCACCCAAAGCGACGAGATTGAGAAGGCACAGCGTTCAATGCTCGAGTTTCTCCTCGCTAATCACCCACTGGATTGTCCGGTGTGCGATCGCGGAGGCGAGTGCGAACTTCAGGAGATGACCTTCGACTGGGGTGGCCTTGAAGAACGTTTTACCGAAAAGAAAAACTACCACCCCGAGCGATACCTTTCACCCATCGTCGCGAACGATCCGCAACGCTGCATCCTCTGTAAACGTTGTACGCGCGTTTGCGACGAGTGGATGGGCGAAGACGCGATCGAAGCCGGGGGCCGCGGCGCGAACACCGTCATTGGAACCTACGGTGGCTGGCTGGATTGTTCGCAGTGTGGCAACTGCATCGAGGTATGCCCGACAGGCACTTTGCTTGACGGGACCTATCGCCACCAGGCACGTCCGTGGGAACTCGCGCAAACAGTTTCGACGTGTAACTACTGTTCCGACGGTTGTCAGATGTCACTGGGTTCTCGTGGCGGTGAACTGATGCGTGTGGTCGCGCGCGATCGTTACGTTAATGGTCTCAATGGCGAGTTCCTTTGCATCAAAGGCCGGTTCGGGCATCCGTTTGTAAATCATGAAGAGCGCATTCGCACGCCTCTCATCCGCTACAAAAAGGGCGGCAAGCTGATTCCCGCAACCTGGGACGAGGCGATTCGCCATGTCGCCCGTAAGCTGGATGAAGTAGCCGACGCGCATGGTCCAAATTCAGTCGGCGTGGTCGGCAGTCCTCGCCTGACAAATGAAGCTAACTATCTTCTCTACAAGTTTGCGACGGAGCTGGTGGGTACGACCAACTTCACCACCACAGATCAGTTTAGTCTTAAACCCTTCTTCCACAATCTCGGTGGACCACTGGCCACGCATCGCGATATTCGTTATGCGAAAACGATTGTTTTGATCGGCGGCGAGCCTGAAGAGCTCCAACCTCTGACGGCCAGACAAATGCGGCAGGCCGTGCGCAATGGTGGTGCGAAGTTGATTGTGGTCAATAGCCGGCCGATCAGAATCGTGGAACAGGCATCGCAGTTTGTGCACATTCGTCCCGGCACCGAGGACGCAGTGGTGCTCGCGCTCGCCGGCAAGTCAGATGATAGGCTGGCGACGAAGCACACGGGTGTTGACGCCGATGCCCTCGAAAGTTTGAGACAGGCGATTACCGATTCCGAGGGTGATGTTGTGCTTATGTTTGGTGCGGAGTTGAGTGGAGCTGCGCAAACCGTGCTGGCACAGCTTCCGCATTCCCTACGCGCCGATGCGCGCAGGGTGCTGCTGCATCCGCTGCCGTTTTACAACAACAGCGTCGGCGCGCATGACATGGGAATGATGGATAGCGAAATGACCGCAGCCCAGATGTTGGACGCTGCCGGCGACGCTGTCCGCGCGATGTACGTCGCGGGAAGTTTTCTTCCGGAGCAATTGCGTGGTTTGCAGTCACTTGGCAAGCTCGATTTCCTGGTGGTCCAGGAACTTTTTGAAACCGAAACCACGAGCTACGCCGACGTCGTATTGCCCGCCGCCTCGTATGCTGAAATTGATGGCACCTTTACGAACAACGATGGGCTTGTGCAACGCGTGCGGCAATCGATTCCGCCGCTTCATCAGGCGAAGTCTGATTGGATGATCACGGCCCAACTCGCCAACGAACTTGAGATGAACTTTGGTTTCGAGCTTTCCGCCAGCGCCGTATTTCGAGAAATTGCTGAGCGCATTCCCGCGTATTCGGGTCTTCGATATCCCGTTTTGAAAGATGAGACGAACCCGGTTCAGGCGAAATACAAGATAGCTGCACCACGCGATTTGTCCGAAGAGATCAAATCGTTGCGCACTAGAATTGAAGAAATGCCAATCGATGGTGCCAAGCTTTCCGGGATACCCAAAGTGGGGCACGAGCTGTTCAAGATTGGAACGTTGACTGACAAGGTTCCGCAATTCCATTTGCTGGCGGCCGGTAATCCGCGGCCGGAAACTGTAAGAGTGTCGCCGCTTTATCAGATCACGGTGGATGAAGCGTTGCGCAGCGAAGCAGTGTCGGGCGACTAGAACGAAGTTTAGAGTTCAACCTTTGGGTTGCCTGTGTCCCAACAACGCAACCTGAAGCTTGTACTCTAAACGCCTCTATTCAGATCGATTTACCACTTACGATTTACTATTTACGGGCAGCATGGATTTCAACAACCCATACATCCACACGGTAGCGCTTATCGTTGCCATCAGCGTGGCGTTTCTTACGATCATGCTGTTGTGCGCGTTCACAGTGCTTCTGGAGCGGCGGGTTTTGGCGTTTATTCAGGGGCGATTGGGACCAAACCGCGTAGGTTTCGGCGGAGTGCTGCAGCCTTTCGCTGACTTCATCAAGACGATGATGAAGGAAGATCTGGTTCCTGATCAGTCCACCCGATTTGTTTTCATCATGGCCCCAGTGATCGCGATCATCACAGCGATCATGGCGATCATCATTTACCCTTTTGGCCCGACCGTTACCCTGCCCTATCTGGGAACCTTTCCGCTGGTAATTGCACGACTCGACGTGGGGCTGCTCTACGTTTTAGGCGTCACTTCGGTTGGCGTGTACGGCATCGCTCTTGCCGGATGGGCCTCGAATAATAAATACAGTTTGATGGGAGGCCTGCGTTCGGCGGCACAGATGATTTCCTACGAGCTGGCCCTCGGACTGTCGCTTATCGGGATCGTTTTGATCGCCGGGACCCTCGACCTCTACAGCATCGTCGAGCAACAGTCTGGTTGGTATGGGATGAACTGGAACATCTTTTATCAACCTCTGGGCTTCATTCTGTATTTGATCGCAGCGATTGCGGAAACGAATCGCGTTCCCTTTGACTTACCAGAAGCAGAGACCGAATTGGTCGCCGGATTTCACACGGAATACAGCTCGATCAAGTTCCTGCTGTTTTTCAACGCCGAATACATCAACATGATTACCGTGTCGATGCTGGCGACAACTTTGTTTTTAGGTGGTTGGAATGGACCAGGCGTGGCCCAGTTTCCGTTACTCGGAGTGGCCTATTTCTTCGCCAAGATTGTTTTCTTCCTGTTTTTGTATGTTTGGCTGCGGGGCACGTTACCGCGATTTCGTTTCGATCAATTGATGAACTTTGGCTGGAAGTTTTTGCTGCCGGTGGCGATCTTGAACATTATCGTGACTGCGACAGTGGTGTTTTTTACAACCGCCTGACGGCGGGGTCCTTTGTCCTTTGTGCTTTGTGCTTTGCACTTTTAGCCGGACTCGAATCCATGGGTCGGCCGTTGAGAGAAGGCAGGGCAGCACACAGAACCAAGCACAAAGTACAAAGCACAAAGAACCCAAGTTTTTAATGACAACCATTCTTTTCATTTTGTTTGCGGGTTTGGCGATCGGTTGCGCCATCGCGGTGGTGTCCCAGAGCAACCCGCTTTATAGCGCGATGTCGCTAATCGGTGTCTTCATTTCGCTGGCTTCGCTTTACGTGATGTTGGCGGCGCCGTTCATCGCCGCGGTTCAGGTCATCGTCTACGCCGGAGCCATCATGGTGCTCGTGATATTTGTGATCATGTTGCTCAACGTCGAACACCTGGAAACTCGTAACAAGCGAATGAAATGGTTGGTGCCGGCGGCCATTGGGATGGCAGCAATCCTGATCGGCGAAACAGCGTTCATCTTGTATTCGGTGCAATCAGCTCCGGGCACCGTCCCGGGTAATGTCTCAAACGTGGGACTAACGCAATCAATTGGGATAGGACTATTCACCAAATACCTATTGCCATTTGAGGTCACTTCGATCCTGTTGTTGATGGCGATTGTCGGCGCCATGTCGCTGGCGCGACGCACAAGTGTGTTGTCTCCGACGGCTCGAGTGGTGCCGGGGTCAACGGTGCTGCCGATGGACATGATTCATCCCCGCGGCGGTGACGACAACAGACCGGTCGAAGCCGACACTACTGCTGAAGCTGCTCGACTATTGGGTGTTGATTTCCGATCGGATGTAGACAGGCAGGAGTAGAGACGATGATCGAACCACAACTTTCCTGGTATCTGGCGTTGTCGGCGGTCCTGTTTACGATTGGGGCCGCGGGCGTGATCATCAAAAGGAATGTGATCGCGATGTTCATGTGCATCGAGTTGATGCTGAATGCCGTGAACCTGACTTTTATCGCGTTTTCGAGTTTCTTCCAGGACGTCACTGGACAACTCTTTGTCTTTATCGTGATGACGGTGGCAGCAGCAGAAGCTGCAGTTGGGTTGGGCATCATCATCGCTATTTTCCGCAACCGGGAATCACTCGATGTGGATGATGCGAGCATCTTAAAGCTTTAGTGCTTTGTACTTTGTACTGTGTGCTTGGTGCTTTGCACTTTGGGCATCGGCTTTAGCTGACCTTGGAGCAGTAGGAAGGCATGAGACCAGGGACAAAGAACAAAGCACAAAGTACCAAGAACAAAGTACGACTTTCTTAGTTTGATGAACGAGAACAACCTCTTAAGTGTAATTATCTTCGCGCCTTTGCTGGGCGCCGCCATCAATTGGTTTCTCGGCCGGCGTGTGCGCAATGAGAAGTTCATCGGTTTTGTGGCTTGTGCGGCGGTCGGCGTCTCTACCATTGTGGCCTTCTATCTCGCCTTCAAGACTGATGGTGCGCTGAGATCTACTGAACCCATTCTCGATCACCTCTGGACCTGGATTCAGGTTGGCAAGTTTCGCGCGGACTTCGGATTGGGAATGGATCGGCTGAGCGGCACCTACGCCCTCTTCATCACTTTCGTCGGATTCTTGATACACGTTTTCGCGACCGGTTACATGCACGGGGACAAAGGGTTCTACCGCTTCTTTGCGTTTCTGAACCTGTTCATGTTCTCGATGCTGACACTAGTTCTCGCCGACAACTTCTTGCTGATGTTCGTTGGTTGGGAAGGTGTGGGTCTTTGCTCTTATTTGCTAATTGGTTACTACACAGATCTCAAGGAAGCTGGAGACGCAGCGAAGAAAGCATTTATCACTAATCGCGTAGGCGATTGGGGATTTGTGCTGGGCATCATGCTGATCTTTTTTATTACCGCGGCTGCAGGCAATGCGTCGATCAGTTTCTTCGATCAACCGGGTACGGGCGTCTCAAGTGCCTTTAAAGTGATTAGTGCTTTGCCGGTTGAGACATTTGGTTGGGGAACCATTTTCGCCGGGGGGCTTACTTCGGTGGCGGTGCTCCTTTTCATCGGCGCGGCCGGAAAGAGTGCGCAGATTCCGCTTTACGTTTGGCTGCCTGATGCGATGGCTGGTCCAACTCCAGTCTCGGCGCTAATTCACGCGGCCACGATGGTCACGGCCGGCGTCTACATGATTGTTCGTTGCTCGACGATTTACACGCATGCTCCGACAGCAATGTTCATCGTCGCGATTATCGGCGCCGCCACAGCGTTGTTTGCGGCCACGATCGGTTTGGCGCAAAACGACATCAAAAAGGTTCTGGCGTACTCAACGATTTCGCAACTGGGTTACATGTTCCTGGCTTGTGGCGTGGGCGCTTTCGGTGCGGCGATCTTCCACGTCATTACGCACGCCTTCTTCAAAGCGCTTCTCTTCCTTGGTTCCGGTTCGGTGATCCACGGCATGCATCACGAGCAGGACATGCGGCGCATGGGTGGGCTGAAAAAGTATATGCCCATCACGTTTGCCACGATGATGACTGGCTGGCTGGCGATTTCCGGCATACCAATCTTCGCCGGTTTCTTCTCCAAGGATGAAATTTTATGGAAGACCTGGAGCGCCAGCTCCTTTGGCTTGCCGGGTCTGACCTGGAGCAAATTGCTGTGGGGTATCGGCGCCATCACAGCGTTGCTGACCGCTATTTACATGACGCGAATGATGGTGATGACGTTCTGGGGTAACGAGCGGTTCCGCGAGGCGCATCACGATCATCTAGAGAGCACGCATGAGGACGCTCACGATGAGCATCATGGCATTCATGAGCCGCATGAATCGCCGTGGTCGATGACGGTTCCCTTGATAGTTCTCGCAGTGCTGTCGACGCTTGGAGGTTTTATCGGCGTTCCATATGCGCTTGGTTCGCTGGTAAGCGACCATCCCGTGAATTACATCGAGCAGACGCTTGATCCGGTGATCGCGAAAATGCCTGCCGCAGCTGGTCATGGTGAAGAGACTGATGCACATGGTCCTATCATGTTATCGCCGCCACCGCAGCCGCATGACGGAGCGCCGGCTCTAGCTCCTCTCGACGGAGCGCATGAAACGACAGCGCACCACTCGCCCGAAGAGGTTCGCATGGAGCGAATTCTGACGCTTGTTTCGGTATTGATTGCGGCACTCGGAATTGGGATTGGGTGGACAGTCTTTAAGAAGCAGCCCCTGCTGCAAATGCCCAAGCTGTTGGAAAACAAGTATTACGTGGATGAAATCTACGATGCGACCATTATTAATCCGATAAAAGTTGGGTCCCGCGAAGGACTGTGGAAAATTTTCGATATTGGAGTGATCGACGGTTTCCTTCATTCGCTTGGACAGGTGGTTACCGAAACCGGCAGATTAGTACGGCATCTGCAAGCCGGATTTGTGCGTGGGTACGCGGCGGTTATTTTGTTGGGCGCGCTCGCGGTGATCGGATTCTTTGCCTACTACGGAGTGAGTGCGCTGCGACCTTAAATTTATGGAGCGATATCTACTTACAGCAATAATCCTTCTGCCGGTGATCGGCGCGCTGGGCATCGTTGCTTACAGCATGCTGCCGTCGCGGCGTGAATCAAACTATAAGTGGATCGCTCTTGCTTTCACCGTTGCCGATTTTGCGCTTTCGCTTCCCTTGATTCGCGGAGTTACGGCTGGCAGCAAAGACTTCCGATTCGTTGAAGACGTTATGTGGATCGGAACCATCGGCGCGCGCTATCACGTTGGCGTAGATGGCATCAGTTTGTGGCTGGTGATCTTGACCACGCTGTTGATGCCGATAGCCGTGCTCTCCAGTTGGACCGCCATCCACAAGCGACAACTTGCTTACTACGTCTTTCTGCTACTGCTGGCCGGCGCAATGATTGGCGTTTTTGTCTCGCTGGACCTGCTGCTCTTTTATTTGTTCTTCGAGGCGTCGCTGGTTCCTATGTTTTTCCTGATCGGAATCTGGGGCGGAGATCGAAGAATTTATGCGGCGGTCAAATTCTTCATCTACACGGCCGTTGGAAGTTTGCTGATGCTGGTTGGCATCATCGCGCTCTATTACATTTACGGGACCTTCGATTACGTGACGATCCTGCAGGCCATGCAGGCTGGGTCGATTGCTCTTCCCGCGCGCACCGAGTTTTGGCTTTTCCTGGCGTTTGCGTTTGCCTTCTGTATCAAGGTCCCACTCTTTCCGTTGCACACATGGTTACCTGACGCGCATACCGAGGCGCCAACTGCGGGATCAGTAATTCTCGCCGGCGTCCTGCTAAAGATGGGGACTTACGGGTTGCTTCGTTTCAACCTGGGACTCTTTCCGGACATGTCCCGCAAGTTTGCCCCGGTGATGATTACGCTAGCGGTGATTGGCATCATTTACGGGGCGCTGGTCGCTATGGTGCAGCCAGACGTTAAGCGACTCGTCGCCTACTCATCAGTCAGTCACATGGGATTTGTCGTTCTTGGCCTCTTCTCATTCACTGAAATGGGGATGCAGGGGGCGCTTTACCAGATGCTGAACCACGGGGTCTCTACGGGTGCGCTGTTTCTATTCGTTGGCTTCATCTATGAGAGACGGCACACGCGCAAGATTGATGAGTTCGGCGGACTGGCCACCTCAATGCCGTGGTTTTCAACGCTCTTCGTCATCGCGTCACTTTCTTCGGTTGGTCTGCCATTCTTAAATGGGTTCGTCGGCGAGTTCCTAATTTTGATTGGGAGCTGGACCTCTGTCGCGACCTCGCGTTCGTGGCTGGTGACGATGTTGGCGGCGACAGGGGTTATCTGGGCTGCGGTTTACATGCTTTGGATGCTGCAACGAGTGGTCTTTGGAAAACTGACTAAACCTGAGAATGCAGAACTGTCGGATCTCAATGCGCGCGAGATTGGACTCTTGATCCCTTTGTTGGCGCTGATGCTTTTCATGGGAGTTTATCCGCGGCCGTTCCTCGACCGATCCCAGGGCAGCGTTGAAGAGATTCGCGCGCGGGTCGCGACTCCGTCGGGCGGCTCGTTTGCTTCGGTAGACCGCCAGGCAAAGAGTCCGCTAACCAACACCGAGGAGGCGGAAGTGCGTTGACCCGGGTTTTGTTTGATTCAGTGGATCACGGGCGTAGGTCGATGGCGTTCGGCGCCGACCAATAAGCAGGAAACATGAATTTTTTGGCTCTTCAAATCACGATGCCTGATGTCAACCTTTGGCTCATTTTGCCAGAGATGATTGTCTGCATCGTTGCTGTTCTGGTGATGTTGGTTGACGCGTTTGCCAAGCCAACCCAGCGCTGGGTGACTGGCGGGCTTTCCTTGTTGGGGCTGGCCGCGGCTGCAACTAGCGCATGTTGGCTCTGGCAGTCCTGGACCGGTCCTCGCGAAGCGTTCAATGGGATGATCGTACTTGACGATCTCCGGCTGGGGTTCACGTTTGTCTTTTTGATCGTCTCCGCACTTACGATCTTAGTTTCAACAGTCTGGGTGGAAAATGAGCGGCTTCCGGCAGGAGAGTTTCATTGCCTGCTGATGTTTGCCACGTCGGGGATGATGTTCATGGCGTCAGCCGGCGATCTGGTCATGGTTTTCCTGGGCCTGGAGATCCTTTCAATCGCCACCTATGTGATGTGTGGATTTCGTCGCGCTGATCTGCGTTCGAACGAATCCTCGATGAAGTATTTCGTACTCGGATCTTTCTCATCGGCATTCCTGCTTTACGGGATTGCGCTCGTATACGGAGCAACATCAACCGCCGCCGGGCTGCCGGGGACGACCAACATCAACGAAATCGGCGCCAGGATCGCTGACGCGCAGTATCCCGTTCTGCTTTTTGCAGGCGCCGCGATGATGCTGGTGGGTTTTGGATTCAAAATCGCGACCGCGCCTTTTCACATCTGGACGCCAGACGTTTATGAAGGAGCGCCCACACCGGTCACGGCGTTTATGGCAGCTGGTCCAAAGGCGGCCGGTTTTGCATCCTTCATGAGAGTTTTTGTTTTCGGCTTTCCTTTCGTGGTGGCGGCAGGTTCTGCAAATGTTGCGGGCAAACTTCACGCCGCCTGGGTGCTTGCCTTAGTGGTCCTGGCAATTGCGACTATGACCGTTGGTAACGTCGTCGCCATAGCGCAGAACAACGTGAAACGAATGCTGGCCTACTCCTCGATTGCCCATGCGGGTTATGCGCTCGTGGGCTTCATTGCGGCAGGGGCCGCGACAGACATCGATCAGCGGAATGTAGCGATTAGCGCAGTCGTCTTCTATCTCCTGACTTACGCCGTGATGAACCTTGGCGCTTTCGCCGTGGTCCAACTAATAGCTCGCGACGGCGATCGGCGAACTGAAGTCGAGGATTACAACGGCATCGGATTTCAATCACCCTGGCTGGCCTTCTGCTTGTCGCTGTTCTTGCTGAGTCTGCTGGGAATGCCGTTGACCGCGGGCTTTATTGGAAAGGTGATGGTGTTCAGGGCCGCGTTGGACCAGGGCTACTACGTGCTGGTTGTGATTGGAGTCCTAAACACCGCGGTCTCGGCTTATTACTACCTGCGGCTGATCATCGTCATGTTTTTCCGGGAACGGACTACAGTCTGGCACGCCCCGCGCGTTCCAGCCGGAATTGGGGTCGCTTTGGTGCTGACGATTCTTGGTGTCCTTTACCTCGGTCTCTTTCCAGGCCGTGTGATTAACGCCCTCCAGACAAAGCCCGTTGTTCCGGTAACGATGAGGTAATACCCGCCATCACTCGGGAGCCACTCAACAAATCAACTGCGCCGATGACGGCTGACGGATACGCCCAACGCGTTCAATCCGAACTTAACGAAGCTTGGCTGCCGCGGATCTATGGTGAGCGCATCCGGAAGCTGCGCACGCGAGCGTATGCATTTGAAGACTTATCCAATAAAGCGCGAGTTGAAATCCAACACACACTCCTTGGCGTAGAGCTGAAGATTGGTCGGCGACGGCTGCTTTGTCCGGATTTGGCTACGGCACGCTATTTGTCAGTGTTTGCGCGCGCCGGTTGTGAGCGGATTGCAGTTCCCTACGACATCACCAGGATTTCGCAACTTGCAGATGAGCTGGAATCTTCATGGTACAGGATGTTTCTTTTAACTGAGCATTTGGCAGCGGGAAAGTCAGACGCGTTTATCGGGCGAATTCGAAGGAAGTTGATTAGAGAGATTCGAGACGAAGTAGCAGAAGCGGGCGCGGGTCCAGAAGTGCCTGAATTCAAGCAGACAACCAGACAGCGGAAGTAAGACCGTGGAATGCGACGGCCACGCGTGGCTTTGGCCGGTGGTGGAATGGCGAACGTTTTAAGCGTCTATTCCGGTCAAGGCCAGAGGCGGACTCTAAGTTCTTAAACTCAGTCAGCAAACTAACCACTTGCGTTAGAAGAGAGTTCGAAGTTTAATAATGATGATGACAGAAGAGCCGATTGAAACATTCATGGACGAAGCAAACCCGATTGAAGTCACTGCCCCACTTCCCTTCCCATACAACCAGCAGACGTATTGCCGTTATGAGCCCATCGAGAAACAGATCGAGGCGGCGCGTGTGCTTGTCGTGGACAGTTTACTCCAGGACGAAGACGACCTTTCGGAAGTAGCCAGAACTGATTGGGGCACCACCGCGGCTTTGGAACTGCGGCGGGAGCGTCGCATCGCCGCTATGGCGATGGAGAATATCGTCAGCAACGTCGAACGGCTAGTGAAGGAGCCGGTTACACAGTTGACCGACCTGGCTTCGGTAGGAATAGCAGCCAAGAATTTCCAGCCAGATGCGATTGTGCTCAGCGGCACTCTGCGCGATTTCGATTACTACAATCCTGCTGTCATCGAAAGCTTTGGCGAGTTCATTCATTCCACGAAGGTCCCAGTGCTGGCAATTTGCGGTGGGCACCAGCTCGTCGGTCTTAGTTTCGGCGCTCGTGTGATGACGCTCGACCGGCTCGAGCAGCACGAGCAGCGCGTAAACCGTCCTTTGGAATACCAGTATCGTTTTGTTCGAATTACGAACTCTGAAGATCCCATCTTCCGTGGGATTCGAAACCCGGCGTCAGGTTTATGGCAGGACTACACCAAGCAGGCGCGCTTGTTGCGAGTTTGGCAAAATCACGGCCTACAGCTGGACCGCGTCCCGGAAGGATTCAACCTGCTGGCGACGTCGTATCTCTGCCGCAATCAAATGATGGTCAAGCGCGCCGAGGGACAATTGATTTATACCGTGCAGTTTCATCTGGAGAAGTCCTTCGAAGACTGGAACAAATCGCGCACGCGCTGGGAACATCAAAACGAATCACGCGATGGCCGCATCATTTTCGAAAACTTCCTGCTCGAATCTCTTAAGCACAACTCCGAAAACCGGGCTCAATAACATATCCCAGTTAGCCCGCGCTAGCGGGCGATAGCATAAAGCCTGGGGTGAAGCGCAGCGAAACCCCAGGGAATCGTGAGCCAGGAGCTCGTAGCCCGCGATAGTGGGCGACAGCAGGAACTAGAGAACACTGTCGCCCGCTACCGCGGGCTGGATCTGCAAGTTCATGCCTACCACGAGAATTACGCCAGTGACGGCCGAGAGTCTGGCTACTGCCACCAGAGCCCTGGCCAGGAAAGACGAGGACCTGCGACGCATCTATAAGGCTCATGGCGTTCCGCCAATGTGGGCCAGGCGCCCAGGGTTCGCTACGCTTCTGCAAATCATCATCGAACAGCAGGTCTCACTTACTTCGGCACGTTCGATGGTGAAGAGGCTCACTACGAATATTGAACCTTTTACGCCCGAGCGATTCATCGAGCTGAACGAGCCTCATCTGCGTTCACTTGGATTAACACGTCAGAAGTCGCACTATTGCGTTCAGTTGGCCCATGCGTTTATCGAAGGACGGCTGGATAAGATCGGGAGAATGTCTGATGAGGAAGCTCACTCAGCGTTGGTGAGCGTCAAGGGCATCGGAACCTGGTCGGCAAACGTCTATTTGCTGATGGCTCTGAAGCGGCCCGACATCTGGCCCAACGGAGACGTTGCGCTCGCAACAGCAGTGGGGAAACTTATGCAGCGGCCGGTGCGCCCGTCGTTTATTGAGCTGGAAAAGATTGCGGATGCCTGGCGGCCTTTTCGATCGGTCGCCGCCAGGATGCTGTGGCATTACTACTTGCAGAGAAGTTTGCCTGAGTGGACCAAGACGCTTCAGGGGGTCTCCGTAAAGGGAGCGTCGTAGTGGCAATGAGGTCCGTACCACAGCGCCGTAGCGCGTGGGTTGTCACAGTAGTCCAAACCTTGGTCGAAGTAGATGGCGATGCCTCACCCGCTACCGCGTGGTGATACTGACATCATCGGCACCCGGTCGCTAGATGGGTCTAACAACGCCTGCCAGCTTATTTAGAGATCGTTGAGGCGGAGGTAATTGGCGCCGGGATGGTGAAATCTGTGGTCACTGGAACGTTTTCCATGGTTAGTTCGATCAGTCGATCGACCACAGACTTAAGGTCCTTCGTCTCTTCAAAGACCCGCAGTTGCTCCTCCGCCGATGTCTTTCGCTCGAGAATCGTGTGAATGTGCTCGATCTCTTTGCGCGAGCCGAGTACGTCCACAACGTCATCAACAAACTCCAGCAGCTCCAAAATCAAATCTCGAGTCGGTACTTCTTTTTGCTTGCCGAAGTCGATCATCTTTCCATCGATTCCCCAACGCACCGCCCGCCACTTGTTCTCCTGAATCAGCATGCGCCGATATAAGCGAAAACCAAGGTTCTTTTCGATCAGCGTGGTCAGCTTGGCGACGATTGCCTGAAACAGGGCGGCGATGGCTATGGTGTCGTCGACCCGCGTGGGAATGTCGCAGATACGAAATTCGAGTGTTGGAAAAACCGGGTGAGGCCGCAGGTCCCACCAAATCTTCTTGCCGTCGTTGATGCATTGGGTCTTTACCAGCAGATCGACGTAACGTTGAAAATTCGCATATGAATCGAAGTGATCCGGAATATCGGTGCGGGGAAACTGTTTGAAGACCTCCGTCCGATACGACTTGAGTCCGGTGTTATGGCCCATCCAGAAGGGTGATGAAGTTGTCAGCGCCAGCACGTGAGGCAGGAAGTAGCGTGCCGCATTCATGATGTGGATACGTCGCTCTAAATCCTCGACCCCGACGTGAACGTGCAAACCAAAAATCAAGAGCGATCGGGCTACGGTCTGCAGTTCCTGGACCAGCAGAGCATATCTTTCGTCGTCGTAGATTTTCTGATCCTGCCAGTGCGAGAAGGGATGCGTAGATGCGGCGACTATCGCCAGCCCGGTCTTGCCGGCCAGGCCGGAGATGATGCTGCGCAAACGGGTAATGTCCGCGCGCGCTTCCTGGATGTTTTTGCAGATGCCGGTGCCGACCTCGACCATGGATTGAATCATCTCCGGTTTGATCTGCTCGCCAAGCAGCATCTTGCCTTCGTCCAAAAACTCAGATACGTGCGAACGCAGTTCACGTGTTTTAGGGTCTACGATTTGAAACTCTTCCTCGATGCCCAACGTGAACTGATCAAACATGTCTTTGCTCCTTTTGTGCGAAGGCGGCGTCAGCTATTCAGACCCTTAAGTATCATCCGCCAATCCGGGGTAACCTTGCCGATGAATTCATATCTCAAGTGGCGCCAGGCGCTAACTGGCGAATGCACTGGACTATGAAGATCAAAATGCACGAACCAGGTTCGGTGTTCGCCATCAACATACAGAAAGTGTAACACCGACCCGGAGCGCCGCTTCTCGTAAAACCCACCGGTCGTATCTTTGTGATTTGCAAACAGACGCGTAAAGAACCGGCTACGTTCCAGCATCGACTTGATTACCGGCCACGCCTCGAACCCGATTCCGACTCCGCCTTCCCCGTAAACGTTAGTTACTCTTCTCACCGCAGACCATAAGTTCCTGGCCTGCATCCGAGAGAGCACCAACAAGAGCGCCTGCTGCTTATCAACTGTAAGTGCCTCAAAAGCCGACCTGTCATTGGGCGCGCCCCACAAACCCCGTAGCCTGCCGATGAGGGCGTCTCGTTGGTCGGGTGAGAGTTCGTTCCAACTTAATTGCAAAACTGCCGGGTCCACATCAGTTGGCTCCGAGTTCGTCCTGAATCAATTTCCGATTCTCCTCTGACAAGCTCTGAAATCTCACTCCGACTCCGTGCGCCGGATTGCTGTAAACCACCTCTGCGTTAGCTACTACTTGTTTGCCGTTTGGAAAAGGAATCCGGACCAATAACACGGAGCCTTCGGGCAGCGTGGCCTGGGTATTCATATAGAATCCGCCGACGCTAATGTCTTTAGTGCTCGCAACACCGGTAGCGTCGTTACCGTCGAAGAAAACATCCACGATGAGGCGGGAACGATCGAAGCGACGTCGTTCGTCTGGCTCCAACAGGTTTTCATCACGCTCGTCAACCACGGTTGGGAACTCCTTAAATTGAGGATCGCAGAACCGGCCCGAACATTGTACACGCTTTCGATTTCACTTCTGGCTAATGATAAAGGTTGGAACCATGCCACCTCCCGAGCTGACATTCGCCAGTTCCGTAAAAGACAGCCGGGTGAAAGCCGACTTGACCTTGCCGTTGAAAAGCAGTGGATCGAGGTCGACTAATTGCTCTGCGAATTCGAAGCCTCCGCTATCATTGAGTGCTGGAAACATTTCCCGGGCGGTGGGGACGCGCTCCTGGGCCAAATAATCTCCGTTGCTGAGCGCGTTGTTCAGGGCCTCGTCCCAACTAGTCTCGTCGGCGTTCCATCCAATCGTAATGCCATGCCCGCCGTAGTCATCGTTGGGTTTTAAGACTAGTTTGTTTCGATTTGCTCTGATGTATTCCACCAGATCGATTTCGGTGCCGTGATAATCAGTTTTTTCTGACCGCACGATCCGCGTCCAAGGGACGTGTTTGCTGATCGCGTCTCGCTCTTCGGGTGAAAATAGCTGGGAACGCCGCTGGTCCGTCAGAACCGCGAACAAAGCTTTCTTGTGAATGAGCTTGGAGCGAAAACTGTTGACCATGCAGATTGCCCCGGCGCGATAGGCATCGAGCAGGGCCGGGTGCTGGTCCATTATTGGAAGATACTCATTCACCAGCAGTCGTTTGTAAACGATATCGATTTGGAAGTCGCCAGTGCGCAGTCGTCCGTTCTCATACACGAGTTCGTCGGGGGAGCAAATGACGGTGGCGTAACCTTCCTGCTCAAAGAACTGTTTGAATAGCTCAAACTCCTTCTGAGTCGGCATGCCCTTTAAATCCACTATTGCGATTTGAGGAGCGGTATCCGGTTTGCGACCCAGAAACTCTTCATAGGAATCCAGCAAGACCTCGAGCATGAACTGACGACCGTAGAGCGGGCGAACATTATAGGTTTCAGTAAATCGCTTCATTACCGGTAGCCTGGAAAAGATGTCGTAGGCTGCGTCGACGTAAGCTATGCCTGCCGGACTCTCGCCATTTAGCTCAACAAAGCTGTAGGCAGCTTCAGTCAGAAACGAATCAAGCCGCGCCGTGGGTGAAACTGCGCGATACCCCGGATCGATGGCAATCAGACCGCGCTCAACATCGGTGACGCCCAGATCAACAATTATGGAATCGTCCTCAATCGCGGCGTTCTTAACTTTTTCGATGGCCGACCAAACAGTTTCACAAACAGTGCGGATGCGGGCGAAGTCTTCTTCCGTAACGAAATGCGGTCTGAGGTAAGGCGAAAGCCGGCGGCCTCCAAATATCAGCTTGGATTCCTCGAGTCCTTCTTCGAGCATGACGCGCGACGACTCCGCAATTGTTTCATCGTCGAGCAACTGGTGATAGCGCGCAACTGCTTCGTGCAGCATAGTTTCACTTGACTCTGTAGTAGGAAAGCTCTATTGGCGCGACGAACCCGAGTTTGCCGAACCGTGAATGTTTCTGGAGGGAGTTAGAGTATCACACAGGCGGTCAACAGTCGTATGCGTTTGGAGACTCGAAAGGGGCGGGATCAGGTGCAAGTGGTGCGCTCACGGGACGAAATTTCCATATATCATTTTCCATTTTTCATTAGTCATCGCCGGATGACTGATATTTCATCTTGCAGAAATAAAAAGGCCAGGTGGAGCAATCCACCTGGCCTCAGCTTGCACTATGGTATTGGAACTTATTCCGCAGCTTGTTTCGACGTAGAAATGGTGACCGTCATTTTTTGTTTATTACGCACCAGGCTAAAGGTTGAGCTGGCGCCGACATTCTTCAGCAGTGCGTTACTGGTCAGCAACTGCTTTCCATCGATTGCCTCAATGACGTCGCCGGGTCGAAGTCCAGCCTTGAACGCTTCAGTGGCTGGCTGTACATAGACGACCAGTAAGCCTCCGGTTGATCCTAACCGCATCCCAACTTTCGGTTTGATCGCAATCGTTTCAATTCCCTGGGCCATCAGCGAACGAGGTTCAGGCGCGGTCACCTTGTGACCCAAAGCCACTCTTCGTCCCCAGAAAGGATCAGGTGACTCTTTAAGTTCAATCTGTAGTTCTTGTGCAGTTACTTTTCCGGGGCTCGCAACCACGAACTGAACTGAATTGCCGGGACCCGCCTCCTGAAGTAACCAGGTGAACTCTTCACCGTTTTTAATGTCGGCATTATTAACACTCAGGATCACATCGCCTGGCTTTAGTTTGTTCTGTGCTGCCGGACTCCCGGGAATCACTGAAGTAAGCAGAATGCCGTAGCGCTTTTCAGCCAGCTCGCGAGCACGTTCCGCGTTCCATCCACTACCCAGAATTTGCTCGTACTTCATTGCGCCAATCGGTTCACCGCGGACGCCGAGCCATGGGCGCGGTACGCTTGCCTGCCGGGCCATGACACGTTTGGCCGCACTTCGAACGAGAGCTACTGGTACGATCGAAGCTTCATTTCCCTTGATTGAATCGACTATTCCAATTGTCTCGCCTGCGTCGTTGAGAGCGATGCTCCCCATACTCGCCGCCGAAAGTTTGGCCGCCTTGATCTTTATCCGAGCCAGTGCACCAGAGGGAGATCGACTCATATCAGTGACTGTGGCATCCGTTTGCCCAACTCGAAAGTGCATCGACTGACCAGCCTCTGAACGAGGAGCAGGCTGTGGACCAACTATTCGCAGGTGTTGCCCCAACGTCAGTGTTTCGCTTTTCGGATCGACTATGCGTGGTAGCCCGCTGTTGGGCATGGCAATTACGGACAAGCCAGTGAGGCCATCAATGCCTACATACCTTCCCGAGATCCGTTTTCCGTCGCGAGTGATAACTCGAAGATCTGCCGGGTCAGTAAGGTTCCCCCCAAAATAGAAAGATGGCATCCCTTGCGGCTGCACCATCGGAGCAGGAGTCGGCGGCGCTTGCACGGAAGGTGTCGCCGGAGCGGCTGGACCAAAGCCGGGAACCGACGAGTGCTCAGGGAAGAATCGGACTGTCGGAGGCGGCATCTCTGCCGCTGCCTCTGGGAGCCAGGCAGCGATTGTTTCACCATCGTCAAGAGCTAGCCCGGCAATCACATTCGTGTGAACTTCGCGGGTAATCTTGAACGCTTCATCAAGGTTGGCGATCGCTTCAAGCTCTTCGTTGTAACGAAGCAACTGTCTTATGACCTTTAAACCCGTCAGCCGGTGAAGCACCGTGACGATCTGCGGGGCCACGTCTTCGTTCTGCAGTACGACAGGATTCGCCCGCGTTGATACCGTCTTTTTGCCCTGAGCAGACGGCGTATACACATGCGTCCGTCGCACAGTGGATGGTCTGGTCGGGGGGGTTGTCTGTGCCGGTGCCGCAGGCGTCTGAGCTGACGCCGAAACCCCAGCCACTGCGAGCAGCGTTACTGCAAACCAACCATTTGTATTATGTCTTCTCATTGCTTGAACAAATTCCTCGCTATGCTCCTATTACCAGGAACCTCTCGCGGTCGCCACATACGCAGGGGAACCTTGTGACATTACTCGTTGTGAACCAAAGCTAACTGGGGGTAACGAAATCGTTCGGGAATTCCCTCGCCCATTGTCCAGCGACACTCTCACTGGCTGCGACAGAGAATCAATCGGAAAGTCTGAGCGTTGAGCATTTAGGTCGGAAGCCTTAATGACAGTAGCCGGTCGGCTTCCCATATCTCGTGTTCCCATTCTTGGATTAGCTCGGTGTGACGCCAAGGCAGATGATTTAGTCCCAGTTTTCCGCGCTGCTTCAGCGGTGTAATCCGGTGGTATTACCGCAGGTGCAGCCGGCGCAGGTGCGGCGGTCGATGCCGGAACCTGGGGAGCAGGATTCACAGCGACCGGTTGAATCTTGTTCGCCGTTAATGAATCGTTGGAAGAGGGTCTCAGGTTTAGAAACGCAACCGCACCGAACACCAGGAGCAGCATGGCAACCGCAGCACTGCGGTAACCAAAGGAGAATCCGCTTAATGAAAAGTAGCCCCCGGCTGGTTTCTCTCCGGCAAGTCGCGCGCGCAATCGAAAGTTAAAATCTCCCGGTGCTTCGACGGTCCCTAAACCCGAAAGGATCTCCTGTAACTTCACCGTCTGTTCACTAAACGACTTGCACTCCGGACACTCGTTTAAGTGCCGGTTCGCGAAAGCGCTTCGCAAACGTCCCGGAGTAGCTCCATCGATCTCTCGTCGTAAGTTGTTGCAATCCGTTGTTCTCATATTACTCCTCAGAGATACGCGGTCATTTTTTCACGTAGAAAGCCCCGCGCTCGGCTGATTCGAGATTTCACAGTACCTTCGCTCGTCTCCAATATTCGGGAGATTTCGTCGTAACTTCGTCCATCCACGTCGCGCAGGATCAGCGGTGCACGATACTTTTCTGGCAGCGTGCTGATGGCGCGCTGCACGGCTTGCCGGCGTTCGAAATCCACCATCTCCGTATCCTGTAGCGGCTTGCTATCAGCAGGATTAAATTCCTGAGGCTCGCCGCCTTCCTTTGACTGAAAGAACCCGGTTAACGACACCAGCTTGCGCCTTTTCCGTTTGCGCAGTTCGCTGATCGCCAGGTTCGTGGCGATTCGATAAATGTATGTCGAAAACGCGTAATTCGTCTGGTATCGATCTGCTGCCCGATAAACCCTTACAAATGTTTCCTGAGCCAGATCCACCGCGCCGTCATAATCGTTTGTCATGCGATAGATGTAGCTCGTTATCTGGTTTCGGTACCTGCTCACCAGTTCCGCGAACGCGTCCTCGTCGCCGGTGCGCGTGGCTTCAAGGAGCGCATGATCCGAAGTCGGATCCATAACGACCTCGTGCCGCAACGCTGCGGAAAACGTCAAATCATCAATCGTGCTTAGTGTGTCCATCAGGGCAGGTTGGGCTCTCACAGGCGCTGACGAGTTCGTATTTCTGTTTCTGCGCTTTCCGCGACGTACTTGCGGGCCGTTTACGGTACCTTAATTATACCCCGACCGTTTTGCCCCCGCAGTCCTATACACGCTAAACCGCCGGATCGGTTCCCAAAGGTCAGACAAGTTCAGGATTCAATTCAAGGGAGTCACGACCGCGGAAAACAGGAAAAACGTGGGGTAAACGTCATGGCTAACAGCCGAGTCCAATAATTACAGTAAATTCCAAAGCAAGCCTGTTCCGCGTTGCCTGGCTGCAAATCTTAGAGTCAGACGTTCGAATTAGGCTTCAGGCGCCTTGAAAAGAGAATCGTCCAGCTTGGCACCGTAAGTTACCGTCAAAATCAGCGTTTCCTGAGTTTGTTTGCCATCTTGCAACAGCACACTCCGGTAAGGTACGAGTGTGCTTTGGGCATATCGGTAATCATGAAACGTCCGCCGAAATTTCGAAGGCTCGGCACCACCAGACTGTTCCTCATACTCAAGCCAGGCCACTCTGAGTGTTTTAGCGCTAATGAAGTAACGGGTTTTCTCTTTGTCTTTGTCAGTGACCTCGACAATATAGAGATCGAGACCTTTCTGCTTGTCTTTGCCGATCAGGGTAAGGGTCGAACCGTTCTCCTTGTATCGAAGTAACGAGTCGATGCTGTGGCGCTGCTGGGAAAGAAAAACATTGGCGGCATCCTGCCGTGGTGTAAAGGCGGCTCCGTTGATGATCCCGAATAGTTTTCCTTCGCCGTAAATGAGCGAGTACTCAAGCGTCGGCATCTTTTGATCAAGCCGGATCTTGTCTTTTTCAGAGCTCTCCCCGCGCACAAATCTTCGCTCGTATGAAGCTTCTTCAGTTTTGCTCGCCGCGTCGCAGGTCGGACGGCAAATCCGACCGCGCTCGACACCGTTGCGCCGAATCTGGGCGAGCACCGGGCGGGTGCCGTAGATGAAAATGGCTGATTCCGCGACCTGTTCCGCCGTGAAGTCCTTCTGATTCTTGTCGACTTTGGCCGTCGCTGGGCTTTGCGACGGAACCGGACCTGGCGTCGCCGCTGGCATTTGCGCGCGGACCACTTCGTAACTACCTAAACTAAACAGGCATAAAAGAAGCGCCGAGGCGAACGTCGGGGCTGAAAATGAACGAAGCAAGAAATTGGTTCTCCTCTTAAATGATTTCACTGTGGAAAACGGGGAAAGTCTGCCGAGAGCGCGAATTGTAACACAGACCACCATTTAGCATGACGGGCATGAACTATTCGGGCCTGTAGATTGATGCGCGTTTCAATGCTCTCGGATGCCCTGGACTCGGGGCGTGTGCCAGAGTGCTCAACAACGCCTAACACGCTGACATGATTCCCCACCACGAATTGTGGACACTCAGTTCCCGTCATCCCGAATTTGACAACACTTCGGTCAGATCGTAGTCTGCCTGCTTCAAATACAGCCATTATTCGATGTTGTAGGGTTGAATTCGTCCCACGGAACGTGAATATGGGATAGCGGCTGTTTGCCTGTCGGCCGGTGGCAAAAGGAAACTTGCAAGCAATTAATTACTCAAGAAGGACGGATATTTATGAAGAAGGTTGGCATTTTAGTCGGACGGGAAAAAACATTTCCCGATGCTCTGATCAAGAAGATCAATGAACGCGGAAACGGCGAAGTTGTCGCCGACTTCATCTCGCTCGGCGGCATTCGCCATGACGATCCACCCCATTACGATCTGGTAATCGATCGGATCTCGCATGAGGTTCCCTTTTATCGCGCCACGCTGAAGCGCATGTCGCTTGAAGGTACTGTCATCATCAACAATCCTTTCTGGTGGTCAGCGGACGATAAGTTCTTCAATTATTCGCTCGCCGAAAAACTGGGCGTGGCGGTGCCGAGAACTGTCCTGCTACCGCAGAAGGATTACATGGAAGGCATCGTCAGCGAGAGCCTGCGCAACCTCGAGTTTCCGCTCGATTGGCAGGGCATCGCAGACTACGTCGGATTTCCCGCTTTCCTGAAGCCGTTTGATGGTGGCGGTTGGAAAAATGTTTCGAAGGTGAATTCTCTGGAAGAGTTATGGGCCGAGTATGATCAGACTGGAACTCTCTGCATGACCTTGCAGGCTGGAGTCGATTTCGATCAGTTTGTGCGTTGCTACTGCGTGGGCCAGGAAGAAGTAATGATTATGGCCTACGATCCGCGCAAGCCGTATCTATCCGGCGAGCAATACATTCACAACCCTGATTACCTTGCTCCGAAACTCGCTGATCGGGTTCGCAAGGATGTACGGACGCTTTGTACTGCGCTTGGTTACGATCTAAACACCGTCGAGTTTGCGATCAAAGACGACGTGCCTTACGCGATCGACTTCATGAATCCAGCGCCCGACGCCGAATTAGCCTCAGTGGGCGAGTTTTATCATAATTGGATTACCAATGCCGTAACTGATCTGGTGTTTAAGCGGCTTGGCGAAAAACGGGAAGCCCCACGTTACCGTTGGGACGCGCTGCTGAGTCCGGAACCGGTTAACACGAATGCAGTGGCTTCTCAGGCTGAGCAACAGGCGAGAACGATCACTCCAGCGGTGAAGGCGGATGCCAAAGCTGCCGCCGCAACGGTTGACGCGAAGCCGGAACCGGTGAAGCGGGCGACGAAGAAGAACGGCAAGACCTCGTCAAAATCGAAGGCTACCAGCTGAGGCGCTGGTCCTTCGACAAAGACAACTCCTTGGAGTGCGCCGCCTTGTCGGCGCTTTGGTAGCGCGGCCGCTCAGCGCCGCGCTCTCTCACGATGTACTGCTGAGATTAGTGGAAGACTCTACCGAACCAAGCTGCGACAGCGTCGCAGCTGGCAAAAGCGCCGACATGGCGGCGCACTCCAAGGAGTCGATTTTGGCTCAGGGAATTCTGAACTTACGCCGCGTCCGCACGCGGCGTTCGTCGTTTTGTGAGCAGGCGAATAGCCACCAGGCTGGAAATCCACGCAATCAGAGAGGATGAGGCGAGCGACCAACAAATCCCCACCAGTCCCTCATCAACGTAAGGAACAAGCAAGGCGATAAGAATGCTCGCGTTGGTCACTCGCGCAGCCAGCCGGCGGACTCTCAACGTGTAGTGCAGCCAATTGATCCGGCGAAGTTCTGAGGACAGGTAATCATCGTCCTCATTTAGCCGCGCGTAGTAGTCGCCTTCCCTTCGCGCATAACCCGCCAGCGTACTCTCGAGGACAGCGCGCGCCGCGTCACGGTAATGATGAATCACGTGGGCCAGCTTCCCTTCGCTTAACGCAAGGTTGGCCAATCCCAACCGCGCGCGGAAGTTCGTCGGATCCAATTGGATTGCTTTCTTAAAAGTGCGATGCGCCCGCGCAGTTTCCCCCCACTCGAGAAAACTCTCACCCACGAGGGCCAGCAACTGAGGATTGTCTTCGGCGCGCATGGCTGCTAGTCGCAACGCAGCGCGCGATCTTGATAACAACTTTGCATCACTCTGACTCGTCGCCTGCGATCGCAACAACCGAGCAAAATCAAAAATGAGTTGGCCGTCACGCGGTACCACCAGGAGCGCGCGTCGAAATGCTTCGCGCGCTTCACTAAGCCGACCGGCGATTCTCAACTTGTTTGCCATCGATCCAAGCAGCGTTGCGCGTTCGCTGTCGGCGGCCGTCGGAGGATTTTCTAACGCAACCTCTCGATGGCTTTCGTTTTTCTTGCCGCCCAGCCGAAACTCCGGCTTGGCGTCGTCGATCACGTCAGTAGAAGCGAGCTGAAGCGATTCCACCTCACGGTTGAGTGCCTTTGGATCGCAAAGATAATCCCGCAACTCGAGCGCACGCAGGTCAAGCTTGGCTGGATGCACGGCCGGAAATAAGTGCTTCACCATCTCCCGGTAGTTTCGTCCGCCTGAAGCAAAACTAAACTCCAGGCCTTTGCCAACTATCTGTGTCCGGTAGCGGTAGCGAACCCTGCCACCACGCCGTAGAGTGCGCATTGCCTGAGTGTCGACTCGTTCGAAGTCGCCCACCTCAAGTTGTTTTCGCCGCCCACCAATCGCATTAAAAAGAAAAGTTAAAGGACCACGGCGACGCAGGAAAGCTCCATCAAATTCAATTCGGTCAGACAGCGCCAGCGCAGGAAGAACGAGCCACGCGAACGCGAGCGCAAGCAACGCGTAAAGATCATGCTCGGCGCGTAGCAGCAAGACCGATGCAAACGTCATCACACTAGCTGTGGCGAAATATGAACCCGGTGAAACTCTGACACTCGCCAGTCGCAATCCCGGACGAGGTTGTTCCCTCTCCTTCGCAACTTCTTTGAGGGCGTTTAGCGTTTCGATGTGATTAGCGTCGTGCACTGATAATCAATCCATCTGCAGTTGTGGACACTCAACTGGCACCTCAAGAGAAAACGTGCCTCGGCGGCTTCCGGGCTCAGTGTAGCGCAAGTCGGCAAACTGAACGAGGGTTTGCGTCAAGCAATCTTCTCCTACAACTCTTACGACTGGAAACCTGGCGAAGCCCAGGAACACCTGAGCTGGATAACCGGTTACGGCTACAGGCAGCGCGGGCGATTGGGAAGTCGACACCTTCTCATGACTTACAAAATTCGTGCGCTGGTTCCCTCTTAGCGAAAGATTGAAACGGTAAGCGGCTTTGTCGGTTTCAACCACGCAGATCCATTCCAACGGATTAGCCGCGGTGGGCATTGCCGCCACTTTAAGCATCACCTCATTTCGAGCTTGGGCTAATTCAAGTCCTCCAATTAGAGCGCTGCGTCGCGCGATTGCATGCAGTACGAATAATGACCCAAGGTAGATCGAAGCGATCAACAATGCAGTTAATGGGATTCTTTTTCCCCAGCGCTTACCACCGTCGCGCATGAAAAGGACGACGAACGTGATCAGACCAAGAAACCAAACGATCCGAATCCACACGTTGTTTCCCATGAATGGGTTGCCAGAACCGAAGAGTACGAGGTAACTCGGAATAATCGCGAGTACCAGCCAGGCTCCGATTTGCTTTTTGGTTTTTGAAGTAACGAGAAAGGCCGCGCCACCGAGGGTTAACCAGAGGAATGGATCGATGATGAAAACAAAGTCTCCATAGAACCAGGACGAATTCCACGGCAGGAGTGGTCGGACTCCGTAGTTGTTGGTCCAATCCATGAAGGGATGCGTCGCTGTGACTACGAGCGAAGCGATGACTAAGCCTTTAAGCTTGATGCTGGGTGGGCGTTTGCGGAGCCGGGCGATCAGTTTGTCGGCAAGAAAGAAGGCAACCGGAAGCAGGAGTGCGAGCCCAAGCGTACCGATGATTGAATGCGTGATACCTCGGTGTTGCTCCAGGTATGTCCAGCGGCCTCCGAGTAACGTGACCACGTCCGCGTCTGGAATATTCGCGGCGATAAGACACAGTGCAGTGGCGCCGGGCGATAACTTTTCAAGACCCGCCTTGGCTGCTGCCAGGCCAATCAAGGAGTGGGTCAGGTTATCCATTAACTAGTTGTGATGAAGAAGAATTGCTCTCAGGACGCACCAGTTGTTCGGTAAATGTTGAACGCGAATAGTCCCCCTCGATTCTGTTTAGCCGAATGGAAGTGTCGCTGGGGCCTCCGGTGTAAGTTTCGCGTACCGCTCGGGGTCGAGCTTTTGAAGTGTTTCAGCAGCCTCACGAGCGGCGGCAGTTGGAGTCATCGGAGTGCCGTCGGCATTTTTTGCCTTTCGCGAAGCTTCAGCTATATTGAAAAGTAGATCAACTGCTTCTTTCTTCTTGCCTTGCTTTTCGTAGGTGGCTGCCAGTCGGACATTTGCAGTCTCAGGAGTCACAACCGCACTGTTAAGGCTCGCCAGTTCACTATAGAGTTTGGCTGCTTCATCGTATTTCGCGTCCGCTTCTTTGGTTTGGGCGAGCGCAAACTTAGACAGTACCGATACTTCGGCGATACTGCTGTTACTGAGTTCGGCGAGTTCGGCTATGCCCTTCTCGCGCTCCAAAGCGAGTTGATTTGTTGCGATGAAGTAACGTGCCTGAGTTCGGTAAGGATCACCATATTTCGCCGCTACTTTTTGAAACTCTTCAATTGCCTTCTGAGCCCTCTCACGCTCACTCGAATACTTGGGAGCATTAGGATCGATTGACGGTACATTCGATGTTATCGGCGTGCTGGTGATCGTGATCGCGCGTCCCAACGCACGACGAGCTTCGTCGCTTTTGCGGTTACTCCAGTTCACGTAGAAGCCGATAAGCACCCCGAGTAGGAGCAGGCCTCCCAGGCCGTAAAGTATGGTCTTTCCTTTACCTTCCAGTTTGTCGCCCAACCGGTCAATAACGGACATTGCCGTATCCCGAAATCGATCGTGCTCAAGCTCACGTGCGCGTTTCTTTTTGTATTTAGCCACTTCAGTCTTTCTCGCAAGTTCACATAGTGAACTACGTTCTCAGTAGGTGTATGATCGCCGAACCAGTAACTCTAATGGCCGTTTCGAAACCTTGTCAAGCAGGGCCTTTGCATGGAATTCTGCGACGTAAAGGACAAAACGGACATCTAACTGTGGGGTAGTAGAGTAGAAATTCACGATGAGATTTTTTCTGGGAACAAAGCTTCGGAATGGGTGTCTAACCACCAGACTGCCCGGATTGGCGCAAAGATCGGCAGCGACTCCGATTCCGTCCCCAGGGGGTAACAGGTGAGCTACGGAGAGCCAATAGCCCTCCGCGGGCAAATGGATTTGGAGCAGGTTGCGCCCGCGACCCTGGTGGAGTTGCGTCCCAAGGCTGAGGCAGAGTTCATTGAAAGATTGAGGCGGGGAGAAGCGGCTGCTTTCGAAGAGCTGGTCAGCGAGCGTTCGGGAGAGATTTATGGATTGCTCTTTCGACTGACTGAAAACAGCGAGGAAGCACGAGACTTAACCCAGGAGACTTTTCTCCGAGCCTTTCAGTCGATCGATCGCTTTCGTGGCGAAGCGGATTTGAAAACCTGGATTTATCGGATCGCGATCAATCAGGCTCGGAATCGATGGCGATGGTGGCGCCGGCGACGACGTGATTCGACAGTTTCGCTCGATGCAACGATTGGGCAGTCAGAACAAACGCTCGCGGTGACCTTGGCTGCTACGTCTCCGAATCCCGAGCAACGGACGCTCGCTCACGAACGAGAGTTGGTGCTGAGGTCGGCCTTAGCTCGATTGGGACGCGCATATCGGGAAACCGTAATCCTTCGCGACATTGAAGGATTCTCTTACGAGGAGATTGCAGCCACTCTGGGAATAAACGTAGGAACGGTAAAGTCAAGATTGGCGCGCGGCCGCCAGGAATTGCGTCGCAAGTTAGAAGGATCTTTGTAAGCGTTGAATGGTCGACCCGCCCCGGCTCACGTAAACTCGGTGCCAAATGGGTCGTAGTGATAGGACGGCGGTCGTAATTCAGGAGACTAATGATGAAGGCGAAATTGAAAACGTGGCCAGCAACACCCGTTGAAGCGTCGCTTGAGTCGAAGACGTCAGCCTGAACGCGCCGCCGCCGCAGTTGCTCCTTAGCAAAAGAGGAGCAGCCGGGGTCGGTGGGCCATTCGATTTCGGATCTGAGATCTCAGATCTCAGATTTCATTCAAATTTGAGATCTCAGATTTGAGATCTCAGATTTCAGATTTGATCAGAACCTTTTTCGTTATGAACTGCGAAGAAACCAAACGGCTAAGCTCACAATACATCGACGACGTTCTATCGTTGCCGGTGCGTGTCGGATTCGAGGCGCACCTGGACACGTGCCCTGTTTGCCGAGCTGAAGTTCTTCAATTGCGCTCGTTAAGCCGAAGTCTGGCTCAATTGCGACCGGAGCTGCCCGCTGCTGATTTGGTTTCGGCGATCAACGACGCGCTGATGATTGAAGCGGCCGCTCGCCGTCAATCCCCGAAACGCTCAATAGGCGACACGATCAGGCAATGGCTGGAACCACGCTGGATGCCGTACACCATTGGTTCGTTTGCCTCGATTATCCTTTTCGTCTCGATGTTTGCCGGATTTCGTCCTCACTTTATTGCTCTTCAGGAAGCTGCACGCCAAAGCAATCAGTTCGTCTCGGCTGATATGCGACTGTACGACCTGAATCAACCGGTAACACCTGAAGACTTCTCTGCCACGCGCGCTCCTTTCGCTGAGCAAAGTCCGAGTCTGAATCCTGGTGGAGCGCTGGCGGCATTGACCAGCTCATATGCGCGTCCCCGCGCAAACGTCTATGAGGACGCCGACGATATGATCGTGGTTGCTGACGTCTTCAGTAACGGTGCAGCCTCACTGGCTGACGTAGTGCAGGCTCCTCGCGACGCCCAGATGCTCGCGGACTTCCAGGTAGCGCTGCGACAAAGCGCGGCCTTTGTTCCGGCCTCGCTCGATCGTCGCCCTGGAACAATGAGAGTTGTCTTCAGCGTCCAAAAAGTCGATGTCCGCGATCGCAGTTTCTGAGATCACCGCTACATAAATTCATCAATGTAGAAAACCCGGCCAAACCGTTCGCGCAGTCCGGTAGTTCTCTCTTCCTATCGCATCAAAACACACCTAAACGTCTCCGTGAGACTCGCTTGACGCACCGCACCGCGCATGTTAGTTTGCGGCTTCACCAGTTAAGTAATATTCGACCTACACCGAACCGGGTATTCGTCTGAAATGACTGCTGTTGCTCCAGATATCAAGCGCACTCCGCTGAACGCCGTGCACCGCGCCATGGGTGGTCGAATGGTCGACTTCGGTGGCTGGGACATGCCGGTCCAATACCCCGCTGGCACAGTGGAAGAGCACCTTCGCACGCGCAACCATTCCGGACTTTTTGATGTGTCTCATATGGGCGAGATTGACGTCCGCGGTGCTGATGCGATTGCGTTCGTTAATTCCATCACTTCAAATGATGTCACAAAGCTGGTTGACGGACAGGCGCAGTATTCGGCGTTAACTACGCCCGAAGGAACAGTCATCGATGACTTGCTGGTCTATCGTTTCGCCGCCGATCACTTGTTGCTGGTCGTCAACGCCGGCACTACTGAAAAGGACTGGGAGTGGATCAATTCGCACAAGCGAGATGAATCGGTTGAGCTAAAGAACGTGAGCTCCGATTATTGCCAGCTCGCTCTTCAGGGGCCGGACGCACTAGAGATTCTTCAGAGTTTGACGCAGGTTCCGCTGTCCGAAATCAAGTATTACCACTTCACAGAAGGCGAAGTAGATGGAGTTCCGGCGATCGTTTCGCGCACCGGGTACACCGGTGAGGACGGTTTCGAAGTGTACGCCGCCGCTGACAAAGCTGAGCAACTTTGGAAAAAAATCCTCGAGGCAGGAAATCACGGCTCTGACAACGGCGTGATCCCGTGTGGCCTGGCCGCGCGAAACACACTTCGGCTCGAAGCCGGTATGGCTCTTTACGGACACGAGATTGATGAGACTACTACTCTCTTGGAAGCCAATCTTGGATGGATCTGCAAACTGGGCAAGGGTGACTTCGTTGGGCGCGAAGCCCTCGCAAAGCAAAAAGAGGATGGCATCGCGAAGCGTCTGGTCGGTTTCGAGGTCACTGAGCGCGGCATCGCCCGCGACGTTCAGGAAGTCCTCATCAACGGAGCTCGCGTCGGGAGAGTCACATCTGGAAGTCCCGCGCCCTACCTGAAAAAGAATATCGGCATGGCGTATGTGCCGGTTGAATTTGCAAACGAAGGACAGGAAATACAAATCGATGTGCGCGGCCGTCTGGTTGGCGGAAAGATCGTGAAGACGCCGTTTTACAAGCGCGCTCGCTGAAGTTGTTTAATCGCCAATCGGAAACAGCAATCTAGAATCCCTGGAGGCATAATGGCAAACGTTCCGGAAGAACTTCACTACAGCAAAGACCACGAATGGGTGCGTGTCGAAGGTGACATCGCCGTCGTTGGCATCACCGATTACGCCCAGAATTCCCTGGGCGACGTTGTTTATGTTGAGTTACCCAAAGTGGGCGAGACGTTTGCCGCAAATGAATCCTTTGGCTCAGTTGAATCAGTGAAGGCAGTTTCTGAAGTGTTTTCGCCGGTGAGTGGAGAAATCTCGTCCGCCAACGAAAGCCTCAACGACGAGCCGGAAAAGGTTAATCAGGATCCTTATGGTGAGGGTTGGATGATTCGCGTGAAGATGTCAAACCGCGGTGAAGTTGACAGCATGCTGACCGCTGCGGAATACGAAGATTTTACGAAAGGTGACACAGAGTAAAATTGCGTTACATTCCAAACTCGCCCGAAGAGCGCACCCTAATGCTCCAACAGATCGGCTTGCGCTCGGCCGCAGAACTTTTCGACTCGATTCCTAAAGAACTTCGCTTATCACGGGACCTGAATACCCCGGCTGCGCTTTCTGAGATCGAGCTGTTGGCTGGTTTCGAGGCCCAAGCCAGGCGGAATCCCGGTGCATCACGAACCAGCTTCCTTGGTGCCGGTGCTTATCAACACTACATTCCGACGGTAGTTGATCACATCATCTCGCGTTCCGAGTTTTTCACCGCCTACACTCCGTATCAACCGGAAATATCGCAAGGCACACTCCAGGCAATTTTTGAATTCCAAACTCTTGTTTGCCAGCTCACCGGAATGGAGGTGGCGAACGCGTCGATGTACGACGGGTCGACGGCGCTGGCCGAAGCGGTCTTGATGGCTGAGCGCGTCACCAAGCGCCGGAAGGTCGTTGCCTGCGGAGCGATTCACCCGGAGTATCTGGAAGTAATTGATACGTATGTGCAGCATGCCGGAATCGAGCTCGTCCACGCCGAGACAGATCCAAAAACCGGACAAGCGCCGGACAATATTGCAGAGCTTCTCGACGACAAAACCGCAGCGCTAGTGGTCCAGTCGCCAAACTTCTTCGGCTGTATCGAAGACGTGGCCGCACTCGCCGAGAAAGCACACTCTGTTGGCGCGTTGATGGTTGTCGGAATAACCGAGGCAATCTCGTTGGCACTGCTTAAGTCTCCGGGAGCTTGTGGGGCCGACATTGTGATAGCTGAAGGACAGTCTTTTGGAGTCCCGCTTTCGTTTGGTGGGCCGTACGTCGGTTTATTTGCGACCAGAGAGAAATACGCGCGTCAGATTCCAGGCCGGCTGGTCGGTGAAGCTTATGACAAACAAGGACGTCGTGGTTTCGTGCTAACTCTCGCTACGCGTGAGCAACACATTCGGCGCGAGAAGGCGACCTCAAACATCTGCACGAACGAGGGACTGATCGCGCTTGCGGCCACAGTCTATCTGGAAACTATGGGCAAGCGAGGCTTGCAGGAAGTGGCGGTGCAATGTGCGCAGAAAACGGCTTACGCTGTCAGGCGCATTGGAGAGCTGGCAGGTTTTTCAGTTCAGCACACCGCGCCGCGCTTCAATGAGTTCGTTGTCACAGCGCCTTCCGACGCCAGAACATTACTCACGCGACTTGCCACGGAAAAGAATATAACCGGCGGTTTGGCCCTGGCTCGCTACTTCAAAGATCGCCCGAATGATTTTCTGGTTTGTGTGACTGAGCTTAATTCCCGCTCGGAAATTGACGCGCTGGTTGCGGGGCTTCAGTCTGTGTCTGTCGGATCATGAAGACTCTTGGATTAGCGTCGGCGCTTGGTTGGCTCGTGGTGCTGGCGAGTTCCACTGCTCTTGCGCCTGTGTCGCAGGGGCAAAGGGAAAATGGGCAGACCTCAAATGAGATCAATAGAATCAGGCCTTGTCCGGCTATCTCCGTTTCATGCCCGAGCGACCTCAAAGATGGTGAGCCGCTTCTTTTTTTCGCCACGATCAAAGGAGCGGATCCAGCGACCGTGACATACTCCTGGACGATTTCTGAAGGAACTATCGTTTCAGGCCAGGGAACACAGGCGATCAAACTCAAGCCTCCTGGGGAAACTTCTTTTGCAGCTACTGTAACAATAGGTGGGTTAGATCCTGCCTGCGGTTCCACGGCATCGTGTGCTTTCATAATTTGTCCGGCGCCACCAAGTAGAAAATTTGACTCGTTTAGTTTCGTACCCGGCGAGGAGGTGACCAAGCGGGCAGGAAAGTTTGCGGATGCGCTCGTCAACGAGCCAGGCGCGATGGGTTATGTCTTGTCTTATGCGCGTCGAGGCGGTGCTCCGGATGAAGCAAAAGTAATCGCCGAACGAGCAAAGGCCTACCTCGTGAGTGAGCGAGGCATTCAGGTCGACAGAATTGTGGTCGAGGGCGGAGCTAAGGACCAGACAACAATTGAATTATGGGTAGTACCTTCAGGCGCGACGCCACCGAAAGCCTCGGATGATGTGAATCCGGGAGACGGTAATGCCCTGCCGGATAAGAAAACAGCTACGAATCCGACGAGACCCTAAGACATTTGACGATGAAATCTGAAATCACAAAAGTTTCTTCTCACATAAACCCAAACGAAGCGCTGATCTTTGAGCGCTCACAGATCGGTCGTATTGGTTATCGCCTTCCCCCGCTGGACGTCGATGAACAATCAATCGAATCGATAGTGCCTCAGCAGTTTCTAAGGGACGACAATCTGGAGGGGGTTCCGGAAGTTAGTGAAGTGGATGTGATTCGACACTTCGTGCGCATGTCGATGTGGAACTACTCAATCGACCAGGGGATGTATCCGCTCGGATCCTGCACTATGAAATACAATTCGCGACTTAACGAGAAGGTGGCGCGCATCGCAGGTTTCGCCGGACTTCATCCGTTAAGCGAAGACGAAGACGCTCAAGGTGCACTCGAGGTCATCTACGAGTTGCAACAACACCTCGCGGAGATCACCGGTTTACCAGGTGTCTCACTTCAACCCGCCGCGGGTGCGCATGGTGAAATGACGGGCGTAATGGTGATTCGAGCGTTCATCGATGCGCGCGACGGAGCCGAAGCATCGTCAAAACGCCGGACGATGTTGATCCCAGACTCGGCCCACGGCACCAACCCAGCCTCGGCCCATCTCTCAGGCTTTTCAGTCAAGACCATTCGCTCGACCGCAGAAGGTTTTACTGATCTCGATCATTTGCGTGAATTGTGTGGACACGGCGACGTAGCTGGATTGATGCTGACAAACCCCAACACGTTGGGCTTGTTTGAAAAGAACATCAAGGAGATTTGCGAGATCGTTCACGAGGCCGGAGGTCTGGTCTACATGGACGGCGCAAACATGAATGCGCTTGTTGGTGTAGCACGACCCGGCGATATGGGCGTCGATGTCATCCATCTCAATCTACATAAAACTTTCTCTACACCACATGGTGGCGGTGGACCAGGCTGTGGACCTTGCTGTTGCACGAAGGAACTCGAACCCTTTCTGCCGGTTCCACGCATAGTCAGAATCCCGACGCATCGGGATAGCGACCGGGTCGAAGTTGGGAAAAAAACTTCCGAAATTTACAAACTCGACTTCAACTACCCACAATCAATCGGCCGCGTAAAAGCCTTCTTTGGAAACTACGGCATGATGCTGCGCGCACTTGCCTACATCCAAACGCACGGCTTTGACGGGTTGCGCGAAGCTACAGAAGCCGCAGTACTCAATGCGCGCTACATTGCTCATGGCCTCACCAGCGACTACGAAAAGCCGTTCGAAGCGTCGCCAATGCATGAAGTCGTCTTCACTGACAAACGCCAGTCGCGCAAAGGCGTCCACACGTTGGACATCGCGAAGCGTCTACTCGATTACGGATTCCATCCGATGACGATTTACTTTCCGCTGATTGTTCAGGGAGCTATGTTGATTGAGCCGACGGAGTCAGTGGGCCATCAGGAGTTGGACCAGTTTATCGAAGCGATGCGATCGATCGCCCGTGAGTCTGTTGAAGATCCTGAACTCGTTCTAAATGCCCCGCACACCACGCGCATTGGCAGGTTGGATGAAGCAGCTGCTGCTCGCAAGCCGGTGCTTCGCTGGAAACCAAAGGCCACAGCAACTGGCGCGTCTTAGAAACCTCACTTTGAAGAGTTGTGAGGTTTCGGCTACTAGTTTGAAGAGTGAGCTGAGGAAGTTGGTTCTTCTTCCCCACGCACTTTTAAGAGGGCCAGTCGATCGACGACGCGGCCGTTCATGAGGTGTTCTTCCACAATTTCGGCGACGTCTCCCGCGCGAACTTGCGCATACCAGATACCGTCCGGATAAACCATTACAGCCGCTCCGATTGAGCAGAAGCCTACCGAACCACACTCTGTTACCAGAATACTGCCCTTGGGATTCTTTCCCTTCTTTACCTTCCCGAAAAGCACTCCACGAGCAATCAGTTCGCGTTCAAATTCCGACTTAACTGCGGCGCTGTCTACTGCCGAGCAGGATTTTCCTGTACACACAAACACGTGCAGCCTGATTGGCGCCGTGGCCACAGGCGCCAGGATCTGCAGCGCATCAAGGTTATCTAAAAGAGGGTTTTCAGCCATCGATGATTACTCAACTGGGTTAACGAGGGTGATCTTAACATACTGAGCTCACGCTGGCCGTGTGACCCGATCTCGCCGTTGGTGCCTGTTATCGATCGATTAAGAGCGATCCACCAACCCACACGAAACAACACGAAAATCGTTCGTGGTCTTTTGTGTTGATTGGTGGATCCTTTAGGTTTCCGCGCGGTGCCGGGCGGTTAGTTGATTATTGGCTCGGGCGCGACCCCGCTTGTTTGAGAGGTTGAGCAAGCATAAGGAGCTTGGTCGCGTCCTAAACTTTGGTTGGTGGTAAATACATTGTAGAATGGCGCGCAAGAAGGGCGACCGCTCTCAGAGACCGCAACCTGACGTTGAGCGGTCTTAACCGGTCGCCCAAATTAATGTAACGAACCAAGTTTCAAGACTACCGCTATGGCCACCGGCCTCGTAATTCATATCTCTTCGGGTACAGACAAGCACACCGAGGTGTTGACGGACAAGATGATTCGTATCGGCAACTGCACCGACTGCGATGTGCATCTCCGTTCGTCTTTCTTACCCAAGGGAGCCCCGGAAGATGCCGCTTTGCTGGAGCTGGGCAGGAGCAATGGATTCTATCGGGTTACAAACTTCGATCAGGGGTTAGGGTTAACACATAACGGCAAGCCTCTCGAGCCTAATGCGGAGATACAGGACGGGGATGAAATTGCCGTGGCCGACTCGGATTTGGCGCTTCAATTCTTTCCCATTCGCTCCCTGCCGGCGGTAATTAATCCACCGCGGGAAGCGCAGGTCGCTCCATTTATAGAACAAGCCGCAATCGAATCGGCAGCCACCGCGCGACGCGATGATGCCAAAGTGTTTCTGCGCGAGTTCACTCGTGAGTTAGTTAGAGAGATTAATCCGAGCACAAAACTGATCACCATGGCCATTGCCGTCGCTCTGGTAGGTGGCGTTTTGTACATCGGGTTCGCCATGTTCAAAGAGTTGCAGCGCACCCGCCGGCTCATCGATGACCAGCGAGCTCAACTGGCGCAAGCTCAAGACCAGGCCGCGAAGATGAACCAGACGCTGGCTGACAATGTTCGCTCGAACAAAGAAATTCGAGACAGTCTATCGCTCGCCGTTAAGCTCAGAAGCGACTACGGCAGTGGCGTTTGCCTGATTGCCGGCTCGTTCTATTTCGTGGAAGCCGGCACAGGAAAACCACTTCGTTATGCTGAAGGACAATCCACCGAGAGTGGCGGTACGGTTCAGAGCAGCAGTGAGCCGACCACATTAACTCCTGATGGCAACGCTGCAGTTGCCGAGTTTGAATTCGTTGGTACGGGGTTTTATGTGGGCGAGGGCTTTGTGGTGACGAATCGACACATTGCCCAGCCGTGGCTTGCTGACGACCGAGCGCAGAGTTTGAGCAGCAGCGTTCGAGGTCAGCCTCGACTTAAGAAGCTCAACGCTTATTTCCCGGAGCATGCGCAACCGATCGCCCTGAAGTACAAGGCGGCCAGTAACCGAGACGATCTCGCTACTTGCCTCCTGGACACCAAGGACATTCCGACTGACATTCCGGTGCTTCCGCTTGAGACTGACAAGGATGCAGTTGCGGTTGGCAAGACGGTGGTGATGATGGGCTACCCACTGGGTCCGGATCGTTTATTGGCGCTTCTCGACGATGCTGAGTCGCGTGGGATCCAGCAGCGCTACGGAGGCTCACTTGACGCACTACTGGGTTACCTTTCCGAAAAGCGACGAATACAACCGCTAACTACTCAGGGAAACATAACTGATTTGGATGTGCGTCGAATTGCTTACGACGCCCGAACCGCCGAAGGCGGATCCGGAGCCCCGGTGTTTGGCCCAACGGGCCGAGTCATTGGAGTAAATTTTGCGGTTTTGGTGGGTAATCAGGCTTCAAACTTTGCGGTGCCGATTCAGTATGGCACTAGCCTCCTGGAACGATCCGGTTGGAAGGCACCCCCGGAAAAGGAAACCGAAGCTGAAGCTGGTCAGTCTCCGCAGAAGTAAAGACATCGTCGAAGGCCCCGAAAGTTTGCGCCTGATCGTGTATCATGCGGTCTTACTTTTGAAGGGCATGCTTATTGCCAAAGGTTCTGCTAGTCTTTGTTGGGCCCCAGCATTGCGCTCCCTCGCATTCAGGTCAGCGCAATAAGATCACGTCAGCAGAAGGAAACATCGGTTTGAAAACGACTGAGGGATACCGGAAGATGCGCCCATGTTCCGCCACACGATCCCAAAGATGTAAAAGCTGGGTGCTCCTCTTTGTTTTCGCCGCCTCGGTTTTTCCGGCCGGCAGTATTCGTCCATCAGGGGTGCAAGCTCAATCCCCTGCTCCCGCTTCGACCCCCTCTCCGTCAGACGTAATGCGTCTTGAACGAGTGCCTGTGGACGGTGGCTCTGAACTCTTAACTATTCATGCAAAGTTAAACGGAGTGGAATCGCTGGCCGGCCTTGAAACCGGCGCATGGGTCCCCATGGTAACCGTTCTTCGCGACACGCTGGGCGATAGCAGCCCGGAAAATGATCGCTTGCGGTACGTTTGGCCGCTTTCATACACGCGACCCAGCATGCGACAACGTTTCTTTGGAGCTATTCCTTTTCTTTACACCACGGTTGGTAGCAAGGAAAGATCCCGCAAGACTCCTCCGCCGGTGTTGGATTTGGCCGCGCCCGATCGCGACGTCTGGAACCGTATCTTTTGGATAGCCCTGCAAAGCCTGTTGCTTGATCCTTACGGCACTCCGGTTAAGGCGGCCACTCGTTCATACCGGCAGAATATTTCCGACTATCGTAAGGCCCACGTGGTGAGGGCCCTCGCGGTCTTGTCTCTTTATCAGTCTGTAGCTGGACCCGAGCGATCAGCATTCACCGAATCGGAACTCGCGGAAATTCAAGGTCGGCTGCTGTTGACCGATAAGACATTTGGAGGCCTGGTCGATAGCCTTCAGATCGCGCGCTACAGTGAGAAGAGCTCCACCAGCGTACATGATGAACGGGGACACAACTGGGAACTCCTGCGGCAACGCGCCGAGGCGGAATCGCTTCACTTTGAACCATTGCAAATGCCGGATGGCAGCACCACGCATGCAGTTTTGTGGGTGGCCCAGGAAGACCTCGTAAAACGCCGCGGCCAGCATTTTGTGAAGCGCTTTCTAAACATCGACAGCCCATGGACTGACAATCGACTTCAGAGGTGGCAAGGTCACATTGAAACCCGTTATCTCGATTCAGAAAACCGACCCGTTTCAGAAGACACTGTCGGAGCTCGCCCCGTTGAGATGATTCCCCTGGCGCTTTACGGCCTCGACCACCCGAAGATTCCAGTCCTGCTGGTCGACTTTCGCGATGGCCTGAATCCTAAGAAGCGAGAAATGTCGCGGCGAGTGCTAGAAGACGTCACTCGCAATGTCCTGTCGTTATCAAAATTTGGTGACGTGCCTTACTTCCTGGGTCGCACAGTTTGGGACTTCGTTACAGGCCGGCGCGGAATGGATATAAATCAACCTTCGCGGCTGCGGACTTACTCACAACTCAAACTACTGCTTTCGCTAAACGAGTCACTGGATCCAAGCCTACGCCACGAAATCGGGGAACGAGTTGAGAAGGTTTCGTTGAATCCGTTTCAGAATGATCTCGAAGCGGAAGCTAAGCTTGCGCTCCAGCAATACGCGGCGCTTATTGATTACGCCAAACGGCCCGACGGTTTGCAGGCGAAGATAACTCGCGACCGGCGCGCCGAATTGGTTGCGAAAGAACACGGCAAAGTGGAGCGTGCGCTGTTCCGCGTAGGCAACATCATTAGCTTTGGCGCCTATACGCATCGCGAGAAGGAAACTTCTGATATGGTCGCCCGTTTGGACCGTAGCCGCCGTCTGAATTACTACAGCGGATTCTTGCGGCAGGTTGCGCAATCGAGTCCCCAGATCGATGTCATGTGGAATCTTGACGAGGTCAAGCATGCTCTGCGTTACATCGCCGAACATGGATCCGAGGCTGATGGGCGAGCGATTAGTGCCACTGCGAAGATCTTTGATCGAACTCAGGACGACGAAACTCGTCGCGCCTGCCTCGACAGTCTTTCTCGAATGAATAATCCAAAGGCTCGCAAGGAATTGATTCGCATCTCGCAAACCGCAGGTCTCGCCGAGTACTGGAAGCAATTGATTTCTTCATATTTGAACGATCCAAAACGACTAGAACCGTTAGCTGCCTCCGAATCAAGGTCTCGGGTTATCGGCACTGGACAGCAGTAGAATGACTTGGATCGGGCAAACAGAGGCTGTACGACTCTATGCGTTTCTAAAGCGCGGCTGCCTTTTGCTGGCTGTATTGGCCGCGGTCCTGCTAGTTCCCTCTCTCTCAAACGCCCAAACAAAACGCATTGTAGTTATCAAAGTCGACGGCTTGCCCTACGAACTGGTCGACAGTTTCGTCAAAGAACGCGACCAGCGTACGGGTAAGAGTAAGCTGCCCTGGTTTGATTACGTCTTCTATCAGCGCGGCACGCGGCTCTCAAACTTCTACACTCGGGGCATGAGTTTGTCGGCCCCTTCATGGTCCACTCTCGATACAGGCCAGCATCTTCAGATCAAAGGCAACGTAGAATTTGATCGCTACACGCTGCATGCATATGACTATCTCAATTTCATTCCGTTCTATTTAAAGAGTGCTGCCGGCATGCGCATTGATATGCCCGGCGCCGAGGTGCTCGATTCACTTGATGTGCCCTTAGTGGCGGACGCGTTTGCTCACGAGGATCGCTACATCGGGTTTCAACTCTTCCAAAGAGGAATGCGCTTCGCGACTTTGAAAGACGCAATGCAGAAGCGGTTCATGAAGCACCCAAGAGATCTGTTGGACGAATGGACGATGGGGCTGGACATGCGCACACCTTTCTTCGATCAGATGGAACGTGAGCTTATAGACAAGCTTCGCCAGCCAAACACTAAATATCTCGACCTCTACGTCTCAGGCTTCGACCACGTAGCCCACCATGTGAACGATCGCAGATCTCATCTGGCTGAGGTTCAGGTGATCGATGCACTCGTCGGCCGCATCTGGACGGCAATTCAAAAGAGTCCAATGGCCCAGGAAACCACGTTGGTGGTGGTTTCGGACCACGGTTTTAACTCTGTGCCCGGCGTATATAGCCAGGGCTACAACCTCGTTAAGTTACTCGGGACCCCAGCTGGTGGCGGACACCACGTCGTCACTAAACGCCGCTTGATGCTTGATTATTCACTGAAGGGCATTAACTTCCTGGTTCCATTAATCACCACAACCACTGACGATTCCTATTATTTGACTGGTCAGAGCACTGATTATCCAACGGCCCTGCTTGACTTCGATGGCAATGAACGCGCTTCCCTGCATCTGCGTGATACCGATCTAAATCTCCTGCACATTCTGTTACAGGAGCTGCAGCGCAATAACCTGACCGCCCCAATTCGAGCGGCGGCATTGAACGAATTCTTCAACACGATAGACCGGCGGCGTTCGGGTTGGCAGCGAGAGCTAGCCGATCTGAATGAGGAGCTCGCAGTCCTGCGAGTCTTCATCGAGAAGCAAAGACAGCTTTGGGAAGCGGAACCGAAAAAGTTTTCTCCCGAAGAAATTCGGCTGGGCCGGGACGATCAGAAAAAGAGAGTGTTTGCTCAACTTGAGAGATGGATGTCTCAGGAAAAAGACTACACCGAGTATCTTCGCACCCTGACGAATCTGCTGGCGCTTAAAAAGGAATCGTTCTCTCCGGCGAAGATAAAGATTGAGGATGTGATTGCCAAGAGAGCTATGGGAGAGAAAAACACGGTGGGCCAACTGCAGAACTATGTAGTCGGCTTGTCTTCCCAGGGGCTCAAGTTAAACGCGCAGGGTTCGTTGGACCTGGTTAACAGTTTTCGACGCGTCAACTATTTCACCTTACTCCAAAGCGTGACGACGAAAAATAATGTTCAGCCCCAGGTTGGGAACAGACCGATCGACATGATCGTTTGTCGCGTCCAGTCAGATCGTCTTGAGCAGTTTGCTAACGAGAAGGACCTGATGCCTGACGCAGTTTGGGTTTACGGCGGTCCTGATAAGCAGGCGCTGATTCTTGCGCGCGAGAACCAGGGCCGACTGAGCATGCGGTATGTGCCCATCAAGAACTTGAGCGAGGATTCTTCCGGCCGGCTTCAATTCGAACCTTCCGCCTGGGGGCCGGGATTCCCTCTTCGCATTTTTGAGGATCAGGAGCTTGCGATTCGATCTGATCGCCAGGCTTGGTTGAGTGAATGGCACACCGATCTGGAGTGGCTGCATGCCTTGCATAACACCAAATACTCAAATGGAGTAGTAGGCTTGTACGAGGAAGTAGCCCGTCATGCACTGCCGGTTCAGATGGACGAGCCGGGGCTTACGTCAGATCAAAGGGTCATGTTGCGGTTTGCCAGACGTCAGCGTCATCTGATTGAGACCGACTTACTATTGGTAGCAAATGATCATTGGAACTTTGACGTTCGCGGTTTCAATCCCGGCGGCAATCACGGTTCGTTCTTCCGAATTTCCACCCTCTCGACGCTGATGTTTGCAGGGGGCAATCGAACCGGAATTCCGCGGGGGGCGCATATTGAAGAGCCCTACGATAGCTTAAGCTTCGCGCCGACTGTGCTGGCTTTAACCGGGAACTTACGCGATGATTACACTCCTAATTCGACCTTGTGGAACAAAGGCTTTCGGCGGTTTCCCGGCCGGCCGATTACTGAAGTACTGACCCTCCGGTCAAACGGCAACACCGCGGCGGGGGCGGAAATAATTCCTTGACCATCTCCGAAGATCAATTTGTTGACGGTTCGCTGGACGAGATGAGCGAGCTGGACGAGCTGGTAGATCAAGCAGAACCTACTGGTCCGGACAGATCGCGTCGCTCATTCATCTGGCTGCAGGCGCTCGCTTTCCTGCTCGGCCTCGGACTGCTGATTTATGTCATCAACCTGGTTGGGCTACAGCCACTGTTTGATGCACTGCTGAGGATCGGTTTCGGGTTCTTTGCAGTTTTGGCAATCAGCGGCACTCGACATGTATTTCGCACGATAGCGATGGCCGCGGCGGTGCCGGCCGAACATCGGCGCTTTAGTTTTCTTCAGGCTTTCGCAGCTAGACTTGGTGGCGAGGCCATCAGTTTCCTTACCTTTACGGGACCACTTCTGGGTGAGGCGACAAAGGTTGCCTTACTGAGACGCAAAGTACCTCTCACCTACGGAGTACCCGCGCTGGTTGTCGATAACCTGCTTTATAACCTTTCAGTTGTCTTCTTCATTCTCAGCGGCGCCTGCGTAATGTTGTTTACGTATAGTTTGCCGCCGCTGGTTTACTACACGCTGATCGGAATCGCAGCCATCGCCGCATTTGGCATCGCTGCGGCTGCGCTGGCAGCCAGGCGACGCATCATGTTGCTCACCTGGCTCATGGACCAGATGGCCCGTTTACGACTGAGCCCAAAAGTAATTCTCAAGCGACGTCAGCACATCAATCATATCGAGTCGAAGGTTTACGACTTCTACAAGCACCACCCGGGAGTCTTTTTCGGGATGATTGCCTGTGACCTGCTATCTCATGTGGCGAGCGTGGTGGAAGTTTATGTCACCCTCAGGTTGCTGGGGTTCTCGGCCGGCGTTCCGCAGGCTTACATTATTGAATCGCTGACAAAAGTCATTAATTTTCTGTTTGCGTTTGTTCCTGGGACGATAGGAGTGTATGAAGGGGGCACCGAAGTGGTGCTGCAGTCCCTTGGGTTTGCAGCCGCCACCGGAGTGGCTCTCGCGCTGGTCAGGAAAGCCGGAACTGTCTTCTGGACTTCGATTGGATTGCTAATCCTGACCTGGAGAACACTGCCAAACGCCTGGAATCGAATATTAGATCGCAGCCCTAGATTACAACGACTTATGGATAACCTCGTATTTTCAAACATTGCCCACCGCCCAGCTCGTACAGCAGTCAGCATTATGGGAACTGCTGTCGGAGTTCTCTTGATCGTCTTTACCGTTGGCCTCGCACATGGGGTGTTGCGCGAACGCGGACGTCGTGAATCCAACATCGGCGCTGAAATCATGATTCGCGCTTCGGGCTCGCTGGGATTTGGTGGTCCATCGCCATTTACTCTGCCAGTCTCACGAGCTGCTGAGATCCAGGGCATCGAGGGTGTTCGGGCCGCAACCGCGATTGGGCAAACTCTCGACCGGAGTGATTCGGGCTTTGGAACCAGACTGGTTGATGGGATTAACTTCGACGAGTATGTGAAGGTCACGGGAATCAATCTACGGGAAGGTGGCCCATTAACTGGAGGTGATCAGGCGATTGTCGATCCTATCTGGAAGCAGCAAAGAAACGCGACCCTGGGCTCGACAGTGGTCCTGTTCGAGCGACCATTCACCATTGTGGGCGTGTATGAACCCCCCGGCGGTGGTCGTATCAAGATTCCCCTCGCAGCTTTGCAGGACCAGGAAGGTGGAGAAGGAAAGGCATCCGCGGTCTTGGTAGCGTGCGCAGACCCGTCGAAAGAGAAAGAGGTTGCCGCGCGGATAAAAGAGCGTTTTCCAGACGATCAGATTATTTTTACGAGAGACCTGCCAGAGCTTTATGCCTCTGGTGTTCCTGCCCTCGACGTGTTCATTAAGGTCGTCGTCGGCGTGGCAGCAGCGATCAGTATGCTGGTCATACTTCTCGCCATGTATACCACCGTTACTGAACGCACCAGGCAGATTGGAATTCTTAAAGCGTTGGGCATGTCGAAGGCTGGGATTGCCTGGGTTATCGAGCAGGAAGCAATTCTGGTTAGCTTGATGGGAGTCATTGTCGGAGTGGGACTAACGCTGGCGGCGCGCTTTGTCGTGATGCGAACCACTTCTTTGGTGGTGGCGATCGAACCTCGTTGGGTCATTATCGCGTTTGTGGTCGGACTCGTCGGCGGAACCGTGGGTGCACTGTATCCGGCCCTGCGGGCAGCCCGTCAGGATGCGGTGGATGCTTTGAGTTACGAGTAGCGGTAAAGGTGTTGAAGGAAGTTTTGAGGAGGTTGTGAGCAAAGGTCAACGAAGCATTCTGCAGGTATTGGGTCGCTCGCTTCGGTTGAAGTGTCCGGCTTGCGGTCAGATCTCAATCGTCAGCGGTCCTTTCCAAATCAGACATCATTGCCCAAATTGTCGCGCCCTCTTCAAACGTGAGGAGGGCTTTTTTGTCGGGGCCATACTTGCAAACGTGATGATGACCGAGTTTGTGATCCTGGCTGTATCTTTTGTTTGCCTGACCGTGCTAGGCGCCAGTTACGAAAAAGTCCTAGTGGGGCTTTTCATTACTGGGGTGCTGTTTCCCGTGGCTTTCTATCACCACAGTTGGAGTCTTTGGTTGGGGTTTGATTATCTGATCGAGTCGCTCCCTAAGTACGAGAAGAAGTTGTAAAGCAAACTGTAGTTTGTTGTTTTGTTCGTGAGTTTTCGCGTGAGTTGGTGGCTCGTCAGCGCAAAGCACATACGATCCACGAACTCACACTAACACACACAAACTACTCAAGGTGTTTACAGAAACTCGATCTCTGCCAGCAATGGAAAATGGTCTGAGGCCTTCCTGCCATGCTCGTGGTCTCCGATCACTTCACAACTCAAAACCCGATCGCTGAAGCCTGACGGTACAATCACGTAGTCGAGCCGCAAATGAGGATCCCAAACCGGGAATGTATAGCCTTTATCGTCGGGATGAAGATGACGGTAACCGTCTACGTAGCCCGAGTCTTTGATGTGCTGAATCGTGTCGCGTTGAATGTCGCGGCCGCTGAGCCACACAAGTCCTCGGATCCACGCCGGCATGCGCCGGGTATCCAACACCTCGCCAGGCGCGAGCGTATTAAAGTCACCGGCCAGAACGTGAAAGCCCGCCTGATGCCTTTCAATGCTTTTCAGGAGCGCCTGAATCTCGCGCACGCGCTTCCGTTCACTCCACTTTGAGAAAGTCGAGCTGAGATGAAGTCCGAAGATTCGCTCTTCGGTACCCGCCAGAACGATTTCCAGAAAGGAGTGCTTTGCTCCCGCCGGGTAGTGCCATTCGTGGTAGGAAGTTTCAAGGCGGCTGATGTAGCCAATTGAGTGTTCGTGACGTGCGGCCCAATGATCCAAGCCGGTTAAGACAGCTAAACGATTTATCAGATTAGGATCGGTGGCTTCCTGGAAAACCACAATGTCAGGCGATACGGTGCGAATTACTTCTGCTAATTCTCTTTCGCGCCCTTTACCACCAAAGCGAATGTTATAGCTGAGCAGCTTAACGATCACGCAGGTTTCGGCGCCTCGATTACGGTGCAGTAAGGCTCGTCAAACAACACGTCGCGAGAATAAAGAATGATGTTTGCCGTGGCTTGAAAATTTACCGGTCGACCAGCAAGCTTTTGCAGGTCCTCACGCAAGTTATTTAGCGATGGAGCCACATTCGGATCCTCATCGCAAAGAGGTTTAGTGTGCAACGTTGGAATGTAATACCCGTCGTCATTCCAAAATTCCATGACTGCGTCACCAATCAGGGTCACATCCAGATCGCTTGTGCCGCGACCGTCAGCATCGAACGGCTCGCCATCCTCCCAGCGCTTATTGGTGACAACGCTGCCTCGCAAGGCCACACTTGTGCCCTCAGGCAAACCCGCCTTCAGTTTCGCTAAGAATTCCTTGTACTTGAGCGCGTCGCCATCAAAAGCCAGACGTACGATGCGATTCTCAACGTCCTCGTCGGTCATCGGTGTCTTTGCCATTCACATCTCCCGTTCTCGATAAGTAATTGCAGACTGTCATGGTGCGCCCTATTCTATACCCCATATCCTGTTCGCTAAACCTGACGCCCGGAACACGATAGTTTGTCGGTCACGACTTCGGCGTCGTCCGAGTATTTCTCGCACAGATCAACATGAACGTCACGATCAGGCTCGCCACTATCAAAGACATACCCACACTCGAGACATTGATCGTCAACTCGGTGACGCTATTGAGCTCGAACTACTACACCCCAAAACAGATCGAAAGTGGGCTGGCTCATGTGTTTGGTGTCGACTCCCAACTCATCGCCGACAGCACCTACTTCATCGCGGAGCTTGAAAACCAAATCGCAGGCGCCGGCGGATGGAGTAAACGAAAAACGCTCTTTGGTGGTGACCAGCGCAAAGGCGAGCAGCCCGATCCTCTTCTGGATCCGTTAATTGAACCTGCACGGATCCGCGCGTTTTATATCGATCCACATTGGTCTCGCCGCGGAATCGGAACAGCGCTTCTGCAAGCTTGTGAAGATGCCGCTCGCCGAAATGGATTCAATCGAGTCGAACTGGCTGCGACTCTACCGGGGGTACCTTTCTATCTCGCCCGTGGGTACGAGAGCGGCGAACCTATCCGTATCGAGACCCCTGATGGGGAATGGATAGAGACAATTCGCATGAGCTGCGATCTGACCCCTTAAGTCGTCTTCCCCATCGAAATACCCATCGAAAAAGCCCCTTCTTGGAGTGCGCCGCCTTGTCGGCGCTTTGGCCGGTCGCTCCTTTGCGCGACCTGGTGCGTTTTAATCAACAAGCGGCGCCGAGCCGCCGCGACCAAAGCGCCGACAA
>DATEPB010000038.1:0-89345 GCA_035273425.1 Pyrinomonadaceae bacterium | reverse complement strand
AAGCGCCGACAAGGCGGCGCACTCCAAGGAGTTGGCTATAAAATCAAAAGGCCGGGGACCTGGAGTCCCCGGCTTTTCTGAATTAGCAGGATCCTAGCGGGAAGGAGTGGCCGGTGCGGCCCCGTCCGGTTTTTCTTCATCTGCATCGCTGTAGTAGCTCGAATAGTAGCCATACCCGTAGTAACCAGCATAGTAGTAATCCTGCTGGCTCTCGAGTTTGACGTTATTGAGCACCACACCAAATATGTGCGCACCCACATCCAGAAGCTGTTGTTTGGCGCGACGAACCACTGCCCGCGAGCTCTTTCCACCATGGACCACCAACATTACTCCGTCGACCATCGTGGATAGGATAGAAGCATCAGTAAACGAGATCGCCGGTGGCGAGTCGATAATGATGTGCGCGAATTTTTCGCTCAACACGCCCAGCAGCTTTCTCATCTCGTCTGAACCCAGGAGTTCCGCTGGGTTTGGAGGTACCGGGCCTGATGTCAGCAATTTCAAATTCGGCTGCTTCTCGTAATTCTGGATCAGTCGATCAACGTCGCGTTCGCCAGAAAGCCAGTTGGTTAAACCCGCAGAGTTTGGAATCTCGAAGTGGGCATGCAAACGCGGTCGTCTTAAGTCGCAGTCGATTATCAAGACTTCAGCACCGGTTTGGGCCAACATCACCGCAGTGTTGATGGCAGTCGTGGTCTTTCCTTCCGATGGCTGGCTTGAAGTAACCAGGATCGTCTTAGGCGGCTGGCCGGCCGAAGACAACAGCAACGACGTGCGCAGGTGGCGATACGATTCGGCGACTGCGGATCTTGGATCGTCTACAAGCGCCAGCGCATTAGTTGCCGCCGGTGAAGGCGCGACATTTCCAGGCAGTAGTCCTTTCTTCTCGTTCCTGCTCGCCGGAATAAGCGCCAGAGCCGGCAAATGAATATACCGGTCGACGTCTTCCATGGAATTGACGGTGTCGTCGAGGAAGTCGAGTAAGAAAGCCAGGCCGATTCCCGCAATTAGGGAAAGCACGAATGCAATCATGATGTTCCGCATTCGGGGCGGACCAGTGGGCACTTTTGGCAGCCGGCTGTAGGTCGCTACGCTGACTTCGTTTGGTTTCTCGGACGACTTCGTTGCTTCCAACTCGCGTTGCTTTTGGAGTAGCGCATTCAGATATTGCTTGTTCGTTTCCAGCACCGAGGAGATCGACAACATCTCAATCTGGTCGTGAGTTTGCTGCGTTGTCTTTCCACGCTGCTCGTTATATGTGCGTCGAAGGTAGTTTTCCTTATTCTGCGTGGCTTCATAACGGCCTTTCATGCCGTTGACAATTTCAGTGGTGGCCCGCTCCAGTTCTTTTTCCCTGGGCGCAAGCTGACTATCGATCTTTTTTACTTCCGGCCACTCGTCTGTATAAGCAACACGCAAAGCGTCTCTCTTTTGCTTGAGCTCGGATATCTTCTCTCGCAGGTTGGAGATGTACTCCGATTTCTGAACATCGGGAATCGCAAAAACATCTTTTCTTTTCGCGGCTTCGTTAGCGCTTTCATATTGCGCCTGCGCTTCTTTGCGTTCGTTCTCCGCTTCCAACATCTGCGAGCTCAGCTCGTTCAGACGCCGCAATTCGACGTTTGTGCCCGCGTCGGGAGTCATCGGAAGATTATGGGCCTTGGCGTAATTGAACTGTCTCTCCTGATCCTGCTTTATCGTCATCTGCAGGCGGCCAATTTCTTTAGCCAGGAGATCTTCTGCCTTCTTTGATCCCTGAGTCGCCCTTTCGAGATTGTTGTAAATAAACACTTCCGCGATCGTGTTTGGGATCTTCTGGGCCAGAGAAGGATCAGTGTGACTAAACTTAATTGTGATGAGATTTGTCTTTTCGATTGGCTCTACGATCTCATTCCCGATAATTGCGTCTTCGTAAGGTTCGAGTCGAGCCAACTCTTCAGGCGTCAGAGGCCGATCAAGTAGCGCGTTTTCCCCGACTATGTTGGCACCGGTAGCTACGGCCGGCGAGGCTGTGCGCGGTTTGCTGTCGCGGCTGACGATCTTTTTCAAAGACGCGAAAAAACCACCTTGGGCCTGACTGCCCATAAAGTTTGGATTGTTCTGTAGGTCAAGGGTTAAGACCACCTGGCGTGCGAGTGCCGGGTTCTGCAGCAGCTTGAATTGGGTTCCCCAAAACGTGGGATCGGTACCACTGTTAATAATGACCCCTTTGGTTTCCAGGATACTCCTTGGTTTTGGCTCAATCCGGATCGTCGTTTCCCCCTGGTAGATGGAGGGGGTGCGAAACATCTGAATCGTTACGAGCGAGGTCACAACGAGCGTCAAGCTGAGAATCAGCCACTTACGCTTGAGGATTACAAACAGATAGTCGCGAATATTAGTCGGCGAGGCCGCCGCGGCGCCGTAGGGTTTGCCCTGAGTCAAGTCGGTCAGAGGACGATCCAAACCGCGGTCGAGGGGAGCCGGAACTAAACGATTATCTTGTGTCACCATATAGCTTTAGACCTTCATTTTTCAGAACTAAATCCCACAGAAGGTAAGAATAATAACAGAGACTAGCCGTGTGGCAAGTAGACGATGCACCCTTTTAGCTGTCGATTGAGGTAATCCCGGATTACTCGCTGAGAAACTCGTTGAGCGCGTGTTCCCAGGGAGGGAGCGGGGTGAGTCCCACGGCCTCAGAAAGCAGACATTTCAGGCGCGAATTGACCGGACGAGGCGCAGGCCGGTTCAACGAATCCATCCTAACCGGCTCGAGGCTCACGTTTTCCAAACCCGCACGGTCAAGCGCAGCGCGAGCGAATTCCCCGTAACTTACCCCGGATCCAGAGTTTACAACGTGGAAGATACCCGGCAGGTCAAGCTCCGTAAGTTCTCGCAGACGCGCCGCCAGATGTCGTGAAAAGGTCGGAGTGCCAAACGAATCCTCAATCGCCTTTAGCGAAGCACCACCACGGGCTAATGGAACCACCGTGCTGAGAAAGTTCTTCCCTCCGGGACCAAAAATGAATCCACTGCGAACTACGATGGTACGAGCATATGCGAGCTGGGCGAGACGTTCGCCTTCGAGCTTTGCGCGGCCGTAGATGCTTTGGGGATTCGGGTCATCGCGTTGCGTATAGAATCCCTCTTTCTGGCCATCGAAAACGTAATCTGTCGAGATCGTAACGAAGGCCGCTCCCACTATTCGACTGGCTTTAGCCAGATTCTCCGGACCCAAAGCATTTGCACTCCGAGCACGCAATGGATCGAGCTCGCATCCATCGACGTCGGTCCATGCAGCACAATTAATAACAGCTTGAGGTTTGGTTGAGAGAAGAGTTGATTTAACCAGGTCGAGGTCGGAGATATCCAGCGATTGATGATCGTAGCTCAGGACTTCGTCGCCAGCAGCTATGCAATGGTTCCTTAACGCCTGCCCAACCATTCCACTTGCACCTGTAACCAACACTCTCAACGCGCCGAAACCTCTTTTCCGTATTGCTGTTCGTAGTAGTCTCGATAAGCGCCACTTCGGGTCCGGGAAACCCACTCTTTATTTTCCTGATACCAACGAATAGTTTTGGACAACCCTTCTGCCCAGGTTTCCCTCGGTTTCCATCCCAACTCGGTTTCAGCGATAACCGGATCCAGCGCGTAGCGACGATCGTGGCCGGGCCGATCCTTGACGAAACGCAGAAGTGAATGTGGTTTTCCCACAGCATCCAGTAGTGATTTCACCACGTCAATGTTTCGTCGTTCATTGCGGGCGCCGAAATTGTAGACAGCTCCTGAGCGTCCTCGCTCGAGGGCGGCAAGAATTCCTCGACAGTGATCGTCAACGTAAATCCAGTCGCGGACATTCAATCCATCGCCGTAGACAGGAATAGGCTGATCGTCGAGAGCGTTTGAGAGTGCCAAGGGCAGGAATTTCTCAGGAAACTGGCGCGGTCCATAATTATTGCCACAGCGCGTGATCACAGTGTCGAGTCCAAAGGTGTGATGAGCTGCGCGAACCATGTGTTCCGCAGCGGCTTTCGACGCGGCATAGGGACTGTTAGGGGCGAAGGGCGAGTCCTCGGTAAAAAAAGCATTCTCATCTTCAGGTAGACTTCCCATTACCTCGTCAGTTGAAACCTGAAGGAAGCGTCGCACGCCGCGTTCGCGGGCAGCGTCAAGCAATACCTGCGTTCCGATAATATTCGTCCGCAAAAATTCAGCCGCGGAAGTTATGCTTCGATCAACGTGTGACTCGGCAGCAAAGTTTAGAATCGCCTCCGTGTCGTCATCGGGCGCCGCGAGAACATCCGCCGGCTTAGCTATGTCTCCGCGTACAAAACGATAACGCGGGCTGTCCAGGTCCTTCAGATTGTCCAGATTTCCCGCATAGGTAAGCGCATCGAAATTCACGACCTCGCATTCCGGGATCTCATTCAGGATGAGTCGAATAAATGCAGAGCCAATAAATCCGGCGCCGCCGGTAATAAAGAATTTACGTGTTGTCACTTTAGTTTTTCGTGGATGTTCAAAAGTCTTCATGCAGTCGCGATGAGAATAACCGCGCTCAAGGAGTGGCGCAAATGCAGACCATAACCTCCGGACTGTACCGAGTGGGCGAGCACTTAATCTCTGGAACGGACTTCCCTTCGGCGCTCAGTTCTGTGGTGGAAGCAAACCTTTGTGTAGAATGTCTCCCTTTTGAGAAGGACCAAACACCAGATGCACTATCACCTGATCGGGATTTGCGGCACTGCAATGGCAGCTTTAGGCGGCATGCTTCAAGCTCGCGGGCATCGCGTGACGGGATCCGATGAAAATGTGTATCCCCCGATGTCGACGATGCTGGAATCTCTTGGAATTCCAGTGAATACTGGGTTCAGTGCGGCGCATCTCGATCCGGCGCCAGATTGCGTCGTAGTTGGGAATGCAATTCCTCGCGGCAATCCAGAATTAGAAGCAACTCTCGATCGTAGACTTCTTTACCGCTCGCAGGCGGAAATCGTAAAGGAAGAGTTCATCCGAAACCGGCGTTCCCTAGTGGTTGCCGGCACTCACGGCAAGACGACCACCACGAGCATTGCGGCCTGGGTAATGGACCAGGGTGGATTGGATCCAACTTTTCTGATCGGCGGAGTAGCTCAAAACTTTGGGGTCAGCTTTCGCGTCACTAAGAGCGATTACTTCATCATCGAAGGCGATGAATACGACACCGCGTATTTCGACAAGGGGCCCAAGTTCATGCATTACCTTCCGGAAATCGCTGTGGTCAACAACATCGAGTTTGATCATGCGGATATCTACAAAGATCTCGACGCGGTGAAGTTGGCATTTCGCAGGCTGATGAACCTTGTTCCAGGAAACGGCCGGGTGATCGCCGGATGGGATAGCCCAAACGTTCGAGAAGTTGTGGCTTCAATGGGTAACAAATTATTTACCCAACTAGAAACGTTTGGCGTTAATCCCGAAGCCAAGTGGCGTATTACAGACATGGACTTCACGGGTGGACGGAGCCAATTCACTGTAACGCGCGAAGGCAAACACTGGGAGCGTTTTGCCACTCCTCTGATTGGGGAATTTAATCTCCTCAATTGCCTCGCAGTCATCATCGCGGCTGATGCGTGGGGCGTAGAGCGCGCGTCGATCAAGGAAGCGCTGCGTACTTTCAAGAATGTTCGGCGCCGGGCGGAGGTCCGAGGCGAAGAGCGCGGTGTAACCGTGATTGACGATTTCGCACATCATCCCACCGCCGTCAGAGAAACGCTTCGCGGACTACGCAATCGGTACAGTGGGCGTCGCTTGATAGCTGTGTTTGAACCGCGCTCCTGGTCGTCCCGTTTAGCAGTCTTTCAAGATGATTATGCGACCGCTTTTTCGGATGCTGATTACGTAGTGATCGCGGAAGTTTTCGACAGTCGTAAAGCTTCCGAGAAGGGCCTGACACTCGACACGAGAAGGCTGATTGCAGACATCGCGCAGACTAATAAAACGGCATTGTCATTCGGTGGCGTCCCTGAGATTTTGGAGCATCTTCTCCCTGAGTTACGAGAAGGTGACGTCGTAGCAATTATGTCAAACGGCGGGTTTGGCGGGATTCACGAAAAACTTCTTGAGCAGCTCAAACAGGAAGCAAGCTCAACAGCTTAAGTCGGTACCAAATGTGGATTCACAGGCGAATTACTTGTGCACTTAAACTCGTGATAACTTAACAGGCAACAACAGATCTAGATCCAATCCTGGAGGCATAATGTCTGCTCTGCTGGCGAAACGGCGACTGAAAAACGTGCTGCTCTTCATCCCAAATATGGTTTTGCTTTGTGCGCGACTTCTGGCTGACTCCAGAGTCCCCACCACAGAGCGCGCCCTGGTCGCTGGAGCCATCATTTACGCCCTGGTCCCACTCGACTTGATTCCAGATATGTTGCCTTTCGTCGGCCAGATCGACGACGCGTATCTGATCGCTCTTTCGCTTTTGCGACTCATGGAACGTACCGATCCCAAAGTCGTGCGTGAACATTGGAAAGGCGGCGGAGATATCGTCGAACTGATCGGGAGTGCTGCAATGGTAGCGGCGAAATTTTTGCCAAAGCCTATTCGCAGAGTTCTGACTGCGCGCGTAGAAAACGCTGACGGAAGCAACATGAGTCTCAAGGGACTACGCAAGCCCCTGCTTATCGCCCAACCGGAACCTGAACAAATCTCTGATCACGAGCCGCAACTAAAAGCGCCGGTAAACGAAGCAAGACCGTGAGGGAGTAAGCGCCCATGTCAATCCTTGAACGAATTCGCGAACGTGCTGCGGCCAGGCCACAACATATCGTTTTACCAGAAGGTAATGACCCCCGCACCGTGGTGGCTGCGGCTTCGTGCGTGCGACAGCGACTGGCCCAGATAACCTTGCTGGGAGATGAAGCCACCATTCGTGAAACAGCCAAACGGGAAGGCGTCGATCTCGGTAGTGTGGCGATCATGGACCACCGGCGCGCCTCCGATTTCGAAAACATGGTGTCGATGTTTCACGAGATGCGCCGGGCTAAAGGGTTGATGGCTGACGAAGCTCGCACTCTGATAATGGATCCGCTCTACTACGGCAACCTGATGGTGAGGATGGGTAAGGCTGACGGCTCGGTCGCTGGCGCCACGAACACCACGTCGCACACCGTACGAAGTGCATTGCATTGCATAGGAGTGAAACCTGGATTCAAGCTGGTCTCGAGTTTTTTTCTCATGGCATTAAGAGACAATAACTTCGGACACGAAGGCGCGCTTATCTTCGCGGATTGTGGCGTAGTCATTGAACCATCAGCTGCCGAACTGGCCGAGATCGCAATTGCCTCCGCAGAATCGTGCCAGGCGTTACTGGGTGCAACTCCACGCGTGGCGATGCTTTCGTTTTCCACGAAAGGCAGTGCCAAACACCTATTAGTCGATAAGGTCGTCGAGGCGACCCGAACGGCCAAAGCTCGAGCGCCGCAACTTGAGATTGATGGCGAATTGCAAGCGGATGCTGCTTTGCTGGCGAGCGTTGCAAAGTCAAAAGCTCCAGGCTCTTCGGTGGCAGGCCAGGCAAACGTACTCATCTTTCCGGACCTCCAATCGGGAAACATCGCCTACAAACTCACTGAACGTCTTGCAGGTGCGACGGCGATCGGACCGATACTCCAGGGGCTGGATAAACCCGCAAACGATCTCTCGCGGGGCTGCAAGGCTGAAGATATTGTCGATGCCGTGGCCATTACCGCTGTTCAGTCCCAGGCTCGCCGGTAACAGTTTACTTTCGTGCTGGCGGGGAAATGGTCTTGTGGACACGCTCGACAGGCAACTCTGAACCAGTCTGGTGAGCATCAAACCTCGGCACATTCAGTTCGAAAGGCCGATATTTTGTCCAAACGAAATCCGGGACTCGTCTCACTCCTGCTACTTCTGGCGCTCGGCGTTACTGCTCAAGCCCAACAACCAAAACCCAGTCCGACACCGGTGGAAGACGACGTTCCGGTAAGAGTCTTTACCGAAGAAGTGCGCCTACCGGTAGTCGCTGTTGATCAGTACGGACATTACGATCCCTCCGTAGTCCCTGATGACGTTCTGATTCTGGAGGACGGAGTGGCCCAACAGATCAGAAGCGTGCGGCACATTCCCGCAAATGTGGTTCTGGTGCTGGATACGGGCGGGGAGTTGAGCGGACTTGGCGGGTCGTCTAAGCGCACTAGTCTGACTCGCGATGTCGCCATCGAACTCTTAAAAGAGCTGACTGCAAATACCTCAGTAGCCGCGATGCAGTTCAACAACTCCGTCACCGTACTTCATCCATGGACCACGGAAAAACCGAGTGTGCTAAAAGCACTCCGAACCAAACTCTCTTCCGGTAAGCGGGCGCGGTTTTCTGACGCAGTAGCAGCTGCGGCTGAATTGTTGAAGGACCGGCCTGAGGGAACCCGGCATGTAGTGTTCATTACTGACGGAGTAGATACCCCCGGTGGGAAGATTGATCGAGCGCAGGCGTTCAAAACGCTGGCCGCTACCAGGTCCACTGTTCACATCATCAGCTACACCGAATTCGTCAGGCAAAAGAATAAGAAAAATGAACGACTCGAGACCGGTCAACTGCCGATCTCACACGATCCAATCAGCAGCAACGATCCAACGAATCCTCCCGGCACCACCCGCAGCCCAACTTTTGGTGCGACCATAAGGTTTGATCCAGCCATGCGTCGGCAGCGAAAAGGCTATGAGGCGGAAGTGAAAAAAAGCCAGCAGGTTCTTTCCTCGCTGGCTGACGAAACAGGGGGTCAGATATTTCTGCCCATCTCAAACGAGCAAATGATCGCTCAGGCCAAAGAGGCCGCGCGTCAGATTGGCTCGGAATACGTGGTGACCTACAGGCCTAAACGCCCGCTGGCTTTCTCAAAGGCAGGAGAATACAGAAAAATTGAGGTTGCTTCGAGGAGGGTAGGATTGAGCGTGCGCTCGCGCCGTGGTTATGTTGTGCCTGCACCAACTAACAATTAGCTAGTTCAACCGGGTCGAAAGCCTTAGTGGACGACCGCTTCAAACTGCGCCTCAATCATATCTATCACACGGCGCATGTCATCCCCGTCTTCTTTCTTCATCAATGATCTGGCGTGCAATTCTTCCCAGTCTTCCTTAGGCACTCTGTGGAAAGCGGCCACGACTTTGGGGTCAAACTGTTTGCCGGCCCAGTCATCCAACTCCTGAGCGGCAGCTTCGTATGGTTTACCTTTGCGGTATACCCTATCGCTGGTCATCGCGTCGAAGGCATCGGCGACTGAAAATATTCGAGCACATACGTCGATCTCTTCTCCACTAAGTCCGACCGGATAGCCTGTGCCATCCCATTTCTCGTGGTGCTGCGCAACTACTCGAGCGGCCCCTTCCAGAAAAGTGATACCGCGCAATATCTGTTGTCCGTGTGCCGGGTGCTCGCGCATCAGTACCCACTCGTCCTCAGTCAACTTAGCTGGTTTTCGCAGAATTAAATCCGGCACCCCAATCTTGCCGATATCGTGAAGTAGCGAGCCAAATTCCAGGGCTTTCATGTGTGACTGGTCCAACCCGTACTCTCGCCCCAATCGAAGACTGTAGGTGACCACGCGTTCCGAGTGTCCGTGTGTTTCCTGATCTCGTGTCTCCAGGGCTGCGGTCAACGCCTTGAGCGTTGATCGATAAGCGTTCTCCAAAGAGTTCAGAGTTTGATCCAGCTCAGTCGTACGTTGCTCTACAAGCTTTTCCAACTGCCCTTCATAGCGCTCTTTAGCAACGATCAAATCCTGATGTTCGAGGGCACGTTGCACAACTGCTTCCACCTGGCGGAGATCAAAGGGCTTCATCACGTAATCAAAGGCACCTAGTCTCAGTGCGTTGATCGCGCTCTCGACAGTCTGCATGCCGCTGATCATGACTACCACAGTGTTTGGAGCCAGGCTCTTCACCTGGGGCATCATTTCCAGACCACTGAGACCAGGCATGGTGATGTCGCTTACAACCAGTTCAAAATTATCTTGTCTGAGACGGTCCAGAGCTTCCTCTGCCGAACCTGCAGTCGAACAGTCGTATTGACCTTCAAAAAGGTCGGTCAATATTCCGGTAATTTCAGGTTCGTCATCGACGAAGAGAATTCGGGATCTGCGGCGATCGGACATGTAGGCTAACTCCTGAAGAAAGTTTGTGAGCGGCTTGTGACCGCAGGGAGATGCTCGGGTCGAAGAGTCTTCGGAATGCGGTCGGGGAAGGTCCCGGTGTTTTGGGACAGCCAATTCTACAGTTTTAATCCCAGCGTGGCAAACATGTTTTTACGCAGGTACAAGTGGCTGCCAGAGAATACTTTACGTGACTCTTTGAGGCTCAAACTAGAGCAACTTTGGCCCGGCGAGTGCCCATTTATACTCGTGAGCACTCAGGCGTGGCTGAGGTTGGAAGACTGATAACGCGCTGACCGATTGAGTTGGGCAAGGCGATTAGATCACCAGACTGGTCCACAAGGACGTCTCAAAAATTGTGGGAGGGAGATAATCGAGAGGTCAGAACTTTTGGTGCCGGAGGTCGGACTCGAACCGACATGAGTGTGACCTCGCCAGATTTTGAGTCTGGTGCGTATACCAATTTCGCCACTCCGGCAGCGCAGGGAAAGGATGATAAGGCGAGTAGCAGCCGAATCGCAACCGGCAATCGCCGAGCTGCCGAATCGTTATTTAGGAACCGGTGAAATGGATCGACTTCCGTGGGGGGAGTCGTTACCAGCGTCGCCTTGTGCGTAGTAGTCCTTGTAGTTGTAATGATAGTAGTAATTATCAGCGCGAACGTCCGCCTTATTGAGTACCACGCCAATAATCTTTGCGCCGATCTCTTGTAAGACTTGCCGAGTACGCCGGACCACCTGGCGCGACGTCTTTCCGCCATGGACCACCAGGAGCACGCCATCAACAAGCGCTGATATGAGCACGCCATCAGTGAACGAGGCTATCGGAGGCGAGTCGATCACGATGTAAGTGAAGCTCTTGCTGGCTATCTCAAGGAGACGTCTCATTTGGGCTGAGCCGAGCAGCTCGGCGGGGTTCGGCGGAATCGCGCCTGAGCTTAGGAGATAGACGTTTGAGTCCTGATAGCGATCAATCATCGACAGGATATCCGACTCATCGACGTCACTGGAGAGAATCGCACTTAAGCCTTCCGTGTTGCTCATCCCGAAGACCTGGTGCAACCGCGGACGTCGCATGTCAGCATCGATAAGGAGAACAGAGGCGCCAGTCTGTGCTAACACCGTGGCCGTGTTGACGGCCGTTGTAGTCTTTCCTTCGGAAGGTACGCTTGACGTGACCAGCAGCGTCTTGGGAGCGCGCCCGGGAGTCGATAGCAAGATTGAAGTTCGTAAATGCTTATACGCTTCTCCCTGAAGGGTTGGTCCCTGCGCATTTATCAGCAGTTCGGGTGCTCCACTATTGCCGTTGGTTTTTCCGTTGCCATTACTTATTTGTAGGGCACGAGTAATCGGCAGGAAGCGCTGGGCCGTTTTTCCCGCGATTGGAATGATTGCTAACGACGGCAGCCGGAGCCCGCTTTCGATATCGCTAGAGGTCTTGACTGAGTCATCGAGATACTCGAGGAGCACAGCCAAGCCCACACCAAAGGCGACGGCGAGGATCAGAGCCATCAAGACGGCTTGCATTCGTCTTGGTCCAATCGGACTTTTGGGGACTGCAGCGTAATCCACCACGTGGATATTATTGGGCGTGCCGGCCATACTGACGTCATTTTCCTTTGACCGCTGCATCAGACCGTCCAGCAATCCTTTGTTAGTTTCAATTTCCTGCTTGAGGATGTTGTAATTGATTGCTGCCTGATTTTGGGCGACCGTTTCACCGCGCTGCTTATTGAATGACGCTCTCAGAGTTTGTTCGCGAGCGAGCGCCTTACGGTAATTGGTCTCCAAATTCTTGGTCAGCGTCGTTTTAGCACTGCCCCGAGTTTCTTCTAACTGGCCTTCGAGAACTTTTATTTGCTGGGTTAGATCTTTGACCTCCGGTGATTCTTCGGTGTCAGTCAACATCAACTGCGAGCGCTTTTGTTTGAGCTCGGCGAGGCGTCCTTTGAAATCGGTAATCTGTTTGTCGCTAACTTCCGCATTGGCTTCAGCGGCGCCGGGCGAAAGACTCGCGCGATACGCGGCCTCCGCCAAACCGCGCTCGTTTTCCGCCTGAAGCAACTCTCTGTTAAGCCCGGCCAATCTCTCGACGACCGTATTTTGGCTGGCATCCAACGAAAGAATCTCGTGACTCTGTGCGTAATTCGCTAGCTGCTCCTCTCCGTTGCGGATTTGAGACTGCAGTTCGGCAATACGCTTCTGCATATATGTCCCAGCCACGGTATTGGTTTTCGTCTTAACTTCGAGATTCCATAACCCGAAGACGTCGGCCGTGGCGTTAACTACTTTCGTGGCGACGGAAGGATCAGTGTGAGTAGCGCGGATATCAATCAGTCGTGTCTTCTTAATCTGCTCAATATCAAGCATCGCCTGGAGCGATTCGACGTATGGAGCCATGCGTTCGATCTCGGCCGGGTCATCAGACGACTGACCGACACTTGATTGTAGTGGTCGCTCAATAGTTGGCAGCGTTTGATTCTTCGACTGCGAAGGCCCCTTACCAAAACCAAACATCTTAAGCAAACTTTGCCAGGTAGAAGGATTCTCTGCTCGGCCGTTCAGAAAAGTAGTGTTGTGTTCAAGGTCGAGGGTCTTCGCAACGCGGCGCAACAGAGTGGGACTGGAGAGAATCTGCACCTGGGTATTGAAATACTCAGGATCCACATAGTTGTCTGTGTAAAAGGAATTGCCCTTCGAAGCGCCAAGAGCCGGGCTAAAGCTCTCGGCATCTACTTGTACACGGGCGCGGGACTGATATATGTCGGGTTGGCGGGCCTGTCTGAGGGCTGCAATACTCGCCACAATCAGCGCCAACCCGATGATCAGCCACAAACGCTTCCGTATTGTGCGCCAGTAGTCGCGCAAGTGCAGTTCGCCTTCGGGCGAGGCTTCTTCGCCATAAGCGACGATGGGCGGCGTTGCATAGGCGCCGTTAAGTGAGCCGTTTTGCTCGATTGACGAATTCTTCAGAATAACGTCGAGAGCCTTGCTTAGGTCTGAGGGTTCTTTCATAACTCGAATTCTAGGTATTTAGTATTGCGGAACCGGAACAAGCAAACAAAGGGGCGTCCGGGAACCTCACTTGCGGCCTGGCTGATCTCTTTTCCCGAGTGGAAGGAAAACACCGGGTAGCAGTGTGTCAATGTGCGGCTGAAGTTAACATGCCAGCAAAGCGAAGCGCAACGGACTCAGCTGGTCATCGTCTTGGACATGCTTCAACTTGGCGAGGAGGCGCGTGGACAATCAAGTGTTGCCTTTCTGAACCCCGGATATGAGCTTTACTTAGCGCAATCTGAATGAGTATGTCTAACAGTGGTTACCTGATATGCATGGTTGGATCACCGAAGAGTATCCAGGTTCGTCTGACGTCCAGATCTGAGTTTTTTCTCTTCGCCTTCATGACCACTTCGCCTAGTGTTAGGGATGGATCAGTAAAAAGGTGCTCGTAAAATGCTGTGCTCATTTCGAGCTGGGGAGTCGGTTCAGTCAGGCCTGAAGATGCCCACACCGCTATCGCTCCTCCACCTTGAGCTCTCATCAGCGATTCCGCCAAGCTCTCACGAATCGGATCCTGGTAATAACCGTTCAAGCACGTCATCATCAGAAACACAGGCAGGCTCGCGCCGTTAGTCAATTCGGCCGCGTCCGAGGAACTGAAAATTGGCCCTCCCGTCCAAACCTCAACCGAGCCATGTCCCATGAAATTAACCAGCAGCGGACCCTGATTAATGCTACTCATGATCTGATCGTGAACAAATGAAGTCGCATTCTCGCCGCGAAGAATTGTTTCGACTCCAATGTTTGGTGTTAACAGACTAGACAGTTGAAGACTGGCATCTTCGAAACGGAAGTTCGACTGGTCGCTCCCCTTATCGGCAATGATCACCGCTTTCTGGGCACAGTTGTTCGGAGAGTAGGCTGCGATCCTGGAAATGATGCGCTCAGCTTCGTCGCCAGTTCTCACTGGCAAGCGTCCAATCGCGATGTCGCCCACGCCGTCGTTATCGAAATCCGCAAACCAGTCGTCAGACGCGGTTTCCATTAAGGCGGTGTCGATTAGACGTGCGGGTACGAAATCGACTGCTCCATTCCCAAGATAGTCGCGCGGGTCAAGACTGCCATCACCGACGAGGAGAACGAATCGCGGTGCTCGCAGCCAATGCAACGTCGACCAGTGTAGAAAATCACGAATTGCTCGGGGACTATGCGCGCCGTAGTTGAACTCATCGTAAACATCTTCAACGTCAACCACCGCAACCGACATCCCATCGTTCCGGCGCAACTCTGCCAACTGTCCGACATTCTTGCGGAAGTCTCGGTGGGTAATAACGATGAAGTCCGCACCCTCAACATGGGAATTCCACGTCGATGGTTGGTTGCGGGAAATGGCCGCAGGCGAGATGACACTCTGCTCTGTTAACGCCACGAACGTGCGCCTTTCCGAGGCCTGGAGAGTAAAGGCATACCCATCCACGCGTTTTTCCGTTTTCGGATTGTAGAGAACAATCGAATTCGGATCGGTGATATCCAGTAAGAGAACCTCCGGTATGCGGAAGCCAGTCAACTGCGCCCGACCTTGAAGCGTAAACTGCAGGTAGTCGTCGTCGGCTTGATAGGTATGGACATAGTTGAGGCGGAGATAATCAACCAAACTAATATCCATGTCGCCGTTCATGCGCTGCAGGGTCACCGTGTTTACTCCTTCGTGGAGTAGCCGTGAACTGATCTGGAATTGCGCCAGTCCGTGCGATTTCCCGGCAAAGCGCAGCGATCCCAACTCGGTTCCGTTAACCTGCACCCTCACGAAATGATCCTGGAGCGTCACTCCCTGCAGTGCGACTTCTAATCGCGCATCGCTACTCTTGTTGAGATGTTGGACCAAAAGCGTTTGCACGACAGGAGTGTTATTGATCACCTGCCCGAAGAAATTCTCTTTGTCGCCGTTCAGCAAGCCGGAGAAGTAAAGCAAACGTTCTTTCCGCTCTATGATGTACTCGAAACCCGGCGATACCTGGTTCGAACTGACGTTCTTTAACGTCTGGGCTTTAATTCTCTTCCCCGGCGTTGAACCCGAAACCAGCCAGTATTCGCGAGTGTCATCTGCCGGTGTATCAAGGGCGACGCCATAGAACTCGATCGAATCACCCGGCTTGAGTGGCCCACTATTCTTACTACTGTTGATCTTGATCGGAACCTCGATGCCATCGACATAGAGTTTCAGGGATCGCATGTCCTCATCCACATCGAGGCCCGCCGCAACCAGGGCTGGCTGGGTCACCCGATGCCAACCATCCTCACTCACAGAAATTTTTAGCCCAGCCATTGCTGCCAATCTTTTCTGAATATCTGGTGATTGGGAGTTGTTTGCGACGGCGTCCCTTGAAATGAATTCAGCGGACTTGAGAGGAATTGTAGTTAGCGCCGACTCCAGGATCTCGGCCTTATTGACTCTCTGAGGGGACGACTTCAAACCTGCGGCAGCCCATCCTCGCTGCAACCTTTGCGCGCCAGTTTTGTTAGTAACGCGACCGCGTAATTCATCAAGCAAGGTCGAACGACGCAAAGAGGCAGAAGATACGGAATCCGTGCAGGCTGATGGGACCACTGGCCCATGCATGGTGCGCGTCCCGTTGAGGTCGATGTCTTCAAGGTAATAAACGGAATCGGAAGTCCCAGCCGGATCGACCCACGTGTAGGAGTTACCGGCCGCCATGGCAATTCCTGGCGCCGCCGTTAGGGCTGAGCCGGCAATGATTGTCGGATTGATCGGAACGCGTCTGCCTTTTCGCTCGCGGTAAACATTGAATCCAAGATTGTCGACTTCAAAGCCCGTGCGCCACTCGACCACAACTCCCTGTTGCATTACCAGCGAGGAAGTGAACGACGAAATCTTGACCGCGGTAGTTGAAGAAACCTCCAACGAGAAGTCATCGACGGACAAGCCGTCATCTGTACCAGTGACGTCAGTGTCGGACCAACGGATCCAAAACGTTGATCCGTTCGGAATATTCAATCCTGTAATTGTGTTTGTGACAGTGGTGCGATTTCCAACAGCGTTCCCGTCAAGCGCGCCGTCAGTGGCAGTGTTTGGTGTGGTGAAATCCAGGAGATCGACGTCGACCCAAATTCCCGTTGAAAGACTGGTCGCGTCGAGGCTATGAGCGAAATCGAGCTTGTCTGTAGTCGCCGTACCTCCTCGCCACTGCTCACCAGTGTATTGGATGGTCAGAGCTGTGATTGTGATCCCGGTATCGTTTTGGAATCTCGCCCCATAACGCACCGGAGTAATGGAGCCGACAGTCAAACTTCCGAGCGCTCGCTCAGTGTTTCCCGCCGCTGCACCAAAACTATAAGTATCTCCAGTCGCGCTGCTGCCAGTTCCTACGCGGTAGTCACCATTTGCGACCGTAGACGACTGACCTGTAGGGATCGTTTCGCCAATCGCAAATCCGGCAGGCGGCGGCAACGTGTTCGTAGTCGCAACGCCCGAATTGGTGAGCGTATCGAAGTTCTGCGTGTAAGCCGTTCCTGTCGTGATACTAATTGTGGTGGGTGGATCTGGCGCCTGTGTTGTCGTTTGGCCGAACGCTGTTGCGCTCATCAACAAAGACCAGGACACAAGCTCCAACAATAGTCGACTCTTTCGAGTGCGGTCCCGACGCGTCGAGAGCGCCGCTTTGGCCGCAACTAGATCCAAGTTCGGATTGGGGAAAGGCTTAGGCCATGCGAAGCCGAGCCGTGGCTCTGCCAAGAGTTGAGGCCGTTTTGACTGTCCTCTTTTCATAATTCCTCCAAACACTGATGACTTGTGAAAGCTTGCGCGCGGCACGAGCGTCAACTAAGCAACGACGCAGGTATTTGTGGTAACTGAGCAGAGACATCCGGCGGGGCAGCTGCCACGTCCAGGGCCACCCGTACACGGTCCACCACAACTGATCGCAGCGAAGGCTGTGGGAGCAGTAATGGAGGTGATGAGTGGAACAAGTGCGAACCCTACGCCCAGCCTGCGAACGATGGTTCTTCTTGTCAGATCTGGCGGAATGCTTGACGCGTCGTATCCCCCTACCAGCAGCCGGTGGCTACTGAATTGTTTCAGAGCAAAGTAGACCAGCCGCTCCTCAATTCGAACTCCGAATAGCTTGGTGACCGTGCGGGCGATCTCAGGAACGCTGGTTCGACCATCGCAACGCGTCCAAATGGCGGCGGCGGAGAAATTCAAGCAATGCGCTCGATCTCGTTCGCGGTCGTATATGAGGAGTTCGCCATCAACCTCTTTGGTGATGATTCCTTCGCGGCGTGCTTCCGGTATTAACGCTGAGGTTTTGCTTTTCATGAGGCTTCCTACTCAGTCGTGACTGGTTTGGCTTGTCGAGGGAAAACCAATCCGACTATCGAACGGTTTGAGCACAATGTTGAACGAGCAGAGTAGCTCGACGAGTTAGTTGCACCGGGTAGCGGTATGTAGGTGATTAGGAGGAGGAAACTAACAGCGTGTAGTGGGGAAAATCAACGCAGCGTCAGGGGAGGCCAAAAACCTGAATTAGCCAGATCTCAGTCATCTCACTCTATGCACGAACTATCTAGATTACCCGAACCTGCCGAGGCTTCTGACGAATTGTTACTAAGGCCTTAACGACATCAGTTGAGCTCGGGGTGTTCTGCGAATAGTGGATAGAAACGTCTCTTGCCTAATTCCTAATTGATTCTTATTCTTCTCCCTCAAACTCAAGGCAAAAACGGGGTCCCCCAATGAAAGAGTTTCAAGTACTGGGCGAGTTGATTGAGAAACGTTGGCGGCAAGCGAACTACAGCGAACAATTATTTCCTGAGATTGCCGAACAAGCCCTAAAGGAATCGAATCTACCCGAGCGAGTTGACCCCTGGGACGTCGTTCGTTGGGTTCTCAATGCCACTGCCCTACCGGATCAAAAAGATGCCGAAGCGAATTTCGGTAACCCCCCGATCACACTCTTCGTTGGACCACGCTTCTTTGTAGATCTCTACTTCTGGCTCGACGGCACCACCAGCATCCATCAACATGCTTTCACCGGCGCCTTCCAGGTGATGTTGGGCTCAAGTATTCACAGCCGGTACAGTTTCAGTGAAAAACAAACAGTCAGTGAACATTTTTCTGTCGGTGAATTGCAGCTGGAAGAAGTGCAGCTGTTGCAGAAGAACTCTATACGTCAGATCCGTGCGGGTAGAAACTTTATCCACTCCCTGTTTCACCTGGATCGTCCTTCCGCGACCATCACAGTGCGTACCGAACACACGCCTTCGTCGGCTGTGCAGTATGACTATCGCAAGCCATACTTCGCCGCTAACCCGTTTTTTCGAGACCAGGTGATGAACAAAAAGCTGCAGACGGTTGGACTGCTGCTGGGCATGAAGCACAAAGATACAGATGAACTGTTGGGCGATCTAATAACCACTTCCGACTTCCAGACCTCATATATGGTCCTGGAGCGAGTCTTTCATTTCCTGCGTGGCAACCCCATGAATTCGCTGTTTGGATTATCAACAGGAGACGATCGGTTCGCAGCGTTGATGGAGAAGGCCCGCAGCGTTCACGGCGAGTTAGTGAATTTGATTCCTCGTGTGTTGGAAGAGCAGGTTCGTCAACATGACATCGCACAGCGCCGCGGCTCGATCACAGGAGAAGAGCATCGATTCTTTTTGGCGTTACTATTGAACGTGTCCAGTCGTGAAAAGATTTTGGACTTGGTAAAGCAGCGATTTCCTGAGACTGATCCTGTAGAGAAGATTTTGGATTGGGTTGAGGAGTTATCGCAGACGAGGGTGCTGGGATCCAGCGAGCCAAATGCACTTGGGATCGAAGGATTCAGTGACGACCACGTCATAGTCCTGGAGAATTTGCTTAGGGGAGTACCACCGATAGGAAGGGAGTCACGGTCGAACACGGAACAGGGTGGGAAGTTGGAGTCACTCGCCGGCGATTTGCAGAATTCAACTCTTTTCAAAGGATTCTTGGCTAGCCGAAGTAGCTAGCCTTCACCTAACGCTGCGATTCTTTAATCAAGACCTGTTGCTGCGCCTTCTTGACTTCCATTCCATCGTTTATCTACGATGCCACACCCAAGCCGTAGAACACCGGCCATTGAGTAACGAACCCCCAGGACCGCTTTTCGTTGCTCAAGTACACTGCCCTATAAGGAAGATTATTGAATTCGGGAAGTAGTCTTCCCCGCCTTGACTCGAAGGCGTTCGCTCTAGTTGCAGCGGCAGGTTCCTCAAGATCAGGCTTTACAGTTTTAATCTCAGAACCAGAATTTTTATCCGCGGAGCTGACCATGGCAATATCTTTTACAGACCGAGTTAAGGTGCAGGACGAAGTTCTGATATCGGGGCTTCAGGGTGAATCAGTCATCCTCAATCTGAACAGTGAGCGCTATTTTGGACTGGATGAAGTCGGCACACGGTTTCTAACATTACTGAGCGAGGCAGATTCTATCCAGGCAGCTTACGACGCGTTACTTGAAGAGTACGAAGTTGAGCCGGAAGTGCTGCGTCGCGACCTGACCGCGCTGTTGGACGAACTGGTGGAACAGGGACTGGTGAAAGTTTCTGTTGAGTAAATTTTCGCAAATTGCCGGCTCTTAGTAGCCGGGAACATAGAAACTGACCTGTGAGTGGATGCGAGGTGAATGTGCTCGATTACACCGATGACGTCGGCAACGCTCTACGTCTTTCATAACCCGCTAATTGATCGCTCCCTACCCTCGTCACCACAACAGAATTCATGAGTGGAATCGTAGGCATCATTAATCTGGACGGCGCGCCAGTCGATCGTGATCTGCTGCGGCGGATGACTGACTCCATGTCCTATCGTGGTCCCGACGCGCGAGAAATCTGGATTGACAACAACGTCGGATTTGGCCACGCAATGTTGCGGACTACCTTCGAAGCAGAAACCGAAAAACAACCACTCACTTTAGATGGAAAAGTCTGGCTCACCGCTGACGCCCGCATCGATGGGCGGGCCGAGTTGATTACTAAACTCGAAGCGAAATTGGGAACTACTCTGCGGGTTGAAGACCGATCAAATGGTTCTGATTCTCGACTCCCAAATGATGCCGAACTCATTCTCCACGCTTATCACGCCTGGGGCGAAGACTGCGTCAAGCATCTGATCGGCGACTTCGCTTTTGTAATTTGGGACAAGCCTAACCGCAAACTGTTTTGTGCTCGAGATCATTTAGGCGTGAAGCCTTTCTACTACATAACAAAAAATCGCCAGTTCTATTTCAGCAGCTCCCCGCATTGTTTGCGAAAACATCCGCTCCTGTCCGCAGGTTTTAATGAGCAGGCTATTGGTGATTTTTTAATTTTCGAGATGAATCGTGACGGCGCGACTTCTGCGTTTAAGGACATAAGCCGACTCCCACCGGCCCACATCCTACGGATAAAAGAGGAATCGCTCACCGTTAGTTCCTACTGGCGACTTAGTCCCGAGAACGAAATTCATTATTCGAAACGAACAGACTACCTGGAGCAGTTCGAGCACCTCATGCTTGACGCGGTCCGGGATCGGCTGCGCACTCCAAGTGCGAGTATGTTATTGAGCGGTGGGATGGATTCCACAACCGTGGCCGCCTTCTGCAGAAGAGCGGCCAGGCAGAATAACAACTGCGAGTTACAAGCCTTTACGTATGTTTACGACCACCTAATGCCGGACCAGGAACGCCACTTTTCCGGGATCGCAGCTAGAGCCCTCTCGATGCCTATTAGCTACTTGGCCTGCGACCAGTACAAGCTATTTCAGACACCGCGCCAACGGTCCCAACCGGCTGAAATAATCAACGAACCCTTGCGAGCGTTTTTTGCCGACTTTGTGTCGTTAATAGGGGGGAAATCGCGCGTTGCTGTCACGGGCGACAGCGGGGATGCACTACTCTGTCCAGACAACAACTATCCTCAGAAGGTCATGCGCTCGCTTTCTCTGATTAAGCTGTTGCAAGATACGACGTATAGTCTGTTTGCTAATGGACGCATCCCCAGGATGGGCTTCAGAAGGTCTTTGAAGTCATTTTTCGGAATCTCTAAACGCAAGAATTACTTGCCCTCTTATCCTTCGTGGATTAATCCCGATTTTGAGTCGCGGCTCTCGCTTCGCGATCGTTGGAATGAGGCAAATAATAAGAAGGAGCCCGCCTTTCCCCGGAGGCAAAGGGCCTTTGAATCAATGACACATCCCATGTGGCCACAGCTATTCGAGGACTACGATCCTGACACCACGGGGGCGGTTGTTGAATTTCGGTATCCGTTCTTTGACAAGCGTGTGGTAAGCTTTCTCCTTAATATCCCGTCTTTGCCATGGTGCTTCGATAAGGCGCTACTGAGAATCTCGACGAAACCGGACTTGCCCGAGACGATTAGAAAGCGATCCAAGACGCTAATTGTTAGGGATCCTATTTTGGTGCGAGTGGAGAAACCAGAATGGCAATTGACTGATTACTTTCGCCCCGTGCCTATGCTTTCGAATTATGTAGATGTGCAGAAGATCGATAAAGCCGATTGGTTGCGGAGTGAGCATGCTATATGGATGCATGTCCGGCCACTGAGTTTAAATTTTTGGCTGCAAAGCCTATCCTAGAATTGGGGTAACCGCTATGAAACAAAAGGTTAATGAAAAATCGCCCGAAACCGACAAGTCAGAAAAGAAACAGTATAGTCGCCCGGAGTTAAAGACTTACGGCGATATTAGGTCGATTACCCGAGGCGGAACAGACGCCCTTACGAGTGACTCCGGGGCCAACATGATGAGCATTAATTAGTGAGTGGCCATTGAGATCATAACGAGTGTTTGATCAAGTGAGGATTTGAAGATTAGGTGGCGACAGTCTCGTGGTTTCGCCCTCCAAACATGATGGGGCTCCTTACTTCGCTCCAGCGTAAACCCTTGCTTATTCCGGCTAAGTCTGACGTGCTAAAAATGCGCAAGCGTTAGCAACGTTAATCGTCACATGTGCTGCTAATTCTCGCTTCGATCTCCGCTCGTTCACAGGTATGAGCTTTTCTTATTCACTTTATGGTTTAGATCTTCGCTCAAACGTCCAGCTTCCAGGATTATGGCACTCAGAAACTTCGCGCCTACCCGATGTTGAGATCACTCTGGGTAAGTTTGATCAAGTTGCAGACTTTCCCACGGAACCCTGGCACACCAGTTCCTACCTCGATGAGAATGGGAAGCCATATCTAACAGTTTGGAAATCTAATGACTCCTCGTCGTTCCATATTGTGTATGGTGACGCTACTGAGTTTTTGGTGGATCGAACTGGGACTCGTGTGAGTGCCATCTGGCCGGCATCGCTAAATCTTGAGAATACGACAGTTTATCTTGTGGGCCAGATTGCGGCCTTCATTTTACGACTGCGCGGGGTTGTCTGCTTACACGCAAGTTCGGTTCTGGTGGACGATAGAGTCTTGGCGATCGCCGGAAATTCGGGCGCAGGTAAATCATCGACTGCTGCGACCTTCGCTCGGCTGGGATATCCAGTTTTGACAGAGGATGTGACCACGTTGACTGATCGGTCCTCCCACTTCCTGGTTCAACCAGGATACCCCAGGGTTAATTTGTGGCCGGAAGCGGTGGCGTGCGTACGTGACAGCGACGAGTCGTTGCCACTGATTGCGCCCACATGGAACAAAACGTATCTGGATCTGGAACGGTATGGCGAACGCTTCTACAAGAGACCAGCCCGACTGGGCGGAGTCTATGTTTTGAATGAACGTAGCATGTCCGATTCTGCTCCGTTCATAAACAGACTCACCGGAGGCGAGGGCCTGCTTGCATTGTTGACGAATGCACACGGGCGTTATTTGCTAGAGAAGCCTATGCGACGGCGGGAATTCGAACTCTTGTCGCGCGTCTCTCATCAGGTTCCCATTCGAAGCGCGGTGCCTCATACAGATCTGTCCCGCCTCGACAGTCTCTGCGAAGCCATAATTGCCGATTACAAAGATTCATTATCTCAACCTGTCCTGGAACGCGGGGAGGAGACTTTTGTATAGCATTTTGGATTACGGTCAAATGATCGCCGACCGTATTCGGACGACTGCCTATCTTGAAGCTTTGCAACTAACTGTTACCTCCGAAACAGTTGTATTAGACCTCGGTACGGGAGTTGGGGGCATGGCGATCCTTGCTTGCCGGGCAGGAGCCCGTCGGGTGTTCGCGGTAGAGCCTGACGATTCGATTCAGTTAGCAATTGCCATTGCCGCGAAAAGCGGCCTTGAGGACCGCATTCAATTCATTCAGGCCGAATCCACCCAAGTCTCACTTCCTGAGCAAGTAGATGTAATCGTATCTGATCTTCGCGGAGTTCTACCCTTATACAAAACACATATCCCGTCGATAATAGATGCTCGCCAACGTCTGCTCTCACCTTCGGGAACTCTCATACCTCAACAGGATACGTTGTGGGCCGCTGTAGTGGATTCGCCGGAGCTTTACCGGCGATACGAAGAACCCTGGCAACACAACGATTTTGATCTGGATCTCCAGGCAGGAGAAATGCTCGCAAAAAACACGTGGCGAAAAGGTCGGGTGAACCCGGATTCACTTCTGGCAGCTCCGGTATGCTGGGCCACCCTGGATTATCACACCATTTCAAGTCCGAATGTGAGCTTCGAGGGTCCGTTGACAGTGACTCGGGCTGGCACTGGCTACGGCCTTAACATTTGGTTTGACACAACGCTAACCGACGGAGTCTCCTTTTCAAACGCTCCCGACGCTCCCGAACTTATTTATCAAAGCGCTTTTTTCCCGTGGCCAAAACCTCTTGTCCTCGAGATCGGTGACGTTATCAACCTACACATTCGCGCAGAGCTTGTTGGCGATGATTATGTGTGGTGCTGGCAAGCTCATGTGATCGGTAAGTCTCCCGATCATGTGAAGGCAAACTTCAAGCAATCTACTTTCTTGGGCGTCCCGTTCTCGCCAACCAATCTAAAAAAACAAGCGTCGTGCTATGTTCCGACACTAAACGAGGAGGGCCGGGTTAACGCACTCATTCTGCAATTAATGGACGGCCAGATCTCGTTGGAAATGATAGCCAAGCGACTCCAGGAACACTTTCCCGCGAAGTACGCCGACTGGAAAGAAGCATTAACCGACGCCAGTGCAGTCTCATTGAAGTACAGCCAGTAACATGCCTCAGAGTTCAAATATTCTGTTTGCCAAAATCCGCAAGGCTTTGGCACAGCTCCCGCATCTCCCGCGTGCGCTGGGGTTGGTTTGGGATGTGGCACGGCCGTGGACCATCGCCTGGATCCTATTACTTGCGCTACAGGGTCTCCTCCCCGCCGCTGCTGTCTATCTCACCAAACTCGTAGTTGATGGTGTCGTCGCTGCGCTTGGGACCGGTGGAGCCTGGACGGATGTTCGCGCCGTTCTCATTCTCGTGGCTGCCCTCGGCTGTGTGATGCTGGCGATGGAAGTTGCTCGTAGCGCGGCGAGCTGGATCAGGCTGGTCCAGGCCCAACTGCTCCAGGATCACATCAATGGATTGATACACGAGAAGTCGGCCGAAGCCGATCTTGCCTTCTACGAGTTTCCCGATTACTACGACCATTTGCATCGCGCGCGTTCGGAGGCGAGTTTTCGTCCGGTTGCTTTGCTCGAAAATTTAGGCAGCTTATTTCAAAACGGTATCACGCTCATCGCGATGGGGGCCATCCTGTTGCCCCTAGGACCATGGCTTTCTCTTGCCCTGGTAGCCAGCACTCTGCCAGCTTTATTTGTCGTGGTCCGTTATGCGCTGATGGAGTATCAATGGCGTCAGCGAACCACCGCTGACGAACGACGCACATGGTATTACGACTGGGTCCTGACCGCGGTTGAGACAGCTGCTGAGTTGCGGCTCTTCGGTCTCGGCAAACATTTTCAAACCTCCTTCCAAACGCTGCGTAAACGACTACGTGATGAAAAGCTGCTCCTCGCGCGCCGCCAAAGCCTGGCTGAACTCAGCGCCGCCATTCTCGCGTTACTAATTACCGGTGCGGCTCTAGCCTGGATGGTCTGGAAAGCGATGCACGGTCTGGTAACCTTGGGAGACCTGGCGCTGATTTACGCTGCTTTTAATCAGGGACAGCGATTGATGCGGACCCTGCTTGAAAGCGTGGGCCAGCTTTACGCCAATAGTCTCTTCCTGGGAAATCTTTTTGAATTCCTGGCCCTCAAGCCAATCATCGTTGAACCTTCGACAGAATCGGCAAAGACTCCCGAGACGTTGGACGACGAAATTAGTTTTCTGCGCGTCTCGTTCCGCTATCCGCAAAGTCAACATTTGGCTTTAGATGATTTTAGTTTGAAGATCCCGGCGGGCCGCATCGTCGCCCTGGTTGGTCCAAACGGCGCCGGCAAGAGCACACTCGTCAAACTGCTGTGTCGTTTCTATGATCCGGAAGCAGGCCGAATTGAGATCGACCAAACAGACATCAAACAGGTTGCTACGCCCTACCTGCGCAAGTTAATTACAGTTCTATTTCAGCAGCCGGTTCACTACAACGCTACAGTGCGTGAGAACATTGCATACGGCAGTCTGGAGCACCAACCGGAACAGCATGAAATCGAGGCCGCCGTTAGGGCCGCGGGCGCCGAAGAAATCGTGGCGCGTCAGCCGGAAGGCTATGAAAGCATGCTGGGAAAATTGTACTCAGGAGGCACGGAACTGAGTGTTGGGGAGTGGCAGCGAATTGCCCTGGCCCGGGCGTTTCTGCGTAGGGCTCCAATCATAATTCTTGACGAGCCAACGAGTGCTTTAGATCCATGGGCCGAAGCTGATTGGCTGCAGCGATTCAGGCAACTCGCCTCAGGACGTACGGCACTTGTTATCACTCACCGTTTCACAACCGCGATGTACGCCGATGAGATTCATGTAATGGAGGCGGGGAAAATCGTGGAGTCCGGCACTCATGACGAACTCATCTCCCAGAAGGGGCGTTACGCGGAATCATGGATCGACCAAACGAGAAGCGCCGAACTTGCTCTGCCTCGAGGAGCATGACGCTGCCGGTTGACTCTTGAACTGGCTTTTCATTCCTCGATCCCTTGCCTGTTATGATTCAACTCGATGACGAAGCTTCGCGCCGAACACGAACTCCTGCTCTGCATCGCCCGCAAGTCTCTCGATGAAGATGTAGGCGACCGGGTCCGGCGTCTTGTCCAACAGAATATTGACTGGGAATACTTGATTCAAAGCGCCTCTGCTCACGGACTTTTGCCACTACTGGCCACCCACCTCCTTAACACTGCTCAACCGTTTCTTCCGGAACCGATCGCTCAGCAACTAAAAACTGAGAGTATTAACAGCAGCAAGTCGAACATTTATTTGATGGGTGAGCTGCTCCGAATACAGGAGCTCTTTAGGGCCGAGAAAATCCGCATGCTGGCCTTCAAGGGGCCCATTCTAAGCAAACAGATTTATGGGGATCTGGGACTGCGGCAGGCTGGGGATATTGATGTCTTGATTCCGAAGCAGGACTTTGCACGCGCTAAGGAGCTGCTGGAATCCGACCGTTACCAGATGGAGCCACAACTGACTTCCGCCCAGCAAAGGTCTCACCTGCGATTTCACTGCGAGATCCAATTTTTTAACGAGGACGCGTTCTGCGTTGTAGACCTGCACTGGGGACTGACGCCCAGGAGCTTTCCCTTCCCCCTGGCTTTTGAAGAACTTTGGGCGCAACGCAATTCCATTAACTTTGCAGGTCATGAAATCCAAACATTTTCTGATCAGGATTTATTGCTCTACCTTTGCGTCCACGCGGCCAAACATTACTGGGGCAAACTGGAGTGGGTAGCCTCAGTTGCCGAACTAGTTCGCCGTACCGAAACTTTGAAGTGGTCAGCAGTCTTTCGCCGGGCCGAGGAAACGAACAGCAAGAGGATTCTAAGCTTGGGTTTATTGCTAGCCAGCAAACTATTTCAGCTTGAACTGCCGCGAGAGCTCGATGATTGGCTAAAGCAATCCCAGGACATGAGAGAATGCGCTCTTTTGCTGGAGGAAAATCTATTCCAGAACACTGTCGAACATCCGTCGCAAATTGAAATGTTCCGTTGGAATCTTCAGTTTATGGATCGCAAGCAGGATGCAATGACAAGTTTGCTCCGTTCAGTCTTCGTTCCCACCCTCTCCGACTGGCAAGGCGTCGAATTGCGTGGGCCACTTTACCCGCTCTACTTCGGGGTCAGGCCCATCCGCTTGTTAATGAAGTATGGCCGGGCGAAGGAATGACACAGAATCAAACCTACTCGGGAGAACCTCGTGGAAGGGCGTCCGACTCCCGCTTGATGAAGGACCATTCGCCAAATGTATAAGGTTTCCAGTTACGGGAAGATGATTGCCGACTCCGGACGCATGGACCCCTATGTAAACGCTATGCGGGCCGCCATCAAACCAGGTTCAGTGGTTATGGATCTCGGTTGCGGCCCAGGAGTATTTGCCATGCTTGCCTGTGAAATGGGGGCAAGACGAGTGTACGCGGTCGAACCTTCCAGCATGATTCAGGTTGCACGTGATGCGGCCGCTGCTAACGGTCTCTCCGAGCGGATCGAGTTTTTCCACAATTTCTCAACTCGAATCTCCTTGCCTGAACCGGCCGATGTGATCGTGTCTGATTTACATGGACCCCTGCCGTGGCATGAGCAACACATACCCTCGATTCGCGATGTTCGCCAACGCTTATTAGCAAAAGACGGCGTGTTGATTCCGCAACGTGACATTGTCTGGGCGGCAATTGCGGAAGTGCCTGAGGAATTTGAGGAATTAGTCGGTCCTTGGGAGGACAAGCGCTACGGAATCGATCTAAGCGTTGGCCGCGCCCTGGTAACGAATGGTTGGATCAAGACGATGATCAAGCCAGAGAACCTATTGATGGAGCCAAAGCACTTGCAGACTCTGGATTATCATCAGATCGAAAATGCGAACCTAAACGCAGCGATTTCATTCACTGTAGAGCGGGCCGGAACGGCGCATGCACTTGCCGTCTGGTTTGATTCAGAGCTTTTCAATGGCTTTTCATTCTCCAACTCTCCCAGCTCACCCGAACTCATCTATGGCAATAGTCTATTCCTTTTTCCTGAGGGCTTTGCAGTTGCTGCCGGGGACCAAATTGAGGCAAAACTTACTGCTCATCTGATTAGGTCGGAGTATATCTGGAGTTGGGAAGCTCGGATTCTTGATCAGGGTCATCCAGAGCGATGCATAGCAGACTTCAAGCAATCAAGCTTCCTGGGTTCACCGATAGCGGCAGACGAGATGAAGAAGCGAGCAGTGAATCACACACCGTCGCTCACTCAAATCGGCCAGATTCAAAAATTCGTGTTTCCAATGATGGATGGCACAACCTCGATTGAGACGATTGCCGGGAAATTGGCAGCTCAATTTCCGAACTGGTTTCCCGACTACGATTCGGCCCTGGCTTACGTGGCTCAGCTGTCAACCGACTATGGGCAGTGATAGAGCAATCTGCGTCGCGGAACGAGGAACTGCCGAGGACGTGGGTGGAGGGGCGAATAATCGGGAAGGGCTTCCGGACGACCGTAAGCCCTTCATAATTAGTCAACGAGCGAAGCTAAATCTTGCACGGCGGATTGGGGTTAAAGATACAACCCTTGGAACTTGGGGTACCTTTGCAACTGTCATGTGGATTGCAGCAATGGCCCGGTCCATGTATTGCGACACAATCATTCGGATTATTACAGTCGCAACTTAGAACAGAACCGCCCTGTGCCGCTGTAGGAACTACGATTGACGTGACCATCGGGAGCATGATCGCGGCGACACCAAGGGCTCGAACTACTTGGCGACGGGACATTCCGCCTGAATAAGCAGCGGGTTTCGCCACGGGGGCCTCAAGCAACTTAAACTTCTCCAATTGATCGATTGCCAGCCAAACAACGTTTTCATCGACAGGGGCGTTTAATCCTTTGCTCAATTGTTGGCTGATATCGGTGACGGTGGTTCTGCCGTCGCAGTTCTTCCAAATCTGGGCAGCGGTATCGTTTAAACAGTGGGCTTGGTCACTTTCGAGATCGTAGACGAGGGTTTCGTTCTCGACTTCCTTGATCACGAGGGAGTCTTTCCTTGCGAGGGGCAATGCGTCTTTCATCGGGTCCTCCGGAATTCTGAGAGTAAAAAATCCCGCGAAGTCAGAAAAAGCTCTGACAGCAGGTTCCTGGCTGGTTTAGGTTTTTGGAACGATACGCATCATCCCTGAAACTGTCAATGAAATTTCCACAGGTTCAAGAGATGTTGGTAAACATTGTTGGCCCAACTCTACGGGAACCGCCAGCACCGGGAAAGTCTGGACTAATGGTCGCTAAAACTACCCCCTAAAAAACGCCGAAAAGCTCGATTATTCCCGAAAGTAAATGTTTTGACCGGCGCGCCCCAGACTGCTATTTTCCTTCCCCAGTGAAAGCAATAACCCTTGATGAAAAACCGGGATTGAACCGAGGGCCAGCCCTTGAGAATCCGACTGCGGGAGCAAAACCGGCTGGGCCTGAAGCGCGGATTCCTCCGCCACTCAAGTGGGCCGGGGGAAAGCGATGGCTGATTCCCCACTTGGTTTCGATTTGGGAGTTTCATCAGGGACGACGCTTTGTCGAGCCGTTCTGCGGAGGACTCGCTGCCGCGCTTGGACTAAAACCGAATTCAGCACTGTTGAATGACGTTAATCCACACCTGATCAACTTCTACAGGCATTTGCAGCGTGGCCTGGATGTAACCATCGAGATGCAGAACGATCAGAAATGTTTTTACCGATACCGCAAACGGTTCAACGAATTGATTGCTAACGGTAAGTCGGAATCCGAAGAAGCAGCGCAACTCTTCTATTATTTGAACCGTACCGGCTTCAATGGACTTTGCCGGTTTAATCAGAGCGGCGAATTCAACGTTCCATTCGGCACGCACAAGTCGATCACATATCTCGCGGACTTTAGTTCATTCCGCGACCGCTTCAAGCAGTGGCTCTTTAGTAACGTGGATTTTGAATCGCTGAAGACCAGACCGGAGGATTTCATTTACGCTGATCCGCCTTACGACGTAGAGTTTACGACCTACAGCGCCGGAGGATTTAGTTGGGACGATCAAGTGCGAACGGCTGAGTGGCTGGCGACGCACCCAGGTCCGGTTGTGTTATCGAATCAGGCGACAAGGCGGGTTGTAAAACTGTACAAAAAACTTGGATTCAAAATTACCTATCTTGCTGGTCCACGCCGAATAAGTTGCACGGGCGATCGAACAGCCGCGAAGGAAGTTTTAGCAGTTCGAAACCTAGCTTAAGACCTCTCCTTGGAGCGCGCCGCCTTGTCGGCGCTTTCACCGGCCGCGGCTTTCTGCGACCTGGTTCACCTTAGTTAACAAGCGGCGCCAAAGCGCCGCAACCAAAGCGCCGACAAGGCGGCGCACTCCAAGGAGTTGATTTCAGCAAAACAGTGGGGATTAATCCGTGTATTCAAAAACCATTCTTGCAATAGCATTTCTTTTCATCACTTCCCTTTCCAGCTTCGCCCAGGACACAGCGACCACCAAAGCGCTGCATGATTTGTTCGATCGTGAGTGGGAATCTGATCTACAACAAAGCCCCACTCGAGCTTCGCAACTCGGCGACCGACGATGGAATGATCGTTGGACTGACCTTAGCCTCGCCGCCATCAAGGCCCGGCATGAACATGATCAGGTAGTGCTGCAACAGCTCGCGAAAATCGATCGCAGCAAACTCTCCAGTTCCGATCAGTTGAATTACGATCTGTTCAAGAAAGGCTACGAAACCGATATCGAGGCGTACAAGTATCGTTGGTATCTCGCGCCGTTGAATCAACGCGGCGGAATTCAGACACAGAACGAGCTGGCTGATTCGCTCCGTTTCGAAACGGTCAAAGACTACGAGGATTGGATCGCACGGCTGAAAGCTTTTCCAGTTTACATGGACCAGACGATCGCTTTGATGAGCGAAGGAATCAAGGCCCGGGTGTTGTTACCGAAAGTGATCATGCAACGGGTGCCCGCTCAGATTGATCGACAGCTTGTAGAGAAGCCGGAGGACAGTCTTTTTTACAAACCATTCAAACGTTTTCCTTCCAGCATTGCAGCCGCAGACCGTGAACGTCTTGGGCGCGAAGCCCAGGCGGCCGTCGACACGAACATCATCCCCGCATACAAACGCTTCAAGAAGTTTTTCGTTGACGAATACTTGCCAGCCTCTTTCGATGAGGTGGGCGCCTGGCAAATGCCCCAGGGCGAAGCAATGTACGCGCATTTTGTCCGCAAGTTCACCACGACAAATGTTACGCCGCGTGAGGTTCACGAAAAGGGGCTAAGCGAGGTCAAACGCATTCGGGCAGCCATGCAGGACGTTATGAACCAGGTTGGCTTCAAGGGAACACTCGCGGAGTTTTTCAAGTTTCTCAGAACAGACAAACGCTTCTACTACGCCACGCCTGAGGAGCTGCTGGTCGCGTATCAGGCAATGTCAAAGCGAATCGATCCGCACCTGGTGAAGGTGTTTCGTAAGTTGCCACGCATGCCATATGGAGTCGAAGTCATTCCTGCGGCAGTGGCTCCGGATACCACCACTGCTTATTATCGCCAGCCTTCCGCTGACGGATCGCGCGCGGGCACTTATTTTGTGAATCTCTATCAGCCGGAGTCAAGGCCCAAGTGGGAGATGATGGCTCTCTCGCTACACGAAGCTGTGCCCGGTCATCATCTTCAAATCGCGCTCGCCCAGGAGCAAGGCGACATTCCAAACTTTCGGCGCTTTGGCGGGTACACTGCTTTTGTCGAAGGCTGGGGTTTGTATGCCGAGTCTTTGGGCGAGGACATGGGTTTGTATGACGACCCTTACGCCAAGTTTGGTCAACTGACATATGAGATGTGGCGCGCGGTGCGTCTGGTCGTCGATACAGGAATGCATCAGATGCGTTGGACGAGAAAACAAGCGATCGACTACTTCATGGAGAATGCGGCGAAGCAGGAACTGGATATCGTGAATGAAGTCGATCGCTATATTGCCTGGCCCGGACAAGCACTCGCGTATAAGACCGGTGAACTGAAGATCAAGGACTTGCGCGCGCGGTCGAGTAACGAACTGGGGAGCAAGTTTGATATTCGTGAGTTTCATGAAGTGGTGCTTGGCTCGGGCGCCGTTCCGCTTGACGTGCTCGAGAGAAACGTCATGAACTGGATCGCCGAGAAGAAGAAATAGAGAAGATTTGAGAAGCGATCCACGAAGTCACCGAAATCGCCCCAAAAAGTATTGGTGTGGATTTGCCAAGTTAGTGGATCGTTTTCCACCTAATGATTAACACGAATTCGAACGCCTGGTCCGCCGACCTCGCTTATATCGATGGGCGCTTTCTTCGGAACCGTCCCATTGCTTGCGACGAGCATGGGATGATTCTCGACCCGCAATCAACCGGGAACCTCCGGAGCCCCGCTCTGCTTGGTAATCGCGCCATCCTTCCCGGACTCGTTAACGCGCACTCGCACGCTTTTCAGCGAGTGATCCGTGGTCGCACCGAATATCGCACGACCAACACAACAGACAGCTTCTGGACGTGGCGAGAAATGATGTACAGCGCGGCGGTACGTCTTACACCTGAGGATGTTTATGACGCTTCGCGCATGGCATTTCTCGAGATGGCCCTGAGCGGGATCACTGCGGTCGGCGAATTCCATTATCTGCACCACGCGCCTGACGGGACGCCTTACGACGATCCAAACCTGCTGGCGAAGGAAGTTGTGCGCGCCGCCAATGACGTCGGATTGCGAATAGCCCTGCTGCGCGTTGCTTATGCTCGTTCGGGCTTTGAGAGTGAACCAAATCCGCAGCAGTCCCGGTTCATTGAAAGTGAGCCGCAGACATATCTGAAGAACTTGCAAAGATTGGCTGACGACCTTGCGTCAACAGCCGCCGGCCAGTCCCCTTCAAAAGCTTGGACCGGTATCGCTCCGCACAGTGTCCGGGCGGTGTCACTAAGTTACCTGCGTGAAATTATTCCGTTCGCTAGTCAGAAAGGCTTGCCCGTCCACATGCACGTAGCGGAACAGCCTGCTGAGGTCTCCGCCTGTATCGCAGAGCACGGCCGCTCGCCAGTAGCGCTGCTGCATACGGAAGGACTGTTGAGTGAACGCTTCACTGCGGTCCATGCAGTTCACGTCACACCCAAGGCAATCGGAATGTTGGCTGGGTCGGGAGCAACTGTTTGCGCCTGTCCTACCACTGAGCGAAATCTTGGAGACGGAATTGTTCCGGTTGATGAATTGCTAAAACAAAGCGTGCCGGTGGCGCTGGGATCCGACAGCCATGTCCAGATTGATTTGTTAGAAGACGCGAGGGAGCTTGAATACCATTTGCGACTTCAAAAGATGGAGCGAGCCGTATTGGCCGGAGCGGAAGAAGTGGAGCGCTCGGCGATTGCCACGCGGCTTTTTGAATGCGCCACAAATAACGGCGCCAGGAGTATCGGTGCGAGTGGTGGAACACTGGCTCCAGGTAACCCGGCGGATTTCTTTACCGTTGATCTGAATGATTCATCGATTGCTGGTGCGTCCGTAGACGATTTGCTTTCGAACATTGTGTTTTCGCTTTCGCGCACTGCCGTCAAAGATGTGGTGGTAGGTGGAAAATTAATCGTCGAAGAGGGCAGGCACGTGCAGCAGGAAGAGATTGTCGAGAAGTTTAAGAAGCTGCAGAAGCGACTCTGGGGGTAGAGACATCTCCTTGGAGTGCGCCGCCTTGTCGGCGCTTTGGCCGCGGCGGCTCTGCGCCGCTTGTTGACTGTTGCGAACCCGGTCGCGCAAAGCCGCGACCGGTGAAAGCGCCGACAAGGCGGCGCACTCCAAGGAGAGGTCTTAATTCAAGGATGAATGTTACCGAAACCTTGGCCCAACTAGTTGCAATTGATTCCGTCTCGACACGGTCCAACACCGAGATCTGCGACTACCTTGTAACCCGGTGCGAGACACTTGGACTTCAGGTGAGCAGATTTCCCTACACGGATGCAAAGGGCGTCGCAAAAACAAATCTGGTAGCAGTGGCAGGTGCATCGTCTTCAGAGCGGCCGGAAGTCGAGTTGGCCCTCGTGGGCCACACAGACACGGTTCCCTACGATCCAAATTGGAAAGAAGCGCTCAGTTTAGAGGACCGTGACGGAAAGCTTTTCGGTCGCGGGTCGTGTGACACAAAAGCATTCATCGCGGCGGCGCTGGAGGCAGTCGAGCAAACCGACCTGGAGAAGCTATCGAAGCCCCTCGCCCTGGTGTTTACTGCGGATGAAGAAATTGGGCTGATCGGCGCCAAACGGCTGGCTGAAGCGCAGGCTCTGCACACACGTTATGCGATCGTCGGTGAGCCCACTTCCCTACGACCTATGCGCGCCGGCAAGGGTTACTGCCTGGCAGAGATAACCGTGAAAGGCCGCGAGGCACACAGCGCTTACCCTGCTTTGGGATCGTCGGCAATACTCGGTTCAGCCAGGCTGATCAATCGCCTTGAAAAAATCGCGAACGACTTACGGAGCGATAAGCATCCTGCTTTTGATCCGTCCTTTACAACATTGAACGTTGGTCTGATTCAGGGAGGTACCGCGAAGAACGTGATCGCCGGCGAGTGTAAATTCACACTCGAGTGGCGGCCCATTCCCGGACAAAGTCCCAAGAGACTGCTGGATCTACTCGCGGCCGCAATCGAGGAAGAAAAGAAGCTGGATTCTGGATTGGTTTTTGAAGTGGACGCTGCCCGAGCCGATGAAGGTTATGACACTGACGCCAACTCAGTTGTGGTGAAGTTGCTGGAGAAACTGTCTGGTCAAACGGCAGGGACAGTCGCGTTTGGGACGGAAGCAGCTCAGTTGACTCAACTCGGCGCAGAAGCTGTTGTCCTAGGGCCCGGAGATATTCGTGAGGCCCATCGAACCGGTGAGTATGTCCCTATTGATCAACTCGAACGGTGCGTGCAAATATTGAAGAACTCGATAACGACGCTTTGTATGTAGTCATGGCCCAAGCTCAGGCCAAAGAGTCGGCCTGAGTCGCGGTTGTTCCCTTTAACCTGGTGTTTACCAAGGAGAGAGTATGAAATCCTTCTACTTAGCCGTCGCGTTAGCTGGCGCTCTAGCGGGCCAAACGTATGCGCAAACGACTTCTTCCGCGACATCAGCAGCCCCGGAAAAAACTGTAGCTACGCAAGGGACGTCGCCCGAATACAAAGGACGACCAGGATCGCCCTTTTCAGAAGCCGTGCGGGTTGGCGAGATGATTTATCTTTCTGGTGTGCTTGGTACAGACGCTTCGGGCAAGCTGGCTGCCGGTGGGATCAAAGCCGAAACGAAACAGGTGATGGATAATATTCGCGCCATCCTTGAACGAAATAATTCAGGTATGGATCGCGTCGTAAAGTGCACGGTGATGATTTTGGACATTGCCGAGCGCCCTGCGATGAGCGAAGTGTATGTCACTTACTTTCCCAAAGATCGCATGCCCGCGAGAAGCACGTTTGGAACTACCGGCCTCGCGCTGGGCGCCAGGGTCGAAATCGAATGCATGGCGACCGTGAAATAAGTGCTGTTCGCTTCCTCACAGGTCAGGAAGGAGGATTTGTCCCCGCTCTTCGATGCATCACCAAGGCCCAGAATATTCTCAAGGACCAGATTTCTCACAGTCGGGAAGGAGGATTTATCCCCGCTCTTCGACGCACCTCTCCAATCTAGGGATGAACTAAAGCCTCGCGGTCGAAGTTCTTGGGCCGTACTGTTGCGACGAAGAGCGGGGATAAATCCTCCTTCCCGACTGTGAGAAATCTGGTCCTTGAGATTATTCCTGGGCAATAGTGAAGTGCCCAAGAGCAGGTACAAGTCCTCCTTCCTGACCTGTGAGGAAACGACGGAAACTTGATAAGCTCTTGAGCGCCCGTTCCGTACGCTTGGGGAGGCAACTGCTGGAGCCTCGTTTCCATCGGAATACTTCGTCAATAAGTTCGAAAGACCGGTCTTATCAATGCGTTCCTTTTTTAGAGCATTTTCAGTACTTTCCGCACTCCTGGTCTGCGCACCGTTCTCCTTAGCTCAGTCTCCGCAGTCTCCGCTCACAAATCGCGAGCTCGTGGCGCTGGTGTACCAGTTGCCGCAACATCCTGACCGGCGCGACGAAATTGTGGAAGAAATACGCACTCGTGGGATTGGCTTTCCACTCACGGACGGCATGCGTTCCCTGGTCGCAAGCAAGAGCGGTAACGACGTATTACTGCGCCGTACGCTTGAAGAAGCGGAACGCAGAAGGTCGAATCCTACGGCATCTGCTCGTCCACCGGAGGCCGAAGCCAAAGACCTGCTCGACCGAACCCGTGCGGCGACAATGGGGGCAGCCCAGGCGATGCCTGACTTCATTGTCAAACAATTAATCAAGCGCTCGGTCGCCTATGGCACCACCAACAACTGGATGGCCCAGGACAATCTCACGATCGCGGTAGGCTATCGCGCGAACGCCGGCGAGCAATACAAACTATTAGCCAAGAATGGCATGCCGGTGGGCCAGGAAGTAACCGAGGGCAGGGACTACAGCAAGTATGTTGGCGGAGCGAGCTCGAGCGGAGTTGAGTACATCTCTGCGCTGGCGGATATTCTCAAACCGGAGTCCAAGGCGGAGTTTCGTCTGGCAGATACGGATCAGATCCGTGGTCGCCGTACTTTGGTTTACGAATACGAAGTCAAGCGCGCGTTTTCTCAACTCAGCCTTACGGCGGGCGATGCGACGGTCACAAGCGGTTCGCGCGGACGCATTTGGATCGACCGAGAAGCTAATCGAGTGTTGCGCTTTGAGCAGATTGCTACCGAGATACCAGTCGACTTCCAGATCACCGCTGCCAGCACGGTAATCGATTACGATTGGGTGACCATCGGAGAAAATAAATATCTGCTACCAACAAATTCTGATATCAGACTCACCAGCGTAAACACGCGCCTGACGCTTCAGAGTCGTAATGAAATTCGCTTCCGGGGTTACCAAAAGTTTGGGGCTGAGTTGAAAGTTATTGATGAGATCGATGAAGCAGATTTTCCACCCGAGAAGCCATAGCCCTCTCCTATTCGCGCTCGTTTGCCTTTTCATTCAGGCAGGTTTCCAACCTCTGCACGCCCAGACTCCGGAAAAGGACTACCTCATTTACGTCCTCTCCGAGGCAGCTGACAAGATTTCTCTAATTCGCTTTGGACCAGGCGGCGCGAAAGTGGACCATACTTTTGCCACTGGTGACATGCCTACCGACATCGACGGTCCACACGGCATCGCCATCGCTCCCGACAAACAAAGCTATTACGTTTCACTCGCCCACGGACGGCCGTTTGGCTCCGTCTGGAAATATTCAGCGAAAGATGATCGCGTACTCGGTCGAGTCGGTCTGGGTTATTTCCCCGCCACGATGGATATCAATGCCGATGGCACGCTGCTCTACGTAGTCAATTTCAACCTTCACGGGGACATGGTGCCGTCTTCGGTCTCAATCGTTGCAACTGAGCGGATGCTCGAAGTTGCACGGGTAAAAACCTGTGCAATGCCTCATGGGTCGCGTTTGAATTTCCAGGGTACGAAGCACTATTCGGCGTGCATGATGGACGACATGCTGGTGGAGATTGATACGAATACACTGAAGGTCTCCAGACATTTTCTCTTAACCAGGGGCCGTGAAATGGGTATGAAGGGCGCACCCAGTGCGACGCCGGCAAGCCCCCGTGGCGTGCAGCACGACATGGCTGGCCATGGCTCCGAACCGCCGAAACCCGGCGACGTTTCCTGTTCTCCAACCTGGGCGCAACCATCGCCAGACGGCGCGTCAGTCTTCGTTGCTTGCAACAAGTCAGACGAGATTGTTGAAGTCGATACGGCGAGCTGGACTGTAAGACGCCGCATTCCTGCGAGTCCTGGGGTGTATAACCTCGCCATAACCAGGGATGGCAATCGCTTGATCGCAACCAACAAACGGACGTCGTTTGTCTCAGTGTTTGATCTAAAGAGCGGTCGAGAAATAGGTCGAGTGAGCACCAGGCGACGAGTGATGCACGGGGTGGTCATCACACCCGACGATCGCTTCGCGTTTGTTTCGGTTGAAGGGGTAGGATCCGAGCCAGGCACCGTAGAAATCGTTGATCTTGCAAAACTCAAAATCGCTGCCCGCGTCGACGTGGCTGAAGGGGCCGCCGGGATCGATTTCCTCAGAACTGAACCTGCGAAATAGTTCCTAGCGCCCAGCCCACGGCCTTCACTCTTTCCAGAGCTCCTTCACATCCGTCTTCATATGTAGACACCGACAATCCGATTGGTTTGACTAGAGGGATTGGGAAGGCTTCATGCTAATTCGCCATCTCTGCAGTTGTCCACGACTTGAGACAGATACCCTCGAAGGTACGCACTTTGCACTATCTGTGGCGGGTTAATAGGACAATTGCTGTTAGGAGATCGCTCGATGAAGCCGAGAGTTCTAATCGTTGACGACGACGAGGTCATTGCCCGACAACTGCGCTGGATCCTCCACGACGACTACGACGTAGTGATCGCAAATGATATGAAGACTGCCGTCCGTCACGCGACAATTCATGAACCTGCTATTTCCATCGTCGACCTGCATCTTCCTCCCGCGGTAGAGTCTCCTCATGTCGGTTTGAGAGTCATGGAATACATCAAAGGCCATCTGCCGTCGTCGAAGGTACTGGTGATAACCGGGGCCGCTGGCATTCAAACTCGGGCCGCCAGTTATGCTGGGGGCGCTGACGAGTTTCTCGTCAAACCGTTCGAACCCGAGGTGCTATTAGCCACTGTGCGCCGGATGGCGTTACAGAGGCTCGAACTGGTTTAGCCTTAAGTTGATCATCGTCGCGAAAGACCGTGCTCGGATTCGCTCGGATCCGAGCACCGCTTTGATGATTCTCAATTTTCGGAAATCCTTCACATCTAGCTGGCTAACAGTTTGGCTTACAACCTGCGATAATACTTACCTCGTAATTCCAACTAAATTTCTGCCCCCTGAACGTAATTTCACGGCGACAGCTGCGAATTGGTGAATGAATGAGTGAATCTCTCGATAGAGTAAGCGGAGTCCGTGAAATCCCCATCTTTCCTTTATCGGTCGTTCTATTTCCAGGAGTGCCCCTCCCTTTACATATTTTCGAGCCACGTTACCGTCAGATGCTTAGCGATATACGGGCGGGGAATAACCTCTTCGGAGTTTCCTATTTCGATTCGTCATCCACTGACATTGAAAATCCACCCGCGGGTCATGTCGGCTGCGTCGCGGAAGTTACCGAAACACAATCGCTTCCAGACGGTCGTTCAAACATATTAACGATCGGGGTTATTCGATATCGGCTCGACGAGTATGTGGAACGAGGCGATCCATATCTGATCGCTCGGGTGAGCTTTTTTGAGGATGATGAAGAGGACGTCGAACGATTGCGTGAGAGCTCGCGAGAGGTTGCGGAGAGTTTTACCCGCATCGCGCGAGCAGTGCGAATCATAAACGACGAACGAGCCAACCTGCCGGATATCAGCGATACCGAGCCACAAAAGCTTTCGTTTCTAGTAGCCGCCGCGATGGAGGTGGACTCTGAAGCCAAGGTTGAGCTGCTTGAGCTTCGCTCAACTTCGGAGCGGTTAACCCGACTCCGCGAAATGTTGACTCGCGCATTGTCAAACTACGAGGAGCGGGCTCGAGTGCATGAGTTAGCTAGAGGAAACGGCCACAGCGGCAAGAAGATCGAGTTAGAGTAAAGCGGAGGTCGTAGTTGCTTGCTGCGTTATGCATGAAGAGGATTTTCTATATCTCATTTGTCATTTCTCATTTGCCATCTACGGACGCGGCTTAATGCCCGAAGTTCAGAGTTCAGCCTTTAGGCTGTGGCTTCGCAACGCAAGCTAAAGCTTGAACCCTGAGTTTCCGGTCTTAAGCGACGATGCTTTCAGGCAATGGCAAATGAAAAATACAAAAGAAATCTGGAAAATCTTTCTTAAGGTCTGGCCAGACTAAAAGCGATAGTGACAGGTACTTCCAACCAACCAAACCAGATAAAGGTGTCAGTCCTCTTTTTTGGAGCGGCGCGCGATATCGTCGGTCACAATGAGCGCGAATTGCGATTGACCGGCGAGACAACTGCTTCGCAAGTGCTCGAGAGAATACTCGAACAATTCCCCGCGCTGCGTAGATTTGGCAATTCCCTTCTCCTCGCAGTCAACCAGGAATACGCGCGCGAAGATCGAGAAGTGAAAGATGGTGACGAGCTAGCCATATTCCCGCCAGTAAGCGGTGGCTCTGGAGTCGAAACGGATAGCGAGGCAGCACCAATAAGTCCGGACTTCTTTGAGTTAACCACTGAACCGATTGACGTCGGCGCCGTCGCTCGCAGAGTAGTTCTCCCGGAGTGTGGGGCCACCGTCAGTCTCGACGGCTACGCGCGTGAATGGACCCGAGGACGGCGAACGCTTTACCTCGTCTATGAAGCATATGCACCGATGGCTTTGAGGGAACTGAAACGTTTGGGCTCAATTGCGCATGAGCGTTTCGACATCGCTTACATTGGAGTGGTTCATCGGACCGGCAAGTTGGAAATCGGCGAAACCAGCGTCGTGATTTGCGTGGGCGCGCCTCATCGCCGCGCAGCATTTGAAGCTTGTGAGTGGGCCATCAAGGAACTCAAACGCACCGTCCCCATCTGGAAGAAGGAAGTTTTCGAAGACGGCGAGGTGTGGGTCGAAGGCGAAGGCGCCCCCGCTGCTCCTTAATTCGGCAGGAACTTTGGCCTCACTCGCCTCCCCAAACTTTCGATTTGAAATAATTCAGGAAATATTGACATTACTAAGGGACAGGGATATTTTCCTGCCAAGCTCAACAGTCCTTGTACTCCTCTATCCTGGAATTCGACTCGTCGAAACAGGGCCTGTAGCTTTTTCGGAATCGCATGGTGCTCGCGCCGGTACTCGCGTCGGCTGACATCAAAACGCAAGTCTAATCCTTACTCACTTCCCACGGAGGTTACTCTATGGCTGCCCCACCAAATGAATACGCTTACGATTTTGAGGCGGTCGAGCGCGCCGCGGAACACTGGCGTGACCGCGAGCAAATGCGAGAACGAAACGAGGAACTCCTGAAGGACAACCGCTTTACCGCAGTTGAATCCAAAAAGCGTCTTGCGCAAAGGGCTAACCGGCTGCTCGACAAAGTGAAGACAACCGTAGCCAGAAGCGCCCAGGCTGAGGCGGCGCCTGAAGGATTGTCGGAGGATCTCAGTGAAATGGTTGAGATGGAAACCATTACTGAGGACGATGTTACTGATGATCTGATTGAGCGCGTCATCGGCGAGACGCGGGATTTTCTGTCGGTGGAATTTCTTGAAAAGGGTCTGATGATGAACCGCTCTGTGGCCCGAGTGGTTACCAACCTCAGCCTCGGCCGCAGAAGCTTTGGCACCGGCTTTATGGTTTCGCCGCGGTTGCTGTTGACTAATTGGCATGTACTCAAGACCACCGAAAGCGCCGCCGCCAGCACTGTAGAGTTCGACTATCAACTCGACCGTTTGGGTAATGCTCTCACACCGCAACGATTCAGATTGGACCCATCAACTTTTTTCCTGAATGACAAGGATCTTGATTTCGCTTTGGTGGCGGTCGAGCAAACATCGGCTCAAAACAGAAAATTAAGTGAGTATGGCTGGTGCCGGCTGATCAAGGAGGAAGGCAAAGCCATTTTGGGTAATCCGGTAAACATCATTCAGCATCCGCTCGGTGAGATGAAGCAGGTCATCATTCGTGAAAACAAGCTAAAGGATCTGCCGCCAAATCCACTTGACCGCTTCGCCCATTACGAAGGAGATACCGAACCAGGCTCGTCTGGCTCACCCGTGTTCAACGACCAGTGGGAGGTCATTGCGCTGCATCATTCGGGAGTGCCTAAAACCGATGACAACGGAAAGATGATCGACGTGGATGGTGGCGTCTGGAAGAAAGGCGATGACCCAGGTCGTCTTGCCTGGGTAGCTAACGAAGGCATCCGTATTTCGCGCCTGATGGAATTTATCGACAAAGCCAAAGTAGCACCTCATGAGGAGCCCTTACGTGCACAGTTGATGGATCCTGGCGTACCACCGAATCCCGGAACCGCTAAACCACCTCAAGAAAAGGAAGACAACATGGACGAAAAAGATGAAAGCAAAAACGCCCAGTCAGGCGTGACCTCCGGCGGCACCGTTACGTTCACTGTACCTCTGAATATCTCAATCAGTTTGGGCTCGCTCTCGAACGCTGACATCAACGTCAGCACAGTGTCGACCTCTCCTGCGGAAGCCGACCTGCTGGAGAAGATTACACCCGACCAGAATTACGATAATCGTCCTGGCTATGACCCCGATTTCCTGGGCTTCAATGTACCGTTGCCGACGCTCGGTCCATCCATCAGGAGTCTTGCTGTTAAGGTTAACGATACGGATGGAAACGAACTCAAGTATTACCATTACAGTGTGATCATGAATGGCGCGCGCCGTTTGGCGTTTGTGTGCGCAGTTAACTTTGAAGGCGATGCCCAGGTTAACCATCCGCGTGATAAGGACGGGGATCGTTGGTTCTTCGATCCGCGCATTCCGACTGAAAAACAAGTAGGTGAAAAGCTTTATTCAGGGAACCCGCTCGATCGTGGTCATCTGGTCAGGCGCGCCGATGCAGCCTGGGGAGACACGAAGGAGGATGCGAAGCTCGCCAACGACGACACTTTCCACTTCACTAACTGTTCTCCTCAGCATGAGGTCTTTAATCAATCCACGAAGGCGAACCAAAAGGGTATCTTGCTGTGGGGTAACATTGAAGAACACATTGCGTCTGAGGGCAAAGCCAATAAAGAAAGACTCGCAGTCTTCAATGGTCCGGTGTTCCGCTCGAATGACAAGAAGCATCGAGGCGTTGGCCTGCCTAAAGAGTATTGGAAGGTCGTCGTCTTCAAAGACGATAGCGGCAAACCCAAAGCGCTGGCTTTCATTCTGAGTCAGGCATCACTTATCAAGAATCTACCGGCAGAAGAATTCGAGGTGGGACCCTATCAGCCGTTCCAGGTGCGGATAAGAGACCTCGAGGCAAAAACGAAATTGGAGTTTGGGGATCTTAAAGATCACGATACACTTGAGGACGGGGCTAACGAAGGGTTCTTCGAGTCGGGAACTGAAATCGTGCCGATCGATAAGATGGACAATATTGTCTACTAGCTTTAATCCGACAACGTTAACCACAAACAATAATCCCCTCGAAATCTCGAGGGGATTATTGTTTGCTCGCGCCCAGGATTCGAGTGTTGCCTAACTCACTTCTTCTGTCTCGTCCTCGGCGGACGCTTCAACCAACGATGCGCTCGTCACTCGGTCGCCTTCGTCGATCTTAATGAGCCTGACGCCTTGCGCGCTTCTTCCGGTCTTACGAATTTCGCCAGCTTCAAGACGGATTAACTTGGCCTGCTGAGTGATGATCATGATTTCCGACTCAGCGTCGACCGGAAATACTGCTACTACTTTGCCGGTTTTGTCGGTCGTTTTCATGTTAATCACACCCTTGCCGCCACGCGTTTGGAGCCGGTAGGTAGTGATAGGGGTCTGTTTCCCATAGCCCTTCTCAGACACGGAAAGCATCTTCTCGTTGTCATCTGCCGACACTGGACAAACTGAAACCACGTAGTCGTCCGTGCGCAAATCAATACCACGAACGCCGCGAGTGGCACGTCCCATCGGCCTGACATTTTTCTCGTCAAATCTAATCGCCAGCCCGTTATGCGTAGCAATGAAGATCCGCTTGGTGCCGTCCGTTAGCACGACATCGAGCAGTTGGTCGCCGTCGTCGATATTGATGGCGATGATCCCGTTGGTGCGGATGTTCTGAAAGTCCGCCAGCGAGGTTTTCTTGATCACGCCTTTGCGCGAAACCATCAACACATAGCGCCCTTCAGCAAAATCGCGCACCGCGACCACTCCCGCCAGCTTACGATCTGAAGGAATGTTTATCAGGTTAACTACTGCTTTACCCCGCGCAGAGGCAGCCGCATCAGGGACCTCGTGAACCTTCAGCTTGTAGACCATGCCATCGTCGGTAAAAATCATGATGTAGGCATGAGTCGAAGCGATAAACAGATGCTCGACATAGTCTCCGCCTTTGGCGGCCGCGCCGAATCGACCTTTGCCACCACGCCCCTGGCGCTGATAGGTGGTGATAGGAGTGCGCTTGATGTATCCGCTGTTGGTAACCGTGATGGCCACATCTTCGTCAGCTATCAGGTCCTCAATTGAATACTCGACGCCCTCGTCGACTATCTCAGTGCGTCGTTTGTCGCCGAAGTCCCTTTTGACTTCTTCCAACTCGTTGCCGATTACTCTTCGCAGCGAGCTCTCATTCGACAGGATCTCTTCAAGCTCAGCGATCAGCTTGATGATTCCTTCATACTCGTCGGTGATCTTCTGTCGCTCGAGAGCCGACAAGCGCCGCAGCTGTAGATCAAGAATCGCTTGCGCCTGCAAATCTGAAAAAGCCAGGCGCTCCATCGTCTTCTGAACTTTTCCCAGATAGGTTTTCAGAGCAACGTCGGTGGGCGCACCTTTCCAGGTCTTTACTTCGCCGATCGTCTTCATCTGCCCCGTCAGCCATTGCCGGGCCTCTTCAATCGAGCGCGAATTCCGAATTAAGAGGACCACGTAGTCCAGAATGTCGATGGCCTTGGTTAAGCCTTCGAGAATGTGCGCGCGCGCCTTGGCCTTGCGCAGGTCGTATTCTGTGCGTCTACGAACCACCTCGCGCCTGAAGTCAATAAAGCACTCCAGCATCTGTTTCAGGTTCAGCACTCGCGGCTGCCCGTTAACAATCGCCAGGTTGATGACGCCAAACGACGACTGCATTGGAGTCAACTTGTAGAGCTTGTTCAGCACAATTTGCGGCACCGCATCTCGCTTGAGTTCGACCACGATCCGCATTCCGGTGCGATCTGATTCATCGCGCAGGTCTGACACTCCATCGAGCTTTTTCTCGTTGATCAATTCGGCAATGCGCTCGATCAAGCGTGCCTTATTTACCTGGAACGGTATTTCAGTTATGACAATCGCATCTCGTTCCTGCGTGCCCCGGCCGATTCGATCAATACCAGCCCGCGCGCGCATCTGAATGATTCCACGTCCGGTTAAATACGACTTCTTGAGCTCTTCACCACCATAGATAAAGCCGCCCGTTGGGAAGTCTGGTCCGGTGACAATCTTCATCAGATCTTCGATTTCGATCGCAGGCTTACGCAGCACAGCGAGTGTGGCATCCACGATCTCCGTCAAATTGTGAGGCGGAATTTTTGTGGCCATGCCAACGGCAATTCCATCTGAGCCATTGATTAGAAGGTTTGGTATGCGCGCCGGCATGACCTTTGGCTCACTGAGAGACTCATCATAGTTAGGCTGGAAATCTACTGTTTCCTTTTCGAGGTCGGCGAGGATCGCGTTGGCCACGCGCGCCATGCGAATCTCTGTGTAGCGCATCGCTGCCGCAGCGTCGCCATCGACAGAGCCAAAGTTTCCCTGACCGTCAATCAACGGGTAGCGCATGGAGAAATCCTGCGCCAACCGAACAATCGTGTCGTATACGGCGGTGTCGCCGTGTGGATGGTATTTACCAATAACGTCGCCGACGATGCGCGCACTTTTCTTGTAGGGCTTGTTGTAAGTGTTGCCCAATTCATGCATCGCCCACAGGACGCGGCGGTGCACCGGCTTGAGTCCATCGCGCACATCAGGCAATGCGCGTCCGATGATGACGGACATTGCATAATCGAGATACGACCTGCGCATCTCGTCTTCGATGTTTATGTGGTCTCGTTCAGAAGTGGTTTCCATCCGTTGGCCTTTCCAGTACAATCCGCCCGCCGCGGGCTTTGCTTCAAGAGTTTTTGCCGGTTAGAGCAAGACAAAATTCCAGCTGTGCAGGATCCGGGGTTGTCCCTGCTTTTTGCAATCAACTCTTTGCTTTTGAAGTTAGTTTTATCAGCTGATACTACGGGCAAAACTGCCGAGAAAAAGTAAGTGGTATTGTAGCCTTTTCAGGTGCTTTTTGGCAATCGCGGCGAGCCCACAAACCCTAATAAAATCAATGGCTTCGACGGCGAACGGACGTCCGGGATGGGCGGCTCATTTCGGACAGTGAAAAGGGTCTGATTTCAGGCGGAAAACAAGCCGCTCCCGCTTCCGAACCTTCACATGAAAGAAGAAGGAAAATTTAAGAGAGTTCGCGAGCGCCTCGAGCTTAAGTTGCCGGTTCGCATTCGCTGTCGCGAAACTACAGATTTTGAGTGGACCGAAGTCACTCGACTCATTGATGTGACGCCTTTTGGCGCGGGCTTCACCCTGAAGCGTCCGATTGAAAAAGGGCGGCTACTGCACATGACCATTCCTATGCCGCGTCAACTTCGGGTGTTTGATCACGTCGAGGACCAATATCGTGTTTGGGCACTGGTGCGTCGAATAATAGCAATCGAGTCGGCAACTCCAGGATCGTCGCTCTTTGAAATCGGAGTTGCCTTCATCGGGAAGCATCCTCCACGAAGCTATGAAGAAGATCCTTCGCGCCGTTACGAGAGTGAGGGCCAACCGAGAGACACTTTCAATCTTGTCGAGGACTGGGTACCGCCAGAGATGGCTTCGGAAGACAAACGAATCCACACCCGACATAACATACCCGTAGATATGTTGATTGAAATTCTGGACGACAAGGGAGCTGTAGTTGGCAGCGAACAAACGGTGACTGAGAATATTAGTAGCCGGGGCGCGGCAATTTATACAACCCTCGACTTGCCACCCGGCCGATTCATTCGTCTGAGCAGTGAGCAATTCAAACTTACCGTTCACGCGGCTATTCGAGGCAGGAGCAAAGGAGCGACGGGAATCGAGAAGATTCACGTTGAGTTTATTGATCGAGAGTGGCCATTATGATTACTGCGTCATGTCTCAATATGCGACGAATTCAGTTGTAGCCCCCTAGCAGTTAACGCGTAGTACACTTCATCCCTTTTACAGTGAGAGCCCCAAAACATTTGAGCGAGCCGGCCACACTTTCCCCCGCGGCACCCACCGCGAAACGGAAACCCCCCGCAGGGGCAATGCCGCAATGGTCCATAAACGTGGTCCGATCGGTGGTGGCTGCTTTCAGTCGTCTGTGCTGGCGTCTGGAGTTTCGCGGTGTGGAAAATATTCCTGCCGAGGGTGGTCTAATCGTTGCCGCAAATCACCAAAGTTACGGCGACCCGGCGTGGTTGGCGCTTCGCATTGATAGACCGATACGCTTTCTCGCCTGGAGTGAAGCGTTCTCATGGCCCGTCGTTGGTAAAGCTATACAACTGCTCGGCGCCTGGCCGTTGCAAGTTGAAGGTAGCGACCCGGCGGCAATTCGGCGTTCCTTAACGTGGCTGCGCGATGGCGGAACCGTAGTGATATTTCCCGAGGGCGGACGCGGCGAGCCCGATGGCTCGATGGTTCGGATGAAGGGCGGGGCAGTAAGAATGGCTCTCGAGGCGGGCGTACCTATTTTGCCGGTTACGATTCGAGGCGCAAACAAGGTTTGGCCGGCAGGCCAACGCTTCCCCCGGACTGGAAAGGTCGAAATCATTTATCACCCCGTCTTTCAGCCTCAGCCACTGCCGAACGAAGAAACCCGCGCCTGCGCACGCCGTGAAACTGAACGCCTCGCTCAAATTATCGGTTCGGCACTCAACAAAACATAAATGCTTCTCCTTGGAGTGCGCCTCCTTGTCGGCGCTTTGGCCGCGGCCCTGGCGCCGCTGTTGATCAATGCGTACCAGGTCGCGCAAAGCCGCGACCGGTGAAAGCACCGATAAAGTGGCGCACTCCAAGGAGATGCTAGTATCGTGACGAGATTTAATCGCGTAACACGCGAATCATTGCCTCATGGACCAGCCCGTTACTGGCCAACACCTTAGGCGCATAGATTTTCGGTGTGTAGATATTGAGTGGCTGTCCTTCAAAATCCGACACGGTTCCGCCCGCCTCTTCAATCAACAAGACTCCCGCGGCAACGTCCCACGCTTTAAGTCCTTCTTCAAAGAATCCATCGAAGCGACCGCACGCAAGATAAGCCAAATCCAACGCGGCTGAGCCATCTCGGCGCACCGCTTGCGACTCCATCGTGAATTTCGCAAAGTCGCGCGTGAAGTTGGGTCGCTCTCTCACGTTGTAAGGAAACCCGGTACACAACATCGCGCTGTTGAGGTCTTCAATATCCGAAACTCGCATCCGGCGGTCGTTGAGGTGGGCTCCCTGCCCCCGCTCGGCTGCAAACATTTCGTCTCGAGACGGATCATAAATAACGCCAATTTCAATTCTGTTCTCGTGTTCAAGAGCTATTGACACGCAGAAGCACGGATAACCATGAGCATAGTTTGTCGTGCCATCGAGGGGATCGATAATCCACTTCCATTCGCTCGTGCCGTCGTTTCCATCCCCAGCCTCCGTGGCTCCGGATTCCTCCGCCAGGATCGCGTGGCGCGGATAGTAGGACTTGATTCGGTCGATGATCAGTTGTTCCGACGCCAAATCGGCTTCGGTAACCAGATCGATAGCACCCTTGTTGGAGACCTGAAGAGCTCGTCCCAAACGATCTGAAAGTATTCGGCCCGCCTCGCGAGCCGTCTGCATGGCAAAGTTAAGCAAGTTGTTCCTCGTAAGTGAATAAGAGCGTGGCAATGCTGTCTGCTTCAGAAATCAATGTAACTCAAACTGTTATTTTCGTCTCCACACTGCAGTGATTGGGATAATGTTCCACTGTAAGCAACCTAACAGTTACTTGCTCGACCCCCTGGCGGTCCACTACACACTTTTGAAACAAAAAAGACAGCTATCTTTTCATGGAGTTCTGTTATTGTGCGTCACATGTGGTCGCTTGTCTCCCTGAAAAAAGGCGTGCTGATATCTTGCGCAGCACTGATCGCGTTTAGCGCAGGGGAACACTTCGCCGCTCAAAGGAAGGCCAAACCTGCACGCACTACTCCCACTCAGCGGTCGAAACCACAGCCTGCTCCAAAGAGATCTCCCGAGCCAGAAGTAGAACTTGAAAAGTTACCTCCCGATCCTTCAGTTGAATCGGCTGATGTTGCGATTACGGCGAACGTGCGGGCCAAGTCCCTAAGATTTGAAACTGTTCCCAATCCTACGGTGACCTTTCCCGGAAGCCATAAACTCGACACTGTCTGGGAAGCTCAAAGAGAAAATCTTCCTACGCCGGTTGAACCAGGCGTGACATATCGCAACATTGGGATACGTCTAAAAATTACCAGCGTCTTCGCCGATATAGATCGAATCGTCGCGGAAGCGCTGGGAGAGGTACCCGTTACGAAAGACGCCTCACCTCCACCCGTTGAACCCCCGAAGAAACCCGCGACTGAGCAAGTGCCATCCCCGACTGCAGCCCCAGTTCGTCCACGTTCTCCAAAGAAGTGAGCGTTAGATGAAGCCACGCGGCCCCATTTTTTTCTGTCTTGCAATTATTAACATTTCGGCCTGTTGGGCCCTGGGCCAAACCGTGGAAACAAAGCCGGCCCCAGCCACGCCCGTACCTGCTGCAACTCCACGTCCAAACGTTGACGAGATATTCGAACTAAATATCGACCTGCGTCAGGTTACCCGTGAAAATTTTGAAGCGTCGACTGCAGTGTCTACCAGCGGGGAATCGAATCTCAATGTGCAGGTGGGTGTCGGAGTTGCGACAGGAAGGATCGAGTTTCTTTTGAGGAACGTGCAGGGTCGCATCCGGTTTCGCGGCTCACTTGAACGCATATTTGAGATCATCGATGGACGCCGAGCGCCGGTCACCTCCCCGAGATAATTTCGCCCAACCCCCATTTTGCTTTAAGTAGCATTGACTAATTGATCCAGGAGGAAACGATGACGAAATCTTCAAAGATCGGGAGCTTGATAATCTTCATTCTTGCCGTTTCTGTTGACGCTTTTGGTCAGCAACCCACCACGACCACAACCGGGTCGCGTGATGCGTCGATAACTACGAGCCAGTCGACTCAGGCAAGGCCTCGACCAAGTCCCACACCGATCCCAGCTGTAACCCCTGTTAGGCCCTTGTCTGAAGCAGACCGCCAACGGCAGGAAGCATCGAGCGCCCGCCGTCGACAGGAAGCGGCCAGTGGTGATCCTGACGTGCTTCTCGACGTGCCAAACCTTTCGGTGGATGAGATCACGCTGGAAGTTGAGAACCTGAAAGCAAAAGTATCGCTTGACGCGCGTCTGGCAAATCTCCTTGCACTTACGGCGGGGGCCGACGTCACAATTGATAAAGTTAAACTTCAAATCAAAGGTGTGAAGGCTGAAGTGCTATTGAAGGTCAGGCTAGACAATGTGGCGCAGATTATTGATCGAACGCTCACCACCGTTGATCGAAACCCTGAGATTCTTACCAAGCTCCTTGAGAGTGTGGATAAGACGGTCGGAACCGTGGGTAGTGTCGCCAATACAGCGTTACAACCAAGCGGAGTCTTGAGTCAAACGGTTAATACGTTGGGCCAAACCGTCCAACGCACTGTTGACGCGACTGGGAATATTGTTGAGAAGACACTCGATACCACCGGGAAAGTGGTGAATTCAAACACCGTCGGTAATGTGACTAGTCTTCGGGTCCTCGGCGAAACAACAAATTCGGCTGGTCAAACATTGCGGCGCGTGCAGGACACCGCAGGTGGCGTAATCGAACTCACCCTCGATTCAGCTGGCAAGGTAGTTAGTTCAAAAGTGCTGAGCCAGGGTCGGCAATAGGTCTGATTCAAAGCTTCGGGAAAAGAGGACGGGCGGCTAGCGGTCGCGCCGTCCTTTTTTTGTGTAACGCAAACTGTTAGTTTGCGGAGCGCTGGGCAACCACGCGCGCAAATGCTAGTCACTCAGCCTGGCTACCACGCATCGCAGATGCTAATCATTCAAGCAAACTAACAGTTTGCTTTACGACTAAGACGGGGCAAACACCATGCAAAAAATCAATCTCGATGAAAAGCTTTCCCAGATTACCGATCACTGGAATCCGCACATCGCTGCCGAGTTGAATGGTCAGTATGTGAAACTGGTTAAGTTTCAAGGGCCATTCGCCTGGCATCACCACGACACCGAAGACGAGATGTTCATGGTGGTCAAAGGCAGATTCCGCATGGAGTATCGAGAAGCGGATGCGCCAGAAGTTGATCGCGAAGTTTGGTTGGAAGAAGGCGAGTTCATTGTCGTCCCGCGCGGCGTCGAACACCGACCTGTCGCCGATGAAGAAGCCCAAGTACTCCTGTTTGAGCCTGTAACCACGCTGAACACCGGCAACGTCGAAAACGAATTCACACGGCAAACACTCCGGCGGATCTAAGGTGCTGACTTATCTGCGCCAGTTGTGTGAATATAAGCAAAACTCTTACTGGAGGTCCTCTGTGAAAAAACTTCTGCTGCTGGCCTTTATTGCGTCGCTCTCAATGGGAGGCGCGGTGGCGCAATCACCGCGCCCGACGAATCAAACCGGCGCCCAACTGACGCCCGCATCTGTTTCTCTGTCGACGACGAATGCAAACCAGGCTGTCATCAGCTCGCTGGCAAACCTACCTGACGCGGACATGCTCGTTTACATCAATCCGCAACGAATCCTGAATGAAGTTGTGCCGAAGGTAATGCCGGCGAAAGACGTAGAGGAAATGAGGAAGGACTTCGAGGAAGTAAAGAAAAACTTCAACGTCGATCCGACGAAAGTTGAATACATCGTCCTCGCCATTCGTTTTAAGAAACCAACCGGCGATCTCAAGTTTCAGCCGCCTGAGGCCCTGGTCGTAACCGGCGGCGACTTTAGCGCCGAGTCCCTGATTGGGTTGGCACGCATGGCCACGCAGGGACAAATGCGCGACGAAACCTACGGGGGCAAAACGTTGGGCTTGATGAAGATTGATCCAATCGCGAAGGAAGCGGAAAAGAATCCGTTCCTCCGCGGTTTCTCTGAAGTCGGCGTGGTCGCTCTCACCGGCAGCTCGCTGGCAGCAGGAACACCCGCATACTTGCGTTCGGCCATCGATGCGGCAGACGGCAAAGGCCGCATCAGCATGGACACGCTGAATTCGTTAGTGCGGGATTCAAACGCACTAATCAGTATCGCTGGAAGACCGTTGCAATCCTTTGCCAAGAGCTTCGGGCTACTTGGCACTGAAACAACCGAACGCGCGAATCCCTGTGAAACCAAGATGGGAGACTTCTACGCCGCCGTGACTATGGACGCGACTAACTTTATCGTCCGAGGCGCAATCAACGAGGACAACCCCGACACAGCAAAGATTGTCACCAATTTGTTGTCCGGATTGCTGGGTTATGCATCCAGTTCAATCCCAGATCCATCAGCGCAGGCAATGTTGAAAAATATTGTGCTTGCGGCTGAAGGCGACGATGTAACGGTGAGAGCCGACCTGAATCAGCAAATGGTTATTGACACAATTAAGAAGCAAATGGCGCCGAAGAAAGATGAAGCTGCCGCATCGGAAGCTCCAAAGACGCCGGCGAAAGCGCGACCACGTCGCCGCACTAAACGCAGGACTTGATCCGTCGCGGCTCTGCCGCCGCACAGTGCGGAAAGCCTTTGGCTTTCCGTCAGACGCTACCCCTGTTTCCGAGGCTCAGCCTCAGCAAATTAACTTTTATTCGCCCGGAAAGGCTGAGCCTTTCCGCACTGTGCGGCGGCAAGCCGCATCGACAAGTCGTCGTTCTTCGCAGGATATAAATGGATCCGATGTCATCAGCGGTGGCCGTGCTAACGGCAATGATTACTCCCGCGGTGCTAATCTCCGCTTGCGGTAGCATGATTCTCTCGACCTCAACCAGGCTGGGCCGAGTGGTAGATCGAGTTCGCGGGTTGTCTGACAAACTCGAAGAGCTCGCGAGCCGGCAAGTGTCGGACAACGTCGACGTCAAAGATAGGCAGACCATAATTTTTGCGCAGATGGATAAACTGACCAGTCGCGCGCGCATTCTGCAACGCTCGATGGTCACGTTCTATCTCGCGCTTGGGATGTTTGTGGCTACGAGCGTAGCGATTGGCGTGGTTGCTGTTGTCGGGAATTCGCGTTACAACGTGTTGCCGGTAATTCTTGGCCTGGTTGGCGCCCTTTTTCTTTTTTACGGCAGCATGCTGTTGATTTTCGAGGCGCGACTGGCGTTAAGTACGATACACCTTGAGATGGATTTCATTTGGCGCCAAACAACCAAAACAGCACCCGCGGATGTTGTCGAACAGCATAAACCACACTTCATTCATTTCCGTCGCCACGTGTAATGCAGTTGCCAAGGATCACTATCAGTGAGCAAGCCTTCTTATCTTTCGCTATTACCAACCGGTGAGTTTCTAAAGCGCGTCGAGTCTCTTGAAGCGTTGCTGGAAAGCTGCACCGTTTGTCCGCGAGATTGTTTCAACAATCGTCTGAAAGACGAGATTGCCGCGTGTTACTCGGGTAGGCTGCCGATAGTTTCTTCCTACACTCCACACTTCGGCGAGGAGCCCGCCCTCGTTGGTAAGCACGGCGCCGGCAACATTTTCTTTGGCAACTGTAATCTGCGCTGTGTGTATTGCCAAAACTACCAGATCTCACAAACGCACAAGCAACAGCTGAAGAACGAGATCACGCATGAACGACTGGCCGAGATAATGCTCGAGCTTCAAACAAAGGGATGCCACAACATCAACTTTGTATCACCGACCCACTTCGCACCGCAGATGGCACGCAGCATCCTGATCGCCGCTGAGCGTGGTTTGGCACTGCCTATTGTTTACAACACTAACGCATACGATTCGGTTGAAGTGCTGCGTCTGTTGAGTGGAATCGTTGACGTCTACTTGCCGGATCTGAAGTACGCCGAAGACGAAGCCGGTTACGCTTATTCAAAAGTGAGGAGCTACAAAGAGTATTCGCGCAGGGCCATCTCTGAAATGTTCCAGCAAGTCGGAGATGAGTTGGTCTATGGCGAGGATGGTTTGGTGAAGCGTGGGCTGATTATTCGTCTGCTGGTTTTGCCAAACGATATTGGAGGCATTCGCGAATCGCTCGAATGGATTCGGGACGAACTCAGTCCGCGGGTGGCCATATCGTTAATGGCTCAATACTATCCGACGCATCAAGCAGCCGAGAACCAGCGTTTCGTTTTGCTCTCGAGGCGAATTTCCGAGACTGAATGGATGCGCGCCGTCGATGCGCTTGATGAAATGGGAATGCAGGAAGGCTGGTTGCAGGAATTCGACGGCGCTTCTTACTACTACCGACCCGACTTCAATAACTCCGAAACTCCATTCAAGGACATCCGAGACTTCACCTAAAGCAGACTGGCCGCGGATTTTCGCGGACACACGCGGATCTGAGCAAAGCCGAACCTGTGTGTCCCGTTTTCTTTAAGCCTCAAACTAATCCTCAAGTCACAAACCCTGTCTAATCTCCGGTCGATGGGGACACCTGAACACTCAAGCTTCTCACAGGTTGGGAAGGCGGATTTATCCCCGCTCTTCCTCAGCAACTCCAGTTCATGAATACCTACATACAAGAGGGCAATCCGCCTTCCCAACCTGTGAGGAACCGCCAGTTGTAATTAGTGCTTTAGAGTTGGATATGCTGGCGCCATGAGTGGCAAGTCGCGGAAAGGTCCGCCAATTCACTCGCTAGGTCACGTCAGTTTTGAGGTGGTGGGTTGTGTGTTCGGTCACGGAAGGTCGCACCACGACACGTTCGCGAGCGTCGAGTTCGTTAGTAGTTGATTGACCAACCGGCGCTGGATTGAGGCTCGCGATGTGCCGCAATTGCTGATCTAATTCGATTTGTTCCTGCGCACGATCTGTAGCATCCCTCAGTTCCTTCCTCGGCAAGGAAAAGAAAATCCCGTTCAGGATGATGCCCAGACCAATAAAGAACATGACTACACCTGGAAGCAAGAGTGGCAAGAAATCGCTCTCTTCCAGTGTGAGTAAGAGTGAGATCAGCGTGCCTCCTAAGCCAATGGCCGCGAAGATAACGCCCATGCGAATTCGACGCAGTCGCTTTTCCTCTGGCGACTCCAGAAATTTCTCAATTTCCGGCAACACCTCTTCGGCTACCTTCTTTAGATCGGCCGGCGACTGCGTCTCCCGTATTTTGTCGGCCACCGCACGGCTTATGTGATCCCGCGCCGAGACGGCCGAGGCAGTAACGCTGTCAACGCGTTCGAGGCCCAATCTGATGGCGCGAAGATCGGTTCCACACGCGCGGCAATACTGGCTCAACTGACGTTCTTCGGATCCACAGGCGGGACAATACATGATGCTATTAATACGGCCAGGATGAGAGTCAAGTTCCTGGGTAAAGCAAACTGTTAGTTTGGTTCAGGCTCGTTATTACGACTAAGGAATAAGTCTAATAACTGAGTCCTTATGGCAAATCCTGTAACTACGAACCCAACTATCAAGCAAACTAACAGTTGGCTTACCTATTCTTCGACGGTCACGCCTCGCCAAAACGCAATGCGGTCTTTGATCTCAGCTGCCGCGGGTTTGGGATCGGGATAATACCAGGCCGCGTCGCTGTTAGTTTCCCCGTTTACCACGACGTCGTAGTAGCTCGCTTCGCCTTTCCAGGGGCAGATCGTGTGTTTGCTGCTCGGTTGAAGATGTTCCTGCTTAACTGATTCGGGGGCAAAGTAATGATTGCCTTCGACGACGACAGTATCGTCACTCTCAGCGATGGTTGTATTTTTCCAGGTAGCTTTCATGTCTCATGGTAAATGGTAAATGGTAAATGGTAAATCGTGAACTCAAGAAGGAGTTGATCGACTCGCTTTCGCTTTCTCTTTCTATTCACGATTTACGATTTACGATTCACGATTTACGATTCACGATCTTCAGCCGCCGCTCACCGACGGCAGAATCGTGATCTCGCAATTCTCAGGCAGCGTTGTTTCAAGCAACTGTCCGCGCCTGACGTTCTCATCATTTACAAAGATATTTACATGCGGACGCAACGCGCCCTGTTCATTTACTACTCGATCGCGCAATCCGGGACAGTACTTCCACAATTCACCAAGGGCTTCACCTACGTGCGTGGATGCTTTGTCGATGGTGATTTGGTGGCGTCCGTCGGTGAAATCGGTTAGGAAGCCGGTAACGTTGAATCGAAGCATGGTCGATATTCCAGGGTTGTAGTTTGAATCCTACGCGCAACCTAAAGGCTGTACTCTAAACACCTGATCTCGTTACGGCAGAATTCCTTCCGGCACCTTCCATGGGTGCATGTCGATCGCCAGACGGCCCGCTATGACTGCCGGATCCGTCTCGGCCAGTTGTTTCGCCTCAGCCAAAGAAGCCACTTTGAAAACAAAGATTCCGCGCAATGTTCCGTTGTCTCCAAATGGTCCTGCCACTACCAGCTTCTTGGCTTCCGCCAGGCGATTAATATTAGCCAGGTGCGCCTGCTGCAGCGCAGCAGTAGCCGGAGTTTTTTCCGGAGTCCACTTTGGACCACGCGAAAGGAACCCGATGTAAGCAGTAGTGAGCTTCATGGGCGTGCTTGCTTTCTGCATCACTTCCTCAGACCACCAGGGATGCATCTCAGGGATCAAGTCGCCGGACGTCACCGCTGGATCACTGTCGGCCCAGCCCTTCGCTTCCTCGGCCGATTTTGCGCGCAGGATATAGATGCCAACCAGATCGCCCTCATCGCCCATTGGACCAGCAATCACAGCCTTCCCGCTGTCGAGCAGAGAAAGGACGTGAACCATGTGGGCCTTCTGCACCTCCGGACTCATTCCTTTCGCCGACCACTTTGGCCCGCGCTTCAGCAGTGCCATGTGGAACTCGACCATTTTGTTTTGCGGTTCTTTCTTCTCCTGGGCTTGCACGAGCAAGGGTAAGGCGACCAGAGAAACGAGTGTTGTTAGAACAACTAGAATTTTCTTCATAATTTTTTTAGCGCCAAGGGCGCCGACGGTAACAGCCTGGTTACACTTGTTCAGGGCTTCCTGAGGCATGTCGGACAACGTTCACTGCACTACAGCGGTCTTAATCGAAACCACAGGCGGCAGACTCTCCATTATTGCGTTCCAAGATTCGCCTGCATCTCTGGAGCCATATAGCTTTCCGCTACGCGTTCCGAAATAGACGCCGGTGGGCTTCAGTTGATCCGTTGCCAGTCCGTCACGCAGGACTGTTTCCAATGCGTTCTCTTGCGGTAGCCCACTCGACAACGCCTGCCATGAGTTGCCATCCGCATTCGTGCGATACACCCGCAGCTTTCCTTCCGGTGTGCACCGAAACTCGTCCGACTCGAGCGGAACAATAAAGAAGCTTTCGGGGTTATTGGGATCCACGTCCATGGCGAAACCAAAATCCGAAGGCACTCCTTTAGCGACGTCAGTCCATGAGTCTCCGCCGTCGTCGCTCTTGTATAGACCCCAGTGGTTTTGCAAAAACATGCGCTTCGGATTTGAGGGATGGAAAGCGATCTTATGAACACACTGTCCCCATTCCGGATATTGCTGGTCTGGGGGCAAAAACTGAGCTCGCACTCCCTGATTTCGCGGTTGCCAGTTTTCGCCGCCGTCGTCCGTGCGATAAACGCCTCCAGTCGAAATTGCTATAAACAGACGCTTCGCATCGGAGGGATCCGGCAGGATTGTGTGCAAACACAACCCGCCACCACCTGGCATCCATTGCGAACGGTGCGGGTGGTTATATAGACCTTCCACCAACGACCAGGTTTCGCCCGCATCGGTAGACTTAAACAGTGCCGCTGGTTCAACTCCGCAATAGAGGGTGTCGTCTTCGCCCGGATGGCCCAACGCGACCTGCCAGATCTGCTTTACCGCGTTGTCTGCACCTTCAGGAAACTTCACTCCGTAAGCTTCGGGCTCGGTCCATGTCTTTCCGAAGTCATCGGATGAACTCAAGTAGGATCCCCAGTAGGAACTATTGACTGCTGCCCAGAGTCGATTGCGTCCTTTTCGGTCGTCATATGTCAACGCATAAATAGCTCGGCCGGGAAAATATGGACCACCCATTTCCCAGTTTGACCGGTCTTTGTCTGAGCGCAAGACAAAAGCGCCCTTCATGGTGCCGGCCAGGATCAAGACGTCGCCAGAATGAGTTTCGACATGCTTAGGAGTAGGCATAAAGGAGCTCCAGGATGTTTGGAATTAGTTACGGGGCAGCAATTATATCCGCAGACACTGCTGATGACACAGCGCATGAAGCAGCACCAAAGGGATCAAACCACACTTACCAATTCGGCTGATACCGCGAAGCGTTACGTAATTCAGCCCAGGGTTGCCGCGTTTCGCGGCTACCCAGGGACGTGGACCGTTGAAGAAAAGCACCCCACAACGGGGTTGACGGGATTCGACCCTTCTTCTCCCAAGGTAGCCGCGAAGCGCGGCAACCCTTGGCTGAGCTACGTAACCGCTTCGCGGTATGAGACGCTTTGCAACGTTTTACAGGGTTTTTCCTTCACCCTAACTAATCCTCGATACCTACGAATCTCGGTTCATTAGAACTGTATAACAACCATTCGGAAAACTGCGGAAGCACTGAAGGGTAACGGCGGTTGCAGACACCCGTCTGCATTGGTCCAGATTCTGTCTCATGTCCCTAGAGACCACATCCCGGCATAATCGGGCTCATGCTTTATTCCCTCGCTTGATCGCGCGAGCATCGCAATGCTTCAAATATGACAAATCGACGAGCCGGCTCCGAGTAGTTGTTCGCTCTGTGTTTTGCCTGCTGGCCGTTGTGTTGATCGTGGGCGGTGATTCCCTTCTTCGATCTTACAAATACTACTCAAGAATAATTGATGCTCGCCTGGCGAGTGGTTACCTGACCAGCCGCCCGGGAATCTACGCCGCACCCCGCGTAATTCAAACAGGTCAGAAATTATCACCAACTGACTTGATCAGATCTTTGCGTCGTGCCGGTTACGTTGAGGCGCAAGGAAGTAACGTTTGGAGCGGAACCTTCGTCAAGACTGGTTCCGCAATAGAGATTCATCCGCAAAGGCATGGGAGTCAGCCTTCAGTGGTGCGCATCGCGTTTGGAGAAGATCATCGTGTTTCTGAAGTGAACGGCGACAACATGAAGCTCGAAAGGTTTGTCCTCGAACCCGAAGCACTTTCAAACGACCTTTCGTTTAAGATCGGAAAACGTGAGTCGCTCTCATTTTCTGAAATTCCTCCCGTCCTGGTGCAGGCGATTCTTTCGATTGAGGACCAACGCTTCTTTGAACACTCGGGAGTGGATCCAGTCGGTATCGCTCGAGCCCTGCTTAGAAATGTCGACGATGAGCGACTGAGCCAGGGCGGATCGTCTATAACCCAGCAATTAGTCAAAAACACTTACCTGTCTTCTGAAAAGACTTTCCGCCGTAAGTATGCGGAGGGGATGCTTTCGTTAGCCCTTGAGCGTCGCCTTTCAAAACAAGACATCTTTGCCCTCTACTGCAACGAGGTTTACCTGGGCCAACGTGGCGCGTCGGCTGCACGCGGCTTTAGAGATGCAGCGCAAATGTACCTCGGCAAACCGATCGCCTCTCTCACCCTCTCCGAAGCAGCTTTACTTGCCGGAATGATTCAAAGTCCGGCTCGTTATTCGCCGCTACACCACGCTGAGGCCGCGCTGATCCGCCGCGACACCGTATTGCAAGCCATGACCCGTGATGGTTGGATAAACGAAGCTCAGCTTGCTGCTGCGAAAAGAGAGCCGCTCACAGTCTCCGCATCGGTTAACGATTCCCTGGCCCCGTATTTTGTCGACTTCGTAAATAGAGATTCGGCTTCGCAAACTGAAAACTCCCTTCCCAACCAACGAATCTACACCACGATCGATCTCGATCTTCAACAACTCGCCGAGGCCGCGCTGGCAAGACAGTTAACGAAGCTCGGCGCTCCGTCGGCAACTAGTGGTGCGAAACCTCAAGCGGCTCTGGTAGCTCTCGATCCACACACCGGCAATATTCTGGCGATGGTGGGCGGACGCGACTACGCAAGCTCGCAGCTGAATCGCGCCACCGATGCGCGACGCCAGCCTGGTTCGACTTTTAAGCCATTCGTATATGCAACCGCTCTGGAAGACGGAATGTCGCCCGTGCGCACGTTCAACGATGGACCACGCGAGTTTGTTTACGATCGCAACAAGACGTATCGACCGGCAAACTTTGGCGGCGCTTACTCGATGCACGACGTCACTATGCGCACCGCACTGGTTAAGTCGCTTAACGTCGTGACAGTTGATGTCGCACTGCAAACCGGCCTGACTCGCATTGCCAATATGGCGGAGAGGTTTGGATTGCCGCGACCGGAAAAATATCCAGCGCTCGCCCTGGGGACGAAAGAAGTGACGCCGCTAGAACTGGCTGCTGCTTATGCGAGCTTTGTAAATGGAGGCCGGAGAATCGAGCCGAAGGCGATTGCCAGTTTGGATGGACCACCGCCAACACACGCGGCAGCACAACCTCCACAAGCGAATGCGCAAGTGATTAGTCCCACAACGGCGTACATGATCACCAACATGCTATCGGCGGTTGTCGACCACGGTACTGGAAGAGCCGCGCGAGATCTTTCCAAGACCGTGGCTGTGGCTGGCAAGACAGGCACGTCGCGCGATGGATGGTTTGTGGGTTACACACCCAATCTCGTCTGCGTGGTTTGGATCGGGTTTGATGATAATGAACAACTGGGGCGCACAGGTGCGGATGCTGCCCTGCCTGCGTGGGTTGACTTCATCAAGAATGCGGTTGAGCTAAAACCTGAGTTGGGGGGCCGGAATTTCGAATGTCCCGAAGGAATCAAGTTTGTCGAGATCGATGCCGATGCAGGTTCCCTCTCCACGTTATCTTGTCCGCATCGGGAACTGATTGCGGTTACTGAACGCTTGGCGCCGAATGTGGAATGCTTTCAACATGGAAATCTGCCGCGCCTGTTCGAATCCGCTGAAGGATATGAATCATCGAACGGTGCGATGGCGATCGCCCATCACCGCGAGGTTATAAAACCGAAAAAGTTGATCATGTCGATACCGTCAAAGTTCGGATCGACTCAAGTGCAAGTCGATCGCTGGGGCAAGCGAACGCTTGTAAATGATCTGCGTTAACGTCATCCGCAGATTAAGCTGATTCCGCAGATTCCAACCGGCAACGACGCTGCCGTTGTTACTAATGGGAAACCTGCGAACTGCGGATGGTTTTGTTCCTTTATTTTTCCAAAATGACTTCAGCGATCGCGTGTTCGGAGGTGTGGGCGATGGACAAGTGGGCCCGCACAGTTCCGGACTTCTCATAAATGTTTTTTGCTTCACCGTGGAAAAGAAGATACGGAGCGCCACTGTCTTCTGAAACAATCTCCACATCGTGCCAGCTTATTCCGCCACGCCAACCCGTCTTCAAAGCTTTCAGCGCTGCTTCTTTTGCCGCAAAACGGGCGGCATAATGCTGCGCTGATACTGCGCCACGACTCTCGCAATATGCGCGCTCTGACTTGGTGAATACACGTTCGCAGAAACGCGGTGTGCGTTGCAGCACTTCGCGAATGCGAGCAACTTCGATAATGTCTATGCCAATGGAAACAATCATTACTGATCCTGAAATAGCCAGCGCAGGCTTTTACTGGCGTCAAGTAGATAGTGTCCGTGCCTTGATCTGCGCGCCGCTTGAACAGGCCGGATTTGCGAACGGCTTCTCAACTCGCGGCGGCGGCACGAGTTCTATGCCCGATAATGCGCTCAACCTCGCAGGCTTCAACGAAGACACTGCAGAAAACATTCTGGAGAATCGGCGACGCTTTCTCAAGCTGTTCCCGGGCGATTGGGCCCTGGCGGGATGTTGGCAGGTCCACGGTTCCGACGTGCGATTGGTGGAAAACCGCGCTGCTGCCAAGCCAGCCGAGGATTCACACGGCGATACGATCTACTGCGACGCGATTGTCAGCGACGCGGCCGGGGTCCTTGCAGGAGTAAAAACTGCTGACTGCGTTCCGGTATTACTGGGAGATCCGAAGACGGGCGCGTTTGCCGCTGTGCACGCTGGATGGCGAGGTACTCTAGCGCAAGTAGTAAACAAAGCATTAGCGCGAATGAGTGACGGGTTTAAGACAAACCCAAGAGATGTAGTGGTAGCAATCGGTCCCGCAGCAGCCGCTTGTTGCTATGAAGTCGGTAGCGAAGTTATCGATGCGTTCGGTCAAACGTTTCCCGAGCAGCAACTTTTCAAAACCACACGTGAGAATTACGCGTGCATAAACCTACTCCAGGCGAATCTTCAACAATTAGTCGCCACGGGAGTCGATCACGATCGGATCTTCACCGCCCCGCTGTGCACTATGTGCCGCACCGATCTTTTCTTCTCGTATAGACGTGAGAAAAGCGTGCACGGAAAAGTTGGGCGATTGATGTCAGTGATTGGAAGATCGGCGGCGTAGAGTTCCATGGTCTTTTCGCCTCCTGGCAACTCACTCATCTCAAACCTTGATAAACCTCAGAACCCAGGCCTCTCACAAGTTGGGAAGGAGCACTTGTGCGAAACCTGGTTGAAGGTTTTTTCAATGGTTTGGCATGAGTCAGGTTGAGCCGGCACAAGCGCTTCCTGGCAGGCAGAAACTACCGCCCTCGTGAGATTCAGACCCTCACTCTACTCAACGTTGAGCCAGATACTCTCGTCGCGGTTCTGCGGGGGAAAGCAAACTTCGTCGTTACAACTCTGGTAACGCAAGCGCGCCTTCAATTCCACGTTGTTCCCAGAATATCCTGCCGGTACTGTGACATTGAATCGAATCTGGGTCCGTCCTTCAAACACCGATACCTTACTCTTGGAAAATTTCAGAGACCGCAGCAGCGCGCGCGGATAGACAATTGGCCCAACACGGACTCCCTTAGGCGCCTCAATTTTTAATTGCGTGGCTATTAAGAATTTTTCCAACGGTTTGTTGGAATTGACGTGATAACCCCCGGGGATATTCATCACCAGAGTTGCTTGCGCGGTTCGGCCACGTTTCACCTTGTTCGGTGATACCGACCCATTCACGCCGATGTTTGGCGCCGACTGCGGAGCCGGCGACGAATAAAGACTCACCGGGAAAACCAGAATAACCAGGATTGGTATGACTTGTGTTAGCCGAAAAAGTTTCATTGCGTTTGAATTCCTATATCCCAATTGATTTTTGAACTGATGGACCATTGATCGCTTCACCGCGAGCTGCCAGTTGACCACAAGCCGCAAAGATGTCCCGACCACGAGGCCGGCGCACAAATGCGTGCACGCCTTTTCCCTCGAGAATCGACTTAAACTGTTCGACTCGATATGAAGGAGATGGACGATATGGTAACGGGTCGGCCGGATTGTGCGGAATCAGATTGACCTTCGCGCGCAGCGAGTGCCGGTTGAGCAGGTTTGCGAGTTGACGCGCGTGCTCGTTCGAATCATTGACGCCATCCAACATGACATATTCAAAAGTGAAGAGCTCGCCAGGTTTCAGAGTCTGCTCAAACTCTTTACAGGCAGATAGCAACTCTTCAAGCGGCCATTTCTTGTTAATCGGCATCAGCTCATCACGCAATTCGTCAGACGGAGCGGCGAGTGATATCGCCAGGTGAGGTCGCGTTGAGATCGTCGCCAACTGACGAATTCGCGGCACGACTCCCGCAGTTGAGATGGTTACGCGATTGGGCACGATGAACAATCCGTGGGGATCACTCATTATCTCAAGCGACTTCATCAACTCGTCGAAATTCAGAAATGGCTCCCCCGCCCCCATGCCGACCAGATTCGTCCCATGCGGCGGTTTCTCTCCCACCCCATATACATCGTTAAGCACAATAATGATTTGCTCGATAATTTCTCCAGCAGTTAAAGATCTCAGCAAACCCAACTGCGCGGTCAAACAAAAAGTACACTGAAGCGGACAGCCGGATTGCGAGGAAAAACAAATCGTATCGCGACGTTCTTCCGGGATGAAGACTGTTTCAACTGGAAACCCGTCATGAGTTTTCATTAGATAGCGCCGGGTTCCATCAGAAGATAGATAACGAGACTCAACGGTGAGCGTCGACGCAGTCGCAATTTCACTTAGACTATCGCGAAGGGTAAGCGGTAAGTCTGTCATTTCGGCGAAAGTCCGAAGGCGCCGTTGCTGAAGACCATTGAATATCTGCCGGGAACGATACGAGGGCTCGCCAGTCTGGCTCATGAAGGAGACCAGCTCGCCTTGCGTCAATCCAGTTAGATTAGTCGTCATATCGGTTGCGATTCTAGCACCCTGGCGAAACCGCCCGTACCCGAGTACTGCCTGATTCCGCAGCTCAAAATAGAAAATGGTGAACAGCCATGGCCATTCACCATCTGTCTATCGCTTTATTCCTCAGTTATTGCACAGTGAACTTCGCCGTGGGCGATAGCGCCTGCCCCGAAACGCGATCACGAATGCGAATGGTCAACTCATACTCGCCGGGAGCGAGCGGGCGAGTGTCAATAAGCTTTGCCAGCGTCAGTCTCTGTCCGGCATCGCTCATACCACTCCAGTCTTCGATCTGCTTTCCAAGTTCCTTGCCGTCTTTCAGCAGTGCATATTCCACGTCGACGGATGGCCGCAACGTAGTTTGATCAATTCCCGCGTTGTAAACCTGCAAGTAGACACCGACGGGCAATCCACGCTGATAGATTGCAGAAACATTTGGAATCACTTTTTGTTGGCCGATAATGAATTGGCCCACCGCCGGTTGATCGCCAAGGCTTTCCAGCTTGGAAGCCAAAACCAGCGTAGAAGTTGAAAGCTTTTGCGGATCATACTTTGGAACTGTGAAGCCGATATGGCGCACACCAGTCGCGCCTGACGCCACATCTCTCATGATCACATCTACTTTGTAAGTGCCGGGTGCGAGCGCGACCGCCTTTTGATAAGCAGACTTTCGATCCTTCGCATCGGTTAACTCTTGCGCAGTAGCCGTAGTAATAACCGGATCTTCAAAAATGCCGGCGCGACGCCCCGCGACCGAAGTGATTCTTCCAAAAATGTTAATGCGCGCTTGTTGCAGACCACCGCTATCTTGAAACACCAGGTCTTTGTTATCCGTCTGAATCGTAAACGCAGTGATCACGCGTTCGTCTGACTGCCGGAAGAAATCAACTCGTATGTCAAAGTTGAGCGGGTTCTCTTCGATGACGGGAGTATTAACTCGCGAGGCGAGATCATTAAACTTAACTTGAGGCGCACGTTGAAGGTCGGCCAACAGTTGCAACCGCGAAAACGGGTTATCTTGTTCGCGCTGGTAATGCGAACTCCCGCCATTCAGTCCGACAATTCGATCGGCTTTGTTTGAAAGACCGAGTTGCTCAGAAAGCGTGAGACCAGCACCAGGGACCATGAGCATGGCGTCTTTTTCGTCAGGACTCCGCGCAATTCGATACTCGCCGCTGCCCGTGGGATCGACAAACTCGATCTCTACTCCCGAACCTACCCCGGGAAGGTGACGATAGAACCAGATCTCGAAAGGATATGTAGTGGTTGACCCACCACCCTGGTAAGAAGGACGCTCGTAACCGCCGCCCATCGGGTGCGTCTCTCGCTCGTCGGGCTTTCCATACATGATCCAGATTCGACCACGATCGCTTTTCCAACCCGGAATACCCGAAGCAAAGTGTTCGTTCGCGTAAGCGATGCGCTCGTAGTATTCCTCTTTGAATTCGTTTTCATCGGTATCAGGATCGGGATCGCGACGACGCCAAAATTCTTCAATGAACTTTTCCCTCTCATCATCTGTTTGGAGACGCTTGAAAGCTCGTCGCTCTTCGTCGGTGATAACGTAGGTTACGTCCTTTTCCAGCCAATCTTTATAAGCCTTTTTCAACTCCGGCTTCACATTCCGCGGTTTGTCCATTGGATCCTGACTTTGCCGAGGGTCTTGCGGAAAGACAGGAAGACTCACGCCGACCAGAAGAAGGGGGAGAATCGCCTTACGAATAGCGGCTTTCTGAAACGACATAACTAAAACTCCTAACAAATGTGTATGAGACTCAATACGATACGGTTGCGGGACAGACCCGATGCGGAAGCACCGGATTCTAAGGTTTCACCAGGAACACAGTCAAGATGCTGGAATCGCGGCGCTTAGTTGCCTTTTCCCTGGTCACTTCGCGGCCAGAAATGCGCCGCAATCGCGCATCTTCAAAGCCTAGCTTGAAGCGGTTCGGGGACGATTGAATATCCACGCAACGAAAATCGACACTACGTAAAGAACGATCATGGGCGCCGCAAATAAAAGCATGTTTGGAATGTCGCTGGTGGGAGAAATAACGGCGGCCGAAATCAGAATGACGATGAGCGCAGTCTTCCAGATTCTGATCAGGAATCGCGCGGTCACAAGCCCTATGCGGGCTAACACATAAGTGATTGCGGGCATTTGAAATACGACACCCATCCCCAGCATTACAATGATGATGAAGTCGAAATAGTCATCAGCTTTCAGGAGCAGTCTAAAATCCTGTCCCAACCCGAGAAGGTATTTGGCCGCCGGAGGGAAAATCACTTTGTAGGCAAACATTGCCCCGAGCACGAATGAAATCGACGAAAGCGCAATGAAGGGAGTTACATAACCGCGTTCGTGGGGGTAAAGACCCGGCGATACGAAGGCCCAGATTTGCCACAGTAGAAACGGCACTGACAAACACAGAGCAGCGTAGAGCGATACCTTCACGTAAAGAGAAAACGGCTCCATAGCGCTGGTGACAATTAACTTGTCGCTTGTACCTGAAAACGCATCAGCAGAATTCGCAAAATCCACAGGAAGCTTGAGCCCCTTAGGAATGATCATGTTTCCGGCGTAAAGTGGCTCCTCGGTAAATAAGCCCAGGTTTCCTTGCGCACCCTTAACGGACCGGGCCAATACTGAAACCCCCGCAGGAATCACGATGTTTCCCATCTTGGTTTCTTGCGGGAAGATGTAACGTCCGACTTCGTTTTCCTGAAGAGAAGTAAGCGGCAGGATCTTTTCAGTCCCGGTTAGTCCGTCAATCGGTACCTGCTGACGCTGTGCCTCACCGAGGGCACGCTCGACGGGCACAGCCAAAAACGCATAAATTCGGTCAGAAACAAACCAACACGCCATCCCCGCAATAAAGACGAAGAGCACCGAACGAATCAACCGGCTACGGAGTTCGTCCAGATGTTCAAGAAACGACATCTGGCCGCCGAGTTCAGTTGCTTTTCCTCGTCTGTTGGCGAATGGTCTCAGTAGTGTTGACATCAAATTAACTCAGTGATGAGACTCACAGCCAATCGCGTTTCGAGGAAGGTTCAACTGTCTCAATGGTTGCAAGCGCGGATTTCGCTTCTGGTGATGGTGATTTTCGTGGCACTACGCGATCCGTCTCGACGGGTTCTATTGTAGGCAGTGAAGGCTGTGTAGGCTGGCTCTCTGGATCCAACAAAGAATGATCCTGCGCAGGAACACCTGGTTCCATATCCATTCGAGACATGTTTAGTTCTTCGAGTGTTACCTCTCGATCCCACGTACTTTTGAAGTCCTCGGATGCTTTGCGGAAATTGGCCAGGTTCTTCCCAATCGTGCGGCTGAGTTGGGGCAACTTGCGCGGCCCAAAAAAGACGAGGGCCATCACGAGAATGAAGGCAAACTCGGTGCTGCCAAGCGATTCGAGAATAAGAAAAACCACTTACCAAATACCTCTGGATTTCTCTGTTAACCACACCATCTCTGAACGTTGGCGATTGTACCCCGTGACTCAACAAACCAGAAACTTGTCCTCAAGTCGCTTCTTGACACGTGCCTTTCGTTCCCACAACCTTGCTAGTGAATCGAGAATTCTTATCAAGGTTTGGCTACTGATAATCCGAGATGACCAATTCCGTTAGTTCAACCGATACCGCGCCTGGTTCTCTTGAGCAATTGGCAGAAGTGGCCGAGCGGATCGCCGCCACCACCAAAAAGCTCGAAAAGGCTGCTCTTTTGGGGACGTATCTCAGCTCGCTGAACGACGCTGACTTGAGTAGGGCGGCTCGCTATTTTGCCGGGCACCAGTTTCCCTCTCACGATCAACGTACGACGAATGTTGGCGGTAGCATCATTTCAAATGCAATCAGCCTCGCAACCGGACTTTCGCTTGAAGAGCTAGCTCCCATCTATGTCCGCTTGGGTGACGCAGGAGAGACTGCCTGCGAAGCGGTGCGGAGCGTCCAAAGGGAGCAATCGGCAGGAGTCACACTAGCCGAAACGGAATCACTCCTCACCCTTTTAAGCGAAACGCGAGGAACCAGGAACAAAATCGAGTTGTTAGTGGCAGTGCTTAACCATGCGACCCCGCTCGAGGCAAAGTATCTCATCAAGTTGTTAGCCGGTGACTTGAGGATCGGCCTGCGCGAAAGTTTGGTCGAAGATGCTGTCGCCAGAGCGTTCGATCAGCCGCTGGCAAAAGTTTCACGCGTCAACATGTTGATCGGTGATATCGGGGAAACGGCGGTGTGGTCACGAAGAAATGATCTCGACGATGTCAAAATGCGACTGTTCCACCCAATCAAGTTCATGCTCGCAACTCCCGCTGCGGATCTGGCCGACATTGCGCGCACCATGCCTGACGATTTCTTCGTTGAAGACAAGTTCGACGGAATTCGCGCGCAGGTCCATACAAAGGAAGGTCGAGTCGCAATTTACTCCAGAACGATGGATGAGATAACCCACAGATTCCCAGAATTGATCGAGCCACTCCGAAACCTTGGCGTGGACGCTGTGATTGATGGGGAGATAGTCCCGGCCCACGATGATCGCATTCTGCCTTTTAGTGATCTGCAAAAGAGACTGGGAAGAAAGAACATTGCTGACGCATTACTGGCCGAGGTTCCAGTAATTCTGGTCGCATACGACCTCTTCTATGCACGGGGCGAAGTCTTGACTGAAATCCCGCTTCAGCAGCGTCGCGAAATACTCGAAGAAATAATTCCGGCCAAGGGCATCGTTCGAGCATCAGTTGCGAAAAGAATGAAGGACGTGGCAGCCCTGGATCAAGAGTTTGATGACGCACGCGCACGCGGAAACGAAGGCCTGATGGTGAAGAATCCAGTCTCGTTCTACAAACCTGGTCGACGCGGACGTGAGTGGCTGAAAGTGAAGCGCGCGATTGCGACCCTCGATGTGGTCGTAACCGCTGTGGAGGTTGGCCACGGTAAACGGCGGCATTTGCTTTCTGACTACACTTTTGCGGTGAGACGATCAGAAAGTGATCCCGAGCTCCTCAACATCGGCAAGGCCTATTCGGGGCTGACCGACGCGGAGTTACTTGAAATGACCGAGTGGTTCAAAAACCACACTCTCCAGGAGTTTGGCCATGGAAGGGTGCACCTGGTTCAGCCAAAAATCGTGATCGAGGTAACGTTTGACCGCGTTCAGGAATCCAAGCGACACAAGAGTGGATATGCACTGCGATTTCCCCGGATCCTGCGACTGCGACCCGACAAGGCCCCAGAAGAGGCTGACACACTGGAAACGGTGCGAAAACTGGTCGAAGCTAACGTCAACTGAGCTTTCGCCCTCACATGCAGTGTTTAGTGCAGTGTCTCCAAATGCCTTCGGCAAAGAGCTTTCCATTATTCACTCTTGCCTTACAGAGGGGTATAAGGGTAGCATGCGCCATGACTTGGCCAGTCGCGGACACATAGAGGCACAGCCCCAGTCAAAGCCGCGAACCAATAGGCCAGTGACTCGTCAGTGGAATCCGAAGGTGGATATACCTACCGCTGACTTCGCTCTAGAACAGAACGCTCAGGGTATACAGAACGGCGGCTAAACCGGACGCGTCAAGGTCGCTAAACTGGCTGGATGTAGCTACGATTCCGGAATTATCTTCCGACTCGGGCGACGGTTGCGAGATTGGCGACCCACACGGATCTGATTGGAAGCCAGGGGTGTTGATTTCGCCACCGTGGGTTGGCACTGAAAGGGCCAAAAAGAGAATCGCGGCGGTGCAGATCATTTTCAAAGATTTCATCTCGTTCTCCTAATTCATTTTTTCGGTTTGAGGGTGTGAAAAAGACAGTTTGGCAAAGATGGGAGCCAACGTTTGACGTCTTTAACGAGGCGCATCATAGCCGCGTGCACACTCTCATGCAAGGTTTCTTGCATACCTTGGAAGGAGGTAGCCTCACTTGAAAATAGATTCCAAAACACTGGCGTTAAACAGTGGCACCGCGAGTCTTAACGAGCGGGCGCAATTGGTTTGCAGTCAGGCGAAGGCGTTCGAGGACGCGGGCGAATTTGAGGCAGCGCAGGAAATTCTCGGCGAGTTTTGGCAGCGCGTAGGTGAGCGTCCACAAGTGGAAGGGCTCAGTCCGCTCGTCGAAGCCGAAGTGGTCCTCCGAGCAGGGGCATTGTCAGGATGGATAGGGAGCGCCCGCCAACTTCCGGGAGCCCAGGAATTCGCCAAAGATCTAATCTCTGAGGCAGCTCGCATCTTTGAGGAATTGGGAACACCTGAGCGTGTAGCGGAAGCTCGAAATGATTTGGCGATTTGTTATCTGCGCCAGGGGTCTTTTGACGAAGCACGCGTAACCCTGGACGACGCTCTGAATCAGCTTGGTGACGTGGAAAGCGAACAGCGCTTGCGCGCATTGCTTAATCGAGCAATCGCAGAAAAGATGTTGCATCGTTTTGACGACGCGCTAGCCACGCACCGCGAGGCGGAGCCATTTTTTGCAAACAGCGGCAACAACGGTTTGAAGGGAAAGTTCCATAACGAATACGCGGCCGTACTGAAGAATGTCGGATTAGCGCAATCAAGAAGCGACTACATTGATCAGTCGCTCATGGAATACACTGCAGCTACCATTCATCTCGAGCAGGCAGGTAACCAGCGTTTTCTGGCGATGGTTGAAAACAACATTGGTTTATTGCTGACTCGTTTGGGCCGGATCGCCGATGCGCAGCTTCACCTTGATCGAGCTCGCGCCCTCTTCGTCAAACTGAAAGATAAGGGAATGGTCGCGCAAGTGGATGACACTCGCGCGCGGGCTTTGCTTGCGGCCGGCATGTTTACGAAGGCCGAGGCACTTGCAAGCTCGTCAGTCCGTCTACTGGAGGAAGGTGATGAGCTTTCTTTGGTGGCCATCGCATTGACCACCCATGGAATCTCCCTTGCCCGCTTGGGAAATTCTACGAGGGCCAGGTCAGTTTTTGAGAAGGCCATTCGAACTGCGCACACTGCCGGTGATCCTGAGAGCGGCGGCGTCGCTGCGTTGGCAATGGCTGAAGAACTGGCGAGCTACCTTCCGTTCGGCGAGCTGGTGACTTACTACCGGATGGCGGAATCGGAATTGGTCAACTCCCAACGCGAAGAAATTCAAGAGCGGCTAAATAAATGTGCCCGCCGGATCCTGGCGTCGAGCCCGGTAACCGAATCCGCCGTAGTCAAGATTGAAACGTCTGCAGCCGGTGGACCGGTTCAACCCGAAACTGAACAGGTTCCAGAAGCCTCTCTAGAAGAGCGGGTTCGAGAATTTGAAGGCGAGTTAATCAAGCGAGCGTTGCAGTCAGCTGACGGTAGCGTTACCCGCGCCGCCCGGGTGTTGGGTATTACCCACCAGGGGCTGGCATTCATCTTGAATGGTCGCCACAAAGACTTATTGCCAGCCCGAAAGCCGGTTAAGAAACGCAGGCGCAGCATTATCCGTTTTCATTGAGGCTTTGCCACTAATTCCATCCTGGCTTTATCAATACTCGTTCATTCTGTGAACTGCCCCGGACAACAGCCGGGGCATGTTTGTGCTCTAAGCCTCTGTTCAATATCATTCTGTAAATTCCTAAGATTCAATTATGAAAACTCCAACGCTTGTGCTTCTTTGTGCGCTGTTGCTCTCAACTGCGCTAGTTGATGTTAATGCCCAGCGCAGACGCGGAACGACGAGGCAGCAGCCGGCGGCCAAGCAACCAACTACCAGTCAGCCTGCTGATCCGTCTCCCACTCCTTCGGCGCCAGTTGCCCCGGCACCTCCGGTGGCCCCAGTTCTTCTGGCGGTCGTAAACGGACAAAACATCACCACTGCTGAAATCGATCCGAAAGCGCGCCAGGATATTGAGAGTCTGCCGGCCAAGATCGCTGAAGCGCGGCGGCAGGTGCTAGAGCTTGAAATCAACACACAGTTACTTGATATCGAAGCCAGGAAGCGCCGGCTAACTTCTCAGCAGTTGTACGACGCCGAGGTCACGAAAAAACTGACTCCAGCGGGGGCGGCAGAAATCGAAAAATTCATTAGCGACAACTCCGATCGAATCGACCAGAGCGATATGAAGGCGGCCCGCGAGGACGTGGCGGCATTCTTACTCGGAGAGCGGGAAGCGAAGCTATCGACCGAGCTGGTAAAACGTATTCGGGCTTCGAATCCGGTGATCAAGGGAGCCGACTTTAGCAGCGACAATCTTGCGCCGAATGTTGTTTTGGCAACCGTGGGGGGACGGTCCATCACTGCCGGTCGTCTCAATGAAAGATTGAAGCCGATTATTTATCGCCTGCGTCTCAATACCTATCTGATCCAAAAACCTGCGCTGGACACCACGATTAATGATCTGCTTTTACTGGCCGAAGCAAACAAACGCAACGTTGGCCCAGAGGAGATCGTTCGCAAGGAAGTCAGCGAAAAGATCAAACCTCCTTCAGAAGCTGAGGTTGAAAAGTTTTATAACGAAAACAAGGCGCGACTGAAGGAAGACTTAAACACTATCCGACCACAAATCGCCAACTATCTGCAGGAACAAAATCGTCAGCGATTGGAGAAGGAGCTTTCAGACCGCCTTCGAACCGGCGCTAACGTTCGGCTATTGATCTCTGAGCCTGAGCCGCCGGTGCAAACGATTAGTATTGACGATGATCCATCTCGCGGTGATGCAACCGCGGCCGTCACCATCGTGGAGTTTACCGACTTCCAGTGTCCGGCCTGCGCGGCGATGCACCCTGTGATCGAAGAAGCAATGAAGACCTACGGCAACAAGCTTAGGTTGGTCATACGCGACTATCCGCTGGCTATGCATGCCAATGCGCGCAAAGCGGCCGAAGCAGCTAATGCGGCCCACGCCCAGGGGAAATTTTTTGAATACGCAAGTCTGTTGTTCAAGCGGCAAAACGCTCTTGATGTGCCATCGTTGAAAAAGTATGCGACCGAGCTGGGATTGAATCGAGCGCAATTCGATACAGAGTTGGATAGCGGAAAATATGCGCCGGAAGTCAAAAACGATATCAATGATGGCGATGTTTACGGCGTCGATAGCACACCGACAATCTTCGTTAATGGTGTAGCGCTGCGGGTCTTCAGCAGTGAGGGGTTGAAGCAAGCGATCGACCGGGCCCTTGCTGGTCCGAATGCGACTAGGGCTGCACAATAAACCGGCGACGATAATCAAATAGCCCGGCCGTTAAGACCGGGCTAAGTTCAACTGCCACTATCCTTGAAAGACTCTTCCCTTATTGTGCGGCCTTCTTGTGCATGAGAATGTTGCAGGCCTCTGCCGCACTGGTTGGATCGATGGCGGCCCCACCCTCATCGATGTGGCGGATGATCCCTTCCTTGTCGATCACAAAAGTAGCGCGGTTTCCAAAACCTTGTTCCTCATTAAAGATTCCGTAGTCCTTAACCACTGTCCGTTTGAAGTCACTCAGTAGCGGAAACGTGACTCCAATCTGCTTGGCAAACTCTCGATTAGCAGGAACGCTGTCAACGCTGAGACCAAAAATCTGCGTGTCTGTTGCTTCGAATTTGGCGATATCAGCCTGATACGCCTTCATTTCTTTCGTTCAACCACCGGTAAATGCCAGCACATAAGCGGCCAGCACGACGTTCTTCTTACCTCTGAAGTCGCTTAGCTTATACGTTTTGCCATCGGTGGCGCGGAGTGTGAAGTCCGGCGCCGGCTGGCCGATCTTCAAGTGGGTCTTTGGCGCTGCCGGCGGTGGTTGGGCCGGAGGCGTTGTCTGCCCAATCGCGGTCGTCGCCACCACGGCGACGAAAAATAAGATCACCAATAGTTGTCTCATGACGCATTCCTCCATCTGAATTAGTCTTGTTGAAACGGTATTTGCTCAAGACTTTTGTGGTTCCGACAAACTAATGCCACACAACCCGTCTCAAATTGCGGGCAGCATATACTTCGGGGCTTGTCTCGACAAGTTTTAGTACAATTGCAGGCCCATAAGACAAGACGCTTTAGAATGCTCAGAAGCAGCAGCTCAGAATAGAGGACATTGATCTAATGGTTTCGCTCAAGCCGGAACGTTTGAAACGATACAAGGACATCACCATGCTGTTGGTGAAGTATGGGCGTTCCGATTTGGTCAAACAAGCTGGCCTCGAGGAGCACCTTGAACTTGACGAAACGCAACTTGCCGAATCGGCGCCGGAAGCGAAGGAACTCGCCGCTGATCTCGAGAGGCTTGGTCCAACCTTCATAAAGCTGGGCCAGTTGCTCTCGACCCGCGCTGACCTGTTGCCCGCACCGTACCTCGAAGCGCTTTCCCGTTTGCAAGATCACATCGAACCGTTTCCGTATGAAGAGGTCGAACACATCGTTTCGAACGAGCTCGGGGTTCGTATTTCGAAGGCGTTTTCGGAGTTTGGTTCGGAGCCCCTGGCGGCCGCTTCCCTGGCCCAGGTCCACCTTGCTTATATGCGCGATGGCCGCGCCGTGGTCGTAAAAGTGCAACGGCCAAATATCCGCGAGCAAATAGTAACCGACCTGGAAACCCTCGAAGAGATCTCACTCTTCCTCGACGAACATACAGAGGTGGGCAAGCGATATGAGTTCCACGGAATGTTGCTGAGCTTGCGTCGCAGCTTGCTGCGAGAGCTAGACTTTAAACAAGAGGCGAACAATCTTGTAACCTTCGCGCATAATCTTAGGGAGTTTGAGCGTATCGTCATTCCGCAGCCTGTCGATCACTTCACCACGTCTCGGGTTCTCACCATGGACTACATACCCGGGAAAAAGATCACTGATCTCTCTCCTTTGCGGTTGATGGAAATCGATGGTCCAAGTCTGGCTCGCGAACTCTTCCGCGCTTACCTTAAACAGATGCTGCTTGATGGTTTTGTGCACGCCGACCCGCATCCAGGCAACGTGTTCCTCACCGACGACGAAGACATCGCGTTACTGGACCTGGGAATGGTCACGCGCCTGCTACCTAATTTTCAGGATAATCTGTTACGGCTATTGATTGCAGTCAGCGAAGGTCGCGGCGAAGAGGCTGCTGAAATTTCGATTCGGATGGGAGAGCCAAAATCAGGATTCAACAGGAACGAATACACCCATCGGGTCGCAGAGTTGGTGGCGGAGCATGGTGACGCAAGTCTTAGCCGGCTGAATTCCGGCCAGGTAGCGCTGGAGATCACCAAGATCGCTGCCGATTGCTGGTTTCGACTGCCTTCGGAATTCACCATGGTTGCCAAAGCATTACTGAACCTGGACCGTGTTGTCTTCACGCTTGATCCCAATTTCGAGCCGAGTGCAGTTATTCGTCAGCGCGCGACAGAAATTCTGCAGCGCAACATTATGAAGAGTGTGACTCCGGCAAATCTGATTAATAGCGTAGTTGAGCTCAAGGAATTTGCCGAAAAGCTTCCTTCACGAATCAATCGCATTCTGGACACGGTTGGGAACAACGAACTGAAGGTGAACGTCGACGCCATTGACGAGAAGATGATCGTTGAAGGATTTCAGAAGGTCGCCAACCGAATTACGCTCGGATTGATACTCGCGGCTCTGATTGTAGGCGCCGCCATGTTGATGCGCGTCGAAACATCGTTTCGCATTATTGGTTATCCCGGGTTCCCGATGATCTTCTTCCTCATCGCGGCCGTGGCAGGTGTGGGGCTTGTTATCAGCATTATCTCCACTGACGTGAAAGCTCGAAAGAAACCAAAGAAATAACCTGCTGTTCGAAGCGCCACAGGCGCGGAATGTGAAAGCCTGGGGCAACGCCCCAGGACAGCGTCTGGCTAAATGACAGAAAGCGCTGAAAGCGCGCAATCGTCATCGAAACTCCTTCCAGAATTGCATGTCGCGCCTTCAGCGCTCATACCGTTTTACCCTGGTTTCCCGCTAGGGCGCTGCCCTAGGCTTTTACATTTCGCGCCTTCGGCGCTTTCAAGAACTTATACACTGAGTCAAGTAAATCACGGTGCTAATGAGAGCGCTTCGCGAAACGTGCCTGCGCTCTTAGAGTGTTTGACTTAGGCAACGCCGACTTCAACTTCACCCGCGATCAAACAAAAAACCGGGCGACCCCCCTCTAAAAGGTCGCCCGGTTTCAGGTTTGCTGCCTCCTTTCCTGGTTAGAGTCTATTTTCGAGCCCGCCCGCTCACGATGTTTGAGTAGGCGGAGTTGCCGGCTGCGTTAAAAGCTCGGATCCGATAGCGATAAGTCGCGTTCGCTTTCAGCCCGGTATCTGTATACGTCGTCTTGTCAGCGCCGAAAGCCGGGAGTTGTTGGAAGTTGGTGCAATTGGTGTTCTGACACCTCTCCAACTTAAATCCGGTTTCGTTAGTCGCATTGTCCGTCCAAGACAGACTGATTGAGTTAGCGGTTACGGCTGTGATGGCCAGGTTAGTCGGCGCCGCTGGAGGTTGCGCATCGGCAACCTCCAAATTAACGCCGGCTGAGTTTGTGCTCTGCTTGCCGCGTGAATCCGTTACCTGCACCGTAGCTCTGTAATTCCCAGCCGCATACGTGTGCGTGATTGTCGGGTTCGATTGCGTCACTGGCGCTGAACCGTCCCCGAAGTTGAAAGTGTAGGAAGCAATCGTGTCTGCCGGCGCGGCCGTGTCTATGTCTGACGAACCTGACGCGTCGAGCGTTACTGCGAGCGGCGCGTTACCGGTGGAAGGTGAAGCCGCCAGCGCAGCGACTGGCGCGTTGTTCGGTCGACAGAAGGCATTGCCCTTGACGGCGTAAGTGCCGGTCCCTGTTGAATCATCGTTTACGAGCAGAACCCCAACGCTCTGTTGCGTAGCAGCGTTGATGTTGCCAATCACCTCTCCTACTTGAAGCTCCGGGAAGACCTTGCTGTTAGCTGCCGTGCTGGTCTTAGTTGGGTTTGAGATTTCGATAATGATTGTGCCGTCCGCTGTAAACGTGCCGCGGTCGGCGCGACCATCGGTAACCAGGCTGCGAACTCCACCCGTTCCGGGTTCAGTATGTCCATAACGAAAGACAGGCGTTCCCGGACTTGCCGTGTCGTCCGTCACCATTGATACAAACCATTCGGTAGTAGTCAGCCCGCTCCCACGTGTGAAATAGACGGTCCAACGAGACGAAGGTGGCGGTGTATTGAGTGGCGCAAAACTGCCGCCCTTGATCGTGATGTAGAGTTTGTTTCGCGCAGAAGCGGGATCATACAACTCAGCGAAGCTCACCGAGCGAAGATCGCGTTGTGCCGCTGCCGTTGTGTTATCGCCCGGACCATCGGAGACCACGGTAACTCCAGGAGTTGTACATGGACTTTCTTCCGGCGGCGCTTCGCCAATTGGGAACGAACCGCAGGAGCCACTTTCGCCATTTGCGTTTACTGCGGTGACTCTATAGAAGTACTGCTTGGTCGGATCCGCGGTAGCATCGTCAAACATTGTCTTGTCGGAGGTTCCGATACGTCCCTCGACACCCCCCGTGCCTTCCTTGCGATAAATGTTGTAACTGGTGATTGGTGACCCACCGTCATCCGGCGCTGACCAGTTGAGACGTACAACGCTGCCAGTTCTGGCAACGCTGTTGACCTTTGGCGCCAGCGGCGCGGTCTGGTCAGGCGGATCAAACTGTGCGAGCAATCGCTTGCCACCTGATTGACGGACGATGGCCGCTAAATCGGATCGTGAAGTGCCTGCTGTCGTACATCCCACACAACCGTCCGCGTAAGCGCCGACGATGCGGCCTTCGTAGTCCATCTTGAGATCGTTGAAGTCGAGCAAGTTGCGATCGGAGCCGCAGGTGGGTCCCTTGGCACAAATCGAACCAATCTGAACAGGATCGTTTGGAGTAGTGTCAACGGTGGTCCAGGTCTGACCACCATCGTAAGTGGTGGCGATGTACATATGCCAAACGCCATGGAAGTTGGCGGTATCCTGAAAATCGCCAGAAGTTGGCGTTCCGATGAACATGAATGCAGCGCGGTCATCGTCGCCAGCCACGACTTGTGGAAACACAATGTTCTTAATGCCGAACGGTGTACCGACATCGACAGGTGCTTTCCACGTTCTGCCCTTGTCTTCCGAAACCGCGATCTTCGCTCGACCGGAATCTTCGTAGCCCAGGTAAATTCGACCACCCGGAACTTTGTCGCCTCGGCCCGCGCCTAACGAAGGATCACTGGTGCTACTAAGGCTTCCGGGAACGGTGCGAATTGCGAAGGTGATGCCCTCATCCTCTGAAACAACGACGCCCTGCGCGCCGCCGCCTTCCACTCCGACTGCGCCTGGTGTACATGCAGCATTCGGCACATAGACCGTGCCATCCGGACTCACAGTGACATGACCATGAAGACCGGCGCACTGGGTCAAGTTGTACATGGGAATGGCTGGGCCGAAGGTAAGACCACCATCACGACTAATCCCGAGCTGCGCGATGCCGGCATCCTGCGACGCATAGTAGACAGCGCTGGGATAACCGTTGGTGCTTCCCAAACTTCCTGGGATAAATGGTCCAACTCCGATTGTCTGGTGATCAACGCCGGGATTTATCGGTGAGCCCTGGCTTGGTGTCCAGTCTCCAAATGCCTGGCCGTTGGTGCCGCCGTCGTTGTCGGTAAAAGACAGGAAGCTCATCTTGGGACCGAGCTGCGAAACGAACGTGCGCCCGTATCCGTCCTTGTCAGATTCGAGGATCGGATCCAGCGTAGTTACCGGGGTGATCGGCGGAGTCACATCTTCCCAAGTCGCCTTGGCCGGAGAAGCGCAGTCGTCAAAGCTGATGCGCAGTGTTTCCAGAGCGGCGACGAACATATAGCGGCCGCCAGGGTATTGAGTCGACGGCTTGCCAAATCCAATGGACGGCTCGCCGGCGCTTTGTCCAAGCCCGCTGCCTGTAGGCGGATTATAGGTCTCAAACCGGGGACCGTTTCCTGAACCGGCTGTGCCACCACCCGGGGGTGCGGCTGGCTTCGGTTCCAGCGTGATGGTTCCGGTGTAAGTGCCACCCTGAACCAGAAACGGAACCACCTGGACTGTGTAGGAGCCTGATTTGGCCGGAGCGATCACCGTTTCAGGTACACCAGGGTTGTTACCCGAGCTGTCTACACCCGGAACGTTTAAGTCGTAGTCCTCGACCGGGCTGGTCCATGAAATATAGATTCTGACCTGATGGGTTTCTTCATAGGAGGCTGGAAGGTCCATCGTCAGTGCGTAGTTGTCGCACGGCAATTGGGTGCAATTGAGACTAACCTGAGCCGACGGGTTTGAAATCAAATGTGGCCCACCCGTGTAGGTCAGGGTGGGATTGCTGACCGAGAGCGTGCCGCTCGCCGGGTTAGCGGCGAAACTCGCCAAGGTCAGCACCAGCGCGGCAGCCAGGCACACCACGGACGACAGTAAGACTCTGGTCCGTAGACCTAATGGTGACGGGCGGCGAATGTCTCTTTGATTTTTCTTTAACACGGCGGTTCTCCTTGGGCGAAGTTTCAAAAATGGCCAATTGCCTCAGCTTTTCTCACGTGGCTACTATCGCGTCTCGTGGTTGAGAAAAACTTGAGGAGAACTTGAGCAAGACACGGGTATGCGTCACAAAAGTGCTTCGGAGGGTTTTTGTTAGGAAAACCAGGCAGGAATTGAGGATTTTGAACGGCTACTTTTAGGGTTAGTTTTTTTGTGCAGAGGAGCGGAGAGTCAACTCCTTGGAGGGCGGTGGCCTGGCACCACTTTGGCCACACCTATCGCTTCGAAGTTCGTTTGATTACGGAGAAAACCGGGTGGTTCTGAGTTCGTGGTCCAAGGCTGAGTTTAGAAAAGATCGGATGGCGAAAGCGGCGCCGGGCCGGCGCACTCCAAGGAGTTGAATTCTGCTGGCCGTTCAGTTTGCGCGTTCGATTGAGTAATACTGAAGATATTGCGGGTCGCGGCCCCAAGCCACGATCTGCACTTTCGGATCCTTGCCGGCCGCCTCTAAACCCCATTCATAACGGTAATTCTTTTTGGCAGCTTCACCGCGTTGACGCGCACTCTTCAGCTCACCTACATCGCTATAACGCATCTTTTCCGCTTGTGCATCCGCTCGCGCGACAGCAGTTACGAAATGAATCAGGCGGGTTCCCTTCTCGAACTGGACGATGAGGTGTGAAAAGCGAGGGTCACGAATCGCCCAAACCTCTTGCCGTTTGCGCTCTTCCTTTTGCAACTCACCGATTTTTTTCAGTTGAGTGTGAGCCTCATCAGCACTCATTCCGATTCTGACGCCAAGGATGTCACGCGCTGGTTCCTTCGGGGGCTGTAATCCCACGGCAAAACTGCTTACGGCAAATAACAACGACAAGATGCTGCTGGCCACTAACTTTTTCATAGACTACTCCGCTGTCAAACCTTAATCCGAGACGACGAGATGCGGCTCTTTATTTATTCCAAGTAAGCGACGAACGCAAGTACAAGCGACAAGCTCGATCCACGAAAGTACACGAAGGGCACGAAAAACTTTCGTATGCCTAGTGTGCCGTTGACGCCGTGAACATCCGTGTTTAAAAACTCAAGAATTCCTCAAGGTGTTTGCAATAAACCTATTCCCGGCATTCAGCCGGGCTTTTGGTTTGGAGAAGAGCCCAGTTTCAAGGGTGACCGGGGTGGCAAAAAACTAGCAAGGAAGGATTTTCCTCAATGTTTCTAATTGATTCCTCTCATAACGAGCCTACTGGCAGGTGGGAGCTGATTGGAGAGAAGGTCGCCCGGCCCGTTGGCGCTCCGCGCCTTTCACGGACTCGACTTTTGGATCTGCTGGACAGAAGCATGGAATCGGGGACCTCAACCATCGTCAGCGGACGCGCAGGAGCCGGCAAAACTGCGCTCGCGATCGACTTTGCAGACAAATGTAAGCGGCCGGTGGCCTGGTACAAAGTTGATGCGCCGGAAGCGGACCCCAAGCTTTTCTTTCAGTATCTCGTGGCCAGCATTCGTGAGCACCGTCCAAACTTTGGCGCCGGATCATTGATGCCACTGGTCGAAAGGATCGATCTGAATCACATCGCCTGGCTGGCTGAGGCTTTTGTGTTTGAACTCGCCGACGGAGCCGACGCCGGCCCGTTGCTACTGGTAATTGAGGACCTGCACCAGGTTTCGGATTCTGATTGGCTGGTTCCTTTCTTCAACCGTTTTCTACCCCTCTTGCCCTCTGATGTTCACGTCCTGATCACGAGTCGAAACTTGCCGCCGGCACCGCTGTGGAGAATGCGCTCCAAGCAGTCACTGGTAGTAATAGATGAGGAGGCGCTGGCTTTTACCAAGACCGAGTCGGCCGCCCTATTTGAGACATACGGTCTTTCGAACGAACAAGCAAATATCGCTTTGGACCACACGCACGGACGCGCGGCTGCGCTGGACGAGTTTGCGTCGTTTCTAAGCCGCCAGGCACTCCCATCACCGGCGACTAGTAAATCAGCAGATGCAACCCAATGGACGTGATCTGCAATTGACGTCTTGAAGCCCCAGACTATATGACCCCCGAAGCAGTTTTTGCCGAGATCATGCCTGATTTACCCGATGGTGGCTTGAACCTATTGGGCCATGCTACTCTGCGCGCCACGCAAAACAGTATCGAGAGGCAGGAACTAATGGCGCCGGCAGATCGTCAGGAGATGCAGTTCCCTACGCCGACTGGTTCGAAATCGAACCCGCCCGGACTGGCGCGGCCCAGTTTCTTTTTACGAACCAAGCTTTTACCCCCTCGTCCCGCGCCGGAGTTGTTGCAGCGGCCACGGCTCACTGATCGGCTGCTCGCAAATCTTAGCTATCCACTGACCCTCGTAACCGCGAATGCCGGATCAGGGAAAACGACCCTGGTTGCCGACTTCCTGCGCACACACAAACGCCAATTTGTGTGGTACCAGCTCGATCACACCGATACCGACCCGTCAGTTTTCCTGGGTTATCTGGGATTTGGAATTCAGCAGCTGGTTCCCGGCTTCGGCGAGGCTATGTTTTCCTATTTTCACGAGGCCGCGGGTGAGCTGGCGCAGCATCCTGAACGCGCCGTCGATGTTTTCCTAAACGAGGTTCTCGATCGAGTTGAGCAGCAATTGATCCTTGTGCTCGACGATTATCACCATCTCGGGCAGGAAACCGGAGTTCACGCAGTTTTGGATCGCTTGCTGGCCTACTTACCTGACGTTTTGCACGTAATCATCATCTCCCGCGAGATGCCGCCCCTGGCGTTGGGACGCTTGCGGACGCATTCCCCACTATCAAACATCGACCGTTCAGATCTACTGTTTACCGATGAAGAGACCCAGGAACTCTTTCGCAAAGTGTTTGATTTGGAGCTAACGCCGGAACAACTGGCGGAATATCGGGAGCGTACGCATGGGTGGATTACCGCACTTCAACTAGTCAGGCAGGTCGCACATCGGAATGTATTAAGCAGTCGCGATGGTCAGACTGGTGTTCCCGATCTGGTTGAAGTTTTAAGACAGTCTGAACGCGACATCTTTGATTATTTCGCGGAGGAAGTGTTTGCGGATGAACCTGAGGACGTTCGCAAGCTCTTGCTCGAAGTTTCTCTTTTGGACCGGATTGAACTCGATACTTGTGCCTCACTTTACCCTGGGCTGAATTGCTCGCGGTTGTTGCCAAACCTGGTCCGACGAAATGTTTTTATCTCGGTGGCCAGTGATCGTCGCGGGGAAGAATACCGTCTGCACCCTTTGTTTCAGAACTTCCTTCGTCGCCGCCTGCGGAGCGAAATTGGGCGGGCTGGTGTTGCCGCCGAACATCAACGTTGCGCCGCCTATTTCATCGAACGTCAATCGTGGGAGCAGGCTGTAAGGCACTTGCTAACGGCTGAAGACTTCGACGGTGCGGCCAAGCTAATCGCGGAGAGAGGTTCTGCATGGATCTCCTCGGTCGCATTCGGCTCTCTCGCCTCGCTCGCCGATGCCCTCCCGCAAGCGGCTGTAGAAGCACATCCTCGCGCACTCGCGCACAGGGCGGAAGTGGCGCGTCTGCGGGGTGAGTATGAGTTTGCACATGCTCTTTTCCGCCGCGCTGGGTCGCTCTTAAAAGAACGCGGTGATACTGAAGCCGAAGCTGATGTTCTTCATTCGTTGGCGACCCTCGCACGCCGGCAGGGCGATTACAACCTGGCGTTCACCTATCTCGATCGCGCCATCGAACTCAGCGATCAAAATTCAGCGATCAGAATCAAATGTGGCAACACGCGGGGCCTATGCCTGGTGGCGATGGGTGAATGGACCGCGGCCGAGCGTGAGTTTCGAACCGCACTGCAGGCGGCCGAAGAAAGCAACGATGAACACTACATACGTCTGATCGCGCACAACCTGGGAACTCCAGCCGGAATTCGCGGTGACTTTGGTGAAGCACTGCGCTGGCTAGGTCGGATGCTGCGAGCCGACCAACATGGCGCTCCGATGCCGCAAGAGGCAGTGGCGCATTTGAATATGGCACGGTGTCACCTGTTTCGCGGCGACTTTGCAGCCTGCGAGAGCCATCTGGACGACGCGCTATCGCGTTGTCAGCTGTTCAACCTGGTTGCCGTGCGCGCGGAAACGTTTGAAAGTTACGGCAACCTCTATCGGGAGCGGGGGGAAATCGAAAGGGCGGTCGAATACTACGAACGAGCCGCGCGCGCGTACGACGAAGCGGGGATCACTCTCGATCGGACCGAACTCTTTGAAGAACGAGCTCTGTTGAATCTGCAGGTCGGTGATTACGCCGCGGCGCAGACCCAAATCGATAAGCTGATCGCGTCGCGTCCTCAGGAAAAGGATGAGCGTGGTTTCTACACGGCCTTGTTAACTCGCGGGCGCATTCTGACTGCCCGAGGCCAATATGACCAAGCTTGTGGCGAGTTAGCCAGTGCGGCGAATTACTTCCATAAGCACAGCCTTTACTACTACGAAGCGCAGGCAAGCATGGCAATGGTTCTTTGCAGTCTTCGACTGGGCAAAGAACCGGAAATGACTGAGCGGGTAAAGCGGGCCATCGACCTGGCGGCGAGGTACGACTACGAATACTGGCTGCGCCGGCAGGTCACAACTCATCCCGAGCCGTTTACGAATGATCAGGTGGTTGAATTGTTACCGCTCGACCTTCGTGAACAGTTAGCCTCGGCTCCTCAAACACTCCCGTCGCCGGCGCAGGTTACCGAAGTCTCGCTGACGCCGAAGCCAGTCACCGACCTGACGGTGAACATGCTCGGCCCGGTCGAGATTCTTCGCGACCCCACACGACCTCTTGCCGCCGATGCCTGGTCTACTCGTCGCGCGCGCGACATTCTGTGCTTCATCGTTTCACGCCGCCATCATCGCGCTTCAAAAGACACAATTATCGATACCTTCTGGGGTGAGACCGACTTTGATGTGGTCGAAAAGAATTTCCATCCCACTGTTTCGCACATTCGCAAAGCACTCAATAGCAACCAGCCGTTGAAGCAGAACTTCTTGCTTTATCGCGATGGCGACTATCAGCTGAACTCTGAGTTTTCTTACCGCATTGACGTGGAAGAATTTGACCGGCTGGTGAGCGAAGGGGAGAGTGCCCGACGGGCGCGTCAATTTGAACAGTGCATTGCGGCTTACGACAGCGCCCTCGAGCTTTATCGTGGCGAATTCATGCAGGGGAGTTACGAACCGTGGGTCGAAGAGCAACGCACCTATTATCGCGAGCAGTATCTTCGTCTGCTCGAAGCGTTAGCCGGAGTCGCCCAAACCTCCGAGGATTGGCCAAAGGCTATGCAACTGGCGCAGCTGATTATTCGCGAGGATCAGTTCAGGGAAGACATCCACTGCGTCCTTATCAAAGCCCACGCCGCCATGGGCAATCGCGGGGCGGCCAAAGAACACTATGAAGGGCTTAAACGATTGTTGGAAAGCGAGTTAGGAGTGGAACCAAGTCCCGAGACAAGGAAGCTCTACCAGCAACTAATCGGCTAGTTTCCCCGTGAAAACCACGGCCGTTTCATCTGAGAATCACAAGCTTAACGCAACACACCAATGAAGCGACGAATACTAGAATGCTCTTACGCTTTTAAGGAAGACCGGCATCGCCGGGTGGAAATCAGGCAGGCGGTGCTCGGGAAAAACGGAGTTAGAGCGCTGAAGTGGCCCCAGTTCCCACAAAAAGTTCTTTTCCAGCAGTACCCTCGCCAGTTCGTTAGCATGACTGCGCCGATAAACCCGACTGAGGTGATAGTTTGCTAGGCATTAGGTCAAGTATCAATTCCGTTAACAGAATCGTGCAGCAGTGCGTCGCCATGACACTCGTCGTGTTGGTGGTGGCTTCGCCTGTTATGGCTGGGCTCAACATCAGCCGATCTTCCGGGATTGTAATGACCGGTGCCGACGGCATTGTCATGACCGGCGCTGACGGTATCGTCATGACTGGGGCCGATAGTTTCTTCAACTCCTCAACCAATGGAATTGTGATGACGGGCGCCGATGGCATCGTCATGACCGGCGCTGACGGTATCGTGATGACCGGGGCGGACGGCATCGCTTATCCCAATAGCGTGCGGGCTGTTAGCTCTGACGGCATCGTCATGACCGGAGCCGACGGTATTGTCATGACTGGCGCCGATGGCATTGTGATGACCGGCGCTGATGGTGTTTCCTACCGCGTCGATTCTGTAACTGTAATTCTCCCCAGTGGCATTGTGATGACGGGTGCTGACGGCATTGTCATGACCGGCGCCGATGGTGTCCAACGAAACGCTGGGGACGGCATCGTGATGACGGGCGCCGACGGGATTGTCATGACGGGTGCAGACGGAATCGTAATGACCGGCGCCGATTCGGTAAGGGCCATCGGTTCGGACGGAAAAGTCTTCTCGGTTGCGCCGGACGGCCTGAGATTCAGCGGCGTTGATGGAATAGTGATGACTGGCGCTGACGGGATCGTGATGACTGGCGCCGATGGCATTGTCATGACCGGCGCCGACGGGCTTCTCATGACAGCGCCCGTGGCTTCGACTGGGCTGCTCAGTGTTGATCCTGAATTGGCCGTTAAGCTAAATACCCTAACGGATGACAGCAACATTAACGCGGCGATTGTCTATCATCGTCTGCCCACTGAAGCGGACCTCGCGGATTTGCAGAGAATCGGTATTGTCGGCGGCACTCGTTATCGAGTCTTACCGGTAGTCACCATCACTGGTACTCGCCAACAATTCTCAGCGATTTCGCAGCTGCCCGCCGTCAGGTCAATCTACGGAAATCGGACCTTTACCTTAACCAGCGAACCGGAAGTTCGCGCGGTCACTGGTGTAACTCGCGCCTGGAAAGATGCGGAAGTTATCAGTGCTAATAGCGGATTAGCAGTCAGCGGAAAAAATGTGGCTGTCGCGATTCTGGATACCGGAATCGACGCCACGCATCGAGACCTGGCCGGACGCGTTATCAAGAATCTCAAACTTGCCGACACTCAGAGCATTAGCGCTGGGTTCAACTATCCACTCAATTCGGAGCATCTCGAAAATACGGATGCGATCAGCGGGCATGGAACCTTTGTGGCGGGCGTCGCTTCGGGAAGTGGAGCTCTTTCGGACGGAAAATACAGTGGCGTGGCCCCTGGCTCCCGGCTCGTAGGATTGGGTGCCGGCGATTTAACGCTCCTTAGTGTTTTGGCGGGCTTTGACTACCTGCTCGCGAATGGCTCCGACCTTGGCGTGAAGGTAGTTAACTGCAGTTTTTCGGCAAACACAGTGTATGACGCAAACGATCCGGTAAACGTCGCCACGCGGATGTTGACAGACGCGGGCATTAGCGTGGTCTTCTCAGCCGGAAACACGGGGCCCGGACAACATACCCTGAATCCATATGCGGCTGCTCCATGGGTCATAGGCGTGGGAGCCACGGACACACAAGCGCGCTTGGCCAGTTTCTCATCGCGCGGCGTTTTTGCGAGCCCGCAATTTCATCCGACGTTGGTTGCTCCCGGAGTAGATGTGGTCAGCCTACGAGGTTCCGGAATCGCGAATGTCACCGGAATAACGGGATTGGCAGGCGCGGACAGTCGCCGCCTTAATTCGACAGAGTTACTGAACTATACAACTGCGAACGGAACCAGTTTTTCGGCGCCTCAGGTTGCCGGAGCGATTGCTTTGATGTTGGAAGCCAACCCAACACTGACGCCGTCGCAGGTTAAGGAAATTCTTCAACGCACCGCTACACCGCTTCCGCCCTATTACTCGCACGAGACCGGAACCGGCATGCTTAACGTCCATGCCGCAGTTTTGGAATCAGCATTTTCAAATCGACATATCGGTATGTGGCGCGGCACGGTTGATCGCGATCAGGTTGATTTCGTAAGTGACGCGCCGATTGCCTTCTCGGGTACCGTCCAACCTGGTGGCCTGGCCGAAGCGACGGTTAACGTTCCTGAAGGTGTAATCGCAGCCACAGTACAGATTTCCTGGGGACCCATGTGGAGCACCAACGATCTAGGGCTTTCGGTGGCGGATCCGATGGGTGTTACGCGTGCGCAGGCAAATACACTTAACCTGACTGGATTAAACGGAAAGCGTGAAAGCGTTTCACTGGCTTCGCCTGGGGCCGGAGCCTGGCGTGTGGGAGTCCGCAATAGTCTTGGAGGGTTATCAACGCCGCAACAGTTTTACGGGCTCATGGAGATCAACCGCACAAACTTTGCGCGCTTGCAGGACGTCGGATCGTTGAGTCCCTCTTTGCGTGAAGATATTTACCAGAGCCTTCGTTCCTACACGATGTGGCCTCTGGGTTCGAAGTTCCGCGCGGACTTCGGCGTTTCTCGTAGCGATCTTGCTACCGCGATGGTTCTCTCAGCGCGCGTGCCGCAGTATCTTCCCGGCCAATCGAGTTACAGAGACGTACGCGACGCCAACACGATGCTTTTTGTTGAGAGCGTGCAAGCGTCGCCAACGGGATCTCTGTTCATTGACGTAGTCAAAGGTGGCCAATTTCGACCTCAGGACAATGTAACGCGTCTCACCGCCGCAGTTGCGCTGGTGAGAGCCGCAGGACTTCGCTCTGAAGCCGAAGCTAAGGCCGGCACTCCGCTCGCTTTCCTGGACGCTGCCACTATTCCTGCTGAATTAAGAGGTTATGTTTCGGTAGCAATCTCAAACGGATTGCTGAAGGCAGACTCATCATTCAAGCCACAGTCCACTCTCACGCGTGGCGAGCTGGCTCAGGCGATCGTCACCATCCAAAGACGAGCGGTTCAATAGCAAACAGGTGTTTAGAGTACAGCCTTTTGGCTGCTTCTCCCGCTACCCGCAAGCTGAAGCTTGTACTCTGTACGCCTGGAACCGGCAGTTCAGAGTACAGCCTTTAGGCTGCTTCTCCGGCTACCCGCAAGCTGAAGCTTGTACTCTGTACGCCTGGAACCGGCAGTTCAGAGTTCAGCCTTTGGGCTGCTTCTTCCGCCATCCGCAAGCTAAAGCTTGTACTCTGTACGCCTGATTTCTTACGGTAGGAGTTCGCGAATCGCCTCTTCATCAATTTCTGTGAGGAAGGAAAATTCCACGCCGAAACCAATTCCCGGTTGGTAACTGACCACCGTTCCGTTCAACTGTAACCAATCGCCAGCGGGCAGCTTGATCTCAACCACGACATCTTCGCCCACATCTACCCTGCCCGAGGTGTTTACAAAACAACCCCCAATGCTCAGGTCTTCAATCCGGGCCTCGTGACCGCCAGACAGACCGTCCCAGCGGGCGGTTAGGTTCAGTGGGACTCGTTGGTCGGAGCGTCTTTCCATTTAGATATCCGGGCTTACATCAGCCAAAACAAAGATAGCTCTGGAAAAATAATGTCGCAACAAGAGTTTTTTGTGGCCCTAAACTCAACTCCTTGGAGTGCGCCGGCCCGGCGCCGCTTTGGCCAAGCGCTAGAGCACTACTATCCAAACTATCTTGAGGAGCAAGTTTGGCCAAAGCGCCGCCAGGCCGGCGCACTCCAAGGAGA
>DATEPB010000037.1:0-17620 GCA_035273425.1 Pyrinomonadaceae bacterium | reverse complement strand
CGCCGCGAAGACATTCCTCCATTGGCCCAGAGCTTTGCTCGACGCATATATTCGCTGAGTCCAACCGTTACCTTTTCTTCTGAAGCCGTCGAATTGCTCGAGCGATATCCCTGGCCCGGAAACATACGCGAGCTGGAGAACGCCGTGGTCCGAGGGGCTGCGATGTGCGATGGAATAATCCGCGCCAAGGATTTGCCTGACCGGATTCGCCATTACCGCGAAGAGGGGCTAACCCAGGAGAATGCAGTCACAGCTGATCCGGAAAACGAGGAATGGCCGTCGCTGGCTCAAGTCGAAGGACGCTATGTTGCGCGCGTGTTGAGGAAAACCGGTGGAAACAAACAGGCTGCTTCACGCGTGCTCGGCGTGGATCGCAAGACGCTTAGCCGGATGGTTGATCGGCACAAGGTGAAATGAGGGCGCTTAACCCGCGGCGCTTGATCCTCTTAGCCAGACGTTTGTGAACCGGATAGAACAATTACCAGGACCGCCGCCCATTCCAGAACTCCGATAAATGGTCTGAGCATCAGCCAGCATAGATAAAGCGCTATCCATGTCGCCGCCAATCCTGCAATCCAACGCGCCTGATTTTGTGCTTTGTGTGCGTCCATCTCAGCGCCGGTGCGTCTTGTTTTCGACCCTCTCTTTGATGCCAAGCAACATTTTTCGCTCCATGATGAAGTGGGCTGGTTCAAAAATCCCGCGCCAAACAATTAGATTGAGGAGAGCGTTCTTGAGGTCAGGGTTGAAGTTGCCTCGACCACGGATAATCAAACGAGTCGTGTTCTCGTCAATGGGCCGGAGAAAGAAACCCCAGACTTTCTGGAGCACGATTGCGCGTCCTGGTTCAATCGCTAAAACGCGTAGCGGCGGTGCTTTCGGATGGAGCCAAACGTCATCGCCAACTTTGAGATCCTGCCACTCCGGGACGATCCGCTCAGCATTTTGCATGTCGCATCCAACAAGATTCTCGAGCCAAGTGTAGCTATAAAACCCTCCTCGCTTTTGCCCGATCTGCACGAGCCAGGGCCAAACATCTTGAACCGGCGCATTAATGGTAATGGCGTGTGTGGCATTCAGTTGTGGATGCTCAACGAACTCATCGCCGGGCAGCGTCATCCGAATTTCTTCATCCGTCGCGCCCCACTTCAGGTGCCATGGGCGGATTAAAAAGGCGTATGCGGCGAGGGCGGCCACCGCTCCGAGCGTGGTTCCAAGCACTCTCCTCTTCAATCTCATGGTTTCTCACCATCTCGCGCCTTGCGAGTCAGACGGTTTTTCGCCCGTCAATTATTTCCGGCTGAATGCGGTAAAGGGCGATTTCGACGGCGCGACCCCAAGTGTCGATTTGAGTTGCACTGATAGCTGGCGTGAGAGATGGATTTCGTTCGGTAATTAATTGCATGGCGCGCTCTGTTTCCTCTCGCTCAGTCAGGCGCTCTGCGCGACCTATCACCATCACGCTCCGCCAGTGGGAGCTGTCCCGGACCTCTTCGACTTGCAAGCAAACCTCGGGATTGCCTTCCATGAAGTGAGTCTTCATTCCCTGGGTGGTGAAGAAGAATAACTCCTTACCGTCATATGCGTAGTGCATCGGAACTACATAGGGCCGGCCGTTCTGCGAGCACCCCAAATGTCCAAAGCCTACTGTTTGCAAAAGCGAGTGCATTTCAGCCGATGTCATGTCTTCAACCTTTAGCACGTCAATCCCTCCTGGCCCTGTGAGTTTTCCACGTTGATAACAGCCATGGCATGAGAGCAAACAGCGCAAGCATGGCGAAGTACGCTATACCTGATACCGCATCGCCCGCACGATTGGGCTGAGCGAACAGCGCTACAAGCACTTCAGCAAGCAGCAACAGGCCGAAGGCAATGAAGCCAATCGCCAGTGAGTCGACGCTGGTTTGCCCTCTGACGTCGCGCACTACCCAGTTCGCGGTGAGGACGATGACCACTAGCATGAACGGGTGCTCGAGCACTTCGGCGTTCCGTACCCCCAAGTGCGGCACCACCCAAAGCACTCGAATTATTCCGAAAACGAACCCAGCACCGAAAACAATGCCGAAGTACAATCCCGCTGCCTTAAGGATTTGGATCGGATTGTGAATTTGAATCTCAGCGCTCATTGATCCTCGCTCTTTTCCCATGCCATTTTCCATGGGCTGAGCCCGAAACTTTCACTTAATCAACTCCCACGTTCTTAGAATGCCGCTGCCGACACCACTAATTCACCCTGAAGCACTGACGACATTGAAGGCTTCAGTGGGCGAGTCACTAATACCGGGCAAGGCGCTTGACGTAAAACTCGATCGACGTTCGAGCCAAACAGCGTCTGCATACCGAAACCGGCCCCATGCGCCCCAAGGCAAACGAGATCAATCTTGTGCTTTTCTGCATAGTTAAGTATTTCGCGATAAGGCTGCCCCTCGCTAACAACGTGCTTGATGTCGCACCAAAGGTGCGCCTCGGGAGGAACGGCTTTTTGTAGACGACGCGCTGCCTGGTGATAGGTTCCCTCCTGCCCGAGCGGATACCAGGAGACCTCAGATTCATTCAACGTGAACGGAGGCAACACGTGAAGCAAATGCAACTCGGACTGATACTCTTGTGCGAACGACAACGCATAGTTAAGCGCCAGCTCGGAGTAGTCTGAGAAATCATAAGCCACGAGAACGCGTTTCAACTCGATCCTGGTGTCAGAGCCGTTTACCCAATCGCGTTCGTCCGAGTGCATTACTAGAACGGGGCAGGGTGCGGTCCGGGAAACCGACTCAGCGGTCGATCCTAACAGCGCCGCACGGTGCGGTCGTCGGCGTGAACGCATGACGATCAAGTCCACGCAATACCTGGCGGCCTCGCGGGAGATTGCTTCGCCGGCGTCATCGCAGGTAACGACTAAGCTCTTCCAATCGAGCCCATTCAGATCCTCAGAACCGGAGTGCTTTTGAAGTGCCTTCCTGATGGTCTCGGCATTTTGATCATAAGATTGCGTTTGACCGCCGGTTAGGTCGCAATGCAAAAGCAGCAGCTCGGCGTTGTAGGCCCGCGAGAGCGCAATGGCATAACGAAGCGCCTCGTCGGAGTCAGGCGATAGATCCGTTGGACATAGGATGCACTCGATTTTCATAGACTTCTTCAGGGTTGCAGCCCTGCCTCCGCAGGAGGTTTGTGCAACGGTTGTGCCGGAGCGTATTCCCAGAATTTCGGCGATCCGTGAACTGCAAGTGCGAATAATCCCTTAACGATCACGGGATATTCCCCAATTGAACCAACGCTTATCAATGTCTTTGAGCAGATTCAATGTTTGGAGCGCCTGACTCGCGGAATAAGTATTGCTCCTATTTGTGAGAGCGCGACTCTGCGTTCCGCATCTCGAAGAGAACTCAAGCGCAGTTAGCGCGATGGGGCGCTACCTATAGATCTCATGCAAGTGGAAACATCCTTAACCAAGCACATCGATCCTTTGCCGTCCGCGAAAATCTTGACACGAAGGACACCCGCGCGCTTCAAACAATTGAGGCATATGATCGGCAACACGCCGCTGCTTGCCATTCGGTTTAAGTTTCGCGGGACAGAACGAGTCATCTATGCCAAAGCCGAGCACCTGAATATGACTGGAAGTATCAAGGACCGGATGGCCTTTCACATTCTCAAGAAGGCTTATCAGGAAGGCTGCATTCAGCCCGGCGATACGATCGCTGAAGCCACCAGTGGAAATACTGGCATCTCTTTAGCAGCGATTGGCCGGGCGCTGGGGCATCAAGTGGTGATCTTTATGCCGGATTGGATGAGCCCAGAACGTGTGGCCCTGATCAACAGCCTCGGCGCCAGAGTGGTTCCCGTTCGTCGAGACCAGGGTGGTTTTCTAGGCAGCATTCGCATGACTGAAGAGCTAGCCGAAAGAGAGCACCACGTCTTCTTGCCGGCACAGTTCGCAAATCAGGCAAACGTCGAGGCGCATGAAGCGACGACAGGGCCTGAAATCTGGTGGCAACTCTTCTTCAAATCGTTAAAACCGAATGCGTTCGTAGCCGGTGTCGGCACAGGGGGCACAATCATGGGCGCAGGTAAATTTCTACGCCAGCGCAATCCGTCGATCAAACTGCATCCGTTGCAGCCGGCTGAATCGCCAACGCTCTCGACCGGACACAAGATCGGGCATCATCGCATTCAAGGGATCTCGGATGAATTCATTCCTTCGATCTTGCAACTCGAAAAGCTTGACTCGGTAGTAAGCGTGCCTGACGGCGACGCGATCCTAATGGCCCAGAAACTCGCGGCCGGTCTCGGCCTCGGGGTTGGAATTTCATCGGGAGCGAACTTCATCGGGGCGTTGATGGTGCAGAATGAGATGGGTGCCGACGCGGTCGTCACCACTGTATTTCCTGATGACAACAAGAAGTATCTCAGCACAGACTTACTGCGGGAAGAACGTGTGCAGCATGGCTATCTCACACCCGAAGTCGAATTCCTCAGCTATGAAGCAATCAAGAGAGTTTGCTACACGTGCTTTGATGGGGATGAGTGAGGCGCAGATTTCGTCGCCTAGTCGGCAATCGATTTATCAGGTGAAGCAGTCCTGCTCACGTCTTATCAAGCGGTAGCTCTAATAATTCGCTGAATCGCTCGACTGCTGATGGAAGACTTAGAGTCAGGCCCTTAGTTAGCGTGACCGCGACGTTTTCCAAATGAGCTGACCCAAGTTTTGCCTCCTCATGGTCATACCAAATCAACTCAATGCCAGAATTCACGGACCACGTCATCCCTGAGGGGCAGAGTTCTTCTTCTGCCAATAGACGAACGAAGTGAGCGGCGTCCAAGTCAACAGACCCGTTGTCGTAGACGGTAGATGCAATGCCCGTCACGAGACTCACATGATAGTTCCCCGGAATTGATGCCCGAGTCTCCAAACCACCCTTCGTAATCGTTTCCATACTTCTCTCTGGATATGGAAGATCGCCGTGTTCTCGGAACATCTCAATCACGCTTCGCATTTCCATTGGCGGATGAAAACCTAATGCGCCTATACCTAATATCTCGGCGATTTGCTCAGTTAGCGGAAGCATCCTATGCATCATTGAGTCTATGAATTCCGTATGCACTTGCTCTAACGAATACCTCTGGGCAGCTAGTCGGCGGCGGGGTACGGCTGAGGCTGCTATTCGATTCGACAAATGGGAAAAATCGAAGTCGATGTTTGATAGGGCTTGCGGTTCGAGCCAAGCAGTCAACTCGTTTTCTACTTCGATCATTGAAGGGCGAGAAGTGGGATCATCCGCGGTTGCGGTTTCGATCAGTCTATCCAATAACTTCACTCGGTTGTGATCGACATATGCACTCAACGTATGCCCAGGAATCTCAATCCGCTGTTGACCGGGCGGAGGAAAGAGTTGACCTGTTGCCAACACCCAGAGAGTTTTGATTAACGAGTAGACATCGGCGGGCAAACCTGATGCTATGTCAGGATTTACTAACATTTCCGGCGCAATAAAGTAGCGGGGCCCGAGCTGGCGGCCACCCTGTGTTATCGCTTCCTTATCAGGAAACGAAACCAGTCCGAAATCTCCGACCGCCCATGCATGTTTGTATCGATACAGATTCTCCGGCTTGATGTCTCGGTGCTTGACATCTTCGTCGCTTAACTCCGCAAGTACATGTGCGATATCGCGGACAGCGCCTACAACGTTTTCCAAGGTAGGAGCTTCTCCTAACGCCTGTTTGATGGGAATCGCGATAGGCATCGCGAACCACGCAGGTGTCTCTTCTGTGAGAACATCAGGGAGGGACGAGTCCAGAATTGGAAGGAGGCCTGGTCTATCTCCCATTCGTTGAAGGAATCCGATTTCCGTCTTGAATCTCTTGAACTGGCTACTAGTACCTCTTATTGTCCTAAGAATCTTTATTGCGGCAAGATTTCCGTTACTGTGTTTTGCTTTCCACACCTGAGCATTAGCGCCTGATCCCAGTTTCTTAAGAAGTTTCCAGGCGCCTAGCTGTTTGCCCTCGAGATTCATATTCTTGCGGAAGTCGCCTTAGGATTTGACGTGGCTTAACGGTGGTATGATTTCACGCTCGTTTCGATTAGCCGACGAATCATTCCTAATGATAGTCATGCTCCTCTTTCACTCCAACCCTCATTACGTTAAACTTTGCGCATGACTTCGTACGAAGAAATCCTGGAATCGGCGAAGCAGCTTTCATCACCCGAACGTTTGCAGTTGGCGGACGCTTTGCTGGCCGAAGAGCTTGGTTTCGGCATGTGGCGCGCGCGCGAAGATGTTGCGGATGCTGAAGGCTACGTGTCGGACTTGCGCGAGGCAGACATGCGTACTCCTGACGGTCGGGAGAAGAGGCCGGAAGAGTTTTTGAGTGAGTTAGAAGCTTCTAATGAGTAGCCCGGCCTGGCTCAACATTGACCGAGCGCTGGCGGACACGGGTGTTTTCATTCTTTGGTATCGCGGCGAACCGAAAGCAAAACTTTTCTTTCGCAATCCCAACATCGAGATCTATTACAGCCGGGTGACGCGCAAGGAATTGCTACGTTCTCCAATCAGCGACGCTGAACGTAGGCAAATATCTTTGATGTTGGGAAGCCTTAGGCAGATCAATCCGGATAAGACAGTGACAGATGCTTACACTGAACTTCTCCATCGTTATCCGAATCTGCGACACCATTTGGCTGACGCCCTAATAGCGGCTAGCGCCTGGGCGAAGAGCCTGCCGCTCGTGACTATTAATTTGCGTCACTTTAAGTCGATAAAAGAGATTGAAGTGATTCCATTTTGACTTCTTAAGGCTTGATCGCCACCTTCAAGACCCCATCTCGTCGCTCTCCGAATAGCTCGTACGCATCCGCAATCTTCTCCAGTGGGAAGGTGTGGGTCAGTAGCGGCGTAAGATCCACGCGGCCGCTTCTTACGACTTCCATCAGCCGGCGCATGCGTTCTTTGCCACCCGGACAGAGTGTCGTGACTATGCGGTGATCCCCGAGGCCTGCGGCAAAGGCATCGTAGGGCATCTGCAACTTGCCGGAATATACGCCGAGGCTCGAAAGCGTGCCGCCAGGCCGCAAGCTGCGAAGTGCGCTTTCGAAGGTCTGCTGAGTGCCCAGCGCTTCAATTGCTACATCAGCTCCGCCGCCGGTTAACCGTTCCACTTCAGCGACGACATCCACGTTTCGATAATCGAGCACCACGTCGGCGCCCATTCGCTTTGCCATCGACAGGCGATTGTCGTCGCCGTCGATACCGATGATTAAAGTTGCTCCCATTAGCTTCGCGCCGGCAGTCGCGCACAAACCGATTGGGCCTTGCGCAAAAACAACCACGGAATCTCCGATGCGGACGTTGCCGGATTCCGCTCCGCTGAACCCAGTCGATGCGATGTCGGCCAGCAGAACCACTTGCTCGTCTGACAACTCATCAGGAATCCTGGCAAGGTTCGCCTGCGCATTTGGCACAAGAAGGTATTCTGCTTGGGCTCCATTGATCGTATTGCCGAAGCGCCATCCGCCAGTGGCTTCGTAGCCTTCGCCGTGACCACACTGAGAGAGTTGATTCGAGAGACAAGCTCGGCATTGACCGCAAGGAGTTATTGCGCCCACTAGTACTCGATCCTCGACGGAGTATCCGGTTACCCCGGCTCCGAGTTCTTCAATGACGCCAACCGGCTCATGACCGATGATCAACCCAGGCTTAACGGGGTACTCGCCACGCAAGATATGTAGATCAGTTCCGCAAATGGTGGTGAGAGTTACGCGAATCACTGCGTCGCCGACGCTCGCGCGCGGCCGTTCGACTTCTTCTACGCGAATGTCATTCGCGCCGTGAAATACATTGGCTCTCATTTTTTCCATGACAATCCTCTAGTGAGCCGGTGTCTGAAGCAGTGCGCGCAGCCTCCGGCGGGCCTTGAATAATTGAGACTTGGACGTCCCGTGTGAGTGTCCTAGCAAGAGGGCGATTTCATCGTGGTCATGGCCGCAAACATGAAAGAGATTAAGCTGTCGCGGTAGCCTGGTGGAAGTTGGGCGATTGCTCTTTGAAGCGCAATGCGGTTCAAAATGGTCATCGCTCGAAATGGCTCTGTGTCTCCGAGCGCGCGATCCGAAATCTCTTCATCGCTTAATTGCTCTGGTCGCGAGCTACGACGACGAAAGTGCATCAGCACGTGGTTGACTGTGAGTCGGCTTAACCAGGCCTTGAATGCTGAGTCGCCTCGAACCCCCCGGACATAACGAAGCACCTGAATGAAGACTTCCTGTGCAAGGTCCTCTGAGTCGGCAACGTTTGTGGTCATGCGCAAACAAATCGAGTACACGTTACGATTGTGCCTCAGATAGAGTTGCTCAACCGCCTGCATGTCGCCGGTTCCAGCTCTCTGGGCCAGCGTGTAGTCGGACATTTCGCATCGCTCGGTCTCAGTCGTCACGATCACCATTCAAGCGGGCTCGCTTAGCGTCGCTCTCACACGCCTTCCGTCATTCGGTAGCCACCCAGAACTTCAATCCGCGCGCCAGACGATTCCCTAATAACTTCGACAGAACAATGCGCGCGGGCTGAAACTGCCGAGGAAACGCTGCCCAGCAGAAGACGGTCTATTCCTCGCATTCCTTTCGCGCCGACAAACACACAGTGCGCACCCCAGCTTTCAGCCTCTTCAACAATTTCATCCTTGGGATTACCTCTTCGGATCATGACGGCCGCATCGAGCCCCACCGAGCGCAGTTTGTCGACCGAAGGCTGAAAAATGCTCCGCACCTGGTCCCAGTTGTTTTCGTCGGCAACCCCAATCCATCGCATCTCTGCCGGCTGGTTCGGGCCGGTCGGCACAGCCATTACGGAATCGACGATGGTCAGGAGTCGCACTTCAGTTCCGGCGGGCCACTGTCTGTGGTAAACAGCTTCCACCGCGGTGCATGAGTTAGAAGAACTATCTACGCCTATAAGGAGCCTTAGTGGAGAATCGATGTGCCGCTGCGTGGACCGCGCGATGCGGACAGAACAGGTTGCATCGTAAAGAACCCGCTGTGAAACACTGCCAAGAATCAGTCTTCCGCCCAAAACCGAATGGCCCTGCGCGCCCATGACGACTAGATCCGCCTTCCAATCCTCGGCCTTGCTTATTAAAGCCCACGCGGGCGACTGGGCCTGCGCCTCGTAGCTGACCTGCCAATCGGGAAAGGTTTCTTTGACTTGTTCACTGGCCTCTTTGGCCATTGCCTGCGACTGCTCTAGTTTGCGCTCGGCGCGCTCGTGGGCGAGTTTGACACCTTCCGGCACGTACATCGGGAACGTGTTATCGAGTTCTTCATCGAATGGCGGCGGCACGAAAACGTCGGCAACAGACAAAACCAGGGCTTCGGCTTTCGCAGGCAGGCCCGCGTTTCTTAGATCAGCAAGGGCGGCCTTCGCACAGTCAGAGCCGTCGTAGGCGATTAGTATCTTCATCATGTTCATACACCACCAGTCTAGTGTTCAGTCGGCATGCGTTCCCCGCATTGATGGCAGAACGCTATGGCCGGATCAGAATCAAGTCTCGCATCCTCAACTTCTTTCCCGCACTTAGTGCACTTTCCAAATGAACCTGCCATCAGCCGGTCGAGGGCATCATCTACTAACCGCAGACGCTGCTTTAATCTCTTAGCCTCACCCGTGTCGCCGACAACGGCTCGAAACCCATGCGAGGGCCAAGGCTCGCGAATCAGCGCTTCACAGATCTCTTCTCTTTCTGAATGAAGTTGATACCAGATACTGCCGCTCGAGCGAGCCGCATCTCCGGTAGAGAGAGTTCCGACAACGGTGTTCATTTTAATTCTTCCTCCAGACCTTGATTTGATGATTGCTTTAAAAGCCCCTGTCTGGAATGCAACCGATATTCCGGGCAGTACTTGAGTGAATTGGGAGCGTTTGAGTCTTCCCAGTGCTGGCGTGTGGAAAGTTTCGCTGGCGGTGGGAAAAACCGCGCAGGCAATTTGTAGTTCGGCTAGCTAGGGAATACCAACCAGGTTCAGCACAAACGGTCCGGTTAGGCTGACCAACACGCAACCCAGAATCATGAGTACAAGTCCAGAGACGGCTAAGTCCGAAAAGGTAACCCCGCCTTCTCCGTAAACCATGGCGTTCGGCGGCGTGCTAATAGCAAACGGGATTCCCAACGACGCGGCGATTGCAATTAGAATCGCTGTTGAAGGAGCAGGATCGATTCCGGCTGCGAGTGGAATCAGCATTGTGACGGAAGCCGTGTTGCTCATCAGAGCCGAAAATAGCGCACTTGCGAAACAAAGAGTGAACAGCCGCGCAACATGAGGGACGTCCTGCCACGGCATTGAGGCTGCCGCCGCTCTAACCACGCCGGACTTCTCCAGCAAATTGCCCAAGCCAATACCCCCGGCGATCAGTAGCAGCGTTGACCAGTCAATTCGTGACAGATCGTCGCGCCGCAACAGGCCCGAACCAAAGAGAACGGCGGTGGTGATGAGCGCGACAATTGCAGAAGGAACTCTGTGGAAAGGTTCGGTGAGCCAGGCTGCGACTGTTAAGAAGAACATCAGCATCACCAGCCGCGCGCGAAGGTTTGGCGCTCTCAACGGAATCTCTGGCAGATCATGGATCGGGCCGCGAACTCGAAAGCGAAAAATGAGAAGCAACAGACCAGCCAGGAGCAGCCCTAAGGTCAACGGCAAGGCGAAGATCATCCAGCCGGTAAACGTGATTACTCTGGTGGACGAGATAGCGGCAATGGCGATCGCATTTGGCCCTGTCCCGATTGGCGTTGCCATGCCGCCGAAATTTGCGCCAATAGCAATTCCCATCAGCAGCGCGCGTCGAAAGCGATTACTTTTAGAAACTTCGGCAAAAAGCGGAGAGAGTGCGGCAATCATCATCGCTGCCGCTGCAATATTAGACATCCACATTGAGAGCGCAGCCGTAGCCGCCATCGTAAGAACTAATAGAAGCAGCTTCGACCCTCGCGATAGGTGAACCGCCAAACGAGCAATAAGGCGATCGATTCCATACCGGCTAGCCGCAACACTGAGGGCGAATCCGCCCAGAAACAGCGCGAGAACTGGATTGGCCGACCAACCGAGCACCCGAGTTAATTGAAACTGATCGCCAAAGCCAAAGAGGAGCAGCGGAGTTAACGCCCAGAGCACCAACGTCGGCACATACGGCGGAACAACCTCGGTTAGCGAGAGAGTGAGATAGATACCGGCTACGATGATCGCTCGTTGCAACACTGGTTCTCTAATCCAAACTAAAGATGAAATAAGGCAAGCGGCGATTATGCCGCCCGCAAGCAACGGCCGGAGGTCCGGTCTTGCTGAGATGGATTCTACGGTCCGAGTCATTGGGCAAGATTCTTTAGAACGACTCCGGCCGCATAAGCGAGACCCGCGGCAATTGAACCAATCGCGAGCGTTGACAGCCCGGATCGCCACCACGACACCGTAGCCCAACAGCTCTTAACCGAACCGATTGCAAAGAAGACGCCGCCGGTCATCACGATTGAGAAAGTCAGCGGATCGTTAAATCCGAACAAGAAAGGAATCAGAGGTACAAGTCCACAAGCCAAGAAAGCGCTGAACGTAGAGAGCGCGGCCAGCCAAGGCGAGCGGGCCTCAAGCGGCAAACCGTATTCTTCTGAGAGCATTGTCCGAATCCAGCGCTGCCGATCGGAAGTGATCAGTTCTACAACGCGATCCAAGTCAACGCCTGAGAAACCCTTCTGCGCAAAGATCTGACGCACTTCTTCCCGCTCGCCCTCGGGCGCTAGTTCGATGTGCCGGTGTTCGATCGCTTCGAGCCGGCGCATGTCGTCGTGCTCGGCTTTCGTGCCCAGAAAATTGCTCGCCGCCATGGAGAAACCGTCCGCGAAAAGATTCGCGAACCCAATTATCAGAATGACGACGGCTGACAGCCGGGCGCCCACGACTCCGCTTACCACCGCGAAAGTGGTTACCGAACCGTCGATGCCTCCGTAGATCCAATCGCGCAGATAGTTATGGTTCGGCCCAGCCGCCAAACGCTCTTGAATGGCGGCAATCGAATGTTCGTGTTCCACGGATGGAGCCTTTCTTGCTTCGTATTCTCATGAGTCTCACCCCCGCCCGGCGTTAATTCGGTCGATTCCCAACACGCGCGTTGATCGATTCGGTGGCAACGATTGTGCCAACTTGAACGCGGTTGTTTGGCGGATGCAATCTGCGGAATCCAAGCGCGCGTGCGAGCTTTCTCGCATGCCATGCGCAACTTTGCGCAGCCGGGATGTCAAACTAAGCCCAATTCCGAGAAGCATCTACCGGCACAACCGTTGCAGTTCTTATTAAGCTTTCTTTGAGAAACGGAAGGTGAACAATGAGAAGGCTACAACTGTTAACGCGGGTGCTGTTGCTAGCGTTGCTGCTGGCGTCTACGACAACTGCTCAGGATCAAAGAATCGTCAGCCGCACGAACTTTGTGAGTGTCAACGTTATCGTTACCGACAAGAGTGGACGCTACGTTCGCGGACTGACGAGCGACGATTTCGAATTGTTTGACGAGAAAGTGAAACAGCAGATCGCACACTTCTCAAGCGATCCCGCGCCAGTTTCGCTCGGGATCGTTTACGAGATCCATCCCCGCCCATTCGATAGGAGATCCGCGTTGCTGGCCGCCTTGCGGCAGTTCACGAGAAACCTGGGGGATGGAGACGATTTCTTTTTCCTGGGTTTTGGCGCACAGGGTAGTGTGACGACTGGTTTCGTCCCCACTGAGGAGCAGGTACTCAACCACCTCGCTGCCATCAGGCCAGGCGGAGCGTCGTCTCTCCACGATGCGATTTACACCGCTGCGGACCGGTTGCGCAAGCAACGAAATCTGAAAAAGGCACTGCTGATTATTTCAGACGGCAGCGATGATCAGAGCACTACGAGTTATAAGGCGTTGCGCAATCGCTTGCGCGAGTTTGATGTGCAGATTTACGCAGTCGCCATGGATAATGCGGCGATGGATCGGACCGCCGGTTATGGACGATGGATTTTCGAGGACATCACCCGTCAAACGAAAGGGCGCGCCTTTCAGGCAAATGCTGAAACTTCAGTTGGGCATGCGGTGCTTTCTGAAATGGCACGCATAAGCGGAGGTACGGCCTATTATCCCGAGACAGAAAACGAACCCGAACTTGTCGGGATTTGCACGCAGCTAGCTACGGAACTTCGCCAGCAATACACGATCGGCTTCTACCCGGCCGGCGTCGAATCAAACAGGACCTGGCATAGGATCAAGATAACCTTGAAACCGGGGAGTGGCCGACGCGGTTTATCACTGGCCTATCGTCAGGGTTACAGACGGTCAGAACCACCTGTGGTAGCGGGTGGTTGAACTTCCGACACGAGTTCCAGAGGGTTAGATCAACCGCCCGCTACCGCAGGCGGTTCTGACAAAACTCACGGCGTTAGTGGTAGGTGAAGCGAAAAAGTCGACCCTTCACCCACAGTAGAATTCACTTCCACCCGGCCCCCATGCGCGCGCGCGATACGACGTACGGCGGGGAGGCCAAGCCCGGTTCCTCCAGCCCTCGTGGTAAAGAATGGATTAAAAATGCGGGCGAGATCCTCTTCACTAATGCCGCGTCCATTGTCCGAGACTTCGACTATCGCTTCGTCTTCAAATTCGTCGGAGCGCTCATTACCAGATCGCGTGACCTGAATCTTAACCGTGCCATCATCACCAACCGTCTCAATGGCGTTGATAATCAGATTGAGTACGGCGTCTTCAATCTGGGCCGGATCAACGGCGATAGTTATCGGATCTGCAGGGGGCTGAAATTCGATGCTGACGCTTCGGTCGCCGGTAGCGGTATTTGCCAACTGCGCCCGGGCCAAATTGATTGCGCGCACCACAATGTCCGAGAGTGAGCTTATTCGCACCGAGAGCAATCGCGGACGCGCGCGATCCAACAGCGCTCGAACGGTACTGTCGATCCTTTCAACCTCATGACGGACTCCTTCCAGAGCTTCGCGTTCCGGATCATTCTTATCGCGGCGGCGAATAAGGATGTCTACTACCCCTTGAATGCCCGCCAGTGGATTCTTGATTTCATGCGCGAGGCCGGCGGCAAGTTCACCCACGAAAGATAGTTGTGCTGCGCGTTGCAGTTCGGCGGCCTGCTGAAGGATTTGCTCTTCGCCCAACTTGCGTTGGGTGATGTCGTGTCTGATGGCGACGTACTGGTAGGGTTTGCCGTCCGAATTGAGAAACGGAACGATGGTCGTATCGACCCAGTAAATACTTCCATCGCTGGCACGATTGCGAAGCTCACCCTTCCAAACCTGGCCGGATGCGATTGTCGTCCACAAGTCGCGTATGAAGTCCTTCGGGTGATAACCGGAATTGATAATGCGGTGGTCCTGACCTATCAACTCTTCACGTGAGTATTTCGAGATACGACAAAATTCATCATTGACGTAGTTGATGATTCCCGTCTGGTCAGTAATCGCGACAATCGTGGATTGATCCAACGCAAACTTAATGTCAGCGAGTTCTTTGAGCGAACGCTCAAGCCTGACGCTATCGGTAACATCGAGTTGTTTGAGTTCTTTCAAAGGTGATTATGAACTCAGGATTTTCCCGAGGGTCAGTGGACGCTAGGCGTTGGACGCGGCGGCACCGACTTCTTCCAGCTTCTTCATACGATAGCGAAGTTGGTCGCGGGAAATGTTCAAAAGCTCGGCGGCTTTCGTCTGATTTCCATTACTCCGCTCTAGCGCTTGACGGACCAAAGACATCTCAACATCCTCGAGCGACACGCCATCAGCCGGTAACCGCATTTGATCCGAGGGAAAAGTCGCACTTCCCGTGCGCGATTCGACCGCCAGTCCGCGTGGCAGATACTTGGCCGTGATCTCGTCACCATCTTCGAGGATCATTGCGCGCTCGATGACGTTACGCAGTTCGCGAACATTTCCCGGCCACTCGTAACTGGCGAAGGCGGAGAGCGCTTCCGGCGAGATGCGATCAATATTCTTCCGCAGACGCTTTCTGAACGTTGACATGTAGTGCTCCGCCAGCAAGCGCACGTCGTCACCTCGTTCGCGCAACGGTGGAATATCAATTTGAATCACCGAGAGCCGATAGAAAAGATCGGGCCGAAAGCGGCCAGCCTCACCTTCTGACTTGAGATCACGATTCGACGCCGCAATGACGCGAACGTCCAGGGGCAGGTCTTTAAGACCGCCGACGCGGCGAAATGAACTTTCTTCGAGCACTCGTAAGAGCTTCGCCTGGAGGCTTAGCTCCAGCTCGCCAATTTCATCCAAAAATAGCGTTCCGCCCTCCGCTTGTTCGAACAGTCCTTCCTTCCGTGCTTTTGCATCAGTGAAAGCACCCTTCTCGTAACCAAACAGTTCGCTCTCGATCAATGTGGCTGGTATGGCCGCACAGTTAATGGCGACGAAAGGATGCTCGGCACGGGACGAGTGGTAGTGAATCGCTTTAACTACTAAATCTTTTCCGGTACCCGACTCTCCTTGCAACAACACAGAGGAAACCTCGCTCTCGGCAACCTTGTGCGCCAGGGCTAACATCTCGCGCATCGCCGGCGATTCTCCCACAATCTGATCGAAGCTAAACTGCTGAGCGCGCTCGCGACGAAACAGGTTTACTTCCTTGCGCAAGCGGCCAGCTTCGATGCCGTTGCGAATTGCGACCTGCAACTCTTCAAGGTTAATCGGCTTGCCGATGAAATCGTACGCGCCGCCGCGAAGGGCTGCGATGGTTTCATCAACCAGCACGTTCGCGGTAATCATGATCACGACGGCATCCGGTTGGCGATGTCGAATCTGGCGCAGCACTTCAAGTCCCGAGCCGTCCGGGAGATTGATGTCCAAAAGAATTGCTGCCGGCTGGTCCGCTTCAAATGCGGCCAATCCGGCGCTCGCAGATTCAGCCTGGATGGGTTCGTAACCCCAGCCGCGGAGCGCTTCACCAAGTGACCAGCGAATCATCTTCTCGTCATCAACGACAAGGATTTTTTGTTTTGAGTCTTTCAGCGCTTGTTTTTCACTTTCCGGTCGCTTGCCTGCCCGATGCTACTACAGCGACTTATTAAACTTAGTTCCTTTTCGGATGACATTCAACACACTGAAACATCGAGATGTCGCCAAGGTTCACCGGATGCTTGAAGGGCTCATTAGCTTTGTGACACGTTTCGCACTTGCGATCGGCCAATCCACCGAGATCGACTGGATGCTGCATCGAAACTGTCTTGAGGGCGGTTGAGGGACGCGCCGAATCAGATAAAACGGTGTGACAAACATTACAATCGTTCGAGATTACCTTGCCCGAACTGCTGACATGCTCGCCATCGTGACAACGGAAACAACCTGAAGAATAGAGATGCCCGATATTGTTTGGGTGAGTTTGCCAATTTGTCTTCATCTCGGGGAAGAAATACGTCCGATAGATGCGTTGGATCTCGCTGGCGGCTCCGCTAACCGCGGCTCCTTTATCTCGATACACCTGGCTGTAATACGAACGATAGAAGTTATCTAAACTCGCAGCGATGGTCTTAACTGCCTCGTCCTCAGTCGAGTAAGGTTTATTCAAGGCTTCGATCGCCTGCCGTTTGAGATACGGCAGTGAAGGATCCAGCTTTCCCGCGGCAAACGACTGGTCCACTGCAAGATCCGGCGGGAGATACGCGTGGGCCGGACGATTGTGGCAATCAATACAATCCATACGTCGCTTCTCTAAGGTAGCGATCTGATTTGCGTCCAGCGGTCGAACGCGATCGTAATATTCAGTTACGTTTCCTTGGCGGTCCTTCACGCGGACCCAGGGAATTACCTGCCGCTGTCTGTCCGTTGCAATGTAGGAAACTTCATTGGCAAGGTTCATGTGCCAGTGGATTCCGGCGACTGGTCCAGTATCCGGATTGCCACCGCCGATGCTGATTAGCATTCGAGTCTGCCGCAAAGAATTCTTTTCGTCGTAAGCGTAATGGTTAAATGTTTTGAGCTCTGAGCCATAAAACTTCGAAGGCCAGTGACACTGTTCACACGTTTCGTTTGCAGGGCGCATGTTGTGCACCGGCGTATTGATCGGTTTTGAATACTTATTAAATGCGAGTGAGTAGAGCTGGCGCGCGCCGTTGAGTTTTGAACGCGCATACGACTCAGCGCCATGGCCGACGTGACAGTCAACGCAGCGAATTCTGGCGTGCGAGCCGGCCTGAAAAGCTACGTGTTCCGGCTTCATCACGGCGTGGCACGTTGTTCCACAGAACTCCACTGATTCACTGTACTCATAAGCTCGATAGCTACCGAAGCCGCTCATGAAAATGAAAATGAACGACGCGCCGACGAGTGACAACGCTATCCTGCGCTGACGAGGATCGTTCAAATCGATCTTTGGATATGGAGTAATTTGAGATTCGGGGCGGAGACGGCGGCGGCGCCGTTCGAGCAGCATGCCGGCTACGATTAATACGAGTCCCAGGATCAGGAACGCCGGCAGGATGACGTACGTGACTATTCCAAGGTAAGGGTTGTCAGCAGCCTTCGTGATCTCGATCAAGAACAACAAGACAATGCTGGCGAGACTGGCAGCGACGAGTACCGCTCCCGCGAAGCTTATGTAGT
>DATEPB010000036.1:0-14041 GCA_035273425.1 Pyrinomonadaceae bacterium | reverse complement strand
GCCGAGAAAGTCGATGTACTGTTGACGAATAAAGAAGTCGTTACCATCGATCGGATTCGCGCCACTACTCGAATCGTTATCCTGGATCGTGACGGTAGCGGCTGTAGTTGCACCCAAAGTTGTTCCGGTTGGATTGCTGAGCGTAACCGTGAAAGTCTCGTTGCCTTCCGCGTATCCATCGTCAACGATCGGAACAAAAATCGTCTTCGACCCTTCACCCGCGGCAAACCTCAGCGTGCCGATGCTCGTTGCGTAGTCACACCGTGAAGAGCCTGCGCCATTCATCACGTTGCACTCGTTAAGCGCGGCACTGTCGCTGGTCAAATAATCCACCGTCGCCGCTCCGTTCGTGTCAGTCCTGATTACTGTTATTTGGGCGTTGCCGGCATTTTCGTTCACACTAAAACCATTCGCGCTGAGTTGTAGAGTGTTCGTTACGTTCAGCGCCCAACCGAGGTCGGACATCAGCGATGCGGTTAGATCGAATGGAAACGTCACGCCGTGGGTAAGGTCAACGCTAATTTCGGGCTCCATCAACAAGTTGGGGAATGCCACAGTATCCCAGTGCGAAACTGATGAGCCTCCCACAAAAGGATTGGGAGCAAACATTCGTAAGCGTCCCGCCGAATCCGCACCCACTTGAACAGACGGATCCAGCAATAGCGACGCGTTTACACCTGTTGCTAACTGCGCCTTGATTGAATCGCCGTTCGCTCTCGTAATCGACACCGTCGGTATTGTGATGCTTGAATCCGAGCCTGCCATTCCCGGAGGAGTACTGGCATCCACGTTGTTGACAATGATCACACCCACGGCCCCGGCGTCCTGAGCATTGGTGACTTTCACCACGAATGTGCAAATCCCTCGATCAATCAGTGCGATCTTCCCCGCGATCGCTCCCGGGTTGGCGAAGTCGGAGCATCCATCCGTCGAAGTCGAGCCGGCATCCGGTTCCACTACATCGAGCGCCTGTACTACGCCGCCCGTGACGCCTGGTGATGAAGGCGCTGGTCCAAACTCAGCTAAACCAACTTCATAATTCCCCGCGATTGCCGCCGGGGAATTCACCTTTAGCACCGGACTCTTCAGGTAGCCCGGGACATCAGCCTTAACCTTTGGCCCATTCCAAACCAGATGCGTGGTGTTGATGGCTGACGCTGCGCGCTCGGCGTTAGTCATTTCCGGCCACAATTTACCCGTCGTGTTGTCGAGTAAGAACCTGTCGTAAATACTTGGAAACCCTGGACCACCACCAACCGCCAACTGAGCGCCATTAATGGAGTTGGTATATGTTTGAAAGCCCAAACCATGTCCGAATTCGTGGAGAGCGACACTGACAAGATTAATACCGTCGGCTGGGTGATTTGTGTCCAGACCGTAATACCAATGAGCCTGAGCGAAACAATTACCGTTACCCAGATTCACATTAAACTGCACCTGCATTTCAGGTGAGCTTCCGTTACGGTCAATTCCGCTCAAGGCGTTGGCCAAAGCGTTGCCGTACCAAGTTCCGGGAACCGCACCGAAATCACGCCATACTCCACCACTGTTAGTTCCGAAATTTCCAGCCGAGGCCAGTGCGCCTTGGGTAGCATCGCAAGAGAGTGCGGTCCAGGTGACTCGGATGGTAATTGTTGGGCCGCTGACCAGCGTTTCGCCCCAAATAGAGGCCGCACGCTGCAGCGCAATGAGTCGCTGCTGACCCACCGTAGTGCCGGTGTTGCCCCCGATCGGCGACACCGGAGTGGGATCGTTGAGGCCAGAGCTCGGGGCGTCAGCGTTTTCAATCACGACGTTGGCCGCGAAAACAGACGAGGAGGTTAGCGCGCCGAAAAGTAACACGAGTAACAACGCAGAGAGTTTTAGTGATCGCTTAGTCATTGTTTGGGTCAGCTGTGAGATCAATTACTGGTAGTTGCTGGAGTAATTCGGGCTGGTTTGGTTCCGCCGCTGTCTTCGTTCTTGTCAATGAGTTTGGGATCGATCCTGAAGAAAGCCGCTGCTGCACGCGGATTGTCCACACAGGATTGGGTGATACTTCCATCCTTATTGATGCGGGCAACTGTCACGCTCTGAAAACGCCCCTGCTGATCCAACGAAACACTTCCATCCGCATGCTTTACCTCTGTCAGGCCTTCAGGCGACTGGTTGACCAAATCTCTTAGTCCGGCTCCGAGTTTCTCCGCTTCTTCCTGCGAGAGTTCCTGTGGTTGGGCGTCTTGTGTGTTTAGTGGTGTATGCGCGTGAGTCACACTGGCTTTCGTCTCGGTTTGATCAGCTATGGCCGCAGTTCGTCGCGTCTCTGACCTAACCCGAGACAAGACGGTAATTGCGCCGATGGCAAAGACAACGACGCCGACCACAACAACCTTCAGTAACAGACGCCGCGGCCTCCTGGTTAAGCCCACCTTCTGGTTTCTTGCTCGCTTCATAGCGATCTCCTTCACTGCTATTTACTGACCAATCTAAATTAACACCGCCACACGCCAGAGCCGCAACCCCCAAACACAGCGTTCACCCACCACAACTCGGGCTGCGAACTCGCGACTCGAGCGCGCGAGCGCGCGAGCCCCAAGTAAAGCTACTAAATGTCGATCTGGAACGGTGGGTCGAAAACGGTCGGGGCGAACAGAAGTATTAGTGCCAAAAGGCACCAAATCCGTTGCCCGGTGGGGATAGTTTTTGATCGATGGGAACAGGTGTACAGAGTACAAGCTTTAGCTTGCTGCTGCCGCCTTTGAGGGTGGGGAGGACGCAACCTGAAGGTTGTACTCTGAACGCCACTTGGCCGCGTTGAATCACGGTCCGAAGCGGCGAACATATTCGGCTGAGTTCATAAAGCCATTGATCATGATGCGATAGTCGCCGTTGGTTTGGTTCATCGTATTGATCCAATTCAAATACGAAGCATCAGCAGTGCGACGCAGGTAGCCGAAGTATTGCATGATCACGAACGCCTCGTTGTGGTACTTGTTAAAGACTTCAGCACTCTCAACCAGTTGCCTCAAAACCTGTCCGCGCGTCTGCGTCGTGTTGCTCGAGTTGAGTGTGTTTATCCAAGTCTGCTTTGCTGGGTGCACCGGCAAATCAACCGTTTGCAGAAGCGCTTCGACATAGGCGGTTGGATTATTGAGCGTTGCCCCATACCTCGTCTGAAAGTTCTCGCGCGCCATCACTTCATTTACGTAAGCCGCTTTATTGGCTTCCAACTGCTCTGTGGTTAAGAAACCACTCACCTTCGCAAAGTCAGGATAAAACTCTTCTGAAACCGGAATCCGCCCGAGGGCTGAGAAGAAGCGATAGATGAAGTAGCCGCGCGACTGAAACTCTTCCGAACGGAAGAACCCTGCCGACACTTCAATCCGATCACAAGGAGGTGTGACAGTGATCCCGCAGTTCACCAGCACATTTCGCCAGCCCGCCAGACCACCCGGATCAGGTTCGCGCCCGAGGAAGTCGATGTACTGCTGCCGAATGAAGAAGTCATTCCCATTGATCGGATTCGCTCCGGTACTTGTATCGTTGTCCTGAATCGTGACCGTTGCGCTGGTCGTCCCTCCGAACATCGTGCCGGTTGGGTTACTCAAAGTGATCGCAAAAGTCTCGTTCCCTTCCGCATAAACATCATCGACAATAGGAATGAAAATGGTCTTAGAGCTTTCTCCAGCTTCAAACCGAAGCGTGCCGATGCTGGTAGCGTAGTCACATCGCGACGAACCGGCACCGTTTACTACGTTGCATTCATTCAAGGCGGCAGTATCGCTGGTAACGTAATCAACTGTGGCGGAATTTATAGAATCGGTTCGCGTCACGATGACTTGGGCGTTTCCATTCCCTTCCCCAACGAGAGTGGCCGCGGAGTTTAGTTGAAGCGTGTTGGGTTGATTGTCATCGTTCAGGATCAAGCCATTTTGTCCAACAGCCCAACCTTTGTTCGAAGAGAAGGACAAGCCATAAAGGTCGCCACCAAAAGGCGCGGTGGTCGCCGGAGCCCAGGTACTGCCTGCGTTTGACGACACCAGCACTGTTGCCGTGCCTACTGCATAGACTGTATTTGCATCTCTGAATCTGACGGCAAAGAGACTATTCGAGGTTCCACTCGAAACCCCAGTCCAACTTTGCCCGCCATTGGTTGATCTTAAAATGCCTCCACCCATCGACACCGCAATACCCGTATCACCAAAAAAGTGGACACTCCTCAGGTCAGAACCGAAACCCGGCACACTGATTTGTGTCCAGGAGCTCCCACCGTTAGTCGTGCGCAGAAAGGTCCCGGCAAAGCCCACGGCGACTGCGGTGTTGGTGTCGAGCAAATGCACGCCCGGCAGTTCGACGCTGGTGCCGCTGGATTGCTGCGTCCATGAGCTTCCGCCATCCGTGGTTTTGAGAATTACTCCTCCCTGGCCGACGGCTAACCCTACATTGTTATTGAGCATATGCACGTGGACCAGGTGTTGAGTCGTGCCACTCGCTTGCTGGTTCCAGTTAGTTCCGTCAGTGGTCCGTAAGATGAGTCCTGATTCGCCCACGATTACGCCGTGCGTCGCATCGCTGAAATTGACATCCCTTAAGAATCTTGTGGTGCCGCTGGCCTGACCCGACCATGTTTGGCCGCCATTTGATGTAACTCTGATTACCCCGCTAGTGCCCACCGCGTAACCTCTATTGATGTCAGTAAAAGAGACGCCCAGTAGCACTTGCGATGTGCCGCTGACTTGAGTTCGCCATTCCGGAGGAACCCGTACTCTAACGGCGAGAGTACGCACGACCTGATTGCTACTGTCATCGGTGATCCGAACTGTGTAAGTGAGAACTCCCACCTTGGCAGCATGTTCCTGTCCAAAGTGGACTCCGATGTTTTGAGCGATCAAATTCCCGTTTGCTAAGAGCCGGTTTGAGCCGGCCAAAACAATCACTGCATTGGTATCGAACTCGCCCGAGGCGATAACCGCGTTGGATCCAGTCTCGCGAAAGGTGACCCCAATGCTATTGACTGTTCCGGCGATGCCAGACGTCTCACGAATCGTCAGATCTGTAACTGCCTCGCGCTCAGTACTCCCCGCGCCGCAACCCGCGCATGGCCGCGTGACAATCGGATCGGGCGCTGCTGAGAGAGTCGTCTCGAGGGTGATCCCGTCGGGGGTAAGACGATATCTGTTAATCAGGTAAGAGTTCTGGAGGCTCACCGCAGAATAATTGGGAGCGAAGAAGTGCTCCTGGTTGGTATAACCGCTCGCAGTAACTATTAACGAAAGCACCACGACTGCTGCGGCAATAAAAGCACGGGGACTGCAATCAGGACGAACTTTTAGCATGCGTGACTTCCTCTTGGTGTAGTGTCGGCCGTTAAGTTTTGGTTTAGCCCGCCCATCCGAACGCGATAGATCTCTCCAACCTGAATTGATCCACCAGGGACAATTTAGTTTCTGGCTCGCTGTCGAATTGATGCGGTGAAAGAATTTCTCGTCTGGGGATGTGATGCAGTTACGCCAGGCAGGTTAGGTGGACAGTTCGGATAAAGTCATGAGCTTTCCATCATTTCTCAATCAATTTTTCGTTTGGAGAGAGTGAGGTGAGCTAAAGGCCTCTCCTTGGAGTGCGCCGCCTTGTCGGCCCTTTGTTCGCGGCGGCTCGGCGCCGCTTGTTGACTAATGGGAACCAGGTCGCGCAAAGCCGCGACCGGCCAAAGCGCCGACAAGGCGGCGCACTCCAAGGAGGTGCTTGTCGGGTATGGATCTAATACAAACTGCGAGGCTTAGGGTTGGATGCGAGCGGGTCGCGATGGTCCCCGGTTCGGTAATGAGAAGAAAGCAATCGATCGTTGACACCGACCACGCCGAACCGTCGCGCTACCAATTCCTTAAAGCGATCGTCCTCACGCAAACTATCCAGTAGCGGCTCAAATTCGAGCAGCGGACGCATTCGAAATACGTCCCAATCCTTCTTGTCTTCGATGAAAGTCAACGCTTTATCAATATCGCGCACGGCCGCATACAACATTACGAGGGTCGCTGGGATGCGATAGAAATGACCGGTTTGCGAAGCTGACGCTTCGACTTCCGATATCATTCGCCGGGTCTCATCGATCCGCCCGGTCATTGCATAGACGTGAGCCGAGCCTTCCAGGTAATCGTAGTCGCTACCTCCAACGTCGTGAGCCTTTCGAAAGTAAGCCATAGCTTCTGAATGATTACCCTGGGTAAGTTTGATATTGCCAATCTGTTGATTCAGGACCGGTTCGTTCGGCGAAAGCTCGAGCGCCCTTCGACACACCTCTTCAGCATCTGCGTATTGCCGGCGGTAATACAGAATCGTCGAGAGATTAAGACTTATTCGGGTTGATAGCGGATCGAGTTGATGGGCAAGCTGGACTTCTGACAAAGCCTGGTCGAGTTTGCCCTGAACCAGTAGCAACGATGAGTAACGCTGGTGAGCGTAGGCGTTGCCCGGATTCAGATCGATGGCCCGCTTAAACTCCTTCTCCGCGCTCACGGGGTCCTGATGGTAGTACAACTTAATAAACGCGAGGGCGACGTGAGCTTCTGAAATCTCTGAATTCAAGCTGAGCGCATTCGTAACCGCGGCTTCGGCTTTAGTGTAAGCGTCGCGTTCGCAAAGAATTGATTTGTATCTGTAGAAACCGATGAGGGCGTAAGAGTCGGCTAACATTGAATGAGCGAGCGCGAAATTTGGATCGGCCATGATCGCTTGTTGAAAATAATCTACCGCCTGCCGGGTCGCGGCTTCGGTGCGCTGGTTCCAGAAAAACAATCCACGACTGTAAGCCTCAAAGGCCTCGCGGTTTTCTGTCGGTCTCTTCGCTAATTGCTGTCCGTCCTGATTTGAAAGTCGATCCACCAGAGCTGACGCGACTCTTTGCGAGATGGAATCCTGGACCGCAAAAATATCCGCAAACGATTCGTCGAAATTTGCCGCCCACAGAGTCGCTCCATCACGCACGCGCAGAAGTTGACCGGAAACCCGTACGCGCTGCCCATTCGATTGAATACTTCCTATCAGCACCGCTTCGACGCCTAACTCCCTTCCCGCCGCGACGGGATCATGATCACCATTGGCGTACTTGAAAACCGAACTTGTCGGCAGCACGGTGAATCGCTGAAGACTGGCAAGTTTGATAATTGTTGAGTCAGCCATTCCCAAGCCGGCGTAGTGATCGGTTCCGGCCTCTTCACCCAGGACTTTGAACGGCAGCACCGCCAAAGATTTGACGCTGGCATTGTTCTGAGAATTCGAGCGGGAAAAGTACGAAGCAATCAAAATGCTCGTCAGCAGTAAGCACAGAAAAACAACGAGCTGTGATCGCCAATGCGTTCTAAGAATTGAAGTGTAAGCTGGGAAAGATGCCCTACTTGTTGCGCGGCCAATCAGTGTTGATACAACGTCGTGCTTACCGTTTCGGCTGAGTGCGATCTCATTTGACTTCGAATCCGTAACGCGTTGCACCTCGGCGATAAAGCGGTATCCCCGCCGCGGCACGGTCTCAATGTAGGTAGGTGCACCCGGACCTTCGCCAAGCGCTTTCCTGAGCACATAAATGTTTTGTGTGAGACTACTGTCAGCAACGAAGCTGTCGGGCCACACCGCATGGAATAGATCCTCTTTGCTGAAAAGATGGCCGCCACTCTCAACTAATGTAGCCAGGATATCGAAAGCCTTTGGAGGTATCGAAATGATCTCATGATTTCGATATAGCCGCTTCTCCTCGGATTCCAAGCGATATTCACCGAATTCGTAGACTGACATAGAAGTGCGTCTTTCTTTCTGTGATCACCGACCAAGGAACTGGGTGCAGATCTAATCTTATCAGGAATATGAAACGGAATCAGTTTGGATTTTTCAGAAGCACGGCGAGGTCGCGAATCGTCTCCGTCTCGTCAAACACGGATCCATAAATTCGGTGAAGGATTAACGCGAACATGCGGCTCTGCAGCAGCACAGTGCGGAAAGCCTATGGCTTTCCGACCACGCTTTTGACCTTTTTCCGAGGCTCAGCCTCGGATGATTTGAGAGGGATTCTCGGAAAGGCGAAGCCTTTCCGCACTGTGCGGCGGCAGAGCCGCGCATTTTCTTACACGAAGACAGGCGTGTCACTCGAAGGCGCAACCTTAAAGGTTGTACTCTGTACGCCTGTTGATTATGGGCCGAAGCGGCGGCGATATTCTGCCGAGTTAATGAAGCCGTTGACCATGACGCGGTAGTCGCCGCCAGTCGCGTTCATGATCTGAAGCCAGTCAACGTAGAGCGCGTCGGCAGTCCGGCGCAGGTAACCAAAGTACTGCATGATGACAAACGCCTCGTTGTAATACTTGTTGTATACCTGAGTGCTTTCTACTAACTGCCTCAACACCTGCCCTCGTGTCTGCGTCGTGTTGCTGGCGTTGAGCTGGTTTATCCAGGTGTTCCTCGATGGATGGGCCGGCAAACCTACCGTAGCCAACAACGAGTCGACATAGGCAGTAGGGTTGTTGAAGGTGGAGCTGTACCTGGTTTGAAATTCAGGACGTGCCATGAATTCATTTACGAAAGCCGCTTTGTTCGTTTCCAACTGCTCGGTAGTCAGGAATCCGCTGACCTTGCCAAAATCTGCCACGAACTCCGGGTAAACTGGAATGCGTCCCAACGTCGAATAGAAGCGATAGATGAAATATCCGCGTGACTGAAACTCTTCACTCCTGAAGAAACCCGCAGAGACTTCAATCCGATCGCATGGCGGCGCCACCGTAATGCCGCAGTTGTTCAGCACATTCCGCCACCCGGCCAGACCTTGTGGGTCAGGCTCCCGACCAAGGAAATCGAGATAGTGCTGCCGAATGAAGAAATCAACACCATCGATTGGATTCGGACCGGTTACCGCGTCGTTATCCTGGATCGTGATAGTCGCCGTAGTGTTCGTGCCCAAAGACATGCCGCTTGGATTGCTAAGCGTGAAGCTAAAAGTTTCGTTTCCCTCAGCATAGGAATCGTTCACGATTGAAACGAAGACCGTCTTTGAGCTTTCACCGGCAGCAAACCGAAGAGTTCCGCGGCTGGTGGTGAAATCGCATCGTGAGGAAGCGAGCCCGTTGAAGACGTTGCACTCATTCGAACCTGCGTTATCGCTCGTCGCGTAATCAACCGTCCCAGCCCCTGAACTGGTAATACGATTAACCACAATTTGCACAGTAGTAGCGGCTTCACCCATCGAATAAGTCGGCGCACTTAGTTGTACCGAAGGAAGTGGCGTTATGTTGTCAAAGATTTTCGTCACAAAGGCGTCATTCGAAATGATGCCGCCACTTGAACCGTTCAGCGGCTGGATCGCATTCGCGACGGGAAAATTGGTCGCGAATGTGACACCGGTAACGTAGGCGTTGTTCGAGGTATCTACAGCGATACCGTGGCCTTCATCGGAATGATTACCGCCAAGGTAAGTGGAATAAATCAGAGCCGCACCCCCGGGAGTCAATTTGGTAACGAAGCCGTCGCTGTTGAAGAAGTCTCCTCGCGTCGCTTGAATTGGAATGAAGGTTGGAAAATTGTTCGAGAGTGTAGAGCCGGTAACGTGAGCGCTGCCCGACTGGTCCACCGCAATCGCCTGGCCCGCATCATTGCCGTCGCTGCCGCCGAGATAGGTTGAGTAAGCGAGTCCCGCTCCTCCGGCATTCATTTTTGTTACAAATGCATCCGACCCGCCTCGGAGCAAAAACTGAAAGGCGTTGATCGCAGGAAAATCAGAAGAGAAAGTGTGTCCAGTCACATAAGCATTGCCAGACGAATCCACGTCGATTCCTCTGCCTACATCCTCAGCCAACCCTCCAAGATAGGTTGAGTAGACGAATGCGGAGCCCGCAGAATTTATTTCGGTGATAAAGGCATCGATGCCGCCCTGCGACAGTACCTGGACTGCGTTTATCGTCGGAAAGTTAGTAGAGGCGACGCTGCCGGTAACGTAAACATTGTTGGAGGCATCGACGGCAACGCCGAAACCACTGTCGTCGCCGGAGCCACCGAGATATGTGGAAAATACGCGACCCGAACCGGCCGCCGTTAGCTTAGTTAGAAAAGCGTCAAACCCGCCGGCGTTGAAAGGTCGAAGCGCAATAAAGGTCGGATAGTTCGTTGAATTAGTCGAACCAACAACGTAGGCATTGCCGGCCGAGTCCAACGCGATTGCGCTTCCAGTGTCTGTAGCGCTGCCGCCGAGATAAGTTGAATAGAAGAGTCCTGAGCCGAACGAATTGAGCTTGGATACGAACGCGTCGCGCCCACCGCCATTCGCGGATTGATTCGCGAAAAATGTGGGGAAGTCTGTTGACGTGGTTGACCCCGCTACGTAAGCGTTGCCCGACGCGTCCACCGCGATGCCGTTGCCTTCATCGCTGCCGCCACCGCCGAGATAAGTCGAATAGAATCGCGCTGAACCGATCGCATTTATCTTCGTTACAAAAACATCAAAGCCACCGTCTCTGCCTGGTTGAAGCGGATTTGTGGTCGGGAAATTAAGCGAATCCGTTTCACCGGTTACATAAGCATTGCCAAAAGAATCCACTGCGATGTCATTACCAGTGTCGCTGCCTGTACCACCGAGGTAGGTCGAATAAACCAATATTGGATCAATAATCAGCGGCTGAGTTCGATCGTATTCAGCAGCAACAAAGCTAACTTCCCCAGTTCGGGTTATGACGTACTTCACAGCGACCTTAGTTCGTAGCCCGCTGCTCATCTGATAAGAGTAAGGCTCAGGTTGACGCGCTTCGCTTCCATCACGAAACTGCAGCACGACTTCTCCGGTTGTTTGATCGATCCGAACCCGCTTAGCGCCAGCAAACTTCATCCGAATCTGTTTGTAGTCAGCTTCCGGTGCGATCACAAAATCGTATTCGAGCTGTCCCTGATTGCCATAAAAAATTTGGTCCACACCTCGATAGACATTCGCATAACGCACGCGGCTGTAGTTGGGCACATTCGCTTGCCAGCGAGTGGAATCCTTGCCGACAAAATAGTTCGACTTTCCTTCCTGAACGTCTTCACCAGACACAACCGGAGCAGCACTAGCGCCGATCAATTTCATTCGCAGCACGTTTGAAGAAATGGGCTGCGTCTTCGCGAGCTCAAGCTGTCTTTTTCGCAGGCGAAGTACCGCTTCATCGCCGGTTAGAAATATTGAATAACCGGCTCCGCGCGCGACGAACTTCACCCTGCTATCTGTTTGCCCGGCGTTTACCTCAAACGCGAGGGGAAGCTTGCCGTAGTCTTTTTGAATGCGAGTTTCGGTTTTTGAGGTGGCCGCGGTTTTGTTTGAACGAGCCTGTAGGTTGATTGGGCCAGGTACTGAGCTGGCGGACGATCTGCCCAGAATTGCTGGTTGAGACGAGAGCAATAGTGAGCTCAATGCGACTGCGGTGAATCGCGAAAGCCCCGGAATAGTTCGCATGCCAGTTTCCTTTGTTAACCCTATTGCTTCATGAAACGTCGAATTGAACACAATTCGTGCTCATGAAACCCACAATGTTGTTGGCACAAGGAGTGAGAGCGGTACTAACGGGGCAATGAGGTAATCGTAAACTTATTCGCGCACGATGGAAAGGCCAGAGTGGGCTCTAAAGCAGGGGAATCTGCGAACTAGCGCTGCTAAGCCATGAATTAGCGGCTCTGCCGCCGCACCGTGCGGAAAGGCTCCCGCCTTTCCGGTGATGCTTGCAAGATTTCCGAGGCTGAGCCTGGGAAGATTATTGGACCTGATCGGAAAGGCAGAGCCTTTCCGCACTGTGCAGCGGCGGAGCCGCACGCTTCATCACGAGGCAGCTGGCTGTCGAAGACGCAACCTAAAGGTTGTACTCTGAACGCCTCTTATGGTCCAAATCTTCGACGATACTCAGCGGAGTTCATGAAGCCGTTGATCATGATGCGGTAATCGCCGCTGGTTTGGTTCATCGTATTGATCCAGCTTAGATACGAAGCGTCGGCAGTGCGGCGTAGGTAACCGAAGTACTGCATGATCACAAACGCTTCGTTGTAGTACTTGTTAAAGACCTGAGCACTTTCAACCAACTGCCTCAACACCTGCCCGCGCGTAGTCGTCGTGTTACTCGCATTCAATGTATTGATCCAGCTTTGCTTCGATGGGTGCGACGGCAATCCAACTGTCTGCAGCAACGCTTCAACGTATGCAGTCGGATTGCTCAGTGTTGAACCGTACTTCGTTTGGAAGTCTGCACGCGCCATCACTTCATTCACGTAAGCTGCTTTGTTGGCTTCCAACTGATCAGTTGTTAAGAACCCACTCACCTTTGCAAAGTCAGGATAGAACTCTTCTGACACTGGTATTCGTCCCAGGGCTGAGAAGAAGCGGTAGATGAAGTAGCCGCGCGATTGAAACTCTTCCGAACGGAAGAACCCTGCCGACACTTCAATCCGATCGCATGGCGGGGCGACTGTAATCCCGCAGTTCACCAGGACATTGCGCCAACCAGCCAGACCGCCTGGATCGGGTTCCCGACCAAGGAAGTCGATGTACTGCTGCCGAATAAAGAAGTCATTGCCAGTGATCGGATTCGCAACGTTGGCGGTCTCATTGTCGTTGATCGTTACCAAGGCTGTCGTCGGCGACCCTAACATTACGCCCGTCGGATTGCTCAAGGTGATACTGAAGCCTTCATTGCCTTCGGCGTAACCGTCATCAACGACGGGAATGAAGATCGATTTGGATGCTTCCCCCGCCGCAAAACGTAGAGTGCCGATGGTAGTGGCGTAATCGCATCGCGACGAACCGACACCATTCACTAGGTTACATTCAGTCAAGGCAGCGGTATCACTAGTTGCGTAGTCCACAGTCGCAGCGCCTGCTGTATCGGGACGCGTGACGGCTACCTGTACACTGCCGGCACCTTCGCTAATGTTGTAAATCGCAGAGCTCAGTTGAAGTCCTCCAACTCCAGCTTGATTCACGGTGAAGGTGAGACCTGCGATTGTTAGCGTACCCACGCGACCGGCGCCCGAATTGGAAGCGACCGAATAGTTCGCAGTGCCGGTACCGGAGCCGCTACTGGAGGTTGTAAGCCAACTTGCGTTGCTTGTCGCTGTCCAGTTACAGCCAGTTGAAGTGGTGACAGTGATGGAACCATTGCCGCTCGAAGCACCAAAACTCTGGCTGGTGGGATTCAAACTGTAACTGCAACTGGAAGCGCTAGTCAGATTGATTGTGTACGAACCGGTGCTTCCGTTGAGCCCGCTCGCGGAATAAGATGTTGCATAGATCCTAAACATCCCAGTAGCGGGCAAAGTAAACAACCCAACAGTGCCCGGAATTCTTGAATTCAGCAAACCTCCGCCGTCGTCGTCCTCGGCTAATAGTTGGTTGCCGGAGTCGAGTAGATATAAATATGTATCAAAGGTCGACGAGTTCATGGTCACGGAAATCTGTTGTCCCGCGTTGCCGTTGAAATCATAAACATCCACATAACGAGTAGTTCCGGAGAAGATACAATCCGATGTCGTAAGCGTACCGTTGAGGGTTTGTCCTAATGAAAGGGTAGTCGAAGGACAACTGCCGCCTCCGGCACTTTGGGTCACCGTAAAGACCTGGCCGCCGACCGTTATGGTTGCCGTGCGAGCCGCACCACCGTTACTGGCGACCACATAGCTGATGGTTCCGCTGCTGGAGCCGCTTGAATTCGTGGTGAGCCAGCCTGCGTTACTGACAGCCGACCACCCGCAGTTGGCAGAGGTACTGATTCCAAACGTTCCGCTACCTCCCGACGCGCCAAAACTTTGACCGTTGGAACTCAAGGCGTAACTGCAGCTTGTCACGCCAGCAATGCTAAGGGTGTAAGAACCTGTGCTGCCAGTCGTGCCGTCAAAGGAAAACGAAGTTGCATAGATCTTGTAAGTGCCCGTCGCCGGCAAGGTAAAGAAGCCCGAAACCGCGGGGATTCGTGAATTCGTACCGTCTCCACCATCGTCATCCTGAGCGATTGTTTGATCGCTCGAATTCAACAGATACAGGTAGGTGTCGAAGGTCGCTGATGTCATCGACACTGCA
>DATEPB010000035.1:0-34153 GCA_035273425.1 Pyrinomonadaceae bacterium | reverse complement strand
GGCACCGCGTCCGTAATGGTCACACCCTGCGCATCGCTTGGTCCATTGTTTTGGAAGTTGATCGCATAGGTGATGTTCTGGCTGGCAATGACTGGATCAGGAGTATCCGTCTTGGACGTAACCGCCAGATCCGCATTTACCACCACGGTGGTCGTAGTGCTGGCTGAGTTGTTTGCGCTGACGTTATCAAGTGACGAGGTCGCAGCCGTAGCCGTGTTCGTCACGATCGTGCCCGAGGTCACACTATTGTCAACCTTAACCACAATCGTAAATACAGCAGTCTCAGCGCCCCCTACCAGCGCCTTGGAGAAGACGATGTTGCCGGTCCCACCGACTGCCGGTGTTACGGGACTCCAGCCAGCCGGAGCGGCTGCGGAGACGAATGTAGTTCCCGTCGGTACGGCATCAGTCACCGTCACATTACTCGCCGTGTTAACCGCCGAATTGTTCTTGAAGTTCACCGTGTAGGTGATGTTGCTGCCCGCCTCGACCGGATCTGGCGTATCAGTCTTGGACGTAATCTCGATGTCTGACTGGATCACCGAGGTCGTCGCAGTGCCCGTGTTGTTTAGTGGGAAAGGATCGTTAGTCGTGGTTGCTGCCACGGCGTTGTTCGTGATCGTGGTGCCTTCCGCAGTGGCGGCGTTAACGTTTACGACCATCGTAAACGTCGATGAAGTTCCAGCCGGCATCGTCGCTATTGAGCAGACGACGTTGCCAGTCCCACCGACCGCGGGGTTTACACACGAGAAAACGGGACCCGTGTTGTGGACCGCCGAGACGAAAGTAGTGTTCGCCGGAACTGCGTCAGTCAGTGTCACTGACTGCGCATCGCTTGGACCATTGTTGGTAACCGTTATGTCATAGGTGATGTTCGCGCCGGCGGTAACCGGATCTATCGAATCGAGTTTCACAGACAAAAGGTCAGACGACGGCGTCAGATTGGTTGTGTCGTTCGCAAAACTATCTGATGCGTCCAACTCCCCGCCGCCAGAAACGGTGACGTTGTTAATTACGCTTGCCGTGTTCGCGCCTGCCGTTACTGTAAGCGTGATGGTTGGATAATCTGCGCCGGAAGCGAGGACGTCGCTGCGGTCACAGGTTACTGTTTGCGCCACGATCGAACAGTTCCAACCGTTGTGCGCTCCATTGGGAGACGTTGGCGTCAGTCCCGCGGGTACCGTGTCAACCACTGTTACCGTCCCCGTGGTTGCTCCGGGTCCATCGTTATGCACCGTGATGGTGTAGGTGTTGCCAGAGCTACCCTGTACGAACGGATCTGTGTGAGTCTTCGTGATCGTCAGATCTGCTGGCTTGCACTTCCCGCCTGTACCGGCGGTAAAGATATCGTTGATCTCGCCAGCTGCAAGCGCGCGGCTGAAGATCTCAACTTCGTCAATCAAACCAGCGAACCCAAAATTGCCGGCCTGATCGGCGCCGATTCTGAGCGGCAAAGCATTAACTGGGATGGCTCCGGTTGCACCCGTGGTGTTGACTGCAACGCCGTCTATATAGAAGACAACGTTTGTCCCGTCGTAGGTCACCGCCACGTGGGTGAATACTCCTTGAGGAATCACCTGCGCAGTTTGGACGTTAGCGGTGCCAGAGATGAACCGGAGGTTGCCGTTCATCATATCGAACAGATAGCCGTCGGTGTTTCCTGGCGTGATCTTATCCACGATACGGCCATTGGCATTTGCATTCGTCGGGTTGACCCAGGCGTCGATAGTGATCGCCGTGGTGATGTCGAGGCTATTCGAGTCGGGAGCCTCAACATAGTCACCCGTGCCATCGAGCGTAAACCCATTCAAAACCTTGCCTGCGGCATAAGTCGCGTCGCCATTCAGGGTTCCGTCGTTGCCACCCGCGATGTCACGCGGAGGATCGGCACCAGTCTCGTCGCCGGTCCACCAGGCGGCCATGTCTGCCGGCGGTGTCAAACATAGCGCGACGATCGTCGTCGGGTCAGTGTCTGAATCGTTAGCCGCATTGACGTCGCCTGCGACGGCAACCGTGGCGACGTTGTTCACCGACGCGGGCGCAGTGAGTGAAACATCGACCGTGAGAGTGATGTCCGGATAACTGCCCCCGGCAGCTAGTGAATCAGCGCGAGTGCATGTGAGCACAGCCGGTCCTGGCGTACCGCCGACAGGAATCACCGTGCAAGTCCAGCCAGTGCCGGATAACGCAGTGGCTGTTAGCCCGGCAGGCAGATTCTCAGTAACGGTTACAGTGCCTGAAGTGGCAGTACCACCAACGTTGCTGACGGCAATCGTATAAGTCTTGCCTGTTTCTCCCTGGGTAAAGTCTCCGGTGTGTGATTTATCGATTGATAGATCCGGACCGGCCACAATCTGAGTCGGATCGTTATCCGTGTTATTCGCGGTGTTCAACTCAACACCCGCGCCCGCGGCAACTGTAGCTGAATTCGTGACGCCCGGATTCCCCACATTCGCGTTCGAGGCAACGTCAACAGTCACCGTGATGACTGGATAGTTTCCTAATGCTGCGAGGGCGGTGTCGGCGCCCGTGCGTGTACAGGTAACAAGCTGGGCCACGATGTTGCACGACCAGTTTGTACCGGACGCTAAGGTCGGAGTTAGGCCCGTGGGCAACGTGTCGGTAACGGTGATGGTTTCACCTGCCAGCACTGGTCCTGGACCAGCGTTGCCGACAGTAACTGTGTACTGCGCACCCGACTGGCCCTGGAAGAAGCTGCCAATGTGCGCCTTGTCGATGGTCAGATCAGGAACCTGAACAACCGTCGTACTGTCGCTCGAGCTGTTGTTGGCGGTATTGGTATCGCCGCCACCCGATACCGACGCGGTGTTAGTGATACTTGGATTGGCGTTGGCGGCAACGTCAACGGTTAGCGTGATATCAGGATAGCTCGACGCCGGAGGCGGCGCGGCCAGCGAGTCTGAGCGCGTACAGGTCAACGTGGTTGGCCCAGCTATGCCGCCGACTGGAATTGTGGTGCAGGTCCAGCCCGTGCCGGTAAGCGCGGTGACGGTCAAACCTGCGGGTAAATTGTCTGTCACAGTAACGGTGTTGCCCGCAAAGGTGGCAAACGTACCGACGTTGCTAACGGTAATCGTGTAGGTCTTGCCGGTATCACCCTGGCGGAAGTTGCCCGTATGAGACTTGAGGATAGTCAAGTCAGGCAGGTTGATGTTGGTTACGGTTGGATCGTTGGCACCGGCCGGTTCCGGATCGTCGGTACTGACTGCCGCAAAGTTGGAACCCGTAACGGTTCCCTGAGTGGTCACCGAGCTGGCGGTTGGCGTGGTGCTGATCAAGGCGGCGTACTTGATGGTCAAGACCTTGCCCGCCGGCAGCGTGCCCACATTCACGGTAACGGTTTCACCAGCCAGTGGCGCCATCGCCATCGATGAATTGGTCATCGCCTTCGCACCAGCAACGGCACGGCGGAACGTCGCATGGTGCGACAGGCGCTTCGCATTTGGATTCGCTTGTACGCTCTCAGCATCGTTGCTGGCGCTAACGCCGGAAGCAATCGAGGCAAACGCTGACTGCTGGTTGTTGCTCGGCTGCACACTGTTGGCTTTCGCGTAATCATCGCGACTCGGGCTGAGCGGAGAAATGTTTAGCGCCGTCGGATTTGTAGGCGTGCGGCAGACCCCAAAATATGGGGCAGCAGCAGGCGGCGCGCTCGGCGCCGGCGCACCTGCGGCCAGACTTACATTTACGGAATTTGTGGGAGTGTTATTTCTTGAATTCCAGGTAGCAACAGGAGTCCCCGAGAAGCCTAAGAGGTAAAGATTCGATCCGGCGCTGCCGACACGAACACGAAACGCTACGTTGTCGGTGTTATTAATCGCGAGAGGCGCCGCGGTCACGGCATTACCCTGGCCCGCTGCGCCACCAACTGCGGCGCATGTCTTCACCAGATCCGAAGCATTCGATCCGGCATTGACCTGAATACCAAACAGTCCGCCGACATAGCCGCCACCTGAAACTCCATTATTAATTAGGGCTATAGAATTACTTTGTATGGTTGCGTCCGCGGTCGCGGAAAACTGAGAGATGTTATCGCCGAATGGCAATATTCTAATTCCGGCATCCGTAACGCTGCCGATCTGTGAAATCGTATTTCCATTAATCTCGACAGTGCCGACCGAGTTGTCTTCCGGCGAAAAACTGATGCCCGTTCCTGGCGAACCAACTCCACCGCAACGAATGTCCGGGTTGTTATTGACCCTTCCCATAAGCGTCGAGCTGCCAAAGCCTACGAGGTTAACCGCCGTTCCGCCTTTGCTATAAAGCTTTAAATTGTGATTGACGTTGAACTTTGCGGTCGCCGAATTCTGCGATACGACTTCAAAAGCCCTACCAGTAGTCGCCGTTAATTGCTCAACGGTATTGTCGGTAAAGTCCACATTCAAGGCGGAAGTATTCTTGGCCGACGCCTGGAATGCGGCGTTAACGATTCTGGTGAAGATGCTGTTGTCTACCAACAGATTTATGGTTGAAGCCGACAAGCTACTAATCGAGAAGCCGGCGGCGCCAAAAGCAGATGTGTCGGTATCGTTAAAGGTAACGGTATCGACCGTCATATTGAGCGTACCCGTGTTGTTTCGAATATCGACGATAAATTCACCGGGGTTCGCCAGGGTCGAATTAGTAATTGAAACCGTGCCGGTCAGGTTGAAGAAGCGGAGATCGTTTTCGTTCACCGCGTTGCCGAAGCCGGTTAACGAACTATTGCTGAGCACCATGTTTGTAACGGTTCGGCCATTGATGCCGATCTGTGATCCGCCGCTCATAACCAGGCGGTCTAACGTCACTCCCGTAACGCTACTCAAGTTGATTGCTCCCTGACATGCGTTATTGAAGGTCGCATCATCGACGTTGTTGCAGGTTCCATTACCGTTGAAGGTGGTGAAGTTCATATTCTTCAACGACAGATTGATAGTGGAAGTGATCACAGCTCCCTGGTCTTTGTTCGTGATCACTCCGCCCGAGCCCGCATCGGTTCCGGTGCCGGTGACTGTTAGGGCACCGTGAGTCCCAGCCGTCGTGCCGACAGTATTCAGGATGATGCCGGTGCTGCCGGCGCCGCCGCCGTTGGACGAGATGCGCTGGAAGGTGAGTCCTGCCAATCCTATGAAGGTGTTGGCCACGTTCAAGGCAGTAGCCGCTCCAGTGTCGATGGTGTTGGTCGCGCCCTGAATCGTAACTGTGCCCCCGCCGGTGGCAACTACGCCCGCGCCGGTGGTCGTGTCGATGTCGAGTCCGCCACCAGTAACGTTGATGATTATCCCGGTGTTATTGACGAGCGAGAGAGCGGCATTGGTCCCCGTGCTGAGGACTTTACCCGCGTCTGAAAAGGTGATGGTTCCAGAGCCGCTGTTGTCGTGGACAGAAATGCCGAAGCCGCCCGTAACATTAATGTCGGACGGAAAACTGATGGGGTTGGCGCCGGAGCGTCCGGTGATTTCGATCGCGCCGCCTGCAGTACTGGAAATATTGCTGTTGATCGTAACCGTAGCAGTGTTGCTATTGGCAGAACCGTTGATGAGAACGTCCACACCCGTGACGCCGCTGATGCCGTTTCCGGCCACGCCGGCGGTGAAGGTTCCGCTTAAAGCATTGGCTGCGGTGCCGGTCAACTGAATACCGTTTCCGGTCGCGCTGGTGGTGACAGCGCTGTCGAAGTTGACGGTTAATGCTCCTCCCGAATCAGCTCGAAACAGACCACCCGTGCCGCTAAGACCCACATTTGAAATATTCAGTGTTCCTACCGTGGTGGTGGCTGTGTTAGCAATGTCAAAGAGGCCTGTATCGCCTACATTGAAGCCGGCAAGTATGTTGCCGCTTGCCAGCTGCACACCAATGCCGCCTACCGCCGTATTCGTAATCACTGGCCGCGTCCCGGCCGCGCGAAGCGTTATCGTATTTACGACTAAAGCAACGCCGTTACCGGTCAGCAACTGATTGGCCTCAAGTTGAATGCCGGTGGTGTAGTTACCGCCGCCGGTGAACACATAGATGATGCTACCCGCGGCGTCAGCGTCGCCTGCGCCGCCTGCTCCGTTAACCGGGGTAAGACTATTGAAAGGACTGGATGAACGGCCGTCACCTGCTCCAGCACTGTTGTTGACATACCAGACCAAGGGCCCGTTTACCGTAACCGTGACCGTGCCTGTTCCCGTAAGATCGTCTGCGTCCCCCGGCGTTCCATTCGTTCCGTCGTCAGTAATCGTATAAGTAAAGGTGTCGTTGCCGGTGAAGCCAGCCGGAGGCAAATAAGAAAAATTGCCCGAGCTATTCATCGTTACGGTGCCGCCGTTAGTGCTGGCCGTCGGGAACGGGGCCTTAAGCGTGAAGGTGTCGCCGAGAAACTCGGTATCGTTGGTTAATACGCTACCCGCGGTGATTACCGCAGGATTACCGCTTGCAGCCACGCCGACCTCAAGGAGTGTGTTTCCAATAGTTGAGAAGCTGTCGTTGAAAGCCAAGGGCGATGCATTCAAGCTGCCACCGACAAGGGTGGTGTTGGAATCAAGGATGTCGTTGAATGCGACTCCGGTGGCATCGTCGCCAGGACTGACAGTGCCAGTGTTGGTGATCGTAGCTGTGTAGTTGATCGTGTCGCCGGGATTCTTTTTCGCGGTCAACAGAATGTCGTCAGTCAATGAAGCAGTCACGGTGAATGCAAGCGGCGACAGAGGCTGCGGCGCCGGCGCGTTTTGCGTCACAGGCGCAGAGGCTTTTTCCGTCTCAATGGTTTTGCGTGAAGAAGCCGGTTGGCTCCGCCTGGTCGCTGCTGCAACAGACGCGATAGGCGCCATCAGAATCAGGAAAGTAAGCAAGCAAGAGATGAAGATTCTGATGTTAGGGGTCGAGGTGGATCGGTGCATGGCTTCTCCTAGAGAACGTCTCGCGATGTCAACACAAGCGGACGATGAATTCCGACGAGGCAGGTTGAATTAATGGCTAATAGGTTGATAGACGTAGACGCAGAAACGCAGGGCGAGACCTTCGGGGACAAGGACAATTGGATAATGTCTTGAGACAAACTTATTAATGACTGTCGTGCTGCAGTCTGCGCCTCAGGCGAATCGATTTTGGTTTAGCAAGGTCTTCGATGAGGCCAGTACTGAAAAGGAACGGAGTCGAGTTCCGCAATTGCTACCCCAATAGAGCGAAAATTAACACATTCACAACCTAGATAACAAGACTCTCTTTCAAATGTAAACGCGTGCCACAGCTACATGTTGCTATCAAAGCAAGGAACCCAGTAAAAGTACTGACGGCTTAGGTGGCCGAACCGGATGTGAACCAGGTAGCGCTTCGAATGTGGTGTGAACTTGGAAAGGTGTGTTACTGGGGGGAGTTTTTACGGTCAGTCCATCCTGCCAGTCCATAAAATAAAGGGCGACCAAGCTCTGACGGGCCGCCCTTGAACCAAATCTATCGCGAGATTGCTGCTCAACTTATCAATTGCTACCGCCACAATTACGCGCGGAACCGCTGGTGATAGTCCAGCTTGCCGCACTCGAGATGTCGACCGTGGTGGTGATAAAGCAGCCATCCTGATCCTCGGCAATAAGTTTGACCGTCGACTGGCCCCACGAGACGTTAATGTTTTGTGTGCCACCCGGAGAGATCGACGAGCCATTAAGCTGGTCGCCACTCCAGTTATCGTTGTCAACAGCCGACAAATACAGGTAACGAATTTCCCAGCTGGAGTTGTTAGTGATCGTGACGGTCGCAAGCGGCGTGGCAGCGTGTGAGCGAATTGAAATCACCGACACAGTGCAAAGTATTGCGAGCACGAAGAGAAACCTAAAGCCGTTCTTGTAATTAAGTACTGAACTCGAATTCATAAGATTGCTCCTGGTGAGTTGAGAAGGTTAATGATTGATTATCGACCTGAATTCGGTACGCGCAATGAACGGGGTGTGGGTTGACTCCCGCCACCCACACCCGTTCCGAAGGTTACGGACAAACTCCGTTAACCGTGTAGTTTGGTCCGCTATCAACGGCCGGCGTCCCATTCTGATTCTTCGGTACGCTCACCTTCGCAGTCACCAAGGTCACGTTGCCGGACGAATCGGTGGCTTTGAAAGTTATCGTATAGACGCGACCGTCACCGTTGACGCTACGCTCTGAACGAAGCTGAACGGACTTGCAGTTTGCCGCGATGATGATGTCGTTGTTGGTATTGCCATCACCATTGCCGTTCTCTGCTTCGTCGCTACTTACCGAAGCGATTACCACATCATTTATATCAATCGTCGGATCACAGGCATCGCTGGCGCTGGCCACGAGGTCAGTGAGATTGATCGTGTGATATTGGTGGTTGGGTGGCCAAAGCGTGATATTCGCATTGGTCAACGTGATGGTCGGGCCGGCGGTATCGACGACCGTTATCACTACCGAGTCCGTTGAAGACAAACCACCTGGGTCGGTGACCGTAAGCGTGATGTTGTGCACTCCTACTGGCAGAACAACCATCGCCGTCTCACCCGTTGCGATTATCGTCGCGCCTTCTTTCCAAACGAACACAAGTGAGCTGTTCGGATTGTCGACATCGGTGGTGCCCGTTCCGTCCAGCATAACTACTCCCGAACAATTCGCCGTTTGATCCGGGCCGGCATTGGCCACCGGAGCATCGTTGACGCAAGTCACGGTGATGGTAACGGTGGCGGTGTCGGTCCCACCATTGCCGTCGCTGATCGTATACGTGAACGAGTCGGGTCCGCAGTAATTCGCATTCGGCGTGTAGGTAACCGCTGTCCCTCCTCCGGTGATCGCCACTGAGCCGTTTGCGCCTTGAGTGACAGCCGAAACGGTGAGCGTCTCACCAGCGTCCGGCGCGAAACTGTCGTTCGCCAGAACGTTGATGCTGTTCGCACCGCTATCTTCTACCACCGTCGCACTATCGTCGTTGGCAGTCGGGTTGTCGTTGACGCAGGTCACGCTGATGGTAACGGTGGCAGCGTCTGTGCCGCCGTTGCCATCGCTGATCGTATAGGTGAACGAGTCGGGTCCGCAGTAGTCAGCGTTCGGCGTGTAGGTAACCGACGTGCCTCCTGGTGTGATTGCCACCGAACCGTTGGTTCCCTGGGTCACTGCCGTGACGGTCAAAGTTTCACCAGTATCAGGTGCGGCAGTGTCGTTGGCGAGAACGGTAATCGTGTTCGCACCACTGTCTTCCGCCACTGTAGCACTGTCGTCATTGGCAGTCGGATTGTCATTGACGCAGGTCACGGTGATGTTAACGGTGGCAATGTCTGTTCCACCATTGCCGTCGCTGATGGTGTAGGTGAACGAATCCGGTCCGCAGTAGTCGGCGTTCGGCGTGTAGCTTACCGTTGTGCCTCCTCCAGTGATCGCCACCGAACCGTTTGCCCCCTGCGTCACTGCCGTGATTGTCAGAGTCTCGCCAGCGTCTGGAGCGAACGTATCGTTCGCCAGAACGTTGATGGTGTTCGCACCGCTATCTTCTACCACCGTTGCGCTGTCGTCATTGGCAGTTGGATTGTCGTTGACGCAGGTCACGCTGATGGTAACGGTGGCAGTGTCCGTGCCACCGTTGCCGTCGCTGATCGTATAGGTGAACGAGTCGGGCCCGCAGTAATTGGCATTCGGCGTGTAGGTCAAGCCTGTCCCGCCTCCCGTAATTGCAACGGAGCCGTTTGCACCCTGGCTCACCGCGGTGATGGTTAATGTTTCACCTGTGTCAGGCGCTGCAGTGTCGTTGGCGAGAACGTTAATCGCGTTCGCACCGCTGTCTTCCGCGACTGTGGCACTGTCATCGTTGGCAGTCGGATTGTCGTTGACGCAGGTCACATTGATGCTAACGGTGGCAGTGTCTGTCCCACCATTGCCATCGCTGATCGTATACGTGAACGAGTCGGGCCCGCAGTAATTCGCATTCGGAGTGTAGGTCAAGCCGGTTCCGCCGCCGGTGATGGCGACCGAGCCGTTTGAACCTTGAGTCACTGCCGTGATTGTTAGCGTTTCACCCGTGTCGGGTGCGGCAGTGTCGTTTGCGAGAACGTTAATAGCGTTCGCCCCACTGTCTTCCGCAACCGTCGCACTGTCATCAACCGCATCTGGGTTGTCGTTAGCGCAAGTGACGCTGATGCTAACTGTAGCGGTGTCTGTTCCACCGTTACCGTCGCTGATCGTATACGTGAACGAGTCGGGCCCGCAGTAATTCGCATTCGGAGTGTAGGTTAAACCTGTGCCTCCACCCGTAATTGCAACCGAGCCGTTTGAACCTTGAGTCACTGTCGTGATGGTCAAGGTTTCGCCGGTGTCAGGCGCGGCAGTGTCGTTGGCCAGAACGTTGATCGCGTTCGCACCGCTATCTTCCGCAACCGTCGCACTATCATCAACCGCATCCGGATTGTCATTGACGCAGGTCACGGTGATGTTAACGGTGGCAGTGTCGGAGCCGCCATTACCATCGCTGATCGTGTAGGTGAACGAATCCGGTCCGCAGTAATTCGCGTTTGGCGTGTAGCTAACCGTCGTCCCGCCTCCCGTAATCGCAACCGAACCGTTGGCGCCTTGCGTTACTGCAGTGATCGTTAACGTCTCGCCGACGTCAGGAGCAGTAGTGTCATTGGCCAGGACATTGATGGTGTTAGCACCACTGTCTTCGGCAACCGTCGCCACGTCGTCGACTGCATCCGGATTGTTGTTCGGATTCACGACTGGCGTTACGGTCGGATCAGCAGTGCCGCCCACGGTGGGATCGTCAGTCAGCACCGGACTGAAGTTGGTGCCGCTGACCGTTCCCTGGTTGGAGACCTGGGTCGTGGTGGGCGGAACGAGTGGGCTATTGATTGTTACCTGGAAGGTAATCGTCATGCTTTCGCCGGCCGGCAACGTGCCAATGTTTAGATTGACACTGCCTACCATTGTCGGCGCCGCCACGATTGGCTTCATGCTCACGTGGTGCATCGAAGCAGCCTTGCGAGCCTTGTCAGCCTTAGCCGTCTTCACCGGCGCTGCTACTGGAACTGCGGTGACCGAAGCGAAGAGGTTCCTCCGAATACGGTCGAATACGGCGTTGGAAGTGTCGGTCTTAGCCGGCAAATTCCTCGCGTAGTTTGGAACCGGCCTCGACGAGTAGTTCATTGCCGACGGATGAGATGGAACGTTGCAAATCCCTCCGGTCAGCGTGCCGACATTAGTCTCCGTTACAGAGTTTAGCGGTGTGTTTAAGTTCGTGTTCCACGTCGTGGTCGCATTAACCAGGAATCCCTGCAAGTACACTGTCGATCCCGCAGCGCCTGTTCGTTCTTTAAAAGCGAGCAACGGCGGCGCGTTGTTTACTGTGTTAGTGCGCACATTTGCGCAAGTCTCATTCGTATCGGTTGCGATGCTACCGGCCTGAACGTCAACGCCTGACGTGCTGCCCGCGTCCAGCGTAATGATGTTGTCAGTGATGGTGGCATCGAGTCGGCCACCGGTGCCGCTGGGTTTTAGAAGTGAAATCGCATGGATGCCCTTGTCCGTACCGATGTTGGAAATCGTGTTGCCAATCACTTCGCCGACAAAAGTTGCATTCTGGTTAACCTGCAGGACTACGCCGCTGCCCGCAGTTGCTGGACCACCGAGCTGGATGTCCGGGTTGTTGTTGATACGTCCCTGGGTCGTAGAGGTATCGACCACAAATACGTTAATCGCGTTTCCGCCCCTGCTGTAGATTTTCGGATTGCTATTAACGTTGAAATTCAAGACGCCGCCGGTTTGGCTTACAAATTCGATGGCCCGTCCTGTTCCGGGAGCCACTGGGTCAAACGTGCTTCCAGTGACGTTCACGTTGGCGACTGCTGTGTTTTGAGAAGTGAAAGCGAGTCCAACACTCCTGTTCTTTAAGAAGGTGCTGTTCACGACGTTCATCGTGACATTGGCAGTCGTTTGGGCCCTGAAAAAGATTCCATCAGCGCCAAAGGCCGAAAACTGCGTCTCGCTGAAAGTGCTGCCGGTGATATTGAGCGTCAGCGACCCGGAATCGTTTTGGGCGTCCATATTCCTGAACGTTGAGAGCCTGAAGACTGAGTTCGTAATCGCGCTGGTGCCAGTGAGATTTGAAAACCTCATCGCACCCTCGTTGTTGCCGTCGCCCTGATTCTGAATCGTGCTGTTATTAATTGTGAGGTTTGAGACGAGGCGGCCGAAGAGACCGTATTCGGTACCGCCAGTGCCAATGTTCTTGTCGATAAACAGATTGTCGAGAGAAACGTTTGCCGTAGTGTTCAGATTAATCGCGCCCCTGCAACCGGCCACGTTTGTGCTGCTGCAAGTCAAACCTCCATCCAACGTGTTGGCGTTGGTGAAGTTCATGTTCTTGAGCGTGATGTTGTCGGCGTTGAGGAAAACAGCGCCTTGCTGCGCCAAGGTGATGGTGCCGCCGGAGCCGGACGTCGTTCCGCTGCCGAGAATCTTGAATCCGCCGTCAGTGGTATTGCCGAGGTTAATTACGAATGGAGCGCTAGCCGTGTTGGCTGCGTTGACACTGTCCAGCGTTATGTCAATCGGCGTTCGCAAAGCTGCTGTCGCGCCCACGATGTTGATTGCGCCGGGTCCGGTAGTGGTGGTGTTTACGGTCGTAATTGAGCCGCTAGTGCTCTTAATTGTGCCGGGACTTACAACCGCGACCGAATTTGTGACATTCAGCGCTCGTTGATTGTTAACGGGCGCGATGTCCAAATCGGCAAACGTAATGTTGCCGGTGTTGTTGGTCAGGTTAACGCCGGTACCGGTCGATCCGGTGACGATCGTGTTCGCAAAATCAACTCCAGTGGCCCCGGTGCCCAAACCACTAACCGAGATTCCGATGCCAGTTGAATTCTGAATGGTCGTTGAGCCGCTGGTTAAACTGCCGCTCACGTTCGCCAGAGTGACCCCAACGCCTGTACCACTTGTCGACTCGATCTGTCCGAAGTCAGCATCGAGTGCGTATGCGGAAAGGTTTAGCGCCCGGCCGGTACCGTTCACGAGGACCTCGCGAACCGTCAGACTGCCACCGCTGGAGCCATTGATGTCAACTGCAGTGGTATTGCCAACCGTGAAACCGCGCAGCAGGTTTCCCGAACCGAGATTGATACCGTTGGTCGCCGCTGCAACTGTCGTGATAACAGGATTCGCGCCACCTGTGGCCGGAAGCGGATCGCTGTTTGGCGCGAGGCTGATGCCCGCAACGAGCGCCAGCGCTACGCTGGAGCCTTGCCCAATCAGCTTCTGATTATTCATTAACGTAACGCCGCCGTCGTAGTTGCCGCTGTAAAGAAAGATGTTGTCACCCGGATCATCTGGAGCTGCTGGGAAATAGCATCCAGCTCCCACCAGGCAGTTGTAAGGAGAAGTCAAACGACCGTCGCCCCCGCCAGCCGCAGCTGCATCAACGAACCAGATCATTCCGCTGACGGTGATGCTCACAGTCCCGCTGTCGGTATTTCCCTGCGTGTCGGTGATCGTGTAACTGAAACTGTCGGCGCCTTCAAAGCCTGGCGCCGGGTTATAACTGAAGCTGCCGTCGGCGTTCATCGACACATTGCCGCCGTTGACGCTGGTGGCTCCTGCACTTGCAGTGAACGTGTTGCCATCCGCATCAGAGTCGTTACCCAGCACACCAGGAGCCGCCACGTTGATGCGAACGTTGCCGGTGGCCGTATAAGAATCGTCGATTGCAATCGGCGTCGTAGTCGTGGAACCGGGAACGACTGTGGTATTGGCGTCAGGAGTGTCGGAAAACATCACCCCAGTCGCGTCCGATGTACCACTGTTAGTTATGACCACCGTGTACTTAATGGTGTCGCCAGGATTCGCGATGTTGTCGTTGTTCACGTCGACGAAAAGCGCATCCGTTTTGGTCGCCGTAATCACCGCCGCCAGCGGACTGAACACCAGACCGGTGCTTGAGTGATTTAACTTCCGAGTCGGAACGCCCCTGAACCGCGCGGTGAACTCGCTGCGTTTCGCGGCCGCATCGAGAACGAAAGGCTTCTTCTGCTCGTTACTGGCCGCCGCCTTTGCCGGTTCGGCCGCTCGAATTCCTTCGCCGCGGCTCGAGTATACCGAGACCGACGACATCGAAATTGCAAAGACAGCTAAGGCGAAAATAGAAAACAGCGTCAAAAATAATGACGCTTTGCCGATGCTTTGTGTTGCGTATTTAATTAGGGGATTTTGGGAAAAATGGCGACGCATCGAGGAACTCCTTATGTGTAAGCACTGCGGTTTACGTTACAGTGCAGGGGATTACTAGGAGGTTGAGCAGAGGAGGTACGTTTGACGTGCGCTAGCTCTGAGCTACCTGTGATGGTTCATTTTTTACCTGCGTCGAAGGTGCAGGTTATCAGTAGAAATTATCCGATGGGAGGTCCGGGAGCAGTGGATGCTCCCGGACACCGTTCTATGGGATCGCGTCAGGGACAGCCCGTTAAGTTCTGGGCGGGAAGACTCCCTGTAGCGCAATGTTGTAATAAAAAGTTAGATACGGCTGCATGTTGTTGTGCGGCTGATCCCCGCCCGAAACCGAAAACGTCTCCTCGCTGAGCTGGGTCAGATTTCCTGATGCCTCGTAGGCATGGCCGCTGGCCGACTTCGCCAGTATGTTTCCGGTCGGAACGTTGCTATCACCGACATCGAAATTACCGCCTGCCATTACCTGGTGGGTATGGGCCGGTGTCTCCGATTCGAGAAGGGTGACCGTTTCACTTCCGCCCGTCTCACCGAGGTCGTGTAGGCTCAGACCTGGGCCTTGTCCAGGATGCATCGCAGCCCTGCCCTGGAGATCTGGCAGGGCGAAGTTCGACTTTCCGTCACCGCCATAGGTCGTGCCGAGAAGAGAGAATAGCGCTGTGTTTTGCGACAAGGGCAGCAACTGCCCATCACACCACGCCCATCCCTTAGGTGCAAAGTTAAACGCAAATATGCGAATTTCAGCAACAAATGGATCCATAATTTCTCCTTAGGTCGGTGACGGGTAAAGCCCAAATAGCGAGATGATGTAGTTAACACACACGTACGGCTGGAAGTTTGTGTGCGGCTGACTACCTCCCACGGGCGACGCAATCTGGTTGTTCATGGCGACCGTCGGGGCGCCATTGAAAAACATGAAAACCTGCGGCGATCTACCTATGACATTCCCACCCGGGTTAGGCGTATTCGCGGCATCAGCAGTAGCAAGATACGCGTGATTGTGAACCGGGGTTTGGTTAATAGTCAGCGTCACCTGTTCCACGCCACCGGTTTCGCCGAGAATAAAGCCGCTACCCTGGTGAAGCGGAAGCCGGCCTCGCAGATCAGGCAGCTGGAAAGTCGACTCTCCGTCACCGCCATAAGTAGTTCCGATTATGTTAAATAGTGTTTCGTTTTCAGAAATCGGTAGTAGAGCGCCGTCACAAAACATCCAGCCAGCGGGTGCGAAGTTTCCCGCAAACATCCTAATTTCTCCAACAAATGGTTGTGCCATGGTATCTCCTTAGTTTGGCGACGGGAAAATTCCCTGCAGCGCGATGCAAAAGTTTAGCGTTAGAAAGGGCTGCATGTTCAAGTGAGCTTGGCTCCCGCCAACATTTGAGACCGTTTGAGCTTGAAGCGCCGTCAAGTTTCCAACAGGTCCATAGATGTTGTTTGGGTTGCTGTTCCCGGTCACGTTTCCCGCTGGAATGTCGAGAGTGGCAGTGGTATTCGACGCGCTCACCAAGTGTATGTGGGCCGGCATCTCTGCCTGGGTAAGCGTGTGTGCTTGCTGGCCACCCGTCTCGCCGAGGGTGTGGCCACTGCCGACGTGAATTGCCACTTTGGCGCGCATGTCTGGTAAAGCAAAGGTTGTTTGTCCGTTACCCCCAAACGTCGTTCCAAGCAAAGAAAAGAGGGGTTGATTTTGGTTAATCGGTAGAAATTGACCATTTGCCAGCGCCCAGCCTTTGGGCGCGTGAACAAAACTCATAATTCGTAGTTCCGCTAAAAAGGGTTCAGCCATGATTCACTCCTTGGGTGAATTGAGATCATTAAGGAAGTTGTCAACCGGCTTGAGGATCGGTCCTTCCACGGTACTAGACCGTTGGGGGAAGGAGAAATTAAAGATTGGTTAGAACATCGAAACTGGTGGTGTGATCTGCGGAAATTTCTTACCTGGCGCAGCCACTAACAGCATACTTGACTCTGAGCGCGCGGATTCTACTCATACTTTTAAAAAATTACAAGCAAGAATTCTTGCATAATTTTTAGCGTGGAAATTGGGGTGGCCCATTGCGTCGGCAAGCCCGTAAAAGTTTCGGGGGTTCTGGGCCAATGCTCCCACGAAAAGGAAGCGCATCTTCGAGGTAATATTTTTCTTGGCAGTTCGGAGAAACTCAAATACACTGTCGCGCGCCAATTCACGATTCAGCCGTTGCCCGTTCTACCTAAGGAGATAACGATGCATCTACCCCGTCGCAACTTTATTAAAACAGGAACGCTAACCGCCCTCGGTGCTGGTATTGCCCTTAACAGCGGCAACCTCGCGCTTGGCGAGAAATTGCTGAGCAGTTTCGAATCTGCTAATCCCCCGAAAGGATTTAGTTTTACCAAAGAGACTTTCCAATCTCTGCTAGGCGACACCTTTAAGGCGCCGAACTGGCGAGGTCAATTGGTTAACTTGAAACTCATCGACGTCAGCTCCTACCAAAAGGCGCCACGCACGAAAATCGCCACGAAGGTGGCGCGTCAGCCGAATTCGTTTTCAATAACCTTCAGCGCAAACGAACGGATTTCCCAGAACACGTCCATTCACAAACTGCGCCATGATGCGTTAGGTGAATTCAATCTCTTCCTGACACGTCGGGAAGCAAAAAAGGGCGTGCTGCTTTACGATGCGGTCTTCAGCCACGTGTAGCACTCGTCTGCGGTTCAAGATCGAACGAAACGAATCCCACGGATCCTTTGCGACAATTGGTTCCAATTGCCGTCGTAGTGTCTCTCCGACTTCGTAATGTCCAAGAATGAGCTCCTCCCTCGATACAAGGAAGTCTGCGACAAATCCAGAAATTCGACTTGAGCTTCCTAAGGGCGGCACTTTAGTTTTGCGGCCCGCGAAAGAGACTGACGATTCCCTCCTGCTTCAAATCTATGCCAGCACGCGAGAGGATGAATTGAATCAAGTCCCTTGGGACGATGGACAGAAGGAGAAGTTTCTTCGTTGGCAGTGTGATCTACAGCGCAACGAATACGATTCCCGATATCCTGACGCTCGGTACGAAATTATTCTGGTTGACGACGAGCCGGCCGGCCGGATGTGGATTGGCGAAGACGATGAACAGATTCGCTTGATGGATATCGCGCTCTTCCGCCAGTTTCAAGGCAGGGGCGTAGGTACCCTCCTGGTCAAGCGTCTCATTGAAGAGGCGCGACAAGCCGGGAAAGTTCTACGTCATATGGTATTTATTTTGAATAACAACGCTCAGCAGCTCTATGAACGACTGGGGTTTGTGGTGATCGAAGACCTCGGAGCTTACAAACACATGGAGTGGCGTAAAGAAGCGAACGCCGATAACGTAGAGACGAGCGTAGCTGCTGACTCGAAAGTGTAATTAGGGTTTTGCTGCCTTCTCGGCTTCCGCTCTGGCCTTGGCCTGGCGCCCTCGATATTCCTTCTCAGCGACCAAATCTTTTAACTGGGCGTAATTTGCGTTTCCCTCTTTGCCTCCCGCGAAGAGCGTAATCTGAAAACCATCACAGTTAAGATTCTTCATTGCGTTTGGCATTCCCTCGTGTGACTGCCAATCAAGGGTAGGAGCCAATTCATTGGCGTCGGAAAACGTGGCCACAAACTCGTCCACGTTTTTAAATTCCGGACCTTCATAGCCAATGTTGTAATCAACGAGCCTACCATCCAGGAAGCCAACGGTGATGTTTCTGACCCCAATGAATCTTGCTTTCGTGCCGTACCGTCCCGGCATCACTATAAAACGTGCCATTCCCAATCGCGGCGCTCGATTCAAGTCTGCACTCATCTCAGCGTCATCTTTGATGCCGGGAAAAAGAGCGAGTGTTTGATCCAGAGTTGAACCCAGCTTCAGTCCGAAGATGTCAGGCGCTTGGCTGATTTTGAAAGTGCACCGCTCTTTCTCAGACTTTGAATCTGCCGCGGGCGTCTGCGTGGGCACCACCTTTGGCTGTTGCGAGGGAGCCTGCGAAAGTGCTCCAACTTTGACAGTGCTTACCCGTTCTGGGCGGCTGTACATGATCACTGCAAATACGGCAAGCGCTGCCACCCCGATCAAGAGCAGCGAGTTAACTCTTCGTGTCATCGATTCGACTCCAAAAGTCATTTTCGTTAGTAGCAACTTTCCGGGAGGTGTCTGAAGGGATTGGAACTTACGATTATTCGGGACTTGTAGGTGCTTGAAAATAATTGTACACGGCTTCGTAAACAACACCCTGCGCGTTCTTTGCGATCGGCACTATGAAGATGTCGAGATCTCCCATCGAATCATGTTTCAGGTGGTAGAGCTTTTGAACAAGCGCAGGCTGGACCGGTCCCTGGAACATGGCCGAAAATCTCTCCATTCCGGGATGCTCATCCTCCTTTTTCAAATAGCCTTTCACGTCAATCAATTCGAGATTCAAAGGCTCCTCGCCTTCGATATCGAGGTGAAAATTGGTGTGCAAATGTTGGGAGAATTCTTTTTCGGTTGGAGGAGTAGACATAATGTAATGGGAATCGCTCTCTCAGTAAGAATTACAGCTGGATCAAATCAGAGCGCAAACATATCCGATCATATGCAACCACGCAAATCTGACACAAGGTCGCGTAAGTGCAGAGTATTAATTTGAGTTACGATCTATTTCTTTAGCTGGTCCTTCAAATTCAAATTGCGAATCAGGCGGTGGAGATAGTTTGGATGGACACCAAGTAGCTTTGCGGCCTCCGTGTAGTTACCCTTCGCTTGTTCCATCGCATTAACGATTATTTGTTTCTTCGTTTGCGTTACGGCATCGTGATACTTCGCTGAAGTCGCTGGGGAGGGTTCGGTCTCCAAAACAGCTTCGGGCAAATCTTCCGGAAGAATTCGATCGGTGGTCCCCAGCACCACAGCACGCTCGATCGCGTTTTCTAATTCGCGAACATTACCCGGCCAATCATATGCAGTAAGTCGCGCTTGAGCTTCAGGCGAAATCCCGCTGATGCGACGATTACACTTCTCGCCATACTTCGCGGCGAAGTAACCAGCCAACAACGGGATGTCTTCCTGTCGCTCTCTGAGCGGGGGCATTTCCAACGTTACGACGTTGAGTCTGTAATAGAGATCCTGACGAAAACTACCAGCGGTGACTGCTTCTTCCAGGTCTTTGTTGGTGGCGGTGATTAGCCGGATGTCGATCTTGATTGTGCGATTGCTGCCAACGCGCTCAAACTCACGCTCCTGCAGGACGCGAAGTAGCTTTACCTGAAGCGACGGCGAAAGCTCACCGATTTCATCAAGAAACAGTGTGCCCCCATCAGCAATCTCAAGCCGTCCCTTCTTCTGCACGAGTGCTCCAGTGAATGAACCTTTTTCGTGCCCAAATAACTCGCTTTCAAGGAGTGATTCAGCCAGCGCCGCGCAGTTTACGGCCATGAAGGGTTTTTGCGCGCGCTTGCTGTTTTTATGAATCGCCCTTGCTGCCAACTCCTTACCCGTTCCGCTTTCACCAGAGAGCAACACTGTCGAGTCCGTTGGCGCCACTTTGGAAATAAACTGCAAGACCTCTCGCACCTGATCACTCTCTCCAATCAAATTGTGATCGATACCAAAGTCAGCAATGAGTCGCTGATTCTCACTGACCAGCCATTCAATGTGACGAGCATTCTCGATCGCCACTGCGGTGATAGCGGAAATAGCCGTCACTAACTGCAGATGGTCCTTGTCGAAAACGGCATCCCGCTCTCGTGTGTCCAGATAAAGCACCCCCAGCGTTTTATCGAGCATGATGATAGGAACACATAAGACGGAAGACGGCGGATTCCCGACAAGACTCTCGGTAGCTTCCAATCCTTTGAGGTCAGTGTTGTTGATGAGTAGCGCCTCACCTCTTTGTAGGACTGACCGCGTTATTGTTCGGCTGACCTTGATTTTCTGATCCGGACCGCGCCTTCGATCCATTCCAAATACCGACACGAACTGCGCTTCCGGACCCACATCATTGCCGTCGATTAAAAGAATCGCTCCCCGCTCGGCCGGCACGACTTCAAAAAGGAGTTCCAGCAAAGTCTCCTGTAACTGAGCAACACCGCGAATCGCATTGATCGTGGTGCTCACCTTCATCAACGCGCTCAGGTCACGCGCCATCAGGTATAGGGCGTCATTGAACCGAACCTGCAACGTCGAGCCGCTCAGCATTTCGTCATCTTCCAAATGGACCTCGCTCGACCTTGACTCCTCGTCGCGCTCATGCATGAGAAAGAGAAACTGAGAGTCGCCGATTCGAAGTCGATCACCGTGATGAAGAGTGCGGCGTTTCACCGGCACGTCATTGATGAAGGTTCCGTTGAGGCTCTCGAGATCATGAATTACAAAATGTTCGTTTTCCTGGTCGATCTGAGAATGTCGTCGTGATACCGAAGCGTCGGCAATGCAAAGGGTGGCGGCGGTTTCGCGGCCTATGACCATTGGCAACGTTTCAATCGTGAAGACACTGCCTTTTAGTCGTCCGGCAATAGCTGTGAGTCGCGGGTTCATCGGGATATTCGTGAGCTGGAGATTGACGCGTCCAAAGTTTACGCGTCCTCTCGACCGGGAGCAATAATTTTCCCGGGAGCGTGTGAGATGTCGTGGAAATCGTTGGAACCCTATCCGTACAGATAGAGCCGCCAACCTGAACGGATAGTAAACCGCTAGCGAAACCTATCTATCCTTTGTGGACCGATCCCGGTTCAGCCTCTCGATCCTCAACAAATGCAGCGCTTTTGTGACGCGTCTTCGCGGCTTAGAACTCTACGGAGCTGCGGCATGCGAATGGCAATGGACCAGGGCAGCTCCCAAGATCAGTTTTTGACAACGGTTGAGCTGCTACAGGTAAGAGGTAAAGCCCATAGGCTGAAACCGACTTACTACGAGAGTTTCAGGTCGAGCCGCTTCGACGAGGCCGAAAGGCAAAAGGAGAGAACATGAAAAAGGAACTTGTAAAAGGAATCACGATGGTCATGGCCGTAGTGGCAATTGCGCTAACGACCGCAGCCGTTTCGGCAAACGCCCAGTCTGCCAAAAAAGTCGTCACCGATGTCCCGTTTGATTTCATCATCGGCGACAAAACGTTAAGCGCCGGCGAATACTCAGTGAAGTCGTTGAGTGCTCCGGAAAATGCGTTGTTGATTCAGGACGCTGATGGCAAGTCGGCAGGTGTCCGCCTGGCGTTCCCGATTACCCCGAGAAACAACCGTGGAGCACGCCTGGTGTTTCACCAGTATGGAAAGAAATATTTCCTGGCTGAAGTCTGGACTGGTGCAGGTGAAGTAGGTCGACACCTGACGAAGTCGAGGCAGGAACGCGCTATCGAACGCGAGTTATCAACCATCGCTTCGAAGAGCGAGATGTCAGAAAGCATGTACAAGGTTGTAGAAGTGGTCGCGGTGTATCGCTAAAGCCCAGCCTCGCAAGGCCCAGCTCCCCACGCAACGGCTGTCCAGCGCCCGCTCGCAGCCGATGTAGAAACCAAACGGCAACCCAAAGCCCCCGGGTTGCCGTTTCGGTTTTTTCAACGACCTCCGGAGCAGTAGCGCCCGACCGTTAGGGAGGGCGTTAGTTCCGGAGCAGTAGCCCGACCGTCAGGGAGGGCGTTAAGCGGGTGCTCGGCCTTCCAACGGTATCCGCTGGTGTATACCGGACTAGCGCTTGAACAAATCACCACCCTGACCAAACAGCACGTACTCGATTGCCTCGCGAACGTCATCCTCACTCCAAAGATAAACAGTGCTTCCGTGACGAGACCAGGGTTTGACATCCAACCCAACGAGCCCGTGCTCCCGGAGCTTTCTCCTCGTGCTTGAGTAGCCTGGACTCAAACTTTTCGAGGTTCCGATTGAGGGGGATTTTGGGTGTCCCGTAAACATTATGCTTACGATCCATTGAGCCTCTCGAATCGCCGTGAAGCCAAGTCCCATAGCAACGGTAACTAACGAAATACGCTAAAGGAAATTCTTCGTCGTCAAACGCGGTGGCCATTCCCGGAAGATAACCAACCCATAGCGGTAAGACCATGGAATGGACGTCTCGCCTCGTCTCGGAGAGATACCACAGATTTTGCTTATGGCAAGGTGACGCCCTCCCTGACGGTCGGGCTACTGCTCCGAACTGGCTAACGCTCCGAACGGACTAATAAACGATCTTCCAGTTGTTCGACGGCTCGGTTGGGATGGTTTTGTGTCGCTCAACCCAGTCGATGATCAATTCTCGAGTCTCATCACTCGAACGATAGACCACTGGAGCGCCTTTATACATTGAATAACCACCACCGCCATTGACCCGATAATTGTTCGTAACCAAACGGAATTTCTGAGTCATCGAGATAGGCTTTCCTTGAAACTCAAGCTTCTCGATTCGTTGACCGATTGGCTTCCGCAGATTCAACTCGTAGTTCACGCCTTCCGCGACATCAAAATTGTAAGCCGGAATTTTTTCATTAATCAGCTCAGCGGGCGTCTTACCCGATTGGTACGGAAGAAAATACTTTGCCGAGTGTTCCAGGGCATCCTTCACCTGCTGGCCGGTTACTTCCAGAACCACAAGCGTATTTTCATAGGTGTAAAGGCCTGCAATGTCACGAACAGTTACTTGACCTTTCGCAATGCGCGCCTGCGGGTTGAAACTGGCCGCCATTGATATGTCAGCCTTGCCGTATTCCAGTTGCACTCGCTGGATCAAATCCAGGATCGCTGTGTCTTTGAATCGCGCATCCGTGGCAGTTAATTCTTTTGCTGACTCGCCGATCGACCGTGAAAGCCATGCTTGTGTTTCACGGTCATACGGTTCAACCAGCTTCAATACCTCCGCATCTGCTTCAACCTTGTCGTCTACGGGAATTGTTCGGGCCGAGCGCGCATAGATCCGCCACTTCCCCCTGTCCTTCTGCATGTACAAATCTGCCCGCGCCAAATGACGGCCCCAGTGGTTGGCCTGAGTCAGCAACACACCGTTCACGATTACATCGGGAATGTCACGATGTGTGTGGCCCATGAAGATCAGATCGACTCCAGGCACCTGCTTCGCAATAGTCACAGCCTGATTCTCGTGTGGCACCTGTCCCGGATTAACTTCGCCGGTGCGCAGGTCTTCTTCGATGCCCATGTGCATGGCAATTACCACCACATCGGCGCGCTCCTTACCTCGCAGGATCGGCACCCATTTTTTTGCCTCGAGCAGCGGTTCATGAAATTCGAGGCCCACATAGTTGGGCACATTTTCCCACGTCGTAATTCCTGGAGTCGTTAATCCCAGCACCGCAATTCGTACCCCGTCGATCACTTTCACGATATACGGCTGATAATGCGTCTTGCTGGTTCCTTTGTTGTAAGTGTTCGCCGAAAGCCAGGGAAACTTCGCTTCGCTCCGGGCCTTCTCTAATACCTTCAAACCAAAATTGTATTCATGGTTACCGACGCTCATCGAATCGTAGTTCATGGCATTCATCGACAGCATCATGGGATGTGGTGGCTGGTTGTTTTTCTTGTTGTGATAGTAGGCCAGCGGAGTTCCCTGAATAGTGTCACCGGAATCGATGAGCACAACATTCGGATTTTCACTTCGGACTCGTTTGATGAGGGTGGCAATTTTGGCCAGGCCGCGGTTGTCCGCCTTGTTGGTGTAATAGTCGACTGGATAAATGTTCCCGTGCGTGTCGGTTGTTCCCAGCACTGTGATGTGGACACGCTTCACCGGCGTTTGAGCTGACAACGGGAAGCTGGCCAACAAAATTGCCAACAGGAGAACGATGGACTTCGATGTGCGTCTATTGGTCATGAATTGATCTCGCTAGTTTGGTCACTTGATAGGTGGCGGCTGGTTAACAAAAACTTCAGCAGCAGGTATTCCTCGGACTGTTACCTCATGCACTCTCTGAAACTTTGTGCGGACGAAAGCCAACTTATCGCGATTCTCAAAGTACGTTCGGCCGCGCTGAACAATGATGTAAGCAGGACCATCGATCGTTGCCGGATCGAAATCCGACGCTGACATAGGTTTGGGTCTTAAGTCCTGACGAGCAAAGCGCTCGAGATAATAACGCGTAGTGGCGGGAGTTTCATGCGCGAGAATCGCACCTGGAGGCGCTGTGTTGGAGACGAACTTAATAGCATCCCGCAAGCCATCATCATAAAACTCGTCATGAGGGAAAAAGTATCCTACGTGGCCGGCGCCAAGGGCGTTTGTGTACAGAGCATAATGAGGGGCCGCTGAGTAAGTGGACCAGGTCGGGAATCCGATGAAAACCACGACACTAGCACCCGCAAGAATAGCTGCTGCGCGCGCCGGAATTTTGAATCGGTTAATGACAAATCTCAGCAAAGCCACTACACCGATTGCGGCAAACATGTAGATAAACGGCATGAGCGACAGGGTGTAGCGTAACCATTTCGCGCCCATCAACGAATACGGAACGATCCAGAATAGAAACATGAAGAGCACAAACGCATGTCCCGGATGCCGCCAGTTCCTTACCGCTGCAACAAGGCCGATAACAAATGCTACCAGCAGCATGAGTGGCAGCTTGATCGCCAGGAACAAAAGGTAGAAATAGATGGGTGTACCCCAGAACGGGGTGCTCGATACAGTGTTCTTGTAAAGGTGGTCTGCAAACAGATAACCCGAATGCGTTAGAAGTTTCTCACCCATGTAGGAGTTCAAGTATTCCCATACCGATGGCATCAGGACAGCCGGATTCGCAACTAGAAAAGCCGCAACCAGCGCAATGTAGAAAATCAGTGAGGTTTTGCCCGCAGGTTCGCCCGGTGCTCGTTGGCGCACACGAACATAATGATGATAAAGCGAATTAAGACCCAGATAATGCGGAAAATATTTCGAAGCGATCATCAGACCAAATGAAATTCCACTCATCAGGTAATGACGACTTCTGACTTTGACACTTCGAGAATCGGTCTGTTTCGCTCGCAGATAAAAGTAGAAAGCAAACAGCATGAAGAAGACCAGCAGCGTGTCTTCTTTACCGACGCGATTGAAAGTAATCGCATTTATGCCCACGCTCCAAAATGCTGCCGCCAATAGACCGGTCCAACGATCGAAGAACGCTGCGGTCAGCAGAAACAACGGCAACAGTGTCAACGCTCCAAACAATGCGTTCGGCAAACGAAACAGCACTTCGTCAGGTAAGGCCTTTCCGGCTGCAACGCTTCGTCCCAACTTCACCGAGACGAACATCAGTGCCTTCATCAGCATCGGGTGCTCGCCATTGGCTGTTATGTCCCCCTGGCTATACCGACGGATTGCATCGACCTTGTTCACTTCGTCTTCCGCGAATCCGATCGCATCGAGATCGCTGACGCGGAAATACAGGCCAATCGCGAAGAACACGACAAGCACAATAATGACGATCTTATCGAGCTTTGCGCCGGCGCCCAGTGAATGGTCGGCAACGAGATCGGTTTCTGCGGTCTCCGGCAAGTTAGGGAGCCTTTCAAGAACGATGTATTCGATGCTAACTCGAAACTGTTACAGATTTCTGACCATCACGAACGTTGAAATCCAGACCAATCCAGATTGAAACCCTTTTGCTGGTCCGCGTTGTTGGCTGCTTCGAGCAAAATGTCTTATCGTTATAACACTCATGGATAATTTAGTTGTTTCCAACATTAGGCAGCGACCAATTCGCACCCTTGTCAGCGTCGCCGGAGTCGCGCTGGGCGTTTGCCTGATAATGCTTTTTACGGGACTTGCGCGCGGGATGTCCAACGATCTGCAGCGTCGCGCTTCAAACTTGCGCGCAGAAATCATCTTTACCCGTCCGGGGTCGATGCAGCTGACGGCTTCCAGCGCAAACCTTAGCACCAAGTATGTCGAAAGTCTGAAGCAAATCGACGGTGTTGAAGAAGCCTTGCCGGTCATCCGGTATGTATTTCAGGGCAATCGAGGATTTGGCTTTGAACAGGTAGAGGGTGTTGAGTGGGACTCTTTTGCACGCGTAAACCAATTGCAGCTCTCGGAAGGTAAGTCGCCGCAGGCAAGTGACGAGATCGTCATCGACGCAACTAAGGCGCGCAATAACAAGCTTGGGTTAGGAGACTCGATCCAACTCTTCGGGTCGAGGCCGTATCGCATCGTGGGTATTTACACTCCCGAATCTGGTGCCCGGACAAAGATGAGTCTGGCCGCAATGCAGGAAGCTCTGGAGTCCCCTGGACGCGCAACTTACATCCTGGTGAAAGTTCGTAATCCCGAAGACCAGGTCGAAGTAGCAAAGAGGATTGACGCGGCGTTGCCAGGCAACAAGATTCAGTTCACCAGGGACATCTTCACCAGCCTGGAAAAAAGCATTCCCTACCTGGGGATATTCCTGCGAGTGCTTGTTGGTCTGGCTGCAGTGGTGAGTGCGTTGGTAGTGATGCTGGCGATGTACACCACGATCACTGAACGCACTCGCGAAATCGGAATCTTGAAAGCCCTCGGGGCGTCGCGACGTTACATCGTCTACATCATCGAGTCGGAAGCATTGTTGATTAGCGTCGTCGGATTAGTTGTCGGCTTTATCATGTCGTTCGCGGCCGGCTATCTGATTCATCGAGTCTACGGACTCTTCTTCGAATACAGTTGGGGTTGGGCTTTGACAGCGGCAAGTATTGGATTAGTTGGAGGGGCGGTTGGGTCGCTATATCCTGCTTTGCGTGCCTCAAACCTCGATGCGGTTAGCGCGCTAGCTTACGACTAAAGCCTATCCGCAGATTACGCCGATTTTCGCAGATTCCCAAAAAGTTAGCTGGTTTACTGCACTCTTATTTCACCGGATTGAAATCCGTGTAATCTGCGAAATCTGCGGATTACGTTTCCACTTCCTCTTCCATAACCTTCATCGGTGAGAATCCTCGCCGGACCATCAACGCTACGCCAACTCCAGTCCAGAAAAGGTCGCGCGACTTACGAATGATGGCCAGTGTGGTCCCCGCTCCCCTCATCAGGCCCAGCACCTTTGTCACCATTTCACTTCCCCCTTCATCTACTCCTAATCGAAATGGGACAAACTTGAACACGACGTTGATGATTCGGTTTACCGATTCGAGAATAAACGCTGCCAGCAACGTCGGCGCTACTACGCTGATGAAGGAAAGAGTGGTGTAAATCTCGGCAACCCCCGCCAAGTGAAAACAGACTTCTAATCCGAATATCGGAAGGAAAAGTCGCCGGTTTCGAGCGTAGAAACCGTAGATTCGATCTTCAAGAGTTTGAGCTCGAGGAATGCTCTTCTCGGCCCATCCATACGCAATGCCACGTCGCTTCAAAAAACCGAGAGTCCCGCTTATGAATTTCCATTGTTTGGTAATTACCAAATAGCCGAGAGGTGCGATCGACGCGGTCACCACTAAGGCCCCGATGCTTGCGTAACGCAAAGGCGCCGGGAGTGGAAAACTCAGCAGCAAAGCCATGGTTCCCGAAAAGATGAATAAGACAACCGACAAACTGTAGAAAATGTTTTCGAGTGCGATCGCTGAAAGACCAACCATCAGTGGAACCTTGTGGCGGGCAAACACTGCCTTCGAAGGTTCAGAGACGGCCATGCTGATGAACGGAATAATGTTTCCCAACGCATCGCCCATCAGCCTGGCGGCGAATGCGTCACGAAATCGAAGTTTGTAAGGCGGCTCGACACACTTGGTCCATGCCAGCGCGCGAACCATGTGCCGGATTGAGGAGATCGCGAGTATCAACAAATACCCCGCGCCCAGGCGCTTTATCCCGTCCAGAATGTTGTCAACACCTGCCCGTTTGACGAAATAGGCAAATAGCAAAAGCCCGAGGACGGCAAACAGGATGCCTAGTGGTGCAAATTTACGTGACGAGGGGCGTTTTTGAGTGGGCTCGTTGTTCACAAGTTCAGTTTCAGTTCATCAAACCAGGAAACGCGGGCGACCGGGTTATTAAAAAGAACGCTACGGTATCACACGCTAAAGAACCTTACAGCTACAGTTCATAGCGGTAATCCCTTTGAAAGGACCAATACGATCCACTAAAGCACCCGAAATAACACCAACAACCGTTGGAGTAATTTCGCGTTGTTTCGAGGATCATCCCTACACCTGCTCTTTCCCTCTCTGAAGCTTTTGCGTTTTTACTTTTCAGTTGATTATGATGCTAAGGTTAATCTTACATATCCCGCAAAGAGTTAGGTAAACATGAGTCAATCGCAAACAGCTATTGAAGATCTTGCTGGTCGTCCATTAACTACCCTTTCCGAAGATGAGCAGATGTTTCGCACCAGTGTGCGCGAGTTTGCTGAGGGGGAATTGCGTCCGCGAGTCGAACAAATGGATGAGCAAGCCAAGCTTGATCCAGGGCTGCTCAAACAGTGTTTCGACCTTGGCATTATGGGAATCGAAACTCCAGATGAGTTTGGCGGGGCCGGCTCCAACTTCTTCACTGCCATTCTCGCGGTGGAAGAACTCTCGCGCGTTGACGCGTCAGTCGGAGTGCTCGTCGACGTTCAGAACACGCTGGTCAATAACGCGTTCATTCGCTGGGGCACCAACGAACAAAAAAAGAAATATCTTACGCGCCTGGCAACGGACACAGTCGGCGCCTATGCCCTTAGTGAGGCCGGCTCAGGATCGGATGCGTTTGCGATGCAAACGCGCGCGGTCGACAAGGGCGATCACTACCTGATCAACGGCCAGAAGCTTTGGATTACCAATGGCAACGAAGCGGAGATCTTTGTCCTGTTCGCAAATGCAAATCCTGAAGTGGGCTATCGCGGCATTACTGCATTCATCGTTGAAAAAGCGTTCGAAGGATTCGCGGTCGGCAAGAAGGAGAACAAACTTGGCATCCGCGCGTCTTCGACTACGGAACTGATCCTCACGGACTGTAAGGTGCCGAAGGAAAACGTCTTGGGCGAGGCTGGAAAAGGCTACAAGATTTCGATTGAAACGTTGAATGAAGGACGCATCGGAATTGGGGCCCAGATGGTTGGCATCGCCCGAGGAGCCCTCGATGCGGCTATAGGTTACACCGCCGAGAGGCAACAGTTTGGTAAATCGATCAACCAGTTTCAGGGAGTCCAGTTTCAACTCGCTGAGATGGCCACTGAGTTGGAAGCTGCTCGCTTGATGGTCTACAACGCTGCGCGCATGAAAGATGCGGGCATCAACTTCGTCAAGGAAGCCGCGATGGCCAAACTCTATTCGTCGCGGGCTGCTGAAAGAATCAGCTCACTAGCAATCGAGTTGTTTGGCGGTTATGGCTACGTCAAAGATTATCCGGTTGAAAAGTTCTGGCGCGACTCAAAGATCGGTGCGATTTACGAGGGCACTTCAAACATGCAGTTGCAAACGATCGCGAAGTTGATGATTGGGAAATGAAGGGCCGAAGGCCCGTCAGTTGTCCGTGGTTAGTTGTCCGTGGTTGATTGTGAATTGATCAACTTTTGAACTGCTGCATTATTCGAATCATTACGGAGAGGATCTACTATCTGCTGACAGCGGACCAGCAACTGACCACGGACTACTGACAAATGACATCTTCGAGAATCGACATTTTCAAACAAATGCTGGTAAGCGACCCGATCAACACCAGCATCCTATTTGGCTTGGCCAAGGAGTATGAGAAGTCCGGGCAAACTGAGGAGATGATCGAAACGCTCGAGCGTTATCTAGCAATCTCGGACGACGAAGGAAATGCCTTTGGTATGCTTGCGCGTGCTTATGAAAAGTCGGGCCAGCGCGAGCAAGCGAAGGCGGCCTATGAAAGAGGGATCGAGGCGGCAAACTCCCATGGCCATCCTTCTATGGCGGAAGAATACCGCTCCATAGTTGAAGATGAGTTCTAAATGGCCGTTTGATCAACTGCGGTCGACCGTCGTGATTCAGTGTTAGTCCTACAGAAAATTCATACGCAGCCGGTTAGCGGCTTTGCGAGTAATCATCATGAGTGACACAAAAGTTCTGAAACTGGTGAAGAAGAGCACGACTGAGTTGGTTGAGAGACCCAAGGCAGAGAAGGCGACCGCCCAACCGGCGCCACAACCCGTTGCCAAGCCGACGCCACCACCGACGATGGTTCCGAAACCGGTTACCCAGCCGGCAAGTAGTCCATCATCCCAACGAGCCCGCGGTTCAGAATCACGTCGCCGGGAAAAGCGGGAACGTCCCAAGATCTCACCCGAGACAATGATCAAAATCTACCGCACGATGTACCTATCGCGGCGGTTAGACGATAAAGAGATTCAGCTCAAGAACCAGAACAAGATCTTTTTCCAAATCAGCGGCGCCGGGCATGAGGCCGTACTCGTTGCCGCAGGCATGGTCCTGAAGCCAGGCTACGATTGGTTTTACCCGTACTATCGCGACCGTGCGCTTTGCCTACAACTCGGTATGACTCCGCTAGAGCAGTTGCTTTCGGCTGTGGGCGCCGAGAAAGATCCAAACTCACACGGACGCCAAATGCCCTCGCATTGGGGTCACAAAAAACTCAACATCGTTTCGCAGTCTTCCCCAACAGGCACGCAAATGCTGCAGGCCGTGGGGTGCGCAGAAGCTGGGTATCGTTTTCCTCTAATCAAGGAACTGAAGAGTTTGTCGTCGGGATTTCATCGTGATGAAGTGGTTTACGTTTCCCTCGGAGACGGCACCAGTAGTCAGGGCGAGTTCTGGGAAGCACTAAACACTGCCTGCAATCTCAAACTCCCAGTGCTCTTCATGGTTGAAGACAATGGGTATGCGATCAGCGTCCCGGTTGAGGTGCAAACTGCCGGCGGCGACGTCTCCAGATTAGTTAAGAACTTTCCCAACCTCTACTTGCAGCGATGCGATGGCACTGATCCCATCGATTCATTAAACGTGCTCCAGCGCGCGGTGCAGCATTGCCGTGATCGAAGAGGACCAGCTTTCGTTCACGCAAAGGTAATTCGACCCTATTCCCACTCGCTGTCCGATGATGAAAAGCTTTACCGCCCTGACGAAGAACGAGTAGCCGACTCCGAACGAGATCCAATCAAACGCTTTGGCGCCCTGCTCGTTGAAGAAGGCATCATTGACCAGGAAAAACTTCAAGCGATCAAAGACGAGATTGATGCTCAGATTATTGAGGCTGCTGATCTGGCGCTTGCGAGCCCGCAACCTGCACCTGAAACGGCGATGCTGCACGTTTACTCGCCGGACGTCGATCCCACTTCAAAAGAGTTTGATACTGAAGATGGTGCGGAGCTTTCAGGCAATGCCGGCACGATGGTGGATTTGATCAACCGGTGTCTGCATACCGAGATGGCTCGCGATCCGAGAATCGTCATCTTTGGTGAAGACGTGGCGGATTGTTCGCGCGAAGAATACCTTGAGCAAGTAAAAGGCAAGGGTGGTGTTTTCAAAGTTACCGCGAACCTACAGCGGAAGTTTGGCGGCTCGCGCGTCTTCAATTCCCCGCTGGCCGAAGCCAACATCGTCGGTCGCGCAATTGGCTTAGCCACCAGGGGATTAAAGCCTGTGGTCGAGATTCAATTTTTCGACTACATCTGGCCGGCTATGCATCAGATTCGGAACGAGCTCGCCGTAATGCGCTGGCGTTCGGGGGGTGATTGGAAGTGTCCGGCAGTCCTGCGCGTTCCGGTCGGGGGTTATTTGAAAGGCGGCGCGGTTTACCACTCGCAGTCGGGTGTTTCAACCTTCACACAAATTCCGGGGTTGCGCGTGGTCTATGCATCAAATGCTCTCGACGCTAACGGCCTGCTGCGCACTGCAATTCGGTGTGACGATCCGGTGTTGTTTCTCGAGCATAAGCACCTCTATCGCCAGGCCTACAACAAGTCGCAGTATCCGCCTGATGATTTCATGATTCCATTTGGCAAAGCCAAAACGGTTCGTGAAGGAACAGATATCTCCATCATTACCTACGGAGCACTGGTCCAACGATCTAATGTGGCAGCCAAACAAGCGGAGCAGCAGGGAATCAGTGTGGAGGTAGTGGATCTGCGGAGTCTACAGCCGTATGACTGGGATGCGATTGTGGCCAGTGTGAAGAAAACAAATAAAGTAATCGTGGCCCATGAAGACTCGCTCTCGTTTGGATACGGCGCCGAGATCGCTGCACGCATCTCGAATGAATTGTTTGAATACCTCGATGCGCCGGTGAGACGTGTTGCAGCTCTCGATACCTTCGTCGGTTACGCACCACAGCTTGAAGATGCAATCCTGCCGCAAGTAGCTGATGTAGCAAAAGCGATTGCTGAACTGCATCAGTTTTGATGTGGCTCCAACTGCCTGATCTGCAACCAACAAACCTTTGCAGACTGACGTTTCTCACAGCCGGGAAGGCGGATTCATCCCCGCTTTTACTCGCTCATCTGCAATCAATAACCAACCCTGCAACCTCCCGTTTCTCGCAGTCACGAAGGAGGATTTATGCCTGTTCTTACTAGAGAAATACCAAGGTTGCGGTGTAGTTGTTGGTTGCAGATTAGCCAGTTGAGCGGGGATAAATCCTCCTTCCTCACTGTGAAAAGCGAAGGTTTGCAGTGTAGTTTTTAGTTGCAAGTCAGAGCGCCAAGATGCGGTACACCTGTATCGTTGCCGGTCGCGGATCCTTCCATTCTTACCGTGAAAACGGCCCAAAAGTCCCTGTCACTAGTTCGCAATCAACCATTCATCAATTGGCATTGTGTTTGCCAAATTAACGTGTGATTTAGCCCGTAGTGTTTTCCTGGACGAAAGACAAACCCCTCAATATCTAGACAATCGCGATTGACAAAAGGAGGGAGATTTCGCATGAGTAACAAAGCAGTAGCCTTTTTTGCGGGAGTGATTCTGATTATGGCCAGCGCCGCTCTCGTACTTGGGCAAACAACGACCACGACAGTCACACAAACTCCAACCACGGTAACCAAGACGGTACAACATCCCGACGGCACCTACACCGTGATCGAGTATCCCTTGAAAAAAGAAGTCAAGGTGATGCTGAACCCGGTAACGCTAACTAATGCAAAAGGCGTCGCCACGATCCTGCGCGACGACGACGGAACCAGAGTAGTTCTCAACTTAACGGATGTTCCGGCTGAAGTGACGGCCGTAAATCTTTACGCCGTTGATGAGACCGGCGCAGTTACTTCGCTTGGTCCAGTGACCATCGCAAACGGAGCGGGAACGTTTACCGCAACGACGCCGCTTAACAAGTTCATGTTGATCGCTTCGCCGGAGGCAGCACTAACGGCCTACGATCCAAACACAAAGCTCTTTTTCCGTAGCGCGGTGCCCGAAGGCTTTGCTGTGATTCCACACACTACCGCACCGGTTGGTGAAACCGTTGCGGCCACCGGAGCTGCCGTATCCACGCCGGCAACCACCTACTCGGTGCCAATGCTTAACATCCCGGCATACGAAAAAGGCGACGACACCAAAATCAAAGTTAACTTCAGTGGAGCACTGGCAGGCGCGCGCGCAAACGTGTTCGTCACGCCGAAGAAAGGCGGCGCCGCGAAAGTGAAAATGGTTTTCCATGAACTCAAAGATGCTCCTACTGGAAAGGTGTTTACGGCATGGGCAATTTCGCCTGACAACAAATTCACTAAGCTCGGGCAAATTGTGAACACCGGCAACAAGAACGAAGCAGAGATTCAGTCTGAAGTGGCGTTTCCTGACTTCGGATTGTTGGTAACGATGGAAGATGCCACGGCCGCGGGTGTAAATCCGATCGGTCCGGCAATTGGCATTGTTGAGATAGTCAGGTAGTCGTACCTCTTCTGACGACCCTCCGTCGGTTCAGAAGCAAATAGGGGGCAGGATCCTGCCTAAAAGGGCCGCCTATGATAGGCGGCCTTTTTATTGTTCAAAATGTTCGACATGCTTCACAGCTTGTCGCCCAAATCAGGAAGCTAAATGAGCGATGTGATGTGGCGGTAATCCCACGGCCGCGAAACACAACTCCTTGGAGTGCGCCGGCCTGGCGGCGCTTTGGCCAAACGTCCCATATCTGTTAGAGCGGTCCCTTAAGATCAC
>DATEPB010000034.1:0-59574 GCA_035273425.1 Pyrinomonadaceae bacterium | reverse complement strand
AACACCGAAGGTGTTCGCGAATTTCAGCCCAGGGTTGCGCTTTGGCAACCCTGGGAACAAGAGACCAGATGTTTCTATTTGCAACTCTGAAGGAGTTGCCGAGACGCGCTAACCAAACAAGAATTATTGCAACTCCTTCAGAGTTGCTACCAAATGATCGACATCTCATCTCCCAGGGTTGCCAAAGCGCAACCCTGGGCTGAAATTCGCGAACACCTTCGGTGTTAGTGTTGATGCGTCAAGTATGTTAGCCGTTTCAACGGTTTCTCTTGAGTAACCTAAAAACCGTTAAAACGGTTAAGGAAACTAGAAGCTCATCCTTTTCACCGGGCTGAAGCCGCGGTGCGAATGAGATCGCTCCGCGTGATGTTTCTTGTTGCGTTCTAACGCGCCGGTTCCAATCCAGGATTGTGCGAGGCGTCAAAGACCATCAGGCGTTTGGCGAGGCCATTCGGGATTGGGCCAACCAGAGTGTTGTGGTCCAGACGCAGAACCTGGAGCGCCGTGGCGTTTGCGAGACTTGCGGGGATCGGTCCGGATAACTGGTTTCGATTGAGTCGCAGATCAGTGAGCTTCTTAAGGCCACCAAACTCTGCGGGAACAGGGCCGGTTAGCTTGTTGTTGGCAAGGATTACTGCCCTAAGGTCCGGACTGAGCGTGCTCGGAAGAGTCCCGGTGAGTTCGTTGTTGTGCAGAAAAAGATCTTCGAGCATTGGTTGGCGTAATAACTGCGCGGGCAGTGCACCTGAGAGATGGTTGTCCTCACCACGAAAGATCTTCAGCTTTGGCGTGTTCCAGACTGTTGGTAGCGGACCGATCATTTCGTTGGCGTGGATATCGAGGTACTCAAGTTCCGGAAGCAATGCTACTGAGTCAGGAAGCCTGCCTGTGATTTTGTTTCCTTTTAACCAAAGATTCTTGAGCGCGCGACATTCGCCCAGAGCTTCCGGCAACGCGCCGGACAACTTGTTAAAAGAGAGATGCAGTGTATGCAGGCGCTCTAAACGGCAGATCGCGGGCGACACTGGTCCAATCAGGTTATTGTCGTAGATGGTTAGCCGGACCACCCGACCGTCGGCGTCTGTCTCCACGCCGTGCCACTCACCCACCGGGCGTTCGCTGCCCCAGAAATTGCGCTCAATCCAGTCAGGTCCGCCCAGGGCTTCGTAGAATTCGATCATGGCCTTCCGCTCGCGCTCGCGAATAGCGGCATCCTTTGGTTCGGGAAGCGGCTTGGGCGTTTCTGCTTTCTGCGGCACGGGATCGTCGGAAGGCCACAAGTATGCAACTGGCGCAATGATCGCGAGCATTACCAGGCAGCTTAAAAAACAAATGATGAGAGTGCGTGAAACGAATTTTGTACTTGTACTCATAAGTTCCTCATCAAGGACTGCGAAAGAAATGGATGGCGGTGAACTCGACCACGCTTTTAGTCGAAAATGGGCGCGAAGCTTGGGCTAATGTGAGTGAGAATCTAGACGATTGGATTGAGCGAGGTCAATATCTAATTCCGGCAAAAACGAACGATCCACGAAACCACACGAATCATCACGAAAACTTTTTTAGTGATGTTTCGTGTCACTTCGTGGAGCGCTTCTTTCCACCTCACGTGACTAAGTATTTCATTACACACGCTACCGCCGATCGGCTACTCCTTCTTAAGCAGCATCCACTTCCACGAGGTTCCTTCTTGATTAGTGCCGCTGCCCTTCATCACGCTGCCTTCGAGCGTACCCTGTAAGACTGAATAAGAATTGCCAATAACAATCTGGACGTCGTTACCAGCCTGCTTCCAGGTACCTTTTATGGTTCGTGGTGCGGTGACCCCGTTCTGCATCACGTTAATGATGTATTGAAGCTGACCGTCCTTTACAAACTTCATCGTGTACTCACCCGCCTCAGGACTGTTGCCGGTCCAGGTCGTGCCCTCGAGTGATGAGGTTGTAGTTTTATTTAGCTCGATCGAAGCGTCCCGGCCTGGAGCATTCGTCTGGGTACTCATATCCGGTGTATACGGTTGCGTAGCGGCGGCCCGAGCATCGCGTACGGAGATAACCAGGTCATCTGCGCGGTAGCCCTCAACAACTGCAAACGGCTTTTGATCCTTGCCTGGTCCAAGATCTTGCAAAACGCGCTTTGGAACGCGCTCCTGCAGGTATCGCACGAGTGCACCAAGTGTCACCTCGCCTTTTGCATTCGCCGCGCCCCCGCGTAACGCCTCGACCAACACCCAGGTGAAGTAGCCTTGCTTCTTTTCCTTGTATTCGTAAGCGCGGTGTCCGATCTCAGTCGCATAGAGCGTGGCAAAAGCCTGCACCTCACGATTGCGCAAATCGAAATTGAATCCACGTGTGTAAGCAGACGTGAGCGGGTTATCGGCGTTGGCTCTTCCCACGGGATCGTTGCGGCACGCGTCGAGAATCATCAGTACCTGCTTGACGCCAATCTTTTTCACTCTGTCTTTGATTTGCGAGACATTGATCGCAGTCTGTTCGAGTAGGTCAACATCGTTGCTGACTTGTGAGTCGGAAGGAAGCAGAAACGCCTGGCCTCCGCGTTCGATTCCGTGTCCAGCGAAGGAGATGAGTAATAGACCATCCGGCGGAATGACGGCGGCCATGTTCGACAAGCGGCGCAGGATGTTGCCGCGTGTGGGTTGACGCTCTGCTGGTTGGTCCGAAGCCAGCAGTGTCACTTGCTCGCCGGGAAAACCCGCGTATTGAATGAGCGCATTTGCGAGCGTCTTCGCGTCATTGCTGGCGCCACCCAGGGTTGTGATCTGGGTGTCGGCATACTGGTCCACGCCAATGACGAGGGCATAACGCTTGGTGTTTGCCGGCAGGGCTTTGACGGAATCAGAAGCAAGTCCAACCCCTCGCTGGTTCTTTCGGGTAACACCTTCTGTAGGTACCAGACCGATGAGAAAGAAGAAGAGAACGGCTGGGATTAAGTGAGACTTGGGCCTAAGTGGGAGTAGCATTCGGATAATCATCATTCACCTCTCGTCTTAGTCCGCCGCAACACGGACCATTGTTGTTGCTCGCCGGGCAGGAAAACTGGAGACCATTAACTTGATGATACTGGAGTCTGCCGGGCAACCCAAAGGACTTTGAGTTGTTAGTTTGGTTGGAAGTGTCCGACATGGCTGCCATTGCGAAACTCGATCTACGATGTGTAGACGGACCGATTTGTTGATTTTGCCGTACCCCAACCCCAAGCTAATAAAGCTTATCGGACATCCGATTAACATCCGCCGCCAGGGCCACAGTCGTATTTGTATGTGGATTGAGCATCGGCGCGTTGCCCTGAACATGATCTGATGTTCGAAGGAGACCCAATGGATAGACGGCGGAACCTGCTAATCGGAATTGTTCTCGGCGTAATTATTGTGGGCGCATCGTTTAGCGCCACTGGTTACTCAAAGCGTTTCTTGCGTGGGGTTCGCTTATACCCAGATCACAAGATCTCGGAATACGCTACGGCGCCAGAGCTAGCCCCAGGTGACTGGATAAATTCAGAACCAATGAGGTTGCAGGACCTGCGCGGTCGCGTCGTGCTAATCGATTTCTGGACATTCGGCTGCTACAACTGTCGCAACACGTTGCCCTTCATCAAAGGCTGGCATGATCGTTATCGCGATAAGGGTCTGACCGTTGTGGGCGTGCACTCTCCTGAGTTCGATCACGAAACCAAAGTGGAAAACCTTCGCCGCGAAGTTGGCTTACTGGAGATCCACTACCCCGTAGTGTCGGACAACGAATTCAAAACCTGGGACGCCTACAATGTCGCGGCCTGGCCCACCATCTTCCTGATCGACAAGCAAGGCCGAATTCGCTCGAAGCACGTGGGAGAAGGGAACTACGCCGAAACCGAGCGACTAATTCAGCAGCTGCTTGCCGAAAAAGAGAATTAGTCTGAAGACTAGAGTTGCAGAAATCCTTCGAAGTGAGTCGGGTTCTTCGATGGGCTCTGAACAAAAATCCGATCGAGTGTTGACGCGAAGCGATTTCATTAGCACGCGGCTTTTGCCCGGTGAAAAAGAAGCTCTTCGGCCTTCCTCAACCGTTTCAACGGTAATTACATATTTGGCTCACCTTCCAGTCATTCGTTAGTGCTTGAACAGCGCCGAAGGCGCGACAGTCAGTAGCCGCGGCCGGCATTCGTCAGCGGTGTAAATGCAATTACTGTCGCACCTTCGGCGCTCGACCATTTTTCTTCCACTATCCACGGCCTCACAGCCGTGGCTATTCAATGGCGATCCTTCGGACCTAAAGCCCTGTCCCTTTTCCGGTGCGGTGTTAATGAGATCGCTCCGCGTTATGCCTTTGGCACGAATGCCTTGGACGGAACCCGCTGATCATGCTGCCGCACCCACCAGTATCGCGCATTTCCCGAATTCATTGACTTCCAAATGGGGCTTTAGTAACCTGCGCCCATCTCGCGAACAGCTTTTATTCTCAGTTAACCGGCTGTCCCTCAAAACCCGCAACAGCCAGATTTGCTAACCGTTCGCTAGCCACTGACAAACTCATCTAGCTTGTTCACCCCATGCTGCGCCTAGCTCACACAAAGGAGTAATCGATCATGAAAACCAATTATCGTCGTGACCTCAAGGCCCACTTATCTGTGGATGGAAAGAAGGTCGTCCACATCCGTCACAGCCAGGAATATTGGGCCGCAGAACAAAATAATCCTCGCCTCGCCTCCGGCGATTACCTGAAAGCAATGGCCGAAACCTTACGGATTCCGGCAGAACAGTTTGGGAGTTTGGATAAACGAGTCTCTTTTTACGATCCGCGCGAACAAGATATCGAATATCAACTAAACGAAGAGAAGCATCTTTTCGACTCGACGACGGTGGGTTATTACCAGACCTACCTCAACGTGCCGGTTTGGCGCCGGGGTCTGACGGTAAAGGTTAAGCAAAGTCCAACGCGCGTGCTGGCCGTGACAAATAATAGCGAAGACGGAATTCGGGGCCGATTGCCTAGCGCAGATAGCATCAAGCGATACAAAGCTTTTTTCCGTGAGGTTGCCCGTGGCAAGGCAGTTATGACTGCGGGCTTGGGGGAAGACGACGACCGCCGGGATGACGCGGCACCTTTTGTGAGAAACGTGCTCAAGGATGTGCTTGCGGCTGATACCAGCAAACCCACTAAAGGCCGACCACCAAAAGGAAGTGACATTAAGGTTCGTAGCGGGAAGTTTTTTGTTTACAAGTACGATCCGCAAAAACGCTATGGTGGCAAACGTTCACCAGCCAGCGGCAAAGACGCGAGCCGTCTAGTCGAAGAGACCTCTGAGATCCCGATGCCAAAACTGCCCCCCGTTCCAGACAGAATCAAACGCGGGGAATCGTATCTGGTTGCCGAAATAGTTTTTACATCCAACCTTGGCGGATTCAACGGATATACATGGCTCATTCTGGTAGAGCTCGAAACGGAATCGATTCTGTACATTGAGTGCATGACTGCCGGCGTAAATGGCCTGGTATTTAGACGCGATCCAATCGTAAAAACCGGCGACCTTGGCATAAGCTCCGGCGACAGCATCGCGGATCTGAATATGCACCAAGACGATGTGCTATTAAACAATCTTGACGCAGCGGAGATGGGAACTCAGAACCTGAGGGGAACCTTTGTTGACATTGAAGAACTAACCATCGCGCACGCCGATCCTGACATCGATCCGCCCACCGAACCGTCGGCTACCAACTTTGAATACGACACCCGAACGAATGAATTCGGCGCGGTGAATGCCTACTATCATCAGACCGAACTCTTCAGGACGATCGAAAGCCTTGGCTTCCCAATTGCGACTTATCTTGACGGAACCACATTCCCGATCCCGGTTGATCATAGAGGGCTTGGCAGTGTTATCAACGCGCATTGTGATGGTGACACCGAGGGAACCACACACATGTGCTATGCGCTTTGTGACACAACCAACCTGGCAGAGCCATTATGCAGGGCGGTCGATCCATGGGTCCACTGGCACGAGATGGGTGGCCACGGTCTTTTGTACGACCACGTTGGAACGGCAAACCTCGGATTTTCTCACAGCGCAGGCGATGGACTCGCGGCACTGCAAATGGATCCCGAATCGCAACTTCGCGCAATGAACTTGCCAGAGCGGTTCCGTTATGCGCCCTTTCGTCCGTTCACAGCCGAACGTCGCTTTGATCGTGATGTAGGAACCTGGGCATGGGGTAGCGCAGTTGTTGGAATCCCGTGCGATGCAGCTTTTATCAGTGGTGATGATGGATGTTATGGCAGCGAGCAAATACTGGCCACTTGTCATTTTAGGATTTACCGGTCCATTGGTGGCGACCATAGCAATCTCGGGAGAAGACAGTTTGCCTCTCGCATGATGACATACTTAATTCTACGCACTATCGGCAACTTGACCTCGGGTACGAATCCGAATGATGCCCAACTCTGGTGCGAAGAGATGCAGGATGTCGATCTCGAAAACTGGACATCGGAGAGCCTGTCTGGCGGCGCCTACAACAAGGTAATTCGGTGGTCGTTTGAACAACAAGGAAGTTATCAGCCCGCCGGAGCACCCACGCCCGTTACTACACCTGGCGATCCGCCGGAGGTAGATGTGTACATCGATGACGGCAGGGCCGGTGAATACCAATTCCAGGCTGTACATTGGCACAACATGTCTATGTGGAATCGAAATGAGCCGGACGCCATTTTTGACCACCAGAATGCTTTTGAAGATGTCCCCAACTTCATGTACGGAAAGGTCAAAAATCGCGGCACTGAAACCGCGACCGATGTGACCGTGAAATGCTATCACTCGTTACCTGGAGCAGGTCTGACGTGGCCCGACGATTTTACTGAGATGAGTCCTATAGGCGGTATCCCGATCCCCTCCATCGGACCAGATAGCAGCGAAGAAATAACTGTTGGTCCCTTTGAATGGATCCCTAACGTCAATGTTCATGGTCATGATTGTGTGCTGATGATTGCGTCGTGTGACGGCGATCCCAGCAACGTGGACAACTTCACTGGGGTTGAAACAGTGGCCGAATGGCGTCTGGTCCCAAACGATAATAATGTGGGCCAGCGAAATGTGACCTTAGTTCCCGGAGGGGAGGGCGGTGAATCCCTGATGGCCGCGCTTGATGGAGCTGTGTTTTTCGCCGGCAATAGCTTCAACAGGACTGCCACCATGGAGATTCGCGCGGAGCTTCCCAGGTTCCTTGTTGCTAAGGGCTGGGGATTGGACCTTGGTGAAGGAGGCCGTAAGTTTCGCTTGAAGCCCGGGCAGAAGCGAAAAATTGAGTTGAAACTTTCACAGGGAGCCAAGTTCACACCTGAAGATGTGAAGCACAGCGAAGATCGAGCCATCAATGTCTATTTGTATGGCAACGGGATCCTGCTGGGAGGAATGACGTATGCAATCGATCCAAACATGAGAAAACCATCAGGCGGAAGACGAGACAAGGGTTACACGCGCCAGACGGTCGCTGAAAAGCTTCTCGATTCCTTGAACCTGAGTAGCGAACAGAAGGTCAAGAACGTTCGCCTTAAAAACGTATCGCTCGACATCGACTTCGAGTAGTAAGGGCTGGTCAAGCGCATATGTCTACAAACTTTGATCTCGCCCCACCACCGAAAACCGTTGATGGTTTGAATGCCGTACCTATAGACATTCAAACCATCGACGCCATCTTTACATTTGACGGGGCCAGTGAAACCGCATCTGCGGACGCCACTATCAGCTACACCGTTGGTCCAACCGCAGGCAATCCAATCTTCGATCTGCGGCAAAACATCACTCAAGCCTGGGTAGACGGCGCAATCTTTCCCGTTGCTCAGGTAGCTCATCATGACTTCGCGGTTGGCGCCTTCATGGATTTTCGGGTGATTGAAGCCGTGCAAGCCGCGGGCTCGGTCCACACATTGCGAGTTCAGTACGATCTCGCGCTTCCTGACTCTGAACTGACCGGTGGTTACCCGCCAGCGCTCGAGTGGGAGCCTGGTCCAAAGTTGAAATTTGTTTTCGGACTCTCAGATCTGAGGAAGGCACGCTATGTGGAGGCGTGGCTCCCGGCTAATCTGATCTTTGACCAATTCAGGATCAACCTGGAAGTTCAGATCACCGGCACCATGGCCGCGCATTCGGTGATAACTAACGGCACTGTGTCCAGTCTTGGATTGAATCATTGGCAGATCGATTACCCCGCGCGTTTCAGTGCGAGCTCGCCACTTCTGGAAGTAAGAGGTGCTGACACCCTAACGCTGCAAACCGATACCGTATTGCTGCCGGTGTCCGGAAAAACAGTGACCATTGAAGCCTGGAAGCCTTTTGCAGCCGCTACAAATCTGACCACCCAGATAAATGAAATCAAGGCGTTCCTCACCGAAAACGAAACGGATTATGGCGCCTACCTGCACGACGATCGCTTCGTCGCTTTTTTCAACGGCGGCGGGATGGAATACGAAGGCGGCACCACCACGTCAACAGGCGACACGCTAAACCATGAAACTTTTCATAGCTGGTTTGCGAGAGGGCTGAAGCCTGCATCCCATGCGGATGGTTGGTGGGATGAAGGATTTACCTCCTTCCATGATGACGGCGCTGATGATGCCATTCCGTTTGATTTCTCTGATCCACCGGTGTTGCTGTGCTCACGCGATCCCTGGCAACGCGACACGCCCGATAATTCGTACGGCGATGGATCTAACTTTTGGAGGGGTATGGCGTCGCTGCTGAGCGTTGCAAATCTTAATGCCTTGATGGGAAGTCTTTACGACACGCACAACAGTCGGCCGGTCTCAACCCAAATCATTGAAGAGTATCTCTTAAGCACAAGTGGGAACGCTCAGGTCGTAGATGCTTTCCACCGGTTTGTGTACGGTCTCGCCGATCCATCTCCTTCTCCAGATCTTTGGCTCAAAGACGACCCGGGGCATACGGGAGCAGATGAATGGGACGGTGCGTTCTGGGATTCTCCCGACCTTTGGATCCGAAACGACGACGACGGAGGGATGAGTCACCAGTCGCCTGAATATGGACAGGACAATTGGTTTCATGCTCGAGTGAGAAACAAAGCAGCCGCGGGTGAAGCCGAGCATTTCGTCATTACATTTCACTCAAAGGGATTTGCCGGCACACAATTCGTTTATCCTGCCGATTTTCTTCCCTGTATCGCGGCGAAGGCTGAGTTTGATTTGGGTCCCGGCGAAGTCCGAATCGTGAAAGCCCGCTGGCCGCGCGCACTGGTTCCTCCGGAGGGCACGCATACTTGCCTGCTCGCATCGCTGATAACCCGAGAAGATCACCCTGGAGCCAGTCGGCACGTTTGGGAAGACAATAACCTTGGGCAGAAGAATCTCACGGTAGTGGATATGTTGCCTGACATGTTCATGATTGTGCCGATCGTGATCGGAAACTGGCTCACCGACTTCGACTCAAGGTTCCAACTCGAAGTCTGGGAACAGAAGAAAGCTCCAACCCTGGACCTTAGTCTGATTCATCGATCCAGGGATTTCTTCAAGCTGACAAAAGCAGATGTCAAACGGTTCGAACCTTCGTTTCCAAAGCTTCCGAAACGGGAAACCACACTTGATTGCGGGGCTGTCATTGTCCACTCGCCCCACATCGATAAGCGACTCATTATCACGTCTGACTATCCGGAGCTGGTGCAGCGTCGCTTCCCGGAAAGTTGGGAAGCAAAGTTTTCAGGACGTAAACCTGCATTCAATGTAGAAATTCCTCTATTTACACAGAAGGTTGTCGGGTTGAAAGTAGGAATCCCATCTGGAACAAAGCTTGGTGAGTCAATAAAGGTCCATTTAGTGCAGCGACATTCCAGGAGCAAAAAGATCGTGGGAGGAGTTGCCGTGCAAGTGAATGTGCGATCGAAAGACAGAATCCGTGTCAGTGGTAGCTAATTCTTTTTTGCTGGCTGTGGAGTAGGAGCTGGAGTGCTTTTCTCGTTGAGCGCAGCGAGGGCGATCGAGAGCACTGCTGCAGCGCGCGGCGCTGATTCGCCCGATCGGTTTCCGCTTTCGCCGCGGCCTTAGCGGCAGCATCGCTGGCCGGTGCTGGTTGCTTTGCTGCAGGTGCGGGTTGTTTCGTGCTTTGGGCAGGTGCGGGCAGCTCAAGCAGAATCAAGCAGAGGAGAAACATGTGAGAGAGGAAAGGGCGAAACATACGTCTTTAGATCGGGTGTCGCATTGAGTCGAACCGCGACACTTTGTTTCGTTCAAATGTTTGCGCGAGTTAGAGTGGTGACACAAGTCTGATTGGTCTAAGCGCCGCGCCTCACTAAGCTGTCGGCAACAGCCACGAGCTCAGCCAATTCTACCGGCTTCGGTACATGCATTTGATAACCAGAACGTAATGCCTTTAACCGATCTTCGACTCGCGCATATGCTGTGAGAGCAATCGCGGGTAGCTTGCCGCCTTTTTCGTCTGGCAATAATCGCAACTTGCGAATCAACTCATAGCCGTCCTCGTCCGGCATTCCGATGTCGCTAATCAGCACGTCCGGAATCTGAGCCTCGATTGCGCGAAACGCTTCAGCGACGGATGCCGCAACTATAACTTGAGCCCCGCATCTTTCCAGACCTACCTTTAGTAATTCTCTGGTATCGGGCTCGTCGTCTACCACCAAAATTGCTGTTCCATCGAGGCGGTCGTCATTTTCCGGTTGAGCCAAGAAATCACGAGCCGTCGGGTGAACGCGGCCGCCCTCTGAATCCACCTGGTACACGGGTACAATGGGCAGTATCACAGTAAAGGTTGAGCCCTCGCCGAGACCAGGACTGGACGCGCGCACGGAACCGCCATGGAGTTCAACCAGATTCTTCACGATAGCGAGACCTAGTCCCATCCCACCATGCTGCCGAGTCGTGCGTTGGTCCGCCTGCCGAAAACGATCAAAGACGTGTGGCAGAAATTCAGCAGCAATACCCTGTCCGGTATCGCTGACCACGATTTCCACATGCGAGTTGACTCGCTCCAGCAGCACCCGCACCCGACCTCCGCGCGCAGTAAACTTTATGGCATTTGATAGAAGGTTCCAGACTACTTGCTGGAGCCGAATCGGATCACCAGGAATGGTAACGGTCGATGTATCCATTATCTTCTGCAGCCGCACTCCCTTCGCCTCGGCTGCCGGTCTGACCGCGTCAATTGCAGCTTCAATGAACAAGTTCGGATCGGCAGGGCGGACTTCCATTCGCAGTTTACCCGTGATGATCCTGGACACATCAAGTAGATCGTCGATTAGCTGTGCCTGTGCCTGTGCATTACGCTCTATGGTCTCCAGCGCTTTGGATACGTCATTTCCTGACACCTGACCCGAGCGCAGCATGCGCGACCAACCCAGGATGGCATTCAAAGGGTTTCTCAATTCGTGAGAAACAGTCGCCAGGAATTCTTCCTTGAGTTGACTGGCCTCCTGGGCTTGCCGATAAAGCCGTTCGTTGTCGGCGGCAGCCTGTTCAGCCTCGGCTCGCGCCATCTGGGCCGCTTCGTACAGGCGGACGTTTTCCGCAGTTTGCTCAAGCAGAGCCTGCTCGGCCTGTTTTCGGGCGCGAACGTCGCGGGCGATCTTTGAAGCCCCAATGATGACGCCTTGAGCATTCTTGATAGGGGAAACGGTCAGGGAAATATCAATATGGGTGCCATCCTTGGCCACGCGTACCGTCTCATAATGATCTATCCGCTCTCCGGCTTTGATCTGGGCGAGAATTTTAGGTTCTTCGCTGAGATGGTCGGGTGGAATCAGAACAGTAACTGGCTTTCCGATTATTTCATCGGCCGTATAACCAAAAATGCGCCGCGCTCCATTGTTCCAGCTGGTAATAATCCCATCCAGGGTCTTACTGATTATTGCGTCGTCGGCTGATTCGATAATTGCGGAGAGCCAATACTCTGCCAACACCGGCGTTATTAGATCTAATGATTTGTCGGTTGCCATAAACTTCGACCTGGGTCTTCGCGAGAGTTGACTCGACAGACTTAGTCTCAAGCCGTCGTGTAGACGCTAGGGGGGCTGTGGGAGCAAGCCATGTACAGAACGGAGAGCTCTTTGGTTAGGGGATAGACCCGATTATTAAGACTCGCGCATTGTCTGTCAACCTGCTGCTACGAATGGTGGTGATTGAAAGCGCTGAAGGCGCGAGATGTAAAAGCCTGTGGCAGCGCCCCAGGGATGCCAGCATCGATGAGCGCTGAAGGCGCGACATTGAATTTTGGGAGGTTGCTGTGGCCGTTAGATCAATGCGCGCCTTCAGCGCTTTGATCAAAGGCATCCTATTCCCACGGTTCAAAGCACATCCCGAGCTAGAATTCGCCAACACATTCGGCGCTCAATGCAAACTGCACGGTCGTTACCGCAGATATTTGTTGAACCATTCTAGCGTCCGCGACCATGCCAGTTTAGCGGCGCCTTCGTCATAACGCGGCGTTGTGTCGTTGTGGAACCCGTGTTGTTTGCCATCGTACATGTGCAGCGCATACACCTTGTTGTTGGCCTTGAGGGCCGCTTCGTAAGCCGGGATGCCTTCGTTCACGCGCTGGTCATTTCCCGCGTACTGCAGCAACAACGCCGCAGAAATCTTGGGGACATCCTCTGCGCCTGCCTGACGGCCATAGAACGCGACTCCAGCATTTAGATCGGCGCCCAGTCGCACGGCCAATTGATTCACCATCCCACCACCAAAACAGAATCCAACTGCGCCGAGTTTACCGGTGGAATCGGGACGCGCTTTGAGCCACTTGGCGGCAGCGACGAAATCTTCGGTCATCTTCTTCCCATCCACCTGCCGAAAAGCAGCGGCGCCTTTTTCATCGTTTCCAGGATAGCCGCCGACTGAAGTCAATCCATCGGGTGCAAAGGCGATGAAGTTTTCGAGCGCGAGGCGACGCGCTACGTCTTCGATATAAGGATTGAGTCCGCGGTTTTCGTGAATAACGAGCACCACAGGATGCTTCTTTCCTTTTGCTGGACGCGCGAGATATCCCTTGATCGAACCGTTGCCGGCTGGCGATTGAACGGTCTCGTAGCCAACTTTGATGCGTTTGTCATCCGGTGGCACCTGCTGCGCCCAAGCGTAGTTGGGTGTCAGGCTCTCGAAGATTGTCGCTATGGTAAGGCCGCCGATTGCAAACTTGCCGGCACGGTCGAGAAAGGTGCGCCGGGTGATGTCGCCATGCTGGTATTCGTGAAAGAGGTCTAACAACTCCTGCGGATAATCGGATGCTACTTTGCGTTCCATTCTGTCTCTCCTTGCCTGGAATTAAGCGATGCCGAACTTTTCTTTTGGTGCAGTTTACCTTTACGCCGAGGGCGTTCGCTAATCCAACCGAGCCAGTTCGAAGAGCTAAGCGTTGCATGAAGAAAACTGCGGCTCTGCCGCCGCACAGTGCGGAAAGCCTTCGGCTTTCCGTTCGCCGATCTACGACTTCCTGAGGCTTAGCCTCCGGAAAAGATATAGGACTGATCGGAAAGGCTGAGCCTTTCCGCACTGTGCGGCGGCGAAGCCGCGAAGCGGCCGGAGAAAATGATTGGGAACTGTTCGGTGATTGAATAGTGTGATCGTATGATCACCACATGAAACTACAACCACATTCAGGCCGCTACTATGGAGTTTCTTCGCCGGTCCAACAGGTTTCGGGACTGCGCTTGAGTGAGAGAACCTACTCGCCAGGTTTTAGAACTCCCTGTCACTCGCACCACGAAGCATATTTCTGCCTACCGTAGAAACGGCTTTGAAAACTTGACCCGTCAACGCCGAAGGTGTTCGCGAATTTCAGCCCAGGGTTGGGCTTTGGCAACCCTGGGAACAAGGAGACCAGATGTTTCTGTTTGCAACTCTGAAGGAGTTGCCGAGACACGCTAACCAAACAAGAATTATTGCAACTCCTTCAGAGTTGCTACCAAAATGATCGACATATCATCTCCCAGGGTTGCGCTTTGGCAACCCTGGGAACAAGAGACCAGATGTTTCTATTTGCAACTCTGAAGGAGTTGCCGAGACGCGCTAACCAAACAAGAATTATTGCAACTCCTTCAGAGTTGCTACCAAAATGATCGACATCTCATCTCCCAGGGTTGCCAAAGCGCAACCCTGGGCTGAAATTCGCGAACACCTTCGGTGTTAGTGTTGATGCGTCAAGTATGTTAGTGCCGTTTCAACGGTTTACAGGGCACGTAAGACAAACCGTTGAAACGGTTGAAGAACCATCGTAATTACTGTCGTAGTCACCGGGCTAAAGCCGCGGTGCGAATGAATTCATAAAGTCTGGTTGAGCCCTACATCCGCAAGAGAACTGCTTGGAATTAATGATGAATGCAATCGAGGTAACTGGACTTTCCCGCACTTTCAAAAACCTGCATGCGGTCGCCGACATCTCCTTCACCGTCGACGCCGGTGAGATATTCGGTTTTCTCGGTCATAACGGGGCGGGGAAGACAACTTCAATCCGAATGTTAACGGGCCAGTTGCGACCGACCGCCGGGAGTGCGCGAGTTGCGGGTTGTGATGTGGTTACCGAACGACAACGACTTAAACCGCTCATCGGAGTTGTTTCTGAAAATCAAAATCTCTACGAGCGTATGTCCGGCAGAGAAAATCTGGCGCTGGCTGCGCGACTGTATGGCGCCGGCAGTAAACGGATAGATGAGGCGCTGGATCAAGTTGGTATGCTCGATCGGGCCGGGGACTACGTTCGGGATTATTCCAATGGTATGAAGCAGCGAGTGCTTATCGCTCGCGCCCTGCTCCATAGACCACAGATAGTTTTTCTGGACGAACCTACGCGTGGATTGGATCCCGTAGTTGGGCGGGACATTCGTCGTCTGGTCCTGGAACTTTCCCGGCTGGGAGTAACAGTCTTCCTTACCACTCACTACATGGAGGAGGCGGACCAGCTTTGTAGTCGCGTCGCATTCATTAGTGAAGGTCGGATTGTCGCTCTGGATACTCCTGACAATTTAAAAGTAGCCCACGGTCAAAAGTCTCTGGCGGTAAAGCTTGACGATGGCCAAAGCGTGACCATTGCACTCGATGATCAGGATGCCGGAGCGCGACTGGAGAGATTAGTAACGTCGGGCAAAATTCGAACGCTGCATTCAGCCGAAGCCACGCTTGAGGAAGTGTTCATTCAGATAACCGGAAGGAGGCTGTCGGAATGAACGTGAGAGTGGTCGCGGCAATTGCGCGGAAGGATATTGTTGACGCCATTAGGAATCGGTACATCCTGGTTGCTCTGCTGACACCTATATCCGTGGCGATTCTTTTTCGTGTCCTGCTCCCGGGTCTCGGTAGCCTGAACAACATCACGATAGTGGTGCATGACCCAAACGAATCTCGATTCGTCTCTGAATTGCGCGCTTCGGCTCAGATAAAGCTGATCAAGGCTGGTTCAGCTGAGGGAGTAGCAAGTGAGGTGGAGAAGTCCAAAGCAGTTGGAGGGCTCGTCATGCCCGCGTCCTTCGATGCAGATATAGCTGCGGGGAAACAACCTGAGCTGAGTGTCTATGTGAACCACAAGGTGAGCGACATTCAACAAGGCGCTTTCAGGCAGCTAATGGAACAGAAGGTCCTTGGTCTGGTGAAGCCTGTTCCTGCTCGCCTGGTTTGGATCGATCTCGCCAAAGAAGGCGCGAAAGTTCCGGTCGCATTCAGTCTCAACCAGATGCTTCTGCCCCTGCTGTTGTTAATTACTTTTGGAATGAGCGGCGCGCTGGTTGTGCCGTTGCTGCTGGTGGAAGAAAAAGAAAAGCGGACGCTCGACTTCTTATTAACCTCACCGGCAAGTTTGTCTGAGATAGTTACGGCAAAAGCTTTGACTGGTGTGGTCTATAGCCTGCTGATTGCTGGAGTGCTGTTGGCTATCAATCATAAGTTGATCGGGAACTGGCCGTTGACAATCCTGACTGTACTAACAGGCCTGATCCTAATTGTTGCTATAGGCTTGCTCATGGGAAGCCTTTTTCAAAACACGATGCAAGTTAATACCTGGGCCAGCCTGGTGCTCCTGGTCCTGATGGCGCCGAGCTTTCCTGCCCCGGGACTGTCGGACACGCTGGCGACCGCGTCGCGGTTCATCCCAACGCACTATTTTGTCGAGGCGTTGAGGTTGTCGTTGGCAGGCACTGCTTCGGCTCAGCTCTGGAGAAATCTAGCCCTCGTCTTAGGCTGCACAGTCGTTGCGCTCTTCGCGGCGACGTGGGGACTTCGCCGGCAGCAGAATTAGAAAGAGATAGATTCCCTCGACGCTCTTCACCGAGTACGACCAAAAAACAAAAGATAGCGGTCGGCATCCTTGAGCTCGAACCCACGCAATCCGTCCTCAGTGTCCCTCAGTGGCTGGAAAAACTCGACGTTGCGGGAAGCAAATTCGGTCGCCAGCGCGTCAGGATCCGGGACGGAAACGAATGCGTCCCAGCGGGCGATACCTTTCTTGATGTCGCGCGTGTAGTTCGGCACGGGAGCTACGCCAATGTCTTTGAGCAGGATCTGCGCACCGCCCCTGCGAACGATGCCGAAGAAGATGTCGTCAGGATCAGGCCCCTGGAAGGTGATCTCAAATCCAAGCTGGTCTCGGTAAAACGAAAGCGAGGTCGGTACGTGGCTCACGATAAAAAAGGGTGAGATGCCGGAAATCTCTGCTTGTGTCATGTGGACTGCTCCGTTCTTAGGCGCAACATGGTAGTGGATACGAGAAGAGGCGTAAAAGCCCCACTAACACCTTCGGTGTTAGTGTCGATGCGTCAAGTATGTGATTGCCGTTGAAACGGTTTAGATCATCGTATGGCTTGTCGGGTCACCGGGCTAAAGCCGCGGTGTTAATGAAATCGCTTCGCGTCGACACGCGATCGGTTTTTTGTGTAACATTGATTTGAAGTCAGTACAACCCGCTAACGCGTGGTGGCACCCACCTCATGCCACTGCAATCACAGAAGTCAGCCCTTATAGCAACCGTCTGCTGCCTTGTGCCCATCGATAATTGGAACTAAACAGCAAAGCCAACGTTCGACACTGCAACGACAATTTTCCTGGTTGAGAATCGGAAGGGAGTCTAAACTGCCGCCATGTTGAATGACCTCGCCTACGCGTTTCGCACTCTGCGCAAGAGTCCCATATTCACGATCACAGTAGTAATCACCATCGCTCTCGCTATCGGCGCCAGCACCGCCATCTTCAGTGTCACTAACGGTGTGCTGCTGCGGCAACTTCCTTACAAGGATCCAGAGCGATTGGTCCTCGCTCGCGGCGACTTGCAGAAACGCAACGTCAAGGATTTTCCGCTTTCGAACGCCGATTTCCTCGATCTGCGCAACGGAGCGAAAAACAACTTCGAGGATTTCGCAGCGGTCAACACGTTTCGCTTCACGCTTCCTGGTCTGGACGGTACGCCTGAGCGGATCCGTGCGGCCGCGGTGTCGACTAACTTCTTTCAAATGATGGGCGGTTCGATCATCGCCGGCCGCGACTTTGAAGATTCTGATGGTACCCCTCAACCAGCTCCGCCCGCAGCACCGGGCGGCAACGCCCAGGCCCCCGCAAATAACGCTGGACCACCTCCTTTGCCAACGATTGCAATTCTCAGCCACGAATACTTCCAACAACGCTTTGGCGGTGATCGATCCGTAATTGGTAAACCTCTTCCAGTAGCAGCTGCTTTTGGACCACCGCCCCTCGTCGTTGGCGTGCTGGCGCCAGGTTTTGAGTTGCTGTTTCCGCCGAAAGCAAATCTGGAACAGTTTCCTAGTGTCTGGATTGCCGCGCGCATTCCCTACGACGTAGCTAACCGCAACAACGTGCAGTGGCGCGTCATTGGGCGCCTTAAACCGGGCACAACGATTGTTCAGGCACAGGCCGAGGTGGAAACCATCGCGCAAAAACTTCGCGACGAAAACACCATCGCAAAAACAGCCGGGCAACACTTCCAACTAGTGCCGATGAAGCAGCACCTGGTCGACGAAGTTCGACCCGCGATTCTAGCGCTCATGGGTGCGGTGATTTTCCTGCTGTTGATTGCCTGTGCGAATGTCGCGAACCTGATGCTGGTGAGAGCGGCATCGCGCGAACGAGAACTCGCCGTTCGAGCCGCGCTGGGCGCGGGTTGGTTGGCGCTGGTTCGGCAGACATTCGCCGAGGCTCTTCTGATAGCTGCGCTGGGAACGGCTTTAGGTGTTGGGCTTGCCTATTTTGGAATTCATCAACTGCTCGCGATCGCGCCGGAAAATCTGCCGCGCCTTAATGCAGTCCGGATTGATATGCAGGTGTTGGGATTTTCGATCTTGGCAGGGCTCTTGTCTGCTGTGCTCTTTGGCATCATTCCCGCGATCCGCACCGCAAAGCCAAATCTCATGGAGACATTACGCACGAGCGGGCGCAGCGGCGCACTCGGTGCCGCCAGCCTGCGCAACGCGGTAGTCGTAGTGGAAGTTGCGCTGGCGTTCGTACTCTTGATTGGCTCCGGTTTGATGTTCCGCACGTTCCTTGCGATTCAACGCGTAGACCTCGGCTTCGATCCGCGCGGGCTTCTGACCTTTCAACTCTTGGGCAATATCGGCAACACGCCTCAGGAAGTTGGAAACTTCAAACGGCAGCTTCGTGAACAACTCGACGCGATTCCAGGAGTGAATAGTGTTACTGCGTCTTTTCCTTTGCCGCTCGCCGGTGGATTCAGTCCCGTGCGTTGGGGCGGGGCGGAAGCCCAGGGAGATCCGAGCAAGTTTCAAGCTGCGGATCTTCAGATCGTTTTGCCCGGTTACTTCGAGGCGATGGGAACCAGACTTCTGGCCGGTCGCACGTTCACACAGGACGACAGCACGCCCGACCGCAACATGCTCATAGTTGATCAGGCACTGGCCGCGAAGGCATTTCCAAATGAGTCGGCTGTGGGGAAGCGAATTCTGTTTCGTGTTCGCACGCCTGAGGCGCAATGGGGCGAGATCATTGGTGTGGTGGCCCATCAGCGCAACACATCTCTAATCGAACCGGGCCGCGAACAGCTCTACATCACCGATGGATACGTGAACAATCAGGCTGCGTCCTGGTGGGCGCTGCGGACCGATGGTGATCCGGCTGCGCTAGCCGGCGCCGTCCGCGACGTGGTCCGCAGAGCGGGTTCGGAGACATTGATCAACGAGATGCAGCCGATGGATTCCCACGTGGTCCAGGCCCAGGCGCAGACACGCTTTTCGCTTTTGCTCATTGGAGTGTTCTCAGCGATTGCCGCGCTGCTTGCCGGAGTTGGTTTGTATGGGGTGCTTGCGACTTCGGTTCGCCAGCGAACTGGGGAGATTGGAGTGCGGATGGCTCTCGGCGCCGCGCCGTCGCGCATCTTTCGCTTGATGGTAGGGAAGGGAATCTACCTCAGCGTGATTGGGATCGTCATTGGTCTACTCGCGGCGTTTGCACTTACACGCGTTCTAGCGAGCATGCTGGTCGAGGTCAAACCTACCGATCCGATTACCTTCGTGATGGTCTCGGTGCTCTTCCTGTTCATCGCCGTGATGGCCTCGTGGCTTCCTGCGCAACGCGCCGCCGGATTAGATCCGACTACGGCGCTGAGAAATGAGTAGAGCCCGCGAAGCGGGCGGCAGCATAAAGCCTGGGGTGGAGCGAGGCTTTGCGAGCGCAACCCCAGGTTCGGAGGATAGAAAAAGATCGGACATTTAACCGCCGGCGATTGCGCCTATGACATAAAACGGTTCTGCTCCTGACGCAATCTCCTCCGGCAGCGGCGTGTCCGGCGACTCGTGCGTTACATCCTCGTTGCAAGCAAAGAACCTTAAGAACGGCCTGCGTTCCCCCGAGACGTGCTCGCGAATCGTCCCACGCAACATTGGATACTGTTTCTCCAACGCATCGAGAATCGATCGACTAGTCACTTCCCCATCGACCTCTACTGTCACGTCTCCCTTAACACCAGCAAGCGTTCGCAAGTGTGCCGGCATTACTACTCTGATCAGTCCCACGTCTGGACCTCCACTGAGAGCACGCCCGGAAGATCTCTGACAATCGGAGCCCAGTTGTCGCCGCCGTCGGGCGATGCATAGACCTGCCCTCCCGTTGTGCCGAAGTACACGCCACACGAATCCAGCGTGTCGACTGCCATCGCATCGCGCAGCACGTTCACGTAACAGTTCTCTTGCGGCAGCCCTTTAGTCAGCGCTTCCCATTCGTTACCACCCGTGCGGCTGCGATAGACGCGGAGTTTTCCATCGGGCGGATAGTGTTCGCCATCGCTCTTGATCGGCACCACGTAAATCGTTTCGGGCTCGTGCGCGTGAACGTCAATCACAAATCCGAAATCGCTCGGCAAGTTGCCGCTGACCTCGTGCCACGAGTCCCCCGCGTCATCGCTGCGCAGCACATCCCAGTGCTTCTGCATAAACAGAATATTCGGATTTGCAGGATGTTGGGCAACGTGATGAACGCAGTGGCCCACCTCTGCGTTCGGATCGGGAATGTATTGTGAGTGCAGTCCTTTATTGATTGGCGTCCAGGTTACCCCGCCGTCGTCCGTCCGAAATGCGCCCGCCGCCGAGATGGCCACAAAGATCCGTTCCCGATTCTTTGGATCCAGAATGATCGTGTGGAGGCACATGCCGCCGGCGCCCGGTTGCCACTGCGATCCGGTGCCGTGTCCGCGCAGACCGGGAAGTTCAGCCCACGTTTGACCACCGTTGGTTGACTTGAATAAGGCTGCGTCTTCAACACCCGCATAGACGGTGTCTGGATCGTCGAGGGAAGGCTCAAGATGCCAGACGCGTTTGAATACCCATGGCTTTGCCGTACCGTCGTAGAACTGGTGGGTCGTTAGTGGTTTGCCGGTTTCAGGCGAATCATCGTAGACAAACTTATTGCTTTCGCCGATGGGCATGCCCTCGGGTGTGGTCGTCGGTTCGCCCGCGGGCGTGCCGGGTTGGAACCACGTCTTGCCGCCATCATCTGAGCGTTGAATAACCTGGCCGAACCAACCGCTGGTTTGCGAGGCGTACAGGCGATTCGGATCCACCGGCGATCCTTTGAGGTGATAGATCTCCCAACCGGCAAAAAGAGGCCCACTCACATCCCACTTTTCGCGCTTCCCATCTGAAGTAAGAATGAAGGCGCCCTTCTTGGTTCCTACGAGTACTCGCACATTACTCATCTTTTGCTCCTTATTGTTCGAATGCTTCAGCTTGTCGTCGACGCTGAAGACACTCAACTGATTTCATAAATCGGCCTTTCTAGTTATAAGTCGAATGGCGACTTCCGAAATCGACACCAAGAATTTCGGATTTGGGAATTCGGATTTCGGATTTAGTTTTGTCGTCTCTACCTAATGGTCGGCGACCCACAAGATTACTAACGAACAATCCGAAATCCGAAATTCGCAATCCGAAATTCCCCCTCACTGCCATCGGAAAATCTTCAACGCGACAACAAAGCTAACCACCAGCCACGCCAGCAAGATCGCCACATGCATCCAGTTACCCCACAGCGGTGTGCCTTCGTTCATCACGCCTCGCAAGAGTGTGTTGAGTGCCGTCAACGGCAAGGCTTTGATGAACGGTTGCAGGACTTGCGGAAACCGCTCCGACGAAAAGAATGTCCCTGACAACAACCACATCGGCAGCATGATGAAGTTCATTAACCCCGACACTCCTTCTATCGTTGTCGGTCGCGCAGCTACCAGCAGACCGATTCCTGAAAAAGTAAAGCCTCCAAGCAAAGTGATTAGGGCCAACGTCAGCCACGAGCCTCGCACAGTGAAACCAAAAGCTGCCCAGGCAAAAACGACCACCGCCGCGACTTCGAGAACGAGAAACACCAAGCGCGAAAGCATGAACGAGATCAGATACTGCGAACGCCGCATCGGTGTAGCCGCGAAGCGCTTCAGGATCTTGCGCGAACGAGCAATGACGATCGTAAATCCGAGCCCCCACAAGCCGCTGCCCATCAGGTTCATGCCAATCAAACCTGGAACCAGGAAGTCAACATATCGGGCGCCCGTTTCAGTGACTCGTTCTTCTCCGACAGCGACAACGTCGCTCCTTCCCTTTGCACGCTGCAAAACATCGTCAACGATGAGTTTGGCAGTGCGGCTCTCCGGTCGGGTCGGATCAAATCGTAAGGTATAGGCGCCATCGTTCGTCGGCTTCACAACAATCGCCACCTTCCCGCTTCGTAATGCTCTTGCTGCTTCGTCTGAAGGTAGAACGGACGAGGTGATCTCAGGCGAGCGGGCAAGAACATTTGCGAGCTCGCTCACATTCGCGCTCTGCCCATCAGCCTCGATAGCCACAAAAGCCTTTTCGGGTGCAGTGTTGCGAAAAGCAATGCCGAGCGCGAAGGTCATCAACACCGGAAAGACGAACACCCAGAAGACCGCCTCGCGCTCACGCAGAAACTCGCGCACCCGCATGGTGGTCAGTTCAAATAAAGGGTTGTTCTGCATGTCTTCGATCGTAAGCTTGTCTTAGACCTTGGGGTTTGTTCTTTGAACTTTGTGCTTTGTGGCTTTGTACTTTGTGCTTTGTACTCTTGTGTTTTGGTCCAGCTGAGTGATAGACCAAGAACTAAGATCAAAGTACAAAGAACAAAGTACAAAGCTCTAAGTCTTTACTTTTCACCCTTCCCGCAGCATTCTTCCAGTCAAGCTCACAAAAACATCTTCCAGTGTCGCCTGATGCGTTGTTAGCGAGACAAGCTCTGACTGTTGACGTTTGATTTCTGTCAGCAGTGCCGGCAACGCCACCCCCATCTCAGTCACGGTCAGCGAGTAATCGCCATCCCGTTTCTGCAAGCGACTCACCGCCGGAAGACTCGTTAACACCTCGTCCGCAATCTCTTTGGTCACCCTAAATTCTATGATCTGATCCGCGCCCAGCGACTTAATCAGTTCGAGCGGCGTGCCCAGCGCGATTACTTTGCCGTGGTCCATGATCGCCACCCGATCGCACAGGCGAGTCGCTTCTTCCATGTAGTGAGTGGTCAGGAGCACGGTACCGCCTCCCCCACGGAATTTGTCAACCACGTCCCAAAGCGAGAGCCGGGCTTGCGGATCAAGACCGGTGGTCGGCTCATCCAGAAACAGGAGTTCAGGATCACTGACTAGCGCGCAGGCGACCGCCAGTCTCTGTTTCTGACCACCGGAGAGTTTGCCGACACGTGCGTTTCGTTTCTCTTCGAGTGCGACAGTTTGAATCACCTGGTCCACCGGGTGCCCACGTTTGTAGAAACTGCGAAAGAGCCGCAACGTTTCGACGACGGTAACCTTTTCGGCGAGCTGAGTCTCCTGCAACTGCACGCCGATGCGTTCACGAAGCAACCGATCATCGCGGGAGTTCCATTGCTGGCCCAACACCTCAACCGTGCCCTCGTCCGCAGGTGTTAACCCTTCGAGAATTTCGACAGTAGTTGTCTTGCCGGCGCCGTTTGGACCAAGCAGCCCAAAACACTCCCCCGCAAAAACTTCGAGGTCCAAACCATTGACCGCAGTTACATCAGCAAACCGTTTGACTAGCCCCGTGCACCGCAAAGCGACGGATTGGGTTGCGGATGAAACTGATCGCGCGATTTGGGACGATGATGTTTGGCTCGACATAGAGCGGTGATTATATGGATTTGTTCGTGCAGTGCCACTTGTAGACGGAGGGTCTCAGCCTGTGCAGCTAGGAAGCGCTCTTGAATCCGATTTGTTTAGGCGGGCGAGTCGGAGGCTCACTCAGTTTTTTAAGTTCATCAAAAACGAGCGTGAAGTATTTTTCGTGTGTCGCCAGCTTGCGAAAAACAGCCGCGAACTTCCGATTGAGTTCTTCGTTAGATTGCAGCAGCTGTGGGACGTTCTCAAGCAAAACTTAACCTTTAGCATTCGCTCATTCTTAAAGACTCCTGGCTTTACACTTACTGGAGTGCTGACACTTGCGTTGGGTATCGGTGCGACGACTGCGCTTTTTAGTGTGGTCTATGCGGTATTCGAACCAATGCCTTATCCAAAGCCCGATCAACTCGTAATGGTTTGGTCACAGGCACAGGGAAACAGAAGTTCAGTACCCCTCGCCGACTTTGTCGAATGGAAACAGCGAAGCTCATCATTCCGCCGAGTCGAACCACTCGAAGCGCTGCGACACGATTAAATGCCCGACATGCTTCATCAGCGTGTCGTTGAGGACAAGTATCCGACATGCTTTTAGCCCGCGGAGCGGGCGAGAGCCTAAAGCCTGGGGTGAAGCGAGGCTTTGCGAGCGGAACCCCAGGATCGCCAACCCAACAAACTTACAGAGCCCGCGAAGCGGGCGATAGCAGATACCACAATGCGTCTGTACCGCGATTCCGCGGCCGCACGAGCCGCAACCCACGCAACCACTTCGCAATTTATCAACAAGCAATTCACAATCGGTCCCGCCGTCTTCTCAACTCAACCTCAAGAATTCCTCAACCCCTATCCATATCCTGAAGCTGTTTTTGCAGGCGGGATCACGTCCCGCACGGATTTTAGGATTTAGATAAGGAGCGAGACCATGTCAAAGCTGAACGCGCGTAGCAAAAGGATGTTGTCACTGAGGGTTCTGTTTGCATTCGTCCTGGTGACTGCGTTGGTGATGATCACATCGGGGCTAATTACACCTTCAGGAGAAGCCGCGAGCACGCCGGTGCAGGAGGTCGAGGGCACGATCGCCATCCCGTTACGCTTCGCGACGGATGCGACTTACAGCTCGTGGCCCGGCGGGCAGCGCCAGGTTTGGGCCGCCGCCGGCTCCAACGGCCACGTCGGTTACACCTTCGAGTTATCAGAAGGCACAGGCGGCGGCAGCTTCACCCTCGACAAGGTGTCGGGTGCGACTGGGCTTGAGGACTTCGACATCGCTTTCTACGCGAGCTTCAACCCAGTAGTCTCGTCCGCAACGATAGCCACGCGAAAGATCGGCGGAGAAGCAGGGACGATCCCTGACGGCTCGCGATTCGCTATCGTCACGCTCTTCAACGGCGCGAACGGAACCTTCCGCTTTCGCGCGTACCCGCCGTCTGACTCGGTCACCCACCAGGGTGGACTTAAGCCCGCAGCGCTACCGGCCGCACCTGGCATCTACCCGAACTTTGGTTTCGAAGAGGATCGCGTGAAGCAGTGGTCTAAGCGGCTCGCTTCGAAGTCGCACGTCGTCATCGCGGTGGTCGACACCGGAATCAACCCGTACCACGTCGCTTACCGCCGGCCGGAGTACACCGTTCACCCAAGCAATTACATCGAAGGCTTCCCGAAGGACGCGCCCGCTTTGGGCCTGAGCTTTGGCGCGGCGGATTACGTAGCTGCCCGCACCGCCGACGATGGACCAGTCTGGGGTCAAGTCGCCGAGCGTAAGCTCTACTGGATCCCCGGGACCAACGTCATTGGCGCTTACTCAGTCGCCGACTATGCGGGCACACCGCCGGGTGGACTCCCGAGCCGTCCAATAATCGACGACGACGGTCACGGCACCGGTACGACATCGGTCTCCGGCGGCGCTGGGCTCTCGACCAAGGGTGCGCCTTACGGGTCGAACCCGGACGCGCTGATCGTGATCGTCGAGGGGCTCGGCGACGCGGGCGTCAAGTGGGCCTCGGAGCAGCCGTGGATTGATTTCATTTCTGGCTCTTACGGAGACGCGGCCTCAGTACCGTGCACCGACTCGGGCGACGAGACGGTTGACGGCGCGGCCGACGTCTGGTGCGGTCGCGAATATCGCTACACCGCGCCGTTTGTCCTGCGCGACGGGCGCACAGCACTCTTCTCCGCGGGCAACGGTCTCTCTCGTACGGGCGTCGCGGCCGACCGATATTCAAGCATTCGTCCTACGTCCGGCCCGTCTTGGGTCATTACCGTCGGTGCGGTGAGTCCTCGGAATGAGCAGGATTATGGTTATCACTCGATTCCGGTAGACATCTCGTCCTATGGGCTCCACTGGCCCGCCGCTGATCCATTCAGCTTCGCGGGAGAAGTTGAGTTTGGCGGCACGAGCAACGCGACGCCGGTGACCGCCGGAGTCTTCTCGCGCGCGCTACTCGCTGCCCGACGCAGCTTGGGCGATGCGGTTGAGGGCATTCACACGTCGGCCGATGGCAAGGGCGTGCCGGCGTATGGGCCATCGGGGATCGCGAAGGGACTCATCGCCGACGGTGTGCTGGCAAGGACCGAACTACAGGACGCGGTTTACAAGACGGCGCAACCCGAGGAGTTCAACCTTGATACGTGGACTTACGACCCGGTCGTCATTCCAAACACGCCGCTCTACTACACACAGCAGGGATACGGAAACGCGAACGTGGCGGCGGCGTTGCGGGCCATCGAAGTAATCGTGGGCCGTGCGCCGATGCCAAATCGCAGCGAAGTGGATGCCTGGATCGGAAGCATCGACGCGGTCCGCAACAGCATCTACCCACCGCCAACTTACCCGTAACGCGGTTTATACCGCGGTCTCAGCCCGCGGTGGCGGGCGACAGCGGCATCGATGCGGTTTCATTGTCGCATCCGCTGTCGCCCGCTCCGCGGGCTCTGCAAGTTTTTGCGTTCACGATCCTGGGGTTCCGCTCCGCTTCACCCCAGGCTTTACGCTGTCGTCCGCTCCGCGGACTCAAAACCATTCACGATTCACCATTCACCATTTCTTCCATTGACCCTCTTTTATCCTTCACAGTAATATATTGCTATGCCATATAAGGGTTCAGACATTCTTGAGCGCGAGCTCAAGAAAGGCAGCGCTGAATTATTGATTCAGTCTTTGGTGGAAGACCGCCCACGTCACGGTTACGAGATTGGCACCTTGATCGAGCAACGTTCAGGCGGCCTGCTTCGATTCAACGTCGCCTCTCTGTATCCCCTGCTCTATCGTCTGGAAAAACGACGTTGGATCCAGGGCACTTAACGCATCACACCAACACCGAAGGTGTTCGCAAATTCCAGCCCAGGGTTTGCGCTTTGGCAACCCTGGGAACAAGACGAAATCTTCCGGTTGGCAACTCTGAAGGAGTTGCCAACCCCGCTACTCAAACAAGAATCCATCAACTCTTTCAGAGTTGCTGGGAATCATAAACCTTCATATCTCCCAGGGTTGCCAAAGCTCAACCCTGGGCTGAAATTAGCGAACACCTTCGGTGTTATCGGCCCTGACCATCTGACCTCCGCCTTCTGCCTTCTGCCTTCTGCCTTCTGCCTTCCGCCTTCCGATCACTGCTCACTGCCTACGCACCTCTGATACAATCCGCCGCCAAATGACTCTTCGGATCTATTGTCCCTCCTGCCACGCAGAGATCCGCACTGATACTGGTTCCTGCCCGAAGTGCGGCATCGAGTTAAACCCGACTGAAAGCGACGCCACGCGGCGCCTCGAAACCCCTCAGCGACGACCAACAACATCATCATTCGACTCGATCGACGATGCGCGATTCATTCCGGGCGCAATCGTTGCCGAACGTTACCGGATCGTCGGACTACTTGGACGCGGTGGTATGGGTGAAGTCTACCGTGCAGACGATCTCAAGTTGTCCCAACCCGTCGCGCTCAAGTTCCTGCCCGATCACCTACTTAGTGACGGTGCAGCGCTCGCACGCTTTCATCGCGAGGTGCGTGTCGCCCGGCAGGTTAGTCACAAGAATGTGTGTCGCGTCCACGACATTGGCGAAGTTGATGGCCGCCATTTCCTCTCGATGGAATTCATTAAGGGCGAGGAACTTTCGTCCTTCATGCGCCGCACTGGCAGGCTGCCGCAGGACAAAGCTGTTCAGATTGCGCGCCAGATTTGCGCCGGACTCGGGGCCGCACATGATGCAGGTGTATTACATCGCGATCTGAAACCGGCAAACGTCATGATCGATGAACGCGGTGACGCGCGCATCACCGATTTTGGTTTAGCGGGACTGGCGGAGGAGTTTGGCGACGATGAACTCGCGGCGGGAACTCCGGCTTATATGGCGCCCGAGCAACTCGCCGGAAAAGAACAATCTGTTAAGACTGACATTTACTCGCTCGGTCTTGTGTTGTATGAGCTCTTCACCGGCAAGAAGGCTTTCGACGCACCGACGATAGGCGACTTGCTAAAGCTGCGCCGGAGCAACACCACGCCGCCTACTCCCACGGACATTGTTAAAGATCTCGATCCTCTAGTCGAGAAAGTGATTGATCGTTGTCTTCAAACCGATCCCTCGCAGCGTCCCGCGTCTGCACTGCAAGTTGCAGCCGCACTGCCTGGTGGTGATCCGATCGCGGCTGCACTCGCTGCCGGTGAGACGCCTTCGCCCGAGATGGTTGCGGCGGCGCCAAAGCAAGGGATTCTGCGTCCTCAAATTGCGATCGCGCTGTTCGCCTCGTTCCTGATTCTGCTGGCAATTGCCCTATGGATGACCAGGTTTACGACCGTCTACCGCATGACCTCCCTCGACAAACCGCCGGCGGCGTTGCGCGCTCATGCTCGCGATGTGGTTAGCCGGCTTGGATACCCGGAACAAGCAGCCGACAGCGCTGATGGAGTCGTTCTTAAGGAAGATTATCTTAAATATTTAGCCGCTAACGATCAGTCGGCTGATCGCTGGCAGAAGATGCGCCACAGTGGTCCAGGGCCATATCGTTACTGGTATCGCCAGAGTCCACGTTTATTCGATACGATCGAAGACATCGAGGTTGATAAACCGGCGCTCGACGTCTCTGGAATGGCCAGCATTTATCTGGACATGCAGGGACGACTGCACTGGTTTATGGCCGTGCCACCTCAACGAGAATCTCCAATAGATCCGAATGCGCTTCCGAATCTGACTCCTGATTGGTCGTTGCCTTTTCGTGAAGCCGGTCTGGACATTGCAAACTTCAAATCAGTGCCGTCAACCTCTATCCCGTTGCATGCCTATGACTCGCGTGCTGCCTGGGATGGGCCCGATCCGGCGCATGCGGAATTGATTACGCACGTTGAAGCCGCGGCCTTTCGCGGGAAACTGGTTTACTTTGAAACCATTTACCCATGGGATCAGCCACTGCGTCAGGAACAGCCCCCGCAGAGCAGCGGTTGGAAAGCTCTTACTTTCATCATCATCGGGATTTATCTGGTGACGTTGTTTGGGAGTCTGATGCTGGCACGGCGCAATCTACGACTTGGTCGCGGCGACCGTCGCGGGGCCACCCGTGTGGCTCTGGTTTACTTTACGGTGGCGACGTTGGTGTGGCTTCTCATCGAACATCACAACGGTTTGCCGGTGCGAGAGTTTGATCTTTTCTCTCTGCACCTGGCAGCAGCCCTGCTGGATTCAACTTTTTTATGGTTACTCTACGTCGCGCTTGAACCATTTATCCGGCGCCGCTGGCCGGCGTGGATCATTTCCTGGAGCCGTTTACTCGCTGGCGATTTTCGTGATCCACTCGTCGGACGCGACATACTGATAGGGGCGGCTATCGGCGCTCTTTTTATGTTGGTCCTGATTCTGAGTGACTTCGCACCCAAATTTCTCGGCCAACCACCCGCGTTAGAGATTAATCCGGGCAGCATGAAGCTGGGGAACTTTTTCTTTCTTCGGTTTGCAGGGCAAGTTACCGCAGGACTCTTCGTGGCCTTCACCTCAGTATTTTTATTGCTCCTGTTCACGGTGATCCTGCGGCGGGAACGCTTTGCCGTACTGGCACTATGGCTGTTGTTCACCCTCCTTTTCAGTCTGGTCACAGAGGCAACCTGGATAAACGTTCCGTTCGCCGCTTTGTTAGGGGCCACAGTGGTCTTCCCTCTGATACGCTTTGGCCTGCTTGCTGTAATTTCGACGCTGTTCTTCTCCTATCTCGCGATTTACTACCCCATAACAACTGAACTCACTGCCTGGTACGCCACCGACTTCACCATTGCCCTTGCGATCGCGCTGGTGCTGGCTGCTTACGGCTTTTACACTTCCCTCGGCGGACAGAAATTGTTGTCAGGGAAACTGCTGGGGGAATAGGGGAACCCGTGTCCGATATGCTTCAGCTTGTCGCTTGACGCGGGAAAAACTCAAACCGCACCGTACTAGTTGGCCGCCACGCTGAGATCTGAGCAACGATCAGGATGTGACTAGCCGCAGATTTTCGCGGATGAACGCGGATCAAACAGAGTCCAACTGTCTCCATTTTCTTCTCCGCGTATTTCCGCGTTAATCGGCGGCTACTTTTCGTGTTGTTTCGTGCAGTTTCGTCTGGCATTCGGGTTAGGTATTCTGATAAATTCCCACCCGCTCCAACAGTCCGATTCGTCCGAGCTTCCCAAGCAGGTTTATCAAGCGGGCGCCCAAATCTCTAGATCAAGTTTTTCCAAACCCACAGACTGAGGCGGTGTGTTCCGTCTCATAGGAGAAAACATGCGAAAACTATTTCTTGTCTCCCTAACGCTTCTCTTACTCTGCTCCGCGTCTGCAGCTCAGCAGCCGTCACCGACTCCAGGAACTCTGACGTTCTATTACGACTACACGGTCGTCCCCGGCAAGGAAGCGGAATTCGATACGCTTGTCAAAACAGTGGGCGCTCCCGTCCGCGACCAACTCATGGCCCAAGGTGTGGTAACGGCCTGGGGTGTCGAGACTCCGATCTTGCGATCTCCCGGCGGCACGACGCATCTGGTTTGGTTCAGTGTTGAAAACTGGGCCAACCTGGAAAAAGTCTTGGACGGCATGGAAGCGCACCGCGCCAAATTGGCTGCTACTGAAGCTCAAGCGGCGCGCCGTGGTATGCGCACGATGACCACGGAGGAACGTATCCGTGCCACGATTGACAACAGTAAGACCCGCGATTGGCTGACGCGAGACATTGTGGCGGGCTTTGGACCACAGGTGATGGCCCCCGGGGTCCTCCCGTTTACTCGTTATAACTTTGTGAAAGTGAAACCAGGAAAGGGCCCGGATTATCGACGCACATGGGAGAAGTACAACAAACCCGTCTTCGACAAGCTGGTAGCTGATGGCGTGGTGCTGGCTTATGGTTTGGCTGCAGAAGAAGTGAAGACTGACGGAAACTTCACGCACTTCGTCTGGATTTCGACGGCAACGATGGCCGCTGCAGATAGGATTGGGCCCGCCTTCAATGCTGACCGCGCGCGCCGTTCAGAGAAGGACCGCAACGAAATAACGGAAGCGTTCCTTGAGGCGACCGAACCCGATAAGGCTCGGTCGATGGTCACTCGCTCGCGCATTTTCAAACTTGCACCACCGAAGTGATTGTGGGGCGCGCTGCCAGATTTGCGGCTGCTCCTTTTTAATACCGCGAAGCGGTTACGTAAATCAGCCCAGGGTTGCCGCGTTGCGCGGCTACCCTGGGTCAAAGAGTCTAGCGGCACCCAACCCCAACGGGGTTATGACGGACTAAGAAAACAAGGCAGTTACTTCAAGGTTATTGTTGGGCTGACACGTTGAATTAAACGAACCATCCATTCACCATTTACTATTCACCATTTACCAGGATTCGTCGTAGCCAGTGTAGCTAGGAAGCGGTCTTAAAACCGATTTGTTTGCGCGCGTGTGTTGGTGGATCACTCAGCTTCTTCAGTTCATCAAAAACGATCGTGAAGTATTTGTCGTGTGTCGCGAGCTGGCGAATAACAGCCGCAAACTTCCGATTGAGATCTTCGTTAGATTCCAACAGCCTCCGGAGCTTTACGAAGGCGCGCATGATTGCGATGTTGACCTCGATAGCCCGTTCGCTATTTAGGACACTCGACAGCATTGCGACGCCTTGCTCGGTCAAGGCATAAGGCAGGTAACGCCGGCCGCCCCGCCCTGTTTTTGAAGTCGCAAATTGAGACCTCAAAGATTCTGAGACCTGTTTTGAGGTTGCAAATTGTGACCTCAAAGATTCTGACTCTTCCTTTGTTAGCCGGAACATGAAGTCTTCCGGAAACCTTTTCAGATTTCGTCGAACCTGCTGGTTAAAGCGTTTGGTAGGCAGTTCATATAACTCGGCCAAATCAGCATCGATCATAACCTTGTCCCCTCGAATCAGATAGATTCTCCGCTCGATGAGTTGAACTGAAACGCGCGACAGATTCTTATTCACACTCTTGGTGGTGGGCACAGTGCAGAGAGTAACAAGTGTAATCAAAGTGAGGAAAGGCTGCTCCGACTCCTCCAGTAAACACATCTATGCAAGATCTTTTGCAAACTTGCAGCGGGCGCCAATAATCCCACCACCTTCGTCGCAATCTCGGTAATCATGGTTGGCGTCGGCGTGTTAGCCAGCTACATCCCCGCGAGCCGCGCCACGAAAGTCGATCGGATCGTGGCCTTGGGATATGAGTAAAAGTGTGCGATATGCTCTTAATGTCCGATATGCTTCATCTTGGTCGCCACGTTGGAAAGACTCAACCTTCGCTGTTACTAAATGTTGAAGGTTGCCTCAAACGTGTTTAAGACCTGCGAGGGTTCGGCTCCAGAATCTTACTTTTGAGGCAAGGCCCGCTGCTGGTCTGTCACTGATCCTCACCCGACAAGCTGATGAAGCATATCGGACATCGTGTGATTAGCCGCGGATTAACGCGGACATACGCGATAAGATTAAGGAGACGGTTGGAATTTGTTTTAATCCGCGTTCATCCGCGAAAATCTGCGGCTAAACTTTCCTAAAAGTAACTGGAAGATTGCCACAAATTAGGTCTCGCCGGTGTTCCCAACTTGGAGTTATGCGCGTTGGAGTCCGAACCATAATCGATTCAGTCTTAGCCGAAACTGAACCGCATGACGCTGCCTTAGCTTTTGATGAAGCGTTCACGCTTCATCATCGGGCGGTGTTTTCAACCGCACGCGCGCTAGTCCGTGATTCGGCGTTGGCCGAGGAGGTAACCCAGGAGGTATTTCTCAAGCTCTTTCGCCATCTGGATTCAGCGCCGCAGGATGATTTACTTCGGCCGTGGCTATTAAGGGTTACGCTGAACGAAGCGCGCAACACAATTCGGGGCCGTAATCGTGCATTGGCGCGCGACGCGAATTATCAAAGAACCAATAGTCAACGCCCCGCGACAGACTCGGCACCTGAGCGCAACCAGGAGCTCGAAGCGGCGAGGCAGGCACTGGATAAAATCAAAGAGCCAATGCGAAGTTGTTTGCTGCTACGACACCAGGGACTTTCATATCGCGAGATCGCCCAAACGCTTTCGCTTAAAGAGAATTACGTAGGTTCGCTAATTGCGCGGGCGCGTAAACAGTTCGCACGTACGGCGATCGGAGAAAACCGATGAGAAACTGCATCCCCGAAGAAACTCTCCAGGCATCGTTTGATGGCGAGTTGGCGGACAATGAAGCTGCCACCGTGGCCGCGCATTTAATCGAATGTCTTAATTGCGCGGAACTGGCCCGCACGGTCGAGGCTGAGAATCTGATCGTATCAAAAGGATTGGCGATTGAATTTGACTCCACGATCCCAACTGAACGATTACGCGAACGCGTCGCGTCGGCCGTTGGGGGATTTCAGCACGCGAGTATGTCGCTCGCGCAACCGCCACTTTCGCAGCGGGCGCGTGAATTGTTTTCCTCATTTCGACCACTAGCTTACGCGTCGATTGTGATAGCGGTTTTACTTGCCGGGTTCGTCGCTTTCCTCTCGTTGAAAAAGGAACGAACCCTGACTGCTCCGCCTGTAGCGGTTCAAGTTGATTCTCAGAACAAGCCTTTAGCAATTGCCACGGCGGCTAGTGAAAACCAGCCAACACCTGGCGGCGCATCTGTTTTGCCGGCAAAACGGAAGAGGCGCAGTTCGCTGGCTACCAAGCGAAATCGAAATCACGAACCCGACGCATTCTCATTAGCATGGCAACAGCGGCAGTATGAGTACGGGATTGCCAGGCTGAACGACGCAATCAAAATTCAGCCGGCGATGCGGCCCTCGGTTCAGGTTGAATACGCCTACAACATGGCGGTTATCGACAATGCCATCGCCAGCGGCCGCGTAGTCGCGCGTCGAAACCCAAAGGATCCACATGCCAACCAATTCTTGCTCGATGCTTACCAAAGCAAGGTCGATCTCATGAATCAGGTTGCAAATGCACCCGTGCGTGAAGACTAGCGCGAGGTCGCCAGCGCCAAAGGCGCGAAATGTGAAAGCCTGGGCCATCGGCCCAGGTAGAAGCATTCTAAGATCCTCCAAGCGCTGAAGGCGCGAAATATGGTTGACTCCTAAATTAATGACCCTATTTTGAGCCGCCCGTCCGATTTCGCGCCTTCAGCGCTTCGAAGAGCTAATGAACCTTACCTGGGGCGCTGCCCCAGGCTTTCACATTTCGCGCCGTTTGGCGCTGCGACCCGGTAGTTGTCACACAGTCTGGGTAGCGGGTGGGTTCTTCCAGTGCCGATTGCCTGTTGCTACAAACCAATTGGCAATTGGAAATCGACAATCGGCAATCGTCGGTGCCACAAAACAATCTGCGCCGGTGTTATAGAGATTGAAATCGAAAGAAATCCGGAAAGGAAATCCATGAAAAAAATAACCTTATTTATCACCATCCTTGCGCTGGCATTAGTCACGCCAATGACGAATCAAACGAAGGCTGCCGTGGCCGCCGCCGCTTGGGATTCAGCCCTTGCCGCTACTCTACAAAAACCCAAAGACGACGAGCTGACCGAGGAGTTTCATCAGACTTATCCCTTGTCGCCAACCGGTCGGGTGCACATTTCGAACATCAACGGCGACGTGCATATCAATGTGTGGGACCAGAATTCTGTTAAGGTCGATGCGGTGAAACGTGCTTATAGTCAACAGCGTCTCAGTGAAGCAACGATCAACGTTACGAATACTGAGGACAGCGTAAAGATCAAGACCAATTATCCTCAAAACCAGAATTTTGGTGGCAACCGCGAAGACAGCGCCGCCAGCGTTGAATACACGCTAACTCTCCCGCGCGGTGCGCGTTTGCAAGGCGCTGAACTGGTAAACGGGTCGTTGGATATCGACGGACTTCAGGGGGACGTGAATGCATCCCTCGTTAACGGCGCGGTAAGAGCCCGAAGCTTGAGCGGCGAAGTAAAATTCTCAACTGTCAACGGACGCATCCGCGTCAATGCGGCGGGCTTGGAAAACGCAAAGGGCGTCGCCCTTAACTCAGTGAATGGAGCAATCGAGTTGGTAATTCCGTCCGGCGCCGGCGCCAACGTCGCGGCCAGTACGATACACGGGCCGATAACCAACGACTTCGGATTGATCGAGGAAAAGGGTCAGTACGTGGGCCATAACCTGAATGGTCAAATCGGCTCCGGCGGACCAAAGGTTCGACTCAACAACGTCAACGGCTCGATCTCCATCAAACAGGCCGGCGGCTCAGAGATGTAATACAAACAAAGTCTAACGCTGAAGGCGTTCGCTAATTTCAGCCCAGGGTTGCGCTTTGGCAACCCTGGGAATTGACAACCCTATGTTTGATTAGCAACTCTGAAGGAGTTGCGATGATGTTCAGGTTCGTTAACAGCTGCGCAACTCCTTCAGAGTTGCAAACAGAAAAGATTTCGCCTTTTCCCCAGGGTTGCCATGGCTCAACCCTGGGCTGAAATTAGCGAACACCTTCAGTGTTAGAGTTGATGCGTCAAGCAATGCGAATCGTAAAAATGTAGGGGCGGCACTCCGGGGCCGCCCCTTCCTCGGAAGCTAGACTCGCTTCGAAAATCAAATGAATGCCTCAACTTAAACATCCATCAATTCCCATTTCCCATGTCCCCTCTCACCCTTCGCAGCGTCCCAACGATCGCCACCACATAAAGCACGGGCGACAACTTACCCTCCAGTCGCGCCCTACTGCTTTCTGCAAGCCCAGATGCTTATTGCGCTTACTGGCCATACCGATCTTTGCCTGAAAAAGATCACATCACGCCGCCCGTTGCTTCAGCTAACTCATCATCTCGCGTATACGGAATCTGGTTTGTCTCTAGCCATTCGACCGCAATCTCTTCAAATGCCTGACGACGAAATTCATACCACGCGTCCTGAATGCCTAACTCATGGACTGTATCCTTGAACCGCCGGAATGCTCCTTGTCCCCGTATGCTGCGCAGCAGCTCCGCACTCGTTCGACGATCTTCGTATTCTTGTCCAAAGCGCTCCATGATTGAATACTCATCGATCTCAAACTGGCCCGGCAGTGCTACAAATTCATCTGATTCAAGTATTTCTCTTGCCTTCAGAATTGAGTCCTGTTGCCACTCCGGGTAATCCGACACGAGTTCGTCCTCTTCCGCTGCCGACATCTCTTCATTCGTGATTAAAAAGATTTCACCCGTGCGTTTATCCAGGTAGTTCGAACACTCATCATTACCCACTTCAAACGCTTCAACCACATCCTTGAGTGTTACAGGCAAACTCATGATCAAAATCCTCCTCTCGTAAGGCTTTCCGTGTGGAGCCCTGATTGAATTAGCGACCACCGTCGGTCACCTGGTTATCTACATATTCATCTTCTCAAGAATGAAACCCTTAGCCTCATCGACGCTGGGAAGTTCTTTCACAAGCGATAACTCGAAGCCAACTTCGCCCGCAAGATACTGAAACATGTTAAGCAGCCTCGATGATCTTGCTCTAAGTTCACTGGGCACGACTCCCTGCCGCAACCAGATCTTTGCCACTTTCTCCGCCAGGTCTGCGTACATCAAATCGACGCCATCACGAGCGTCTAGAGCTTCGAATCCGTAGAGGTAACCCGTCAAACTATTTGTTACCAGCAACGCGTAAAGTACCCTTGACCGTTCGTTAGCTTCTCCAAGTTTTGCCGGCAAAGTGAAGAGGTCGATTTCCTGCGGATCTGGTTTCGGCAGCGCTTTCAGTTGGTCCACAGCGTCATCGTCCACGTCAATTGGAATAAGGGGAATGTTTGGTTCATCTATTCGTTCAATTGAGCTTTGCCACCGCACTACTCCGTTCGTTAGCTTTGGCACGCGAATAAGATAATCTCGATCCTCAGGGTCCTCGTTGAGTGGAATTACACTCTCGTCGTAGAAGAATTGCTTCGCAACTTGAATTGTCTGCGTCAGGACGTGAATCAGATGAAGGGCTTCGCCGCGTGTCAGGTACCATGGATAGTAGCCGGGCCAGTAACTGCGAAAGAGTGGCAGGTCGTTCGGGAACCTGACACCTGAACGTTTTATGGCAACGCGATCGTGCGACTCAAGGAAACTGGCTGGACCAAATGAGAGCTGCAGCTGCGGAATCTCCATCAACATATCGTGAGCCTCTTCGCTCTCCGGATCGATCTCCAGCCATTCTTCGAACTTACGCCATCCATACAAACCCTCAATGCCTCGATAAACAGCAACTGCGGTGTACTCACCCAGCGCACCCATCACACTCACGAATCCGAGCTCACCGGTGTCGGGATCCTTGACTCCAAACACATCGGTCTCTTCCATGTACTCCCACGGTTCGTTTTGTTGGATATAACGGGCGAGTTTGTAAAGAGTCTTAAACTCTTCGGCCGAAGGCGGCAATATTTCGCCTAGATCCTGAACGGGTTCATTAGCGATGGCACTCTTTCCCTTGAGTGTCTTGTTATATCTACTTGATCGCCGCGGCATGAGCGAATCATATAACACTGAACCGGGTTCGATCTCCACGTCATCTTAAAGGGTGCGTGATAGGCGGAAGGTTTGGTAACTGGGTTATGGCCTTGCCTGTCTTGAGTGCAGCCGACGTTCTTCTGCAATGTTACTCTGACGTGTTCGCAAATTTACTGCTTCACTGACCGCGAACGGAAGCCTATCTCTTTGCGATCGCGAAGTGGTGATGACATCAGTCCGCGGATCGCATCGAAGACCACCTTAAACTGCTGATCGTATTTGCTCTCAAGCTTGTCCAGACGTCGAGAGAACTCTGCGTTGGACGCGAGCATCTGTCGCAGTTTTACAAAAGCACGGATGATTTCAACGTTGACCAATAAAGCGCGTTCGCTGTTGAGCACACTCGAGAGCATCGCAACGCCCTGCTCAGTGAAAACGTAAGGCAGGTAACGCCTGCCACCTCGGCCTTTCTTTGAGGTGCCAATTTGGTACCTCAAACCATCGGTCTCATCAGCAGTAAGTTGAAACATAAAATCTGAGGGGAAGCGCTTGAGGTTTCTTTTGACTGCTCGGTTGAGCATCTTGGTTTCCACTTCATACAGCAATGCCAGATCGCGATCCAACATCACCTTTTCGCCTCGAATTAGATAAATAGCGCTTTCAATTCTTTCGGTCGGAATCAGGCTTGCTTTGCTCAATGGCAGACCTCTCGACGATTTCAGCTTCATCGAAGATTGAGATTCTAATGCCGTATTGGAAAGCTCTCCACCCCGTTTGATTACTGAGCCTTTGTGCCTCGATGCCTGATTTCGAGCAACATAGCGAACCACGCACGTTGCTGCGACGATTCACGAGCGTAATGTCTGCGTTGAGGTGACAGTCCCGGGGTTAGTGGCTAAAGCTCATGAGCAGGCTACAACTCTTATTGGAGTTGCATCCCAGGATTGCGTTTTTGCAACCCTTCTGGGCTAGGAATCCTTCGGCCAGAGGTCGGAGTTCACGATTTACCATTCACCATTTACCATTCACCAATGTTGCCGTGCGGTATCTTAAGCTCCAGCACCATGATGGTGATGATGATCGCCATCACTCCATCGCTAAATGCTTCCAGTCGTCCCTTTACCATCTATCCTCCGGAAATAGACTTTCATGTGTTCGTGTCGGTTCGTGGATCGTTGATGGTAAACAGTAAATAGTGAATGGTAAATAGTGAAGGATCCTTCGCTGAACTCTAACCATTTCCTATCACCATTTACGAGTTACCGGCTAGTGGTGAAAGGATTCATTGGTCCGAAAGGTATCCAATTTGCTATTCACCATTCACCCTTTACTGGCTTTCATCGGTAAGGGATTGAAGCTGGTGTTGCTCATGTTTGTCTTCGGTCCGGCTGGAGCCTGGCGCTAACGAGACTGATGGCGAGTTTGCGGTTTGGAAACGTCTTCATCGCTACTATGCTAACGGTGTTATGGATCTACCTGCCGATGCTCCTTGTCGCGTCGACAGATGTGGTTGCTCTGCACATTTTCTTCGACACACTGCTTTTCTGCGGAGCCATTCAGCTGTTGGCGAACTTAATTGACAAAGAACCAGCTTAGCTGCGGGACGCGACTCACAACTCGACGAACCCCACAGGGCTAACCAGTGTTTGAATCTGGCATGATTCTAGCTTTTACTGGCCGCAGGGAGGATTTGGCCTCACAGGAGTTTTAGTTCGCGACGATCTCGTTCCGGTAATCTATTGTGGGGACTCCCGCTTCCAACAAAATCTTGTAGAGTGCACCTATTTGCGCCTTATCCTGACCCTGTAATCCCCAACGGCCAACTCTGACATCGCTGAAAGTAAAGACCACTCGTGAGATGGCTCGCGAGAAGGCCACGAAAAAGCCGCGCTTTTCCTCTTCAGCTTGAGTTGAGAAGGCCCACCACTGTGAATCCTCCAACCCGAGAAAAATAACAGTTTCAAACTCGAGACCCTTGCTCTTATGAATAGTCATTGCCGGGACGACATTAGCCCCGATTAGATCGTTAACCGCATCAGCAGCAGTCGCTACGAAGCTGATAGTCTCCCGCAACTTCGCTGCCAGTTTGGCAATCTGTTCTGTAAGGTAAGAGCCATTCCTGTACTGCATGTACGTCGATCGGAAGCGAGCCTCACCTATCATCGAGATCAGTTCAGCCGGTAATAGGTCTATGGTACGGCCAGAGTTGATTTCGGCTCGCGCTTGCTCCAAAAGCGACAGCGCCTCCACCTCGATCCTGGAAGTATCAGCATCTTGCGGAAACCCGTATAGCGGTCCAATCTCACTCGTTAGCGTCTTCCATGCTTCCGGATCTCGCGTCCTGGTTGCGAGTCGCAGAAGCGCCAATAAGAACTCGACCACCGGTTCTACAAGAAGATCCTGCAATTCGGATTCGTCCCTCAAATTGATTCCACGAGCCGCCATAGCGACTTTGAGTGGCTCTATCATTTCTGCAGTTCGTTGCCGCACCAAAATACAAAAGTCACGATGGTTTTTGTGGTCGTCATTGATCCCTTTTTCAATGTATTCAGCCAGTATTTCGGCTTCGCTTTCCGCGGTACCAAATTCCCAAATCTCACACGAACCCGCAACTTCGCGCCTTGATTCTGTTACTGGACTATCCCTCTCAAGAGCCAACGCAATAAGATGTTGTATCGACACAAGCTCGGGGGCAGAGCGATAGTTACTCACCAACGAGTACCTCTCTGCCGCAAATTCGCTCACGTATTTTTCAAAAACGTCGGCCATGGCTCCAGCCCACATCATTATTCGCTGTTTACTGTCCCCTACAGCAGTAAGGATCGACTGGGAGTCCCTAAAAGCCGAGCGAATCAGATCATACTGCGCTGCAGTGGTGTCTTGGAACTCATCAAGGAAAACAAAGCCATAGGTTCCTCGCAACACACGAGTAATTTTGGGGTTGGTTCTGAGCAAGAACGAAGCCAAGCGATTTATCATCGGGAAAGAAAGAGCTGGTTCGGAAGCTGGACGATCTAATTGCTCTTGCCACCATGTCCGGCCCAATGTGCGATAGGTCTCATCCATCCCTGGATCGGAATAAGGTAGTGCGAATCCAGAAGCCAACATCTCAAAGTTAAGGCGAATCCTCGAATCGGATTCTCCCTCGACCTTCGCGCGTGGAATTCCCCGAGCAACCATCCACTCGCGGATCTCCCTCGCCCCAGGCGCTTTGAGCATCATTTCGTATCCCGTTTTTGGTCGCCAACCGTCTGGCAACGCTGGATAAAAGCGATCCACCAAGCGCTTTGCAAAGGAATCGAGGGTATATGATTCAAATCGCTGCGCACGTTCAGGTGAGCGCGTCGCTACCCTTTCACGAAGATTCTCTGCGGCATCACGTTTGAATGAGATCGCGAGAATACGTCGAGGAGCTGCACACATGCCCGTCTCTAGGAGGTAGCTAGCGCGTTGAGCGAGCAGTTCTGTCTTTCCTGAGCCTGGACCGGCTACCACCAGTGAATTCCGCTTAGATCGCACAACCTCTTCAGCGGACGTTTCTAATGAAACCACACCAACAGGTGACCATGCGTCAGGGTTAGTAAGAGTCATCACGACCTCGCTATTTCAGCCATCACCAAAGAGCGAGCCTTGATTACAAGTTCCCTCAATGGTTCAGGTGCACCGGCCGAAAGGGCGCTGTCTTCGATCTTGAGTAACGCAAGCATGTGATTGACTGGCTTGGACCTATCGACGAACAGATACTTGTACAAAGCGAACAACTTCTGTTGCTCAGTTGTATAAGTTGATCCCAGCGTAGTCGGCGCCTTTACTGGGTCGGATGCCAATACCTGTTTCATTCTTTGAATCACAGCGGGTAAGTACTCTGAAGTTTTTGGATCAGGCAATCTTGGACCATGCCCAGGTTCTACAATGCTTTGATAGATCTCCGGGAAGGACTCCAACATCGCGAAATCCAAATCCAATGGAACGATGAAGTATATTCCGAATTTTTCCGCGAACCGATTTATCCAGGTACGCATTGACTCAGAGTCTGTGTCTAAGTTTCCTTTGAGGGTATCGAACTCTGGCTGGTCGAGACTGCGAACGAGTCCATCCTGATCCTTAAATTGCAGAGCTGCGCTCCCCGCACCAAGGCTTTTTACTAGTTGATCGCGAACGTATTGGATTCGCCCCCATCCCGCTCCCTCCTTTTCTCGGTCAAGATCTAAAACCGTCAGAAAAGGAATACTCAGGCCATGCAAAAGTCGCCAAAAGTGATTCACGTGTCTGCCACCGAGAGGGGCGACAGATATGAAATGATGATCCAAGGGTGTACCGCTAGCTTCGAACAATCGACGAAATACAATCTCTTCCGATGGTCCCTCACCCAGAATTACTAATCTGGCAAAATACAGTTCCGGAAAGCCGCGGACAGCTTCTCTGACGTACTTGAAGGATTCATCTCCCTGATCTTCCGGAAGCGGAATGTTTTTCACTTCACTCACTCTGCGCACTTCGTTGCCCAGAAAATAACGCACATTGTCAGGCTCGACACGACCAAGGATAGAGGGCGAGTGACTTGATAGTACTACCTGAGCTCGAGCGTTTTCCGAGAGCTCATTGAGCTGACTGACGATGCGACCCAGATATTGAGGAGATAAATGATTCTCGGGTTCTTCAATCGCGAAAAGGGTAACAATCGCGGCTCCCTCGACGAAGCCCTCCTTGAACCCTGTTTTTACTGCGTCTATTCGAATCAACTCCTCAACTCGAAACAGACTCAATGATAGCGAGAGCGAGAATAAAGATCGCAGCCCGTCACTGAGCTCCCTTACCGTCATCGTCGAACGGCTTTCGCCAGGCCCGAACGATGGTGCTAATCGTTTTATGAGTGAGTCGGGATCTTCATCACCGGACTTGAACGCCACGCTTTTTGCTATTTTCCCATCGTAAAAACCATCCCAGGTTTTTTGCAACTCGCGGTTTATCGCCTCTATTCCAGGAATACTGTCAACTAATTTCTGAAGTTCCCCCAACTGCGCTTTCAGAGACTTGCTCGCGCCATGCAGCTCAAGCGATTCAAGAGCGCGACCAAAGTTCGTCCCAGTCGTAGCTCGAATCTGTTCATCCGGGTCTCGTATCGCTCCAACATAAGTCACTCGAATCTTGCTGCGGTCGCCAGGCTGAACCGGAATCCGATTCTCGTCGATAATCTTCTCATCGTCCGAGTCCGTGGTTATCCACCAAAGCCTTTGCTCCACGTCTCCAGAAACCGTGTTGTCATCTGTCCACTTCGCTTCAAGACGAATTCTGCAGTAAGGTGTTCCCCCCGGCTTATCCACAATCATCTGGTTGAAGGTCTCAGGTATACCGGGACCCGTCCCGTCGTCATCGCCATCGAGTTCCGGAAATTTTAGCCGACACTCAAGGGTCAGCTCGCGGACAGCCTTCGACCTCATATCTTCGCCATGCGCGAGATGAAAGTCGGGGGGCGACATCTGCCGTTGACTTCGCGTTTCACCAAACATCCTGGCAAGCGCAATCATGGCAGCGCTCTTTCCCGAAGCATTTGGTCCGACAAAGCAAGTGAGGTTAGCCAATTGGATGGTCTCGCCATCCTCGTCGAAGCAGCGGTAACCGCGAAGAGTTATCGATTCAATTTTCATATGATGTATTCATCAAACCAATTTTCCTCAAACGACACCGCAGGGGCGCGGCGGCCTTCAATTTGAGCAGACCCCCAATTCAGCCCGTCTGAAGAGATTTGGCGGTAACTCGCAGACGGCTGGCGAACATTACTCGCACGTGATGATCATTCCAGGCGTTGCGAACTCTATTGTGTTTTAATGCAACGCAGTTGTCGAAACAGAACCCAGGGTGAGGGGCCAGGCCGGCTCAGTGTTCTACTAAATCTTCCCACGGCACAATTGGAATAGATCGGGGAAGCTTAACGCTGTTGGCATCCCTTGCAGTGAATCGGTCAAAAAATTTACGAACTCCTACTTTTTTCGGTAACACGATCATCGCGATATCTTCCAATTCAAAAACATAATTCTTGAGCGATCGCCATTCTCGTTCGCAATAGATGGAACCAAACTCATTTTCATTAAAGGTTTTGACGAAGGCCAAAAACTGTCGAAAACTCCTGCTTGCGCTTGAAACGTAATCTTCAATGTCACTCGCCTCTGTGTCGATATCGATGAGAGGTAGACTAATATCAATTTCGCCTGAATCTACGTCTTGCACTCGCGTCTCAATATCCCAAGCTGCAAATTTTATGGTTTCTACGTTAATGAACTTTAATTCAGTGAAGCCTTTATAAATGGAGCGCAGGACTCTGGTATTGGAAGGAGTATAGAAGACAGGATTGAACCGTTGGCGCAGGACGGCCTCCCGATGGAAACCTATGGCAAACTTGCCGTAGCGGGCGGCGTGATACGCGAGATGGATAACGGGTATGTCTGAAAGGCAACAGACGGGAACAGCGGTTAGCGTGAATGGAACGATCCGTGTGTCCTTTGACTTTCGTCCCCTAGCGCCGCTTTTAGGCTCTTCTACGTTCACCTTGACAAGCTCCTTGTATTGACCAACGAGAAGCTCGCGAGTTCGAATAATTGACTTAAGATTACTATAGGCCCTCTCCGCCGGCTTGGGCGCCCTATTTTGCCTCTGCTCTTTCGGATTCCAAGTGGGCCCACCAGTGAAGTGCCAGAGTATTTTGGAAACGGTTCCAGGCGATGGCAGTAGGTTTTTCATTATTATCGAGATGACATAGAGCGTGGACTGGGGTGAAGACTATTTTAATTCTGAGTATTTTCAACCTTGCGTCGCCATTTCGAAGCCTGAGGTGGGAAGCTCTCGCTTTTTTTCTCGTCCTCCAGCGTGTTGGCTTTGGGTTTTGGGCTCACTTTCTAGTTCCGAAGACTCTTGTTAGTTAAGTCCATCAACTCTTCCGGAATTACGTCGTTTAAGGGACCTCCAAGCCTAAAAATGAGTTGGCTCATTTTTAGTAAGGATCAGCTGGCTCTCGGTCATCTTCAACCGGGTTTTTGAGATTTTCCAGTTCGTTTTTGGTTTCATCAAGTTCACTTGTAACCTCATTTAGCTTCTTCCAAGTCTCCGCATCGCTCATATAATGAAGTCGTTGTTTCAAAGTTCGATTTGCGATTAAAACCTTCCAATATGGAGCTCCAGACTCTGGGAAGTATTTTTGTACAACTAGATTCAGTACGACGTTGCGTCCGTCTTTCTCAATGTCTGCAGAGACCCAGAAAACTCCATTCACATAAGCCTCCGACGCCATACCCTTAAGGGACCACGCAGGTAGTTTGGATCCTAACGTATCAGCTACAGCTTGTCTGACTTCGGCGCGTGATGATTCGTCAACCGTAAGCTGAAACTCGGTTTCGCTGTCCGCGATCTCCACGTTCTTGGGTTTCGCCGTTGGCGTTGGCGTAGCTTCGTTCGTCCTTTCCGTCGAGGAACGGCTACAACTGATTAAAGAAAATGCGAGCACAAGGGAAGCTGTGAGCAAAATTCCACGCATTGGGAACTCTCCGGGGTTTCGGGCTACGTACTTCGGAGAGCGCCGTACTTTGAGAAGTTGGCGCACCCCGCACTTTGTATTCATTAGGCGATCACTCCGAAGAAGGGACCTTCCACGTGCGTGTATGCTTCCAAACGAACGCGGGCTTAAGTTTTATCGCTTCCCCTGTGTCCCTGTTTGTAGCGGTATCAAACTGGATAAATATCTTCTCTGAAAAGGCACTCCCTGCTGGCAATGACGATACGTCAGAGGGGAACTCAGAGATGAACTCGTGCAGCTTGAAATCATTCATGCTGTAGGCCTTCATAAACCTATTTGTGGTTTCTTGCTTAGTGAGAAATTCCTCAGTTCCGCCATCACGAACGTAGTATTCGATCGTTGTGTTGTTATAGGAACCTTCCAAATCCCAAGAGGACGGATTAGAGAGAATTATTCTATCCAAATCGCTGCGATTACTGCTGACTTTAATTCGTTTCAAGTCATTGAAGATTTGTTCAAGTTGTCTTTGCCGAGCGGCCTTCTCTTCGCTTTCCTTTTGCTCTTTTGATGCTTGTTCTTGAGCCTGTCTGGTCCAGTATTCCGATTCTAATTGTTCCTTGGTCCGCCACCCCTTGGCGGTCGCCTCTTCGCGGACTCCAGTGAATCTATTCACTCGATAAATCTGGCCTCTAGAATCTCGAACGATTAGGTAGGGGGTCGGCCAAACAAAGACCAAGAAGGCGAGCGCCCCAAGCACGCAACCGAACATCAAAACGACCTTACCACGAACAGCTCGGAGAACTTGCGACGTTTTATTTGAGGCACCGCTCAGCGTAGCAGAGGAAGGTTCAAGCGGCGATTCAGAACTGCGTGGAGTGTCCGTCAATAGTTCAACTCCTATCGTGGAAACGGCCTCAGTCGTGAGCTAAAGAAATTGGGGTTTCTAATTACATAATGCTCGATCTACGTAAACCTTCCGACCGGAACCGCTGATGTAATAGCACCCACCGCGAGGTCCGCGGATCAGTCCATTGCTTGGAGATCGATCGAGAGATTGAAAAGGCGCCGGCGTGGGTTTGGGTGACGCCGTTTGAATCCTTGGCGCGCCGTTGATGGTTGCACTGTTAGCGACTCTTGCTTCAAATCCCCTTTTATAACCGTCTATCCAGCCCAGCTCCCACTCTTGGTCCTGCTTTGGTATTGAGGACATTTGGCTTGCTAGTTTTTTGACGCGGCGTTGGTCAAGCTTTTGGCTTTGTGTCCTTACTTCGCTGGTCGCATAGTCAAGTCCCGCTTGAAACCCTCGTTCGCGATTGGTGAAAGACTTGGGTGCAGCCGTTTCAATGGGTGTAGTGATGTTTGTTACGTAGCGTGAGTTGTTGGAAGTGGTTGAAATCCCAATGCTGGAGAGCATCCAGAGAAATATCACTGCCGCAGGTATGGTTAGGTAACCAAGCGTTTTGACTATTCGTGGAGGCCCATGTTTCGGAAAGTCGGGATATCTGCCTGGTAGTGAGGAAAAGTGCTTGGCTTCGATCGGCGTGAGCGATGGGCCTCGCCGTGCAGACGAGGACGCTGAATACGACTCACCGACTTTCTGGCGGTAATAAAAACCATTGGTACCGAAATTAAGGTGGGTTCCTCGGGGGCCTGTGGATGCGCGAGCGCCTCTAACGCCTGCCGATACTCCGATTCCAGACTTCGAGAAGTTTAATCGGAATGGCCCAAACCTAACGCTTCTTCTGTAAGACCAACCCATGTCCTTTACCTCAACAACTCATGATACGCAGCATTGATTTCCTTCATCCTGAGTTCAGCCAACTCACGGAATTCCTGCGCGAGACTGGCAACTTTGTCCGGATGATAAAGCTTTGCCATTCGACGATAGGCTAGCTTTATGCTATCCACGTCGGCGTTTGACGGAAGATCCAAAATGTCCGGCGGTCTCGATCTCATTGTCACACTTGTTACAGCGTCCCCTGGTCTTGCTGAAACTTCGGAAGCTAAAGGGATGGACATTTGTTCCGCAACGAGCACAGTAGGGCATCACATAAATCGCTCGAAGGTATAATGCTGACTTTACCGCGCCTGTAACGGATAGAGGAACAGGCGGGCAGTGAGTCGGTTAGGAGTGGCAAAAATACAATTTCGTAAAAGGAACGTCAAACCATTCACCGGATCATTCATTTCCTCAATTAATTTCAAGCGGACTGGCGGCGAAATGTTTACATTGCGTCGCCGGCAGTGATATAAGGCGTGCACCTCTAAACCATCCACCTCAGGAGGGCCTACGCATGCCTCAGGTTTCTAGTAAGACCGCAGCTAGACTTTCAGCCGCTATCAAGCGCTTCCAACCCATCGTTGCTTCTGCGAAGTCTCGGGACGCCAACGAATCAGACACCGTCATCATCGTCACAGATATGCTGTCGGAAGTGTTTGGCTACGACAAGTATTCCGAGATCACTTCTGAATGTTCCATTCGGGGAACTTGGTGCGACCTGGCAATCAAAATTGCCGGGGCGATCGAATATCTGATTGAAGTCAAAGCTATTGGTCTGGATCTCAAAGATTCGTACACCAAGCAGGCGGTCGATTATTCCGCAAATCAAGGCACTGATTGGGTGCTCCTCACTAACGCGGATATTTGGCGAATCTACAAGGTGACTTTTGCCAAACCAATCATGTCTGAGCTGGTGCTTGAAATCACTTTTTCAAGTCTAAATCCGAAAAGGTCCAGTGACATCGAGCTTTTGTACAACCTGTCTAGAGAAGGCTTGATGAAATCAGCGCTTGGTGAGTTCCACACGCAGCAGCAAGCTCTGAGTCGATTCTTTATGGGTGCATTGGTCCTTAGTAATCCGGTCCTCGAAGTTCTGAGACGGGAACTGAGACGTATATCGCCCGATGTAAGAATTGATCTTGCGCAAATAAAATCCGTGCTAACTAGTGAAGTTCTCAAAAGAGAGGTAGTCGAGAGCGACAAAGCAGAAGAAGCTCGAAAGAAGATCGTCCGAACCGCTGGAAAGTTATTACGCGTCAAGGCTGCTAAACAGAGTGGCGAGCAGCCGTTAATTGTTGGAACAGGAGGAGGCGGTGAGGGCACAGAAATAGAGAGTTAGACCATTGACGGTCCCCGATCAAGATCTTGAAAAATCTCTTTCCGTAATTGCTCTCGCTCTTCTGTTGTCAATATCCCCGCCCACTCCCCAATTGACGCCATTAAGCTGTCATTGTTACTGCCCGAACCACCGGAAATAAAATACTCATAACTGCATTTCGCAGTGGCCTTATTTATTTGACCCACATCGACGAGAGAGGGTGCAGAATACGCGGTACCTAATAAGAGCTTGGTTGAAGATAGCGGCAAATAAATATTCAGTAGTTTGTCGCCCTTATCGTTCAGCGGTTTATATCGTCTTGCTCCTCCCGTCTCAAAGAGACAGCCAATATCCCCTAAGACCAATGGCTTGCTTGTTTCTCGAATGAACCAGTTTAAAGAGCGATACTCTTCAGCACGCGGTTCTGGCGCAGGATGTTCAGCCAAAGTCTTGATGTGACCATCTTTTACAGCCTTCGGTAGCATGCTTCGCATTTGAGCAGTCAATGCTTCGATCGTGTCCTGAAGGTCAGACATATATAGGTTAACTATTTCCTGAGCATTCTCCTCTACGAGTTGAATCAAGAAATCCTTGTATGCCTTGGGCACTGCAATTCCTTCGAGATTCTTAGTCAGTTCATGCCGCATCAATTCTGGGTTACTTAACAAGAGCCGCCGCATGTGTTCTGGAGAAGACAGATAGGCGGTAATTTCATCGAGTAAGTATTCACCTGATTCTCGAAAAAACTCCCTCAGCTGCTTTGTTCGAATAGTCAAGTGAGCGACAAAATCGGCAACCCGAAGATCAGCTACACGAGTACCGTCGGGCTCGCAACGGAGCGCATTCGTCAATTGCGAATATCCACCTTCAATCTTCGTAATCTCTTCATCAGCACTCGTCTCGCCCGCTTTGCCGTAAAAGTAATTTTCAAGACCCACATTTTCCAGTGTGGTTTCGAAGTGTGTGCCTCCTTTCCGATAAACATAAGTAAAAATCTTCTCGTCTTGAATACGGCTCGCAAAGCCTTTCTGCAAGAACCGAGGAAGGATATGTTGTCGCTTTCCAGACATTCTTAAGATTCCATGTATTTCCTAGAGCTTTGCTCGACGAATCTACACTTTCGTAAGTATAGGAATGACACGTGATGCCATTCAACTTGTCGAAATATGGAACTTCCATGGATCCTTAGCTTAGCTCGTGCGGTCAGAAAGCGAGGGTCGTCCCGTAGCTCGCAAATGAATCAACGGTCAGCGCTTTTTAGAAGTGGATTTACGTTTCGGGCCGAGGTAGGTGATGTTGCCGGGGAGTTTTGCGGGCAGATCGAGTTCGTCGTCGACGAGGTGTTCCATGTGGACGCCTGCGGCGCGGGCGTAGGCAAGCAGAGTCATTAAGTTTGGTTCGCGTTGACCCTGTTCATACTCCGAAATTCTTGCGTACTTCATGCCCTCATCAAGTCCTAAATGTCTCAGCATTTCAGTCTGAGACAAACCCAGTGCATTGCGAATGTGTGTTAGTTTTTCAGCCAGGCGATCGGGTTTGAGGCGGGGGTTTCCCATCAGGAGTTTCCTCCTGATGTTGAGAGGCTCTTGGCTGCGCACGTTGTGACCCGGTCGCTACCGCTCGCGGTACTGACCTCATCGCGTCGGCTGAAGCTGGCGCTAAACCAGTTGTTTTGGCGAGCCTTACCAGGCCCGCCGTGACACCATCCAGCAGTACCAACTTTGCGCTTGCATCTACTCGCAGTTGCGGGTAGGATGCGCCTGCGTTTATGATTCGCCGTGAGTTGGAACCTTCCATGCTCAACGGCGATGCTCATTACTCGCTTTCGTGGGAGTTGAGCTACGCATTGGCCGTTGTCGGTTTATCAAAGACTCGATCGCCGCAGAGGATAACGGAACAAATGCTAAGCGCAAAGGGGAAAGGGGAAGGGGGAAAGTGATGAGTCAATGAGTGATGAGTCATTAGTGATGAGTATTGAGTGCTGAATGTAGAAGATCCGCTAAGTTAACCCTCACAAAAACACCCTATCGTAGGTCGTCTGAGATCGGACGCCGGTTATCACCTGGAAGCCGCTGAACTAAATCCAACTTTCTAGCTGAGATCGACAGGCAGGAATGCCTGTCCTACTCAAGGAAGGATGGTGAGGCTATGCGGGCTTCTGTGCGTTCGGGGTCGAGGGAATCGAAGTGTCGGATTTTGTACCTTGGTAACGATCTGGAGTTGATGAGTGCGTTAAAGAAAGCGCTGGCGGAAGCGGATTACCGGCTGGTCAGTTGTTCGGATCGCGAGAGCGCGATCATGTTTCTCAAGAGTGATATTCCGTATCAGTTGCTGTTGATTGATTTTGAGTGGCGCGAGCGGGAGGGGTTGAAATTGGCGAGTCTGGCGCGGTTGCTGAAGCATCGAAAACAAATGCCGATCGTGCTGGTGACGGCGAATGAATTGAGCAGACGGATACAGGTGTCGGCCCGGAATGCAGGCGTAAACGAGTGTGTATCGAAGACGCCGGACATTGGGGCGATCATTGAAACGATCCGGCGTTTGACCGACGGCCTTGTCGTCTGAGCGACGTTAAGAGTGATGATCATTGTTGAGTCTTGCGCGTGTTAACGACAGGATGAAGCATGTCGAACATTTCAACGGGGACGATCCACAAATTGAACCGAAACAACACGAAAGGAAAACAAGCCATCGAGTGCAGAATCCTCAACAAAACTTGGTCATCAGAACCAAGCGGGGGTATCATCGGGCTCCATGATTGACGAAAAGCTGTTAGGCCGTATTACGGCCAATCCGGAAATCTTTGGCGGTAAGCCGATCATTCGCGGAATGCGAATCTCAGTCGAGATGATTCTGAGCCTGCTTGCTCAGGGCGAGAAAGAGGAAACCATTCTTGCCGACTACCCCGATCTGGAGCTTGAGGATCTGCGTGCTTGTTTGGCCTACGCACATGCAGCCATCTCACATGACAAACTAGACTCACTGCACATTCCAGCCTGATGCGATTCCTCATCGACCGTTGCGCAGGAACGCTAATAGCCGACTGGCTTAGAACTCAAGGACATAACGTAGTCGAGTCGCGGGAGCGGGATCCAGATCCGGGCGACCGCGTGTTGCTGAAATGGGCTGCCCAGGAATCAAGAATTCTCGTCACAATCGATACAGACTTTGGACAGCTGGTCTTTCTCGAACGTAAGTCGCACTGCGGCTTGATTCGTTTGCCCGACGTGTCGTCAAGTGAACGAGTGACAATCATCAAAGATCTGATCGCGCGCTTTCAGAAAGAGCTTGAGGATCGGGCCATCGTTACAGTGCGAGGAGGCAAAATTCGGATTTCCTCATCAGAGCGATGAAGCTTCCCTCTCTTGCCACCGCCACTCGTTTGGTCCATGTTCTCAAACGCCAAGGTCGCGCTGCTTTACCTATTGGTCTTTCGGCCAGGTCCTTTTTTCTCGCCGGATCCACGACCTGACAGTCCTGGCGATTGAGTTACGGTTGCTTCGGATCTGTTCACGGTCTTGCAAAGAGAGGTAAACTGCCACGCGACGGGTAAATGGTAAATGGTCAATCGTAAATGGTTGTTGAGTTGCGCGTCTAAGCAGCGAACCATAACCGCCGACATTAAACCGCCCGACGCTAATCACTCCAGACTCTGAGCCGTCTAATTAACATTCCTTACTGCGAGATCAAAGAAATGAAACTCCCAAGATCATTATCAAGACGAGACACAGCAACCCGAATCGCAAACCTCCGGTCCAAAACATTAACCGAAGTAGCAGGCGGCTCGTCCATCGTGGCCCTGGCGATTCTGGTCGTGTCCTTTTCGGTTTACGCGCAGAAGTCAAAACCTTCTACATCTAATTCAAAGTCTTCTACGTCCTCAGCCGCCTCAAACGATTGGCTGATGTTCCGTGGGCCGAATGGGACTGGGGTGGCTGATGGCGCTACTTTGCCTGCCGAATTTGGCGCGAACAAGAATCTTGCCTGGAAGGCGGTGGTGCCGTTTGGACGATCGTCGCCGGTGGTTGCGGCTGATCGAGTTTTCCTGACGGCGAGCGAAGGCGACAAACTCGTTACGCTCGCGCTCGACCGAAAGACCGGAAAGACGCTGTGGCGGCGTGACGTTGTTCGCGCGCGTAACACACCCATCTACAAGGCCAACGATGCAGCCTCACCGACGCCGGTGAGTGATGGCAAGAACGTCTACGTCTTCTTTGCGGACCTGGGCTTGATCAGTTATGGACCAGATGGGAAGGAGCGTTGGCGCTTGCCGTTAGGACCATTCAGTAGTTTCTACGGGATGGCTGGTTCCCCAGTGCTCGCGGGAAACACCCTGGTGTTGGTGGCTGACCAGCGGATGAAGTCATTTATCGTTGCCGTCAATGCGCGAACCGGAAAAGTTCTTTGGAAGAAAGAGCGCACGAATTACGAAGGCTTTTCCACTCCGGTTGTATACACACCGAAGGGCGCGCCGGCCCAGATCCTGGTCCTGGGTTCAAACACCCTCGATGCCTATTCGATTGATAAAGGAGAGAGATTGTGGTGGGTCACGAAGGTTGGCACATACCCGAAAGGAGTGCCCGCGCTTAATGGCAACATGGTCTATGTCAACGGCGAAGGCGCCGACCAACCTTTTTTCCCGCCCTACGAAGACAGCCTCAAGAAATACGATAAGGACAAGGATCAACTAATCAAGCATGAGGAGATGAAGGTTGATCCGGGGATGCAGGAGCATTTTGGATGGCTCGACGCCAACAACGATGGCTTTATCGATCGAGCGGAATACGACTTCGTTCGCACCGGCACCAGCACTTCCGGACATGGCATTACGGCCGTCCGTCTAGGCGGCGCGGGTGACATCACACCGACGAACGTTGTTTGGCGGCTGAAAAAATCCTATCCGAATATTCCTGCGCCGCTGATCTATCGTGACGTGATGTACTTAATGAAAGAAGGCGGCATCGTGACGAGTATAAATCCCGCGACTGGAGAGGTGTTGAAAATGGGGCGCACTCCCGATGCACTCGAGGATTACTCCGCATCACCGGTGGCGGGCGATGGAAAGATCTTCATGGTAAGTGGGAGCTGCAAGGTGACGGTGCTTAAGGCTGGCGCACAATGGGAAGTCCTGGCCACGAATGACCTTGACGAAGAGTGTTGGGCCACGCCGGCGATTGCTGGCAACAATCTGTTTGTTAGAACGAGGGGGACGTTGTATTCGTTTGCGGGTAAATAGCCGTGGGGTAATGGTAAATGGTAAATGGTGAATGGTGAATGGTGAATGGTTTCGCGGGTAAATGGTAAATGGTAAATGGTAAATGGACGGTGAGATGTGGTTTCGTGCGAGTTCGTGTGATTTCGTGAATCGTGTGATATGTAAGGAGAGGACGATCCACGAAGTGACACGAAATGACGCGAACCTAAGGCGGAACGCTGAAGGCAGCGTTCAAGCCCGGTCAACGGATCGTTCACCCCGCCGTGACCTCACACACGATGAAGCCATTGCCAAATTGATTTGTCTGTCGTCCGCTCCGTGGGCTTTGCTAAACCACCCCGGCTAAGGTCCAAAGCGTCTTACATACTCAGACGAGTTCATGAAGCCGTTGATCATGATGCGGTAGTCGCCGCCGTTGGAATTCATCGTATTGAGCCACGAGAGGTATGAAGCATCCGCCGTACGGCGCAGGTAGCCGAAGTACTGCATGATCACAAATGCTTCGTTGTAGTACTTGTTATACACCTCAGCGCTCTCAACCAACTCTCTCAACACCTGTCCGCGTGTCTGCGTCGTATTACCCGCAGTCAGATTGCTAATCCAGATGTTCTTTGCCGGATGCGCCGGTAACCCAACCGTTTGCAATAACGCTTCAACATAAGCCGTCGGATTGTTGAGCGTCGCACCATACCTCGTCTGGAAATCTGCTCGCGCCATCACTTCGTTTACATACGCAACTTTATTCGCTTCCAGTTGTTCCGGAGTCAGGAAGCCGCTCACTTTCGCAAAGTCTGGATAGAATTCTTCTGAAACAGGAATTCGACCGAGGGCTGAGAAGAAGCGATAGATGAAGTACCCACGCGATTGAAACTCTTCCGAACGGAAGAAGCCTGCCGAAACTTCTATCCGGTCACACGGTGGTTGAATCGTTACGCCACAATTCAAGAGGACATTTCTCCAGCCAGCCAGTCCAGGCGGATCAGGCTCACGGCCCAGGAAGTCGATGTACTGCTGACGGATAAAGAAATCGTTCCCGAGAATCGGATTGGCGCCGGTTACACTTTCGTTGTCGACAATTTGGACCGTCGTCATCACTGTTGAGCCAAGACTTATGCCATTTGGATTGCTAAGCGTGATGGTGAAAATTTCAGAACCTTCGGCATAAGAGTCATCCACGAGCGGAATGAAAATCTCTTTCGCTCCCTCCCCAGCGGCAAATCGCAGAGTTCCGATGCTCGTTGCGTAGTCGCAACGTGATGAGGCCGCACCGTTATTGACATTGCATTCATTCAGACCGGCAGTGTCGCTGGTTGCGTAGTCAACCGTCGCCGCTACCGACGTGGTTGAACGTGTGACGAGTACGTGCGAGCTACCGGCACCTTCACCCACCGCGAATCCGCTCGAGGCGAACTGCACACCACTAGCTGGTGACGGCGATGGTGTCGGCGTCGGCGTGGGGGTGGGCGTCGGTGTCGGAGTTGGTGTCGGAGACGTGCAGGACGTTATCGCGGGGCCGACTCCTGTGTCGCTGATTTTGGTGATGAAGGCATCACCTGCGCTAATGCTGTCGCCACCGTTGAAGGTTGTGTCAAACGCGCCGATCGTGGTTGGAAAGCAGGATGAACTTGTGAATCCGGCGAGGTATGCGTTGCCCGAGGAATCTACCTGGATGCCGTTCGCTGAATCGCTACCCTCTCCGCCAAGGTAAGTTGAATAGACGAACGCACTGCCCGCTGCGTTGATCTTGGTGGCGAACCCGTCTGTCGAACCTCCGTAAGTGTGTATCGGATTGATTGACGGGAAGTTTATTGAATCTGTCCTTCCGGCGATGTAAACACTGCCTGCGGAATCAACCGCCAGGCTCCAGACGATGTCCTCCTGCGCGCCGCCAAGGTACGTCGAATAGACGAGCGCAGTACCTGTAGCGTTGACCTTCGTAACGAAGACGTCATAAGGCTCAACGGGATTGCCGCCGTTATGCGTGCTATCGATCGCATTGGCTGTCGGGAAATTGGTTGAGAACGTTTCTCCGGCGAAGTAAGCGTTGCCCGCGGAATCAATTGCGATTGCGCTACCATAATCAATGCTATTGCCGCCGAGGTAGGTTGAATAGACAAGTGCCGTACCCGCCGCATTGATCTTCGAGAGAAATGCGTCTGCGTCAGTGCTTTTCGTGACCTGAATAGCGTTGACTGTGGGAAAGTCGGTGGAGACTGTTCCTCCGGTAACGTAAGCATTACCCGCGGAATCCACTGCGATGCCGGAACTTCGGTCGGGATTGCTGCCGCCGAGATAGGTGGAATAGACGAGCGCACTGCCCGCAGCATTGATCTTGGTGACAAAGCCATCGTCGAGGTCGCTATTCGTGCCGTCAATCGGACTTACCGTCGGAAAGTTTGACGATGTTGAGTAGCCAGCGATGTACGCGTTGCCGGCGGAATCCACCGCGAGGTCGTAAGATTCCTCAAAGCTTGTCCCGCCAAGAAAAGTAGAATAGACAAGCGCGGTACCCGCCGCGTTAATCTTGGCGGCGAAGATGTCGCCCCCGCCGTTGTGGGTACCGTCGATCGGATTAACCAGCGGAAACGTACTCGCGGAATTGGCGTCTGTGGATCCAGTCACGTAAGCGTTTCCCGCGGCATCTACCTCGATGGCTCTACCTAAGTCACCGCCGGCGCCTCCGATGTAGGTTGAATAGACGGCCGCTGTCCCTGCTGGGTTAATCTTCGTCACGAAGACATCACCGTTGTTGGCATACGTGTTATCGATTGGATTAACTGTGGGGAAGTTGGTCGAAGACGTAGTTCCCGTTATGTAAGCGTTCCCTGCAGAATCAACAGCGATCGACAAGCCATTGTCATTGCCGCCGCCCCCAAGGTAAGAGGAATACTGAAGCACAGGATCAATCACGAGGGGCGCGCTTCGGTCATACTCCCCTACTTCGAAGCCGACCTGTCCGTCATCTCTCAGCGCATAACGACTCTCGACTTCTTTTCGCCCTCCACCAGCCGTTTTCTGGTACGTCACTGGCGCAAGTTGCCGGATAGTCTCTTCGCCCACTCGCAACAGAAGATCACCCGTCACTGTTTCGACTTCCAATTTCTCCGCGCCGGTAAACTCAAGCGCAATCGCTCGCGCGTCTCTGCCAGGCGCGACTACAAAGTCATACTCCAGCGTTCTCTGGTTACCGTAATAGACCACGTCAATACCAGGGTAAACTTCCGAGTAGCGGACACTCCCGAAGGTCGGAACGTCTATGTGCCATTTCGACGGGTCATTGCCGATGAAATAATTGATCTTGCCTTCCAGTTCGCTCTCGCCGGCGACCGTCGCATCTCGGTTACCACCGGCAAATGTCATCCGCAGTCTTGCTGTTTGCGCATTGCAGACTGCGGAATCCGGAGACCGAAGAGGTGCCGAGTCCAGAATGTTGAGCGAAGATCGGTCGGTCGATACGGTTTCAATAAAGGGTTGGTTTGCGAAGAGCTGAGTCGTGTCTGGTATCCCTTGTTCATCGCGTACTCGGCAATCCAGTTTCCGCAACTGAAAGATCGCCCCGGTAGCCGCGAGTGAGAGTGTGTAGCCCGCGCCGCGCGCCACAAAGTCAACTGCGCTGTCAGCCTGACCGCGGTTAGCTTCGAAACTTAACGACATGCTTCCGTAACTCTCGCGAGCTGGTGACTCTGGCGTGGGTTTCGGGGTAAGAATCTCGACTGCCCCGCGGACTTTTTTCGACGTAATGATTGCCGTCAACTGGACGGATAGAAGTGCAAAGACCAACGCAGTCAGTGCAAATAACTTTGATGAGGGAAGTAACCTGGTGGAATTTCGGATATGACCCGCGGGTTCAGCTTTCTCAGCGAGTTTCTCAGTAGCCATTTCCACGCTCCGGTTATAAACATTTGTGCTGCGGTTTGGGTTCAGCACTATTGACGCGCAATATGCTTCAGCTGGTCGTTGACGCCGTAAACACTACTCGCGTATGACCACTCTTATTTAGTTTTACCTATCTTAGCGGACAATCAAAAGCATATCGAACATCCGGTATCCAATATGCTCAGGTGTAGGCACTGGTGCATAGTCGGGTCTGCTAAACCGCCGGCCGGCGATCTTCTCCTTCAGTGCCTCTCAACGAAAGGATTTTCTGCTTGAGTGTTAATACAGGCCATCTCTCGAACGTTTACGAAGTTTGAGCGCGGAATTTCACACGCTCAGTTCACCCCGACAGTGAAATCGACAGAACCTCAACCCCAGGGGCTGAGATCACCCCAACATATTTTGTAATGAGGAAATAATGAGTACCTGTAAAAATAATTGCTTTTCGCAAATCATCACCCCACGCTGGCTTGTCGTGCGAGTACTCGCCGTCGCGCTCATTGTACTCATCAACACGTACAGTTACGCGCAGAACACTTCACCCTCTCAGGACAAGACCGCCGAGGTCGACAAGATCTTCAGCTCTGCCACTGCAACCACGCCAGGGTGCACGGTCGCCGTCTCACAGCAAGGCAAGCTGATCGTGAACAAGGCTTACGGCGTTGCCGACCTCGAGCGCGACGTCGCCTTAAACCCGAACTCGATCTTCGACCTCGGATCCGTCAGAAAGCAGTTTGTCGCCGCGGCAGTCCTGCTTCTCGTCGAAGATGGAAAGCTCGCGCTCACCGACGACATTCGCAAACACTTTCCGGAACTCCCCGATTACGGCCATAAGATCACGGTGGACCACCTGCTCACTCATACTTCCGGGATTCGCGACTGGACCGGTCTGCGCGGACTGATGGGCGGAAATGTCGACGACGTAGTGAAGCTGACTGTGCGTCAGCGCGGCCTCAACTTCGCCCCCGGCGAGGAATGGTCTTACTCGAACAGCGGTTATGTGCTGCTGACGGATCTCGTAGCACGCGCGAGCGGCATGTCGTTTCCCGAATTCACGCGCAAGCGAATGTTCGAGCCGCTCGGGATGAAGACGACCATGGCCCCGAGCGATCTGCGCGATGTCATCAAGAACCGCGCGCTCGGTTATGAGAAAGAGGGCAACAGCTGGCGCGTGGGAATGTATGTCGGCAACGAGCGCGGCAGCCAGGGCGGCGCAGTGCTCAGCACGGCGACGGACCTCTTAATCTGGAACGACGCCCTCACGAACGGTCGTCTCGGAAAGTTCGTCACTGACAAGCTTCAGGAACCGGCAAGTCTGAACAACGGCAGGAAGCTTCGTTACGCTCGCGGCTTGATGATAAACCCCTTCCCCGGCGGCACCCTCGTGTCGCATTCGGGCAGCGCGTCCGGCTACAGCGCGTGGCTGGGCCGTATTCCTTCGGAGAATCTTTCGATCGCCGTCTTGTGCAATTCGGATGTGGCGTCGGCATCGGCGCTCGCACAGAAGGTCGGCGACCTTTTTGCACCAGACTCCAGAACGGCTGAAACGGCCGCATCGAGACCGGCGGCCGCTGAAGGCGCGGGCGCATCGACAGTGGATCTGAACAGCAGGGCGGGACTGTTCGTCAATCAACGCACCGGTGAACTGCTGCGCTTGATAGTCAACAACGGCAGGTTGGGCGTCGAAGGTGGAGGTCCGCTGGCGCCGGTAACGGCCGATCGTTTCCGCAATCCGCGCGGCAACTTATTTTTCATGTCGCAGGACGAGTTCGAAGTGAACTTCGTTTCGAAGGACGAGTTTGAGTTGAAATCCATGGAAGGTCAGACGACGCGGTACACCCGGGTCCAGCCTTATGCGCCGACCGCAGCTGACCTACAGGCCTTTGCCGGGCGATACGCGAGCGATGAGATCGGATCAGCGTTCAAGATTGTGCCCGGAAATGACGGGCTAGTGGTCCATCTTGAAGGTTCGTCGGGCAAGGGTTCGGAAATTCGGCCGGTCCATCGCGACACTTTTCAGGTCGCCCGCGTGATATTGCGCTTCGTGCGGGACAAGGATGGAAAGGTAGTGGGCATGGACTACAGCAACCCGGTGGTGCGGAATATTCGATTCATACGAGGGTAAATAGTTAATGGTAAATGGAAACGTAAACAAGATTTTCCATATCTCATTTCACATTTTCCATTTGTCAGTAAGAAAGCCCGCGGAGCGGGCGATAGCGTAAAGCCTCCGGGTGGAGCGAAGCGGAACCCCAGGAACCAGCGTTAGAAAATAATCTAGCCCGCGGAGCTGGCGACAGCGGCAATACGACCAAACGCTGTCGTCCGCTCCGCGGGCTGAAGTTTTATGGGCTCTTGGACCTGGGGTTCCGCTGCGCTCCACCCCAGGCTTTACGCTTTCGC
>DATEPB010000033.1:0-45670 GCA_035273425.1 Pyrinomonadaceae bacterium | reverse complement strand
TAGCGGACGCGCAGCCTAAAGGCTGGACTCTAAACGCCTCTAGCGGTGGTTAAGAGGTGTTCAGAGTACAAGCTTTATTAGCTTGCGGTTTAGGTTCTGCGGTGATGGATTTAGCGAACGCGCAGCCTAAAGGCTGGACTCTAAACGCCTCTAGCGGTGGTTAAGAGGTGTTCAGAGTACAAGCTTTAGCTTGCGGGTTAGGTTCTGCGGTGATGGATTTAGCGGACGCGCAGCCTAAAGGCTGGACTCTAAACGCCTCTAGCGGTGGTTGGGAGGTGTTCAGAGTACAAGCTTTAGCTTGCGGGTTAGGTTCTGCGAGGGTTGGAATTTAGCGGACGCGCAGCCTAAAGGCTGAACTCTGAACTTCAGGCCTCCAGGCTCAGGCCAATGACAAATCAGAAATGGAAAATGAGATATGGAAAATCTGCTTCTGCCTTTTCAGTAAGCAGTAAGCAGTAAGCGGTACGCAGTGAAGAAACACCGCTTACTGCTCACCGCTCACTGCTTACTATCGCGGCCGCTTACCGCTTACTCGATTACGGCTTTCCCTTACCTTTACCGCCGCCTGCTTTGCGGTCGGGCTTGGATTCGCCCTTGTTATCGTGCTTTGGCTTTTCTGACTTCGCGGGATTTGCTACTCGCTCGCCCTGCGGTTGCTGTGCAGCTTTGCGCTCGGTCTTATCCTGTGTGCGCTGCTCGTCGCGGATAGTCTTAGTCTGAGCACTTTCGTCTTTTCGTTGCTGCTGTTCAATCTCCCTCGACTGACGCTGCGCGTCGTCATTGCCCTTTCCGTTATCCGTTTGCTGCGACTGGCGCTCATCCTTAACCTTATACTTCTGGTTCCGCGCGTTATCTGATACGTGTTCCACACGCATCGACTTCGCCTGGTTCTTCCTGAACCTGGAATCCTTCACATCGCGCCCGACGTAAACCGGAGTATCGCGCAGTTTCTTGGCAATACCGGGCGGCAAATCAATCTTGCCACGTCCCCAGGCCGAATGAATGACTGCGTTTCTAAGCGGAGTCAGGGTCAGAGGATCCAGCGTCGACCGGTTTGCTGCCAATCGCTGCTGATCAATCCTGCGCACGTTGCGTGAATCCAGCCGGCGACCGAAGGCGTCGAGTTGCACAACGGTAACTGCGCCGGGAATACCCAGATTGATGAGCTGGGTCGGGGACAGATTGTCTCGGGTCAAATATTGCGGCCGCCAGTTTGAGTCGTAATAGCGCGGCGCGTAAGTATCGCCTGGGCCAAGCGGCACCCAGCCAATCTGATTGGCGTCGTCTAAAGGAACAAACGCAACTAGCGCCGGAGCATATCCCGAGTTGGTGTTCTTAGCCTCGGGAACCCAGTACCACTGATTACCGACGTTGGTCCAACGTCCGTAATGATAAGGCGCGTAACCCCAGGGTTCACTTGAAACCCAGGTTGGTCCATACGGATAGTCGTTCGTCCACTGGCCCTGTTGATAAGGGACCCAGCCTGAATCAACTCGTGGTTTCCACGCGTTGCCGTAGCCATCAACACTCTGCCAGTCGCCGTAATAGTCCAGGTCGTTTAGGCCCGGAATATTTGAATTCGCATACTGATAGCTTCGATTAGTCCGGTATGGATCGTAGTAGTTGGGATCGCTCAAATAAGCGTCGTAATTGTTGTAACGTCCGTCGTAAGAATCTGGATACTGGTAGCGATAATAGTCGTCAACCTGGCGTCCAGCATCCTGACCATTCAGACGCGACAGCACCAACTCCGATGCCGCCTGACCCACGAGGGTTAACATTTCGCCTTTGTTGATCTGGCCGGTGCCACCTGCGCCAATAACCTGCGCGAGTCCGCTCAACACCGAGACGAGCACGCCACCGTTGTTATCGAAACCAACGTTGTAGAGTCCGGGCTGATCGAAGGTGACAGAGCCATTGGGGGTGGCTACTTCAAACAATTCATCTTGCTGTAAGTATCCAACGTCAAACATTGCTGACCCATCGCGGAGCGCGAGCTGGGTTCGGCGATCACTAAGCGAGACCACGTCGAGCGATGTGTTTGGATCGAGGCGCGCGAAGTTGCGCCCGCTGAATGCGAGTGATGTGCGAGCGTTATCGCGAGTGTAGATTCGATCTCCTACTGAGAACGGCTGATTCGCGGCAGCGGACACCCACTCGGCGTCTGCCTCCGGGTTTGCCAGGCCATCGCTAAAAGCGACCTCGCCCTCAACTCTTTGGATGCGAGCGGCGAAAGGCATGTCTTCGGCTGATGCAGTCGGTTCATGCTTCATCCAATACGCCGCGCCGGCGCCGGCGATCATGGCGACTACCACTGCCACGATTGTCATGTGTGGCCATAGTTTGATTCTGTTCATTAAAATCTCCTTCTAGAAATCCAAGCGAATGTGAAACTGTGGGGTGTAATCCCAGGCTGGTCCATCGGCCGAGGGCCCGCAAACTAACCGTTTGTGTCACGTAGGGGTGCGATTCGAGATCTTTGTGGCAATAGTTATGCCCGCGAGGAGAAGCCGGCGTTGAGAATTTCCGCGGAGCTGAACATGTGACAATCCCCAGTCCAAAGCGCAGGCCGACACGCTTTAGGCACAAACTTGCAACGAGCCCGATGGGCGCAACCGCTTCACGCTTGGACTAGCGCGCCTCATCTGAGTTCAAAACGTACTCATTCGAGGTGGCTAACAGGTGTTTAGAGTACAAGCTTCAGCTTGCGGGTTAGGTTCTGCAGAGTTGGATTTAGCGAACGCGCAGCCTAAAGGCTGTACTCTGTACGCCTGTGGGGAAGGTTGACTCTAAACGCCTGTTTCTTCAGCGTCGCTATTGCCGCCGTTGTATTGATCGAGTTTCCGGTAGAGTGTTTTACGGCCGATGCCGAGAGCCTTGGCTGCGTGAGTCTTGTCGCCACGAGTGTAGTCCAGCGTGGCTTCGATTGCCTGACGTTCTATTTCGTCCATCGATGAAGGCACGGTAACTTCAAAGGTGGTGGTCCTGCCTTCACTCGCCGCGCGCGCGCGTTCAACCTTGATTCGATCGCGCTCCTGCAAGGCGATGCGGCTGATAGCTTCAGGCAGGTCTTCAAGTTCAATCTGGCGGCCCGAGGCAATAATAACTGCGCGTTCGATCGCGTTTTCCAACTCACGGACGTTGCCCGGCCAGTCGTAGGTGATCATCGCCTGCAACGCGTCTTTGGAAATGCCGGAAATAAAGCGACCAGTCTTCTGCTTGTAATGTTCGAGAAAGTGAATGACGAGTGGGTGAATGTCTTCCGGGCGCTCGCGCATGGGCGGCAAGCTAATCGGAAACACTGACAGACGGTAATACAGATCTTTGCGAAACGTTCCTAAATCAGTGGCCCGTTCCAGGTCCACGTTTGAAGCAGCGATCACCCGCACGTCTGCTTTGATCACATCGCTACCACCGACGCGAGTAAACTCACCATCTTGCAAGACGCGCAGCAGCCTTACCTGCGCTGATAGGCTCATCTCTCCAACTTCGTCAAGAAACAAAGTGCCGCCGTTCGCTTCTTCAAATCTCCCCTGCCGGCGCGCGCGCGCGTCGGTGAAGGCGCCTTTCTCGTGTCCAAAGAGCTCTGTCTCGAGCAGCGTCTCAGGAATCGCGCCGCAGTTTAGTTTGATGTACGGCTGATCTTCGCGACCTGAATTGTAGTGAATGAGATTGGCAAGCAGCTCTTTGCCGGTTCCCGACTCTCCCTGAATGAGAACGGTAGTTTGCGTATCAGCCACGCTGAGCGCGAGTTCAATCGCGCGTTTGATGTTCGCAGTCTGCCCGATGATGCGTCCTTCGCCGTAACGCTCATGCAGTGCGTCGCGAAGATTCATCACTTCCGCTGACAACTGGTCGCGTTCCAACGCAGTGCCAACCTGATCCGCAATGCCTTCAACCAGGGCAACTTCGTGATCCTGAAATCCTGCGCGCGCTTCACTCCAAACCAGACCGAGCAGACCAAAGACCTGGCCGGCAACGCGCACTGGCGCAACGAGAGCAGCGCGGCCGCCAAGGGTCGCGTTGAAAATCAATCGAAAAGGAAATGGCAGATCTGAATCGAGCACGCGCAATGTCTTGCCCTGGGCCAACACTTCCATCGCCGCGGGAAACTCGGTTAGATCAAGCGACTGAGCATGTTCTTCAATCAGGCCCTGCACCGAATCGGTCGCGGCATGCGGCGCGGCTTTGAATGCGACCAGGCCGATGCGTCCGCCCTTAGGATCGAGCACTCCCAATGCCGAGTAGTCAGCGCCTACGAGCGCGATGGCACGTTCGAGTACAAGGGATGAAACTTCGCGGAAGTCTGATCGGGCGTTGAGCGCATTCGCGATCTCTAATAGCGCACGCTTCGTTTCTGCCTCGCGTTCTTTGTCGGTATAGAGACGCGTGTATTCGTATCCCACTGCAATCTGCCGGGCGATCGATTCGAGAAACGAAACTTCATCATCGAGCCAGACGCGCGGAGTCTTAGTCGTGTGCATCCCTACCAGCCCGAGCACGTCGTCACCGCGAATCACCGGCACCACCAGGAGTGAGCGCGTGCCTAGACTCTTCGCCAGGAACCGCACCTTCTGGTCCAACCCTGGCGCCGAGGTGTCGTTCATTCGGATCGGCTTGGTGATATCCACATGCTGCGCAAGCTGTCTCGGATCCAGCGGAATGCGTGTGCCCAGGCTGGACGGAACGTCGTCGCTAGCCCGCCATTCGTGACTGATGCGCAACTCGCTGGTGGAAGTGAGCTGGATAACATCGCAGCGATCGACATTCATCATCCGGCCAAGTTCGGACACGATGACGTTTAGAAATCGATCGAGATTGATGGTAGTCGGAAGGGTTAACGCGAGGCGGTTGATGATGCCCTCACGCGCCTCATGCATCTTGATCTTGCGTTCGAGCGAGAGAGATTTTGGGGTGTCTGACATTACAAAAGTTGGCTACGATCATATCGAAGAGAGTATTAAGTTGCAAAGAGGTGGTTTTTGGGGAGGGTCGGAAAGAAGGCAGATTTTCCATATATGATCTTTCATTTCTCATTTGTCGTTGCCGGAGCTTAAGGCCCGCAGTTCAGAGTTCAGCCTTTATTAGGCTGTAGCACGCAAGTTAAAGCATTTCGCCGCCGCCAAGGATTTCGCTGCCGCCAACACGAGCTAATAAAGCTTGAACTCTGAACTTCCGGCTTTAAGCTCCGGCAATGACAAATGAGATATGACAAATGAGATATGGAAAATCTAACAGCCTACTGCCTACTGCCTACTGCTTACTACTTGCAGTTTCTTTCGACGGAGTGAGTCGCATGAGTCCGGTCGCATCGCGCACCAGCAGATCAGATCCCAGGAACACCGGAACGGCCCAGGTCTCTGCTTCAGCAACGTCATAGCGTTTCTCGATAGTGAAGGTTGGGGTTCCGCGTTTGGCCACGATCAGATCGGCGCCGTTGGTGAGATACACTAAATTTCTGGGAGTTAAGAGGACGGACGCATGATCTCCTTCGCGGCCTTCGGTGGCCCATTTCACCGCGCCTGTCTTCTCGTCAAGCGCAACAAACTGACCCTTCTTTTTCTCCGACAGCCCATAGATCAGGCCGTCGCCGTAGACAGGCGAACTCATGTACATCGCCACGTCCGGATTCTTCCACGCCTCCTTCACATGCCATTTATTTGCGATCATGAGGATGGTATAAGCGTGAGTACCCTGACGTGGGCCAGATGCAATCAAATGCGAACCGGTCCATAACGGCGTCATGATGTTCTCATGCCATTCGTCAGGAAAGGGTTCGGACCAGAGTTCAGCTCCCGTGGCAGCGTCGACACCAACGATGGAGCCATTCGTCATCGTGGCGATCTGTTTGGTGCCGCCGATCTCCAAAACTACAGGCGATGCGTATCCCGGCCCGGCTCCTTTCCACTCCCAGACTACTTTGCCTGTCGCCGGTTCGAGCGCCAGTATTTGTCCGCCATGAATGTCGCTGCCTACCTGAACAACAACTCGATCGTTAACCGCCAGTGGTGAGGCCGCGGTGCCGCAAAACATTTTTGAGGTGTCGATAAGTTTTGAAAAGTCTTTGGTCCACAAGAGCTTGCCGGTAGCAGTGTCCCAGGCGTTCAGGATGCCGGTAACGCCAAGAGTGAATAATCGGTTACCCATGACAAGAGGCGTAGCGTTTGGACCCTTTGCCATCTTGACGGCGTACTGATTCTTCTTGAAGTCGGCCTGGTATTTCTGTTCCCAGATCACTTTCCCGCTTGCCAGGTTGAGAGCCATGACAACCTCTTCCGGATCCTTACGGCCATGAACGAAGACGTTGCCGCGTGAAACCACTGGTGACGAATAACCTTCGCCAATCTCAACTCGCCAGGCGCGTTGCAGCGCGGCAGGCCAGTTTGTTGGCGCGCTGCTGGCGGGAATGATTCCGTCTCGCGACGGCCCGCGCCATTGGCTCCAGTCCTGGGCGACGGCTGATGTTGAGGCGGCAAGAAATAATGCGACAGTGATTAGATAGCGGTTAATCATGGTTGCATTGTCGAAGAAGGAGCGTTTGGTTTCAAGTTGTTACATGACGGCCTGCGATATGCGTCTAGACCCATCTTGTCAATCGCGTTCATCCTGTATACACAGATGGTTGTTTCGGACAGGATTTACGAGATTTACGGGATAAGGTATCGGTTCACTCAGACCTTGGTTCCTTTATTGCGGGGAGAATGACGAGAGGAAGTCCGCAAAGCGGACGAATGATAATAGCCCAGCAGTTCACTGCTGGGATCAGCGCCTAAGATATTCGCAGTCCGTGAAGCGGACGGCTGAGCTTTGTACACTCTCAAAACGGGAAATCTGGATCGGGCTTAGGTTGCTCCGAGGATGCGTCTAGCCACTCAAATCCAAATTCATCTTCAACCTTCTCGCCACGGGCGATTCGTTGGTTGCGTTCCTCCCTCCTTCGTTCACATTCTCGGTCGAATTCTTCACGTTGTCGCAGTTCAGCTTCCCACTCTTCGGCTGTGATGCAGGTTGAAAACGCAAACCCATCGTCCATGTTGCAGCCGTCGAGATGCCAGAAAGTCGGCCCAAGTCCCATCTCTGCTTCCAGCGCTGCCCAGCGGCAAAGTTCGCAGTCGTCATCGATGATGATCTCTGCTGAGCTCATTGCCTGCGGTAAACGCTTTCGTTCGTTGTCGATGATGTTCGCCGGCACCTTACCGTCGTATTCGCCTTGCGGCTGTTCCAACCAATCCGACTTCGTCTTTTCGAGAAACGCGATAAACGATTCGCGGGATTTGTTTGCGCAGTCACCCACCGACTCCCTATAGTCGAGCGCGCTCCAAAGAAGATGTCGAACCAGTTCGTAGTAAACGACCCATTCGTGCGTGCCGAACCCCGCGAATTTAAACGCAAACGAATCAGGCGGCAGACAAGGCGGACCTTCGCCTTGAAACGTCCACTGTAGACAACGAGTGTGCAGGTCAAAGTCAATCAGCTCCCGCTTCTCCAGTATGACTTCTCGGGGTGAACGTCCGCGCAGTTCAGCGAGTGATGTCATCAACCAATCCGCATGAATGGCACTGACTTTCTCAGCGATGGCCCTCCCGGCTTCTTCGTCGTCCCGTTCAGGCATGGGCCCAAGCTTGTCGATTCCTGAATCAACTATGTATTCAAGTAGAGGAGGTCCGTACAGCACCGCGCGTATGTCGAGTGGCGGATTACGTTCGCGTTGCCGGCGGCGTCGCTTAGACGACCAGCGATAAGCCTCGACCGAATTAACAAACAACCAGTCGCCGGGCACGCGGTACAGGATTTCGATATCGGTCGATTGCGTGCCATCGTGATAATTCACCTCACCTTCAGGCCCGGGTTGAGAGTAGGAAGATTCGGCAGCCACGATTCGAGACGCCAGATCGATGATCACCAGACCCGCGTCCCATGGTTGCTGATCAATTTCAAAATCACGGCGAAACCATGAGAAGGGAGAATGATCCTCTTGTGGCTTGATGTAGCGACCTAAAGCCGTCCGCAGCTCCGCAATGGTTTCCGGTTCTGCTGACAGAGCCGCCACACATGAATCAACTACAGAACCGTGAATTGTGCCAGTGAGAATTTCCTGGGTATCGACGAGATTGAGTTTGACTTCACTCATGATGAGACCTCCGGGTTGGTAAGGTTAAGGCTGTTCCCCGGTCCCGCTACGCATGGACGTAGACGTGATCGGCAAGACTAAAGAAGTTGAGATTGTGGAAGTATGCAGAAGGCTTATCGGAATAGACAAAGCCTGACCCGACACCCCTGAGATCACGTTTTAGAAAGGAATTTGGTAAGGACGGAACCGGTGGGGAAATAAGAAGTGGCCGGCGATTAAGCCGGCCACTCTCGAGTTAAGTCGCTGGCAATCAGTATCAGTCGTCGTCGAGCGTTAAGCGATCTGGTGCATTGACGCCTTGTTGGTTGTAGTAGCCGCCGGGAGCATGTTGGCCCGACTCTCCAATATCAAGTGAGCGCTCTTCAGTCTTGAGAGCCTCTTCGCCTGTTTGAGTTGTTCTGGGCTCGAAGCCCTATTCGCGTTGTTTATCGGTTTCGCGTTCGTCCATTCGATGCCTCCTTGTAGAGCGAACTTTTCATAAGCCGAGAGCAAGATGGATGCCGAGATTTGATCAGTTAAATTTGAGATTACGGACGGTGAGGCGTAGCAAAGTCCGACATGAGTGTTCTGAAATGCATTAATCGAAACGAGTCGAGCACTCAATGAGCCAGCGAAGCTGGCGGACATATTGAAACCCCAGGCTTAGGGCGCAGCAGTAGCCTGGGATCACACCGCCGGCATCAAGCACCCAGCCACATACCCGCGATCGACTTAGTCCCGTCCTGCTGAACTTGAGCAAGGGCGAATGATGGTAGAACGCAGATGATTGACGCGAGAACGAGCGCGAGAGATTTTGCCTTGAACATGCTGCGAAGAGTACGCAGGTCTGCCCGGCAAAGCGATTAAAGAAACTTCAAATCAAGCTGGCGGTCTGGGTAGAATCGGCGCCAGGTGACCGGCGACCATTTGCCATCTGTTTTCCCGCTTCGCGAAGACGACCGTGAATCGCAGTTCGCGTTTCTCGCCGGTCTTTAGCACGCCGTGGGCGGTAACTATGGCCACGTCGCCGAACACACGTGCCTTGAGATTCGAAGCGGTAATCTGGAGGCCGGACTGACTTCCTTCTTCCGGAATCACATCTGCCTTGAAAACGGTGGCTCCCCTCGGGGCGGTGCCCTGAAAATCATCGGCGATGATCTCTCGAAGTTTGGCGCGATCAGTTCGTTCTTCGGCGGAAAGCCAGTCCCGGGTCAGTTGGAGAACTACTTCTTCGGTCGATTTCGCGGGCGTTTGGGCAAACACTGGTGAGACTGCTACGGCAAACAGGCTGACGATGAGAAATATTCTTCGCATGGGTGGCTCCTCTTTAGATTCAGGTTTAGGAGTGTAGACACCGATCATCAGCGAAAGTTCCAGGCAGGTTTGATAAACAGTGTTCCGAGTTCAACCTTCAGGTTGCGGGTGCGGTTTTCAGAACGTAGTAACGAATCCGCAAGCTAAAGCTTGAACTCTGAACACCTGTAGGCGAGCGCTAAAGCCTATGGCATCGGCTTTGTGAGGACGCCGGCGATCAGTTCTGCTAGCCCTGCATCGGAACCATTATGGAAATTTTTGTAGAGGGCGGTTAATTGCTCGAGGATTTTTGCTCTCAACTCTGGGGGAAATTGCGTACGAGGTGTAGCGGTTTCAGAAGCTTGAATAGTCGTGGCCCGGGCTGGATCACTCAGAGCCACTGCGCGAGCGTATGCGTCAATCGCTTGCTCGGCTAGCTTGATTATTCGCTGCAGCATCGCCTGCTGCTCGGGAGACGCCCGCTGGCTGCCAAACTTCTGGTTGTACTCGTTTGAGAGTTGAGCAAACTCGCCTTTGAGAATTGAAATGCCGAGCCGATGGTAGATGATGGGATCGTCTCGATAGAAGCTGTTTGATTGCGCCGCTTTGCGGTAAGCCTGGGCAGCTTCCGCCGGGGACTTATCCTTGATCAAAGTTCCAATGGCAGAATTTAGATAGCCGCGCGCAACTTCCACGTCTTTGAATGGCTCAGATTTGGTAACCTTTCCAGCTTCGAGAAGTTGGAGAGCCTTTTGCCCGTACGTCAGAGTTGCCTCGTTCAAGCTCGGGTCTCCAGCTTGAGCGTTATCAATTCCGGCTTCCGTGAGAATGGATAAGACGAAAAAATTGTCCGGGTCGGTTTTGAGCATTGCCCGGCCGAGTTCAAAAGCCTTTAAGTATTTTTTGCCTTCGTAAACCTTGAAAAGTTCAAGCTGCCGCCCGGCTCGCTCATAATTCGTCACAAACGCCCGCACGGTGCGGGCATCCGGATCATTGTCGCCTTCAAAGCGTTTGAGATATTCGACAGCCGCTTCATAGGCCTTCCGTTGGTTTTCAGGCAGAGGTCTGCGCTTAAGCTCATTGAATGAAGCGAAATAACTTTCCTTTTCTGCGTCACGCTGCTGCTCAGTCATGGTCGGATTTCGCTGCGCACAGACGTTTGCGGCACACGTCGCAGACAAAACGAGCGCAAGGAATATGAGAACCACGGATCGCATGCGCGCAGGATAGGTCAAAGAAACTACGCTGATCAAGTTTTTAGGCTTCAGGACTATGAACCCGCTGGATTAACTCGGTGAGGAAGGAGCCCAGCACTCACTTATGTACAACCACGCAGAGAAATCAGATCGCTTCGCGTCTCACAATTGGGAAGGTGGATTTATCCCCTCTCTGCTCACTCATGTAAGACCATCCATAGAAACTCGATCTCTGAGCCTCGCACAAGTTGGGAAGGCGGATTTATCCCCGCTCTACTCACTCATGTAAAACCATCCATAGAAACTCGATCTCTGAGCCTCTCACAAGTTGGGAAGGTGGATTTATCCCCGCTGTGCTCTGGTCGGGGCGCAGCCGAGGCTCAAGTTGTAGAGTTAGGGGGATGTTGGGGATGCCAGGAAAAGAGCGGGGACAAGTCCACCTTCCCAACTTGTGAGAGGCTGGGCGCTCCAGAATCTTTGGATGGTTGTACATGAGTGAGGAGGAGCGGGGACAAGTCCACCTTCCCAACTTGTGAGAGGCGGGGCGCCGCAGAATCTTTGGATGGTTGTACATGAGTGAGGAGGAGCGGGGACAAGTCCACCTTCCTCACTGAGTTAATCTACCGGGCCTTGCAATTCCCAGTTCTGACTCCAGCAGGTGCGATGAACTATCGCCCTCCAGCAGGTAGTTTCTCCTGTAAGTAACGCGTCAGCATTCCATACAAGTGTCGCGTAGTCCCAGTGCCTTCGAAGATGCCGTGCGAACGATTCGGATAAGGCATGATCGTGAACGACTTGTTCGCTGCTACCAGGGCATCAATCAACATCTCCGTTCCCTGGTAATGCACGTTGTCATCCCCGGTCCCATGCACGATCAAGAGTTGGCCCTTTAATTGACCGGCAAACGTGATCGGTGAACTCTGTTTCCACTCTTCCGGATGATCTTGCGGCAGACCGCAATAACGCTCCTGATAAATTGTGTCGTAAAGTCGCAGGTCCGCAACCGGCGCGACGGACATGCCAACCTGGTAAACATCCGGGTAACGGAAAATTGCGTTCAAGGTGGCCGAACCCCCACCGCTCCAACCCCACATTGCGATGCGCGCAGGATCGACATAAGGCCACTTGCTGATCGCCCTGGCTGCATTCGCCTGGTCCAGCGAATTCACTATTCCCATCTTTCGATAAATGACCTTGCGCCAGACGCGTCCACGCGGTGCGGGAGTGCCGCGATTGTCCACACTCATCACAATGTAGCCCTGTTGGGCCAGCATCAGGTGCCACCGCTGATTAAGCCCGCCCCATGAGTCGACCACTGTTTGCGACCACGGTTCGGTGTAAGCGTAGAAGAGAACCGGATAACGCTTTTGCGGATTGAAGTCGGGCGGCTTAATCATCCAACCGTCCAGCACTACGCCCTCGCCGATATCCACTTTGAAGAATTCGTGTGGCGCTTGTTTCAATCGTGCCAAACGCTCCTGCACTTCTTTGTTGTCGATTAAGCCACGCACCACCGCGTGACCAGGCAGCCGCACCATTTCTGTTGTCGGCGCCTTCAGAAAGGCCGAAAAAAAGTGGACGGCCAGATCACCTTTTGGCGAGACGTTGTAAGAGTGAGTGCCGGGCTGCGCCGCCGGTGTCAGCCTTTCGGCATTAGCAGCAGTCTTTGTCGATGCGCGAAAGAGGTAGCGTCTGGTGGCATCGTCGGGCGAAGCTTCGAAATAAATCCAATCGTTGACATCGTCGACTTTCTCGACGTTGATGACGTCAAAATTTCCGGGCGTCATGTCTTTCACTTCGCGACCATCGCGCGAGACGGCATAGATATGACGCCACCCGTTGCGTTCGCTGGCCCACAAGAACCGTGTGCCGTCGTCAATCCATTCAGCATCGCCGCGGCCGAGTCCCGTCTTGTTCCAGTCCAGATCACCCCAGCTCACATCGACCCAGGTTTCGTCTTTCTCAGTAAGTATCGTTCGTACTTTTCCAGTCTTGACGTCGCCCAACATTACCGTGTTGGTGTTTTGCAATCGGTTGAGCTGCTGGATGATGACTTCGTCGGAACGCGCGGCCCACTCCATGCGCGGAAGATAGTTGTTGCGAGGGTCACCGGCGACTTCAAACCAACGCGTTGGCCCACCTGTCGAGCTGACTACTCCTACTCGCGCTGCTGCGTTTGTAGTGCCGGCCTTTGGATATGGAAACGAAATTATCTCCGGATACGAGCCGACGACATTGTTGATGAGCTTAAATTCCTTGACGCCTTCGGTGTTGAGTTGCCAGTAAGCGATCGATTTACCGTCAGGACTCCAGCGAAAACCGTCACGACAGAAAAACTCTTCTTCGTAAACCCAGTCGAAGGTGCCGTTGACTGTGTATTGAGAGCCGTCAGAGGTGAGCTTGACTACAGTGGAACCGAAGATGGCATCGAGAGGTTCTACATAGATGTTGTTCTCGCGAACATAGGCCACGCGTGAGCCGTCAGGCGAGAATTTCGCAAACATTAGCGATGAGGGCTTGGCCTCTGGTCCACCGAGTTTACGTAAACCCCAATCAGTGAGGTTGACTACCCAGTAATCTCCGCGAGTGTTGCTGCGCCACACGCGCTCTGACTTTGTAAAGATGAGAAGCTTTCTTTCATCGGGCGTAAAGGTGAAGCTTTCGATTGCTATCGGAGCCGAGGCGCCGGCGGGTACAAGCTTTTCCGCAGCAACTTTGACAGAACGCTCGCCGCTAACCGCGTCGTAGCGCACGATATCGACGAATTCCTTATTGCTTGCCGAAGGTTCGAGCGCGAGGTAACCAGTGCCGTTTTGCTGCCACTGAATCTGACCAAGCGATTTCGTCTGGTAGCTGATGATCGAATCGACGGTTAGTAGCGAAGGATCTGGTGATGCAGACGGAGTAGCTGCTTGCTGTGCCTGCAGTGACGCCGCAAAAAGTAAGAACAGCAGAAATGTTGAAAGCAATAAAGAGTTTCGTTTCATATCAGACTCCCGGAAAAAGGTGAATAACATCAGCATATCAAGATACGATCCACGAAACCACACCAAGCATCTCGAAAAGTTTTTTAGTTCAAAATCACATAATTTCGTAGGCGAGTCTCGTTGACGATTGTGAGTGTGCGTTGACGATTGCGCGGCGAACGCTTACGATCCGTGGCAACTCATCAACCAATTGTTGTAAAACGGCAGACTGGAGAGTCTGTCTAACTTTTATTCTGGAGAGATCACTAAATGTCGCAGGCAATGTCGCAAAAATACGAAACACTTCTTTTTGAAAAGCGTGGTCGCGTAGGAATCATTACGATTAACCGGCCCGATAAGAGAAATGCCCTGAACATAAAGACGCGTGAAGAGGGCGCGCTTCTTTTGGAAGAAATTCGCAGTGATGAATCTTTAGGTGTTGTAGTTATCACCGGGGCGGGCGACAAGGCCTTTATCGCCGGCGCCGACATCGGCGAGTTTGCCGGGCGCACGGCGATGATGCAGCGTGATGTCATGACCGCGCGTTCGCTCTTCACTGCGATCGATACTTTTCCAAAGCCAGTCATCGCGATGGTCAATGGATACTGTATGGGTGGTGGTTGCGAGTTGGCTCTCGCCTGCGATATTCGCATCGCGAGTGAGACCGCTTCGTTTGGTCAGCCGGAAATCAACCTCGGGATCATTCCGGGCGGTGGCGGCACGCAACGTCTGACGCGTCTCGTCGGCGAGGGCAAGGCGATGGAACTGATTCTGACCGGCGCGATTATTGACGCGAAGACAGCGTTCGATATCGGCCTGGTGAATCACGTGGTGCCGGCCGCCGAACTCGAAGCGAAGACGATGGGAATCGCCAACGCGATCGCGGAGAAGAGTTCGGTGGCCCTGAGCCTGGCCAAGGAAGCGGTGAAGCTGGCGTCGCGTTCAACACTGGATGAAGGCCTGCGCCGCGAGGTGGACCTGTTTGCGTTATGCTTCTCGACTGAAGATAAGGATGAAGGGGTAAGCGCGTTTCTCGAAAAGCGCAAGCCAGCATTTAAAGGAAGATAATGTATTTAGTGCTTTGTACTTTGTGCTTTGTTCTTTGTCAGTTGTTAGTGGTCAGTTGTTAGTTGCATTCACATCAACTGTCGAACTGAAAATCACAATCGTAGGTTAGCGCAACTAACAACTAACAACTAACAACTGACAACTAACAACTAACAACTGACAACTGACAAAGAACAAAGCACAAAGCACCAAGTACAAAGTACAAAGAACACCGTATTGAAATATATCGCAACCATCTTTGGCATTGTGATCGCTGCGGTTGGTGGCGTGATTGCTTACCGCGCGTATTTTCTCGACCCTTCAGCAGCGGTGGTGATTACCAACACCGACATCCGCGAAGTGCCTGATTATTTCCGCATTGTGATGGGAGTGGTGCTTTTGGTGGTAGGTGCTGGAATCGCGTATACGGCAGCGCTGCGGAAGAAGTAGAGGTCAGCTTTCAAATACTGCATAGGAACCGCAAATTTCCATATATCATTTTCCATTTCTCATTTGCCATTGCCGGAACTATCCGCAGATCTCGCTGATTACCCTAGATCAACCTTCTCATTGTAAACGTCGCCGCCAACCATTTCTTAATCCAAGTAATCACGTAATCTGCGGATAGTCTTCCGTAACGAATCTCGTCACTACGCTTTCGGCAAAGCAACAGCGCGATTAAGAATCACGCCAAACTCCGTTCCCGATTTCACGTTGGCTTCCTTTTCCTTCTCGAAAACTCGAGCGCCCGTGCCCAGTGCGCCACCGAGAAGCCCGCCGATCGCCGCTCCTTTACCGCCCCCAGCAATTGCTCCAATCAAAGCGCCGCCCGCCACACCGCCGCCGATGAAGACCGCATCGCGCTTCTTATTGCTTTTTCCTTTGACCGTTCCTTCGTTGTCGGCGTTAACGTCGTCGGCCTCAAGGCTGGTGAGCGATCCATTGATGGGATAGCTTTTCCCGTTCGGCATTGCCACCGAAGTAAAGCTGACGGTGATATTTCCAGGGGTGCGACGACCAGCCGGTCTGACTGACGCCACGCGCCCCCAAATCCTGGCGCCAACCGGAACCACCTGAGTCCCGCCTGTAGCGTAAACCGGTTCCTCAACTGTCGTTGAGAAGCGATCGCCAATGCGTGCTGTCTTCGAATTTAGTTGATCGTTCATACGCACGCGGATAACTGTGTTGACGGGCACCGAGTAGTACACGATTCTTGGTGCCGCACGTCGTTTGGTGCTGCGTTTCTGCGCACTCCCGAATGATGGAACTACGCTCATGGCCAGTAGGGCGATCACAACGTAACTCGCAACACGATATTTAAGTTTGAAGTGGGTTTTCATTACGTTCATTCCTCCAATTGTCAGGTACGGGGGTGATACACGTTAATTACGCGCTTTACCGCCAGGTTGCAAGCGGAGCAGTACAGGCGTTCAGAGTACAACCTTTAGGTTGCTCGTGCGCACCCAAGTCGCCTGTATCCTCAGAGCGCAAGCTAAAGCTTGTACTCTAAACACCAGTCGTCTACCGGAAATTGCTTAGTGTAACGATATCGCTGGTGACACTGCCGCGCGCGTAGGCGAGCTGTCGACCATCTCGAGACCAGTCGAAGGTGAAAATTCGACCGGCCGTAAAATTGGTCAATTGCTTTGCCTGACTGCCATCGATAGGAAGTCCCCAGATATTTTGCGTATCGTGATAAGCGACCATCTTTCCATCGGGCGTCCACCTCAGGCGCACCGGAAAAATCACGGTAGGTGGAATATCAAACGTCTTAATGGGTGGACCACCGTCTATCGGGATCAAGGCGATCTTCCATGGCGCTTTGGTCTCCTCGCGATAATTGCCGGCTATCATTTTCCCGTCTGGCGAGACCACGGGCCAGATCACGCTCTTGTCACTGAGCTGCTCCGGCTTGGTGCCATCGCTCAACATTTTCCAGAGTGTGGTCTTGCCCGAGGCCGACGAGGAATAGATGATCCAACGACCGTCGGGCGAGGCCTGCGCATATCCTTCGCTGCCGGTGCTTAATTGCTTGAGACCGCCGCCGTCCAGCTCAAGCCGCCAGATATTATTTCCCGGGGTGATGTCAGAGATGAAGTAAACATAACGACCATCATCAGGGGCGGTGGGCCACCAGTAAATACTGCCACGATCGTTCAATTGTTTTGGGCTCTCTCCAGCAGCATCGATCATCCACAGGCTTTCCTCGCCACCAACGTTCGACGTATAGACGATGCGTTTGTTATCTGGCAGCCAGGCGATGCCATCAAGTCCGTCATACTTGCTTGAAGTGAGTTGCTTGGCCGTGGATTGATCGTCCACCGATGCGTGCCAAATGCTGGCGACTCGCTCACCCTGCAAACTGACGATCGTATTTGCGGCTTTTGGCATGCTCACGCCGTTGTAGCTGCTCAGATCGTTGGTGATGCGTTGCGCGTCGCCGCGCGGGTAAGGGATATACCACAGTTGCAAAACAGCATTGGCCGACTGATCGATAGCATTTACGATCAGCCCGCTGCTATCACTCAACCACGCAACTTGCGCCGTCGAAACCCAATTGCGCGCGGTTATTCTTCGTTCGCTGCCATCATTTACGTCCACCTCGACCACACTCATCGCCGCAGGGTTGCGGGTGCCGGCTCCGCAGGCAATCTTCTTCCCGTCGGGCGACCACGCTGGGCCGCCGAAAACATAAAACTCATTTCCACTGCGGGTTCTTAGCTTCCGTTCCGCGGTGCCGTCGGCGTTGGCAATTAATATTGAGCGCTCGCCCTCGCTTGAGCCGCGCAAGAATGCCATTTGAGTGCCGTCGGGTGAAAAGGTCACAGTGCTGTCGATATCGGTCACGAGTCTGGTTGGGGTGCCGCCGAGCACCGGCACTTTGTATAGCAGGCCGATAGAGTTGTTGCGCTGCTTGACGACGTAATAGACAAAATTTCCATCGGGCGAAAACGCGAGTCCGACATAACGAACATCGGCTCCGGTGACGATCTCCTGCTGATCACTCGAGGTTGCAGTTTGCCCAATCCAGAGGCTTTGCTGGCTACCCACCTCGATGCTGTGCGCGACATATTTTCCGTCAGGCGAAATCACAGCAATTCTGGCTTCGCCATTCGCAGCGCTAAGGCGGGTGACCTTCATTGAAGTGAAGGAGATTGCCGGGCGATTGGGAAAGAGCACGGGATAGTAACGATAAGCGGCGATCGCGCCACCGGCGATCAGTAAAGCGAGAATCGCCAGGAGTACTTTGTTACTCTTGATCCATGAGGAATCATGCGAGGTCGTGTGCGCCGTCCAGACCGCCGAACCGCGACTGGTACTTTCATTCGTGATCGTTTTGGTGTGCAGAGTGGCACCGGGATCCGACAGCATTGAGCGTCTCCCAGTGTCCGAAGTAGATAGACCATGTTGGAAGCTGCGAAGGTCTGACAGTAAATCCTTTGCGGTCTGATAACGGTGTTCACGATCCTTGCGGAGCGCCTTGGCGATGATGAATTCCAATTCGGCCGGGGCGTCCTTGATGTAATGGTCCAGTGCCAGCGGGTCACGATCCAGTATGGCTACCAGAACATCAGTCTTGGTCTCGCCATGGAATGGCATACGTCCCGTAACCATCTCGTAAAGCACCACGCCTACGCTCCAAATATCAGTGCGCTCATCGATGGCAACGCCACGAGATTGTTCCGGAGACTGGTACTCAACTGTCCCCACGCGTTTGCCCGGTTCGGTTTTGAAAAGAGCTTCAGTTGGGGCGTCTGGATCTATCGAGACGGTTTCGGTGACCACTAACTTCGCGATACCAAAATCCAGCACCTTAACTATGCCGTCAGGGCGCACCATGATGTTTTCCGGTTTGATATCGCGGTGAACGATACCTGCGGCGTGGGCCGCTACGATGGCGGATGTGACCTGCACGATGATATCGACCGCTTGACTCAACTTCATTCGCGTCGAGCGCAAGTGCTCACGCAGGGTTACACCCTCAACAAACTCGGTAGCGATGTAATGAACCGAATCAGCCTGGCCGAATTCGTAAACTGTAAAGATGTTTGGATGGTTTAGTGCCGAAGCAGCTCGCGCCTCCTGTTCAAAGCGAAGGCGGCGGTTTTCATCGTTCGCAAACGAGGCGGGCAGCAGCTTAAGAGCGACCGGCCGCTGAAGCTGTACATCCTGGGCCAGGTAGACCTCACCCATGCCGCCAGCTCCGATGTGGGACCGAATTTCATAACGGCCGAAGCGAGTGTTGGGGGTCAGAATCATGGCCAAGGTAGAGTCGGCATGAATGTATTACAGAGCGGAAAGAAATCAAAGTAGTTCGTGAGCGGTGGGAGCTAGTTGGGTGGGAAGCAGTAGCTTGGCGTTACTTCGGGTGAGTTCGTGGATCGCAATCGGACAGTTCAGGTACTAAGGCGGATGCCAACGAATCAAAACCGCCCCAGTAGCGAAACAAGCCGTGGCTTGACCCGCTTCGGGACGCTAGGCTACTCTCCAATGAAGGATTTATCTTCAAGATTATTTCCACAAGGGGCCGTAGCTCAGCTGGGAGAGCGCATGACTGGCAGTCATGAGGTCAGGGGTTCGATCCCCCTCGGCTCCACCAATTGCATCAATTACTAAGGGCATCCGTTATGGATGCCCTTTGTTGTTGGTGTCACCTCTGCACCACGTGTTTTGCAAGTGTATTGACGAGTATCACGCGGTCGACGCACGAGTCGATTGCACAATCTCAAGATACTGACGCGCGCGGTCTGTGATCTGTTGGGCGTTACCTTCGCGCAATGCCTGGGTATCCACGAGATCGGCGCCGACGCCAAGGGCCATTGCTCCAGCTTTGAGGAAGTCTGCTGCAGTCTTTAAGGAGACACCACCGGTGGGGACTAATTCGATCTGCGGGAATGGGGCCTTCAACGCCTTGAGGTAGCTGGCGCCACCGACAGCGCCCGCGGGAAAAACCTTCACGGCATCAGCTCCAGCCTGCCAAGCCTGGACAACCTCGGTCGGTGTCAACGCACCAGGAAAAATTGCAATGTCCTGATTGCGACAGAACTCAATGGTTTTTAAGTTGAGCGCCGGGCTGACAATGAACTGCGCCCCGGCCTGAATACAAGCCTGGGCCGTTTCCGGATCGAGAACGGTGCCTGCGCCGATCAATGCGTCGTCTCCGAATTCGCTTGATAAGCTGCGAATGACTTCAATAGCTCCAGGAACAGTCATCGTTACTTCGAGCACATTAAGCCCGCCGGCTTTCAGCGCGGCCACCGCGCGCAATGCCATATCAGACGACTCGGCGCGAACTACGGGGATTAAGCTGATTTCACGAATTCGCGTTAGAACGTCGGTCTTGTTCATACGTAGCCAGCTTGGACGCCGCGGCTTTGCCGCCGCACAGTGCGGTAAGGCTCTGCCTTACCGTTTGCAAATAAATGAAACGAGAGGCTGCGCCTCAGATGCATTAGGAAAACCACGAGAGGCACAGCCTCCCTATTTAGAGAGAGAACTTCGCGGAAAGCCATAAGCTTTCCGCACTGTGCGGCGGCATAGCCGCTTAACGATCCACCCTTGCGGTGCCGCCTTTCATCACTTTTTCGACTTCGCTTAGTGTGACCATCGTCGTATCACCCGGCGTAGTCATTGCCAGCGCACCGTGTGCGGCCCCACAGTCGACGGCCCATTGCGGTCCCTTCCCAATCAAGAAGCCATAGATCAAACCGGAAGCGAACGAGTCACCACCACCGACCCGATCGAGAATCTCTAAATTCTCTCGCATGGGCGCTTGATAGAATCTGCCATCGGCAAAACAGATCGCCCCCCAATCATTGATCGTTGCCGTCCGCGCCTGGCGCAACGTGGTGGCAACGACCTGGAAATTCGGAAACTCATGAATCGCGCGCTTGATCATTTTCTGAAAGTTATCCACCTCGAGTTTTGAATGTTGCCGATTCAGGTCCAACCCCTCAACTTCCAGCCCCAACGCGGCAGTGAAATCTTCTTCGTTGCCAAGCATGACATCAATTAAAGGCGCGAGCTCACGGTTAACTTCACGAGCCTTCTCGGGTCCGCCAATACCTTTCCAGAGTGAGGCGCGATAATTCAGATCATATGAAATGATTGTTCCGTGTTTGCGAGCGGCTTTCATCGCTTCGTGGGCCACTTCTGGCGTCGTCTCCGACAACGCGGAAAAAATTCCCCCAGTATGAAACCAGCGCACACCTTCCTCGCCGAAGATTTTTTCCCAATCAATGTCACCAACCTTCATTTGCGAAACGGCAGTATGCCCTCGGTCAGAACAACCCAGAGCCGCCCGCAAACCAAAACCTCGCTCCGTAAAATTCAATCCGTTACGAACGCTGCGACCCACGCCGTCAAAGTCGACCCATCTAAGGTGAGACTGATCGACGCCGCCCTGGTAGATCAGATCCTGTACTAAACGACCAATTGGATTCTCAGCTAGAGCGGTGACAATGCTCGTCTCCATTCCGAAGCAACGGCGTAGACCACGAGCCACATTGTATTCGCCGCCGCCTTCAGTAACCTGGAAGTGACGAGTCGTGTGGACGCGACCTTCGCTAGGATCCAGCCGCAGCATGACTTCGCCCAGGCTCACAAGATCCCAGCGGCACTTATCTTTTGGTTTGATATTGAGGGGCATGAAACGATGTGGTTCTTGGTACTTTGAACTTTGACCTTCGTACTTGTGTTTGTGATAGAAGCTCTGCACGGGCGTGCCGGATTAGCAAGATACAAGCTCAAACCAGCAACGACAAAGAGCAAAGCACTAAGTACTAAGCACTCTTCGGTTAAGACAAAAAGTCTTCTCGAATCGGTGAGAAGATATCTATTAGGACCACTTCCTCATCAAGCATGGTGGCTCCATGCCATGTTCCCGACGGAAAATGAAGTATATCACCGGCCTTTGCGACGCGTTGCTCGTCGCCAATCGTAAACAGCACGCGGCCGCGCTCAACGATTGTCATCTGTTCGTGAGGATGATCATGCGCGGGAGTTACCACGTGTGGCGCAATCCGTAAGCGACAGATCATGACGCTTTCGCCAACGATCATTTGTCGCTCAATGCCTGGTTCCAACTGTTCGACCGGGATGCTACTCCAGTCAGTGTGGCGTGGTTGCAGTTGTTGAATGGTTTCCATCTTTATCGTTTCCCCTAATCAACCGAATTTTCCAACGGCATGAGTTCAGTAACCAAATGCCAACTGGCCGTGCGGTTGGGCGTTAGACGCAAATCTCGAGATTCATAGATCAGGTGCAGCGGAATCGGACCCCGCGCCCCTCGCCCAAGCGGCGCGTCTCCCGTTGCCAACAGAGACGTTTTCAAAGGCCAATCCGCCCAGCCTGTGACTGCAAGTTCGGATCGATCCCTTCCAAAACTGAAGCGGTATGTATGGCGGCCGCCGACCAACGACGATTCATTGCGAGTTGCAGTTGACGGGACTGCGACCCACCAACGTCGAATGGTAATTTCTTTCGTCGATTTGAGAGTTTCGTCACGAGTTAACTTAGAGCCTTCCAAATGCCACTCCACTTCGCTGGTGATACCAGGTTCGACCAGCGCCCCGGATTTGCCGCCGAGGAATGCCCACCGCCGCCAAACCACTCGCAGTGATTTACCGTCAGCTTCTGGTCGGATTTCGTCAGCCCCATCAGTGGCCACGATTACCCGTCCATCGGCCAGTTCGAGAAATGGCGCCATCGACGGATAAACCTGCTCGACTGGATTAGCAAAACCCTGAAGTCCATGGGGCGCAGGTAAGTAATCGGCGACACCGGGTTTAGTGCCGGTGGTGATTGGCAGAGTGAAATAGATTGGCCCTTGACGCACCAGCCAGACTCCGGCCGGTCGATCTCCCTGACGAAAGAAAACAAATCGACGGACGTCGCCCCGGTTGATCTGGCTGGAAAACTGAGCAATGTTTTCGGCGCGCATCGCTTTGATGAATCGCGCGTGAGCCAACCCACCCTTGCCAAAAAAGTTAATCGTCTGTTGCCACTCGCGATCGCGGCTGATGTAGGAATAGTTGCCGCGACCGAAACCAAAAACCGAAAGCATGTGGGTCTTGTCGTCGTAGTCACGACGCAGCCATTGCCAAGCCTGGTAATAAGCACTGGCTAGTTGGGCCAGGGGTGCCGGTCGGAATTCCGGATGAGCCGCAAGGAAGCCGACGATCTCCAGCGTGTCCATGTAACTAACGACACCCATGCTGCGGCCCCAGGCATATCCGTAACCGTCTGGCAGCACCAGGTCCCACCACAAACGCATCTGCTCTTTTAAGGATGGTCCAACCGCAGCGAGAATGTCTTTTCTATCGACAGCTTCGGCCGCATCCCAGACGAACCGCGCATATTCATTTGAGTAACGATCGAAGCGACCGGTAGGCGGGCCATCGTCTGCGTAAATACCCTGGTTCATGAATGGCTGGGCCGCACGAGTGATCACTCCGTCAACCAATTCGCGATCTTTAGTCAGGCCCAGTTGATAACTCACACTGGCGATGCGCGCCGCCACGCCGAGATAATTCTCGGGCAGCCTTATCACTTGCCGTGACTTGGCGTCGTAAAACGCGGAAATGTCGAGGAAGCGTCGCCACTGCCATTGTTGTTCTGCATTCAGACTCTGCCAAACTGGATTGGTATCCAGATCCCTTCCGAAATAGCGCAGCGCCAACACGCCGTATAATTGCGAGAAACGCGTTCCTTTTAAACGGTATTCCAATAAACCAACCTGGCCCACCTCGCGGGCGAGATCGTGATCGCCAAGCTTGCTTCTTTCAGACAAAGCCGCCACAGCTCCGACTGAGTTCATAAAACTGCCCCACGTGTATTCACCAGTAGCGCCGGCGGCAAAGATTTTTTCGGGAGCTGGGTCGTAAGATTTGATCTGGTTTAAATGGGCAGTCATCTCCTGGGTGAAGAAGTCCATGACTTCTTTATCGAATGATGACGTTTGAATAGTCGCTTGTGTGGACGGGCGAACAGGTTGCGCGTGGGACAAGCTGGTTGAAGTCAGCAATAAGACCACAAGTGCCGGTATGATAATTCGACTCACAAGGAATGCCACCGGTTCAGCGCCAAGGGCGCGAAATGTAACAGCCTGGGGCAACGCCCCAGGTAACAGGAGTGGACCCTTCGGAGCGCTGAAGGCGCGAAATAATCTTAGAGGCAAATTAACCATCATGTTTTGATCGAACAGAATCTACTTCGCGCCTTCAGCGCTCCAAGAACTGTCTGAATCATCACCTGGGGCGTTGCCCCAGGCTGTGGCATTTCGCGCCTTTGGCGCTATTAAATCGACTGCTCCGATGGCTCGTTCGAGATCAACCCCTCACCTTCCCATCCAACCACCGTCAACTAACAGCACGTGACCATTGACGTAGTCGCTGGCCGGTGAACACAGAAACACGGCCGGGCCGCTAATGTCGCCAGGTTCACCCCAACGTCCAGCGGGAATGCGTTCCAGGATCTGCCGGTTGCGCGTCTCGTCTGCTTGTAATGCTTTGGTGTTGTCGGTGCGCATGTAACCTGGAGCGATCGCGTTGACGTTAATATTTTTCGCCGCCCATTCATTTGCCAATGCTTTGGTAAGTTGGGCCACACCACCCTTCGAAGCCGCGTAAGCCGGGACGGTTATGCCGCCCTGAAATGAAAGCAGCGACGCAATGTTAAGAATTTTTCCGCCACCTCGTTCGATCATGTGACGTCCCGCAAGCTGGGCCATGCGAAACACGCTGGAGAGATTTACTTCAATAACCGCCGCCCAATCTTCCTCGGAATATTCTGTCGCCGGAGCACGTCGAATTGTGCCGGCGTTGTTGACGAGAATATCCAGCCGCCCAAAGTGCTCGATCGCCTTCCCGATTAACTCTCGTGGCGTTTCTTTGTCGCTGAGATCACCAGTTAGCGCAAAAGCTTCTCGACCCGTTTTTGCCACCGCTGCGCAACTGGCGTCTGGTGCATGGGTGTTGCCATGACAGGCAACGTTTGCACCGGCTTCGGCAAGAGCGACCGCGATGGCTGCACCCAACCCGGTCGACGCTCCCGTGACCAAAGCGACCTTGCCATCAAGTCTGAATGAATCGAGTATGCTCATCAAAGGAATCTGGCGTTCGAGGCACTCCAGGGAGAGGCTTGTTACTGTGGGTGTCTCCCGTTGGCGCTGAGTCTTGCTTCATGGTTTTTGGCTCAACGAAGTTGGTTTCGGCGATCCGGGCTTCAAAGGTTCCGCGTAGATCTTGATCAGAATCATTGTAAAGTCCTTGTTGGCGGTGGTGCGTTGATGGGGTGTACCGCGCGGCACCACTACCAGATCGCCTTTTCTGATCTCGTATGTCTTTCCCTCAACGATGGAAGGACTACGCCACTCGCCAGGCTCAATCTCCTTTGGCGAGTCGAGTCGACCGCCCAGGAGCAGGTTCGCCGCACCTTCCAACACGTAATAGACGTCGTCTGACGCGTCGTGCACCTCGGCTAAGGCATCGGTTTTGTTTGCCTCGTGCTGCACCGCGACCCGGAGCTGCATACCCGTACTGTCGATCAAATCTTCCACCTTATTGCCAGGTCGCAGTTTCTTGTTGAGATCATCAAGCGATTGCGCCGACATGACGACAACGGGACGAGTGGCTTCGGAGGGTTTACGTTGAGCGACAACCACAAAACTGGAAACAAGAATAAAGAAAACGATTTTTACAAGGTGGTTAATTTTCATATGTCACCAAATGTCCGACATGCTTCAGCTTGTCGTTGAGTCACGGGACTTAACAAATTAGAAAGACCGTATACGTTGAGTTTTCACAATCTGAGCGACAAGCTGAAGCATGTCCGACACCTACTTCCGGCTGGCTTCAAGACCACTGCCAGCCTGATCGAAGCCCGGCTGCACAGTGACAACCCCGAATTGCCGGTCTTCAACCTCGCGGTGAGCCGCCATCATCCACACAAAGTTGATCGGATGGCCGGGAACTGAAACGTTTGGGTGAAAACCCTTCGGCATGATCACCGCATCTCCGTCTCGCACGATGCCGATGAATTCGGGTTCGTCTGGATCTGTGTAAACAAATTGCACCCCGAACGCTGGCGCCGGCATGTCGTAATAAACATATAACTCCTCAAGCATCGCCGCGTGTTCATGCGGAGGCCAGCTGGTCCAATGGCCCGGCTCCGAAGTTGTGAAGCCAGCGAGGATGCGCCCTGCTTCAACGTTCTTTCCCAGGGTGATGTTTACAGTGCGAGTGGTTGATGGGCCACCGGTTTTGAATTTCAGCGATGCGTCCTTTTCGACGTCTGCGTATCTCACGAGCTGAAGCGGATATTTATTTTCGACTTCCGCAGAACACTCCACGAGATCAACTGAACTGTCGGTTGTAATCTCGACGTTCGTATCTCGCGGCAAATAAATTGAATCATACTGGCCGAGCGTATTTGTGTGACCGTCTGCCTCGATGATGCATTCACCAGACATGCAGATCAGCCCAGACTCGAGCGCGCCCGTCGAGAATTTGACTGAGGGCAGCTCCGGGTCGAGTATCACGCGGCCATAGACCAGGTGCTTCATCGCACTGTTCGCAGGCGTGACGGCGATATGACGACCCTTCTGCTTGTTGGTATTCCGAAATATCTTTTGATCGCTGGTCTCTTTCAACTGCGTACTCATGATTAGCCTCTTTCGTTTTGCCTTAACTCAACTCCTTGGAGTGCGCCGCCTTGTCGGCGCTTTGGCCGCGGCGGCTCGGCGCCGCTTGTTGATTAATTCGTTTCAGGTCGCGCAAAGCCGCGACCGGTGAAAGTGCCGACAAGGCGACGCACTCCAAGGAGTCGACTTCAGCTAAGCCTAAGTCTGAACTAACGGCCTTTGCGCTCCTCAAGCCAAAGCAAACTCTCTAGCAAATAATAATGCCCGTAGATTAGAGCGACGTCGTTTGGCCGCGTCACGGAGCCGTGTCGCAAAACACCGGGAGGCGTCGCATCGTTAGCACCAACAGGCGTCAAATATCGATCGATGAGCGATTGCACGATTCGCTCACCTTGCCGGCGATACTCGCTCGCTCTGGCTTGGTCCGTCGTTACTTCAGACAAGCGAAGTAACCCGCCTGCCATGATCGCCGCCGCAGCCGTATCGCGATTTCGAAAGTGTACGCCCTCATCAACCATGTCGTACCAGGTAACGCCATCTTCAGGCAGGCGATCCAGAACGTACTGTGCAATCTTTTCTGCGGTCGACAGCATTCGTGGGTCTTTGGTTTCCGCCGCAGCCACGGCAAAGCCGTACAAGCCCCACGCTGCGCCGCGCGACCATGTGGTGTCAGCTGCGAAACCCTGGTGCGTGTGCGTGAAAACTCTTTCACCGGGGCGCGCGCTGTTAGGCATCTTCACAGCGGTCGTCGGCGAAGTTCCGGAATTGAACTCCTGTCGATTGTCGCCGGGGTTGTAGTGGACCGATTGGGCCACTGAGCCGTCGGCGCGCACGAGCCAATCGGCTGTTCTGTGCGCATGCTTCAAACCCAGGGCACGCCATTGCGGATCGTTCGTTTCCTGCGTTGCCCACCACCAGATCTGCAGGTTCATCATCGTGTCGACGATCGTATCGTCGCCGCCCACTTCCCACGCGGCCACCAATTCAGTAGTGGGATTGTAGAGTTGCTTCAAACGCTCAGCGCCACGCAAACCGCCTTCGCGATATTGCGGCGCCTTGGTCAAACGATAGCCGAACACGGATGAATAAAAATTGAGAAAACCTGTGTCGTGGTTTTCCGTCATCTCTTTGCCAAGCAGAGGCGCATTCCAGAGTTCGGCCCAGCGGCGGAAGCGTTCGTCCTTTGTTTTTCCGTAGAGCAGCCATAGCTGGCCCACCCAGAAATTCCCAGTCCAATAGAAGCCCTTCTGCTCTTTCCATTCGCCGGTTTGATTGTCACCCTCAGAAAAGAAGCCGAGACCCTGATCGCGCGTAAGCTGGGCCGCACCTGTGCGTGACACGATCGGCTCCCATTTCGTGGCCGTGCGTTCGGCTGATTGCCTTAAGAGATCGATTGCTTCAGCATAAGTTTTGACTACTGCAGGTTGTAAGGTGTCCGGTGGGGCAGATTGCGAAACCGCCGCTCGGGAAAGAGTCTCGACTCGAGCCGGCTGGGTGATCCGACGTCTGGTCTGTTGGACGAGATCCCCAAATTCCGAAAGCGTGCGTGCTCCGTTCGGAGCCAAAACAAATGAACCCTGGCGCGCTTTGTTGTCAGCTGTCCGGGCGATCGTCAGCAGAGACTCGGTCTTCTCCTGGTCCCAGACGCCGAGCACGTACCAACTGGCTTGTCCATTCTTGAGTTGAGGTTGGACCAGCAAATTGAGCTGATCGTCGCCGGGAGTTTTGCTTTCAGAACCCGTTGCAATGATCGCGAGCCCAAGATTCTGATCGGTAAGATTACGAGTTGCCTGCGCGGGTAAACCTTGCTCTACCACCTGGGGTCCCCACCAGAAACGTGCCAGCGCAGGTTCGGCCGCTGTCGGAGATAACGTTTGCTCTTGCAGTCCGGAATGTCGCACGACGCCAGTAACGAGAGTTAAACCCTCTGCACCTTCGGCGTTGATGCGATGTTCAAAGCCGTGTTTCCCGGCCCACTGCGTAATTCGGCTGGTGAGATTCACTTCGCGCCCACCAACTTTCCATCCTTTGTAATTCAACTCCACGATTGCGCGTAACGGACCCGCACTAATAATGCGCCACTTGCGCTCCCCCATTTCGGAAATCTTAACGACCTTGCCGTCGACCAGTGCGGCCACTGCTCCGATGCCTATCGCATCACCAATCCGGTAAATGTCGCGACCGAGAGGCGACTCATGATGGTAGCCATACTCAGGTGCGGCAAACATTTCGAGATAGAGTCCGGGCCGGCGCTTGGCAAACAAGTCGATCGCGTTGCGCTTATCAAAGTAAATTCGCCAGGCTGAGGCTTCTGACTCCCACGCCAGTCCTTCAAACTTCGTCGCGAACTTCGCGGCGGTACGCTTCGGATAGTCACTGCGCAGGCGTTGTATGGTGGCAGGGTCGCCATAAGCAATCGTAACGATGCGCGTCTGCCTTGGCTTCAGCTCAATGTTAAATACCAACTCATCATACTGGTTGTCGCCGTCGAGATCGTCGGCCTGGGAAGGCAACTCAATCGCCTGAAGCGTGCGCGCGTCTTCTTCGATCGTGGCGGCGTCGCTGGTGGTCACTATGGCATCGCCCGCCTTGAAGTCAGGTGCGATGCGTTTCAAGTCGGCGACGCTGATGACAATGTTCTCGTGGGCTCGGGCGAGATCGGTAGGATTCGTAACTGCAAGTTTCAACACCTTGATTCGCGGCGCGGCGACGGCCGAACCAATACCCAACGGCAGGCCGCCAACGAATAACAGGATAATCAAAATGTATTTGGTCATCGTGAATTCAACTCTGAAGTGCAAGGCGGCAACAGGCGAACGCGCTTGGAGCGCCAACGGCGCGAAATGTAATAGCCAGGGGCAAGTGTTGAGCGAAGCGAGGCACGTCGCCCCTGGAGGGGACGCAGATCCTCCGAGCTCTGAACGAGCGGTAAATAAAGTTCAAATAGAAGTCCATCTCGCGCCTTCAGCGCTCCTTTCATGTTCCTCCTGACTCGGTCCAGGGGCGACGTGCCTCGCTTCGCTCAACACTTGCCCCTGGCTATTACATCTCGCGCCTTTGGCGCTTACATCCCAGATGGTGATTGGTTCCGATGTCTATAAACATCTGGCTCCGGTGGCGCCATCCACGATCTATTCTTGAATCCTCAGTCGAAGGGTGAACCGCGCTTTCGTAGTCGGTGCCGCAGTGGAGAGCAAAAGCTTCTGTCCACGTTCCTGGCGTTCGCCTTTATCGACTGCGCCGGGCGGACCTGGAGCCGTCAGCGTGTTTGTTTCGATTACCGACGGCATAGTGCCCGGACCTTTTTTCGACCCGGGATGATTCGATTCTTCGATTGTTGAATCGATCAGAAGTTTCACTCCGCCCGCTGTGATACTGAAACGATTTGCGCTTTCCTTCTCGACGCGATTGTCAGCGTGCAAAACAAACGTCAGCACTGCGGGCTTTTCTGTCTCCACCTCATCAGAAACCGTGAACCCGGCGCCGGGTTTGTAAACTAACTCCCGTACAAACTTCCTCAAGCCCAGTGCCGAACCATACGCTGCCGTAGCATCACCGCGTACCAGTACCTGATTCTTTTCGACCTTCACTTCGCTAATGCGGATGCGATTGAGCTCAGAGTATGGAACACCGGCAAACACGTCGTGACCAACGCCTTCCTTAGCCTGGCCTTTGCCGTTAACCAGCAGCGTGTTGTGATGTTCGGTCATAGGCATGCCTGCGTATCCAGTGTCTCCGGTCAGATATTCACCGCGCGCAAAGATGATGAAGCTGTTTGCGTCTGGATGTGCATGGCCGGAAGACAAACGCCAATCTGGAAACTGTTGTAGCAGAGCTTCTGTATGGTGACCTTCTGGTGGGCCGGCTTTGAAGGCGAAGGCAGTTGCGTTTTTGGACCAATCGCTGCGCCAGTAAAAAACATCGTGGTCTGGAAAGTAATGCCAGGCGGATTGTCGCTCGATCGGCACCGACTTTAGTTTTGCGTCGTACCAAATCAGCGACCAAAAGTCTTCCGCGTTGACTTGATCGAAACGCTTTAGCCAATCGGCCACGCCCTGGGCCTCTCCACTTTGGAATCGCTGGGCCAGTCGATAGAGCAGATTGTAGTTCGTGTAAAAACGTCCCTGGGGATGTGTGCGCTTGTAATCTTCACCCTTACCGGCGCGGGTTAGTGGTCCTTCCCAGATATCACCAAAATCAAACACGTATTTCCCGCTCGGCAGCATAGAGTGTGCGACGTATTGATGCATCTGGCGAAATCCAGGACGATCGTAAAGATCCTCGCCGGTTGAGTGTGCGTGGGCATCGAGGTAATGGACCATCCAGGGCGTCGAGAAGATCCAGTATTCAAAACCTTCGTAGTAGTAGCCATCCTGCGAATACGTGGTCAAAACTCGATCGTAGATTGCTCGCGTTAAGCTGGCCCAGGCGGGCGCCTCTGGAGTTTCGTCATACAGCGCATACGCTACGACGCCGAGCCCGGTGATGGGAATGAAGGTGTGATTCTGGCTATAAGCGAAAGTGCGACCTGATTTCGGCTTGAAGTAATCAGCCAGCAGACGCGCCTGCTTGATTAGCTTTTCCCGATATCGCGCTCGCTCCTGTTCGCTGAGATCGTGATAAAGCAAGTCATAACCCCAAGCCAGACCGTAGAGCAGATGTCCCGCCGCCAGATCCACGTTTGGCTTGTTGTTGGCATAACCCCAAATGTCGTAACTGACGGCCGCGTCCATATACTTCCGCGCGGCATCCAGATATTTCTTATCGCCCTCGATCTTGTAAACGAAAGCCGCTTCCGCGATAGCGATACCGACCTCATTCTGTTGGCGGCGCTTTTGTGCTGGGGGCGGAGGTGGATCGGCAGCTAAGGCGCGTACGTTGTTGATTGTTCGCTGCCAAAGTTCACGGTGCGAAGTGTGAGCGCGTTCACGCAATTCAGAGAGTTGCTTGTCAGTGACGTAAACACGGGGATGAACGCCTATCAACTCAGAGCGCAGAGCAGACTTGCGCGTCCGCATCAGCTCGAGCAATGGATGCTCGCCTTTGAGTTTCTTGCTCGCCGTGCGCTCCTGCTCCAGTTCGCGCGCGTCCTGAGCCAGCAATGGCACGGTCGGAAAAACGACTGCAGTAAACGCCAGCACGACTAGGACGCATGTTCGATATTTGTATTTGTGATAGCTAATTGCCATGCAATTCTGACCCAACCTAACGAAGCTAGCCGGCGGCAACAGGAGTTTAGAGTACAAGCTTTAGCTTGCGGCTCGCGCAGGCACAACCTGAAGGTTGTACTCTGAACACCTGTTATCCGCGTCAGTCCATGAACATGCCGCCGTTGATCTCGATCGTTTCTCCGGCCAGGTAGCTGGCTGCATCGGAAGCCAGGAAGCAAATGACCTTGCCAACTTCCGCCGGGCTACCAACTCTGCCCATCGGGATCATTCCCGCGTAGGTCTTCATCATCTCTGGCGACGAAAACTGTTCGTGGTAAGGAGTGTCAACCACACCTGGAGACACGGCGTTGACGCGCACTCCAAAAGGCGCCATCTCCTTTGCGAGGCCCTTGGTAAATGTGATCAGACCACCTTTCGCTGCCGAGTAATGGATCGAACCCAGCGCCCCGCCATTGCGGCCGGCGATTGAAGACACGTTGATAATTGCCCCTGTCTTGCGTTCCATCATCGAGCCCGCCACTGCCTGGCAACAAAGAAAGGCGCTCTTCAGATTCAGATCAATTACCTCGTCCCAGCGTTCTTCGGTAAGTTCGAGAATCTTCAAACGCTCAACTAATGATCCGGCGTTGTTAACTAAGATATCGATGGGACCGAATTCAGCGACCGTCTGTTGGACCAGCGACTGAACCTCGCTCGCGCTGGTCACATCTGCCTGCACGATGATCGCGCGACCACCTTCTTCTGTTACTTGCGAGCGCGCAGCCTCGGCCCCGGCACTGTTGCGATGATAATTAATCGCCACGAGCGCGCCATTTTTCGCCAGGGCTTGAGCAGTGGCCCGGCCTATTCCCGAGGATGCGCCAGTTACCAGCGCCACCTTTTCCTTCAAATCAAAACAGTCGTTCATTGAGTCCCTCGATCACTTTGTAAAAAACGTTCGTACAGAATTTCGACAATTACCCGGTCGCTACCCCGACGCGTCGGGGTTCTGTACCGGTACGTCAACCGGCTACAGCTTTCAATGACGGTTTTAGATCAATGCGCCTGATCGGACCTGAAAGCGCAAACAGCACTAGAGTCCCCAATGGCGCCAGCAACCCCGCGGCGACCAAAACCGGAACGTAAGAAAAGTGATCCACTATCCATCCGGTGCTAAAAATAAAAATCATTGAGCCAATGCCCGCTCCAGTCCCACCCAAACCCGCCACCGAAGCCACAGCCTTGTCGGAAAAGAAATCGCTGGGCAAGGTCTGCACGTTATTGATCCAAACCTGGAATCCGAAGAGCACTACACCGATCAATGCGAGGGCCACCATCGCGTCCTGCGCAAAAGCCGCCAGAATTCCAGCTGGCATTAACAACGCGGCTATTAGAATTACTGCTTTCCGCGACCGGTCTACACTCCACCCTCGACTGATTAGATAACCTGACAACCAGCCACCAGAAAGGCTGCCGGCGTCGGCAGCGACATAAGGCACCCAGGCGAAGAGGCCAATCTTGACGAGTGAAAAACCCCGCGCATCTGCGAGATATTTTGGCAACCAACTGATGTAGAGCCACCAGATCGGATCGGTCAGGAATCGCGCCAGGACAATGGCCCAAACCTGGCGATAGCGCAGCAACTCTCGCCATCCAAGCGGCGCGGCGGGTTCAGTAACTCGAGTCACGGCAATGCCGTCGACTTGCTGTCCCCGATGGATCATCTGGCGTTCATCTTCGCTTAACCATTTATGACGGTCTGGCGTCTGATAGAAGGCTAGCCACAACACCAACCAGACAAAGCCAAGAGCTCCTGTTACCAGGAATGTCGTTGGCCATCCATACGCCAAACTAAGCCAAACGATCAACGGAGGCGCAACCACCGAACCGATAGCAGCCCCACTATTGAAAATGGCCATCCCAAACGCACGCTCTTTAATGGGAAACCATTCGGCGACAGTCTTTGCAGCACCAGGCCAGTTGCCTGCTTCGCCGAGTCCCAAGACAAAGCGCAATGCACTCAGACTACCCAAGCCCCGCGCAAACGCGTGGGCCATCGCCGCGAGGGACCACAACACGATCGAAAAAACAAAGCCTCGTTTTGTGCCGACACGATCGTAGAGTTTTCCTGACAAGCTCTGGCTGATCGTGTAAGCCAGCAGGAACCATGTGATGATGCCGCCAAACTCAGTATTAGTGAGGCCAAGATCGCGTGTGATAACCGGGGCAAGCACGGAAATCGTGAGACGATCGATGTAGTTGATCAGGGTGGCAAGAAAGATCAGGCTGACGATCCACCAACGCAGACCTCGGAGCTTAAAGCCAGTATCGATTGCGTTAACTCCAGTGCGTTGTGCGTCCAGCATAGGTTGACCTCTGTCATGGTCAGCAGATTCGGCGATTACACAGACGGGATCTTTCTTCCCAACGATCTTGTTCTGCGTAATCCGCGTGCTCTGCGGGTAACTTCGTCTCCAGTGACCAGGGTCAGAAGGTCAGGCGCAAGCCAAACTGCATTCTGCGCATTGGGCTTGCTGAAGTGATAACGCCAAAGGTGGCCGAGGTCGCGCCTGAGGGAACCGCGGCGCCCGGTTGTCCGAGGTTTACGATGTTGAAGACATTGGTCGCCTCGGCCCTGAAGCGCAGCCTGAAGCGTTCACTCAAATCGAAGTCGCGCGAGATGGCTAGATCCACGACCTTATAACCTGGTCCGTCGAGAAGGTTGCGCGGCGCGTTGCCTTCGGTAGCGACACCGGTCACGGCAACGTTTTGTGCAAAGGCGGCAGTATTGAACCAACGGGCTGCCGTAGGATTATCTATATGAGGATCGCCGATCAGGCGCGCACGGTCGTTAGTGCTGCCGTCAAGATTCGCGTCTACGTTGCCGTTGGTAACCGTGAACGGAAGACCGCTGCGCAACTTGATGATGGGTGAAATGCTCCAACCGTTGAGGATGCTGCGCACCACGGCGTGACTACCTTTGAAGTAGTCTGGCCGATAATTCAAGCTCATGCTGAAAACGTGACGCTGGTCAGTATCCGCGCGACCCTCATCCAGATATAGCTTGGTGTAATTCTGGGCCAACCCCTGCGTCGTGTTGTTGTGCAGCTGGACGGTAGAGCGCGTCTTACTAAGTGTGTAAAAGGCGTTGAAGCTGACGCGGTGGTTCATCCGCATCGAAGTAGTTATTTGCAGGCCATTGTAGGAAGCCTCCTGGTCCGAGTCGAGAATCGTTACGGCACCGAAGGCAGGATTTGGCCGGCGTGACAGGACGTTTGCTCCGGCGGCAGTGGCTGTTGGTGTTAGCACCGGGTAATTGACGTCACGTCCGAACGGCAGGTTTTCGCTGCGAGTCCCGACGTAAGCGGCTCCTACAGTCAAGTCATTAGTGAGCTGGTGCTGTATTGAAGCGTTGAATTGATAGGACAGCGGCCATCTGAAATCTTCGGCGACTGCGAAAAGGCCACCACCGGTGACGAATGTTCCCTTGTACGGGAATGGATTGCCGCCGACGAAAGCGTTGTAGGGATTGCGTAACGAAGCTCCCAACGGATTTCCAGCAGCATCCGTTCTCGGATTGATATTAGAAAAGGTGAGCCGGGTAGAAAAAGGCTGGAAGTTAGTCATCGTGTTCCACTCGTTCCCTGAGATGCTGCCGTAAAACGCCCCGGCCGCTCCACGGATCGAGGTCTTACCGTTTCCGAACGGATCCCACGCAAAGCCCAGGCGCGGCGAAAAGTGGGCGTAACTCACCGGAATTCCGCCTCGCTCCACACCTGGATCACCGTAGAACAAAGCCCCAACCGGCGCGATTGGGTTCACTCCGGATTTCTGTCCGGGGACGTAGTTGGTAACGCGGTTTTGTGGATCGGTGGGCGGCGTCTGCACGTCCCAACGCAAACCCAGGTTGAGCGTCAAACGCGGTCGAATTCGAAAATCATCCTGCGCGAAAAGCGCGGTGTACCAGGTATCGGTATAGGCTGTAACAGGTGCGTCCTGTGTGATCGCGCTCGGAATTCCGATCAGGAAATCTGCGAGCGCGTTTCGAGTGACGCTGTTGTTGAAAGTGAAGACGCCATAGTTATTCAGCAGCGTCTGCTGGATGTCCTTGTTGAGCGAGACCTCTCCTCCCAACTTGAGAGAGTGGCGGCCCTTGACCCAGCTGAAGACGTTGCGCATCGAGTAGAAGTTAGTGCCCGCCCTGGGACCGCCGATCGAGTTTGTCAGGGTGAAAAAGCCGGCCACGGTGATCTGCGGCAGAGAAGGCTCGCCCTGAATGGTGAATGCTGAACCCAGATCGCCTAACGAGGTTGCCGGCAAGTTTAATCGGCCGCCAAAGTTGCGAGTGTAAGTCAACCAAACCTGATTGATCTTGTTGGCGCTGATGAGCCAAACGTCGCTGACGTTAACGTTGTGCTGTCGCCATTTGAATTGCTGGCTGCCCCAGGGCAGATTGCCAGTGCCCGCCTTCACCGTGTTGCTTCCCTGAGTAATGAAGTAGCTGAAAGTTAACCGATGCGCGGCGTTGAGCTGATGGTCCACCTTTCCCAGAAACTCATTAGTGTCAAAGGGGCTCGGAACATTACCTTGCCATCTGCTCCCGGGAACATTCGCAGTAGGAATGAAGTCGGTGATGATCTTCGTCGCGACCGGATCGAGACGATTGGGGCAGATTACATGAGTGACGCCGTTGCAGGAGAAAGGCAGGTTGGCGGTACCGCTGGCGGGGTCGACGGGCTTGGTCGCCGACAAGGTAAAGTTGCCGATACGTTCCAACGCGGTGGGAACGACGGCGCCGCTTAGGAATGAACTGGTAGTCTGGCGGAGTCCGGAATAAGAAGCGAAAAAGAATGTCTTATCACGTATGGCCGGGCCACCGATGGTGGCGCCGAACTGATTGCGATGAAAAGGTGGTCGCGCTAGTTGTGAGCCCCAATCATTCGCGTTGAAGACGGTGTTGCGAACGTACTCAAAGACTGAGCCATGAAACTCGTTGGTGCCCGACTTCGTGAGTACATTGATGACGCCGCTGGCGAAGCGGCCATATTCCGCATTGTAGCTGTTGGTCTGTACGCGAAATTCCTGGATGGCATCCGGGTTGGGCAGGATGTTGCCTGTGTTTCGCAGGTTGGTCATGTTACTGCCGCCATCGAGGTAGTAATTCACCGACCCGGTTCCGCCATCGGTTCCACCGTTAATCAGAGTGCGTTGCTCTGGGAAGCCGAGGATGAGCGAGCTAGTGCCGGTTGAGGCAGCGGCTACGCCATTGTTGTTGGACTGCACTCCGGGCGTTAAATCGAGAAGCGTATATACGTTCCGCTCCACCAGAGGAAGGGCAGTGATCTCAACAGACTGGATGGTGCGCCCAATCTCGGAAGTGCTCGTGTTTATCTGGGGCATCGCCTCTGTGACAGTCACTGTTTCTGTAACCTGTCCAACGGTCAGAGGAACGTCGACGCGGGCAGTGTCGTTGACTTGCAGCACGATGTCGCTAAGAAAGGCTTTCTTGAAGCCCGCCGTGGTGACCTCAATTACATATTGGCCCACCGGCAGAAATTCGAGACGATAGGTTCCGTCGTCTGCGGATTTCACGGTGCGGGTGAGGCCGGTGTTAACGTTGCGCGCGGTCACTTCGGCGCCGGGCATAATGGCGCCGCCAGGATCAGTAATAGTTCCCACGATGGTGGCGGTGGTGACTTGTGCAGCGACTGCGAGGGGAATAGCGAGCAGTAGAGCGAGCACCACAAACTGGACCTTCTGCAAACCAAAGTTTCTTAGGGTTAACATTTCAGCGACCTCCAATTAGAAATTCAAAACCCGCAAGCAACCTGGTTATCAGTCGATGCTGATCGGCTGCTCATTAGAGCTGTGCACCCCCCTGGTCCTGTTTTCGCCAACTGGTATGAGCTAGGCGACTCTCGGCGCAGCAAAGCTGGGCGCCGCAATCAACGCCGCTGCGCCTTTGAGTCTCGATGGTTCCTGTGTGACGCTTACGTGGAGTGGCGTGCGCGCGGCAGTTTCCGTCAGCGCCCGCTCGGCCATAGCCTGTCGCACCGTGTCTTCAATCAGATCCCACGCCGTGACAATCTCGCCTGCCATATAAATGCAATCGGGATTAATGATGTTCACGATCGTTCCCAATCCAAGGCCCAGGAAACGGGCGGTCGCCTGGATCGCGGCAATCGCTTTCGCGTCTCCACCGCGGGCGCGCGTGACAAGGTCTAGCACGGTAAATGAACTTTGTTGGGCCTCGTGTAGAGAATTTGGATTGAGTTTGGACAAATTCCAGCCAAAATAACGCGAGAGGGTAGCAAGATTAGAGATGTACGCTTCCCAACAGCCTGAGGCTCCGCACATGCATCGTGGTCCGTCAAGGTTCAACGGCATGTGACCGAACTCGCCTGCGATCTGATCGTGGCCTCGCACCAACTCGCCGTTGGCGACCATGCCGACACCCACACCGTCCGAGACGCTGATGAAAACAAAACTATTCGGTCCTGATGCGCCACCTCGTTCCAGCCACAATTGGGCCAGCGAGCAGGCGCGACCTGAATTTTCGATTTGCACCGGCAAGCCGGTGGCGGCCGAAAGCTTGTCCCTTAGATCCACTCCACGCCAACCCAGCGCCGGAGCGTTCAAAATCAGCCCGGTGCGATGGTCCACCATGCCGGGGACTACGACACCTATACCCTCACAATTAGCTTTTGCACCGTGTATTTTCAGCATTCTGCGAATTCGCAAGGCCAAGTCCTGGATAAACTCGGGAACACCGAAAATCGTGTCGTGAGCCTCGACCGCCAGCTGTCGACCCGAGAAATCGCAAAGCATCAAATAGGTTTTGCTGAAGCGAACGTCGACTGCGATGGCGAAGCGATCGCGAGTGCGAATATGCAGGAAGGTTGGTTTGCGTCCTCGCGCAGCCTCACCGGTAGCGCCTTCATAGATCACTCCCTGCGCGATTAACTCTTGCACCAGAGTGCTGACCACTCCCCTGGTAATGTTGAGGTGTCGCGCGAGATCCGCGCGTGAAATCGGCTGATGTTCTCTAATCACATTGAGAGCGATCTGCCTGTTAATGTCACGCGACGTACTGCGGGTTGCGACCCGGAAGTCTCGAGTGTTGATTTTGCGCATCGCTTGGGAAACGATATTGTTCGGAGTGGGAACATATTCCTCGAATGGAGGTCTGTCAAGTCTTTTTATGGGGAAACTGATTTTTCTTTGCGGGCTGTGGTGTGACGGGCGGGAAGGAAAGGCCGATTTTCCATATCTCATTTTCCATTTTCCATTTGTCATCGCCCGTCGGCTGAGAAGCTTGTAGTTTAGAGTTCAAGCTTTAGCTTGCGTCGCGGATGCACAGCCTAAAGGCTGACGTCTGAACTTCAGCCCTTAAGCTCTGGCAATGACAAATGAGAATTGGAAAATGAGATAGGAAAACTGGTTTTCTGTTTGCGTTGGAGATGTTAGGTCATCTCTTCTTAAGTGCGGCGAGTATGGCGCGCTCAGCCAGCGGAGCCATGACGTCATAGCCCTTTTGATTTGGATGTAGGCCGTCTTCGCTCAACTCTTTTTTTAGATAACCCTTGTCGTCAACCATGGCGGAATAATAGTCGAGGTAGATGGCCTTGTTTTCCACCGCGTATTTTCTCATCCAGTCGTTAAGCGCTTTGATTTTCTCAGGAGGCCTGAGCGCGGAACGGATGATTGGCTTGCCTTCTTTGGTATTTGCATAATCATTAATCGGCATAACCGACGCAAAGACCAGTTGAATCTCGTTTGCCCGGGCCAACTCCGCCATAGAGAGTAGATTGTCCTGAATTGCCTCGATCGAGATCGGGCCTGTATTACCGGCGATGTCGTTTGTGCCCGCCAGGATCACAACCACCGCTGGCTTCAGGGCGATCACGTCGGGGCGAAATCGAATCAGCATCTGCGACGTTGTCTGCCCACTAATGCCGCGGTTGATGTAGGGCTTGCCTTGAAAGAAGCCGCCATACTTCGGATCGTCCCAGCTGTCGGTAATCGAATCTCCTATAAAGACAACGCGATGTTCTCCTCGCGCTGGTGCAGCGACGCCCGCGTTTGCTTCATGGTAACGAGCGAGCGCCGGCCAATCCTTGAGACGATTTTCCATGCGAGTAATCTGGGCAGACTTTTCCGCGCAAGGATCAACCGGAACAGGCGTTGTGACAGGTGATTGCGCGGTGACGAGCGTCATTCCCATCATCACGAGACAAAAAGCAGCGATCAATTGCAGCAGTTTCAAGTAACGTTCTCCATTCAAGATTAGTACGTCAATCCGAAGCCGTATTTAAAAAGCGGATCATACTTCGCATCGCCAACGTTGATTGGAATCTGGTCCATCGATCTCGGCCAGGTAAACGACAGCTTGCCGGTTGGCCGGTAATTACCAACCAGTACATCGGCGACTCCCATACCTTCCGTTCCCGGTAGCCACGCCGCAACAAACGCGTCACATTGATCGAGAGCTTCGTTAATGATCATGGGGCGACCAGAAATCAGCACCACAACGACCGGAATGCCGGCTTGCTTCATTTTTTTGACAACGGCTATGTCTTCAACTGCGAGCGTTAGGTCATCTCGATCACCGCGGCCCTCGGCGTACGGCGTCTCACCTATGACTACAATGCCGACATCTGCCCCACTTGCGTCCAAACCATCTTTCGAAAAGGTAACTTTCGTTGCCGGCGAAACGCTTTGTCGAATTGCTTGGAGAATCGTTGTTCCACCCGTGGTGACGGCGCCGCTCTTTCCCTGCCAGTCGATGGTCCAACCTCCGCACTGATTGCCGAGGTCGTCTCCGCTTTTCCCTGCTACGTGAATGCGCGCAACACGCTTGGAGAGCGGCAAGGTAGCCTTTTCATTCTTTAGAAGCACCAACGATTGACGAACGCACTCTCTTGCAACTAGGCGGTGCGCGGATGAGCCGAAAGTCTTGTGCAGACGCCGGTCGGCTAAGTGAGACCTGCGCTTGTCCATCAATCCCAGAGCAAATTTGACCCGTAGAATACGAGTGACTGCGTCGTCGATCCGGGTCATTGGCACCTTGCCTTCTTTCACGAGCTCACACAAGAGCGTAAAGAACTGGGCATATTCGGTCGGCTCCATCGCCATGTCCATCCCCGCGTTGATGGATATCTCTATGGCGCGCTTGAAGTCTTTATCTATCTGACCGATGGCCTTGTAATCGGAAATCAGAAAACCCTCAAAGCCTAATTCCTTTTTGAGAATTTCAGAGAGTAGCCGCTTACTCGCGGAAACTTTGACGCCATTCCAGCTGCTATACGACGGCATGATCGAAGCGACTCCGGCTTTGACGGTAGTCAAGTAACCCGGTAAATGAATTCGTCTTAACTCCGCCTCCGTTAGCTGCGTATCTCCCTGGTCGAGCAGACGCTTCTTGTCCGGATTAAGGGCCCCAGCAGTGCCGATCGTCGTGCCACCGTCGCCCACAAAATGTTTGGCGCACGCAACTACACTGAGTGGATTGCCTAGATCGTTTCTCTGCAGACCTCTGACTGCAGCCTCACCCAATGTAGCTGCGAGTTCCGGCGTCTCGCCGAATCCCTCGTAGGTTCTGCCCCACCTTTCATCGCGCGGGACAGTCACACAAGGAGCAAACGTCCAGTTAATACCGGTCGCGCGGACTTCTTCCGCGGTGATGCGAGACGCCAACTCCACCAGCCGCGGATTCCGCGAACAACCCAGGCCGATGTTATGGGGAAACACCACCGCGCCCAGGACGTTGTTATGTCCGTGCACAGCGTCAATACCGAAGAGCAGAGGAATGGCCAACCGAGTTTTCTTAGCATGCGCCTGGAATCCATCGTACAAATCCGTCCACGCTTCCAAACTATTCCCTGATTTCGGATCCGAACTACCGCCACTTAACAAGGACCCTATAAAAAACTTCTCTATATCCCCGGCATCCTTGATAGCGCTTTGTTCAGCCTGAGTCATCTGACCGACTTTTTCTTCCAGTGTCATCGTGGCAAGTAGCCGGCGCGCTTTCCCGTCGTAGGAAGACAGCGGCCTTGGGTTTTTTGCAGGCGCGGAGTTAGTGCCCAGAGCCTGAAGGAGAGCCGGTGCGAGCATGCTGAGGCCGGCAGCTCGCACTGATGATTCGATGAAATGGCGGCGACTGGATTGTTTTGTCATGGATTTGCGGCGGTTCCAAGTCAAAGACGAAACGAAGTTAGGAGAATCGGATAATTGCGAACCAAACAAAAGCAGATAATGCGTGAACGGAATAACGCTTGTATGATTTCGACGGACATAGATCGGGAAAAGCAACACACGTTCAAATTGAGCAGGCAGTTTAGTTCCGATTGAGGCGCTGCGGTCAAGCGATAAGAAGAGAACTCAACAGAAGACCTCGCCTTGGGGTGCGCCGCCTTGTCGGCGCTTTCACCGGTCGCAGCTTTGCGCGACCTGGTTCGCATTAATCAACAAGCGGCGCCGAGCCGCCGCGGCCAAAGCGCCGACAAGACGGCGCACTCCAAGGAGAGGCCTTCTGCCATGATTAGTGGTGTATTGGAATCTGTAGTAGGACGCGGTGCGGCGACGCTGTCACTCTCTGGCGAAGAGCTGCGCGCCATCGTAGCCGAGGCGCTCACTGACATTGGGCCCGGCGAACGAATACTCGCCATCGTGCCCGACAAGACTCGCGACGACAATACCGCCCAGCTGGTTCCGTTCGCGGCGGAAATACTCAAACAGAAAAAGATCGCCTCCCTCGATGCGTTGATTGCGCAAGGCACTCATGGGCCCATGACTGAAACGGAGAAGCGCGACAAGATCGGCTGGATCAGAATAGCGCCGGGGAGTCTCGGCAATATTTTCGATCATCGCTGGGACCGCGACGACGAATTGATCACGATCGGTGAGTTAACCGCTGCCCGGATTGCTGATTTGACGGGTGGGTTAATGCACGAAGCCGTGACGGTGCGTCTTAATGCTTTGCTCGCGCCGGGCAGGTATGACACGGTCTTAGTTTTTGGAGCCACGATGCCACATGAAGTGGCAGGCTTCGCCGGTGGCGCGAAGTATTTCTTTCCCGGCGTCGCTGGCCCAGATCTGACTCATCTGACTCATTGGCTCGGGGCCCTGGCCACAATTGAGAAGGTCATTGGACGCATTGAAACCCCGACTCGGCGCGTGATTGAAGCTGCGACCGCGCTGATCACGCCTCGAATAATCTCATTCATTTCGGTTTCAACCCGCAACAGCGAGGGCCTGAACACCCATGCACTTTTTGCCGGAGACATCTACAAAGCATTTCGCCGGGCCGCAGAGGTTAGTGGCGAAGTTCACATCAAGCGTGTCGGAAGGAAGTACAAGCGCGTAGTCGCGCTGCTGGATCGTCATTACGATGAACTCTGGGTTGGGGGCAAGGCTAGTTATAAGTTGGGCAGCATCATCGAGGCCGGTGGTGAACTAATCATCTATGCGCCGCACCTCAATCAACTTTCAGCTACGCACGGTCACCTGATAGAAAAATATGGCTACGCGCCGCTCGAACAGGTTCGCGAAATGGTGGCGGGTTCAGATGAGTTGCGCGCGAATCTTTGCGTGGCAGCACATCTGGCCCATGTGAGTTATGGCAGCGCTCGTGACGCGGCAGGACGAATCGGGCCGCGCTATCGGATCACCCTCGCGTCAGCTGTTTCTGAAGCCGACTGCCGGCGCGTCAATCTCGGATTTCTGGATCACCGGCGATTTGATCTTGAGACGTATCGTGCCGACCCGGAAACCCTTGTCGTAGAAGATGCGGGGCGTGATCTGTACCTGGTCTGAAGTCTTCTGACAACTAGAAACTCGTCTCGCGGAAACTATCATTTACACCGTGTCTTCAGATTTCCTCTCCGCAGAGCTAATTTATTGACTTATCCCGCCCGATGGTTTAGAAAAACTTGCCCCTTGTTTCCGCCCCTCAACACGTTTTATAGATCGATCGATCGTTAACACCAGAGGATTTGCCAATGGGCCAGGTGAGATGGATAGGCGTGGCGTTCGTTTCGACACTGGCTTTCACTGGGTCTGCCTTCGCACCGGCCGGCCAAACTGCTCGGCATCAACCAGATCACAGAACGGCGCGAGTCGTAATGAATTCACACTCTGCGTTGCCTTTAGTTGCCCAGTATCACGGCTCAACAGCGAACACGCCCAACTCGACTGAGAACTCGCATCCCAGCACTCCGGGGAGAATTCGCGAGAAGGTCCCAGAAAAATACCTTGCTCGTTACCAGCGTTGGAAGCGGGAGTTTCTGGCTACCGAAACCGGACGTCAGCAGTGGGCTTCCTATCAAAACAATCCGAACTTCACCTTGACGGTGGTTGTTACTCGTGACAATCCCGAGGGTGGAAACACAGGGAACTATGAGTGGAGCGAAGACGGAAAGCTGATTGCCGCGACGATTACCCTAGGATGCCGGATTGATGCGGGCGTTCCTAATCCGGTCTATTTCCCCGTGATGAATTCGCTGATGCCCACGGAAACAACTCGCAACATCGAAGGCGAGACCATGGCTGCGACCAAGATCGCTCACGAATTCGGCCACGTAAACCGTACCGCGCAAGGTGACGCAGTTCTCTATCAACTTCAGGTGCAACTAATGCCTGAATACAATCGAATCCTCTTGGGAAACGGCCGGAACGTCCGAGACCCGCGTTTGATCGAGTTGGCACGAAGGATGGGAGCCACTCCCGTCGAGATTTGGGAAGATCGCGAATACTGGGGTGAGACAAACGCCATGCTTTATCTTCGCGATCGATTTGCCGACGACGGCCTGCGATGTCTGCTCTTTAGCAGAATCAAACGAAGTATCGAGTTGTACGCGCGAGGTTATGAAGAACGGTTCCTCAGCGTCGCGCAATCACTACCTTACGACCGTCGCTGTGGCTGGTGAACCTTCGGGCTCGCCGTCCCTACGCTTCCACAACACCCACAGCAGAGACCAAAACGCCAACAGCACCAGCAGCCTTTCACTATGCAACAGCAGAAAGCTGAGTGTCGTGAGGGCTTGCGAACCGCCTTCAAGATTCATCCGAGTCGTGACGAGCCCCGGCAGACCCAGCGCGAGTAATGAAAACCCCGTCAACCAGGCGCAACTGAAAACCACAAGTCGCCGATTTACCAGGAAGTTGATTAAGACGGCGACTGGAATCAGGCACAGCATGAAATCGTAAGTGCGATGATAAACCGGCCAGAGAGCTAAGAGTGCCAGCAATGCAAAATGCGAGTTTTGGGATTCCGGGCGCCTGCGAATAACCATAAACATCGCTACAAGCGCGAGGATAACTACGCTTACTCCAAGTCCAATCGACAAGAATTGGTGGCCGCCAGTGAGACCGAGCAAAATGGAGTTGAGATCGGCGGCGCCTGGGGAAGCGGCTGAAAGTTGTTTCACCGAAGTGTAGTAATCGACAATCGCGTCCATCAACGAAATCCCCAACCGGTAGGCGAAGGCCCAGGTCAACGCGAGTTGAATACCCGCAGCAACAAGAATCACTCTCCACTGTCGCTGCCAGATAAAATAGAAGATAAAAGGAAACGTTAATGTGTACTTGCAAAGGGCCAGGCCAAGCAGAATCCCCGAAAGCACATTCTTGTTTCGTCGCCACGCCATCAACGAGCCCAGCAGCAAAGCGATGATGATCATTGTGGTTTGACCGTTACGCATCGTCACGCGAAACGGCGCCCAACTCAGCGCAAAAAAGAGCAGAAAATACTGGGCGCGCCACGGCCAGTTTGGGCCTATCAGTTTGACCGCCAGGTAGACACTCAATCCGGTCGCCACCAGATTCAGGAAGAACCAGATTAACGATAGGGTCTCGAAGGACGAGAGAGATAGCGGGGCCAGCAGCACGACGGTCGCGGGTGGATAGAAATTGAAACGCAGTGTGTGGTGATAGTCGCCGGCGACCCAGAGCCGGCCCATGTCTTGAAGTGAACGCAGGTCAGCAGTACTGTCCCCCTTGATGGTGAGCGCGGCATAAGTGATCGAAAGGGATGCGGTGAGAAAGACGCCAAGAAGTATCAGCGTCTGGTTTTGTTCACTTAACTTGAGCGACCGCGCAGACGCTTGGAAATCCATGCGACTCGATTGAAAAGAATTGTGTGTTCTGGATAGGTGCGAAAAGATTCTAGCCGAAATTCCTGGTGCTTACTACGAAGACATCAACTCCTTGGAGTGCGCCGCCTTGTCGGCGCTTTCACCGGGCGCGGCTTTGCGCGAGACCTGGTA
>DATEPB010000032.1:0-36489 GCA_035273425.1 Pyrinomonadaceae bacterium | reverse complement strand
CTCTTTGGAGTGCGGCGGCCTGGCGCCGCTTTGGCCGACCTCGATATGTAAGTCGGATATTTGTGAAGACGTGCGAACGACCAAAGCGGCGCCAGGCCGCCGCACTCCAAGAAGAGGCGTTTTGGGTGGGATGCATTTGTAACCAAAGAGTTTAAAAATGTGTCTAACTACAATGACATGACATTTTAAAACATAAATTTGCCCAGTTTCCGGGACTGAATTCCGGGGATGTGGGAAACGTTGAGCTGTTTAAGAACAACTAAGTAACACGAGCAGTTAAATGAGCAAGGAATTGGGGAAAAGGAAGGTAGTTAAGATGAGGAACATTAGAAATTTGTTTGGAGTTGGATTGGCCGCATTGTTGATTGGGATTGCGCCGCACGTGCTCCCGTCGACGACCGGAAGTGTTGTTGCGCAAGCGCGAAATTACGTGGGCACGCCTGAAGGTGCGCAGGGTTCACAGCTCGCGAAACAGGTGAGGCGAAAACTAGTGATGCTGCCTTACTACGGCGTGTTTGATAATTTGGCTTACAGCATTAACGGTAGCCAGGTAACTTTGTATGGTCAGGTAGTGCGTCCGTCTACTCGTTCAGACGCGGAGCGTAGTGTGGCCCGAATCGCTGGTGTCACCCAGGTGGTCAACAACATCAAGGTGCTGCCGCTCTCCAGTTTTGACGACTCACTTCGTCGGAACACGTTGCGCGCTTTACAGCGGGCGGGTGGGCTGTACCGCTACTTCATGGGTGGCAATCCATCGCTGCACATCATTGTGGACCGTGGACACGTGACGCTAACTGGAGTAGTAGGCAGCAAGTTTGACCGGCAGCTTGCGTACATGACCGCTCGAGGAGTTTCAGGTTCGTTCTCGGTAACGAATGATCTGCGAGTTGATGGTGAGAGCGACGCGTACTAGGGCGGTGAGCAGTAAGCAGTGAGCAGTGAGCAGTGAGCAGTCAGCAGTCAGCCGTTTGCTGGGGGTAGTTCAGAGTTCAGCCTTTAGGCTGCAGCTCGCCGCGCAAAACGCAAGCTAAAGCTTGAACTCTGAACTACCGCCAGCATGCGACTGATTGCTGATTGCTGATTGCTGATTGCTGATTGCGGCTGCTTCGCCGACTGCTCACTGCTCACCGCTCACTCCCCAAACATCAGCGACATTAGTTTGGTTATTGGAGCGATCGCTTCACCGCGGGTCACGACGCGGGTGGGTTCAAAGCGTGGGCCGGGGAGGGCGACGAATTGATTCGGGGCGATCTCTCGGACCTCCGCTGGATAAGCTGCCAACAATCCTCGATCAATTGCGAGCTGAACGTAACCACGGAGAGCGCTTGGTATCTGCAGATTGTCCACTAGAGGCTGTCCGCCTGATGTCACGGTCGTTCCCGCCAGCGCCTTCGCCTGACTGTCGAGTCGTAACGCACGCACGAGAGCAACTGCCGATTCCAGGCGGTTGACCTGAGTGTTTCCACCAAACGTCGAACCGGTAACACCCATTACACCTTCCTTGCGCAGCGATTCTGCAAACAACGATTCTGGAGTTCCGACAGCTAGATCGCTGAAGCCACCAGTGTTTGGGATGTACTGAGGCACGCGTGCGCCAAGCATTAACGCCCGGCCGAGTTCGTTACGCGTAAGCGCATCGGTGGGACGGAATGCGCCGCCGTTTGCTGCCATCACCTGATCATAGACTAGCCGCACCGCCTGCTTTTGCGTCTCCGCGTCGAGGCCACCAAGGTCACCAAGCTGATTTGGATCGTACAGATAATGTTTGATGTTGATGGTGTAGGGTTGATCGGCTACGATTCCCGCGCCGGCGAGACTGTCGGAAACGACGATTGTGTAATCACCATCAGCAGGAAGTTCAAGTTTGATTCCTTCACGCGTGCCAAACAGACCACCCAGATTGATATCGCTCGAACTAGCGATCGTCTGTCCGTTACGTTGGATCGCCAGACTCAGATCGTTGACGACAAGATTTGTATTGTCGACAACCACTTCGCCTTCGCCGATGCTGCCCCAATTGAGTTCAACGAAAGTGAAGCGACTGTTCGCCGGCACTGTCATCGCGTGGGTGTTGCTGCTGGCCGGAGCGACTGTTCCCGAGATGCCCGCACCGTCAGTGCGCGTAAGCGGGATGCCTTTGCCGTTGAAGCCGAAATTGCCGTAAGCCTTGCCTGGGTTCAGAGCGAGATCAACCGCGGCATGAACATTCGCCATGCCCGCGCCAGCTTCAAATTCGTCATAAGTGGCCAAAGGTGTGGCCGTGCGCGAGATAACGCTCTTAACCTGATCTGGTGAGAGCGAAGAATTCGCCTCGAGGATGTTTGCTACCACACCTGTCAGGTGCGGCGCGGCCATGGAAGTGCCGCTGATCTGCGTGTAGTTCGGCAGAAACGCAGCCGGAATTTGTTCGTCGTTGTTGAGGCCGTTTGCGGCCGGGTTAAAACGCGAGCGCGCCGCGACGATATCGCTGGTGAGCGTTTCCTGGGTCAGCGGATCATCATCGTCGGGCACGCCCGTCCCTGGGGTGAGAAAGTCTGGATGAATCGTGTCATGACCGAAGATGCCGCGCGACGAGAAGCCGGCCAGCCTCCCATCTTTGCGCGCGGCACCTACGTTCATGGTCCATGACCATGTCCATCGATTCTGCGAATTGGGGTCGGGGCCATCGTTACCGTTTGCGAAAACTACGATGATGTTGTTGTCGTGGAGTGCCTTTGACGCGACGTTAACCGGATGATTGGGATCCAGATTATTTGCCGAGTTGCCCCACGAGTTATTAATAGCGCGAATGTTGTAGACGAATTGATTCGACAGACAATAATCAAAGGCCGCGATTTGACCGATGACGAATAGGCCAACGCCTGAACCCAAGCCAACAATATTTGCTCCGGGTGCCACGCCAGAATAGAGACCGCCACTAGCAGCGCCGGTGCCGGCTGCGGTTGAAGCGACGTGGGTACCATGGCCACCATGCGAATCAGTGTTGGCCTGGTTCTCAAGGTAGACCACCGGAATGATCCCTTCGAAAACATTTCCCAGGGTAGCGCTACGCACGAGTAGTCCATCCTTGTCGCTCATGCTCACAAAAACATTCTGAATAGTTTTGCCGGCAGCAGGATTGAGGGTGTTGTAGGTCAAGTCCTGGTGCGTGCCATCTACGCCGGTGTCGTTGATCGCAACCGTGACACCCTTGCCCGAAATCGGAAGGCCACGATTGCGTCGCGTGATATCAGCGTCACTGCGCAAACGATTGACGCCAATGAGTGGCTTCGACTGATTCAGGTAAAGCTCGACGGGAACATTGAGGTAGATCGAACGCAGGGAAGCGAGACCGGCCAACTGCGTGATCTGCGCCGGGTTTGCGTTGACGGCGATGATCGGCAGCTTGTTCATGCGATAGCCGCCGGTGATACCGAGGGCGCGGATCTGGGCCAGGTGCGTATCTTCAACGCGATCGCCGTTGAAAGTAAGTATGACGCCAAACAGATCGGCAGGCTTTGCAGTTTGCAAGCGCGCAGCCAGGTTTGGATCAGCTCTCGGTGCTGCGTTCAGTGTTGCTGCTGTAGCGAAACTCGAAACGATCAGGATGGCGATCAGGATTAGGCGTTGGCGTTTCATGGCTCGATATCCTTTCTCAATCAATCGTCGTGGTTGCTACTGGCCTTGAGTGCTCTTGATCGTGAAGTCGACCGGCTGACTCACTCCACCGGTGACTCGGTACGTGTACGTCCCTGGCGCGAGTCCACTCAGATTGATCTTCTTGCCCTTGGAAGTTCCGCTGGCGATAACGCTGCCGCTCGGATTAATAATTTGAAATGAAAGTTCTTCGTTGCCTTTGTTCTGGTTCAGCATGGCTTCGAGCTTCGAGTTGCGCAGGCTGAAAACGACGTCCTGGCTGGCCGCGGCCGGAGTGACCACGCCCGAAAAACGTTCCGTAAATTTCTCGGCTTCACCAGTTGGCCCAGGCGTCGGCGTTGGATCGGGCGTTGGCGTTGGTGTCGGATCGGGCGTTGGAGTTGGCGTCGGATCTGGTGTCGGCGTTGGCGTCGGATCTGGTGTCGGCGTTGGTGTTGGATCAGGTGTCGGCGTCGGTGTAGGCGTTGGCTCTGCGGTCTCGCCGACGAAGAAACTGGAACCGCTAGCCGAGTCAGCGGTTAAGAAGGCGCCTCCGACTAATGACGAGCCGATCAGTATCTGTGATTGCGCGGCACTCCCCGTGGATGTTGTGTTGAGCACATTCGAACCGGCGGCGGCATTAATCTTATCGAGCGAAACGCGAATGATGATCTGATTGCCGCGAATCTCACCGGAATCTGCCGGTCCGATTTCAGTGAAGTTGCGAACGTTGGCAGCGGGCGATTCGATTGTGCCGTACTCAAATGTGGTCGCGGTTTCTTCAATTGAGGCCGAAACAAAAACTTCTTTAGCGCCGAGTTTGGAGAACATGCTCCAAACCATGTTTGGCGTGCTGACTGACAGATCGGTGACGGTCAAGGTGTAGACCAGTTGATTAGTCGCCGAATCGTATGCAAAGTCGCCCTGGCGAATGTCCTGGGCCGTGGTTCCTGTTTGATCGTCTGGGCCATCGATGATTTCTGGTCCACCAGCTTGCGGAAAAAGATTTGCCGGATGGGCCACCGCTGAAAGTTGCATCGCCGAGCGCACGGCATTGTGGGCGTCAACGTAACCGGCGCCGACTACGCGTTCTTCATAAGGCATCGGGTTAGCGGTCTGCCGGAGAATTGTGACCACCTGGTCGGGTGTTAGCACTGGGTTCGCCTGAATCATCAGTGCGACCACGCCCGAAACTTGTGGCGCGGCGAAACTGGTGCCCTGCGAGGTTGTGTAGTAAGGCAGGAATGCCGGCGCGATCGTTGAGGCATCGTTAGCGCCCACAAAAATCGGAATGGTTCCGGCGACGTTGGTTACGCCCGGTCCTTTCGAGCGAACACTCTTGATGTCCACGCCGGAGCCGGTGATGTCAGGTCTTAGATTGGGAGACGCTGCGGGATCTGCGGGCTGGCCCGCGATGTCAGTGCCGGTGCCGTTGTTCTCACCGCGGGAAGAGAAGTTAGCAGGGGTGCCGAGCCCCTGCTTTTCTCCGGCTGCTACCGAAATCACCCACGGGGCCACGGAAAAAGGATTAATCGCGCCCGGCACATCGCCGACGCTGTCGATACCGTTACCTGCTGCAAACACGACCACGATGTTGCGATCGTGCATTTCGCGAGTTGCAGTGTTGATGGGATCGTTTGGATCGTAAGCGTAGTTTGCGATCACATCGCCGAATGAGTTGTTGCAGACGCGAATGTTGTAGCGCCATTGGTTGACGAGCGTGTAGTCGTAAGCCTGAACGATGGCGAAGGTCGTTAAGCCGCCATCATTGCCGGCAACCAACCCGACGAGTTTCGCGCCCGGCGCCATGCCGCCATACAGTGAACCCGACGCCTGGCCGGTGCCGGCTGCGACGCCTGCGCCAAATGTCCCGTGTCCACCTTCAACGTCAGTGATCGGCTGGTCTTCCAAAAACACGGGCGGCAGAAATCCCGGTTGCAGATTGACGGCCGAGACTTCCGCGGCTGGGAACATGACGTTCTGCGCAACGTTCCTGCCGAGTTGTAAGTCGGGGTGAGTTGCGTCGATACCCGTGTCGACGTAAGCGATGCCAACGCCTTGTCCCGAGACGGAAGCGCCGCCGCCGAGTTGTTGCGCCACTTCCTGATCTTGTCGCAGGGCTTCGACGCCGATGAATGCGCGGCTCTTGTGATTGAAAAGTTTGAAGGTGCGGTTTGCGTAAAGCGATGCGATGTCGCTGCGTTTGCGGAGCGCGTCAAACTGCGCGCGATTGATCGAGGTCAAAACAATCGGGAGCTCGCGAAGGGCGATGCCACCCTTGATGCCCAGTGACTTGAGCGACAGCAGATCTGAAGAGCTGGGCTTGCGGCGAAATGTAATGACGACGGGAGTTGCTGACAGAGGTGCGCTGCCAATCTTGGTCGCCAGGAGACGGTCAACCGAGGGACTGGCGCTCTGTCCGAAAGCTGCATTCGGAGACAGTGCCAGAATGAACAAAACGAGAAGTAGGTTTCGTCTAAACATTTTGCCGGCTCCCTTTTCTTTGGAGATTTTCATGTTGAGAAGATAGGCCTGAAGGGTTGAGAAAAACTTGAGGCATGAAAAGGTTTTTTGAGCCTTTATTTTCAATGGTTTGCAGGTGGTTGAGGCAAACTTGAGGTGGGAGGATTGAGGCCGACTTGATCTAATAGGAGAAGGCAATGTTGAGTGATTTCGAAAATCATCGCCTCGGCTTTGCCGCCGGATGTGAGGCGCGGGCTCTGCCCAAGGAAGGTGGACTGCTCTTACTCACTCATCTACACACGCCCAATTGAATTGGAATAGCATAGCCTCCCACAGTCGGGAAGGAGGATTTATCCCCGCTCTTACTCACTCATCTACACACACCCATTGAATCGGAATCGCTGCGCCTCCCACAGTAGGGAAGGAGGATTTATCCCCGCTCTTACTCACTTATGTACAGCCACTGATGGACTCTCCATCGCATAGCCTCCCACAGTTGGGAAGGAGGATTTATCCCCGCTCTTCCTCACTCATCTACACACACCCATTGAATTTCGATTGCTGCGCCTCCCACAGTCGGGAAGGAGGATTTATCCCCGCTCTTCCTCACTTATCTAAATCCAAGCGGTTAGCAGAAGACTAGTCCACAGAGCCTCTCTTGTGGTAACTCCTCCAACCTAGTTCCTTCATCGCCTTTGAGAGCTTCATTGAGTCATCAGCCCACCACCAGTCTTGATCAACCGCCAAAGGCTCCTGTTCTCCAAAATAGAATGCTCGGAAACTAGACCAGCGATAGTTCTTGGTCGATTCTGTTAACTTTGCTTTGACGGGATTTGCATGAATGTAATTGATCTTCTGCCGTATCATCCATGCACTCCATAGAGGAACCGCTTTGAAGCTCTCCTGCCAAAGCTGATGAGTTGCACCATCGCTTGATGGCGTCGCCAGCAGAAAACGATCTCCAGTTAAATCGATTATCTTTCTTGCTATCTTCGCCTTCAGGGCTCCCGCAAATTCTCTTACGTTCCCATCTTCAGGGTTCGCGATCAGATGAAAGTGATCTGGCATCAAGACGTAGGAGATCACCTTAGCCGGCCAGTTTTTCCTAAGATCTCTAAGAACGGCAAAAAACTCTTGGCAGAAACAATCCTGGATGAAAATCGGATCTCGGTTAATGACATTGCCTGTTATGAAGTGCAGTGCGCCCGGAATATTGATGTTTGACCACTTTTGAGCCATTTAAGAATTGTTGGTGGGTTAATAGAGGAACGCAAGGTAATGCGCGCGTCCTGAGTTTCCAAGTATTGCAATGTTCTTTGTAAGGCTGAAGAAGCGTTTGATCGGCGGGGATAAATCCTCCTTCCCAACTGTGGGAGGCTAAGCGATGGAGAGTCCATCAGTGGCTGTACATAAGTGAGTAAGAGCGGGGATAAATCCTCCTTCCCAACTTGTGAGAGGCGCAGCGCTCGAAATGCACTGGGTGGTTGCACATAAGTGAGTAAGAGCGGGGATAAATCCTCCTTCCCGACTGTGGGAGGCTAAGCGATGGAGAGTCCATCAGTGGCTGTACATAAGTGAGTAAGAGCGGGGATAAATCCGCCTTCCCAACTTGTGAGAGGCGCAGCGCTCGAAATGCACTGGGTGGTTGCACATGAGTGAGTAAGAGCGGGGATAAATCCTCCTTCCCAACTGTGGGAGGCTAAGCGATGGAGAGTCCATCAGTGGCTGTTACATAAGTGAGGAAGAGCGACTGCGACTTGATCATGGGAATTCGGTTTTGAGGTTTCCGAAGCGGTAGGGTTCGTTGATGCGTACGGTGGCATTGCGGCGGGCGTCTTTCAGCCAGGTGCTGAGTTTTTGAGCTTCCAGCTTGCCGAGCAATTGGCGGCGTATGTCCGGAGTCGCTTCGGCTAACGTTTGTGCTCGGGCGGTGTCGCGTTTGAACACCTTGATGATGTGAAAACCAAAATCCGTCTGGACGAGGCTGCTGACCTGGCCCGCTTTCATCGCAAACGCGGCGTCATCGAAGGCGCGCGAATGTGACGCGCGTGGAAATGTGCCGAGGTTGCCCCCGCGTTCACGTGTGCCCGCGTCGTCTGACGATTCGCGCGCGAGTTGATTGAAGTCGGCGCCTTTCGCGGCTTTGGCTCGCAACGTCTCAGCTCGCAGTCGCAGCTTATCCATCTCCGCTTTAACTGCCGCCGCCAAAGCGTCGCCACTAAGATTTCTTTCCGACTGCAGTTTTTGCTGGATTAAGTTTGGCCGAGCCGCAATCAGAATGTGCGCGGCGGTGACGCGTTCGGGCAATTGAAACGCAGCGTCCTTCTGATGTTCCTGGTAAAATTTTTTGACGTCATCGTCAGAAACTGCGAGCCCCTTGCTTAGTTCGGTCCGCATCAACTCGCCGTAGATTTCCGACAAGACAATTTCTTTGTACTCATCTCGAGTGAGCCGATATTCCGCAAGATATGAGTCATAACGCTCGTCGCCACCGAGTCCGGCAATGGCTTTGCGCTCAGCGGCTGCCAAACGATCGGGAGGCACCGCCATACTTCGGCGCTCAGCCTCCTGCCGGATCAAACTGCGGTCAATTAGCTCCGAGACGATAGCCTCACGCAGCTTGTCTACCTTGACATGTCCCTCTGGTGAATTCGGATCCAGTTCCAGCGCCTCGCGGCCATTCTTGAAATACATGTCAAAAACTTTGGCCGAGATTGGTTGGCCATTCACGGTTGCGATCGTCGGATTGGATGTAGGGTTCGCGTTTACGTTCTGTTGCGACATCGACTGTTGTGAACAGCCCGTGACGAATAGGCAGATCAGCAAAAGCGCGTAGTTGGGAATAGAAGCCTGGGGCATGGCCGCACATGCTACCAACACAATTCCCGAAGTGCCACGACGGCGCGCCCTGCGAGCTTGCAGGCGTTCAGAGTACAAGCTTTAGCTTGCGGGATCGTCTATTGCGACCCCGCAACCTGAAGGTTGAACTCTGAACTACTTCAAGCAGTTTAGAGTACAAGCTTTAGCTTGCGGGATCGTCTATTGCGACCCCGCAACCTGAAGGTTGTACTCTGAACACTTGGGCTTCTTGTTCGAATTTTCGTATCGCGTACGCCAATCCGTATCGCAAAAACGGGATCGGTTCGTCCCGAAAATGAAACTCGGAACCGCGAGCTGAAGCACGCGCTCAGCGCCTCACAAAATTTTCCACAGGCACGGGCCGATGGGCCAATGTGGACGACAGCCTTTATTTTTCAGTAGTTTCCTGCGGTTTTCTCACACCTGCCCTCACGAATCCTTCGTTTTCCTAGACATTGTTTGGTTGGGCACGCGGTTTGACATTGGGTTGCCTGAACCGCGCGGTCAGTCTGAAAGCGGAATCTAAAATTTGAGATCTCAGATCTCAGAAACAAGCGCCTGAAATTTGAGATCTCAGATCTCAGAACTAAAGACAAGAACCAGATTCAAAAAAGCAAAAGACCAAGGACCAAGCACAAAGAACCAAGCACAAAGAAGCAAGCACCAAGTTCAAAGTACAAAGTTCAAAGCACCAAGATCCAATCTTTAAGTTTTATGGATATCAAGCGCCCCCAAAAATCTCGTTTCAAAAAACGTATTCGCACCGGAATCTTTGTGGTCGTCGGCCTGCTAGCGGTTGGCGCAGTCACCTTTGGCCTCGCCAAACTCAAACCCGCCGCACCCACACTAGACAAATCCACTGCCGTTATCGACACCGTGAAGCGTGGGCAGATGCTGCGCGAGGTTCGCGGCATTGGCACCCTCGTTCCCCAACTCACACGTTGGGTCCCGGCGCCAGCTGATGGACGGGTTGAAAAAATTCTCGTCCAGCCCGGTGTCGAAGTGACTGCGAACACTGTCATCTTCGAACTTTCCAACCCACAAATGGAACAGCAGGCGATGGACGCCGACTTCCAACTGCGCGCCGCACAAGCCGATCTCGAAAATCTAAAAGTGCGTTTGCAAAGTGATGGGTTAACACAAGAGTCGGCTATTGCGTCGATCAAAGCGGAGTACAGCCAGGCCAAGATGCAGCTCGACACTGACGAAGTGCTCGGCAAGCAGGGCTTGGTCCCGGGAATCCTGCTCAAGGTCGCTCGCGTTCGAGTTCAGGATCTCGCGGATCGTTTGAGGGTTGAACAGGAACGTCTGGCGATGGGCGGCAAGGCTACCAAGGCCCAGATCAACGCGCAGAATTCTCGCATCCAGCAGTTGCAGGCGCTTTCGAGACTAAAGCGAGAACAGGCAAACGCACTGAAAGTCATGGCCGGCACCAATGGCGTATTGCAACAGGTTTCTGTCCAGGTGGGTCAACAGGTCAACCCAGGTTTCAACATGGCACGCGTCGCCGATCCAGCATCGCTGAAGGCCGAGTTACGTATTCCTGAGACGCAGATCAAGGACGTTCGAGTGGGACAGCCGGTAGCTGTCGATACTCGCAATGGGATCATCGAGGGCAGAGTTTCCCGTATCGATCCGGCCGCGCGCGAGGGCACGTTTGTAGTTGACGCTGAACTGACTGGTCCACTTCCAGCGAGTGCCCGTCCTGACCTGAGTGTTGACGGAACCATCGAGCTTGAGCGTTTGACCAACGTGCTTTACGTGGGCCGCCCGGCCTTTGGTCAGGGACAACAGACTGTTGGTCTATTCCGTTTGAGTGCCGATGGACAGGAAGCAGTTCGCACGCAAGTCACCTTAGGTCGCAGTTCAGTGAGCACGATCGAAATCGTTGGCGGATTGAATGAAGGAGATCGAGTGATCTTGTCCGACACGACTTCGATGGATAGCTATACCCGCATCCTGGTGCGCTAAGCGCGAGGCATCACCACGGTGATGCTTGATTGTCTTTGAATATGCCCGAACGGGGCAGACACCCGAGAGAGTGGCGTTATTGATTCCCGTTCCAGAGTCCTGACCCAAGTTCTACGCGACGTTCCAATATTTAAGGAGACAATGATGAGTGCTACCGATCCCCTGATTCGTCTTTCCGACGTAAAGAAGGTTTTCTACACCGATGAGGTAGAGACCCACGCGCTTTCCGGCATTCACCTCGATATCAAAAAAGGTGAGTACCTCTCGATCGCCGGACCTTCCGGTTGTGGCAAGTCAACGCTGTTGTCGATTCTCGGTTTGTTGGATACACCGAGCGATGGCGCTTACGTTCTCAACGAACATCCGGTCGAGAATCTTTCTTTGTCGGAACGCGCGCGGATAAGGAATCGCGAAGTCGGTTTCATCTTCCAGAGCTTCAACCTGATCGGCGACCTCACGGTTTACGAAAACGTTGAGCTGCCGCTTACCTATCGCGGCATGAATTCAGCCGAACGTAAGAAGCGCGCCACTGAAGCTCTCGAACGCGTTGGCATGGCCCATCGCGCGAAACACTTGCCCAGCCAGCTATCAGGCGGTCAGCAACAGCGCGTGGCGGTTGCCCGTGCGGTTGGTGGTCAACCGAGCATCCTGCTGGCAGACGAGCCCACCGGAAACCTGGATTCAACCAACGGCGAAGCGGTGATGGAACTGATGCGGGAACTTCATCGTGGCGGCGCCACCATCTGCATGGTGACCCACGATCCGCGTTACGCCCAGCATGCCGATCGGATTGTGCATCTCTTCGACGGATTGATTGTGGAAGAAGAAGCCGGCGCCAATCGACGTGAAATCGAAGACGCCAAACGCGAACTCAAAGAGAGCGGTTTCGGAGACATTCAATGATCAAGCTCCGAAACGTTGAGAAATCCTTTCCGCAGGGTCCAACCCGGGCCTACGTCCTGCGACGCGTCGACCTGGACATAGCCCCCGGTGAGTTTGTCTCCATCATGGGTCCGTCGGGTGCCGGTAAATCAACGCTGCTGCACATTCTGGGGATGCACGATCAGTCGTGGACCGGCGAGTACTACTTCGACGACGTCGCGGTTCACAAGTTGGACCACAAGAAACGCGCAGCCTTACGAAACAGCAACATCGGTTTCGTTTTCCAGAGTTATCACCTGCTCGACGATCAGACCGTGTTCGAAAATCTCGAGTTGCCGCTTTCGTATCGCGACGTCAGCAAGAAAGAACGACAGTCGATTGTCTGCGACACGCTCGATCGTTTTCAGATTGTCGGTAAGAAGGACCTTTTCCCCAGCCAACTCTCCGGCGGACAACAACAACTCGTTGGAATCGCCCGCGCGGTGGTGGCTAATCCACGAATCATCCTGGCAGACGAGCCGACCGGAAATCTTCACTCGAGTCAGGGCAAAGAGATCATGGAAATGTTCAAGGTCCTGAACAACGAAGGCACCACTATTGTTCAGGTCACCCACTCAGAAGTTAACGCCGAATACGGCAACCGAATAGTGCGGCTTGAAGATGGTTGGATTGCAAAGGAATAAGTACTGATTCGGTCGAGGTCTCCCCGGACCCATTTTTGTCGGGCGCAGATGCGACCGTCACCCACCAAACGCCGGATTAAGTCATGAATACGACGAACTCTTACACTCTGGCAGCGCCCATCCCGCGCACTCTGATAGCAGACGATCAACCTGATGTAGCGACGGCGCTGCGTTTGTTGTTGCGCGAGGCCGGCTATCAAACGGAAGCGGTAACTTCGCCCGCGGCTGTGCTCGAAGCTCTCCAGCGATCAAATTTTGATCTGGTCCTGATGGACCTCAACTACGCTCGCGACACTACCTCGGGACAGGAAGGTCTCGATCTGATTGACAACATCCGCAAGCTCGACAGCACTGTGCCCGTCGTCGTGTTGACTGGTTGGGCCACTGTCGAACTGGCGGTCGAGGCGATGCATCGTGGCGTGCACGATTTTGTGCAGAAGCCCTGGGACAATCCGAGTCTACTCAAGACGCTGCAAACTCAAATCGAACTAGGACGTCAGCGCCGCCTTCAAACACAGCTCGACGCCGATCATCAAAAGGCCAACGAAACCTTCGAGCAGGAACTCGCTGACGCTGGTGAAATTCAAAAAGCGCTACTGCCGAAAGAATTGCCTTCCATCAAGGGGCTCGAAGTGGCAACAGCCTGGCAACCGGTGCGCACTGTGGGCGGCGATTACTTTGACGTATTCAAGTTTGACGAGACCCGCACGGGCTTCTGCATCGCTGATGTAGCCGGGAAGGGAATGCCGGCCGCGTTGCTGATGTCGAATGTGCAGGCTGTTTTGAAGTCGCTCGCCTCCGCCACGCGTGGTCCAGGCAAATTACTCGCTCGGGTCAATAGCGTCGTCTGCGAAAACATCGTCCTCAATCGTTTCATTAGTTGCTTCTACGGAGTGCTGGATGTTCCGAAGAGGAAGCTGACGTTTGCGAACGCCGGACACTACCCACCGATTTTGGTGCGCGACACTGGCTGCGAACGCCTGATGCAAGGTGGTCCAGTACTTGGCGTGTTCCCTCAGCAGGATTTCCAGCAGCATGAGGTCGAATTGCGCAGCGGCGATGCCCTGGTGCTTTACACCGACGGCGTCACCGAAGCGACGAACGCTGACGGTGAAGAGTTTGGCGAAGACCGGTTGCAGCAGTTGTTGTGTACCGGACAGCACCTCAACGCCGATGAGATGCGCGAGAGAGTGATGTCAGCGGTGAGCGAATTTAGTAACGGAAGTTTTGATGACGATGTGACTCTGATGGTGTTGAGGGTGCAGTAGGTGCCGGAACTAGCGCGAAGGCGGTAACTCAGATCGTAGAGCACTCGCAGTAGGGAAGGAGGACTTGTCCCCGCTCTTCCTCCCCGGCTCCAGAGTGACGGAGTTGGTTGGATGTTTCCATTAGCCTCTTGAGAAATGCAGGAAGAGCGGGGACAAGTCCTCCTTCCTGACTGAGTTTTACCACCGGGCATAGTTGGCCCGTTCACCCTGGTAGTTGTGACCGGCTGCGGAAGAGAAAGGAGAAATTTCATGGATTCAATTTTACGTGATCTACGATTCTCCATACGCTCACTGCTCAAGCGACCGGGCCTTACTATCATTGCAGTTCTCACCCTCGCGGTTGGCATCGGCGCCAACTCCGCCATCTTCAGCGTTGTCAACGCTCTCCTTATTAACCCTCTCCCATTTCCGCAGCTCGAGCGCGTAGTCGCCGTCTGGGAAAGCCAACCCGGTCAAGGCGTCGTGCGCAACGAAGCCTCGCTGGCTAACTTTCTCGACTGGCGATCCCAGAATCAAACGTTTGAAAAAATGGGTACGTATCGCGGGTGGAGCACTAATCTTACGGGCAACGATACCCCTGAGCGAATTCAGGGCTATCTCTTGACCGCGAATTTTCTCGACGTACTAGGCGTAGCTCCCGCGTTGGGAAGAGGATTCGCTCCGGATGAAGATCAGCCTGGCAAGGCGCCGGTGGTAATTCTTAGCTACGACTTATGGCAACGTCGATTTGGCGGCGACCCGTCAATCGTCGGGAAAAGCATTACGCTCAACTCGATCAGCCGCACCGTCATCGGGGTAATGCCTCAAGGGGTCAACTATCCCGCCGGCGCCGATGTCATTGCTCCGCTTACCATCACTCCCGAGATGGCGAGCAATCGCCAGTTTCACACCTACCTGGTCGTGGGCCGGCTTAAGCCAAACATTTCAGTTGCACAGGCCCAATCCGATCTCGCCAACATCGCTGCGCGACTACAGAAGGACCACCCTGAAACAAACACCGGTTGGTCCGTTGCTACCTATTCAATCATCGAAGACACAACCAGGCTCTACAAGTCGGCCGTCGTCACCCTGATGGCAGCGGTTGGTCTCGTGTTGCTGATCGTTTGCGCGAACGTCGCCAACTTAATGCTGGCGCGCGCTGCCGGGCGGCAAAAAGAAATGGCGCTGCGTGCGGCACTTGGCGCGAGTCGCTGGCAACTTGTGCGGCAGTTGTTGACCGAAAGTGTATTGCTGGCGGTTGTGGGCGGCTTGTTTGGAATCCTGATCGCTTACTGGGGTGTGGATTTGCTGCGCGGTCTCAATCCTGGAGAGGCAGCCAAATTCGCACCAGGCTGGCACCGGCTCGGCGTTAGCACCCCAGTGCTCGGGTTCAATCTGGTGCTATCGATTTTCAGCGGCGTTTTGTTTGGACTGGCGCCCGCGTGGCAGATGTCGCGAACCGATCTCAACGAAGGTCTTAAAGAAGGTGGACGTCAAACTTCGTCAGGCACACATCGATTGCGCGGATTACTCGTCGTTTCAGAAGTCGCACTCTCGTTGATGTTGCTGGTGAGTGCCGGGTTGTTGTTGCGTACGTTCCTCGTGCTTCTGAAAACCGACGCCGGCTTCAATCCGCAAAATGTGATGACCATGAGCCTGGTGGTCCCGGCGGCAAAGTACAAGGAAGAGTCGCAAAGAGCCAGCTTTTTCAGCGAATTGGTCAATCGGGTGAAAACGTTGCCAGGCGTGGAGTCGGCCGCCGCCATAAGTCACCTACCCCTGGGTGGCAGGAACTCGTCGAACCCATTTCTCATCGAAGGCCTTCCTGAGCCGCAGCGCGGCCAGGAATACATGGGGCGAAATCGAACCTGCACGCCCGATTACTTTAAGACAATGGAGATTCCAATCATTAGAGGCCGAGCCTTTACTGACGAGGATCGAGAAGGCAGCACCCCGGTAATCATCATTAACGAAACATTGGCGAATCGCTTCTGGCCCAACGGAGACCCGATCGGCAAGCGCATGCGCATTGATGGTCCACTCGCGGAATTTCCCTGGCTGCAAGTTGTCGGTGTCGTAAAAGATGTGAAGCACGAACTCACCCTGGCTACGACTCCCGATTACTACCAGCCTCATGCGCAGGAGCCCGGGAGCAGCATGGTGCTGGTGGCGCGGACCAGCGTCGAGCCTCGAGCTCTGGCTGCGGAGATGCGAAAGCAAGTGTGGTCCATCGATAAGGACCAGCCAGTGTTTGCGGTAAGGACGATGGAAGACGTCCGCGCGTTCTCAGTTTCTCTCTACAGTTTTTCATCAGTGTCACTGGGAATCTTTGCGGCGATTGCGTTGTTGCTCGCGGCGATGGGGATCTATGGCGTGATGTCGTATGCGGTAACGCAGCGCACGCAGGAGATTGGTATTCGGATGGCACTCGGTGCGCGAACTGCGGACGTTATGAACCTGGTAGTCAGGAACGGAATGACGCTGGCGCTGATTGGAGTCGTGGCCGGATTAGCCGGAGCTTTTGGATTGACGCGTTTATTGGCGAGTTTGCTGGTCGGGACCAGTCCAACCGACGTTTTGACATTTGCCAGTGTGACGTTGGGATTGCTGGCGGTTGCTTTGTTGGCCTGCTACCTCCCGGCACGTCGCGCAACGAAAGTCGATCCGCTGGTTGCCTTGAGATACGAATGAAACTGGCGACGGGTCCCGGCTACAACGCCGGGAAACACTCAGTCGGGAAGCAGGACTTGTCCCCGCTCTTCGTCGCGGTTCTCAAGAGGACGGCCCGCAGGTTCTTTGTGAGTTTGAGATTTGAATTAGCGCAGGAAGAGCGGGGACAAGTCCTCCTTTCCGACTGCGAGTTCACCACGGTGTGTTGCGGCCCCCAGAAAGGGATGCAACCAGATAAAAAGAAATAGGCGATGAATACGTTGTTACAAGATCTGCGATATGGCTGGTTGTCTCGTCTGATTTCTTCAAAAGCGACGCGCAACGAAAGTCGATCCGTTAGTGGCGCTGAGATACGAATGATCACCCCCCTCTACCAAGCGGAGAGGGGACAAGGAAGCAACGGTAACTAATATTCATGGAGGGTGTATGAAAAGATTAAAGGTCAATGGAGTTCTCAAACTGGTGGTCGTGATGCTGGCGTTGAGTGGCGCGGTGATCCCGCCGAACTATTACCGTCGCACAGCGCCGCAAACTGTCACGCAGGAAATGGCGGCTAGACAGTCTGGGACGATCTCAGATCTCAGATCTGAGATCTGAGATCTGAAAAATCTGAGATCTGAAGAATCTGAGATCTGAAATTTGAGAACTAAAATCTGAGATCTGAAATCTGAGATCACACTCACAACTGACAACTAACAACTGACAACTGACAAAGCACCAAGCATAAGCACCAAGCTCAAAGCAGACAGGAGGCATGATGGACACCTTATTACAAGACATTCGCTATGCCGCACGTGGTTTCTTAAAGCGGCCCGGATTCACTCTCGTCGCTTTGATCGCGCTTGCTTTGGGAATTGGCGCGAACACCGCCATCTTTAGTTTGGTTAACGCAGTCCTGCTGCGTCCGTTGCCGTTTGCCGACTCTGATCGTCTTGTTTGGGTCTTCGGCAATATTCGCAACGGCGGTAACCGGGCCAGCGTTGCACCACTCGACTACCTCGACTTCCGCGAACAGAACACAACCTTCGAACACTTTGCTGCTTCGTTTACGGTTCCACTTTCGTTGAACATCACCGGTAACGGCGACCCCGAACGGCTCACGGCCGCAGGCGTCACCGGAAATTATTTTCAGGCGCTCGGAGTAGCGCCGATGTTGGGTCGCACCTTCCAGCTCGAAAACGAAACGCCGGCACTAAACCAGGTTTCGGTGCTCAGTCACGCGTTGTGGCAGCGACGCTTCGGCGGTGATCCCACAATCGTGGGAAAGACGATCACGCTCGACAGCAAGACCTACGAAGTAATCGGAGTGATGCCGCCGGACTTCAGCTTCCCCCAAAGATCCGAAGCATGGGTGCCGATGAACTTTGAGTCCGACCCAGGGATGAAGCAGCGTCGGGCGCATTTCCTGCGGCCAATTGGAAAACTCAAACCCGGAGCGACGATCGCCCAGGCCCAGGCTGACACCGATGCGATTGCGAGACGACTCGAAGAAGAGTTTCCCGCGACAAACAACGGCTGGAGCTTGCGTCTCATACCACTGCAGGAACAGCTGGTCGGGAACATCAGGCCCACCCTGTTCATACTTTTTGGCGCGGTTGGCTTCGTGCTGTTGATTGCGTGTGCCAACGTCGCAAATCTTTTGCTGGTCCGTGCGGCCGCGCGTGAAAAAGAGATTGCCCTGCGTACTGCATTGGGCGCGGGCCGGATGCGCATTGTTCGTCAGATGATCACTGAAAGTGTTTTGCTCTCGGTGATCGGTGGTGGATTAGGAGCGTTGCTCGCAGTTTGGGGTGTTGAATTGCTGGTGAAGATGGGCGCGGGCAGCATTCCCTCGACAGCGAAGGTCACCATCGATCTCCCGGTGCTTGGTTTCACCCTACTTGTTTCAGTCGTCACCGGATTGTTGTTTGGTCTTGTGCCGGCGCTGCGAACGCTGAAGCTGAACCTGGTCTCTTCGTTGAAAGAAGGAGGACGCAGTGGCAGCGAGAGCGCTCCACGTAATCGAACGCGCAGTGCGTTAGTGGTGATTGAAAGTGCGGTGGCAGTCGTGTTGCTGATTGGCGCAGGCTTACTCGTCAGAAGTTTCATCCAATTGCAAAACGTGAAACCGGGCTTCGACGCGACAAACGTGTTGACGATGCAAGTGAATTTACCCCGGGAGAAATATTCCACGCCTGAGAAGACTGGCAATTTCTTTTCTGAGCTCGAGACGCGCGTAGGGAGTCTGCCGGGAGTCGAAGCGGTGGGCCTGATTACCGAACTTCCGCTGAGCGGCCAACCTAACGACATTCCTTTCACCGTCGAAGGCCGGCCGCCGGCATCGCCAACTCAACGGTTGGGTGCTGATTTCCGCAGGATTAACGAACAGTATTTTAAGTCAATGCAAATTCCCCTGTTGCGGGGGCGAAACTTCACTGATGACGAAACACGCAAAGGCGACAAGGTTACGATCATTAGCGAGACGCTAGCATCGCAAGCATTCCCGAATGAGGATCCACTCGGCAAACGACTTGTATTTCCAGCTGCCGAACCTCTCGTGTTTGAGATTGTCGGAATTGTCGGGGACATCCGGCATCGTGCGATGGAGTTTCCGCCTTACGCAACCATGTATTTTCCGACGATCCAACCTAATTCGATGAATCTGGTGATTCGTACGCCAGGGGATCCCACCAGTCTGACTTCGGCAGTGCGCAAGGAAGTGCAGGCGATCGATCCGGACCAACCAGTCGCGGCCGTCAGGACGATGCAGGAATGGGTAGACACATCGGTGGCCACTTCACGCTATCGCACCGCGTTGCTTGGGTTGTTGGCCCTCGTTGCTCTAGTGCTGGCCTCGACTGGAATTTACGGAGTGATGTCTTACTCGGTGGCGCAAAGGACGCATGAGATTGGTGTGCGGATGGCACTCGGCGCGCGGCGGTTTGATGTAGTCAAGCTAGTTATTAGCCAGGGAATGGGGCTGGTGGTAATCGGGGTTGCGCTAGGAATTGCCGCCGCGTTTGCCCTCACGCGCGTGATGGCCAGTGTGTTGTTTGGCGTCACCGCAAAAGATCCCGTGACCTTTGTCGTGGTGGGCGTCGTGTTGAGTGTGGTTGCTTTTGTGGCGTGTTACATCCCGGCGCGAAGAGCAACGAAAGTCGATCCATTGGTTGCGCTGAGATACGAATAGAACCGACTTGGAGCAATGAGGCTTTTTTGAAAACGAGCAGTCGGGAAGGAGGGCTTGCCCCCGCTCTTCGTCGCGCTGCTTAGACCTGGGGGTATCGGAGTATTGAATTGTCACTACTGGATCGCACTTGGTGACGGAAGAGCGGGGACAAGTCCTCCTTCCCGACTGAGTGCGTTCCCCGAAGCCTTACCGCTCCCGATTGGGTACCGGTCAACCGATTAGAAGAAAGAGTATTAAATGCAGACTTTCAAACAAGATTTACGTTACAGCGTTCGGATGCTCACCAAGAACCCGGTGTTCGCGATCATTGCCATCGTCACCCTCGCACTTGGGATTGGCGCTAACACAGCCATCTTCAGTGTCGTGAACGCCGTTCTCCTTCGCGCGCTGCCTTACCACAATGCGAATCAACTGGTAATGCTTTGGACCAGCTCCCCCGGTGGCGATCGCGACGGCTTCTCGATCATTGAGGCTGATGAAGTCAAAGCGCGCATGCAGTCGCTGGAAGATGTGACCGCGTTTCAAACGCAGAGTGTGAACGTTACCGGTGGCGACCGCCCTGACCGCGTACGCGGCGCCTTTGTAGCGTCAAACTTTTTCAAAGTATTCAACCTTAACCCCATTGTCGGCCGCACATTCGTCGACGGTGAAGATCGGCCGGGCACCCCGAAAGTCGCAGTCGTCAACGAGAAGATGTGGCGCGATCGACTGAACGGTGATCGTAACCTGGAAACGAAGAAATTGATTCTTAACGGCGAGTCGTATGCGGTGATCGGGGTGGTTACGGAGAGTTTCAAGCAGCCACTGGATCCGGACGTCGAGCTTTGGATGCCGATGAATAACTATCCGGGGAACACCGGCAAGCGTGAAGATCGATTTCTGGCGGTGATAGGCCATCTGAAACCTGGCATCACTATTCAGGAAACACAGGCGGAAGCCACGACGATTTCCAGTCAGTTGGCCCAGGCTTATCCGAAGGAGAACGCAGGCAGAGGCGCCAGGGTCGAAAGTTACCGTGAGCTGATCGTCGGTGATGTGCGCCCAATGCTGTGGCTATTGTTCGCCGCTGTGGGCGTGATCCTCCTGATCGCCTGCGCCAACCTTGCAAATCTTCTTCTGGCCCGCGGACTCGCCAGAAGCCGCGAGATTGCAGTCCGTGCTGCTCTAGGCGCCAGCCGTTGGCAACTGATCCGTCAACTATTGACAGAGACCACTCTGATTGGGCTGATCGGCGGCGTTGGCGGACTGTTGCTGGCACATTGGGGCCTTCAGGCATTACTCAATCTCCCTCAAAATTTTATCAGCGCGGAAGAGGTGACGATTGATACACGCGTGTTGTTGTTCGGACTGGCCGTCTCGGTGCTAACTGGCTGGCTCTTTGGTTTAGTGCCGGCACTTAAACTCGCGCGGCCCGATCTGCAGTCGTTCCTGAAAGAGGGAGGACGCGGTAGTGGTGAAGGCGCACGTTGGAACCGAGTGCGGGGCGGCTTCGTGGTGGCCCAGGTGGCCTTGTCCCTCCTCTTACTTGTGAGCGCCGGCCTGCTGATCCGAAGTTTCGACAAACTCCTTCGCGTCGATGTGGGATTCAAACCCGAGCAACTTCTCACGCTTGAATATCGTCTGCCGCGCACCAAGTACAAAGAAACTCCAGCCCAATGGAATTTTCATCGCCAGGTGATGGATCGAGTTCAGGAAGTTCCGGGTGTGCAAGCCGTAGCCTTAGTGCGCGGATTGCCATTCAGCGGTAACGGCGGCAGCACTCAAATTATTCTTCCCGATCGCGATGCACCGCCCCAGGGCCAGGAGCCGGAAGTAATGTTCAATACGGCGACGCCCAACTACTTCGAGACGATCGGCATTCCGTTCATCAAAGGCCGGCTCTTTGGGAGTGAGGACCGACCTGATACCCCTGGTGTAGTCATCATCAATCAAACCATGGCCCAACGCTTCTGGCCCAACCAGGATCCGATCGGGAAGCAGGTCAAGCTTGTTGAGGACGGAACAGTGGGCACCGTCATCGGTATCGTCGGCGACGCCAAACATTACTGGCTTGAGGAAAAACAGCGGCCACAGATGTATGGCGCCTACACCCAACAACCTGGTTTCTTCGCGACTGTGGTGATCCGAACCACCGTTGAGCCAATGAGTCTGTCGGAGCAAGTAAGACAGGCAATTTGGAAAGTCGATGCGGATCAGCCGATGTGGAAAATTCGGACGCAGGAATTTCTGGTGCAGCGCAGTGTAGCCGACCGGAAATTCCTCCTCGCGCTGATGGGGATATTCGCTGCTCTGGCCCTGGTGCTGACAATCATCGGGCTCTACGGCGTGATCAGCTATCTCGTTAATCAGCGCACCCAGGAGATCGGAATCCGGATGGCGCTCGGCGCCCAGATGGGCCACATCATGAGGATGGTCCTTAAACAGGGAATGTTGCTGGCGTTAACCGGGATTGCGTTAGGGCTGGCTGCAGCGTGGATGTTAACGCGATTGATGGCAACGCTTCTGTTCAAGGTAAGTGCTACGGATCCACTGACGTTCGGCGGCATTGCGGGCTTGCTGATCGTGGTGGCGCTGTTGGCGTGTTACGTCCCGGCGCGCCGCGCCACGAAAGTCGATCCGTTGGTAGCACTCAGATACGAGTAAATTTTTGAGCTTTGTCAGTCGTCAGTTGTTAGTTGTCAGTTGTCAGTTGTCAGTTGTCAGTTGTTAGTTGTTAGTTGTTAGTTGTCAGTTGTTAGTTGTTAGTAACCACTGACAACCACCACTGACGACTGCAACTGACAACTAACAACTGACAAAGATCAAAGTACAAAGAACAAAGTACGAATTACGATGAATAACATATTCAAGGATCTTCAATACGCATTTCGCATGATGCTCAAGCATCGCAGCTTCACTTTTGTAGCTGTGGTTGCAATCGCCCTCGGCATCGGCGCAAACACCGCGATCTTTTCCGTCGTCAACGGCGTGCTCCTTCGCCCGTTGCCTTACAACGCGCCAGACGAACTAGTCACGATCTTGCACGATGGCACGTCGCCGGTTGCGCCTGCGAACTATTTCGATCTGAAACAGCAGAGTCAAAATTTCGAATCGATGGACGCAGCCCAGATGTGGGAACCGAATCTGACCGGCCGCGATCAGCCTGAACACCTGCGTGGACTACAGCTCAGCGCTGACATGTTTCACCTGCTCGGTATCAACCCAATTGTTGGTCGCACGTTTTCAAATGGGGAGGATCAACCAGGAAAAGAACGCGTCGTAGTCTTGAGCGATCGTCTCTGGCAACGGCGGTTTGGAGCGGACAAGAACATCGTCGGCCAACAACTCATGCTCGACGGCGCCAGCTACACCGTTATCGGCGTGATGCCGCCGAAGTTTCAATTCGCTCCCTTCTGGGCCACTCAAACCGAATTGTGGGTGCCGCTGAATCTCGCAGCTCGCGTTAACGATCGCAACGGTCAATCCCTTCGTGTTTTTGGTCGCCTCAAGCCGGGCGTTACGCACGAACAGGCGCAGGCAGAAGTGTCCACCGTTTTCGGCAGGCTCGAACAACAGTATCCGGATTCCAACAAAGGCTTAACGTTAGGTGTCGTTTCGCTGCATGAAAAAGTTGTCGGCAAAACGCGCACCGCACTCTTGATTCTGCTGGGCGCGGTCGGCTTCGTTCTTCTAATCGCCTGCGCCAACGTCGCGAATCTAATGATGACCCGCGCGGCGGCACGGCAAAAAGAAATCGCGCTCAGGACTGCACTCGGCGCCAGTCGCGGACGAATCGCGCAACAGTTACTTACCGAGAGCGTGTTACTCGCGATCATAGGAGGAGCATGTGGCTTGTTCCTGGGGATTCTCGGAATAGGAATGCTGGCGCGGCTTGGCCCCGAAAATCTGCCGCGCATGCAATCCATTGGCATCGACGTTTATGTGTTGGCCTTTACCGCTGGGTTATCGCTTCTTACTGGAGTTCTCTTTGGTCTTGCTCCAGTTCTCCAAATCAGAAAACCAGGCTTGAACGCCGCACTGAAGGAAGGCGGTCGTAGCTCTTCGGACGGAGGCCGTCGCGGTTTGGGCCGTCGCTTACTCGTGGTATCCGAAGTGGCGCTTGCCTTGATGCTTTTGATCGGCGGCGGTCTGTTGGTGCGTAGTTTTCTGCGACTGGTTTCAGTTGATCCGGGATTCGATTCGCACAAGCTGTTGACAGCGACTGTCTCGTTAGCGGGATCTGAACATAAAACTGGACCACAGCGCGCGGCATTCTTTGGTCAACTTCTGGGACGCGTGCAATCTCTGCCCGGGGTTCAATCGGTCAGCGCCATTAATCACCTTCCGCTCGCGGGTGACCTGTGGACTCTAGGGTTCACCATTGAAGGACGACCGGCGTTGTTGCCGGGTGAATCGCAAGGGGCCGTGTACCGGATTGTTCGTCCTGATTATTTCAAAACCATGGGAACCACGTTGTTGAGCGGTCGAGATTTCACCGACCGTGACAACGATAAATCTCCGGGCGTTGTAATCATCAATCAGTCTCTGGCTCGGCGTTATTTCGCCAACGAGAGTCCTCTCGGAAAACGAATCACTGTAGGCGATGACGGCTTGCGCGAGATCGTCGGTGTTTCCAAAGACACGATGCAGGAGGATTGGGCCGCGGATACTAAACCCGAAGCCTTCTTGCCTCATCTTCAGGCGCCTTCGCCGCGCGGTCTGACCCTCGTGGTCCGTAGCACTTCCGAACCGCTGGCGATCGTTGGGTCAGTGCAAAACGCCGTCTGGGCGATCGATAAGAACCTTCCAGTTTCCGAGGTTCGCACTATGGACGATGTGGTTTCAGAAGCGGTTGGACCACAACGATTCAACACAGTTCTGCTGGGGCTGTTTTCTGCAGTCGCATTGGTCCTGGCAATGGTTGGAATCTATGGCGTGTTGAGCGATTCGGTGTCGGCGCGAACTCATGAGATCGGGGTACGCATGGCGCTTGGGGCGCAAGCTTCGAACGTGCTGGGAATGATCGTTCGTCAGGGAATGTCGCTCGTTGGGATCGGAATTGCGATTGGGTTAGTCGGGGCTTATTTGCTGACGCAGTTGATGACGACGTTGTTGTTCGAGGTGAGCACGACTGACGGCTTCACGTTTGTCGCGATTCCTTTAGCCCTCGCGGCCGTTGCGCTTGGCGCTTGTCTCGTGCCCGCTCGGCGCGCAACGAAAGTCGATCCGTTGGTGGCGCTGCGATACGAGTAAGGTCTGCGGCTCAGAGAGATCTCCTTGGAGTGCGCCGCCTTGTCGGCGCTTTGGCCGCGGCGGCTCGGCGCCGCTCGTTGACTAATTCGTATCAGGTCGCGCAAAAGCCGCGACCGGTGAAAGCGCCGACAACCGGGGTCCCCGGCGCGGCAGCCGCGCTGGGGTGGCGTGGCGGCGCACTCCAGGGAGAGATCTTTCACGAGTAGGGAGGGGAATTATGGAAGGCTTAATAAAGGACATTCGCTACGGCATTCGCTCCTTATTGAAGCGGCCCGGCTTCACAGCCATCGCCGTGATTACCCTTGCTTTGGGCATCGGCGCCAACACCACTCTCTTCAGCTTCGTAAACGGCATTCTCCTGCGGCCTTTGCCATACAAGGATCCCAGCCGCTTGGTGGTGCTGGACGAGACGGCGCCGAAGCAGGGAGTCAGTTCGTTTGCTGTCTCCTACCCAAACTTCGCGGATTGGCGTGCTCAAAACACGGTCTTCGAAGACATCGGAATTTTTCAGGACGGCAACTATTCACTCGTCGGCGGAGGTGACCCGGAGCAAATTCCGGGCGCGCGGATTTCACAGGGCATGTTCGAGATTCTCGGAGTCGCGCCGCAACTTGGAAGGACCTTCACCGCCGAAGAAGATCGGCCCGACACAAATAACGTCGTCATTCTGAGTCACGGCCTCTGGCAGCGGCGCTTCGGATCCGCGAGCAACATCGTGGGCCAGTCAACGATGGTCCAAGGTCGTCCTCACACGATCATCGGAGTCATGCCGGGCGGTTTCAAGTTTCCCGAAACAGCCGAACTATGGGTGCCGATGGCCCTGACTGAGAAGATTTATACACGCAACGACCACGGACTAAGTTCGATCGCGCGGCTCAAGCCTAACGTCACGCTCGAACAAGCGCAGGCTGAGATGAACAGCATCGCGCGTCGCATTGAGGAACAGCACCCGGTTACTAACGAGGGCATGGGCGTGAATGTATTTAGTTTGCGCGACAACCTGGCCGGCGATTACCGGCAGGCGCTCCTCATACTTCTTGGTGTAGTTGCTTTTGTGTTGCTGATTGCCTGTGCAAACGTGGCCAACCTGCTGCTTGCGCGAGCTTCCGCGCGTCACAAGGAATTTGCATTGCGCGCGGCGCTGGGCGCGAGTCGCGGGCGCATCGTGCGTCAGGTGCTTACCGAAAGCGCACTGCTGAGTTTGATGGGTGCGGTCGTCGGAATCTTCCTGGCGGTCTGGGGCAAGAACGTCTTGCTCGCCGCGATTCCTGGCGACATGCCTTTCTGGATGAAGTTTGATCTGGATCTGCGCGTTCTCGGATTCACTTTTCTGATCTCAGTTATCACCGGACTGATCTTCGGCGTTGTGCCGGCGTTGCAGAGTTCGAGGACGAGTCTCAACGAAACGCTCAAGGAGGGTGGCCGCACCGGCGCAGGTGCTCACAACCGGATGCGTAGTTTGCTGGTAGTTGCTGAAGTTGCGCTTTCGCTGGTGCTGCTCGTCGGCGCCGGATTAATGGTGCGCAGCTTCACGCAGCTACAGCGCGTCGATGCCGGAATAAACCCCGAGCGCGTTCTAACGGTCGAGGTGCCATTGGCCCGCGCGAAGTACCCGGAAAAAGCCCAACAAGCAGCTTTCTTTCAGCAACTAGTGGGACGCGTCGCAGCATTGCCCGGTGTGTCTTCGGCAGCCGCTGTTTCAATTGTGCCGCTTCGAGGCGGTTGGGGACGCAGCCTTACTGTCGAAGGTTTTCCGGTGTTGTCGGTGGGCCAGGCGCCGATGATCAACCACACAGTGGTATCGCCAAATTACTTCCGCACCATGGGCATCACGCTGCGCGAAGGCCGCGATTTCACCGAAGCTGATACGGCCACTGCGACCAACGTAACCGTGGTTGATGAAAGACTCGCTCGACAGTACTGGCCAGGAGCAAGCGCCGTTGGGAAACGTGTGCGCTTTGGACCACCGGAAAGTAACGAGCCATGGTTCACGGTTATCGGTGTCGCCGGCGCCGTCAGGCACGCGCGACTTGATAGAGAAACGCGGCAAACGGTCTATGTGCCGTATCACCAGGTACCCATCAGAGAAATGACCATGGCTTTGCGCACTTCTGGTGACCCGGAGAGTTTGGCTGGCGCTGTCAGAAAGGAAGTGCTCGCTCTCGACAAGGACCAACCAGTAACGAATGTTTTGACGATGAATGCCGTCATCTCGAGGTCTGTTTGGCAACCGCGTTTCTACGCAATCCTGTTTGGCATTTTTGCTGTTCTCGCATTGGTGTTGGCGGCGGTCGGGATCTACGGCGTCATGTCGTATGCGGTCACTCAACGGACTCAGGAGATTGGTATTCGCATGGCCCTCGGCGCACGTGCGGTAGATGTGCTCAGACTGGTTGTCAAGAATGGAATGACGCTGATCACGATTGGAGTAGTCATAGGTTTGGTCGCCGCTTTGGCGTTAACGCGACTGATGGCGACGCTGCTGTTCGGCGTTACGCCGACCGATATGTTGACGTTCATCGCGGTGTCGGCCGTTTTAGTTTTAGTGGCGCTGGTCGCTTGCCTGGTACCAGCGCGCCGCGCCACGAAAGTCGATCCATTGGTGGCGCTCAGATATGAGTGAGAGCCGCAGCTCAAAGACATCTCTTTGGAGTGCGCCGCCACGCCACCCCAGCGCGGCTGCCGCGCCGGGGACCCCGGTTGTCGGCGCTTTCACCGGTCGCGGCTCTTGCGCGACCTGATACCAATTAGTCTACGAGCGGCGCCGAGCCGCCGCGGCCAAAGCGCCGACAAGGCGGCGCACTCCAAGGAGAGTCTCTTTCACGAGAGGAACGGAGAATTATGGAAGGCTTAATTAAGGATATCCGCTACGGCGTTCGGTCCTTATTGAAGCGACCAAGCTTCGCAGCGATCGCGATCGTTACCCTCGCGCTTGGCATTGGCGCCAACACTGCGATCTTTAGTCTGGTCAATGCAGTTCTCCTCAGGCCTCTGCCGTTCCCCGAGGCTGATCAACTGGTGATGGTTTGGGAAGACGCATCGATAGTCGGCTTTCCGCGAGACGATGCTGCACCCGGCAACTATGCCTACTGGAAAGCCCAGCAGACTACGTTTGCTGACATGGCCGCATTGTCTTCGAAGAGTTTCACACTCACCGGCGATGGTGAACCAGAACGACCCGGTGCTCAGGCGATAACCTGGAACCTGTTTCCGCTGCTTGGGGTGACGCCGGTGCTTGGCCGCAACTTCACTGCTGACGAGGACCAGCCCGGTGCAGGTAAAGTTACGATTCTCAGTCATGGTTTGTGGCAACGTCGCTACGGCAGCGATCCCGAGATTGTCGGCCGGGACATTCAGCTCGACGGCGAAAAATACCGCGTAGTCGGCGTTATGCCGAACGGTTTTCAATTCATGCAAAGCACCGTCGGACTGTGGGTGCCGGCGACGCTCAATTCACAACAGCTTACCGATCACGACAATCACTTTCTTAATGTCGTCGGGCGCTTGAAGCCAGGTGTAACTCCATCTCAGGCTTTAGCGGAACTCCAAACAATCTGCGATCGGATTGCCAAGGACCATCCCGAAGAGGCGGCAGGTTTGCGCGCGGTGGTTGTGCCGCTTCGTGAACAATTCGCCGGCACCGTTCAACGGCCGCTGATGATGCTCATCGTCGGTGCTGCGCTCGTCCTATTAATAGCCTGCGCAAACATCGCCAGCCTGCAGCTTTCTAGAGCGACGGGACGTAGTCGAGAGATTGCGGTCCGTGCTGCGCTCGGAGCGAGTCGAGCGCGAATCCTCCGGCAGCTTCTCGCCGAAAGCGTTTTGCTTGGCTGTGTAGGTGGTGCGCTGGGATTGCTGGTCGCAGGCTGGAGCTTTGCAGTATTGAAGCAACTCATTCCTCCGGTGATGGCCCTCTCCACGAATCTCAAGTTGGATCTGCCGGTGCTCGTGTTTGCATTCCTGGTCTCAGTTGTCACCGGAATTCTGTTTGGCCTGGCTCCTGCGATTCAAGCTTCGAAAATTGATCTCAACGAAATGCTCAAACAGGGTGGCAGCCGAACGTCCACCGGTGGAGGAAACAGATTACGCGCCGCGTTTGTGGTCGCCGAAGTGGCCATCGCACTCGTGCTTCTGGTTGGCGCAGGTCTGATGATTCAAACGGTTTACCACCTGATGGACCAGTACTCGTTCTTTCAACCCGAGCGATTACTAACGCTGCGAACAATTCAGCCGGATAGTAACTTCCGAAACCTAAAGGACTACGCCAACACGGGCCACACGAGGCGCATCGTTTTCTATGAAGATGTTTTGTCACGCGTAAACGCGCTTCCCGGTGTGATTGCCACCGGCTATACCACTTCGGTTCCACTCGCATGGAAGGGTGGTGCAAATGGTTTCTCGATCGAGAACCGTGAGCCGCAACCGGGTCAAGCCTACAACGCGATCCACCGCCAGATTAGCGCCAACTATTTTCAGACCATGGGAATTGGTTTGCGCAACGGTCGCTACTTCACCACGGCCGATAACCAAAACTCGCAACCCGTCGCCATCATTAATGAGTCGATGGCTAAGCAATATTGGCGAGATGAGGACCCTATCGGCAGGCGCTTCAAACTTGGTGTGCCGAATGCGCCATGGCTCACGATCGTGGGCGTAGTTCCTGATATCAGACAAATGGGAATGGACAGGGCTGTGAAAGCCGAGATGTACATGCCCTACAGCCAGGTCCCTTCACACCCATGGTTTAGCCCGCGCGATCTTGTTATTCGCACAAATGGAGATCCGAACGAGCTGGTGGCCGCCGTGCGTCGTGAGATACGTGCTGCCGATCCGAACCAGGCAATTTCAAACGTCGCCACCATGGAAGAGCTGCTGGTGAAAGAGACCGGGACGCGGCGACTCGGAATGATTCTCCTCTCGGCGTTTGCCGGACTGGCGTTGCTGTTGGCGTCGCTCGGCATTTACGGCGTGCTTTCGTTTTTTGTGGCCCAGCAGACGCGGGAAATTGGAGTCAGGCTGGCTCTCGGTGCGCAATTGAGAGATGTGCTGAGCCTGGTGTTGAAGAAAGGTATGCGCTGGACCTTGCTCGGAGTAGTGATTGGATTAGGCGGTGCGTTTGCTCTCTCGCGGCTAATGACGGGATTGCTGTTCGGCGTGAGCGCCACCGACCCACTCACGTTTGTTGCAATCGCAGTGGTGCTTTCAGTCGTGGCGTTGCTGGCGTGTTACGTGCCGGCGCGTCGGGCGACGAAAGTCGATCCGTTAGTAGCGCTGCGGTATGAGTGATCGTTGGTTTTCGTTGGGCGGCGGCTCTTTGACGTCGGCCGACCTGTGGCTTTGCCGCCGCACAGTGCGGAAAGGCTGAGCCTTTCCGTTGAGTTTTCAAATACCCCTGAGGCTGAGCCTCAGGAAATCAAAAGCGGTTATGCGGAAAGCCATAGGCTTTCCGCACGGTGAGGCGGCGAAGCCGCGAGAACGTTGGTTTGAGACTCGGTCGCGACGCGGACGCGTTGCAGTTCCGTACTGAAGAGATCAACTCAGTAGGAAGTTAGATCGAGTTTTTTGGAAACGACGAAATGAGGAGACAGAAATGAAACGACTGCTTTTTCTAGTGCTGACAATTTTGTTGGTGGCAATTCCGATCGTGGCCCAGGACAAAAACGCGGACAAAGAAGCCGTCCGCCAGGCTGTGCTCGATTACGTTGAAGGCATTTACAACGTGGAACCGGCGCGTATCGAACGCAGCGTCAGCCCTAATCTCGCCAAGCTTGGTTTTTATCGACCACCGGCAGATACCGCATATCGTCCGGGACGGAGCATGGCTTTCCAGCAGCTAGTAGAAATCGCGCAGACCTACAACAAAGAAGGGAAGCTGCGGAAAGATCCGCGAAAAGATATCGAGATCTACGACGTGATGGACCAGACAGCTACTGTCAAGTTAACCGCGGAATGGGGCATCGACTATATGCATCTCGCGAAGATGGATGGCAAGTGGATGATCGTGAATGTGCTTTGGCAGAGCCATCCGAAGTCGTAGTCCTTTGAACTTTGTGCTTGGTCAGTTGTCAGTTGTTAGTTGTTAGTTGTCAGTTGTTAGTGGTCAGTTGCGTACTGAACCGCGCGTCGGAGGTTCCGTCGAAAGGCATGAAGTTCCAGGCACAAAGTTCAACTGACAACTGACGACTGACAACTGACAACTGACCACGCACAAAGTTCAAAGCACAGAACAAAACCAGGAATAAAAAAAGTCATGGATACCTTATTTAAAGACATTCGCTATGGAGTTCGCAGTTTGCTGAAGCGGCCAGGTTTTTCCGCTATCGCGATCGTTACACTCGCGCTTGGCATTGGCGCTAACACGGCAATCTTTAGTCTGGTAAACGCCGTGTTGCTTCGGCCGCTGGCATTTGCGGATCCTGATCGGGTGGTGATGGTTTGGGAAGACGCGTCCTTCGCCGGCTTCCCGCGAAACACACCTGCGCCTGCCAACTACGTTGACGTAAAAAACCAGAATCAGGTTTTCGAGAATATTGCTGCCATCGATATTCGAAGTTTCAACCTCACCGGCGATGGCGAACCTGAAAGGGTCGAAGCCAACGGAGTCACCGCGAGTTTCTTTCCACTCCTGGGCGTCCAGCCTGCACTCGGTCGCATGTTTCTGGATGAAGAGGACAAGCCCGGCGCCAATCGCGTCGTGATGATTAATTACAACCTGTGGCAACAGCGATACGGCGGACAAGCCAACATCATCGGACGTGGGCTCGTGCTCAACGGTGAGAAATATGAAGTGGTCGGGGTTATGCCTCGCGGCTTTCAGTTTATGAACAGCAAGGTCGGCATCTGGGTGCCGATCGCTTTCACGTCGGAACAACTGCAGTCGCGCGGGCGTCACTATCTGACGGTTGTGGCCAGAGTGAAACAAGGTGTGACGTTGGCCCAGGCTGATGCTGAAGTCCGCACGATCTATCAGCGGATTGTTCAGGACAATCCCGAGACTGCCGACCGGCTGGCTGGTTATGCGAAGCCGATGCGCGACGAATTGGCCGGCGACGTCCGGCGTCCACTCCTGGTCCTGCTTGTCGCGGTTGGTTTCGTGCTCTTAATCGCTTGCGCAAACATTGCCAACCTGCTGCTCTCGCGAGCGGCCAGTCGCAGACGCGAGATGGCTGTGCGCGCGGCGCTTGGCGCTAGCCGGCTTCGCATCCTGCGGCAGTTGCTGATTGAGAGTCTACTTCTTGCTGCGGTCGGTTCAGCCTGCGGATTGCTGCTAGCCACATGGAGTTTTGCGTTCCTGCAACGACTGATTCCCGACGGTTTGGTCCACTCGACCCAACTCAGCATCGATCTCCCGGTTCTCGGTTTCACACTCCTCGTCACTCTTTTCACGGCAGTGATTTTTGGATTGGCCCCAGCTTTCCAGGCCTCGCGAATCGATTTGAATGAAGCACTCAAACAAGGTGGTGGCCGCTCAGGATTGAACGCGGGTGGTAATCGACTGCGCAGCACTCTCGTCGTCGCGGAGGTTGCGTTAGCACTGGTGCTCTTGGTCGGCGCCGGCTTGTTAATTCAAACGTTCTTCAAGCTGCAGGATCAGTATGCGAGTCTGCGGGCGGATAGTGTGCTGACAATGCGCACCGTTTTACCGCGCACCAAATATAGCGAACACTCCCAACGCGCCAATTTCCTGAAACAGGTATTGGACCGCGTAAAGACTCTGCCCGGTGTTGTGGCAGCGGGTTATTCGACGAGCGTTCCGCTCGAATGGAAGGGCGGCACCAACGGCTTCGCGGTTGAAGGCCGAAGCATTGAGCAAGCTCAATTGGGCGGGCTTTCATACGACGCCAATCATCGCCAGATCAGCACTGACTACTTCAAAGCGATGGGTATTCAACTGCAACAGGGTCGCCCGTTCAACGATGGTGACAACGAGCAGTCGATTGCAGTGGCCATAGTCAACGAAACCATGGCTCGCCAGTACTGGCCTGGTGAAAGCCCGATCGGGAAGCGGATCAAGCTTGGAGATCCCAGCGATCCGGATCTTCCCTGGACCACGATTGTGGGTATTGCCGGCGACGTCAGGCAGATGGGTGTCGATGAGCCTGTTAAGCCTGAGATGTATTTTCCATACCAGCAGAGCGTGGAGCCGTTTTATACGCCACGCGATCTCGTGATTCGTACGTCGGTTGATCCGTTGAGTTTGGTTGCCGCGGCACGAAACGAGATCCATCAGGTCGATCCCGACCAGCCAATTTCAAACGTCCGCACGATGGCCCAGGTGCTGGGTGAAGAAACTTCTTCACGGCGGTTGGGAATGACTCTGCTCACCGTCTTTGCCGGTTTAGCGCTATTGCTCGCCACGCTCGGCATCTACGGCGTGTTGGCCTATTTCGTGGTCCAGCACACGCAGGAGATCGGCGTGCGGATGGCGTTGGGCGCGCAACGCAACGACATCCTGAAACTGGTTTTGAAGAAGGGAATGGCGCTGGCCATGTTGGGTGTGGCGATTGGATTGGGAGTCGCGTTTGCGCTGACACGATTGATGGCCAGTCTGCTTTATGGAGTTGGAAGTACCGATCCGCTCACGTTTGCGGCGATTTCGGTGTTGTTAACGGTCGTAGCTTTGCTCGCGTGCTATCTGCCGGCGAGACGAGCCACGAAAGTGGATCCGATGACAGCACTGGTCTACGAGTGAAAAGGCGTTCAGAGGGTACAGGTGTTCAGAGTACAAGCTTCAGCTTGCGGCTTACGCGAGTACGCACTCGCGGCTAACGGTCGGACTCTGGCGAAGCGCAGCCTAAAGGCTGGACTCTAAACACCTGGTCTACGAGTGACTAAGGAAATGGGTACACGTCGGAGTACAGGTGTTCAGAGTACAAGCTTCAGCTTGCGGCTTACGCGAGTACGCAGTCGCGGCCATGGTCGAACTTCGGCGACGAAGAGCAGGGTGGCGTTGCGATACGAGTAGCGGCCTCCCGGCACAGAGGCCTCTCCTAGGAGTGCGCCGCCTTGTCGGCGCTTTGGCCGCGGCGGCTCGGCGCCGCTGATTAATTCGTGGCAGGTCGCGCAAAGCCGCGACCGGTGAAAGCGCCGACAAGGCGGCGCACTCCTAGGAGAAGCGTTTTTTCCACGCTGATGATGGGAGGAATTATGGAATCCTTATTAAAGGACATCCGCTACGGAATCCGAAACCTGGTGAAGCACCCGGGCTTTGCTGCGCTCGTGATCGTGACGCTCGCGCTGGGCATCGGCGCCAGCACCGCGATCTTCAGCGTTGTTAACAGTGTGCTCCTGAGACCACTCCCGTATCGCCAGGCGGATCGCATAATTGCCATTCAGGAATTGAACGCCCAGGGAACGCGCGGCCAGGTAACGCCCGCAAACTTCCTCGACTGGCGCGCGCAGAACACCGTGTTTGAGCACCTCGCCGCCATACTCACGCGGCCAGCTAATCTCGCGTCGGAAAATCAAGCCGAACGCATTGATCTCGCAATGGCGTCGGCAAACTTCTTCAGCGTCTTCGGCGCAGAACCTCAGCAAGGTCGATTCTTCATTCCTACTGATGAGCAGGCAGGCCATGCTCCGGTTGTCGTCATCAGTCACAATCTTTGGCAGCGGCGCTTTGGTAGTCAGGATCTAGTTGGGAAACCCATCACGCTTGACGGTCAACCCTACACCGTCATTGGTATCGCGGCTCCGGGCTTTCAGTACCCCGACAAAACCGACGTCTGGGTGCCTCCATATAGGCTGGCGCCAACCATCAACGAACGCATGGATCCGACGCAGGTCCGCGGCTTTGGAATGTTAGCGGCCGTCGCGTTGCTGAAACCGGGTGTGTCGCTTCAACAAGCGGCGGCTGAGATGGAGACCATCACGGCTAGATTGCGTCAGCAATACCCCGAGACAAACAACCGTCGCTTCAATCGCGTCGTGTCGTTACACGAACACCTCGTAGGTGAAACGAGCTCAATGTTGTTGCTGTTGTTTGGCGCCGTAGGTTTCGTGTTGCTCATTGCATGCGCGAATGTGGCCAACCTCCTTCTGGCCGGAGCCGCTTCACGACAAAAAGAGATGGCCATTCGAAGTGCGCTTGGTGCTTCGCGATGGCGGGTGATGCGACAGCTGCTCACCGAAAGCACCATCCTCGCATTGGCTGGTGGTGCTGGAGGATTGCTGCTCGCGCTTTGGGGCGTGGCCCTTATGACGCGGCTGTTGCCACAGGATTTTCCGCGCCTCGCCGAAATCAATATGGACTGGCGCGTCCTTGGTTTTACGCTCGGCGCGTCACTGCTTACCGGAATTCTTTTTGGCCTGGCGCCTGTGTTTCAGTTAGCGAAAAACGACGTACAGGAATCACTGAAGGAAAGTGGACGCGGCGCATCAAGCAGCAAACGTCATAATCGTTTGCGCAATACCTTGATCGTCTGCGAGGTCGCCTTGTCGGTGGTGTTGCTCGCCGGCGCTGGTCTTCTTTTTCGCAGTTTCCTGCAGTTGCAATCCGTTAACGCTGGCTTTACGCCGCAGCAACTCCTGACCGTTCGCCTCACGCCTTCCGGCCCACAGTACCGCGAAGACGCCGACTACATGTCTTTCTACAGTCGGGTAATGGAGGAGACGCGCGCGTTGCCGGGTGTCCAGGCCGTCGGCGCCATCAACACTTTGCCATTGAGTAAAGGTCCCACCAGCGGATTCAGGATCGAGGGACAACCTCTCCTCACCCGGGACAAGTGGCCCTCGACTAACTATCGCGGCGTTAGCTCCGACTACTTCCGCACCATGAATATTCCGATCGTCCAGGGGAGAGCGTTTTCCGAACGCGACACTCAAGACGCACCCCTGGTGGCGATCGTTAATCAGGCAGTTGTGCGCCGGGACTTTCCTGACGGCAATCCGATTGGCAAACGAATCAATCTGGGCGGCAACAACCCGCAGGGCCAGCCGATTTGGTGGGAGATTGTTGGCGTAGCGGGTGACGTCAGAAATTTGGAGTTACGCCAGGAAGCGACGCCGGAGTTTTACCTGTCCGCGCTTCAGGACACATGGACCGGAATGTCGGTAGTCGTTCGCACGACGGTTGAGCCCGCGAGTCTGGTCCCTGAAATCCGGCGCATCGTCGCCGGGGTGGATCAATCAACGCCGGTATCCGAGGCGAAGACAATGGACAACATTGTCAGCGAAGCGGTTACCCAGCCTCGATTCAACTTATTCCTGCTGGGCCTCTTCGGATGTATCGCCTTGCTGTTGTCTGCAGCGGGTATCTACGGCGTCACCGCTTACGCCGTCACTCAGCGCACACATGAGTTTGGAATTCGCATGGCTCTGGGCGCGCAGGTGGGGGATGTTTTGACGATGATTCTTGGGCAGGGAATGCGCTTGATTGGAGTAGGTGTGGTGATCGGATTGGTGGCTTCGTTTGCGCTGATGCGTTTGTTGAAGAGTTTGCTCTTCGGAGTAGGCGCTAATGATCCGTTGACCTTCGTCGCGATTACGCTGCTGCTGATCCTGGTGGCACTGCTCGCTTGTTACATCCCAGCGCGAAGAGCGACCAAAGTCGATCCGCTGACTGCGTTGCGTTACGAGTAAGGAAGGTGGCTTCGCTTGAGACGACTCCTTGGAGTGCGCCGGCCAGGCGGCGCTTTGGCCCATCAATGGCTAGAAGTACCCAGGATGTCTGACTCGTACCGTGGCCAAAGCGCCGCCT
>DATEPB010000031.1:0-9817 GCA_035273425.1 Pyrinomonadaceae bacterium | reverse complement strand
CGTCTCGGCAACTCCTTCAGAGTTGCAAATAGAAACATCTGGTCTCTTGTTCCCAGGGTTGCCAAAGCGCAACCCTGGGCTGAAATTCGCGAACACCTTCGGTGTTGATGAGTCAAGTATGTCAATACCGTTGAAACGGTTAATCATCGTATCGCTTGTCGGGTCGCCGGGCTAAAGCCGCGGTGTTAATGAAATCGCTTCGCGTCGACACGCGATCGGACTCTTTGTGCAAAGCCCCGCAGCTTCGTATCCGTGATAGACCACTTCAAACACGGTTCAGGGTTTCGGGTAACGGAGCACAACCGGATTTCGTTGATTCGTTGAACACGCCGTTCAGCCACCCGGAACATACCTGGGACCAAAATAATAGTATTCGGGCTTCTTCATATTACTTTCGATGCGTCCGAGGTCCTGCCAAATCGATCTCGCCCCCGCGTAAAGTTCTTCAAGCGCGGCCACAACCTCCGGGTCCTTCTCACCTGCCTTAACCAATGATTTGAGCTGTTTGGTGAAATCGGCGAAGTTCTTTCCGTATCGAGTGCCGGAACCTTCAAGCAACGATTGCAACAACCAAAACCGACGTTGCCGACCTCTTACCGGATCCTCTAAATTGCCTTCGAGATCCTGCTCTTCGAGAGCATGTCGTGATAGTTGTTTTGCTGAGTAATGCAGATATGCCAAACAGTATTCACAGACCGAGGCTTTCAAAGGCGATGGAAATTGAAGCTGTAAGCCAAACTGATCAGACCATGAATACCTGTAGTTGAATCCATTGAAGCTTTCCATCATGCTCTCGCCGGAATCGCTAAACTGAGCCACAAAGAACGCAATATCCAAAAACAAGTTGTTGATCTTGGTGACCACGATATCAAAGGGGGTGAGCAGTGGCGGCACGATGGTGTAAGAAAGCTTTTGCCGTTTGACGACCTTCAAACTCCCAGCTAAACCTTCCTTACGAAATAGCTCGGCTTTCTCCTTATCAGTTTGAGCAGCGGCCTTTTCTTCGCCAATCGTTTCAAGTGTCAGGTCGTGTGCCCAGTCAGTTGGAATTACGCTTAGTGAGGCGAGACGATACTTGCTCGGAGCGTCAGATTCCTGGCCCATAACTCCCCGATAACTCTCGACCTCGAGGATGGCCTTAAGCCGCGCATACTGAAACCCTGGGTAATTCTTATTTAGCTCCCATGTGCGGAAGAAATCGGCCTGCACTCTTTGGTTGTTGACTATATTTTTTCTGATTGCATCTTGAAGGACGTTGGTTTCTTTATCAGCTTTGAATACGGCTTCAAGCGCTAGCTGTTTTGCCTGGCGCTCCTTTTCCTTCTTTGCGGCATGACGGTCCCACAAAGCAAAGGCAACTTCTAGAACAACATCGAGAGCCGAAAGTGGAACGAAACACAAAACAAGAACTTTGCCAACAGTTCGCGCGGCCCGCCAGGTCTTGACCCCGATGGTGAGCGAGCGCGCCTTGAAGCCGCGACCAGCCATTGTGATTGCACCTTCGCCGAGGTTGCCGGCATTTGCCAATTTCTTTGACGGAAGGTGGGGCTTAGAGTCAGGAACTGAATGGTGTACTGCAGCCGTTGGTTTGTGCGGCGCCTCCAAACCACGCTCGACGTTGGTCAATGGTTCAGAGGTTGAGGGAGTGATGGAGTGCTCCCCTGGCACGTTGTAATTTGGAATTGAGTGTCGACCCTGAACACCGATGTGGGCGTTCCACTTTGAACTAAAATCCTCGATCACAACATGCTCGGTCCTGAGTCCCGCTTCCGGAGTTCGAACCAGGACCGGTCGCAGCTTGCCACTGTGCCAGGAATGACTCAAACGACCTGCCAGTTTGCGGCCCTCGGGCCCGTGCCTCCGCAGTTCGGCAAGTTTCTGTTCGAACCACACTGGATCAAACTGCCTTACCCTTCGGCGTTGAGAGTTAACTCGCACGCCGCCGTCATCAGCGGCCCTAAACAGCTTTCGGTTGGTTTCCCCTAACTCCGAAGAGTTCGCTTTGGCTTCGATCACCACATATTCATCTGGACCAACCTCAAAAACCAGATCGAGAATTGGCGTGGCTACATTCCGGCGCATAACAACTACTTCCCTGGCCCGGCCTCGATATTCCCTTTTTACCCAATCTCGCGCTGCAACCTCCCCAACCAGGCCCAGGGATTGATTCAGTTCAGCCCTCGGCTTGTATCCGGCTATTCTTCGGGCGTCGTCAAGAACGTCCGAGTTTATAGAACTCAGCGTACCTCGCGAGATTCGCTGAGCAACTGAGAGTTCGTTGTCACCGTTAGGCATCTCGAATAATCCTTTTCGGTCCTGGGTGGAAATTCGATCGGAACTGCGTTGTACAAAGAGTCAGTATCAGCGGTACAGAACCCCGACGCGTCGAAGTTCTGTACCGACCTTTTTTGCAAAGGCGTCCTAGACCTCTGGCTCGGGCACAACAATGGATGCGGCGCCTTCCACCACAATCTTCTTCTCGACATCCGGATCCTCACGCTCGTTATGGAGCAGCCGTGAAGCGAGTCGGAGGCTTTCCAGTCCACCTCTCCGCACCTCTTCCAGAGCCTTGAACACATCCAGTTCGCGATGCTTCAACTTGAAGTCCTCAAGTATCGGGTGGTTATCAACCAGCATCTTAATGAAAAGCGATCCGGTGGGGACCACTATCTCATCGCCGTTTCGCAACGGAGTAGCCAGTAACTTCATAAGCCAACCTTCCAACTCATCCTTGATTTCGTTGAATTCGTCTTCCGTTAGCATGTCGTGTAGACAGCAGACATACTTGCTGTACTCATCCAGGCTGACGTTGCTGAGTTCGTCCGGATCCATCGCACCAAACGCCCTGTCGATAAATGGCGCGGCCATAAACTCTGTGAGTGCGTTGTGTTCCTTCATTGGGAATATCAAGTAGTTGCCGGTGCAACCGATTAGTTTATGAAGGTCGGCGACCTCCACTAACGACTTGATGGGAAAAGCTCCGCTGGCAGCATGTTTGAGCCCACCATGCATAAAAGCCTTGTACTTTTTAGTACCCGGCTCGCGGAAGGCCCCAAATATGTCTTTCTGAGGCTCAACCTTCACCGTAAAAGCACTGTGGTCCAATTCGAGAACGGGTACGCTGACTTTGTGTAGTCTGAGGTAACGTTGATCGGGTGGCTCCATGCTCCAAATCGCCTGCATGTAATAGAAGATGTTCTTGGTGATGTGGACCAGGAATCGTTTAACTTTTGTTTCGTTATCCAGACGCGCCTGCAACGTCTTGTTGTAGTTTTCCGTCAACGCGTGGAGCGTCCTAACCTCCTGCTGTAATCCAACACTAATCTTCTCTGCCCGTTCGACGGCGAATTTGTGTTCGTCGCTGGCGGCCATCTCGCGAGCTCTGGCCACATCGGGATTGGCGTCGTCATCGCCGAAGAATGCTGCGACGTTAGTGAAGAAACCTTCACCGTCGGATTCCGCCTGTTCGCTGACCCTGGAATCTATTTTCTTCAGCAGCGCCGCGTATTTGTTCTCGGCCTCCTGGCTCGCTGCCGCGAACTCAATCTTCAGCGTTTCCACCAGACTCCGTTGCTGACGCAGATTTTTTCTAAGTTCCCTTAAGCTGAAGTCCTCACCCACGCTGTTGTTTGCGATGTAACTCAACGTAGGTCTGAAGCTGTCGTCGAGGAGGAACCGATTGAGGATCCAGTCATGCGAGATAACCCAGGCCGGAGTTATCTGATCAGGCGAAGGAACCTCCTGGGCCACCAGCACAACTGGCATTACCCGATAGAGTTGTTCTGAAACGCGATACCGCTTTTGCAATTCGTAGAACAGACAGGTAGCGGCCAGCGCATCATTCGGGTTTGAGATTGTTCCGGATTCGTTGTATTCGCTGGTGGTTTCAACCTCGCTAATAACTTCGGTGCTCGTCTCTTCCTTGTAGTCCTGAACGGCTTTCATCACCGCTTCGCGAAAATCCTTGCGGTTTTGGGCCGATTCATTGATCGCTTCAACTCCGAAGCTGGTGCTGGCTTTCCCTTCACTTATGCCAATGTCGTAATCACCTTCAGCGCTAAAGTTGAAGGTGGTCTTCTGCTGCACCTTCGCCATGATGTCCGACTCAACTCGGGAGGTGGAATGTTGTTCCGTGGTGATTGACGAATTATTTTTCCTGGCCTCCTTGCTTGAACGTTTTTCGCTGCGAGTTGTCTTGATCGCGTACTTTCGTTCCTCTCTGGGTGCCAGTGGCATCGTCCTGACCAGCTTGCCTGCCTGGTACATCAGAGGTGTCCACTCCTGGCGATAGGTTGTAACCAAGCCGAAGTTAACGCTGTGATAATCCTTATCGGCGGCGAAAACCGTGAACTCGTATTTGCCACTCAAACGCTCATGCAGGTCGCGCAAGGTTCGGTGCAGCGTGTAGTAGTTGTCGTGTTTGACAGAGTCGATCAATCGCTCGCCTTGCTCCATCAGAGATTGAATCCTCCGCAGATCCTGTGCCTTTGCAGCCGGATGGGTGTCGATTCTTTGAGCAATCGCCATGAGCTGCTGCCTCATAGCAAACGACATCTCGACCATCTCTTCAGCGGTGATGTCGAAATATCTGGCTATCACTGGCGACACCTCCGGTGAACCTACCGAGTGAAAGGTGTCAGCCGCCAGTCCTCCGCCCTTAAGCACATTGCCCACGATCGAATTAAGCCCCAACTTTGTTTGGCCCAACGTGTTGGCCGTGAACGCAAGGTTAGGAATCGTTTCATCAAACAACTGCTTCCAAACGTGATCGAAGGCGATTTGAAGGAAGCTCATGTCGTAGAACGCTGGCACCTCCGCTGGGCCTTTTTGTAAAGAGAATTCATTTACGTCTTTTTCGATTTGGGTTTTATCGGCACGCAACTCCGGTTGCAGCACAGTGTCCGGAGTCGGCATATCCTTCACCAGCCGATTCAGATGACTCAGGACTTTTTCATCAGTCAGCCCTCCGTTGCTTGGTGTGGTGGGATTCTCAGGCGTTTCGGGATCATGGTTGTGATTCGAAAGTCCGGTATGGTCTTTGGCACACTTAACCTCGAAGCTTTCGGAAGCGCAAAAATTAGCTATCGGATTATTGTGAATTAGTAACGTGCCTGGATTTTCCGAACTGTTGGTACGGAAGAGAATTTCCTGAATCTCGGAACCAGGAATCTCCACCAAGGGACCGGGGGAATTTAGAAAACTGGCGAGGTCCTCCTGATCCTTAGTCGTCAAATAAAGATTTACTGGAACGCCACGCGCCTCACCGTCCAAAACACCATTCGCCTTTGCAATACCGGTTTTGATGGTTTGAGTGTTTTTTTCGAGAATGCTTTCGCCGTCCTGGACCACCACCCCCGCGGAAGTCACCAAACTGAAGTCTGTGGCTAACCTCTTGATGATGTCCTGGCGGAACACCTTGCGTTCCTTACTTTCAGCTGTTGCCTTTGTTAAGTGATACTCCGCCACCCCGGCGTTAAATTGCTTCTCGCGTTCTTTGAGGTTTATGTAGTTTGTGACCCTATCGTCGGTGACCTCTTCAGTTTCCTCTTTGATGGGTATCCCCTTAGCTTTAAGCAACGAGGTTGGCAATCTGACGATCTCAGACTCCTCACCGGCGATGTTGTATCGGATGTATCTCGAAAAGTGCAGGACACGCTGACCAACCTCCAGACCAGGTTCGTCCGGCGCCAAAACGACGAGCATGAGGTCAGGTTTCTTCTCGGTTTCTCCCGGCAAGTTTGCATCCTCAAGACCAAACTCAACCTTGTATCTACCTTGCTCGTCGGTGATTACAGATCCCAACCGGTCCCAGAATTCGACATCGGCAGCAGCAGCGTTTGGAGAAGAGAGAGTTCTCAAGAACTCGCCATTGCCCAGATTTACATTTGGAGTCTCTGGGTCGTTTGGAGAATCGATATCGAAAAGATCCACCAATAGGTTTGGAATCCCGCTGCCCGACTCTTTGTGAATAACTTTGCCCGAGACGATATATGTGCTCATTTTGATTCCTCCTCCGCAGTATTCTGGTGACACGACCGTAGATTTGTTCGGTCGCGGTTGGGCCAACTTCGCCTAAAAGATGCCCGATAGAACGGGTAACCAAGGTCAACGACTGTACTGCGCGTCTGTCTGGTCGTGAGGTGATGGTTAGCTTTTTTAGAAGTTCATTTATTACTTCAAGCCGTGCTAAGCTGCGCCTCCGCAGGCAAGATTTACGGCAAAACGTTGTCCATAATTCGTACTGCGACAATTGCGGGCGATTCGGGTCAAATCTCTTCAGAAAAATTAAATCTTTCTTAAAGCGTCCAACGCCGGGCACCCCAGGGCACCGAAAAGCGACAAAACCTCGGGCGTAAACAGCGGCCGTAATTCTTATGGCTGAGGCAAACTGGCAAAAACTTAGAGAAGTCTTTGATGGGGCTTTGCAACTGGAGCCCGATGAACGTCAGAGCTTCATCAGCCAGGCCTGCGGCGAGGACAAGGAGTTGCTAGAAGAAGTGGAGTCGCTGCTCTCCTCGCTCGCTCAGTCCGAAGTGTTTCTGGAAACACCTGCGGTGGCCCACGTCGCAGACGTAATCGGCTTGGAAATAAGGAAGATTGAGGCGGGCACACGTCTTGGCCATTACCTAATAATTCGACAGATCGGGTCGGGTGGAATGGGTGAAGTCTATCTGGCCCAGGACGAAAAGCTTGACCGCCATGTAGCGGTAAAAATCCTCAGCAAGGAATTTAGTGGACGACAAGCGAATCTTCATCGCTTCGTTCAGGAAGCCAAAGCAGCCTCTGCTCTTAATCACCCGAACATTCTAATCATTCATGAGATAGGTGCAGCGAATGATGCTAATTACATCGTCAGCGAGTTCATTCAGGGGAAGACACTACGCGAGATTCTCAAAGAGAAGAAGCTAACCCTATCGGAAGTGTTGGACGCTTCCATCCAAATTGCTAACGCCCTCACGGCAGCCCAGGAAGCGCTTCTGATTCATCGCGACATTAAACCCGAAAACATCATGCTGCGCAGCGACGGCCTGGTGAAGGTACTGGACTTCGGACTCGCGAAGCTGGCCCCGCAGGAGTCGCGTCGAGAAGCAGACGCCCCGGCGGCTTCAAGCATGGAAAACACCAACCCAGGGATGATCATGGGGACTGTGCGCTACATGTCGCCTGAACAGGCGCGTGGATTGGCGGTTGATTCGCGCACCGACATGTGGTCCCTCGGTGTGGTCCTGTATGAAATGATCACCGGGCGGGTTCCGTTCGAAGGTGCGACGTCGAGCCATGTGATTGTCTCTATTTTGGAAGACGAGCCGCCTCCACTTTGCGATTACGCGAATGTGCCGGCGGAGCTTGAACGGATTGTGGTCAAGGCCTTGGCGAAGGAGCGCGATCAGCGATATCAGAAAGCCAATGAACTCGCCCTCGATTTGCAAAACCTGAAGCAGGAACTCCAGAGCGATGAGCGGTTGCATAAGTCTCTTGAACCCGGCACCCGAACTGGCGCATCAGTGGCTGAAACCCAACGACGACCTTTCGGTGCTCCTGCCGAATCTTCGGCCACCACTGTGCGCCTCCGATCAATTAAGCTTAGTTTTAGTCCCGCGTACTTAGTAAACAAATTCAGGAGCAACAAAAAAGGCGCGCTCATTACGATGACGTTGGTCCTGGTCGCGGTCGGTATTACGTTTGGTGTGTTCACATCAATCGCCAGAAGGAATCGCTCCCTGGTCGTCCCTGCGAAGCCGTTTCAATCAATCGAATTGCTACGGCTTACCGCGACGGGACGAGTCAGAGATGCCGCTGTTTCACTTGACGGAAAATACCTGGCCTACGTGGCGGAAAGTGCGGGCAAAGAAAGCATCTGGCTGAGAGACGTTGCTACCTCAAACAACGTGGAGATCGTGCCACCCACTGACGTCGAACACTTTGGAGAGACCTTCTCGCCGGATAGCGCTTTTGTTTACTACCTCACCAAGGAACGAAACAACACGATTGCGGCACTCAATCGCGTGTCGGCGCATGGAGGCAGCCCTCCCGTTAAGCTGATTGTGGATGTCGATGCGCCAGTCTCATTTTCGCCTGACGGTAAACAACTGGCATATGTGCGTGGCTCAAGTACCGGAGAAAGAGCTTTACTGATCGCGAACGCAGATGGTACTGGCGAGCGCAAGCTGGTGAGCCGGACCGGATACCACGCTTTCTCGTTTGGTGGTCCAGCCTGGTCACCCGACGGGAAAAGCATCGCCACCGGGGCGGCGATTACAGATCCCACGGGCCGAGTTTGGACTCTCGTAGCTGTAAACATCAACGACGGTTCGATCACGCCGCTCACTACTCAACGTTGGAAGTCAGTTGGACGTGTGCTGTGGCTCAAAGATGGGAATGGAATGGTCTTCAGCGCTACTGGTCTGGAGCGAAGCGCAACTTCACAACTTTGGTATATGTCCTACCCAGGTGCTGAAGTACAAAGGATAACCAGAGACCTACAGGACTATCACGGGGTAACTCTGACGAGCGATTCGAAGACTCTGATTAGCAAGCAGGCCCAAACACTCTCCAGTCTCTGGATCGTGCCGAATGGAGACGCGAAACTCGCGCTAAAGATCCTTTCACACAAAGAGGACGATGCTTATTTCTACTACTATCGAACTCGCTTTTCATGGACACCCAGCGGACAGATCATCTACACCGCAATAGTCAGCGGCAACCCCAGCATTTGGATGATGAGCCCGGAAGGAACTGGGAACAAGCAAGTATCGAGCAATCCCAGCGACGATAGTTTTCCATCGATGACCGCAGATGGGCGCCACATAATATTTGTTTCAGATGCCGCCGGGTTTTTAAATGTTTGGAGGATGGACAGCAACGGTCGCAACAAGAAACAGTTAACCAGTGGTGAAGATGAGTCGTGGGCGTGGAGCTCGCCGGATGGTCGTTGGGTCGTTTACCACAGCGGAAAGTTGGGCCAACGCTCGTTGTGGCGAGTGCCAATTGAGGGCGGGAAAGCGGAGCAGTTGACCGAGTATCCTTCCATCTGTCCGGTGGTCTCACCCGACGGCAAATGGATTTCCGCTTATTACCGCCCTGAAACAAAAGCCCCCTGGAAGCTGGCGATTATTCCGTTTGATGGAGGGCAGCCAGAGAAGACTTTCGAGATTCCGCAGAATGTCGCCTTCCAGTCTTTGGTGCGATGGACACCTGATGGTAATTCGCTCGCTTACATCATGAATCGTGAGGGCATCTCGAATATTTGGATCCAACCTTTGGATGGTGGACCAGCGGCGCAATTGACCTACTTCACCACGGACCAGATATTTTGGTTTGAGTGGTCGCCAGACGGTCGTCAACTCGGAGTATCGCGCGGGACGCTGACGAGTGATGTGGTGCAGATAAGGGACGTTGTGAAAGGTCACTAACTTTCTGCGAAGTACGTGGAACGACTAGGAGCGGACGGACCATCTGAGGGGTTGTACTCTAAACGCCGGTAACAGGTGTTCAGAGTACACGCTTTAGCGTGCGGGTTGGATAAGAGTATGGAGGGATGTCTGTAGCGATGACGCAACCTAAAGGTTGTACTCTGTACGCCTGGAGGCGCTTAGAGTACACGCTTAAGCGTGCGGGTTGGATAAAGAGTATCGAGGGATGCCGTAGCGATGACGCAACCTGAAGGTTGTACTCTGTCCGCCTGGAGGCGTATAGAGTACACGCTTTAGCGTGCGGGTTGGATAAAGAGTATCGAGGGATGCGTGTAGCGACGACGCAACCTGAAGGTTGTACTCTGAACGCCTGGAGGCGTATAGAGTACACGCTTTAGCGTGCG
>DATEPB010000030.1:0-138183 GCA_035273425.1 Pyrinomonadaceae bacterium | reverse complement strand
CGTCTCGGCAACTCCTTCAGAGTTGCAAATAGAAACATCTGGTCTCTTGTTCCCAGGGTTGCCAAAGCGCAACCCTGGGCTGAAATTCGCGAACACCTTCGGTGTTGATGAGTCAAGTATGTCAATACCGTTGAAACGGTTTAGGACCATCGTAATTACAGGTCGTGGTCACCGGGCTAAGGCCGCGGTGCGAATGAAAGGAATCTATAGCTCAAACTGCGCCATTCCCCTCAGTGAAGTTTTATTCCTACGCCCTCACTCGTGTCGCGATGGAAGAAACGCCAGAGGATAAAGATGAGCGCGGCTAAAGCTGCTCCTACGAAGATGTAAAGTCCATAAGCGCCGAAGAATCGTGAGGAGAGAATTTTGAAGACCACGAAAATCACGAGCAGGAACGCATAGGAAATCAGACGCACTGGCAGGCCACGTTTAAATATCCAACCATGGCTGGCAGGCTCCGGGGCTAGTTGCTCAAACGAAGCAAAGCCCGGTACCGCTAAATCTTTACCTTGTTGGGTTGCTTGTTCCTGATGCGGAACGCGTCTCTGTCCACATTGCCAGCAGAAGGCGTGCTTATCGTCAATCTGGGCTTCGCAGTTTGAGCATCGCCACATGGAATTATCCCTTGTTTGGGAGCGTCACTTCATGGCTTCACGTTACTGGCGCTTTGTTGCCGCAGACGTTGAATTAGTTTTTTGATCAACTCAGTATCTTTTGAATCAGGCTGGAGCTTTAGAAATAGTTCGAGTTGGTCAGCAGCTTCCTTAGGCCTTTTCATTTGATTGTAAAGCAGCGCCAATTGCCATTTGGTATCTGCCGACTTCGCCTCAGCTAATTTGTCAGCGTCCTTCAGGTAGGTCTCAGCCTCATCAAACTTTCCTGCCTGACGCAGCAACATTCCTAACCACAAATTCGCGTTGGCCGATCGTGGGTTCAGAATAATCGCGCGTTTCATCGACTCGACGGCTTCGGGCAATTGCTTGATGCCATGCTGCGCCATCGAGAGCGCGTAAAGACTCGAATAGGCCCGCCGGTTAACTTCAATCGCTTTTGTTAGAACTGGAACCGCCGCCTCAAACTCTTGCTGCCTTACATATTCAGTTCCGAGCAGTTCGAGGGCGTCGAAATAGAGTGGAAAGAGTTCGATCGCTTTCTTTAGGGTAGCGATACCTTCACTTCTCTGTTCGGCTTTTAGCTGCGAAGCCCCGCGCTCAAAATCCTTTCGCGCTTGATCTGGAACCTCCTGCACAAAAACTGTCCCAGTAGTTGCAGTTGCAGAGACACCTCCCCTCGACAAGACAAAATCCACTTGCTCGAAAGCCCGTGTGCGTTCAAGTTGAACGCGTTTGGTTTGACCCACGAATGTGGTCCCATAAGTCTGAACTCTGACCTGGAAAACACCAGTTGAGAGTCTTCGGAAAACAAACAATCCGAAACTGTCGGTCTTGGTTCTTGAGATTACTGATTCCATGTCGTTGAGGAGTTCGACCTGTAGATCGGGAATTGGGGAACGATTTTCGTCGACAATGTTTCCACTGATTGAATTCAGAAATGCCGTTTGAGCGGACACGTTCGGTCCAGCAGTCAACCCGGTAGAAACTAGAATTAGTAAGATAAAGATGACTGGGAGTAGACGCACCGAACCTCCTTCAGAATGAGCCGGCTGATTATGCTCGTGACCCTTGTTAGAATGCAATTTTCTTTCTAACGCTCGACATCGCGAGGGTATCTCCCGCGAGACACGATCAGTATCGAATCGTATGAAGCCATGTGTCGGCACATCAGGATTTGGGGTCGCCCGTGCGAAATACGTTGAGGTCTTTTCCTGCGTCGAGGTCCAGCACACCTTCTATCAGCCTCCGCAAATTTCCACGCTACAACGCTGGCGTGAGACCGCGCCACCGGACTTTGAATTCGTTTTGAAAGCCTGGCAGCTGATCACTCACGATGCAAAGAGCCCGACCTATCGGCGCCTCAAGAGGAAGCTGTCTGAAGCCGAGAAAGAAGAAGCTGGTTACTTCAGGCCAACCACGATCGTGAAGGAAGCGTGGCAAGCTACCCTCGAATCAGCGCGAGCTTTGCAGGCGCGGACAGTCTTGTTTCAGTGTCCGGCAAGTTTCAAAGCGACAAAGGAGAATATCGTAAACATTCGGACATTCTTTAAAGCAATCAGCAAAGAAACTAAAAAAGAGAAAATCAACTTTTGTTGGGAACCGCGTGGTGATTGGGACCGCGACGTGGTGAAGAATTTATGCAGCGAGTTAAATCTGTGGCACGTGGTGGATCCCTTCATTTCGAAAACTGTGACCCCAGGCAAACTGTATTTTCGGTTACACGGAAAAGGTGGATGGCGATACGAATATGAGGATAGCGAGCTTTTGGAACTGGCTGTGATGTTTGGTGAAAACGACCCGAAAACGAAACTCAACAGCTACGTCTTCTTTAATAATGTTCGCATGACCCAGGATGCGCTTCGCTTGAAGGCAATTACTGGCCTGACCTAATTGAACATAAGCCGACCGCATGCAACGCGCATCCTGCGGCTTATCGACTCTGAGCCGATTTCTTCTCAATTGAAAGTTAACAACTCTTGACATATTTTTACCTGCACTTAACACGGCATCCCGTGGACAGGTGTACTCTTCCCGTCGCTTACCGCAATTCGTCAGAGGTTCGAAATGAAATTGAAGACAAGAGGTTTTCTGGGTGGCTTTAACCGCTTTCGCCTGATGTTGACGTTGGGCCTGGCGGTTGTCTTGCCGGCCGCCGCTTTAATCTATCTCAACTTCAGCCAGTTGCATGCGTTTGAACGCGACAAACTGCTCGAGGCTGCGATTCACCGCGATTTTCAGGAACTGCTCGCTATTACGGAAAAGAAGATTAATAAGAAGGCCATAGCAATGACCGAAGAGACTAGGAGTCTCTTCCCTTCTCCTGATACCGAGCCCGCTGAAACAGAGAAGCAACTGGATCACATCCTCGCCAAGAGTCCCTGGCTGACCAACGTTTTCCTTTATGACGAAAAGAATCTTCTTTTCCGGTCTCAGCCTCAGCAGATGAACGACAAGTACGTCCGCAAGGAGAACGAGATAGTGGCCGAATCTTACCGGAAATGGTTTGGTACAGAAGGTAAGCAGATGGTGCAGTCGATGCACAAGAAATCAAGGCCAATTAATTTTTATACCAGCCCCACAAAACGAGAAAAGGGTGACGCTTACATAACGACCGCCGTTTTTGTTTTACCTCAGCTCGGGAAAGATCGAGTTGTGTTAGGCGGAGCGACGTTTGACGCGTGCTATCTGAAAAGTACTTTCTTCCCCGGAATGTTGGAGGAACAATCGACGCAGAAGATGACCGATCAAGGCGGTAATCCGTTGGCCATGATTGTTTATCCGATCGAAATGGAGATGGGCCACGACCCCAAACCGCTCGCCACTTCTACTGGTTGGGGCGAAGGAGGAAAGCCTGAGGTTGCGCGTAAGCTTGATGAGGTCTTCCGAGGATTGGCTCTAGGAATTCGATACCAGGGCACCAGTGTCCGCGAGCTGGGCGAGACCTGGGTCCATCGCAGTTTCCTGATACTCGGATTTCTTTCACTCATGATCATCGCTGGCCTGGTCCTGACCAGACACATTGTGACTAAGGAAATGGCGCTCGCGCGATTGAAATCAGACTTCGTTTCAAATGTCTCTCACGAACTGCGCACGCCGTTGGCGTTGATTCGTCTTTATGCAGAGACCCTGGAACTAGGACGAATAACCACCGCGGATAAGAAGCAACAGTATTACCGGATTGTTCGCAAAGAGAGCGAACGGCTGAGCGCGCTGATTAATAACATCCTCGATTTCTCTCGCATTGAGGCCGGGCACAAGGAATATGAATTTCGAGAGACTGATATCGCCGAGTTGGTGCGCAACACCCTCGACTCGTATCGATATCAAATTGAGCAACAGGGCTTCGCGTTTGAGGAACACATCGACTCAAACTTGCCGGCGGTGCCGGTTGATCGCGAAGCAATCGCGCGAGCTCTCGTTAATCTGGTTAACAATGCTTTGAAGTATTCATGCGAGGAAAAGTTCCTGGGGGTGAAACTCTACCGGGACAACAGCGTGGTTAAGCTTGAGGTTGCGGATCATGGCATCGGCATTGAGCGGCGGGATCAGTCGAAAATCTTCGAGAAGTTTTACCGTGCGGGTGACCCCCTGGTGCATAACACAAAAGGAAGTGGACTGGGCTTGTCGCTGGTCCGTCACATAACCCAAGCTCACGGTGGCGAAATTGCGGTTGAAAGTACACCGGGTCGAGGAAGCAAATTCATCATGTCCCTGCCGCTGAGTTCCGGACTTCAGCAGCCGGCATAAGTACTATTTCCGATTCCTGGATACGACCTGGAATATCGCAGTCGGGAAGGAGGGCTTGCCCCCGCTCAAGTTGAGTTACTCCGAACAAGCGATCAATGCGCTACGAACAATCTAAAAAATCGTCTGAGTTGGGAGACAAACAGCGGGGGCAGGCCCTCCTTCCCGACTGCGAGTTGCGAAACTGACCTTAGTAAACGCTAGGTCGGCCAAAGCGAGCCACATAAGGATAATTACCAATGAAAAGAAAATCCGAACTCGAGCATTCAAACGGCAACGGGACCTCCAGCCACTCAACTCCCAAAACCCGCATCCTGATTGTCGAAGATGAGCCGGCGATGGTCGCGGGCCTGCGCGACAACTTTGAATATGAGGGCTATGAAGTTATCAGCGCCGCCGACGGAGTGGCGGGCCTCGAACGAGCGCTGGCTGACAATCCCGATTTGGTCGTGCTTGACGTAATGATGCCCCGAATGAGTGGTCTCGATGTTTGCAAGCAACTGAAGACCACCCGACCGGCGTTGCCGATAATCATGTTGACTGCGCGAGGACAGGAGATCGACAAAGTTGTGGGTCTTGAACTAGGCGCAGACGACTACGTCACCAAGCCATTCTCCATTCGCGAATTGATGGCCCGGGTGAAGGCTGTACTCAGACGAGCTTCACCACAAGCGCCCGCAGCCGAGGTTTATAAGTTCAGCGATGTGGAAGTGAATATTCGCAGCAATCAAGTGCTGCGCGCCGGCCGACCAGTCGAACTCTCGGCCAAGGAGTTTGCGCTACTGGCATATTTCGTCTCGCATCCCGTGGAAACTCACAGTCGCGATCGTTTGCTGGATGCGGTGTGGGGATACGAAAACTATCCCAATACACGAACTGTCGACACGCATATCGTTCATCTACGCCAGAAGCTGGAGCCGAATCCTGAAGAACCGCGTTTTATCCTGACCGTTCACGGCAGTGGTTATAAATTCGTTGGTTGAGATCAGTTGTTAACAACTGTGACGTTTCAAGCGTCAGCATTCATAGAATCGAAAGCGATCCACCACGTTCCCAAAATTCGCGAAGTAAATTTAAGTACTGATTCGAGCGCGATAGTGGATTGTTCCGTTTTCCTAGTTAAGTCCACCTGATAGAGGGGCAAGGGTCTCATGAGCCAGACACTATTAAACGCTGCCGTTGCAACCAAGCGATCAGTTAATGTTCGGATGTACCCAGGACGCCGCCGGCGTTCTGTGCAAGAGCCACGCGAGAACCTAGAGAGCAGGCTGGCTACTCTGCAAAAAGACTACGCGGAGTTGCACACAGAGATTTTCGAAGCTGCTCAGGTCCATCGCCGTCTCTGCGCACCTCGCCTCGTGCGTCACGGTAATTTTGAAATCGCGAGCGAGATTTTTGCGGTGCGCCACCTGCCCGGTGATTTTTTTACCGTGGATGAGAAAGACGGCAGCGTGATCATGGCGCTGGGCGATATTTGTGGCAAAGGCCTGGCTGCCGGCATGTGGACCACGCACCTGGTGGGATTGGTTGGCTCGCGCGTGGCCACTACTTGCAGGCCGGAAGCGATTGTGGCCGGGGTAAACCGCGATGTGTGTCTTAGAGAATCGACCGTGCCACTGGCAAGTTTGTTCCTGGCGAAACTTGATACGAACACAGGACTACTCAACTACTGTAGCGCCGGGCATCCGCCTGCGTTGCTCCTGCGCGCCAATGGCGAATTGGAGTTGCTGTCGGATGGCGGACTCTTGCTGGGAGTGATGGCCGCCGCCCCTTATGTCAGCGGATGGGTCAAACTTCACGAAGGTGATGTGTTGATGATCTATTCGGACGGCATCACCGATTCCGAAGATTGCGCAGGGAACGAATTTGGCGATGCGCGCCTTGAGATGCAGTTGCGACGCGCTCAAGGCGGACCAGCCGACTCGGTACTCTTCTCTGTCCTGGGTGCGGTTCAGGACTTCGCTGCTGCCTGTCCCCTGGTCGACGATATGTCCGTCGCGATTGTACGGCAGTCGTAGTACGCCCGCCGGAAGCGACGAGCAGATTTTCCATATCTCATTTGTCAGTTCTCATTTGCCATTGCCGGAGCTTAGACCCGAAGTTCAGAGTTCAGCCTTTAGGCTGTGGCTCCGCGACGCAAGCTAAAGCTTGAACTCTGAACTACTAGCTTCTCCCCGGCAATGAAAAATGAGAAATGAGAAGTGGAAATCTGCTTGTCGCTACCACCCCTCCCTCCTCTCCTCAACCCGCCAATTCCCTTGACAACCTCCTGAGCTAATCAATAGATTCCGCGCTCAAACTATTCGGTTCAAGGGGCCTCTCGCCTCAGAAGGAGATTGACATGAAGATCACCCCAGTACGTCGAACTGTCACAATCGCTCTGGTCGCTCTCGGCGCACTACTGCTCACTATGCCACTGGTTATGAAGGCTGCGAGTACGTCAAATGTGCTCGAGGCATGTGTTAATCCGGGTAATGGAAACATGCGGCTGGTGGACTCCGCGACCGCCTGCCATAACAACGAAAATCGCGTGGAGTGGAATATTGAGGGGCCAACTGGACCAACAGGCCCAACCGGTCCTACCGGCCCGACCGGGCCAACGGGTCCGACTGGACCAACGGGACCAACGGGACCGACCGGTCCAACCGGCCCGACTGGTCCAACTGGGCCGACTGGTCCCACTGGTCCCACAGGGCCGACAGGACCTCCCGGTCCGTCATCCGGGGGAGCTCCCTATGTGTGGATTTGCACCCCAGCGCATTTCCCGCAGTCAGGCTCCAACTCCAGGGCGGACGTCTATATCTTCAATTCGAGTGCAGTAACCGCCAACGTTACTGTAAATATCCTCGACAAAGACGGTGCTAATTTGGCAGGCGTAACGGTTCCCGGCGCCGCTTCAGTTTATCCAGGGGATGCGGCCCCGGTTGCCCTCTCTCCATCGCACACAAGGGACTTCGAATGGCTGATGCCTCAATTCGTCGGTGGGGTTACCACTAACGTGGCCTTCACTGTCAGAGTCGTCTCCGACCAACCAGTCGTAGTCGCCTCAAACTTCCAATTTGATGGCCGGATGCCAAACCAGTGCAGTCTCGCGCCTAAGTAGGGGAGGCAACGGCGGCTACTCTATGCCGCCCTTTCCTTTCTGGCATCAGAAGGAGGCAGCGGAAATAGAAGGCAGATTTTCCATATCTCATTTTCCATTTCTCATTTGCCATTGCCTGACGGTTGCGTTATCGCAGCTTCATAAATGACTTCATGCCACTGCGAAAAGAAATTCAGCAATGGCAAATGAGAAATGGAAAATGAGATATGGAAAATCTGCTTTTTTAACTTCACGCCTATTGTCACTTGCTTTCGCGTTAATCAAGCATCGGCCTAAGGTGCTTATAAACCGTCTCCGCGACCAGCTTCGTCCCTTCCACATTCGGATGAATACCATCCGCCTGATTTAGACCTTCCATACCGGCGACGCTTTCGAGAAAGAACGGAATCAGCGTCACGTTTTTCTCGCGCGCCACTTCCACAAACATATTCCGGATCTGCTCCTGGTATTCGCGGCCCGCGTTGGTTGGCGCCAGCATTCCCGCCAGCAACACCTTCACATTCCTGGCCTGAGCTCGATCGATAATCGTTTCCAAATTCTTCTTCGTTTCGGCCACTGGCTGTCCGCGCAAAAAATCGTTTGCTCCTAACTCGAGGATCAAGAACCGCACATCGCCGTCGAGGGCCCATTCAATCCGGCGAACACCGCCCGCGCTCGTGTCCCCTGAAACACCAGCGTTAACCACTTCGTAGTCATAACCGTCCCGTTTTAGTCGCTCCTGCAAGAGCGCCGGAAAGGCTTCATTCGCGGACAGGCCCAGTCCGGCTGTGAGGCTGTCGCCGAATGCCACGATCTTCGGTAAACTCTTCGTAGTTTGCGTCCCTGCCGGCGTCGCTGATCCTACGGGAACGGAATTCGTAGCAGGGGCGCTTTGTTTTGAGCATCCAACAAGACAAAGCACTCCAAGGATGAAAATGGACAAGAGTTTGGGCATGATTTTTAAGTGCAGTTGCTGGAAGCAATCTAGCAACTCTCTGTGCATCCTCAGCGTTCTCTGTGACTCTGTGGTGGAAGTTTCGTTGGGCATAATCCACCACAGAGACACGGAGGGCACCGAGGTGGCACAGAGAAAGAGCAAACTCATATTCAATTCAAAATCATGATCGAATTAACCAACGTCTCTAAACAGGTTCCCTCAGGTTCCGAAACACTGACGATTCTGCATTCGCTGAATCTTACCATCCCCGATGGCCAGTTCATTTCCGTCGTCGGGCCTTCTGGCAGCGGCAAGTCCACGCTACTCGGGCTCATCGCTGGACTTGATGCGCCCACCTCCGGCGACATTCGCATTGATGGCGAATCCATCGTCGACATGAACGAAGACGCGCTGGCCTTATTGCGAGGCAAGAAGATTGGATTCGTTTTCCAATCGTTCCATCTGATCCCAGCACTCACTGCTTTCGAAAATGTTCTAGTCCCGATGGAGATTGCCGGTGTAGCCGACGCCCACGCTCGGGCTCGACAACTCCTTGTTGATGTTGACCTGACGGCTCGCGCAGATCATTACCCTTCTCAGTTATCTGGTGGCGAACAACAACGCGTAGCCATCGCCCGCGCGTTTTCAAATAATCCATCGATACTGCTGGCCGACGAGCCTACTGGAAATCTTGACTCGCACAATGGTCGTCATATTTTTGATCTGATGGTGGAGATTCATCAGCGAAGATCAGCGACATTAATTCTGGTTACACATGATCACAATCTTGCCGGACGTGCCGATCGCAGTATTGCTTTGAGCGACGGCCAGGTCGTATCGGATGGACTGCGGGGCACAGACGATCGAGTAATTGCCGGGGTCATACCGCTATGAATTTCGTGCTCAACATGGCGCTGCGCGAGATTCGATCTTCCTGGAAGCGCCTGCTTTTCTTCTTCATCTGCATCGGCGTAGGCGTTGGCTCGATCGTGGCCCTCCGCTCGACTCTTCAAAATGCAAACTCAGCCCTCGTCAGTCAGGCGCGTCTTCTCCTCGGAGCTGACATCCAGATTGACTCAACCCGTGCGCTCGATGAACCAACCCTCGCGGCTATCAATCAGATCGCTCAAAGCACATTGGTTACCGGCAAGACTGAGACGGTGGAATTGCCGACGATGGCACGTCCCGTTGATCCGTCAAAAGCCGGTGCCCAACTCGTCGAACTGAAAGCCGTTGCACCAGGTTTTCCGTTATACGGCGATTCGACTCTTACTGATGGGCGTCGTTTCGATGCCAGGATGTTGGAGAACCATGGCGCGATCGTCGGACAGGGGCTATTGGATCGACTCAACTTGAGTGTCGGCGAGGAATTGAAGATCGGGACCGTCGCTTTTCAGATTCGCGGCGTCATCACTGCTGATCCTGGAGGAGGCGCCGGGTTTCGTCTGGGCCCGCGTGTGTTTATCGCGAGAGCCGCTATAGATGAAACTGGCCTTATTGGTTTTGGAAGCCGATCTCGGCACCGGATTCTTTTGACTACTGATGAGGATTCACTCGATGCAGTCGTTGGACAATTGCGGACGACTCTCAAGAACAATCTCATCAACGTGCGCACGTACAAGGAGTCGGAGCAAAACATCAACGAACAATATACGCGGTCAGAAAATTATCTGTCGCTTATTGGCCTGGTGATTCTGGTGCTGGGCGGCATCGGCATCGCCAATGTTACGCGCGTCTTCATCGAGCAAAAGAAAAAAGCGATCGCAGTGTTGAAATGCGTAGGAGCCACGAGCCGGCTAATCACAATCATCTACGTCGCGCAGGTAATAACTTTAGGAATAGCCGGGAGCTTGTTCGGCATCGCATTGGCGAAGCTGGCGCTTATCGGCGCCGGGAAATATTTTGCTGAAAGTTTGCCGGCGAACATGAGCAACTCATTGAGACCTGGAACGGTGGTCCAGGGTCTCCTGCTTGGCCTGCTGATTTCTATTCTTTTTTCTGCGTTGCCCTTACTTCGAATTCGGCACATCAGGCCAAACATGTTGCTGCGAAATGAAGACGACTCGCCGACCGCTTCTGGCATCCTTTCCTCGGTGCGGTCTTTTCTTGGGAGGCTGGTCCACCACAGAGGCAGAGAGAGCACTGAGGCTGCAAAGAGAGATTCATCAGCGCGAAGTTTTGACTGGATGAGGTTATTAACTGCGCTGGCGGTCGTCGCTGGACTAGTCGCTGTATTCTCGTGGCAGGCCGGTTCTCTAAAGGTAGGAGCGTTTTTTCTCGGTGGCTTGTTCGCTGCGGCCCTCTTGTTACAACTCGCCTCGTTCGTTCTATTGTGGATGGTCAGGCGCACTCGTCAGATTCAATCGTTTCCGATTCGTCATGCAATCAATAGCCTTCACCGGCCTGGCAATCAGACCCGAGTGATAATCATGGCTGTGGGCCTCGGTGCATTCCTGGTAATCGCCGTCCAATCGCTCCAGCGGAATCTGCTGCTTGAATTGGATCCAGCCAACCGCGGCGATCTACCCAACATGTACCTGATCGATGTTCAAAAAGATCAGAAAGCCGGGCTTGAGAAACTTATCAAGGATGAGACCGGAGAAAGCGTCGACCTAATTCCAACAGTCCGCGCTCGAATAGCCGCAATCAACGGCCGTGAGATCGATTTGGGCTCCGGCGAAATGCGAGGTGATCGTGGGAGACTTGGGCGCGAATATGTCCTTACCTACCGGCCCAACCTTGAACCAAATGAAACGATCGTTGCCGGGAAAATGTGGGAACCGACACCCGCAACTGAACCAGAGGTTTCCATTTCCGAAGAGATGCAGGGCCTGCAGGGATTAGATTTAGGCACAACCATTACTCTCGACATTGTGGGGCGGAAGCTAACTGCGCGCGTGACAAGTGTGCGAAGGATCGATTGGCGGAAGTCGCGAACTGGCTTTTTGATCCTGGTCAGGCCCAACACCCTTGAGAATGCGCCAACTATGTACGTGGGTGGCATCGATGGACCAGCCGAGGATAGCGGACGTGCTCGTTTGCAACGGTTAGTGGTCGAGAAATACCCCAATGTTTCGATCATCGACGTTGCTGAAGTTATCCAACTCGTGAAACGGATCCTGGGCAACGTAACCCTGGCGGTGACCTTCGTTGGCGGCTTTGTCTTTTTCAGCGGGACGCTGATCCTGATTGGTTCAATCGCGATGACGAAGTACCAAAGAGCGTATGAGTCGGCATTGTTGAAGACGTTAGGCGCCACGCGTAAGACTGTGCTCACTATTGTAGTGGCCGAATACGGCTTGCTGGGACTGATTGCTGGAATAATTGGTGCGGCCGCGGCCCTCGCGCTGTCGTATTCAATGGCACGTTTTCTGTTTGAGATTCCATGGAGCTTTGATCCGCCTGTGATCGCCGTCGGGATCGCTGGTACGGTCGCGTTGGTTGTGGTGGTGGGTGTGCTGGCGAGTTTGCAATCACTGTCGCGCAAGCCACTCGCAGTGCTGCGCGCTTCATGACGACTCATTGCTCGCTTGGGGGCACTCGATAGCGACAATGACAAGTGGTTGATTCAGGTTTGAAGTGCAACGAGGGTTGGAAGCCTAAAGGGATCCCCGCAATTTCCTAGCTCCTGTCCGATCACCAGTCTAACTTTGCAACTTTCGCCTCCGACAGTCGGGAAGGAGGATTTATCACCGCTCTTCCTGCCACCTTCGCATCACTGAGGCTAAAATTCAACGAGCCCGCAAAGTGCAGATAGATCGAAACCGTCTGCCGCCCACTTCGTGGGCTCAATCGATTTGTGTCGCTAGATCCCCAGGCTGCGCCGCTCCGCCTGGGGCTTTTACTCTGCCGCCCGCTTCGCAGGCTCGTTGAATCTGTGTTCCCTGTCTGTAGACAGATTCATAACGAAGAGCGGGGATAAATCCTCATTCCTGACTGTCGGAGGCGAGAGTTTTAGGGAGTTAGTTTGGTGGTTTGTAGATGAGCCAGTAAGAGCGGGGATGTATCTCTTCCTCACTGTCGGAAGTGAACGTTGCAGCGTTGGTCTTTTGACTCAAAACCGTAGCGACAGACAACTCAATCCACCATCCATTTTCTGAAACTCGTTCATCTCAAGTTCGATTACCTGGTAGCCGCGGTCAGCCAAAGCAGCTGCCAACGATTTATACCCAGACGGAACCAACACGTGTTCGTTTACCTTGATGCAATTGGCTGAGTACTCTTCGTTGGCGGGCACGAGGATGAGATCAAAGTCTCTAGGCATCTTCCCGGCGAGTGCTTGCGTGATCACCACACGCTTCTCTCCCAAAGATCCCATACCACTCTTCAAATGCAACAACCCATCGATCTCGCGGATATCAATGAAGCTGCCCGTATAACCACGGGGAGTCAGGATGCTGACGAGCTGCTGCGCGCCGGTTTCGTTTGTGCGTTCCGAGATCCCAATGAAGAAATGACTGCCCACCTGACAGATGTCGCCACCATCAAGCGTGCCCGGCGCTTCAATCGAAAAGACCTGTGAACAGAAACGTGAGACGACGCTGCGAATCTCCGTTGTCTCACCGCGGCGACTCTCGGCTCCAGGTCGGGTGATCACAGCAAGACCTGGAACGTCCCCGTTGAATCCCTCGATCAGAATTGCCGTATCTTCAACAAAGGTTGAATCAGGGTATTGAGGCTCAGGCTGGAGCTTAATCAGCTCTAATCCACAACGCTCCAACGCCTCGCAATAAGCCGAGTGTTGCTCCACCGCACTGGCAAACGACGGCGGCCCGAGCCCTGCCTTGGTTAATCCCTCAGAAAAATTTGCCGAGGGTGGACGCACGATTGCCTTAGTGAACATGGGTTTCCGTTTCATTCGTCAGAGCGGTGGTGGGTACCAGGTGTCAGGTGCCGGAGGATGGGCAAACACTATGACTCAAAAACTGACATCCTCCTACCGGCACCCGGCACCTGATACCCGGCACCTTTTGTTCTTCACTGGCTTTGAAGTGAGAACTTGCCTCCCCTCTCGATCCGCAACATGTATACGGGAACGTCTGCGTTGCGATTAGCGTCCAACGTGATCTGTCCTGTTACACCCTGAAACTTTGAAGTTTGTGCAAGCGCGTTGCGTATTGCGAGCGACTCAGTGGAGCCGGCGCGATTAATTGCAGCAAACAACAGGTGCGCTGCGTCATATGCTGTTGCTGCTCCCGCATCGGGCGCGATCTTATACCTGGCTTGATATTTCCGAACGAACTTCCTCACTAGAGGGTCATCACTTCCAATCCAGAAATGATTAGCGAAATAGACGCCGGCAAAAGTTTCTCCGGCCCCTTTAAGCAGACTGGGCGAGTCCCAGCCATCGCTGCCGATCAATGTTGCCTTGATTCCCTGGCGTTTGAACTCCCGCGCCACCATTCCTGCCGTAGTGTAAAAGCCGGGCGCAAATATGATGTCGGGCTTCGACGCCTCGATGGAACTCATCTGTGCAGCGATGTCCTTGTCTCCAGCGACGTAGTGTTGTTGGTTCACGACGGTGCCACCCAGCGTTGCAAACGACTCGATGAAGAATCTTCCCAACACCGATGCGTAATCGTTTGTCGAATCCAGAATCATGGCCGCACGTTTAGCGTTCAATTTAGTAATTGCAAACTTGGCAATCGCTTCGGCTTCGACCGGGCTGGTGAAACAGGCCCGAAAAATGTAATCGCCTTGCAGCGTCAGCTCAGGTTTCACTGCGGCTGGAGAAATCATCACAACTTTGCTTCGTTGCGCGACAGGAGCAGCAGCCATGGCCCGCGTGCTGATTGGCTCGGCCAACAAAGCGTGAACTCGATTCTGCTGGATCAGCCTTTCTACAATCGGCGCTACTTCGATCGTGTTTGAGTGGTCATCGACGATGATCAACTGCACTGGCCGCCCACCAATGCCTCCGTTGAGATTTACTTCTTCGGTGGCAAGCTTGAATGAGTTCAACGCGGACACACCATAGTCTGCGGTAGCGCCAGTCAAAGACAGGAAGATACCGATGCGAACCGGCTCGAGGGCTTTGTGAGAGGTGACCTGGCTATCTGCTTTCGGCGAAGAGACCGTGCCTGAAACCGTCAGGGCTAGAATGAAAATGACCAGCTTCCTCATGTCAAAACCTCGGTGGCCTAATGTTGTGTTGTGATGGTAGTAGCGCCCCGCTCCTTGAGTCGACCCCAAAAGTGGGTTTGGTGGCCCTTATAAGAGTCGCCGACTCCGTAAGCGGGCGTTCGCCTTCGAATGTTTGCTGCAAAACGAACGATCCACGAAACCACACGAAACATCCAAAACTTCTCTTAGTGATGTTTCGTGTCACTTCGTGGATCGTTCTTTTCCACCGCTAGTGACTCAAGCCACGGTGTTAATGACATCGCTTCCAGTAGGCCGCTATTGAAGAGCCTGGCAAAGTATCGCCACGGTTTGCGGTGGCGGGGGTTGCTGCCCGGCGATGAAAACCGGTGGGCCATTTCCGTCGAAGACAATGCGTCCAACCTGGAAATAGACGTTTCCCTGGCCCGGTACGGTTATATTGAAAAATGGACCGACGTTGGTCTGCGTTCCATTAATCAAGTCGAAGGTAATGTTCGCCACGGATGGAGAATCGACGAGGGATGCACCTGTGATCGAGTTAGTCAAGGTGCCACTGTAATGACCATGGAACTGAACTCGAATGGGCTGGCCGTCGCGGTTGAAATAAGTGGTTAACCGAGAATGTCCGGCGCCGTTTGCAATGATCAAGAAGTCGCCGCAATTTGCGAAGACCTCGTTGTTCGCAACGGTGTCAAACTCCTCTATGACTGGAGCGCCTGCACCAGCGAGCGCGGGTGCGAGCAACAACACGAGACAAATGCTGACGCTTACTAGTGCTGATCTGGGATGGTTGCGCATGTAATCCTCCTTCTGGGTTAGAGGTCGATGCCTATCCACGTGCGAGGTGTTGGGTCGAGTTGGGCGAAAATTATCACGCCGCCCGGGGGGCCAGCAAGGTCGAATGGTTCCAGACAGGTAAAAAATAAAGAGGGGCGGCCACGCGTGCCGCCCCTACTTGGTCGATATCGAAGCTATCCGGCTTAGGGTTGAGCCGCCGGTACATTCCGGCTCATGCCTCGATTAATAAGCATCTTCACTTCCACGCGACGGTTTTGCGCACGTCCGCTCGCCGTTGTGTTTTCTGCTACTGCTTCCGTCTTGCCAAAGCCCATCGGCGTGATAAAGCGACGCAGCGGGATTTTGTGATTCACGGCCAGATACTGTACTACCGCCTCGGCGCGCGCGCGGCTTAGCCGGAAATTCTTCGTTTCACCACCGGTTGAATCGGTGTGTCCGGCGACCTCAATCATGAAGGCTCTTGAAGTCGAAGCCGTGGCTGCGAATTCGTCAAGCTGTCTTCTCGCTTCAGGTGAAAGAACTGCACTGTTCACTCTGAAATTTACTGCGACAGTTTGGCCCACATCGTAATCGTCGAGAGCCGCAACCGTTTCTTTTACCTCACTAACTTCCTTCCTGGCTTCGGCGGCAACTGCATAGAGCTCGTCCATCTGTCCGGCCATGCGCTGCTGGTTCTCCTCGACCGGAGTAACACGCGTGTCTGAAGTAATCGCCGCGCGCATGTCGGATTCGTCGAATCTAATCTTCTCAGCCATCAGCTGACCCTGTGAGTCGCCGCGACCTTCGACTTCGACAATCAGCCCGCGCAGAATGTCAGTGACAGGGTATTTCTTGCCACTACGAAGGAAGCCCCCGTGGGTCTTGATGCTGGTTCTGTCAGTGATGAGCACCCTGTAATCTGTACGATTACGATCACGGATTGTGAAGGTATCGGCGTCGCGATTAATCACCACACCTTTAAATTTTAGTTTCGCGCCATTCGGAACTGATTGAACGGGTCGCTGACTCCCCGATTGTGTGGTGCTTTGTCCATAGGCCAGGGGCATGACAGCCGTTAACAGAACAATGCCGGCAACGAGGACAAATGCTGGAAATTTCTTACTCTGATTAATGCGCATACTTATCTCCTTCAAGAGTGTAGGGGAATGGCTTGTGAGCATTCCTTGTTTTCGTCGGGAGAGATGATTTATCGGGGCTAGGAAGCGTAACCAAACTCTTGAAGAAGATCAAAGCAAAGCCACTTTGTTTGGTGAATCATCTTCAAAATAGAATAAAAGGAGGGGATGACGGAGAGTGGTACCGTTCTGCGCTTGAGTCTTCTCCTTGGAGTGCGCCAGCCTGGTGGCGCTTTGGCCACCCCTGCCCTACGAGTGAGCTATTTCTTAATTCAACTGGCTTTAGAGTGTTGCGAGGTCGGCCAAAGCGGTGCCGGGCCGCCGCACTCCAAGGAGAGGCTTCAGTTCAGAAGCTCTTTTGCACTCTAACGCGAAGTACCACTCAGATCCTGCGGCATATCGGCTACGGTGTATGCCACGACTGCCATCGCTGCGATGCAAAGCGCCAGATCGTGAGGATCGATCTTGTCGAGCGTGTCAGACGCCGTATGGTGAATATCAAAATAGCGTGCGCTATCAACGTCGAGACTCGCGCCTACGACACCTTCACGCATGATTGGTCCAATATCTGCACCGCCACCATCTGCAGCTACGCGATCCGCACGAATACCGGATAACAGTTTTACTACTTCCACGAGATTGGCACGGGCCTGTGGCGACGCCGCTGCGGCCAGTCCAAACCCTTCCGGGCGATAAACACCCGAATCTGACTCAATCGCAAGTATGTGTTTCGAGAGTTCCGCTTTATGCGCGTCTCGATATGCGATACCCCCGCGGAGTCCGTTCTCTTCATTTGTATAAAGCACTACCCGAATTGTGCGCCGAGGCTTGAGTCCCAGTTCTTTCAAGAGCCTGACGGCCTCCCACGCGATGATGCAACCGCCCCCATCGTCGTGTGCTCCTTGACCAACGTCCCACGAATCAAAGTGGCCGCTTACGAGTACGACCTCGTCTGGTTTCTTGGAACCTTTGATTTCAGCAATAACATTTGCGGATTCGGCGTCGGGTAAGAACTTGGCGTCCATCTTGAGCCGCACCGTCGGATGTTCACCACGGTCATTCATACGTTGCAATAACTCGGCGCCTTCTATGGTGATGGCGGCGGCAGGAATCTTGGGTTGCTTCTCGTCGTAAGCCATTCCACCAGTGTGCGGCGTCTGGAAGCTTACAGGAGTGACCGATCGGACCAGCGCGGCGACCGCGCCGTATTTAGCAGCGCGGGAAGCGCCGCCATGTCTGTATCCAACTGTTTGGCCATAGCTGGTAAATGGAGCGTTGTAGACAACGATCTTTCCGCGGACGCGCTCGCCTAAAGCCTCAAGTTCGTCAAAGTTGCGCACCACGATTGCCTCAGCGGTGATGCCTTCAGATGGAGTGCCAATGCTGTTACCCAGGCCCAACATAGAAAGCTTCGCATTGACTGGCGTAAGCAATTCGAGGCTCTCGTTGCCACGAACCCAATGCGGCACCATCACCCTTTCCGCACGCACTCCGTAAAGTCCATCCTGCTTCATCTCAGCGAGAGCCCATTCAATCGCGCGTTCTAAACCCTTCGAACCACTAAGACGATGGCCAATGTGATCTGTCAGGTGCGCGAGCCTTTTGTATGCTCGATCACTTGTGACTGCTGCGCCGATGATCCGACCGGCCGCCTCGCGGTAGTCGTCGATCGTCACAGTCGGCGGCGGCAACGGCACCGGGGTGGGTGATGGGGTTGGCCTTGGACTCGGTGACGGTGAAGGTTGTTGTGCCTGGACGCTGGCGATTTGCTTTGCAGGTTCAGGCAATAAGATAGCGCCGCAGACTAATGCGACTATTATTCCGAGCGACTGAAAGAGACGCACCTGTAGAGATTCCTCCCTTAACCGTAGATCAATGCTGATTGAATTTCAGTTTAGCTGATTAAGAAAAATTCCGCAGCGGCCCATACTTTGGACCTGGCACACCAAAATGCGGCTAACGGTCGACCTTCGTTCGTCCTGTAGCGTTCCGTTAGCGGGCCAAGCCTTGTGGACAGGATCGTCACATCATTCAATTCGACGACCCGCCAACCAGATTGATGAGTTTAAGGTCATCAAGAATGGACGCCCAAGCCAGGCAACATTTTCCAGTAGTTCGCCCAACCCAATTTTAATTGGCCCATATTGAATTTCGACTAATAGCAGCGGCTGGCACACCACTCGCCAAGGACGAGCGCTCGCATTTTGGGCGCTGCTCTTTTAATTCACCACCGTCAGCGATAAAGGCCTTCTCTCCGCGAAAGCTGGAGCGGGCACACACTTACCAGCCTGTCTCGATCACAAGTCGATATGGCAGTGGGAGTTTCCGAACGAGTAAGGACCACGGACGTCCCACGGGGCTCTGTGTCTTCAGCAGTTCCTTTTATCGCTGACGGTGGTGTTTTGTCACTACAACACTGGAGAATCAATGATCGCCCCCCGAATCACTAACAAGCTCACCGCATTCGCTATTCTGCTATCACTTAGCTGCAGTCTCATTGTCCTTGGCCCCGTTAGGACCAAGGCAAACACTACAGCCACCACCACTGTCGACAAAGTCTCGCCTGACCTGCGCGCCTTGATTCAGTCCGGCAAGGGTGACACGTCGGTTCGACTGATTGTTCAGTCTGCCCCTACGTCATCCGCCGGCCTGATTGGTTCACTGCTACAGACAGTTAACGGACTACTGGTTGCGACCCTTTCGAATCTCAATCTAAGCATCATCAACGTCAGGGCGGATTCGGCTGACGTCGTCGCTTCTGATCCTTCGGTGTCTTACGTTTCTCTCGACACAGAAGTTAAGAGCTTTGGACATGTAACAAACACTACCGGGGCCCAGCAGATACGCGCGCAGAAGAACGCGCTTGGACTTAGCTATAGTTTGGATGGATCAGGCGTCAGCATTGCGGTGCTTGATTCAGGGATTGACAGCACTCACAAGCTGTTCACGAGCCAGAGCGGAAAGATTAGGTTTAGCAAGGATTTTACCGGCGAAAACCGCACCGACGATCCGTACGGGCATGGAACTCACGTTGCCGCGGTCGCAGCTGGAGTGGGCACACCAACTAACGGCACGTTTGAGGGTGTCGCTTCCGGAGCAAACCTCGTTAACCTGCGCGTGCTCAACTCAAAGGGAGTCGGCTCGGTCTCCGGCGTTTTGAAAGCCCTCGACTGGGTCGCGGCGAATCGCCAAACCTACAATATTCGAGTTGTAAACATGAGTTTGGGAACACCGGCAATCAGCTCCTACAAAAACGATCCTATCTGCCTGGCGGTTCGAAAACTGGTCGACGCCGGCGTGGTTGTCATTGCAGCAGCGGGGAACAGTGGAAAGCTATCCAACGGCCAGAAGGTCTATGGCGGGATTCACAGTCCGGGTAACGAACCCTCCGCAATCACTGTAGGAGCCAGTAACACGTACGGTACTGATCCTCGCAAAGAAGACTCGATCACCACGTTTAGTTCTCATGGTCCAACCCGCAGTTTCAGCACTGACCTTTCGGGTGTCAGGCACTACGACAACTTGCTAAAGCCGGATCTCGTGGCGCCTGGTAACAAAATCATCTCTGCTCAATCCGCTAACAATCTCTTGGTCAAAACTCATCCTGAACTGGCGACGCAATACTATTCGACTACAAATATGAAAATGATGTCGCTTAGTGGCAGCTCTGTATCATCACCCGTTGTGGCGGGCGCGGTGGCCATGTTGCTTGAAGTAAACCCAAACCTAACCCCAAACATGGTTAAGATGATCTTGATGTACACCGCGCAGCCTCTGCCGGGCTTTAACACATTGGAACAGGGCGCAGGTCAGCTCAATCTTGCGGGAGCTGTCGCAATCGCAAAAATTGTGCGAAACGAGTTATTGGGATTGACGCCTTCGCTCGGATCGCCGCTGCTGACCCAAACTGCACCAGCCGCACAGACAACTATCTCAAGTCACAGTTTTTCCTGGGCTCAGGGTTTAGTGGTGAACCACGGAGTGGTTACGGGCAAGGATCTGCTTCTTAAGTACCAGAAGAGCTACGGCAAGGGATATACGCTGGGTGACGGAGTCACCGAGTCATTCAACACGCAAAGCCTTAACACCCGCATGTGGACAGGTAACCTCACGATCGGCGATTACCTAATGACCAGTGACGGTGGTGCATTGGGAAGAGGTTCCGTGTTTTGCCCAACCGGAATAATGTTGGCGGACGGCATTATGCTCGCTGATGGAATCATGCTGGCTGACGGAATCATGTTGGCAGACGGAATCATGCTGGCCGATGGGATTATGCTAGCTGACGGGATTATGCTGGCGGACGGAATCATGCTGGCCGATTCGGTGGCCGGAGACGATACCGCTGGAATGCAGTAAGGATCAATCCAAAAGTAGATTCGAAACGGCCGACGAGATTCGGCCGTTTCTTTTTGGATTGGACAACGTCAGCCCGTTTCACCCCCCGGGCCGGTTCTTGAGTCGTGTGCGCCCAAGACCAACCGCTGGTATATTGAAGGCATCACAGTCGGGGTCGATTGAAGAAATTGCTTAGAATTGTTGGGATATTTGCGTAAATGAGTACATCTAGAAGCGGATTAATAAGTTTGCGAGTGGTTTTTATTCTAATACTGGTGGCTGCGATCTATTCCGTGCCCGGTCAGAGCGTTTTCGCACAGGGCAATGCTGACGTGGTTATGGTCCTGCCGTTTGAGAACACCTCAAGTCGTCGAGAATATAACTGGGTGGGTGAAAGCTTTGCCGATTCCCTTGCGGATCTACTGAACAAACCTGGACTGCTGGTGGTGTCTAGTGATGAGCGCCAGCTCGCGTATCAACGTCTTCGGTTACCCGAAACCGTTATTCCATCGAGAGCTACGGCAATCAAACTTGCCCGTGACGCGAAGGCGACCATGATAGTCATCGGCACCTATTCGGTGACTCCCGCGCCCGAAGAAAGCAAAGAGAAGGATAAGTCGAGTGTCGAAGCCTATGTCCAACTAACCGCGCGCGTCATCAAGGTCAACGAGGGTCGAACGCTTGGCGAGATGCTTGACGGAAGTTGGGCCACTCGACAGTTTGATTTTGGCGGACCACTTACGGACCTGCAAAAGATTCAAGGTCAGCTCGCCTACTACATTCTTTATCAGCGGGATAAGGCTCTTCCCTTCTCGCAGAATCAGTTGGTTCAGGAAGCTACCAAGGTTCCGCAGAAGGCTTTCGAGGCATTCGTAAAAGGCGTGCAACTTCCTGAACGAGATTCCAAACGATCAAACTATCTTAAAAACGCTTTGCACTACTACGCCGAAGCAAACGGCGGAGCTACTTATCCGCAGGCCGCATTTGAGTTAGGGCGGTTCTATATGCTCGACGGGAAGTGGAAAGACTCTACCGAGTATTTCACTAAGCTGCAAAAGAAAGATCCACATTACGTCGAGTCGGCGTTCTATGCCGGACTTGGTTATTCAAAGATGGGTGATCTCGGCCGTGCACTGGCTTCACTGGTACCGCTTGCCTCAGAGGTTCCGTTAATTGGTGTTTACAACAATGCTGGAGCGGTGGCGGTGCAAGCAGCTCGCGAAGAGAAGAAGGAAGAGGAACGAACCAGATTGCTGGTGCAGGGCACTTCGTTTCTCGCTCGTGCTGCTGAGTCGGCTCCTGACGATACGATGGTCCACTTCAACTACGCGCTCGCGCTGTTCTTGTCAGGTAAGTACAGCGAGGCCGGAGATCAGCTGAAACCAGTTCTGGCTGCTGATCAGAGAGACGGTCAGGCGTATTTCCTTTACGCAAAGTCCCTCGAGAAGATCGGCAAGACCGAAACCGCCAGCGCTGCCGACGATCAGGCCCGCCGGTTCCTGCCAACTTACGCTAAATGGCAAACGGAATGGCAAAAGTCGCAGACAGTCGGAAATGTTTCCACACGAATGCGTGCCGTCTTGAATCGTGATGACGTTTCGGATCTGGCCAGAAAAATTGCCGAGAGCACAAATCCGAGCACAGGAACTGAGGATCTTCTGGCTAAGGCTCGTAATCTATATCAGGAGGGTCGGGATGACGAAGCCTTGCCCGAGCTGCACCGCGTCGTAATGATGGAACCCACAAATGCTGAGGCTTACCTGCTTAGCGGGCGTATTAATCAACGCCGCGGCGATCAGGAGGCAGCCATTGCTGCACTCAAGACAGCCATATTCTGGGATCCCAAGTTGATCGATGCTCACATCCTGTTGGGCAGAATTTTTCTCGAACGCGGAGATCGTGGCGAAGCAACGAAGTATGCGTTGAGTGCGATGACGATCGATTCCAATAACCAGGAAGCGATTGCACTGCAACGGCAGGTGACTATGGGCAAGAATTAAAGCCCCACCATCACGTTTAGACCTGAGGCAAGTCTCTACCGGAGAGTTGCCTCTTTTACTTTCATTACTTCTGGTGAAGCTCGTCCTTCTCATCATAATTCTTGGAGCTTGCGCACTCGCGGCGCTCTTCATAGTCATCGCTCTCTATCGTCATAAGAATTCAGCGATGGGAGAAGTGAAACTAATCGGTGAGCTGGGCGAGGTTGCCAATGACCTCAATCCCGAAGGTGCGGTCGTAGTTCGCGGTGAACTCTGGCGTGCTCGAAGCTCCGACGGAACATTGATCGCTGCTCCTGCCCGAGTTCGGATAATCGACGCGCGAGATCATCTCCTGATCGTGACCGCCGATTAGATCGTTTGGCACTCGGCTTCTTAAGTCCAATCAATCTGGAATTCCATAAAAATCTCTTCTATGGCACGGGGTGTGCTCTAGGTAGAACCGGCACGCACGGAAGACCCAATGTAAAGGTTGAAAGTGCCCCCGCCGCCATCACTTCTCTGAGCGCCGCCTGCCGCTGCGCCAGCCGCCCGCCGAGCAACCCTTCAGTGCTTCCTTCCGAAACTGGAACCCAGTCAGCAATGACTGGGTTCTCCTACTTTTGGGCTCCTCGTTTCTTTCACTTTGAACTAGAAGTAAATCTGCAAACACCTCGTGACCGATTGTGGGATCAAGTTCCTTCTTAATGTCCAATCATTCCGCGATTCCATAAAAATCTTTTCTATGGCACGGGGTGTGCTCTAGGTAGAACCGGCACGCACGGAAGACCAATGTAAAGGTTGAAAGTGCCCCCGCCGCCATCACTTCTCTGAGCGCCGCCTGCCGCTGCGCCAGCCACCCGCCGAGCAACCCTTCAGTGCTTCCTTCCGAAACTGGAACCCAGTCAGCAATGACTGGGTTCTCCTACTTTTGAGCCCCTGTTTATTTCGAAACCCGTCAATTCTCCGTTTTGCTGCACTTACCCCACGGCCTGTAGCAATCGGTCGGTATTCCGTGAAAATAAGCATCGTTCAATCTGCGACGAATTTTGTCACTCTCCCGGTGACGTTTTCTGTCTTTTTGACTAGTTTCCACAGGATTTGGAGGCGGATTCGTGACCGATACCCCCAATCCAGGAAATATTTTTTACTGGGTTCAAAATAAGTCTAGAAGTGGTTCCATGGAATCGATAGGTCGTCGATCGCTGTTTTGGTAAACTCGCGCGAGAATGCCACGCACCCGGTCCGAACCTGGCTCAGTTAGCTCGCCAAATACGTTTACTCGATTCAAGAGCTGGATTTCTCCGCGGCTTCCTTCCGGCGTTCAGTGTGTAATCGCCTTGGTGTCATCAACGGCTCTCATCATCTCGTTTCCAAATTTCGATCTGTGGTTTCTGGCGTGGTTCGCCCTGGTGCCACTCCTGGTTCTGGTTGGGAGAGGTATGCGGCCATGGCCTGCTTTTTTCGTGGGCTGGCTGTTCGGATCAGTCTTCTTTTACGGTACCTGTTACTGGCTAACCTATTCGATGATTCACTTTGGCGGGATCCCTGCCTGGATCGCCTATCCGATGCTCGCGCCAGGAGCGATTGTTCTAGGTCTCTTCCCCGGTTTCTTTTTAGTAATACTTGCCCGCGCCGTTCGCAGTTGGGGTCATATAGCCCTACTACTCGCACCAATCATCTGGGCCTCCATGGAATGGATGCGTCTAGGAGTCACCGGCCAGCTTTGGAACGCGATTGGATATTCGCTGGCGTTCCAAACAAATCTTATTCAAGTCGCTCGTTATGGCGGCGTGTACGCGGTTGGATTTGTGCTTGTGATGGTCAACGCCCTGAGTGCTTACGTAGTCATCAAGAACCGTCTGCGAGCAACGGCTGTGTCAGCATTACTGCTCCTTATTGTGTGCGCCGTGGTTCTGCTGACCGACCGAGGCGTGCCTCCACTTCAATCAGCCCCCGGTGATGCGATTGTCGTGGCGATCCAACCCAACGTACCCATGTCGCTGGTTAAGTCGACTGAGGAAATGACAAGCCTCAACACCAGGCACTTCGAAATGAGTGCAGCGGCATTAGCAGGTCTCGAGAATGATGGATCTCCGCGACTACTCGTCTGGCCCGAGTCCCCAATGAACTTCACTTACGGCAAAGACACATTCCTCCGCGAAAGACTCAAGCAGTTTGCCGAGCTTCATCAAACGTCAATACTCCTGAACTCGCAGGAAGCTGCACCAAACGAAGGTATTTACAACTCCGCTGTGCTCGTAAATCAACAAGGTAGCCTCGTCTCCCAATATGATAAGATTCGCCTGCTGCCATTTGGCGAATATGTTCCGCTCCCTCAGTGGTTACCGGGTGCGGGTTTGATAAGAGGTATCGTCGGCGACTTCACGCCGGGAACGAATTACCCCTTGATGACGGTTGGTAATGTGCGCATCGGGGTATTCATATGCATAGAGTCTGCATATCCAAACATCCCGCGTCAGTTTGCGCATGACGGAGCCGATGTGCTGGTCAACATCTCGAACGATGGTTACCTGGGTCCGACGGCGGTGTTGCGACAACATCTGGCAAATGCAGTCTTCCGGGCCGTGGAGAATAATCGGCCGGTGTTGAGAGTGACGAACACTGGCATAACAGCGCTGATTCTTCCCAACGGTGAAGTAAAAGACGCTACCGTACCGTTTAAGGAGGACGTCCGGATTTGGAAAGTAAATGCAACCACTCATCCACCGACGTTCTATGCCAGGCATGGTGATTTATTCGCGATGATCTGTGGTGCGCTGACCCTAATCATCTTAATTCTTTCATTTGCGAAATTCGGCCGCACAACGACGAAGCAACGGCTTTAGGTTTTTTGGAGGATAAATGTTGGAGACGTTATCAATTCAGGATTTAAGAGCGCCTTACGAGGACTTGCGCAAGCGTGTTGAGCAGCTCGGGAGGTTTCTTTGATGTTGCTTCAGGCAGAGATGAATTAAAGGTAATCGAGGTTCAAGCATCGGCGCCTGACTTTTGGAACGACCAAACAGCGGCGCAAAAGCTTTTGCAAAAGCGGAGTTTGCTGGAAAAGAAAATCGAGCGGCAAGAACACTTTGAGACTCGAATTGGCGATGCTGGGGTGCTGTTTGAATTTGCTGAGGAAGACGAGGAATCCCTAAAGGAACTCCGCAGTCTTGTCGAACATCTGGAACACGAACTCAGCGTTGCCGAGACTGAGATGCTGCTGGGTGGTGATAATGACCAGCTCAACGCCATTTGCACGATCCACCCCGGGGCTGGTGGGACTGAATCTCAAGATTGGGCAGAAATGCTGCTCCGCATGTATCTGAAGTGGGCTGAACAACGGGAATTTAAGACTGAAATCATTGACTATCAGCCTGGGGAAGAAGCCGGACTCAAAGGAGTAACTTTCAGAGTGGAAGGCGAATATGCCTACGGCTTGTTAGCAGCCGAAGCCGGCGTTCACCGGCTAGTTCGCATCTCTCCCTTCGATCAGGCCGCCCGTCGCCACACATCGTTTGCTTCACTATTCGTTTATCCGGAGATCGACGAAAACATAGAAGTCGAGGTAAACGACAAAGATTTGCGTGTAGATACCTATCGAGCGACAGGCGCCGGCGGCCAGCACATCAACACAACTGACTCAGCGGTTCGCATCACACATCTTCCCACCGGCATCGTGGTGCAATGCCAAAATCAGCGTTCACAACATCAGAATCGCGCGGTAGCGATGCAAGTGCTGCGGTCGCGTCTATATGAATTGGAACTGGAAAAGCGAAAAGCTGAGACTGCCGAACTTGAAGCTAACAAAGCCGACATTTCATTCGGTTCGCAAATCAGAAGTTATGTGCTGGCTCCCTATCAGTTGGTTAAGGACACGCGCACCAAGCTAGAAAAAGGGAATGTTGACGCAGTCCTGGCCGGTGACATTGACGATTTCATAAAGGCGTTCTTACTAGCGAAGAAAGCGGCATAGTTTGTCGCTTCGGGATCATTTCACGTCCTGACTTTCGGAGTAGCGATGTCAACTACCGAGTTTGAGGAGAGACCCAGAATACTGACTCCACGAAATAGCCGACGCAATGAGATCCTGGCCATTTTGCTGCTCGCTGTTGGGTTGCTGCTAACGCTTTGCCTCGTCTCTGCAGCCTTCTATCCCAGCGATCCGTCCTGGAACTCCGCAGGTCAAGCCGAAACACGCAACTGGGCAGGAGCTATCGGAGCGAACGTCGCCGCTGGGCTGCTACAGTCAATAGGCCTGGCCGCCTACCTGCTTCCTTTGCTCTTGTTTGCGGCTGCCTGGAGTCGCTTCAAGACGCGCAGTTTCCGTGCCCCAATCTACAAAGTGCTCGGTCTGATCATTCTGACGATCTCAGCCGCGGCTCTGCTTTCCATTTCCAATCTTAAGCCTGTCTTTGATACCAGCGTTCAGCCCGGCGGACTGCTAGGAACCCTGATATCACGCGGATTGGCGAGTGGCCTCAATACGGCCGGCGCTACCGTTATGTTAATCGCGATGGCAGCGACGGGCCTGATACTCGCCACAGATTTTTCTTTTGTAGAGTTTTGCAAGCTTATTGCCCACACCATTGGAAGTCGCTTTGCTTTTATTCGAGAAATCCCAGCACGGTTCAAAGCGTGGCGCGCAGACCGTGCGGAGCAGTCACGATTGCGGAAGGAACAGCGTGACTTACTCAAGGCCGAACAACTCGCAACTCGTGCCGCTCTCCGCGATGCCACCCTCGAAGCCGCAGACCTATCGCCTGAAGAACGCATTGCTCAACTAATGCAGGAAGGTACGACCACGATTGAGCCAACGGCCATCAATCGCGGCGATGCTCGCATGTCTATGGCCACAGAAACAGTTGCTGGTTCCGCCGAACCAATGCGAGCCGCAGCCGCAGGCGCTGGATTGAGTGGCGCCGCCGGAATTGAAGGTCGCCCCCGACGCTCTATTGCTCCCGGTTCCCGTAGCAAATCCGCCGTCATGGATGACGAGGAAGAAGAACTCGAAGAGATGGTTAAGGGCGCGTCAGTTTTGCGAACCAAAGCTGAAGCGCCGGCTACTGGCAAACTGCCATTCGACGCAGACCGATCACGTCGTGTTTCTTATACCGACTATTCGATGCCGCCACTGGATTTCCTGAATGAGGCCCCACCGCCCAGCGAACAGGCCGACAACGAGCTGCTTGGCCTAGCGACGCGGCTCGCCGAAAAATGCAAAGAATTCAACGTTACAGGCCAAATCAAACACATTTGCCCCGGGCCAGTAGTAACAACCTACGAATTTAAACCTGATCCCGGTGTGAAGTACTCGCGGGTAGTTTCTCTCGTAGACGATCTCTGTTTGGCACTCAAGGCTGAATCCATTCGCATCGATCGAATGCCCGGAAAGCCTCACGTCGGAATCGAGGTGCCGAATCCACGCCGCGAAACGATCTTTCTTCGCGAGGTGATTGAGTCTCGTGCTTTCCGTGAATCCAGTTCAAAGCTCACGATTGCGCTTGGAAAAACGATCGACGGGCTCAACTACGTGGCGGATCTGGCGAAGATGCCTCACTTGCTGATTGCCGGCACCACTGGCGCGGGCAAATCAGTCGGTGTGAATTCGCTGATTGTTTCGATTCTTTATCGAGCGAGGCCAGACGAAGTTAAGTTCATCCTGATTGATCCGAAGCGACTGGAATTGGGTCTTTACGCGGACATTCCCCATCTTTCGACACCAATCATCACGGATCCGAAAGTAGCCTCTCGCGCATTGAAATGGGCTGTGTCGGAGATGGAACGCCGGTATCGGGATCTTGCGGGCTGGGGCGTTCGTAACATTGACGGCTACAACAATGAAATCATGCGCCGAAATCTCGTCAAGGAGTATGACGACAAGGGCGAACCGCACAAGCCACTGCCGTACATCGTGATCATCATCGATGAACTGGCAGACCTGATGATGACCTCCGGACGAGAGGTTGAAGAATCCATCACCCGTCTCGCACAAATGGCCCGCGCAGTCGGGATCCACCTCGTGCTGGCTACGCAGCGACCGTCTGTGGATGTAATAACGGGACTAATTAAAGCGAACTTCCCTTCCCGAATTTCCTTCCGCGTCTCATCGAAGGTCGATTCGCGAACAATCATCGATACAAACGGTGCGGAACACCTCCTCGGCCGCGGAGATATGTTGTTCCTTCCGCCTGGTACTTCACGCCTAATCCGCGTGCACGGTGCGTACGTCGACGAGTCGGAGATCGGGAAGATCGTCGCGCACTCCAAAGCCCAGGGTCAGCCACAGTACGACGAGACGATTACGCAGTCAGAAGAAGAGGCGCTCGGTTTGGAAGCCAGCGATGGAGACCACGACGAACTCTTTGAAGAAGCCCTGCGCATCTGCGTCGAAATGAAACGAGCATCAACCTCTGTTTTGCAACGGCGTTTGCGAATCGGGTATGGTCGAGCTGCCGCGATCCTCGATTTGATGGAGCGTGAAGGATTGATCGGCCAAGCCGACGGATCCAGACCTCGGCCCGTCCTCGGCAGAGCTTATGAAATGATCGCGCAATGGGATGAAGCAGGCAGCGTTGAAGAATAGTTTTAGGTCAGCTCGTAACTCGAACCTCACTAAGTCACCCTTAAAAACCCGCTAACCTTTTTTTGATCGTTTCGGTCGAGTTGCGTCTACTCGAGCACGAAACTCTTTCGCCATATTTTCCACGCTAACTGTGGAAAAGTCTGTGGACATCGACTTATAAAACATACGAAGTTTCTGAAAATGCTGGACTTCCAGCAAAGTGCACACTTCAGCGGCAACGCCACAAGCCGTTATTAAAGAGTAATTTGCATACGTGAAACAGAGTCTCCCTATCGAGAGATCTTCATTGCTCGGCATGATGCTGATCATTGTCACGATCTCATGGTGTGGTTGCATCACCCTGCCGCGTGATCCGTCTCCGCGAGTGGAACCGAATGCGGCCGAGTCAAACGGCAGAGGGCGCATTAACGTGAACACTGCCTCCGCAGCCGATCTCGAAAAACTCCCAGGCATTGGCAAGGTCGTTGCAGAACGAATTGTGTCGCATCGTCAACAATTCGGCGCATTCAGACGTGCAGAGCACTTAATGATGGTGCGAGGAATCAGCGATCAGAAGTTTCGAGCGATCCGTTCAAGCATAACCGTCGAATAGCTCAACTCCTTGGAGTGCGCCGCCTTGTCGGCGCTTTGGTCAGCTGCGACCGTGTCGCAGCTTGATGAACCAAAAGGCTTCGCGAGGGGTCAATAAGTCATATGTGCGACAGCGCGGCGCGGAGCCTCCGCGCGACCAAAGCGCCGACAAGGCGGCGCACTCCAAGGTGTTGATCCAGGCTACCCGGGCATTCTCAGCTCAGGGTGCTATAATCAAGACCATATTTTCAAAGGTTGAGGAGATTTAGAGATGCCGTATTCAGAACTAATGATTAGACCGATGCGCGAGGAACTGACGCGAATTGGGGTTGAGGAACTTAGGACGCCGGAGCAGGTCGATGAGGCCCTCAAGGACAGCACCGGCACCGTGATGGTAGTGGTTAACTCTATTTGCGGCTGCGCGGCTGGCAAAGCAAGGCCGGGGATCGCGCGGGCGTTGCAAAATAGCGTCAGGCCTGACAAGGTCGCGACCGTGTTTGCTGGGGCAGACATTGAAGCCACCGAGAAAGCTCGAAGCTATTTTACTGGCTATGCGCCGTCGTCGCCGTCGATCGCTTTGTTGAAAGATGGAAAGCTGGTTTGGATGATGGAGCGCCGGCAAATTGAGGGAAGAGACGCTTCGCAAGTGGCAGCTGACCTCACGAACGCTTTTGAACAGCATTGCGCCAAAAGCGAGGCCACGACGAACTAGTCGCGTACATACACTCATCAGAGCAAAAATGGATCACGAATTATTCGTGATCCGTTTTTCATTGACTGCCTTGCAGCGTCGTAAGCGCTAAGATCGACCCGGTCCGGTTCTGTACCGATCTTTGCAAGTCCGCCTAATGCACCTCTTTGGAAAGACGGCCAGGACCCAAGATCCTCGCAAACTCCGCATGCGCCAGTACCACCTCCGGCGAATCTTGCACTGACAAGAAATACTTTTGTTGAAACTCAGGCCCTGCTTCATTTGGGGTCAGGAGTACTCGCGCCTGGTCGACCATGGCTGCCGCTGCATCCTCGCTCGCAGGTTCCTTCGCATCAAGCAGCTCATCAATTTGCACAATTAGCTCGGAGAGCTGTCGCAACCATGCGAACGACGGATTGTGCATTACCAGATTAAGGTACTCATAACTGTTGCCTATCTTGCCGTGTTCGCGCTCATAAGCCAGCCGCTCATAATCGAGTAGTGTCTTATGGAGATGCAGCATCGCGGTTCGAACATCCTTCAATCGCTTTATTGTGGCCCCGGAAAGTTGCTCCTCGCTCATGATTACTCCCTCGTTTCGTCTAGTAACACTTATTGTATGTCCGACGCTGGAGAATGAAGAACCGCAGCCTCAGCGGCGGAAAACCACTATGCTATGATCGCGGCCAATGCCGGCCCCATTTAGCCTCAGCACTCCGGTTGTCGATCTGTATCACTACGGCATCGCCCGACTCGGACCAACCCTTTCGCACAAACTGGCGCTCTCGCTGGCAAATCACTTCAGGCAAAAAGAATCCACAGTTGAAGATCTGATCTCTTACCTTCCGATGCGTTACGAGGATCGCTCGCATCCGGCGCGAATAAGCGAGTTGTCTGAAGGGATGGAGGCTTCGCTTGAGTTAGAGGTGAAAATTGCCGGCGGCTATCAGGTGAGAAGTAAACGTTCGTATGGCGGGTCAAAGTTGTTCATATTTGAAGTCAGTGCCACAGATCCTCAAAGGAGCGGACGGCCAGTGATGGTCTGGTGGTTCGTTTCTGGTGCGCACGCTCATGAGATCGTCGACTATTACAAGAAGCGTTTGTCGCAAGGCGCGCGCTTCATGACGTTTGGCAAGTGGGAATGGGACGGCCGTCGCGCAACCTTTGCTCTACAACTTCACAAGCCCGCCGACGAACTCGAGATGTTGCCGTTTCCCCAGGCAAGAGCAGACGCCGCTTCAACCTCGCCCGAGCCCGAGCAGGATGAGGAAGGTCTCGACGAAGAAGACAGCAACGATCCGGAACTTGCTCTGATTCACACGGGCCGGCGCGTACCTATCTATCGTAAGCTTGGCCAATTCAACTCGAAACGAATTCGCGAAATCATCCACGCGGCGCTGTCTTTGCTTCCTGACGCTTCGATTCCCGAAACCTTACCCGCAGATTTGCGTCTTCGACAAAAGTTGATCTCGAAGTCCGAGGCCATCCGAGCTATTCATTTCCCTCCCGAGAATACAAAGCTCGTACTTTATGAGCAGGCACGAAGTCCGGCGCATGTACGTTTGATTTTTGAAGACTTTTTCTGGGTCGCCCTGGGAGTAGCGCTCAAACGAGGTAAACGAACAAAGGAAACGAAGGCGTCGTCGATCCAGATCGATCGGCCGATGAAGCTGCGGATAGCTTCGGTTCTCCCTTTCAAAATAACCAACGCCCAGCGCCGCGTAGTCAAAGATATCTTCAAGGATCTGCAATCGAGTGCACCAATGAATCGCCTCTTGCAGGGTGACGTAGGCAGCGGCAAAACAATCGTTGCCGTCATTGCGATGCTGGCGACGATGGAATGCGGTTATCAAACGGCTCTGATGGCTCCCACCGAAATTCTCGCCGAGCAGCACGGGCGCAACATCAAGAAACTTCTAGCAAAGTCGCCCTATCGAATCGAGTTGCTTACTGGCTCACTTCGTGGCGCCGATAAGCGAAAGCTACACGTCGAGCTCGCGTCGGGCGAGATTCACGCCGTTGTTGGCACTCATGCGCTCATCCAGGAATCGGTTTCATTCAAAAACCTTGGGCTCGCGGTGATCGACGAACAACATCGCTTTGGCGTGATGCAAAGGGCCGAACTGCGCGCGCGTGGATTGAACCCCGACGTGCTGGTTATGACAGCGACTCCGATTCCCCGTTCCTTGACGATGACGATTTACGGGGATCTCGACGTGTCGGTCATCGATGAGATGCCTCCGGGCAGAACACCCGTCGAGACGCGAATCTTTGGAGAAGAACAACGTACTGAAGTCAAAGCTCTGATCGATCGCGAGGTGCGAGCTGGACGGCAGGTTTACGTGGTTTACCCGCTGGTGGAAGGGTCTGAGAAGATGGATCTCAAGGATGCCACGCAAAGGTATGAGTACTTGCGGGATAAAGTATTCCCAAAATTTACGGTCGGATTAGTGCACGGCAAGATGAAAGCTGCCGAAAAAGAAGAGGCCATGCGCCGATTTGTGGCTGGCGAAACAAAGATTCTGGTCTCAACCACAGTGATCGAGGTTGGTGTCGATGTGCCTAATGCGTCGCTCATGATCGTCGAGCATGCTGAAAGATTTGGTTTGTCTCAGCTTCATCAATTGAGAGGGCGCGTGGGCCGCGGCGCCGAGAAGAGCTATTGCATTCTGCTGACGACCGACAAGAAAACGAGTGTGGCCAAAGAACGACTCGGTATCATGGCCAAGACCAATGATGGATTTGTCATTGCCGAAAAGGATCTTGAACTGCGCGGGCCGGGTGAACTGCTAGGGACAAAACAGTCGGGGTTACCGGAGTTTCGCGTGGGCAACATTGTGCGAGATCAGCGAGTACTTGAAGTTGCACGTAAAGAGGCAGACTTTTATTTGAACAAAACCGAGAAGCACCCCGAAACTGCCGCCATGATCAAGCGGATCAAGTCGGACCCGAGGTTTGGACTTGCCGCAATTGGGTAGATCATCCGCAGATTACGCGGATTACGCTGATTGCGGCAACACATCGAACTCAAGATATCTGATCGAAAATTGCCTCAACGCGTTTTTCGTAATCTGCGAAATCAGCGTAATCTGCGGATGGCATTCCTTTGAGAATAATCACAGGCAAATATCGCGGTCGTAATCTTAAGAGTCCGCCTTCGTTGGAAGTGCGGCCTACGTCTGATCGTCTCCGTGAGACCCTGTTCAATGTGCTTGCATCAAGAGTCCCTGAATCGCGATTTCTGGACCTGTGTGCCGGCTCAGGTGCGGTTGGGATCGAAGCGCTTTCTCGCGGTGCGGCGCATGTCACTTTAGTCGACCGCTCGCGGAAAATGTGTGGGTTGATTGAGTCTAATCTTGATCTCTGCCAGATCCCTGAAGACGAAACAGAAGTCGTACAGTCCGACGCTGTCGCATTCTTAAAGCGAACCAAAGACCGCAAGGCTATCGAGCCGTGGGATATTGTTTACTTCGACCCGCCTTACGCCCTTGATTACTTTCCCGTGCTTGAATACATCGGCGAGAATTTTTCTAGTTTGCTTAGTGAAGATGGTCTGCTCATCGTAGAACACCATCATAAGAATCTCCTGAAAGATGAAGTTGGCAGTTTGACCCGAACGCGTACGCTAAAACAGGGCGACTCAGCATTGAGCTTTTATCAAGTCGCCCGCTAGCCTGGAACGAGAAGGACCTCCTCCACGAAACTCGCAGTCAGGAAGGAGGACTTGTCCCCGCTCTTCCTCGCATGTCTCCAATTCCATGAACGAACCCAGAACCGCCAGCGTCGGTGCAGACAATGTCATAACTCGCTTCACCAGGTGTGGGAAACGGGGCGAAGAGCGGGGACAAGTCCACCTTCCCAACCTGCGAGGGAATGATCCGCTTTAGATTTCGGCTCAGTTCTGACCAGCGAGAGTTCCTCTTGCTTAGTCTGTTGTGTTCCGGCTGGGCGTCATTCGCCTCCTTCGATCATCATTGCTAGAATTCAAACATGCTCGTTCTGGGAATCGAAACTTCGTGCGACGAAACCGCTGCCGCAGTCGTTCGCGACGGTCGTGAAATTGTCTCTTCCGTGATTGCCTCGCAAGTGAAGCTGCACGAACGCTTTGGCGGTGTTGTGCCTGAGCTAGCCTCGCGCGAACACCTGGACAAGATTGTTCCAATTGTCGAAGAGGCATTCACGCAGGCTGAAATCAAACCTGATCAGATAGACGGGATTGCGGTTACGGTAGGTCCGGGTCTCGTTGGCTCGTTGCTAGTCGGCGTCTCTTACGCCAAGGCGATGGCATTCGCTTTAGGAAAGCCGTTGGTGGGAGTCAATCACATCGAAGGCCATATCTACTCAGTTGCTTTCGATAATCCGCCGGTTGAGTATCCCGCTCTGGCGCTGGTTGTTTCAGGCGGCCATTCGAATCTTTTCTTCATACCCGAACCGGGAAAGTACAAAGTCATCGCACGCACTCGCGACGATGCTGCCGGGGAAGCATTTGATAAGGTCGCAAAACTGCTGGGGCTCGGTTATCCGGGTGGACCAATCATCGAAAAGCTCGCACGCGAGGGAAACCCGAAGGCAGTGAAGTTTTCTCTGCCACGCATGGGTGATGGTTCGCCGGATTTCAGCTTCAGCGGGTTAAAGACTGCTGTGACCAAGCATGTTCGCGAGAGTGGGTTGCAACCAGTGACAAACGGCGGAGAACCGTCTCAGGGAATAAAGGACCTGGCAGCGAGTTTTCAAAGTGTCGTGATTCGATCACTCGTAGGAACAACTGAACGAGTTGCGCAAGAGTACAATCCCCGCAGCCTGATCGTCGCCGGAGGAGTCGCTTGCAACGGCGCCTTACGAGAAGCGGCAAGTCAAACCGCTGCACGCTTGAATATCACAGCGCTCTTCCCTTCGCGCCACTTATCAACCGACAACGCCGCCATGATCGCCGCTGCTGGAACCGTAAAACTGGAGGCGGGTGAACGTGCTGGTTTTGACTTAAACGCCGATGTGACGCTCCGACTTCAGAACCTGGATAACCAGGATGAAGCCTTACGCCAAGCAGGGGTACGTTATAGATTGTGATACGGAAATGAACCGTTAGTGACCGAAGCGAGCTTCTGCCCGATTAGTTTCCCGCTACGCTGCTTACCGCTTACTTTTTTGGTCTCGTCACGCGAGACCCGGGTGGGCCTTATCAACCCTCGATAACGCTTTGCGCGCTCACCGCCCTTTTCTCGTAAGCGACAATCGTTGCGATGTTTCGTTTCTCAACCTCAGTTAACTGCGCGTCGGTAAACTCCGGGTTGGCTTTGTACCACGCAAAACTCTCAAAGTAAGTCTGAAACCAGGGCTCTTTTGTGAAAACTTTACCGCGGCGCGCGTAAATCTCCTGCCGCATCTTGCCAGCGTCTTCCACAAACAACCCTTCGAGCAGAGCCCTCGTCAGTGGCTTCCGGCTCAGGTCATCGTGGATCTTGTTCTCATAAGCGACGATCGTTTCAACGTTTTGCTTGTCTTTGCCTGACAAATCTTCGTCTTTGAATGTGTCGCTCGGTTGGTACCACGGCTGGCTGTAAAAGTATTGCGAAAGCCATGGCGCCTGAAACTGACGACCGTGTCGTGCGTAGACTTCATTACGCAACAGTCGCAGTTCGTGCAGACTCAGGCCGTGAAGCATTTGAGGAGTGATCAGCTTGTCTTCAAAGAGCTCCATGTCTCCTGGCGCCAAAGCAATCTTGCGTGACTTCTTTTGCGCAAGCGCGATGGCCTCCAGGTTTTTCTGCTCAATTGCTGTCAGCTGATTAGGATCGTATCGATCAGCAGCTTTGTACCAGTAACGCTCATCGAAATATTGCTGCAGCCACGGTTCGCTAAAGCGCTTCCCATGAATTGCCTCGACTTCGGATCTTAGAACGAGCCATTCAGCCCCGCTGTGAGTTCCCAGCTTGCGCGCGGTCAACGGCCGAGTTTGCCAGTAGCGCATGTCGCCCGGCTGCACAGTCGTGTGCTTACTGGCTTCGGCAATACGGATCAGGTCGAGATTGCGACGCTCGGTGTCGTTGAGCATCGCATTGCTGAAGTCGGGTTTCGGTTTATACCAATCCTGCGCCTCGAGATAGATCTTGATTTCGGCATCTTTAAAAACTCGGCCATGGCGACCAAACACGAGGCCACGCATCAGCTTTAAGTCTTCTAACGGAACGCGGGCAATATCAGCTGACTTCAGCGTTGTCTTGCTGAAATCAAACGTCTTCCAGCGGTCCATTGTGTCCTGGGCTACAACTGGCCAGGACGCGGCGATGAGAAGTATCAGCAGGAGAGGAATGCGAGATAGGATTGGGAAATATCTCATGGATGCTCCGAGTGGATTGGATGCAAACTAAAACGATCCACTAGCAAGACGAAGTCACACAGAAAGTTTTGCGTGATTTCGTGTCGTTTCGTGGATCGCCATTTCTTTGAAACTACACTCTGGGATTCAGAAGGCTAGCCAAAGATATCGCGGACTTTGTCCACGAGACCCTTGTCTTCTAAATCCTTGTTTTCAACGATCGCTAGTTGCTCCAGCAGCTTACGCTGTTCTCGAGTCAACGATGTTGGAGTTACCACACTGACTGAGACGAACATATCTCCGTGGCCGCGTCCTCCCAGGACCGGCATGCCTTTGCCTTTGATGCGAAACACCGTTCCTGTTTGGGTGCCACTGGGAACCTTGATCTTTTCTTCGCCATCGATTGTGCCCACGAAAACATCTGCACCAAGCGCCGCTTGCGCAAAAGTTATCGGGAGCGAAGCGTATAGATTGCTGCCTTGTCGTTCAAACCGCTCATGTTCCTCGAGATGGATAACGACGTAGAGATCGCCCGAGGGACCTCCCTGCGTTCCCGCTTCGCCTTCGCCCTGCACTCGCAAACGAGAACCAGTCTCCACTCCGGCTGGAATTCTGACCTCTAATTGCTTCTCGCGTTCGATGCGACCAGCGCCACGACACTCTTCGCAAGGGGTCTTCACCACTCGACCAGCGCCACGACAGGCCTGACAAGTGCGAGCCACTGAGAAGAATCCCTGCTGGTAACGTACCTGACCGCTGCCGGCACACTGGCTACAGTGTTCCGGTTGAGTGCCCGGCGCTGCGCCACTTCCGGTACAAGTTTCACAGGTCTCCAGACGCGGGATCCGCAGATTCGCGGTCATGCCGTTGAAAGCATCTTCGAGCGAGATCTCAAGGTCGTAACGCAGATCCGCGCCTCGTTGGGCTGCCGTGCGGCGTCCACTCTGACGGCCGGCGCCAAAAACATCGCCGAACCCGAAAAGATCTCCCAGGATATCTTCAATTCCGCCAAAGCCGGGGGCTCCCCAACTCTGATTCGCACCGCCCGACACTCCTGCATGACCAAAACGGTCGTAACGCTGACGTTGATCCGAATCGGCAAGGACGGTGTACGCTTCCGCCGCTTCTTTGAATTTGTCTTCCGCGCTCGCGTCGTTTGGATTTTTATCTGGATGATAACGAACGGCAAGTCTTCGATATGCACTCTTTATTTCCTGATCAGTGGCAGTTCGCGCCACGCCCAGGACTTCATAATAATCACGTTTACTCATTTGCAGACTTATACTCTCTAATCTCTATGAATCAATAATAGGGTTATTTGTTAACAGGTTCCTCGGTGCCGCTTGAAGGTTCAGCGGTGGGATTCATCACGGCAGAGGTTAGCTGAGAAGCAACTCGTTCGAGTGCGGTTAAGGCTTTGTTGACTGGGTCGCGCTCATCGCTTTTACTGGCTTCTTCTGCTTCTTTGAAGACGCGATCCGCGATCTCCTGATCGTTTGCCGAAAGCATACCGCCAAACTTCGTGAACGACTTTTGAGTATTGCGCAAAAGCGACTCAAGCTTGTTGCGGAGCACTACCATTTCCTTTGCGACTCGATCGGAGTCAGCAAAGCCTTCGGCCTCCTGGATCAAGCTTTGAATCTCATCCGGCGCCAGACCTGAGGTAGGGGTGATACGCATTTGCTGCTCACGCCCGGTGGCTTTGTCCTGCGCCGACACAGATACGATTCCGTTAGCGTCAACTTCGAATGAAACGTCGATCTGCGGCACACCGCGCGGGCTTGGTGGGATGCCAACCAACTCAAACTTGCCCAGCGAGCGATTACCTTGAGCAACTTCGCGCTCGCCCTGCAAAATGTGAATCTCTACCGACGTTTGATTGTCTACCACTGTGGTAAACGTCAGGCTGTTACGCAAAGGAATTGTCGAATTCCGATCGATAATCTTGGTAAACAACCCACCGCGGGTTTCCAGACCAAGGCTTAACGGGAGCACGTCGAGTAGCACGATGTCTTTGACTTCCCCGCTTAGCACTCCACCCTGAATAGCGGCGCCCATGGCTACCACCTCATCAGGATTAATTTCCGCCGAGGGCTTTTTGCCGAAGATTTTCTCAACCGTTCGCTCAACAATCGGCGAGCGCGTCTGCCCTCCAACCAGAATTACCTTATCAACATCTTTCGGTTTCAACTTCGCATCTTCAAGGGCCTTTTCGCATGGTGCAATCGTCTGATCGATCAAATCCGAGATCAGATCCTCAAACTCTTGCCTCGTTAGGGCCTTATTGAAGTGCTTTGGGCCGGTAGCGTCTGCGGCAATAAACGGCAGATTAATATTCGTCTCTGTGGAAGACGATAATTCGCACTTCGCTCGTTCGGCCACTTCCTTCAGGCGCTGTAACGCCAGACGATCCTTGCGAAGATCGATGCCGGTGTCCGTCAGGAACTGATCGGCCATCCAATTCATGATCCGCTCGTCAATATCTTCACCACCGAGGAAAGTATTACCCGAAGTCGAAAGGACCTCGAATACGCCGTCGCTCATCTCCAGGATGGAGATATCAAACGTGCCACCGCCCAGATCGTAGACCGCAATACGCTCAACTTCAGACTTGCCCAGCCCGTATGCCAGCGCAGCCGCCGTGGGCTCGTTGATGATCCTCTCGATCGTTAAGCCCGCGATTTTTCCTGCGTCTTTTGTAGCCTGGCGTTGCGTATCATCGAAGTAGGCGGGAACCGTTATGATCGCGTCCGTTACAGGTTCACCAAGAAAATCCTCGGCCGCGGCTTTCAATCGTTGTAGAACGATTCCCGATAACTCAGGCGGACTGTAACTCCGTCCCTGCACTCGAACACGAGCATCGCCATTCGGTGAATCGACAATTTCAAAGGCCGACGTCTCGCGCATTCGCTGAACTTCAGTCGAGTTGTACTTTCGACCAATCAGACGCTTTACTGCATAAACCGTGTTGGCCGCATTGGTCACGGCCTGACGTTTGGCGATCTGTCCGACCAGGCGTTCACCTTTATCGGTAAACCCGATCACGCTAGGCGTGGTTCGCCCGCCTTCTTTGTTGGGAACTACCTGTACAGCTCCGCCTTCAAGCACGGTGACGCAGCAGTTCGTCGTCCCTAAATCTATGCCTATCGCTTTTCCCATCTCGTTACTTCTTGACTGCCACCTTTACCAGGGCAGGCCGGATTAACTTCTCGCCAATTCGGAAGCCGCGCACTATTTCCTGCATGACGGTGTCAGGTTCGTAATCGTCCGTTGGTTCTGTAACTACAGCTTCGTGCAGATGCGGATCGAATTGTTCACCCTCCGCCAGAACCGGCTTCACGCCCAACGCATCAAGAACTCCGTTGAGCTGTTTGTAAATCAGGTCCACTCCACTCAGGAAGTGGCGAAACTCGTCTGATTCGCTTGCCTCAACCGAGGCCTCGGTCTCCAACGCCCTTTTCAGATTATCGAGGACGGGCAATAGCTTGCCTGCAATGTCCGCAACAACTCGGTTGTAGGTATCGTTGCGCTCCCGCTCCATCCGCTTGCGGTAGTTCTCAAAGTCCGCTTGCCGGCGGGCCAGGCTATCCTTGAGCTCCTTAACTTCACTTTCAAGTCGTTTGAGCTCAGCCCGAGTCGCCACAAGTTCCGCCACTTCCGGCCCGCCGCCTTTAGGAGACTCGCCTGAAGTGCCATCTGCTTGCGGTGAAGGTGTAACTGGAGGGTCCCCCGGATCAAACTTCTCCGGGCCCGTTTCCGAGTCGGCAGGGACGGAATCGAGTCCGTTCGATGAAGACTCATCATCGGAATAATTTTCTATGTCCGTTTCCGGTTCCGAATCCTGGAAATTGACGGGAATGCGGTTGGGGGAATTTCCTTTGTCGTCAGGAGCCATCAGTCTCTTTCAACTAGTAGAGTCGGGTTAGTTCAGACGCGAGATTCTTCGTCGAGTCGGCGCTCAATGAGACGCGCCATGTAGTTTACCATAGCCATGATGCGGGAATACTCAATCCTCATTGGACCCACAACGCCCAAGGTGCCCGAGCGCTCGTGGGATCCGATCCGGTAGGGAGCCGTGATCAAACTACAACTCGTCATGGACGAAATGGGGTGCTCCCGGCCAATCAGTACGTGAACGTCCGACAATGAGTGATGATCACGCGAAACACATTCATTCAAGATCTTGATCAATCGTGACTTTTCTTCAAATGTTCTGAACAGTTCTCGCATTCTGTCGACGTCGACAAAGTCTGGTTTGCTGAGAATGTTAGAAGCACCATCAACGTACACGCCGCCGGAGTCTTCACCTTCCAAACTCATATCGCAAAGCAGGATGGCATTTCGCAGGAGCCGATCGTAAAGGGCTTTCTCTTCACTCATTAGCTCGAGGATTTCTGCTCTGATGGCAACCAGGCTCTTGCCACAAAACTCGGTATTCAGATATCGGGCCGTCTGCTCCAACTCTTCCTGGGCGATATTGTCTTCCAGCCGGATGATCTTGTTGTGAATGATGTTTGAGGTCGTCACCAACACCACCAGGATGCGTTTATCTGAGAGCTGAACAAATTCGATATGACTGAGACGGTTCTCCGCAAGTGATGGAGAAACGACAATCCCGACATTTTCTGACAATTCCGAAAGCGCGTGTGACATGCGCTCCATGATCCGATCGGGTGAAGTCGCGGAATCCACGCCACTGGTAGTGAACACCCTGTCGATCGCCCTTACGTCAGCTCGAGACAAACGAGCTTCTTCAAGAATGTTGTCCACGTAATAGCGGTAACCCTTGTCAGTTGGCACTCGTCCAGCCGAGGTGTGCGGTTGTTCGACAAAACCTGCGGCCTCGAGTTCCCCCATGACATTCCTGATGGTGGCCGAACTCCAGCCAGCCTTGTTGGAGAAACGATCGGCAAGCACCAATGAACCGACCGCCTCTCCCGTGACCAAATGCTCCTTGATTAGAGAGGCCAGCACGGATTGAGCTCGAGCGTCGAGAGCGTTTTCGGATGTTTGGAGGCCTGCGTTGCGACGGGGCATTAATGTAACTAAGCGACCTAATTTCAGGGAGTTCGGTGATCGACGTTGAAAACAGGGTAAGCCCGGATTTCGTCTCTCGCAGTATAGAGGAATCGTCATCAGGCCTGCAAACAATTGACAGTGACGGGAAACCTGAGACTGAAAGAGGTAATTCCCGCTCTCTCAAAGATTTAACTCATCCACAAATGCTCGCCCGTCCGCGGTTCCCAGACAATCTATCATCAAAATTTGGGCGCCTGAGCGCAATTTCCCAGTTCTGAAGGGGTCAGGCCAAAATGGCCTTTTTCTTAGGCTTTTTGCGGTTCTTTTCACCCTTCCCGGGATCAATTGACGCTTGGCTCCGGTTCTCCGTAAGATGTCATCAGCTCCGGCATCGACAGTCCCAAAAGCCCCCGGGTCCGACATCCGGAGCGCTCGTCTCTTCATTCGCAGAACATCTGAAACTTTTGAGTGCGTTGTCTGGAGCGGTGGGCAATGAACGAAGTGAAAAAGTTTTTCATCGACGCCTTCCAACAGTTGGGGAGCAACCGAGGTCTACCAACGGTAGACGTGCGATTCTATCCGTACGCGGGCCTGCGCCACACAATCCGGATGCGTTCCGGTCAGGTCTACGTTCGATTGTCTGACCTGTGCAAGGATTGCCCGCCCGAGGTAATGCGAGCGCTGGCTTTTGTGCTGGTGGCCAGATTGCTCGGGAAAAAGGTACCTGCTCTTTACGAGAAGACTTACCGCGACTACTCCTTGAGACCCGAGGTGATGCGATCATCTGACATTGCACGCCGTAATCGCGGCCGAAAAATGATTTCCACCTCGCGGGGCGCCGTTTACGACCTGGAAAAATTATTTTCCAGATTGAATCGCAAGTACTTCGACTCCACGCTGGAAAAACCGACGCTTACGTGGTCTCAGCGCAAAACTCGCAACATTCTCGGACATCACGATCGGGTCTACGACACAATCACGATTAGTAAGTCGCTAGATTCAGCCCAAGTGCCGGAATGGTTCGTCGAGTACATCCTTTATCACGAGATGCTGCACATCAAGCACGCGGCGCGAATGATTAATGGTCGTCGTTACTACCACACAGCAGCATTTCGTCTGGATGAACGTCGTTTCGCCAAGTATGAAGATGCCCAACACTGGCTGGAGCAGGTGGCTCGCCGGCGACGAGTACCGGGCGTGCGCGCGGCCTAGATTCCAATTTGGAACCTTTCGGCGCTTAGGGCGTTTACACAAACGAGGTAGGTGGGCTCCTCAAAAAAGGCGGCGAATCCGGAATCAATATTTCGGATAAGCCGCCTTTTCTTGGTTGAATTGAGGGCCGAGTCCGGCTGGACAACTTTCTGCCGCATGGCTAGACTACGCGTTTCGAAAAACAGGCCTATGCCTGTCTATCACGGACAGCTTAAGAACGCACTTATTGGAGAGTCCCACAATTTATGGCTATATCTGCAACTCAAATTCGCCGCGGAATGGTAATCCTTTTCGAGGGAGAGCCATGCAAAGTTATGGAATTTCGTCACCATACACCTGGAAACCTGCGCGCCATGGTGCAGGCGAAACTTCGTAATATCAAAACCGGGTCGTCTTTCGAACATCGCTTTCGCTCAGCGGATACAATTGAACGCGCTTCACTCGAACAGCATGAAATGGAATACATGTATTCAGATGGCTCACATCATCATTTCATGAATACGGAAAACTACGAGCAAATCGCCTTGAGCGAAGAAGATCTCGGCGACGCAGCTCCATGGTTGACCCCAGGGCTCAAGCTCCAGGCAGAATTCTTCGACGGATCGCCGATTGGAATTGACCTGCCGCCTTCAATGGAACTGACTGTGACCAGGACTGAACCAACGATGAAGGGCGCCACGGTGTCCAACGTAAACAAGCCCGCAACTCTGGAAAACGGCGTTACTGTCACAGTTCCACCTTTTGTTAACGAAGGTGATCGCATTCGTGTAGACCCGAGTGAAGGCCGCTATATCGAAAGAGCCAAGTAGGCAGGTCAGACTCAATTGTCTGACTAAACAGAACGGATCACGTACGACTGCGCGATGTGATCCACTAGTGACGACAGGCAAACTGGCTCTTCCTGCAATCGCTCATGTACCTTGTTTACAGTCTCCTGCTTGGTCTTGGGTTCTTAATCCTCCTACCCCGATTCGTAATCGACGCTTTTCGACACGGTAAGTATGTTACCGGTTTCCGTGAGCGGATCGGGTCAGTCTCCCCTATCCAGGATCGAAGCCGTCCGGTGATTTGGCTCCACTGTGTTTCGGTCGGCGAAACGCAGGCCGCGCGCCCATTAATCAAAGCAATAAAAAATCGCTTTCCCAACCACTCAGTGGTCGTGTCGACGATCACCACTACGGGACAACAATTGGCCCACAGGATTTTCAAAAACGAGGTCGCAAAGGTCTTTTATTTCCCGTTTGATTGGAAATGGGTCGTACGCCGTACCTTGGCCAGTGTTAATCCTGCGGCCGTCTTATTAATGGAAACTGAGATATGGCCGGTGTTTCTCCGCGAGTGTGAACGCCAGCAGATTCCGGTCGCAATTGTAAACGGGCGCCTCTCCGACCAGTCCTTTCGCCGATACCGCATGATCAAGGGTTTTATGAAACGAGTTTTGTCGTCTGTCGATGTGGCAGTCATGCAAACCGAAATGGATGCTAAGCGCCTTGGCGCTCTGGGAATGAGCGTGAGCAGGACGCATGTGGCAGGTAACATCAAGTTCGACGCTGGCGCTTTACCCGGTGGCGCATCATTGGCGACCACATTCAACAACCGTTTCGGACTCGATAACGCTCCGATCATTCTTGCCGCCAGTACGCACGCGAATGAGGAACGGCTGATTCTATCGGCCTTTAGAGAAATGCCGGAGGGCAAAACCGTGAGGCCCAGGCTCATAATCGCACCGCGTCATCCGGAGCGTTTCAATGAGGTCGCATCATTGTTGGCGGCTTCAGAATTTACCTGGAGCCGGCGGAGCTCCCCCGAGAGTCCTGCTGACACTAAATGCGAAATAATCCTTCTCGATAGCATTGGCGAACTCAACGCGCTTTATTCTTTGGCGACCATTGTATTTGTGGGCGGAAGCATCGCGAGAAAGGGCGGCCATAACATAGTAGAACCTGCCGCTGTCGGTGCCTGCGTCGTTACCGGTCCTCATACCAACAACTTTCGCCAGATCGTAAACACCTTTGTTGAATCGGACGCTATAGTTCAGCTGCCGCACCAACCTGACCCGCTGCTGGCGGAGCGGCTAAGCAAACTCCTGGCTGAGTTGTTGGCCAATCCATCGCGTAGGCAGGAACTTAGCGAGAAAGCAAAGGAATTAGTAAAGGAGAATCTCGGCGCGGCTTCGCGAACAGTAGATCTGGTAGCACCGCTCCTAAATGGTTCTAACCGTTAACAGACCGAGATCCGGTAATGGCTACGTCCCCGTCAGTACTGATGATGCCACTCAGCACGGTCTATCGTGCGGTGACGGAGGCGCGTCTGGCAGCATATCGCAGTGGATGGTTTCGTTCCTTCAAGCTCGCCGCTCCCGTGGTTAGCGTTGGTAATATCACCACCGGAGGAACTGGGAAAACTCCGATGGTTGAATGGGTGTGCAGAACCATATCAACCCAAACATCTAATGCAGATCTCCTGAAATCTATTTGTGTACTCACCAGGGGCTACGGCAAGGCCGATCCAAAAGCACAGGTACTGGTTTCAAACGGCAAACAGATTCTGGCAAACGAGCGCGAAGCCGGTGATGAACCGTTACTACTAGCGAGGAATCTCCTGGGCATCGCGTCAGTAGTCTCAAATCCTGACCGGGTCGCCGCTGGAGAATGGGCGCTTCGAGAACTGGGCGCGAAAGTTTTTGTACTGGACGATGGATTTCAGCACTTGCGACTCGCCCGAGATTTAGACCTTGTCACGGTTGATGCGACCAATCCCTTTGGTGGTGGCGAACTGCTGCCTAAGGGACGCTTACGCGAAGCTCGACACAATCTGGCGCGCGCTGACTGCGTGGTAATTACTCGTTCTGATCAAACAAGCGATTTAGTTTCTGTTAAAGAGTCGATTCGTCGCTTGGTTGGCGACCGTCCAATCTTCATTTCGCGCATGGAGACAAATGGATTTCGTGACTTGAACGGCGCGGCCGTAGGTAAATCGGAAATCGTGAAACAGCGGGTGGGGATTTTTTGCGGAGTGGGAAATCCTGATTCATTTAGCACCCAAGTTCGCATGACCGGAGTTGACATCGCGTTTTCCAGAGCCTTTCCTGACCATCACAACTTCTCTGCCGACGACCTTCATCACCTGGTATTACAGGCTCGGGAAACCGGAGCCACTTGCCTGCTCACCACGGCCAAAGACGCGACGAAGCTAAGCGATTCCCAACTCTCGCTCCCGTGCTATGTGCTTGAGATTAGAATCGCAATCGACGACGAAGCACGGCTCGCAACAATGATCGACAATGCAATTAAAGGTGCGGCGGCTTAGCCATCAACCAGCGTGAACTCTACAACGGTCCGATACCCGGCGGTGAAGCGCTAGGTGGCGGAAGCGTCGGCTTCGGTACTGGTGGCTTTGTGGCGGTTGGTGTGGGGAGCGGCTCCTCCACGATGATTGGTTGGGTCGCTGTCGGAATCACTGGGGCCTTGTTACTGTTCTGATTTGAGTTCTCACTGATTCCGCCAACTTCTTCAGGCGAGCTGCTTGGTTGTGGCGACGGTTCAGAATTGTTGTTGGCGTTCTGATTGTTGGAGCCGCCAGAAGGTATTCCCGCTTCGGATTCGCCCGTCGGAGGTGTAGCTGCTTCCACCGGTTTGCTGTTGGGATCGGCAGTTAAACCTGAGCCCTGAGTGGCTTCAGTCGGCGCTTGCGAGTTCCAGGTGAACGCGTAGATCACTCCAAAGATCAACAGCAAGCCCACAACGGAAGGGACCAGAATCTTTAGCGGGTTGAAACCGGACGTCGGTGGTGGAACATACGCCGCTGACTCCACAACCTCAGCAGCCACTTGAGGCATGGGTTGCGTGTAGCGTCGTCTTACCAGAGTTTCTTCGTCATCATCGTCCTCGACGACGGGCAACGGCTGACTTGGTGTCCTAACCGAAGCGGCTTCCTGTGAAGCCGCACTGGATTGCATCCCCGCCGCGATGGTTAGGTCCTCGACCAGTTGACTCACTGTTTCGTAACGTTTTTCAGGACGTTTTTCCAAAGCCCGGTTTACAACCGTCTCAACCGCCGCTGGAACATCAGGTCTCTCCTGGGCCAACGACGGCGGAGCCTGCTGCATTTGTTTCAGCATGATCACCGTCGGCGATTCACCAGTGAAAGGCACATGGCCTACCAGCATCTCGAAAATGATTACGCCCAGCGAATAAATATCGGACCGCGCATCTATATCCGGCGCTTGGGAACATTGCTCGGGTGACATGTATTGAGGAGTGCCGATCACCAGACCCGGTGAAGTGAGACCTGGATCGTAGTCGCCCTCAGCTTCTTTGATCTTTGCGATGCCGAAGTCCAGCACCTTTGCGTAGTCCGCGCTGGTGGCGGTAATCAACATGATGTTGTCGCTTTTTAAATCACGGTGTACGACGCCCTGGCCATGAGCTTCGTCGAGCGCCCCGCCGACCTGCGTGATGATTTCGACAACTCGCGTTAGCGGCATTGGACCTTCGCTGCGAATCACTTGCTTCAGCGTTTGTCCACTGAGGTACTCCATCACCAAAAACACGACTCCGTTTTCGTCTTCTCCGAAGTCGGTGACGCTAAGTGCGTGGGGATGGTTAATACGGGACGCAGCGCGCGCTTCTCTCGAAAAACGCGCGACGATTTTCTCATCCGCCGCCAGCGACGGCCGCAGCACCTTCACCGCAACTGTCTTGTCCATCAGGACATGGGTGCCTCGATAGACAGTGCCCATTCCGCCCTCGCTAAGCCGCTCGTCGATCCGATACTTACCCGCCAACGTTTTGCCTAATAGCGAGTCGTCAGTTTTTTCGAGAGCAACGCCGTCTGACGGACACAGCGTGGTGGTGTCAGGATATTCATTGCCACACTTTGGACAGGCTTTCATCTATCGTCCCTTAGCCAAATTTTATTAGGGGATTGCTTTTCGGGAGAATGAAGTCAGCGTAACACATCGAGTTTATCGGCAGCAAAGTTACTCTCGACAAACAAAGATGCGAGCGAAGCTTAACAGCTCCGCTCGCATTTTGCGCAGACAGTTCCTGCTGGATGTTGCTAGGTTTTGACGAACACGATCACGAGTGCAAACAGAACTAACGACTCGATCAGCGCCAATCCCAGAATCATCATGGTTTGAATCTTGGGTGCTGCACCCGGATTCCGTGCCGCGCCTTCGCATGCGGCTGCGCCGATACGCGACTGACCAAGGGCACCGCCAAAAACTGCAATCGCAAAACCAATGCCCGCAGCAATCGCCTTCAGTCCAGCGCTATTGTCAGCGGCGTGATCCGCGGCCGCGGCTGCTTGCGCCATGGCCGGCATTGCGCTCATAAGCACGCCGACGATGGCAAAGAATAACAAGTTTAGTTTTCTCATTTTCGCTTTCTCCTGTAGAGACCTTCTTCGAAAAACGAACACTGACTCTACCTCTTCTTCAACTACAACCTGGCTTTATGATTTCGCCTGCATCCGGTATCCACCGCCCCTCTTACAACGGCGCTCCTGCGAAACAGACCTGCTATTTTAATCAACGGTCGATAATCTGCCGGTTGTACTTCTGATTGGTTTTCAGTGTTGAGTTCAGTTACGAGCCAACGTGCGCAGACGCGTTGTCTGCATCGCTCGACTCGCGTTTAATTACGCAGCCAGGACCGGAGCTTCCGAATGAGAAGCTTCTAACGGCGAGTGAACAGCTTCGCCGTGTTCATCGTGCTCGTCATGCGAGCCGTGCGAGACCTCGCTTAGATAAAGCTGCGAAAGGAGTATGAAAACAAACGTCTGAATAAACGCCACAAAGACGCCCAAGAACATCAAGACCACTGGTACCAGCCATCGCGTCAGTGACGGATAAAGACCCGCAACCGTGGCGGCAACCTGTTCATCAGCGAACATGTTTCCAAACAAACGGATACCCAGTGCGAATGGTCTGATGAAATTGCTGATCAACTCAATCGGGAAAATCAACCATGCAATCCACCAGATCGGACCCGCCATGTGTTTGAGATGGGCGCCAATTCCGTTCTCCGATATCCCGATGTAGTTGTAATAGAGAAACGAGGAAAGGCCGAGGGCAAACGTTACGCTGGTCGCAGCGGTGGGCGTCATAAACAGCGGGAACTGGCCCATAAGATTCGAAACGAGAATCAAAACCGCGAAGGTCATCACGACCGGAAAATACTTGATCCCGTGTGGCCCAATAATGTCCTCGATCATGTTGCGAACTGCTATAACCCCAACCTCGAGAGTTTGCTGGCCGGGCCCTGGCTCTTCTTCGGAGAGCTGCCCCTTGAAAATCCAAATCAGTACCACGCTGAGGATGCACGCGATAACGAACATCACTGTGTACCAGGGAATCGCATTTTCCGCAGTGTAGGCGCCAAATACAGCTTCGGGCGTGGTGCCAAACTTGGCGAAGAATTTTTGCCACACCGGATAGGTGTACTTCATCTGGAAGTTGTGGGCATATTCGCCGAAGTAATGATTAACGAATTGAACGATGATGGGCGTCGGATGCGCCTCTTCGTGCCCGCCCTCTGCTAGCAAAAACATCAACTGATTTCCTCTCGGTGAATAACTGCGTAATAAAATTCGCGGGCCGCTTCAACAAATAGTGCGACCACAAAACTGCATAAGCCAAAAATTGTGGCTGCTAGCGACACCAGATTGAGCTGGTAAGCGACTAAAACAACAGCAGCGATGACGGCATATCGCAAAACGTATTGAGCGAGGCCAATTTTTGGTTTGACACCATGCGCGGCTACGCTCAGCGCCGCGGTGGCAGAACCACTAAGCCAATGATGATTGAAAAGCGCCAGGATTCCACCTAAGAGCAAGCCCGTCGTGACGCGCCACGGCGCAAACAATGCAGCCGACAGTGTGGCCAAACTGGTCGCAACCGCCATTGAGCGAAAGATGCGCCCGCTTATTCCGGCCTCACGAATCTCGGCAAACAGACTCTTGCCCACATTGTTCTCGATTTTAGTCATTAATAAAGCTGGTGATTTTACACAGGAAAACGCCCAATTGTCGAGATGGCATGCTTACAAGGAACTCGTGCAGAATGAACTCAACGCCGAAGGCGTTCGCTAATTCCAGCCCAGGGTTTGCTTTGAAACCTGGGGGGGCGCGGATGCCTTTTTGTCTTGTGGCAACTCTGAAGGAGTTGCGGAGCGCGGGCCGTTACTGCGTCAAAACCCTTTCAGGGTTGAGTCCTTTAATTGAGGCACGCTTCCCAGGGTTGCGAAAGCGCAACCCTGGGCTGGAATTAGCGAACGCTTTCAGCGTCAAAATCACCCTGCGCCTGCACCTCTTTACGGAACCAAGCCTTATAGCTTCGAAGTCAACCTGATGAACTGATAAAAACCCGCGATTGCGCCAAGGACGATCCCTCCAACCAACAACCATGGGGCCGTTCCAAACCAACGATCGAGCGCCCAGCCGAAGCCCGTCATCACCGCGACTGACATGAACAGGGTAAAAGCGGCAGCGTATGCGATGCCACCCTTGCGAGCAGTTTCTTCCTTTTCCGTTTCCGGCATTACTCCTGCCAATTCTCACGCGTCAAAAAGTTCTTGGGCAATTCGTAGAGCATTGCCCGGCGCGAATGCCGCATCGAATCGTGGATGAAACAAACGTGGGTACACCAACAGGCTTTGCCACCATCAATCGCCTCTAGTTCCCTCACCCGTCCATTCCCCTCCCAAAGCGCGCCGAAGTCGTAATCGTAATCTGCCAGGGTGGCAAACTTTTCGCGCAATTCACATGCGCGCACGTCACCGTTGTAGTCGATCACCGCGGTAGTTTCTCCCGCGGTACATGGAAACGGCCACGGGGTCGACGCTTCAAAATTTGCGTGCTGGGTGCGGTAGTGAGTGGTTATGGCGCCGACGTAAGCAACATTTTTGACGAAGCGCTTACTGGCGTCGTCTTCCGCAAACATGCGATCGCCGTAGCGCTTCGTGAGTCGGGAAACGTAAGCATACATTTCAGGTAGGACCGAAGCTGGCACTTGCTTGATCTCGTCACCAACGAGTGTCTCACCGCGAATGATATTGAAATATTGTCCATCGAGCTTGAAGTTGGACCATAGAAATTCACCGAGCTTTTCGATCTCAGTGTAATTATCAGCGCAAACTACAGTATTTACATTCAGACGAAAGCGGTCAGCAAATTTCTCTTTCAGCGGGTACAACGCAGTGATGCAGTCGAGCGCCTTCTCCCAGTTTCCAGGGACGCCTCTGATCTCGTCGTGCGTCTTGCCATAACCATCGAGCGCAATATTCAGATAAAGATCAAGCGAAGCATGTGAACTGAGGGCGTTATCGACAATCTCGTAAACGCGCGACTTGATCAGCCCGTTGGTGGGAATGATTACACGGTTTACGGCATTGTTCGCGACGAAGGCCTTAATGATGTCGGTGCAATCGCGGCGCAAGGTTGGCTCACCGCCAGACAACCACAAATCGGTAATCGGCGGCATGGTGCGAGAGATTTTTTCAATCTGATCGAAACTTAGATCTCCAGGTTGGTTTAATTCTTCGTGATAGAAGCAAGTTTTGCAGAAGGCGTTACAACGCGAAGTGACGAAGAGAATAACGGTCCCGAGACGAGCCTCTCGCTTGGTGGAGCGAAGCAATTGCACTAGTTGGACAACTTTATTCATGGGCGAGATCAAACTGGTTAAGTAGTGAAATCAAAAGATATTTTCCCTATCATTTTCCATTTCTCATTTGTCATCCGCGATTTATCTTGGAATCCCAACGAGTCAACCGGTCGGATGGGTTTGGAGCGCCACCGGCGCGGAATGTAATAGCCAGGGGCAAGTGGTGAGCGAAGCGAGGCACGTCGCCCCTGGACCAAGTCAGCAAAAATATGGCGGAGCGCTGAAGGCGCGACAGACCTTCTGGACTTGTTACCGCTCCTTCAGAGCTCGGAGGAAAAACCTGCGCTACTTCCAGGGGCGCCGTGCTCGCTTCGCTCAGCACTTGCCCCTGGCTATAACATTCCGCGCCTTTGGCGCTTTCAGCGATCGTCGCACTCCCAATCGAATCAAGCATTGTAAATCTCTCACTCCCGTCGGATGATGACAGCTTCAGTAGCCGATTTCAATTCGTAGGTAATTCCCCGCCACTTGATGCGACGTGAGAAGCCTGCGACCACGGCATTCCAGAGGTAAAGTGCTGATGCGAATGGCCAGAGCAGCGCGTGAGCCAATGCGCTCCCGGCAGTGCCAACTCGCTTTCGTTTTAGAACACGCCCTACAGCTCTGAAACGAATCAGCGACTTTGCTGAACCAAGACCAAAAATCAGGACCAGCATAAGCAAAGCCAGTAAGAACTCCTGACCTCGCGCCGCCTGCACGACGACAAGAATGAGTCCTCCAAAGAATACGCCTGTAAACAATAGGCTTCCAATTAACAGCGGGACCCATAAGTGAGCAGCATATACGCGCGTGATTTTCAATTGGCGGTTTGAAAATTCCAGGAGTTCCGCAAACGTGGGGTCGCCGATTGATGGAACGATACAATCCGGCACAAAACGAATTGGCAGCCTCGCTTGTTGAATCGCGCGAGTCATTGCGAAGTCATCCGATACCGTGCCCTGCCAGGCATCGGCAATACGAAGCTTCTCAAAGGTGGCACGGCGAATTGCCGTGGAGCCTCCCCAACAAAAGTTCTTGTCGACGCGTGCGCCCAGCGCCGAGGCAATGGAGGCGTTCCAAACGGAACGAAGATGAGACGCCAGGTTCCCTTTCCGAGGGAAGAACCAACGATAGCCGGTTGCCGCGCCAACATGATCGTCAAGCAATGGCGCCGTCAGCGACTTGAGCCACTGCGGATGCGGCCTTGCGTCTGAATCGACAAAAACAAAAACTTCACTACGCGAACTTACCTCGCTAACCGCAACCCTCAGGTTGTGAACTTTTTGCCCGCAGTCCTCAGCGTTTCCCGCGATCACGATGCGAGTATCAATTGCTCGCTCCGTTCCCGCGCGAACAATCTCTGCAATAATTTGTAGCGATGGATCGTTGGGTCGATCCGTTACGAAAATTATTTCGTAGGCAGGGTAATCCTGTTCGAGGAGTGCTTGAAGATTGTCGCTTAACCCGTCTTCCAGGCCACGACATGGAGCGATGATTGAAACGAAAGGCGAGTAATCTGGAGGCTCGGTGTCCAGTTGATCGTCGACATACCTGACGAACGAGAAACCGCCGCGGAGCGACAAAATCCCCAAAACAATTGCGACCACAGCCAAGCAATAAAAGACGAGCATCATGCTAATGTCCGACATGCTTCAGCTTGTTGTTGAGGTGGAATATTTGATATATCGCCGGCAATTGATATCACTGCGTGAGTGTGACTGATCTTAACCGACAAGCTGAAGGGACCTCTGATGACGTCCGGCCAAGGGTGATTTGTACCGCGAAGCGGTTGCGTAATTCAGCCCAGGGTTGCCGCGTTGCGCGGCTACCCTGGGATCCAATAGTGCAAGAGGCTCAACCCCAACGGGGGTTGCGCCTCTGCGGTGCAAAATCGAACGTACCAGTCAATCAATAACCTTGAACCACGCCAGCAAGCTTCTCGAAACCGACACAACCCCGTTGGGGGTTGGGTATCGTTAGACTCTTCTACTCAGGGTAGCCGCGCAACGCGGCAACCCTGGGCTGAATTACGTAACCGCTTCGCGGTACAAATCCAGATTGACGAGCAGCCCTAACGTCCGAGCAACCTCTGCACAATCTCAATTAACGGCTGTGGGTAAACGCCGATGAAGATAATCCCGGCGAGCGAAACAACGAGGGCGGCCTGCAAAGAACGTGAGAGCTCGAGCGGTTGGTTATCGGCTACACGATCACCCAAATACATTACCTTAATGAAACGCACGTAGTAATAAAACGAAACCACCGTATTAATAATGGCCCATCCGGCCAGCCAGTAATACCAGGTTTTGCCATCGGCTTTGCCACGCTGCAGCAATCCACCGAAGAGAAAATACTTGCCAATGAAGCCACCGGTCATCGGTAAACCGCCAAGCGACAACATAAAAACCGCCATCATCGCAGCCATGCCCGGGGCTTTTTGCGCCAGTCCCGTCATATCGTCGACGTTATCGCCAATGATTCCGCGTCGACGCAGACTGATGACAATGCCAAACGCGCCCATGTTCATGAGCGTATAGACCAGCAGGTAAATCGTCAGCCCGATATACCCGTAACTGTTGCCGGCAACCAAACCCAGTAACAGATAGCCGGCGTTTGAAATGGACGAATATGCGAGCAGGCGCTTGGAGTTTTCCTGCGTTACTGCGGCCCAGTTTCCAACCATGATGGTGATGGCGGCAACGAGGCCGAGGAGCGGCGCCCAATCAGCACGCATCGCAGGCAGCGCCTCTACAAAAATGCGGGCATAAAGCGCGAAGCTCGCGGCCTTCGAACCGGTGGAAAGAAATGCCGTCACCGAGGTTGGCGCACCTTCATAAGCGTCTGGAGCCCACATGTGAAATGGGACCGCGGCGATCTTGAAGAACAAGCCGGCTGCCAGAGCGATCATTCCCAGCAGCAACATCGGCCGCAGCGATGCGGTCGCAGGCTCTCCGGGCGCTCCAGTGGCTGCTACCACTGCACTAACTGCTTTTCCTATCTCGGCCAGATTGGTCGATCCGGCAATTCCAAAAAGCAGTGACATGCCATAAAGCAAAACTCCGGATGAAAACGCTCCCAGCAGGAAGTATTTCATCGCCGCTTCGTTTGACCGCTTTTCGCGTTTGGTGAAGGCGACGAGCACGTAGAACGTAAGCGCCATCAATTCCAGACTGATATAGAGCGTAATCAGATCAAACCCACAGGCCAGAAACATCATGCCCACGGTGGCGAATAGAACCAGGGAATAATATTCGCCGTGTTGTTCTCCCTCGATGTCGAGATAGCGAGTTGAAATGGCAATCGCCAAACCGGCAGCGATCAGGAAAATCGCTTTGAAGACGAGCGCAAATCCATCGATCCGCACCATTCCGTAAAACCCATTGATCGGAAGCAGTTCACGCGCATACCAAAATTGAGTAGCTAGTGAAAATCCGGCCAGGGCAATGGCAACGAGTGAGAAGTAGGCGATGGTTTTGCTCTTCCGATAAGGCAGCACTACTTCCATCACCAGCGCGAGACAAGCACAAGCCGTCAGGATCAACTCCGGCGCAATGAGTTGCAGGTCTGTGATACTGAACAGGCTGGTTGTATTTGCTTGGAATAAGAACATCAGATACGCGGTTAGTTGTCAGTTGTTCGTGGTCAGTTGTTAAGAGTTAATGTCCCGTGCTGCCAGGCGCATCACTCAAGCAGTTCAGAGTTCAACCTTTAGGTTGTGGTTGGCGCGGACGCAAGCTAAAGCTCGAACTCTGAACTACTTGCTTCCACTCATCACTCATAATTCATCACTCATTACTTCTGCGTCGCTGCGCGTTGCGCGGGTGCAACCGGCATCCCCGGAATCGGATAGTTTGGCCGTACTTGCCGCACGACCGCGTTAACGGGCTTTGCTATGTACTCAAGAAAAGGTTTTGGGTAAACGCCGATCCACAACGATAGCCCCACGAGCGGTAACATGTAGGCCCACTCACGGCCGCTCAGATCGATCAGCTTTTCATTTTTCGGGTTATCGATCGTCCCAAAAAACATTCGTTGATAAAGCCAAAGCATGTAACCAGCATTGAGAATGATTCCCAATGCACCCCAGGCGGCCCATAACGGATTTGCTTCAAACGCACCTCGCAATGCGAGGAACTCAGAAATAAAAACGCACAATAACGGCAAGCCGATGGCGGTCATTACCATCGCCAGAAAGATTGCCGCGTACCCTGGCATCACGTGCGATAGTCCGCCAAATTCGGCCACGTTACGCGTGTGTCTTCGTTCGTAAATGATTCCGACTAAAAGAAAGAGTGCTGCCGAGTAGATGCCGTGGTTGACCATGTGCAACACAGCACCGTTTACACCGTTTGGATTCAGTGCAAACAACCCGAGCATGACGATGCCCATCGATGAAACCGATGAATACGCGACCAATTTTTTTACGTCTCCGTCTTTCTTAACGACGAAATACATGGCAGCGAGCGCGCCGTAAATGATTCCGATGATGGCCAGCAGAATCATCACACTCCGCACCCCAAAGGACCCGAAGAAAGATTCATCGGCCGATGCCGCGGGAAACATCGGCAAGTTGAAGCGGTAAAAACCGTAGGTGCCCAACTTAAGCAGAATGCCTGCGAGAATGACAGAACCGGCCGTGGGTGCTTCCACGTGAGCATCGGGAAGCCAGGTGTGAAACGGAAACATTGGAACCTTGATCGCAAAGCCGAGCGCAAACGCGAAGAACAGCAAAACCTGCATCGTGCCCATCGGCATGACCGATCCCAACGACTGCATATAAATGATATTGAACGTGCCGGTGCCATTCGCGAGTGCCGCCTGATAACTATTGTTAACCAAAGTGCTCGCCTGTGGGTTGCCGGCCATCAAATCGATGGTCGCTTGAGTGATCTGAGTAGTGAGTGCGGTGTCTTGCGTTAAGAAGTACATCTTCAAGACGCCGAGCAGCATGACGACCGAACCCACGAGCGTGTAGAGGAAAAATTTGATGGCCGCATACAGACGATTTTCGCCGCCCCAGATTCCGATCAGGAAATACATAGGCACGAGCGAAACCTCAAAGAACAGATAGAACAGGAACAGATCCATTGAGGTAAAAACGCCAACCACTGCCGTCTGCAACAGGAGCAGCAGCACGTAGTACTCTTTCTCGCGCTTTTCGATGTACTTCCAGGACGACAACGACGCAATCACGCCCAGCAAGGTAGTCAGCACAATCAAAAGCACAGCCACGCCGTCAGCACCCATCTGATAACGAGCGCCAATCACTTTGATCCACTCCCGGTCCTCAAGAAACTGCATGCCCCCGATTACTGGATCGTATTTCAGCAAAACCAGCGACACGACGAACGCCAAACCGAACCAGGCGGTGGCAAACTTCTTGATGGAGCTCGGCTGGTCCTTCTTGAAGAGAGCGAGAATGAGGATTGCTCCCAGCGTAGGCAGCCACGTGACGATTGAAAGTATGGGCAGGTTTTTCATAATCAAATTATGGGGTCGGTTGTCCGTGGTCCGTTGTCGTGGTCCGTTGTCCGTGGTCCGTTGTCAGTGGTTAGTCGTGACTGCGGTGAATGCTCGTTCTGAAATCGTTAGGATCCCAACTAACAACTGACAACTGACAACTGACTACTGACTACTGACTACTGACTACTATCCACTAACAACTGGCCGATTTAGAACATGAAAGCAAACATGGCCCTGACAGCCCTCATGATGTCCGCCGCAAAAAACATTGCGACCGCAGCAACCAATCCCAGCACCATAACGAGCGCATAGTTTTGCGTGAATCCGGTTTGTGCGGCGCGAAACAGTGGCGACATCAGCCGGACGACAAAGGTCGCCACTCCATTAACTATGCCATCGACGAAGTATTGATCGGTGCCACCAGTGACGCGGCTAGCTTGTCGAGTAACCCAAGCCGAGCCGTTCACGGCGCCATCGACTACTTTCGAGTCGATGCGATAGATCACCTGCGAAAGATCCATAACTCGTCGCGTTATGGCCCAGCCGTAGATCTCGTCAACCCAGAACTTGTTGTAGCTCGCTTCGTAAAGAGGCTTTAGACGCTTGGCCCACATGTCCGGTAGTCGCGGATTTTTCAAATAGAAAAGTAAACCTAGTCCAATCCCGAGACCCGCTACCAAAAGCGAAATGATGATAAATACCCACTCAGTCAGAGTGTGATTGTGCACACTTGAGTCAACCGCATGAGCCAGATTAAACCCCTCTTTGCCGTATGGCGGAGGCGGCAACGCAGGTGCGTGTGACTCTTCAGCGGTCAGAACGTTGCTCGTCAAGTGCGTCTCAACGCCCTCAGGAAACTTCCCAGAACTGTCCACAAACTCATGCGTACCAAATTGTCGAGTGGTGGGGTTCCAGATAATGGGGTCGAGAAAGTTAACGATATTTAGCCGTCCGCCCACGTGATGGCCGCCAGTAAATGCCGGGCTGATGCCGACAAAACCGCCAATGGTGGCTAACACAGCCAACACAGCCAACGGCACCCACATTGAAGGCGGCGACTCGTGTGGAACGTGAGCGTGGTGATCCGTTTTGTGATCGTGACCTTCAGCCTCGTGTTCTGGTGAATGTTGATGGTCCAGGAACCTTGGCTTACCCCAAAATGTCATCGCCATCAGACGCGTCATATAAAACGCGGTGCAGGTAGCCGCTATGGTTGCGATTATCCAGACCAACCACCCTACCGGCACATAACGGGTAGAGGCGGCGCTCCAAAGAATCTCATCCTTGGACCAGAACCCGCTGAACGGAATAATCCCGCAGATGGCCAACCAACCCGCCATGAAGGTCAGGTACGTATATGGCATGTACTTCCTGAGGCCACCCATACGCCGCATGTCCTGTTCGTGATGCATCCCGTGAATCACGCTGCCTGCGCCAAGAAACATCAGCGCCTTGAAGAAGGCGTGCGTCATGACATGGAAAATGCCGATCGCAAACGCTCCCACACCGCAGGCAATGAACATGAAGCCAAGCTGCGAAACAGTTGAATAGGCCAGCACCTTCTTAATGTCGTTTTGGGTGATTCCGATGACCGCCGCAAAGATTGCCGTAGCTGCACCCACAACTGCCACCACAGTCATCATCGTTTGCGAATGCTGGAAGATGACATTGGTGCGCGTGACCATATAAAGGCCGGCGGTAACCATCGTGGCCGCATGGATCAATGCGGACACAGGTGTCGGACCAGCCATCGCGTCAGGCAGCCATACATGCAGCGGAAGCTGAGCGGACTTACCACAGGCGCCGACAAACAACCCCAGCGCGATCCATGAAAGTAGTCCCCATTGGCCCAGCGGCTCGAGAGGAAACTTCGCGGCTTGTCCAAACACGTCGACGTATTGCGTGGTTCCAAACGTGGCGATGACGCCGAAGATAGCGAGCGCAAACCCAAAGTCGCCGATGCGATTAGTAATGAACGCCTTTCGTGAAGCGTTAGCGGCTTCCTGTCGATCGAAGTAGTAGCCAATCAAGAGGTAGGAACAAAGACCGACTCCTTCCCAACCAACAAACATCATCAGGAAGTTTGAGCCCATCACCAACACCAGCATCGAAAACATGAACAGGCCCATGTAGGCAAAGAACCGGTAGAATCCCGGATCCCCGTGCATATAGCCGGTCGCAAACACGAAGATGCAGAGCCCTACTCCGGTAACCACCAGCATGAAGATCGACGACAGCGCATCAAGCTGATAGCTCCACTCAACGTCGAGTACTGAACTGCCTTCCTTGGTGACACCCGCAACGGCAATCGGTTGGTCTTGCTCATCGTGCGGCAAAGCCGCTCGTTTTTCTGCCGCTTTCTCACTAAGCTCACTCGACAAACGCTCGCTGGCTCCGTGGGTAAGCCGAACCGGTCCTCCGGGTATCCACGAAAAGAAGGCGCCATCCTGGCTGGTGACATAGACCTTTGGGTAAAGCGCGTTGGAGCTGAAGGCGTAAGAAAAGACTGCCGCGACCGCAAGGAGAAAAGCGAGCGCGATCGAACCAACCGCAACTCCGCCGATCAACTTTTCACTAAAACGAAGCTTCCGCCCCAGCAAGCCGTTGATTGCGGCGCCGACGAGAGGTAGCAATGGGATTAGCCAGATGTATCGATGCATGAAAGCGGTTGGTGCTTTGTACTTGGTACTTGGTGCTTTGGCTTAGCTGTCTATTGGTCTCTGCCCGAAATCTACTGAACTACTCAGGACCCAAAGAACAAAGCTCAAAGTACAAAGCACTTCCTCACCATTTAAGAATATCAAGCTCATCCACCCAGATCGTTTCCTTGTTACGGTAGAGCGCGATCACAATTCCCAATCCAATCGCCGCTTCGGCGGCGGCCACGACGATGACGAATACGGCGAAGATCTGCCCAGCGACTGCATTCACACTTCCTGTCTCCTGCAGGTAGCGAGAGAATGCAATGAAGTTCAGATTTGCCGCATTCAGAATCAACTCGATCGACATGAAGATAACGATGATGTTACGTCGCGTAAGCACACCGGCGACGCCGATGACAAAAAGCAAAGCGCCAATCACCAGAAACTTTGACAAGTCAGGGTGCTGCGCCTTTTCCCACGCAGTAGCGACACGTCCGGTCGTAGCCTCCTGAAACAGGAAGCCGAACGCGGGAGCGAAGATTTTGAGCATCAGGATAGGCATTGACTATTGCACAATTGGATCGACCTGTACTTTCGCGAGCTCTGGACGGTTTTCGGTTTCCCTGGGTGCCGCATCATCAACCGCCGCTTCCTGCTTCAGCGTTCGCGCCAACATCACCGAGCCAACAATTGCTACCAATAGCAGCACGCTGGCGATCTCAAATGGCAGCGAGCCAAATCGATAGAGACTGGCTCCCACAGTTTCCGATTGAGTGCTGATTCTGGATGAACCTGTAGCTGACGCTGCCAGGTTTTGTTGCTCATTGGCGCGTCGCTCCGGTGCTGTCTGGATAAGCCCGGCATCTCTCTTTTGTAGTCCTTCATAGCCCAGGTTGATTGCGTAAAGCAGACCGGCGGCCAGAAGCCCACAAAAAACTATGCTGGTTACCACTTGCCTGGACCGGTTGAAAATCTCTTCGCGCCCACGCTCCTCCTCGCCGACGTTAACCAGCATGATTACGAAAAGGAACAGCACCATCACGCCGCCGACGTAGACCAGGATCTGCACGCCGGCGATAAATTCTGCGTTTAGAAGGATGAACAGTGCGGCGACCGAGACCAGAGAAGAAATCAGGAAGAGGGCGCTATGAATGGTGTTCCGAGCCATCACGGTCAAAAGGCCCGCGAAGATGGCCGCGATAGAAAACACCCAGAAGAAAACTGATTCCCAACCTGATAAAATCATTTGCGATTGCCGATTGCCGATTGCCGATTTGGGGTTACGCGGGGCTCCTTTGCTGATATTCGTGACCGAGCCATTATCTTTGTCAGCTCGTTGGCTTCCTGTAACAACGACCGCACCTTCTCTTCTTGTAAGAGACCACTATCTATTATTAGTTCAAGCCAAAAAGCACTCTCGTCGGCTTCCTCCTCGACCACACCAAGCTTGGCGATAAACTCTGCTTTCGAACGTCCCCTGCAAGCAGCTCGATAGTTCGCCGGTACGGACGTGCCCGAACGAATCAACTGCCCACCTACAGTCTTTCCTTGAAGATTGTTGGGCAAGGCAGCCACTAGCTTCAAAACCCTTAAGGCAAACTTCTTAGTACGAGCTTTTAACTCTTCGGCGTCCATGTGTGTCCTGGTGAGAAGACCGCACGTTTTTCTAAATCGGCAATCGGCAATCGGAAATTGGCAATCGCCGCCGTCACTTTGTGTATTTCACCGTCTCCCGCCCCTGCTCAAGCATTTCGCGGTTCCAGACAAAACCCGCGCGGGAATAGGTGGCCAACTCAAAATCCTGTGTCAGTTCGAGGCATGAAGTGGGACAAGCCTCCTGACAAAGCGCGCAGAACATGCATCGCGACGTGTCGAAGATAAACTCATCGAGCACCTTCTTTTTTCTCGGCTTGCCAGCCACGATGATCTCGACGTCCATGGCAATCACATCGATGCAGTCTTCAGGACACGCAATCGCGCAAAGGTTGCATGCGATGCAAAGCGTGTCATGCGTCTCGGGATCCATGTTGAGGCGCGGCGCACCATGGAAACGCGGAGCAACGTCAGGGCGAACCTTTGGATACTGTTCGGTGTAAATCCCCTTCCCGGCTACCGAGTCCTTGTCTGTCAGCGCGCCAACGTTGTATTTCAACGTCAGGCGCAAACCCTGCAAGAGGTCGACCATGAAGAACCGCTTCAACTTGTCGACGAACTTTGGTTTTGGAACTTTAACTAATGCCATAAGTTCTCATTTCCCATCGCCGCTGTAGCTCACCCTTCCGCTGCGACTTGCGGGACTGCCGGCTTACCCTGTGGCACACTAACCAACCGAATGTTCCGGCGTTGGCTCTTTAAATTAAAGTCGCGTGAGCGCCAGTTGATACGCGCCAGCAGAAGCCCTGTTACTCCAAGACCGAGCAAGCCCATTACGATCATCACGATCTTGCCGGTCGTGGTTAAGTTAAGACCTTGCGAAAGCGATTCGATCGTGCGAATCCCCCGCCATCCGTTCAACGCCTGGACCACAAAAATTGAGAGTGCTGAAGTGGCGATGTTGATTAGTGCAGATGGGATCAGCCACTTCCAGCCGATGTCCATCAGTTGATCATAACGAAAGCGTGGCAGCGTCCACCGCAGCCAGAAATACAAATAAAGAATAAGAGCTAACTTGATGAGAAAAACGAATAAGCTGACTATAACATAGAGATTGTGATGGCCCTTCGCTTCGGTTAGACGATAAACGAATGGGAAGTACCATCCACCTAAGTAAACGGTCACAGCAACAGCAGACACGATCACCATCGCGGCGTATTCAGCAAAAAAGAATAGCGACCAACGGAAACCGGAATACTCAGTGTGGAAGCCGGCAACCAATTCCGATTCTGCTTCCGGCAGATCGAAAGGTGCCCGATTGTTTTCGGCGATACCACTAACCAGAAAGATCAGGAAGCCGAGTGGCTGATAGAACAGAAACCAAACTGAGTCGCCGGCTTGTGCATTAATTATTCCCGAGAGTGACAGTGTCCGGGCAAACATCAAGGCGCCGATCAACGACAGACCCATAGCGACTTCGTACGAGATCATCTGCGCGCTGGAGCGCAGCGCACCGAGAAGTGAATATTTGGAGTTTGAAGACCAGCCGGCAAGAATCAAAGCCAGCACTCCGACGCTGGAGACCGCAAGTACGAACAGCAAGCCAATGTTAACGTCTGTGATTACGGCCCAGTCAGGTCCGAATGGAATCACTGAGAAAACAATAAATGCGGCCGCCACGGCGATGTATGGGGCAAAGAAAAAGATCCACCGATCCGCTTTCTCCGGAATGAAATCTTCCTTTGTAATTAACTTGATCCCGTCAGCGATCGGTTGCAATAAACCCCATGGGCCAACCCGCATCGGTCCCAACCGGGCCTGCATGAAGGCAGATATCTTCCGCTCGAGATAACTTGCATACGCGACCCAGCCGGCGACCACTGTCACCACCAGGCCAATCTGAATAAACGGCCACACCACATGCTTCAGTGTGTTTGCACTGAAAACGCCTTGCAGCAAGTCACTTACGAAACTAATTGGAGCAAAGAGAAACAAGTGTCTTTCTTTCTTCCTCGGTGCACCCTCTATGTTCTCTGTGTCTCTGTGGTGAACAGTGGGAACGTTCACGTCACCACCGAGAAACAGAATTAAGAGAGGTCACCTATCAATCTCACCGAGAACAATATCGAGCGTCCCAATAATCGCAACTACGTCTGCAACCAAATGCCCTAAACAAAGCTTCCTTAACGCTTGAAGATTTATTAATGACGGTGGACGCACGCGCACTCGCCACGGCTGCGCGGTGCCATCCGAGACCAGATAACATCCAATCTCACCTTTCGGACCTTCGATCGAATGGTAATAATCTCCGACCGGCGGTCTAACGATCTTCGGTAACTTTGCGTTAACCGGACCGTCCGGCAGTTTGTCCATCGCTTGATCGATGATCCGTCGCGATTGCCGCATCTCTTCCAGACGCACGAGGTAACGATCGTAAGTGTCGCCGTTCTCGCCTAAAGGAATATCAAAATCCATGTCACCGTACGCCGCGTACGGGCGCGCCTTGCGAATATCCCACGCTACTCCCGAACCGCGCAAAGCCGGTCCTGACAAGCCAATCGCTACGGCATCTTCGCCGGATATCACGCCGATACCGACTGTGCGGCTCAGCCAGATCCGGTTTTCCGAAAGCACCGTTTCATACTCATCGATACGAGTGGGAAAATTATTAACGAACTGACGAACGTCGGCTTCAAAGTCGTCGTAAGCATCATTCGGCATCCCACCGACACGCCATGCATGGCACGTAAGCCGCGCACCAAACTGTCGCTCGAAAATTTTGAGTATTTCTTCACGCTCACGCAAAGCCCACAACAGGACTGTGACTGCGCCGATGTCGAGTGCGTGAGTCGCGAGCCAGAGCAGGTGGGAAGCGATGCGATTGAGCTCGGTCAGTATCGTTCGCAGGTAGTGTGCTCGCGGCGGCACCACCAGGCCCATCATCTGCTCAACAGTTTCCACCCAAACAAGACCGTTTGAAACCGCGGCAATGTAGTCAAGACGATCCCAGTAAGGAGCGATCATCGTGTACATGCGGTTCTCAGCGATCTTCTCCATGCCTCGATGGAGATATCCAATGTCGCAATCAAGATCGATGACCGTTTCACCATCGAGCTTCAGGATCACGCGCAACACGCCGTGAGTCGACGGATGCTGCGGCCCCATGTTCAGCACCATCTCCGGGCTGTCGAGCAGGGTTTCCTGAGTTGTCGCGATTTCTACCTGATGCATACCGTTGCCCGTTGCCTAATGGTTCAGTTGCGTTCGAGTGTTGAATTACGCCGCCGCTGGCGCTGGTTCAGGTGGCAGATAGCAACCTGTAACGCTCCACGGTTCAATGACTAGTCCGATCTCCTTCGCCTCACCTTTCGCACGCTTGTCACTTAGCTTGGTCACAATTGCCTGCGCCGCGCTCGCTTTATTCCAAACATTTCGTGGCGCCAGCGTTTCAGTCAAGACAAACCCTGCCACCTTCGCCGCCTCGGGCGTATCAAAGACCTTTGCCTCATATTGGGTAGCAATCTCTTTTGGCGTCATGTCAACTGGTGAATGGTAAATAGTGAATGGTAAATGGTGAAAGCAGGCTCGATGTTTCCGTTCGTCTATTCACCATTTACCATTTACCATTTACTTGTCTTTCGGCATCACTTCTTTTCCACCCTGAAAGATGTCTCGCATCATCCTCTCTTGTGGCACCGAGAGTATTTCCAAACCGTATGCTCGCCTCTGCTCCAACTGTTCCCGTTGCACGTCCGTCATTTCCGGCAAGTGACGACTGGTCCAGGCGTTCTCGATAAACTCGAGCGGATAATCTTTTCGCAGCGGGTAGCCTTCCCAATCGTTTGGCAGCAGAATTCTTCGTAAGTCGGGATGGTTTCGAAAGTTCACGCCAAACAGATCGTAGACTTCCCTTTCCATCCAATTCGCGGTCGGCCACACGCTCGTGACGCTATCCACAGTTCCGTCGCTGAGTGGGACCTTTAGTCGCACCCGCTCGTTGCGCGTGATCGAATAAAGTTGATAGACGATCTGCAGTGGCGCCTCAGATTGCAGCGGGAAGTGCACGCAGGTGAGATCGGACAGATAGTTGAAACGATTATCTGGATCCGTTCTTAGAAATTCACAGACCTCCACGATTCGTTCGGGCACAATCTGAACCGAGAGCTGGCCAATAAACTCTGTGGCCGCCAAAACCGCACCCGCGAATTTCGTGTTGAGCTGCTTTACTAACTTATGAGCTGAGGCGTCGGTAGGCTTCGGACCCTCTTCTTTTTTCTTTACTGGCGCTTTCGGGGCACCTGCTGCGGGCGGTGTCGCGATAGCTGGTGATGACGCCTTTTCGGCAAGCGATTCCTTTACAGCAGCGACGCGAGACTTGGCCTGCTCAATCATCGCGGCCTTTTCTTCGTCTGCTCCCGCTAGTTCGCCGGCCTCAGGTATTGAAGAAGTTGGTGGAGTGCCCTCGGAACCAGGCGGAGTAACTACCCCCGGCAGGTCGTCTTTCTCACTCTTGTCGTTTTCGTCCGCCATTAGTCTGAGATTCGCGTAGCTACACTCTGACCACAGTGCGATCCGTATATTGGCTCTGATCGCGCCAACAGCTCTAAGGAAGTGTTAATGCTAAGTGCAAAAGGTCGGCAGAAGTGGATTTAATCATGGCATTATTATGCTGTCAATAAACTTGTTTGCACGCGATTTGTCGCAGACATTAAGCTGGAATTCATTGTCTCGCTTGACGATAGGAGCACCACCACCTATCATTGCCTGTTTGAAAAATGCAGGATTTTCCTGTCTATAAGCGAGGCTCGAAGGATAATGAAACCAGGAATTCACCCAGACTATAACGAGATAACCGTAACTTGCGCTTGCGGCGATACTTTTAAGACGCGCTCAACTAAAAAGGGCGATCTGCACGTAGAAATTTGTTCCGCTTGTCATCCGTTTTTTACCGGTAAGCAGAAGTTGGTCGACACTGCCGGACGCGTGGATCGATTTAACAAACGCTATGGCAAGAAAACGCCGGAAGCCACTGCGGCACAGTAATCTGACCCTTTAGTGGGCAGGAACAGGAACACAAGGATTGTTCACAACGCGACATTAGCAATCGGTTAGAATCAAACGCCGGCGGGAATCGTCGGTCGCTACACGTGCATAACGTACCGCGACCGTCGTCCAACGCCGGCGTTAGTGTTTAGTAGGACAGACATTCCTGTCTGTCCTCCACGATAATTGGCCGTCACGAGTGACAGGCAGGAATGCCTGTCCTACAGGTAAAACATTGAGCACAAACGAACGAGACCTAATTGTAGGCGGGCAGGCTGTCATTGAGGGCGTGATGATGCGCACTCCAAACGCATATGCGATTGCGGTGCGAAAAGCGGACGGCAGCATCGTAAATATCGCAGCGCGACTGCCAAAGTGGAGCGACAAGTATCCCATTCTCAAGTTGCCTGTGTTGCGTGGCAGCGCCGTGCTCGTGCAATCGATGGGGCTGGGCATCAAGGCTCTGAACTATTCGGCCAATGAGGCATTTGCGGATACTGAAGAATCCGAAGTGAAACAGGTTCGCGTTGGGCTAACACCAGCAGTGATCGAAGGTGAGGGAGACTTCGCTGGTTTAACTGGAGCGATTCCCGGACTAATCCCGGTTCCGACTGAGAAGCGCTCTAAAGACGAAATGAAGAAGGGTGGAACTGCAGCGGCAGCCGGCTCGATCGTCTTCGCGATGATCTTTAACGTGTTGCTCTTTGTGGCCGCTCCCCTGTTGCTGACTAACGCCCTTTTCATCGGCGCAGGATGGGCTCCATCACCCGCTGCGGCAGTTAGCCAGCAGGTTGCATCTCCATCAGCCGGCGGAACTACGGTTGCAATTTCAACCGAACCGGCACCGTGGTACACGCGCACATGGCAAACAGTTAAGACATACCTCCATCCAGTAAGACCTTCCGTCGCGTTTAATTTGATTGACGGAGTCATCCGGATGACATTTTTCCTGATCATGATCTTTAGCTTTTCACTAATTAAAGACATCAGGCGGGTATTTCAATATCACGGCGCAGAACATAAGACTGTCTTTACCTGGGAAGCCGGCTTACCCCTGACAGTTGATAACGCGCGGCCACAACCACGGCAGCATCCGCGTTGTGGTACGAGCTTCTTAATGATTGTGATGCTGGTTTCAATTGTCTTGTTCTCAGTCATCAAGTTCGATTCCCTGCTCTTTAATTTCCTGGTCCGGCTGGCACTGATGCCTTTGGTCGCGGGAATCTCTTACGAAATTATTCGGCTTTCGGCAAAGAAAGAGAGCGGTTGGTTTTTCAAAATGATGACGCGCCCAGGTGTGTGGCTGCAAAATATTACCACGCAGGAACCGGACGATCTGCAGCTTGAAGTTGCGATTGAAGCTTTGAAGGAATCTCTGAAACTCGAACCGAAGCAGTCCGAGGCAGCGCTCGCCCCAATGTCTTAGTGCGTTCAGTTTCCAAGTGTTCAGTTTCCAAGTATTCAGAGTACAGGTGTTCAGAGTACAGCCTTTAGGCTGCGCTTGCATGTTACAAGTTGGTCAGAGTTCAGGTGTTCAGAGTACAGCCTTTAGGCTGCCGTTCGCATGTTAGATGTAGTTTCAGAGTTCAGCCTTCAGGCTGTGCTTGTTGTAAGACCTTTAAGTCGAAGTATAAACCCCATGTTAGAAAGACTCGATCAAATTGAATCCCGCTACGAAGAGTTGGCCAACGAACTCTCTTCGCCAGAGTTATTGGCCGATCGCAATGCCTACACCAAGGCCACGCGCCAGCACCGCAGTCTGGGTGAGATTGTTGAAAAATATCGCGCCTGGAAGACTTTGAAAGAAGAATTGGTGGGCGCGCAGGAACTTGCCAACGGCGTTGACGACGACGAAATGCTGGAAATGGCCCAGTTGGAAGTTGCCACGTTGCAGCAAAAGCTTGAGGCCACCGAAACCGAGTTAAAACTTCTTCTCGTTCCGTCCGATCCAAACGATGAAAAGAACGTGATCGTCGAGATTCGCGCCGGCACCGGCGGCGACGAGGCAACGCTCTTTGCCGCTGAGATGTTGAGAATGTACAGCCGCTATGCTGAACGACAAGGCTGGCGGTTTGAAGTGCTCGACGCTTCTGAATCAGGGATCGGTGGTATCAAGGAAGGCATTGTTTTGATCGAAGGCGAAAAAGTCTATTCCAAGATGAAGCACGAATCGGGCGTACATCGCGTTCAACGTGTGCCTCAAACAGAAGCGAGTGGACGAATTCACACTTCCGCGATCACCGTCGCAGTCTTGCCGGAAGCTGAAGAAGTTGACGTTAAGATCGATGCTAAAGATCTGCGCATCGACACGTTCTGCTCGTCTGGTCCGGGTGGACAGTCCGTTAACACCACCTACTCAGCGGTACGCATCACACACCTCCCGACCAACGTCGTCGTCTCGATGCAGGATGAGAAGTCGCAAATCAAGAATCGCGAGAAGGCGATGCGCGTTTTGCGTGCGCGGCTGCAGGAACTCGAGGAACAGAAGCAACATGACGCTGTTGCCAGCGAGCGCCGCTCGATGGTTGGCTCAGGTGATCGATCCGAGAAGATCCGCACTTATAACTTCAAAGAAAACCGTGTGACGGACCATCGTATTGGACTTACCATCCATCAATTGGATTTGGTCATGGAAGGCGCGCTTGACGAGATCATTCAAGCCCTCATCACCCACGATCAGCAAGAGAAACTTAAGAACGAAGCAGTTGCTGCGTAGATCGACTTCGTGGCCAAACTATTGATTGCCTGGTGAGCGCCCGAGTTTGGATTTCAAGAAATTGCTGCCTTAGTCCGCGCAGCGGATGACTGAGAATAGCCCAGCAGTTCACTGCTGGGAACTGCGAGCAACGGATTCCATAGTCCGTGAAACGGACGACTGAAGTAGCGCTCCCCGAAACGCTTCAGCCGTCCGCTTCACGGACTGAATGTTGAGCGTAATCATCTCCCCACCGATAAATCGCTGGGCTATTGTCGATCGTCCGCTGCACGGACTAGAACATGGCTGCAAGTTGGTAGCAACTATCGAAGCAAACTAACAGTTTGCTTTTACGTTCCGATCTCAAACCATGTCCGCAACTACGCACGTCATCCTAATCCGTCACGGCCAATCACAAGGCAACGCCGAAGGACGCTTTGGCGGGCACACTGACACTCCACTTTCGCCAAAGGGTCGCCAGCAGGCGCAAGCGACAGCCAACGCGCTTGCGCCGGAAAAGTTCAGCGCTATCTATTCGAGCGATCTGCCGCGCGCGATCGAAACAGCCGCTCCTCTCGCTAAGCTTAGCGGCGCTCCGCTCATCACAACCGATGCCTTCCGTGAGCGCAGTGTGGGCGTGATGGAGGGACTTACGTTTGAGGAGGCGGCTGAGCAATACCCGGAACAGTATCAGGCGCTGCTTCATCGCGATTTTGAACACGTCCTTGAAGGCGGCGAAAGTTACCGGCAGACTCTGGATCGGGCTTCGCGAGCACTTGATGAGGCCATCGAAAAACATAAGGGCGGTCGCATCGCAGTGTTCACTCACACTGGCGCCATCTGCATCTTGATACTCCATCTCATGGGAGCGCTTGATGCACCTGAACTAAAACCAGTCTGGATTGGCACCACGAATTGCGGGTTGGCCCGCTTTGATTTGCGTGAGGATGGATTTGTGCGCGTTCTTGCAATTAATGACACGCGCCACCTGGTGAGAATTTAAGTGCGGACGCTTATTTCGCAGCGAGCCGGGACCGTTCTGCGTTAGCCCAGTCACAAAGTAACTTCACATCTTCAGCGGCCAATTTCGAACCTGGATGCAGCGGCGTGTAAGAACTAAGCGGCATTGCACCTGATTTAACTTCCTTGCAGATCGAACCGAGCATCTCACCAGCCTCGAGCCTGTCGTAACGACCCCATTCCGAAAAGTTCAAGTGACTTCGTCCGTGATTTACGTGATCAATCACAAACCATGAAACGGGTGCAACTTTGCTGTACCACGGCCAGCGCGTCTTGTTTGAATGGCAGTCGTTGCAAGAGCGATTGAGAATGGCCGTCACTTGCGGGGTCACCTGCAGATGCGTCTCAACTACCTGCGATTCAACCGCAACCGGATTACTCCGGGCCGGACCAGCAAATTGAATCGCCACCACCAAACACGCGATCCCAACAGCTACCCACTTCAATATTCTCTTTGCTCTCTTCATGATACTTCCTAACTACCCATCACTCATCATTCATCATTCATCATTCATTACTCTTTGTTCAGTGTCCCGTGCAATTACTCGAGCATTTCTCAACCTTTATGTCTCGCACGCCGCGCCATATCCCGTCAGTTCCTTTCTTAAGTGTCAGGACTGACGAGAAGTTTCCCTGCGAGCCATACTTGCGTCGATCGTCATCGTCGATAAAGGGATCGTCATTAAAGTGGTACTCGTCGATCCAATACTCCGGATAACCGGGACCTGAAACGTAGGCATGGATGTGCTGCGGGTTGCGGCTGCTCGGATACGATCCCGGCCGGATCGTGCGAAACTCGTAACGGCCATCCGCATTAGTGCGCATTACGCCGTGGATTTTGGTGTTGCGGTTATCGCCTCCCGTCGTCGTGTACCTGCCGGTCGCGTCAGTTTGATAAACGGAAAGAGTAATACCCTCGAGCGGAGTCTTTCCGTCTGGCGAGTAGATGGTTCCGGAAATTATCAATGGTTCGCCTGGTTCGTTCTCCGTAACGATCGTAGCTTTCCATGGAACAATTCCTGGCTGTTTGCCCGCCTCGGAAAACGATGACGAGCTTGCCTGATTGCAGCCAAGCAATCCGAAGCTACCTAGTTCCAGCACCGGAACCACAAGTGCGAAAGCTGATGCACGCTTCAAGAACGATCTACGATTTTGTTTTGGATTCATGTTCATCGTTTTGCTCTCCGTGTCTTGAATTTTCGGTGGCCAAAGCGTCCCGACGGGTCGGGGACAGCGCTCCGAGGAGTTATTTCTTGCCTTCAAGGCCTTTGAATTTTTCTAAGCCTTTAGTCCAGACATCGACCCAGACTTTCTTCAACCCAGAATCTGAACTCCAACTATTTTCCAGATAGCCCTTCCACAGCCGCAGCATCGGTTCATCGAGCCTCAACACCCCCTCGCGTGTGACATCTTTCGGTGGAGGCGCTAGAGCCGCCATTCGTTCGTAAACGCGAACGCGATCTTCGCCTTCAACTCGATAAAGCAGATTCCAAAGCGTCAACGTATCGCGATGACGCGATTCCTGAAGGATCAGATCCAACGCATGACTCTTGGGCCATTCAGTGTCGCCCGGGTCGAAATCAAGTTTCGTTAATGCCGTCTTGAACACCGGACTTGCATCCAGGAAGTAAGGCGTGCCGGGCCCGATTCCAGGCCGCGTTGCACAAGCAGCGCCGGCTGGCACAACCGACTCGCGCCCTTTTAGTTGCAAGGCCACCCAACCGGCCGTTACATGAAGTAAACTCGCGCCCGCGTCGTCAACTTCTAGTGTGTAGGCGCATCCAAGATCCGCAGCGACTGCGGATGGAGTGTCAACAAAGAAGAGCCGAGGGGGCGCCCAGATTTTTGCGCTCATCTTTCCGCGAGCGAGCTCGAGTCGATGTTCGGTGGGTCGCGTTTCCACTAGTCGGACGCGCGTGTTCGGATCGATTTCAACGTGGCCGATGGTTGCCACATCGATTTTTGCGCTCGAACTTTCATCTGTCTCCAGCCATTGGCCCACCGCAAGTTGTCCTTTTTCACCGAAGCTTGAAGATCCGATCCTGGGGGCTCCATTAATTCGGACAACATCCCAAAAAGGTCGAGACTCTCGCGTGTAAATCCAAAAACTTGTCAGGCATACGACAAACAGAAGTCCGGCAGCAGCTCCCGCAAAGCCTGGTTGCCACACTTTGAAAGTCGAACGTCGAGATTTGGTTGCTTCACGTGTTGAGCTTTCGATCGCGACCGGTTGGGTATCGAGTTGCGCCTCAATGTTGGACCAGAGTGAAGCGGGCGCAGACACTTGAGGTAGCGCTTCGGCGAGCTTTACTCCCAACTTGATTTCCTCAAGCTGCAACCGGCATCGAGTGCATCCGATCAAATGCTCAGCCACCTGCCGCGTCTCGTCGTTAGACAATTCCGCGTGCCGGTAAGCTGACAACTTCTCTGTTACGTGATTCGAAAACATTCCCAAAGCTCCAAAACGATGGGCCAAATTCAACTCCTTGGAGTGCGGCGGCCTGGCGCCGCTTTGGCCATGCTTACTCTCAACTCCTCGTGGGCCCTTTAGTCAACAAGCTGGTCCCTCAAATGCCCTAACTTCTTCGCCAAACTCTGATGCCCACGATTCAACCGCGACGCAACCGTTCCTTTCGAGCAATCCAACACAGTCGCAATTTCGTCGTAGGACATCCCTTCGACGTACTTCAGCAGGATCGGCATCCTTAACTTTGGCGACAATTCCTGAATAGCTCCCTTGACGCTATCTGCTAATTCAAGCTTTGCGTAACGATGTTCCTGCGAACGTTTGTCTTCAGGTTTGTTCACCGGCGTCCAGTCTCCAAAGGAAAGAAAGCGCCTGCGCTTACGTTGTTCATCGGCGCAGGCATTCACAACTAAGCGATACAGCCACGTGGTGAAAGCTGAATCACCTCGGAACTGCCCAATCGTGGTCATCAACTTGAGAAACACCTGTTGCGATACGTCACTTGCGACCGCTTCGTCACCACCGAGCGAATAGATAGCAATTGAGAAGACCTTATCCTTGTAAGTCTCAAAGAGCTGCCGGAAAGCATCTCGGTCGCCTTCCTGACAGGCTGCGATAACGAGCTCTTCGCTTATGGGTTCGGCCACCGCGCGCTGCTCCATCGGCCCCTCCGTCTTTCCTTACAACATATAAGACGAAGGAGCGGGCAAAATTCTTCCATCAAATTAGCTCGACAGTTGTGAAACGCTGGAGACTTTAGCTTAAAGGTAGGCGGACCGATCCACTAATGAACACGAAGTCAAACAAACAACGCATTCGTCCGGTTTCGTGTGATTTTGTGGATCGTACCGGGTTACTTAGATCGTAGCGGGGACTTTGTCAGGACTTGAGGTGGCCGGAATTTCATCACCGTCTCCGAGTTCTTGTGCTCGATGAACGGTACCGTCAGACTCGAAGATGTAGGCCGATGGAGCCTCACGCATGATGATGTCCTGCAAGCGCATGAGGCCGTAGAGCAAGGCTTCCGGGCGAGGCGGGCAGCCGGGAATATAAACGTCAACCGGGATGCAACGATCAACTCCCTGCATCGTTGAGTAGGAGTCGAATGGTCCACCCGTGGAGGCGCAGGCGCCCATCGCTATGGCCCACTTCGGTTCCGGCATCTGCTCATAAACTCGACGCACCACCGGTCCCATTTTCAAAGTTACTGTGCCGGCAATAATGATCAAGTCGCTTTGACGCGGACTCGGGCGAAACACTCCGGCGCCGAATCGATCAATATCAAACCGGCCTGCGCCCGTAGCGATCATTTCGATCGCACAGCAGGCCAGGCCAAATGTCATCGGCCAAAGCGCGGAACTCCGGGCCCAGTTGACGCCATAGCGCGCCAGCTTGGTGTCCATTAAAGGCGCCGCCACCTTACGCCTAACGGCGTTCATCAAGGTGTCGAATCTGGTTAGGACGAATCCTTCGTCGTGTTCAGCCATTGTGTTGGTAAATGGTCAATGGTAAATCGTGAATGGTAAGACTCGTAAATCGTGAATCGTGAATCGGAAAAGGCCATAAACAGTTTGCGCGACAACGCGGAACAACCGACCATTTACCATTTACCATTCACCATTCACCCGCCTTATGCCCATTCTAATGCGCCCTTCCGCCACGCATAGTAATAGCCAACCACCAGAATTCCGATAAAGACAAACATCTCGATCAGCGCAAACTTGGTGAACGAGAAATCGTCACCCATGAAAATGATGGCCCACGGAAGCAGAAATATCGTCTCCACATCGAAGATCAAAAACAGCATCGCCACGATGTAGTAACGAACCGTAAAGCGCGAATGGGCGTCGGTGGTCGGATCGATGCCGCACTCATAGGGCCGCATCTTCCCTTTGCCGTAAACAGCGGGTCTGATGAACCGTCCCAAAATAATCGGAAGGACCGGAAACACGACCGCCACGGCAAAGAAGATCATCACCGGCCAATACGCGGTAATTGGCGAACCGATGTTTGCAGTCGTAGCCGTTGCTTGAAGCAGCATCGTGGGTTTGAAACTAATTGTTAAAGAAGAATGCGTTTGCGAATCTGGAGATCGCGAAAATCTTAAGCGCGCGCACGACCCTTGTCAACGAAGAGTTTCAGAAGACACCCCTAAATGAGAAACACCAACTCGAGGATCGCTAATGTGGCTCGGCCAGAACTGTTAGTGGAGCTCGCCACCCGGCTTGCCAACAATGAGAGAGATGGCATGGCCGAGAACTGGTTTGATCACTTCGAAACTTTCGCGGACACCGCGCGGTGAGCCTGGCAGGTTGACGATCAGAGTGTTTCCGCGAATGCCGCAGACGCCGCGGGACAGCATGGCCATGCGCGTGTTCTCAAGGGTGCGGATGCGCATTGCTTCTGAGAGGCCGGGCGCTTCGCGTTCTATAACTGCACTCGTGGCTTCGGGAGTGTTATCGCGGGGGGAGAAACCTGTGCCGCCGGTTGTCACTATAAGGTTAACGTCGTCACGAGCGGCGAGAGCAGTTAACATCTCAGAAAGCGGATCTAGATCATCAGCAACGATCTTTGCCTCGACGATCTCAGCACCCATCTCTCTAAGTAGCTGCACTAACGCTTCGCCCGACGCATCCTGCCGCTCGCCGCGAGAGCAGGCGTCGCTTACGGTGATCACGACTGCACGAATCTGAGTTGGCATGGGATTGCAAAGGGAAATTGAAACTCAAAGTTTGAACTAATTACGCCTTGGAGTGCGCCGCCTTGTCGGCGCTTTGGTCGCGCGGCTGCTCGGAGCCGCGCTCTCTCACCAAACACTACCGAGCATCGATGAAGCTCCTTGTGAACCAAGCTGCGACCAGGTCGCAGCTGGCCAAAGCGCCGACAAGGCGGCGCACTCCAAGGAGTCGAATCCCGCTTACAATTCACGCAGTCGCTACAAGAGTTTCCACCGAAGCGCTGGTCCACTCATCGAGCAACGGTTGCAATACTACTTGAGAAGGATAATGTGTGAATGCTCGATCGACTGACGCTAGATGAGCCGCACCCCATTCTTCCTTCGTCCAATGCTCGGTCTCCAGCACCAGTGCCGCGGCCTCAGACTCCGTGTCATACGTCTTTCCAGCCTCTCCAACATACTCAATCGAAGCCGGACATCGACGGGCGATAACATAGCAACCAGCGGCCATCGATTCCGCAATCGACACTGGCATTCCATAAGGTTCCACCAGGGTATGTGTGTGCAAGTGTATTCCGGCGCGCTGCATGAGTTCGGACACTTCTACACGCGGACGATTCAGTAAGATCTCGACCGGTTCACCGAGGGAGCGATTAAGCGACTGGAGTTCTTCAAAATGGTCTGGGTATCCGGTACTCCAACACGCTAATAACACAAATCGATGCCGCGGACACATGGCGGCGATTCGAATAAACGCGTCCATGTGCTTTGAAGGACTGGCCAGACCAGCGCGGACTACTAAGCGTGGATCAGACTCACCCTTTGGGAAATACAAATTGGGGTTGAAACAAGCAGTCATGGCTCGCAGCTTTTCCGTTTCGAGACCTTCAAGCTTTTTACCTGTTATGAAATGCGGAAACTCGAAAACCCTCCGAACTGCTGCTGCCGTGCTCACCTCTTGCAGGAGTTCTTCCGAGTATTCAAACCCGTGACCGCGGACCGTCATGGGAACACCAGTCGGACTAACCATCGGTGCGTAACGTTGGGCCTGATACAGACTATGAACATGGACCATGTCGGGACGAACCTGCGCAATCGCTTCACCAAGATCTCCGCGAACCACTGGGACGTCACACTCAAACGGCACCGGCGGATCGTACTCGCTCCAAACAACAATATCGATTCCTCGTTCGCGCATCGCTGAGATTTCAGTAATCACGAATGTCTCGGAAAGTTGCGGAAAGAATTGGAGCGCGTAAAGGATCCGCGCTGAGACTTTTTTCCCGGGCCGATGCTTGCGTTGCACCTGAAAATAGGCAAGTGCGTGACTCAACTGATTGCTCACACGCGGCCAACTTCCCAGGCGACACTGCCCACCGAGGACCGGCACCTGGAGAGGTTCAGTCTGCGCCATAAACCGCACAACCAAATCCCAGTCGACCAAACGCTCCAACTGCTCGTCGAACATACCCACCTGTTCAATCAACGAGCGGCGATGGACCAGCGCTGTCATAGGAACGGCATTGCCCGCTAACAGTGAAGTCCGCTCTGCGGGAATGTCGAAAATGCGATGCGTCCCATCCGAAGGGTCTGAAAACAGCTTCGCTGCATAAGCCCAATCCCGGTCGGGGGCGCCGTTAAAGGCCTCGACCATCCGTGCGAGAAATGCCGGGTACCATATGTCGTCGGAATCAAGGTAGGCGATCAGTTGCCCTCTACTGTTTTTCAGTCCGACATTCCGTGCGGCAGCCTGGCCCTTATGAGCGATATGGAAATACCGAATGCGCTTGTCATCGAGAAACGCAGCGATACTTTCGGCGGACTTGTCAGTGCTACCATCGTCGACAACTATCAGTTCCCAGTTCTGATAGATCTGTAGGCAAACGCTTTGGATTGCCTCACTCACGAGATTCTCACGGTTCCATACAGGCATAATCACGGAAACAAGCGGTGACTGCGCGGGAATCGCAACCGGAGGGTTCAATGGACCGGTGGTCCAATGATGCTCGGCCAACCAACCAATCGCATCCGACTGAGTGTTCAGGTGGGATTGGACACTGGCCGCATGTGTTTCAAACTGTTGGGTGTTCAGGTGGGATTGGACAGAGGCCGCAAGTGTTTCAAGCTGAGAGGCCAACGCCGTTAGCTGTGACGCTTCTGCAAAAGCAGGCTGATTGGAATACTGACTCTCGAGTGAGACTTGCGAATTGCGCACTATAGCCAGATCTTCATGAGACACCACAATTCGCTGCCGCAGAATTGCTTCGCGCTCGCGGCCTTCAGCTATTTGATGACGGAGCGACTGAACTTCATTGGCAAGGATTTCGAACTGTTCCAACGGCACCAATCCGCTTCGACTGGCGACGCCCTTGATACTCTTGCGCACTGCTGACACAAGTCCGCCGGATTTGGTCGCGCGCTGAAATTTTCTTCCCCAATCCACAATTCCAGCCCACTTCATGCGGTGTCCTCACTTCGAAACTAAGATAATGCGGTTCCCTACTGTAGTCTCGTCGTCCCGCTTAGCAGGTGGGTAAGATAAGCCGGCCCTCGACTCAAGCTCGTCAGTGAATCCCTTTGGAAATTTATACCGTCTCGGCAATCCGCAAAAGCCTCACGAGATTGCCTGTGTGGCTACCGCGTGCAGTTCCTGGAGCGATCGTACTTTGATTGCGCCATCTGTTTCTCGCGAGGTAATTGCTTCCACGATCGCCTGCGCGCCGGTCATTGTCGTCACGCACGGTACGTTGTACTGCAAAGCGGCACGACGAATCGCCTGCTCGTCGAAATGCGATGCACGGCCCAGAGGCGTATTGATTATCAACGCAATCTCGCCACGCTTGATGTGGTCCACGATATTCGGGCGGCCTTCATTTACTTTGAAGACGTTCTCAACATTCAATCCTACTTCGCGAAGTCGCTCCGCAGTGCCGAGGGTAGCGATTAGCTCAAATCCCAACCGCGCTAGTTTGCGGGCCAGGATCGCTGCCTGACCTTTGTCGCCTTCGTTGACGCTAATAAATGCCCGGCCAGTGCGCGGTAAGCTTAAGCCGGCGCTCGTCATCGCCTTTCCGTATGCTTCACCAAACGTTTCTCCAACTCCCATCACCTCGCCCGTCGAATGCATCTCCGGACTCAGTATCGGATCCACACCCGGAAACTTCGCAAACGGAAATACAGGTGACTTGATGAAGAATCGATTCACGGTGAGATCCTGTGGTAGATCAAAATCCGCCAATGGCGTTCCAGCCATAACCATGGCTGCGATTCTGGCGACGGGAACCCCGGTCGCCTTTGACACAAATGGAACAGTGCGCGATGCGCGTGGGTTGACCTCGAGTACATACACACGATGATCCTTGATTGCGAACTGAATGTTCATCAATCCGCGCACCGACAAAGCGGTAGCAAGGAGCCGGGTGTAATGACGCATTGTCTCAATGTGTTCCGGATCGATTCGAAGCGGCGGCAAGACGCACGACGAGTCGCCGGAATGGATACCTGCTTCCTCGATGTGCTCCTGAATAGCTGCAATTACACACGTTTTTTCGTCAGCTAAGGCATCAACATCAAACTCGGCGGCCCGCTCCAAAAACTTATCAATCAAGACGGGTCGATCCGGAGTAAAGCCAACCGCGTTGCGAACGTAGTCGTCAAGACTTTCCTCGTCGTAAACGATCGCCATAGCGCGCCCACCCAGCACATAGCTCGGTCGCACCAGAACCGGATAACCTATCTCAGCGGCAACCTTCTTCGCCTCTTCTCCGGTTGCTGCCATCCCATTTTCAGGTTGAGGAATTCCGAGTTCTTTCAGCAACGCGCCAAATCGTTTTCGATCTTCGGCCAGGTCGATCGCATCCGCGGAGGTCCCAATGATTGGCACGCCCGCCTTGTGCAGCCGCATCGCCAGATTCAATGGCGTTTGACCGCCAAACTGCACAATCACACCCTCTGGCTTTTCCACGTCGACAATATTCATCACATCTTCGTAAGTCAGCGGCTCGAAGTAGAGTCGATCTGAAGTGTCATAGTCCGTCGAAACAGTTTCCGGATTACAGTTGACCATGATCGTCTCGAAGCCGGCGTCGCGAAGAGCGAACGATGCATGACAGCAGCAATAATCAAACTCAATTCCCTGTCCGATCCGATTGGGACCCGAGCCAAGAATCATGATCTTGCGTCGATTGGTCGGATCAGCTTCGTTTTCACTCTCGTAAGTGGAATAGAGGTAAGGGGTGAAGGATTCAAACTCAGCACCGCAAGTATCCACGCGCTTATAAACCGGGCTAACGCCGGATGCCTTGCGATAATCGCGCACCACGTCTTCGGTTTTTTCCGTCATATAAGCGAGACGTCGATCGGACAGTCCCACCTCCTTAAAATCACGTAATAGCTCCGGAGAGATATCTTCAAGCTGCATTCCTTCAATTTGCTGCTGAATGCTCATCACGTCCTGAAGCTGCTCAAGGAACCACGGATCAACTCGTGACAGGCGATAAATTTCGGAGATGGGCCATCCGTGTTGCAAGGCGTAGGTAATGTAAGAAAAGCGTTGCGAATTTGGGCGGGCGAGCTTTCGCTGGAGCTCATCATCCGAAACGTCTTCGAGACGTAACGGCTTAACTGCTTCAAGCGAACGCAACCCCTTGAATAACGCTTCCTTAAACGTGCGGCCAATTGCCATCACTTCGCCGACTGACTTCATCTGCGTGCCCAGCACGTCTTCGGCCTCGCGAAATTTTTCAAAGTCCCATTTCGGAATCTTTGCCACGACGTAATCTATGGAAGGCTCGAATGAAGCCGGCGTCTTTTTGGTGATGTCGTTTGGAATCTCGTCGAGTGTGTATCCAACTGCAAGTTTTGCGGCGATTTTTGCAATAGGAAACCCGGTCGCTTTGGAGGCAAGGGCAGACGAGCGCGACACACGTGGATTCATTTCAATGACGCGAATCTCCCCATTTTCCGGGTTCACCGCAAACTGAATATTCGATCCACCAGTTTCAACGCCGACCTTGCGAATAATGGTGATCGCGATGTCGCGCATTAGCTGATACTCGCGATCTGTCAGAGTCTGCGCCGGCGCCACGGTGATTGAGTCACCTGTATGCACCCCCATGGGATCAAAGTTTTCAATTGAGCAAATAATTACGACGTTGTCAGCAATGTCTCGCATTACCTCCAACTCGAATTCCTTCCAGCCCAAAATCGATTCTTCGACCAGCACCTCATGCATCGGCGATGCGGCGAGCCCGGCCGCCACTATCTCTTCAAATTCTTCGGGGTTGTAAGCCGTGCCGCCACCCGTTCCGCCAAGGGTGAATGACGGTCGTATGATGGCGGGATAGCCGGTCGTGGAGACGATCGCTTCGGCTTCGGCCCACGATTTTGCAAAACCTCCGCGCGGCATTTGCAGACCCACTTCATCCATCGCCTGTTTGAAGAGCATGCGATCTTCGGCGACGTTAATTGCTTCACGCTTCGCGCCAATCATCTCGACGCCGAATTCTTCCAGCACCCCAGCGTCATCCAGCGCGATGGCGAGATTCAATGCGGTCTGGCCACCGACCGTGGGAAGTAGGGCTTGCGGGCGTTCCTTGCGAATGATTGCTGAAACAGCTTCAACCGTTAACGGTTCGATGTAGGTAACATCCGCAGTTTCGGGGTCAGTCATGATCGTCGCCGGGTTTGAATTGACCAGGACGACTTGATAACCCTCCTGACGAAGGGCTTTGCATGCCTGGGTGCCAGAGTAATCAAACTCACACCCCTGCCCGATAACTATGGGTCCGGATCCGATGATTAAGATTTTTTGAATGTCAGTGCGCTTAGGCATGTTTGAGCAGACTTTTAACCGCAGAACGCAAAACTATTAGGAGTCGAAGCATTATACATAGGCTTCTTGATCGGTTGAAATTGACGCTAAACAAATGTATCCGCGAGTGCGATGCGATCCACGAAAACACACGAAACGACACTAACGATTTCGTGTTTGCTTCGTGTGAGTTGATGGATCGTTACTGTTAGGCTAAGCAGCCCTGCTCGCCGGACACACTAGGGCAGCCTTTTGCGGAAGTCGTCACCCTCAATCATCACCTTCTTGCACATCTCGTAAAGGCGGCTGCGCAAAGGTGTGCCAATGCGCTCCTCGAGGGTGGTCATCTCTTGAATGCGCTCGGACGCGAAGGTCTTGCTGCGGCGCTTGGGTTCAGCATCATTGCTTTCAGTAATCGGCACGCGCGGCTCATCAAGATAGTTAGTAGTGAAAATTGTCAGCTTTTTGTTGTTATATCGAGCATTGATTATCTGATAGAGGGTATCGCGCACCCAATTTGTCGGCACCGAAGCGCCCAACTCGTCCAACACCAGGACTTCAGCCTGGTAAACCGGCGCGAGCACGCGCATTTCAGAGGTTTGCGACACTGGATTGTACGAATCTTGAATCGCCTTCAAGAGCGAACCGGATTCGTAGAACAAACAGGCCACGTCCTTCTTTTCAACCAACTCCTTTAGGACAGCGATCGCTAGGTGTGTCTTACCCACGCCAACGGGACCCATAAATAATAAACCGCTGTCCACCGCCGGGTATTCATTCGCGAGCGTGCTGGCGAAGCTGTGAGCGAAAAACTGTGAATTGTTCTTTGGATAGTAGTTGTGGAAAGAGCAGTCGCGAAAACGAGGCGGAATCCTGGCCGCTTCGATTGACCGGGCACCGCTATTCGTTCGCCGGCATTCACAGATGTCAGCGCCCTTCCCGGGCTCAATTCTGGTTCCGGTGCCAAAGCAGATCGGACAAACGTCGCCGCCATTTGTGCGCGCTGATGCTTGCGCGTCAGCCGTGTTGTCAGAACTGTTTTCCATTGGATTAGACCTTGCGATGCCTTGTTCTATGTTTGAGTAAGGAATTATATCATTGGCAGAACAGCGATTCGTTTCATGTAACAGCCCAGCTTGTTTTATTCACATCGATTTTGCTCATGGAAACTGCTGCCAGTTTCACAATCACGTCGAGGTAGATTATCGTTGTCGCTGGAGGCCCACATATTACGTAGATGCCATTACTAAGATCGATTATTGACAAGCTGGGATTAAACCGGACAAAAGTCGACCGCCATCCCATTAGAGTATTTCTTCTCGACGACGATAAAAGACGTCATGAATGGTTCACGGAACGGTTCAAAGGAGACTTCCTGGCGATCACTGACAACGTCGCCGAAGCTCGACAATTACTGAGTCAGGACTCTTACGACGCAATCTTCTTGGACCACGACCTGCTGCCTGAGCACTACAATGCCACGTCGCACGATGATGAGCGTACGGGGTTTGCCATAGCCGCCTGGTTGGCCCTAAACCCGAATTTCCAACGAGCGTCAACTATCCTGGTTCATACCAGAAATGCGGACGGGGCGATCCGGATGGTTGAAGAGCTTCGCCGTTCCGGCCGAAACGCGGATTACGTGCCCTTTCCTCTGTTAGCGGAAAAAATCAAGCGATATTGGGCAAGGTAACCAATAGAAAAGGGAATAAGTAGAGTTGCCTCTACTTATTCCCTGCTATTTCCTCTTCCTCTGTCGGGATGGTGGCCAGGGACGGATTCGAACCGCCGACGCCGGCCTTTTCAGGGCCGCGCTCTACCAACTGAGCTACCTGGCCATCGGGAAGACCGCTGAGTATAGGGAGTTGGGAAAGGAACGTCAAACTCAGTTTGTGGAAAAAAGCTAAACAATTCCAGAAACTGGAGTTTGTCAGATTAGTCACAAAAATTCGTTGACTCCATCGCGCCGAGGTGTATAATCACTGCCGTTGAGGATGGGGTTGGCGCCCAAACGCTAGTCCGGTTGAAAGACGACATCCGATTCAAAATTGAAAGTGCCCGCCAGTGCCAGCTCGGCCGCCGATCGCGCCCCCCGCAGTCGCTACCTTCGAGCTGGCACAGCTCTTTTTAGGAGACCTTTTTCAGCGTTTTACTGGCCTTTTCTAGTCAGTTATCCCGGCCCGGGCGCGCAATTCAACCGCTTCTTTTTCGGCCTCTGAAATAACCGCCGCTTCGTTCACAGTCAGCAGATTTCGATCCTTCATTACTAGCCTGCCATCGATAACGACAGTCTGAACGTCACTGGTTTGCCCGGAGTAGACAATCGCCGACACAAGATCCCGAGCATTGGGTATTGACTGAAGGCCCTTGACGCTCACGATTGAAACATCCGCACGCTTCCCGGCTTCCAAACTGCCAATCGCGTCTTGCAAGCCTAGCGCTTTTGCGCCATCGATCGTCGCGATGCGCAACGCGCGTTTCGCCGGTAGAACCTCGGGCCCATGCAAAGCTTTTTGCAGCAGGGCCATGGTGCGCATCTCGGTAAACATGTCGAGCCGGTTATTGCAGGCTGCTCCGTCGGCACCAAGCGATACTGAGATTCCTGAATCCAGCATTCTCGAAACTTCGGCGATGCCTGAACCAAGTTTTAGATTCGACGAAGGGCAGTGAGCTACGTTAGTTCCCGTGGTCCGCAGCGTTTCGAATTCGGCTCTGTCGAGATGAACGCAATGCGCCAGAACGACGTGCCCACCGGAAATCCCCACTGAATCCAGATAAGACACATTGCTCAGACCCGTCTCGCGCTTGACGATCTCACATTCTTCTTTATTTTCCGAAGCATGCGTGTGAATCATCACCTTATGCTCTCGCGCCAACTCGGCAACGCGCTTTAGTAGCCCATCGGTGCAACTCAGAGCGAATCGCGGAGCAAAACAGAAGCCAATTCTTCCACCAGATTTTCCATTCCATGCTTCGAGCAATCGAAGCGACTCTGCGATCGATTTCTCGGTTTCCTCGTGGAGACCTGCCGGCACTTCGTCGCCCTTGTCCATCATGCATTTACCGACGATGGCGCGGAACCCGGCTTGGTCAATCACCTTGAACACTTCTTCAGTGTGATTAACAGTTTCCATTGTCAACGCGCAGGTCGTTCCGCCTTTGATCATTTCAGCGACGCCGAGGTTTGCTGAAGCTCGGATAGAACTGGGTGTGTGCGAGGCTTCCATGGGCCAGACTAGCTTCTTTAGCCAATCGAGCAGCGACAGATCATCTGCGGAACCTCGAAACAATGTCTGGCAAAGGTGGATGTGAGTCTGAACAAAACCAGGCAACACGGCACATCCCGAAGCGTCTATTTCGAGATCGGCCTTCCCACCCTTATCCCCGATTCGGGCGATGCGGCCGTCACGGATCAAGAGATCTCCCGTAACGACAGAGTCGTTTTCATCGATCGTCAGGAGCGTGCCGTTTTTGATCAGTATGGATTGCATAAGTGTGACAGACATTCCCATCTGTCTAAAATCAGCATAAGGGCAACAGAAAGGAACATTTAGAACTACAGATTGTTCCGGTTTCTGAATTATCCGATTAGACCAACAACCTGTAAAGCGGCAATAGCGCCCGGCAAAGGTCCTCAAACCCTGGCCGAACGCTATTTGCGCTTACCGTCTGACTAAACTATTTCTTCTCAGTAGCCGCGGCTGCCTTAGTATTTGGTGCTACTGCAGGCGGCTCCGCAGGTACGGGCATCCCCAATTTCACCTTCACTTCTCTTTCAATCTTCTTGAGCAGATCGGGGTTCTCTTTTAGTGATTGCTTGGAATTCTCGCGTCCCTGTCCAAGGCGATCACCCTTGTAGGAAAACCACGCGCCGCTCTTATCAACGACGCGCTGAGCAACAGCTAAATCAAGCACGTCACCTTCGCGTGAGATTCCCTCGCCATACATGATGTCAAACTCACACTCACGGAATGGCGGCGCCACCTTGTTCTTCGCCACCTTCACGCGGGTGCGGTTTCCTACTACGCGCTCAGCATCCTTGATCGCGCCGATACGTCTGATATCCAGTCGCATTGAGGCATAAAATTTCAGTGCACGTCCGCCGGTGGTGGTTTCGGGACTACCAAACATGACGCCAATTTTCTCGCGGATTTGATTGATGAAGATGAAGCAGGTATTTGACTGCGAAACAATCGCCGTAAGTTTACGCAGTGCCTGCGACATCAAGCGTGCTTGCAAGCCGGGCAGCGAGTCGCCCATTTCACCGTCCAGTTCCGCACGGGGAACAAGGGCAGCGACTGAGTCAACCACGATCACGTCAACTCCATTCGAACGCACCAGGGCTTCAGCGATTTCCAGGGCCTGTTCGCCAGAGTCTGGCTGCGAAATCAAAAGCTGATCGATGTCGACACCGAGCTTACCTGCATAATCGGCATCCATCGCATGCTCTGCGTCGATATAGGCCGCGACTCCTCCGGCCTTTTGCGCTTCTGCCACGATGTGAAGGGCCAAAGTGGTTTTGCCGGAGCTTTCCGGCCCATAGATCTCGATAATACGTCCGCGTGGCACACCGCCAATTCCAACTGCCACGTCGAGGCTCAAAGAAGTCGTTGAAATTGCAGGAATGTCAGAGACCTCGCGTTCACCGAGGCGCATGATCGATCCCTTGCCAAACTTCTTTTCGATATTTGAGAGCGCCGCTTCGACGGCTTTTCCGCGATCTACACTTATTCGATCTTCAGCCATGACATACATCTCTTTCTTCCGCTCCTTTTTCTCGCGACTTTGCGGCAAGGGCTTATTGATTCCCAGAACGCGCCGAGCATAACACAACTAAAGCGAGAATGGAACAGTGTTTCACGCTTGCAACAAACTTTTTTTTGGAGGGTGAAGATGAGACAACACAGGACGCAGCCCTCTCTGCGTCTTAACTACTGCCTGGGTTCAGGAAGCTCGTCTGGCAAATCCTTAATGTCACCAACTAACAAGTCCCCGACGGAACGGCCCGTGCGCCGCTCGACCTGATCGCGAAGCGACGGAATCTCCGGTGTGCTTTCGTCGAGCGAGATTCTTTCGACGCGCCACATTGGGAAGAACAGATCTCCAAAGCCGATAAAAGGCTCGTCGTGAACCACCGCATGTAACCAGTCGTCAAAAGAGTTGAGGTCAAGTCCCCGCAAGAAAATCCCGGCAGAACTTATTTCGTCGAGGATGCCCCAGGACTTTTCCCGAGGATTGTGAAGCACGACAATGATCGAACTTCCTCGACGGATACCGGATTGAGCTTCGTTAGTTTCTTTCATCAAGAGTCAATCAGCAATAGCGGCAAGCAATCAGGCAAGAACCTGAAATTGCCAGTGTTTTTGTAAGGAATTCCTCGGGAGCGAGTGCCCTTCTAAGGTTTCTTTTCCGCGTCGAGTAACATTTGGGCCATCGTTTCGCGCTTGTTTTTTGTGGCCCACGCAGCCGCGGTCAGGCCATCCGCATCTTTCAGTGTTGGGTCAGCGCCCTTTTCGAGTAATGCGCGACCGACTTCCTCGTGACCGTAAACACCAGCCCACATTAGCGGCGTTCCACCAACTTTATTCTTCGCGTTCACGTCAGCGCCCTTTGCAAGAAGCAGGCGCACAATTTCTATGTTTCCGCGTTGCGCGGCCAGATGGAGCGGGGTGTCGTCTTCCCCGTCGCGAAGATTCGGGTTCGCGCCGCGCTCAAGCAGGTTTTGTACTCGAGTAGTCTCGTTCCTGATGACGTACTGACTCAGTGCAGTCAGACCGTCGGAACCCTGCGCATTAACCTCGAGTTCAGGGCGTACGACCAGGATCGCCGCCACGTCATCGTGTTTACGTTGCAGCGCCCGCAGAAGCGCGTTGAACCCGGCCTTGTCCTTTTCATTAATTCCGGCGCCGCCTTTTAGGAGGGCTTGAACAACGGGCAGATCACCACGACTCGACGCAGCTATCAACGCGGTGGCTCCGGTCTCCTCATCTTTGGCGTTCGGGTTGATACCAGCCGTAAAAAACGTGTTGACGGCGATAAGGTCGCTCGCGGCTGCTGCGCGCAGAAATGACTTCTCATCGAAATCATAACCGCGCAACTTCAGCAATTGTTTTGCGGCTCCGGGAGTGGGCGGTTCCGGCCGGGAATCACACCCGCCTATGAAAAGCGCCAGCCAAATAAAGAGAAACCAAACAAGCTTAGTCCTGGTTGTCATACTTTTCTCACGCAAGGCTTAACAAGTGCACGATTAATCCGTACCGGCTTGGTTGGTTTGTCACCATCAACGGCAGCCTGGTTAATTGAGTCGGCCACTTCCATCCCTTTGGTGACTCTACCAAATGCAGAAAACTTTCCATCCAGATGGTGGCCATCCCCAACGAGAATAAAAAAGTTAGTCGTCGCGCTGTTTGCTTCTTCAGGGCGCGCCATCGAGACGATGCCGCGCTGATGTTTGACGAGGCCCGGCTCATCGGGAAGTTTACGCGACATTCTTTTTGCCAACTCAAATCCCCACTTCTGACTGGTGGCAAGATTTCCGCCCTGGATTACAAAGTCTTTGACGACGCGATTGAACGTAGTGGTATCGAAAGCTCCAGTAGTGGCAAGATTGAGAAAGTTGCGCACACTCTCCGGCGCAACTTCCGGGATCATTTCCATTTCGATGCCGCCTGCCTCAGTTTCAAGGGTTACACACTGGGCGGACATTTTCTCAACCGGCGCGCCATCAAATGGTTCCGGCGTGTTCGCTACAACTTGAGCCGGCCGAGAGTTAGCTTTCTTCGCGGCGTCAGGTGTGGCCTCAGTTTTGGGAGGGTCCTGCGCGGCGACAAGTATTGCGCACGCAAAAATGGCCAGCAGCGAAAGCGTGAAGTGTTTCTGCATCGAAGTCATCGCAACCAGAAGAGCTTCTTACCAATGTGCGGCTTGCCGCCGCACAGTGTGGAATGCCTATGGCTTTCCGTCGAGCATCCCAAACGTCTTCTCTGAGGCTCAGCCTCAGAAAGAACTCGGCACGTCTTCCGGAAAGGCGCAGCCTTTCCGCACTGTGCGGCGGCAAAGCCGCGAGTTTAGAGACGAAAAGCCTTTGCCCAATTCACATCATTCGGGCGGCCAACCACTGGCCACCATCAACCACTAATACTTCTCCGTTGATAAAGCTCGCGGCATCGCTACAAAGAAAGACCGCAGCTTTTTCAATGTCGCTTATTCGCCCGAACCGAGCCAGCGGAATGTTCTTGCGCAGTTTATCTTTCAACGGTTCCGGCAGCAGGCGTTTCATACCTTCAGTGTCCTCGATAGGGCCCGGTGCTATGCCATTCACCCGAATTCCGTATCGTCCCCACTCTACGGCCAGGTTTCGCGTTAATGCATCGACACCCGCCTTCGCGGCCGAGACATGTAGCTGCATCGGTGTCCCAAGATAATGAAGCGTGGCACTGATATTCAGAATCTGTCCCTGATGCTCCTTGAGTTGTGCAAACGCAGCTCGGGAAACATTGAAAGTGCCTTTTAGATCGATGTCGACCACCGTGCCGAAACCATTTGGCGAAAGCTCCTCAGCTTTGCAAAGAAAATTTCCGGCAGCGCCGTTGACTACGATGGTGATCTTGCCGAACCGCTCGATTGCCTCGGCCACAGCACGTTCAACTTGTTCATAATCACGAACGTCAGCCTGGACCGCAAATGCTTCACCCATTTGCTGATTCGCAGAGCGGGCATCGTTGATGGCTTGCGCAGCGGGTTCGAGGTGCTCAAGCTTTCGACTCACCAGCACTACGTTAGCGCCCGCCTCGGCCAGAGCGCGGGCGACACCGCCTGTGATTCCTGTGCCTCCACCGGTGATGAAACCGACTTGGCCCTTGAGAATGTGGTTGGCAAAAATTTGGTTAACCATTGTTCCCTCAATGACGATTAGTAATGGTTGCATGTAAAATTGCAACCATGATTTTAGTATTTGCCGGAGCGGGAGCCTCGAAGGCCGTTAATCCCGATCAATATCCAACAACCGTAGAATTCTTCAAGCGGTTACCTCAGCACATTCGTGGCGATAAGCTGTTCCGTCTCGCAGTAGAGTACTTAGAGGCACAAAACGAAGAAGGTTGTATCATCGACATCGAACAAATTCTTTGGCTAATTACGGAGTTACGCGATTTTAACGGAACTGTTTCAAATGCCTCTACTATTCCCGGTTGGTTTATAACTGAAAATCGTTTTGCGATTATTGGTGGCCGGGCACACTTCGACGCCCGGGAGTTCGCAGCGATTGCTGGCAACGTGACGGTAAAGATCGACTCTTTGGTATCCGATATCAATAAAGTTGTTTATGAGCTTTATGCTGACCAACCTACTCACGATGAACTTGCTGAGAATTGGGTCCTGCTGTTAGCGAACCTAAAAACACTAAATGACGATATCGAAATTGTCACCACGAACTACGACGTTGTGATCGAGGAGGCAATACGACTGACTAAGGCGCCAGTCATCGATGGCAGATCTGACGGAATCCGACCCATCTTGGATTTGAATGCCTGGGATCTGAAAGACTTGGACTTGGAAGACCGCATTGGTAGATTGACCAAACTACATGGATCGATAGATTGGATTCGAGGTAATGGAAGAATTCATGTTGGCTTCCCCATGTTTCAAGGGGAACATGATAAGCATGCAATTATTTATCCTGGTTTCAAGGGGGTTCCTTCAGATCCGCTTTTCCAACAGCTACACGAGTATTTTCACATTGCACTAACCAAGGCTGATCTAGTTATATTCATAGGGTACGCTTTCAGAGATCAATACATAAACGATATACTTCAACGCCATCTAGCTCCATCCGCGAAAATTTTGATACTCAACCCTGTTCTGCCAAGCGTGCCTTTTCCAATGGGCCGTTTCAACCACCTCGAGCAGTTTTTTGACAGAGATGGTATTCGGGCCCTATTTCACCAAATCGAAGATACTCGAAAGATATCGACTACTGCCGGGAGCGATTAGCCACCTGCAATGTATGGTCTCGACTGGACAATGTAAATCTGGCCTTTCATGTAGGCCCATTCGATATCCTGATCGCGAGCACCGAACACTCGCCTGATCGCACTGCCCGCACTTACCAAACGCTTAATTACATCGTCAGTCAGAACTACCCGCTCACCCGTTATTGCTACTTCCTTCACCCCGCCCTTTTCATCAAAAGTCAGCAGACTATCTTCATCAGATCGCGTCAACACCTGAATCGCATTAGCCCGCTGTCGAAAAATAATTTGTTCGGCAACTCGCTTTCCTTCAACGACCTTGATACCCAAACCACGTTTTGCACTGATGTAAACTGCGCCCGTGTTGTCCTTGTCAAACGGATCGGCGGTGATCATCACTCCTGAGCTTTCAGAGTTAACGCCTTCCTGAATTAGCACAGCCATGAAAACCTTTGAATGATCTATAACGGCACGTTCGCGCGCCTCGTAAGCCTCAGAGTTCCACAGCGACGCCCAAACGGTCTTGATCGCTTCGATTAGTTTCTGCTCGTCGCGCACGTTGGGGACGGTGGTGTAAAGGCCGGCACCACTGAATTTCGGCAGGTCTTCAGTGTTTGATGAACTGCGTACGAATAATCCTTTTCCGGCGTATTCCTGGCGGATTCGCTGCAGAATAGTCGCACGTAATTTTTCATCAAACTTCCCCTGTTGAATCTGTTCACGCATTTTCGACAAGTAGCCGCGCCGGTAGACAGGATCGTGAACAAACTTCTGATCGTTGAGCATCGTGTAGATGGCATCGTCCAGCTTGTTCGCTTTAAGAAACTGACCGTAGTAGTAAAACGGAACGGTGAATCCCTTCGGCACCAGGATCCCCGGCAAGCGCGCATTCAAAACTTCTGCAAGATTCGCCGATTTACTGCCAAACGCGATTGAAGAGCGTGCCCTTTGCTGGGACAAACTCAGCAGGCGAGTTTCGGCGAGATCGAAGCGAGGCCTCATCACGTCGAGTCGTTGCTTAAGTCGACGTTCATATTCTCGCAACTGATTAACGTCAGCGCGTTTTATTGTGTAGCCATCGCGCTTGGTCTCAAAAGTTACCCACCAGCCGTCATACTGCTTCAAGATCTCATGTGCATTCTTGATGTACGCGTTAGGAACGCCCCAGCCTTTCGCAAGCAAATTAATGTGCGATAGGGGTGTTGATGGCTTTGAGGTGATCACACCAGCTACCGGCGGCAAGGTAATCGGCACTTCATCGAGCACAAGTATTTCGTTGAATCCAATCTCCACGTGCTCGTCCAGTTTGGGTATCACGTGAATTCTGCCGATCCCGCTCGCCATGTTAAGAGCCTGGTATTCCTGCTCCTTTGCGATGTCCCTTTGGAGGACGCGCTGGAGGCCAGCAATCCTGGAGGACTCCAGCTCCTGGCGGGTCGAATTTGGTTTGTAGGCAACCGGTGTAAAAAAACTGGCGTTGATAACATCCGATGCCGTCTTGATTTGAGCGGCAGTTATCAGGTCGCCTTCCCACGACTCGAACGTCCAACGTCGTATGGGGGTTTGATATGCCACCGTACCGAGAATGAAACGCCGATTTGGGTTGAGATAATTATTCTCGAAAAACTCGCGACCGCGTTCCAACGAGAGATAGGTTCCGTTTACAAAATCCTTGTGAAACGCGTATCGCTTGGTGTTGACGTAATAGATTTTGTTTCTGTCTTTTCGATCGATGACGAAGAGAACGTGAGGCAAAGCGTACGGCGTATCCGGATCGTGTGTAGAGGCGATGGTGTCAAACTGTGCCTGCGAGCGAACGGCGCTCAAAGAACGTGGTGCCTCCGCCTGGGCCCGTCCGAAAACAATAATGCTTGCAACCAGGAGGATTGGGAGCACTAGTTGACGAATAAGCTTCATAAACTTGTTGTACGCTAGCTTACGTTGAGTGCGCCCGCTTTGTCGGCGCTTTGGTTGGTCCCGGCTCGGCGCGACCTTGTTAAACGGATGCCACGATGCGGCCACCTCGACGCGGGCCAAAGCGGCGCTCCCGACGCATCGGGACCGCACTCCAAAGAGTTGATTACGTCTCGCTCATGCGCTTGAGCAAGTTTACCAAATCATCTACATGCCGGCGTCGCGTAAGTAGACTATTGATATTCACCCGGAGCACGCGGCGGCCCTTCAGGATTGTAGTGGTTAACCAGGCTTCGCCACTTCGTTCAATTTTCTGTTGGAGGCTTTGCTGTAGGCGATCCTGAGTTGTCCCATCCTCATTCCTGATGCCGGCCGGCAGGAACTTGAAACAAACGACAGCAGTTTCTACCTGCCCCACTCGCTCAAAATCGTCCATTCCATCGAGTTGCTGAGCAAGATACTCAGTCAACTCTATTTGATGCTCGATGACCTCGGCATAGCCCCGACGTCCCATAAATTTCAGGGCCATCCACAGCTTCAGCGAGTTGAACCGGCGCGTCCCCATTTGTCCATAACGGAAAAAATCAAACTCAACGTCTGCTCCGCCGCGGTCTTCGTTGAGATACTCAGGAGTGATATCAAACCCGTCACGCAACACCTCACCACCATCGCGAACCAGGACTGCGCCGCAAGCAAAAGGCACAAACATCCACTTGTGCGGATCAAAGGTAATTGAATCCGCCAGCTCGATGCCTTTGAGTTTTGGCTGATGTTTCTCCGAGAAAGCCAGAGGCCCGCCATAAGCCGCGTCGACGTGGTACCAACAGTCGTTTTCACGAGCAACCTGATGTAATTCTTCGAGCGGATCGATTACGCCGGTTGAGGTGGTCCCGGCAATGCCAATTACGCAACCGGGAACCCGACCTGCGTTCCGGTCAATCTCGATCTGTTTTCGCAGTTCGTCTGGCCTGACATGAAACGTGTCATCTGTTTCAATCTTGCGCAGCGCATTTCGGCCGAGTCCGAGAATATCTAAACTGCGTTCGACCGAAAAGTGAACCTGTTCTGAGGCGTAAACGACCAAATCACCCGGCGCAGATCGCAGACCGTTTCTTACTGCTTCTTTGTGCGTATGATCGCGCGCGCACTTTAGAGCAATCAGGTTAGCTTCGGTGCCACCGCTTGCCAGAACACCAAAACTTTGCGGCCCATACCCGACCAGATCGCAAAGCCACCGGAGCACGCGCGCTTCGATCATGGCGGAGGTTGGACCATTACGCCATGCCCCTGCATTTTGATTTAGTGAAGAAGAAAGTGCGTCGGCCCAAACGCCAATTGGCAATGGAGTTGGATTGAATTGCCCAAAGTAACGGGGACTTGGGACTTGCATGGCGTGCGCCAGCACGTCTCGCGTGTAGCGTTCGAAGATCTCGTCATCGCCGATTCCCTGTTCAGGCATTGGCTCATCGAAAAGCTTTTCGAGCTGACCCGGGGTGGCTTCTGAAGTAACCTTTCGCGAGTCAATCGTCTTCGCATATTCAGCAATGATGTGGGCCACTTTGCGACCCATGCGTTCATGCTGCTCAACAAAATCATCAATCATTCACGGTTAATCTCCGAAGCGTTGATAACTGCAAAGAATCTCATGGCTGGAGGAAACGAGCAAAGGATGTTTTCACGCGCTGTAGCGCTTTTCAAATTCGGCCTTTGCACTGCAAGCCTGCATCAATCAGACTACCGGCAACATGAGTAGTGACGAGTCAAATGAATTTCGACGCGCGCTGGAAAAGGAGTCGTGCAACTACGGCGTGACGATGTTCGCCGAGACGCTCGATCGCCTGGCGAAATACTTCGAACTACTTAGTTCCTGGAATTCCCAACTCCATTTGGTGGCGCCAACTTCGCCGAGAGAGTTTGCTACTCGGCACGTTCTCGAATCACTGCTTCTCGTTGATTATTTTCCGGAAGGCGCTCATGTCGCCGATATTGGCTCAGGTGGAGGGTTGCCGATGATCCCCTGCGTTATTGCGCGGCCTGACATCACCGCAGTGCTAATCGAGTCGTCGAAAAAGAAAGCTGTTTTTCTGCGGGAGGCTCTCAGTCTGAGTGGCGGGTCACAAGCCACCGTTATTCCAGAACGGTTTGAAGCGGTCGCCACCCCCGATGTCAACTTTGTAACCTGTCGAGCGTTAGAACGGTTCGAGAAGATGCTGCCGCAGATGATCGCGTGGGCGCCGCCAGCCGCAACCCTGTTGCTCTTTGGTGGACCGGGTTTGGAGAAATCAATTGCACCGTTGGGGGTAAATGTTGTGGCCAAATTGATTCCCCGGTCCGAAAAGCGCTTCTTGTTTAAAGTTGACCGCTAACGATGAATAATTCACTCAAGGAGTTGAGTTATTTCCTGGAAATGCCTCCGAGTTGAATCTATCTTACTGAAGGAACGACTATTCTGGTGCCTCGATATCCAACCGGATATCGAACATAAAACAGCCCCGCGATTGGCTTATGCCCCAAGCCAATCGCGGGGCATTCAATTGTCGATTCCAAAACTTTCTCTGACTTACGGCACTACATCGAGCGCAATGAGCTGTTGGCCCGAGATGACAAACTCCGCTGGCGCCAGCTCCATCTCGTAAACAGCCGAAAGTACTGTCGGAGTATATCCACCCGAGTTGCGGTCGCTGTTAAGAGTCGCAACCATCGATGGAGGCAGGTTCGGCATTTCGCTGGTGCCGATAACCGCACCGGGCGTTATGCGGAAGAGCTTAACGTATAGTCGATCACTCTTCTTCACCCGGTTGATTGCGCGCACCAATTGCCCAAGATCCTGCGGCACAAACGACTTCGCACCTGAACCTTCCTGCAGGGCCCCACCGTCACCTACAAAAGCCAGAAGCTGTCCGGGCGTCGCATCTTCAGGAATTCGAACTGGAATCCGTTGCACAAACTGTTTGCCTGACTCTGTTCTCACATATGCCTGAATTTCAATTTCTTCCCCGCGCCTTGCCTCAGTCTTGTTGAGCGCAATTCGCTCGAGCGTGCCGGCATACTTGGTGTCCGCGGAAGAAATATCCAGCGTGACGCCTTCAATCTGCACGTCGTCAAAACCGCTACCCAACAACGAGCCAATGGGACCTGCCACTGAACCGGCTGCCAGTATGGGCGAATTGTGAGCCGAGAAACGTCGATCCAGCTCAATCGGGTCTTGCCCCTTTACGTTGATAGCGCCTTTGATTGTGATCGTTGACTCGCCGAGGCCTCGCTCACTTGCGGTGATGGTGTTGTAAACCGTCATGTTGAGAAGCAGCGGAGTCAGGAAGGAATCGTTGGCAATCTCGTATGAATACGTTTCGCTGCGGTCACGACTCGTGCGTAGATTGATCTTGACCGGAATCATTTTTGGCGAACTTCCAAGTCGACCAAAAATGCCCGTCGCACGATCCTGAGAAATTGATCCCATCATGGTTCCAGGAACAGACAACTTGAAAGAGTTGTTCATGTTTGAGATGACCGTTACCACTGAGGATTCGCTCATTGGCATGTCTGACGCACCCAGACTCAGGAAAGGATGACCAAACGCATAGATCTGATCGGTATCTCTAAAGGTTACTGTGCCCGAAGCTGCGATCGAATAGTCGCCGCGCACAAGCTGGACACTGACCGACGTTCCTGGAGTCAAAGTCTTTTCGGTGGCAGTACCGAGCGGGGTAATCGCCGCCGCTCCACCTGCTCCGGAAACTGGAAGAATTCCGTTAGCGATAAGCTGTGGCGAAAACATCGCCAGCGATTCCTGGCTGATCCCGCCGAACACTATGGGTGTGGCAATCGGGGTCATTTGTTGCCCGATGAAAGGCAACAACGGCGAGCCGGCCGAGACCGGTGCAAAGAGTGTGCTGGCTCCAACAATTGGCTTCGGAAGAGTTGGTTTCCAATCCGTCGAGGCCAGTTGTGCAAACGAAACTGTCTTTGGCTCTTTTGGACGCTGGGTTTGATTTGACCCGTTTTCAAAGATCTCGATCATCTGCTTAATCGGCGTAATACCCGCAATCGGATCCTTTGAAAATGGGAAACTGAAGGCAATTGCTCCTACCAGTTTGTTGTCGATATAGACCGGTGACCCGGACATACCTCCAAAAACTCCCGTTTTCTCCACATTCGCGCCGGTTAGCTTGGCAATGATTGCTGACTGGCGTGGAGCTGGGAAACCCGGCAAGACGCCGAGAATCTCAACGCCAAATTCCTCAGGCTCGGTGCCCGAAAACACGGTTCGCGCAGTACCCTTCATTCCGGGGCGAAGATCCTCAAGCGGAAATAACCGAGAATCCTGAGCAGTTTGTATGGGAGTTTGTGTGTCAGCGGATTTCCGAACGCTTGGCTTTTGTGAGACCGCCAAGGTGCTGAGCATTGAAATCACGACTGCCGCGTGAATGAATTTCACTAATACCTTCATCAAAATACCTCTTTGGCTACTACGCTACTTGCGGATTGTTGACCAGGGCAATCCCACTGGGGACTATAGCTTCCGCTCCATAACCGGTCAAGGTAGTTATGATGCACGAATGGGAGCTCGCGAACGCCGCACTCAGACCGAGGTTTTAGACGCCGAAAGGGAGAGAAACGTTTCTCTTGCTTGGTAAGTTTTAGCATGTTAAGTTGCGGCGTTCGTTGGGCGAGTGGGAGTCGCTCAGGGTTCCGTTCAAGTGCATTTCGCAACTGTTCCAGGACCAAAGGCTCGGTGAAGATGGATTCGGTCCAAGGTTTCGTCCTGACCGGGGGCCGGTCCCGTCGGATGGGAACCGACAAGTCGCGGCTATCGATTGATGGGCAGACATTTCTGCAACGCATCGCTGCTGAGATGACAGCTTGTGGGCTTTCGGTAACCGTGGTTGGGGGTAACTCCGCGGATACCGCGTTTCGGCACGTTCCTGACGTTTTTCCGAATTGGGGCGCACTGGGCGGTGTGCATGCTGCACTCGCTTCCTGTACTTCGGATTGGGCCCTGGTTATCGCTTGCGATTTCCCTTTTGTGACTCGTCAACTGATTCACCGATTATCAGAGAGCAAGGAAACTTTTGAGGCAGTGGCGCCGATCCAGAGCGACCTAATCCCTCAGCCTCTCTGCAGCTTATATCGCGTCGTTCCCTGTCTAAGTCGAACCGAAGTGTTAATCAATTCGGGGGAGCGAAAACCGATAGCTCTGTTACAATCCGTCCGAACGCGATGGGTATTGTTTGACGAAATTGCCGATCTGGAAGGCGCTGAGCGTTTCTTCGACAATATCAATTCGCCCGACGACTACAGTCGCATTCTCAGCAAGGGGGATGATGGCGGATGAAGTGATGAACAACTTTGAGGAGGTGAAAGTCTTCCTCATGACGCATCACTCGTTCGCAATCTCAAATTATGGCGCGACGTCGACCTTTGGGTAAAAAGCTTTTCAAGTCACTGCTACCGATACTTGCAGTACTTGCAGTGGCGCTCGTAATCGCGCTGGGATTCGTCGTCTATGGAGTTACCCGCCCTACCCGCCGAGCCTACCTCGTTACTCCTCAATCTTTCACAGGCATCAGCGGCCGAGTCCTCAAGGTAACAGACGCTTCCTGGCAAAACCGCGATGGCACCACCGCGCGTGGATGGTTACTAAAGGGGACTGAGGGAGCGCCGGCAGTCGTATTTCTTCACAAGTATGACGGTGATCGCTCCGGTCTATTCAACCTCGGCATCAAGCTCAACGAGGCAACCAACTTTACGATTCTGTGGCCGGATTTGAGGGGTCATGGGTTGGATCCGCCCGTTTCGTCAACATCGCTTGGAGTGCATGAGCCTGAAGATCTGCTGGCCGCTTTCGACTTCCTTCGTGCTCAGAAAGGTGAGGGCCAGAATCGATTGGTGGGCGATACCCTGGGCGTCTATGGCGTTGAACTCGGTGCGTATGCCGCACTGGCAGCGGCGAACAAAGAAGCGGGAATCAAGGCGTTGGTGCTGGATTCTGTGGTGAGTGACTCGGACGATTTGATAAATGAGGCAGTCAGACAGGACCTGGGGATAAACAACGACCTGCTTTTGAAACTTGCCCGAACTGCTATCCACACCTACTTCATGGGAAGATTTGCAAATCTTTCGTCATGCGAATTGGTCAAGGGATTGCGAAGTCAACGCATTCTTTTGTTGGCCGGCGGGGATGCTGGACATCTTCGACAGTCGACGCTGGCGCTCCAGAGTTGTTTTCCAAATCCTGCCAACCTGGAAGTAAAAACGGAGCTTCCGTTAACTGGTTTCGCCTTGCCTTCTGCCACAGGTGAACAGGGTGAACAGTACGACCGGCCAGTCATTGAATTCTTTGTAAAGAACCTCCAATAGCTACTACCAGGACCGCGGTGTCACCACCACCAGGGCGACTCTTCCATTATCGCCAATCACCTCGGTCTGCGCGGCCCAGGCACAGTGCAACTCATACAACCCTTCAAGCGGCACAAATGACAATACCGGCCCTCCGCGGCGCAGGCACTCATTGACGAGCTGACCTGGTCCTTCGTAAATGTAGGGTTCGCCATTAGGCAAGTACGTAACTCGTCCGGCGGCATAAAACTCCGGAGAGCGGTCATCGAGTTTTAGTCCGTAGATAACCGTTTGCGAATGTCCTCGGGTGTCTGCAAGCTGCAGGAGACGTTTGGAAGATTCGCGATCCGCGTAAGAACCCGCCGCACAGAAAAGCGAAACCAGCACCACACATATCGTGGCCGCGCCAAGGCCGATCACCCCAATCGACCGTCGCTGGTTTGTGAACATTGCGATGAGAGCTGCTAAAGCGAGAAAGCCCGCAATCAGGAGCCCGCAGTTAATAAGTTGTCTTTCCCACCGCCATGCCATTACCGGCAAAACGAAAGCGATGACGAAACAAAAAGCTGCGGTCGTTTTAAGTTTCCAGGCGTTACTCTGTCGAATTGAAGTAACTCGGGCGAGGCGTTCACCGATTAGCAATGTAGCTGCCGGCAGTGCAGGAAGGATGTAGCCCGGTAATTTTGAACTCGAGAAGCTGAAGAAAAGCAGAGGCACCAACAACCAGACAAAAGCGAATGCAATGTATTTCCTGGCCGGATCGTCTGTGTGAGTTGACTTACGCCACGTCCAACTGGCCGCTCGTGCCAGACCACCAATTAAGAAGATGGTCCACGGCAACGTCAGCGGGACGAGGATCGCCAGGTAGTAGTAGAACGGGCCCGGGTGACGATAGTTGTTGGAAACGTAACGCGAAAACTGGTGTTGCCAAATGAACTGATCAATGAAGAGATTTCCATGCCTCGCAATAACCGGCGCATACCACGATGCGGCCACAACCAGCGACAAAGGGACACCCCAAATAATGCTCACTAACGCGGAGCGGTCGGGCATTCTGCGTCGAAGCAGGTAATAAGCGATCACGGTCCCGCCTGGAATTACTGCACCGATGAACCCCTTCGCCAGAAGTGAAATTCCAATGAATGCATAGAAGCCGGCTAACCACAGCCGACGACGCTTCTCGTTTGTTCCGATTTCATGAAGGAAAAAACAGACAAGCGACCAGGTGATGGTCATGGTCAGAATAATGTCGAAACTGGCAGCCCTCGAGAATACGATCAGGCCTAGCGTGGTGCTGCAGGCGATGGCGTTCCAGAAACCGAGTTTGGGAAGCTCGTCAGTGGCTTTCAGCTCTATGCGCCGCCCGATCAAAAACACGGGGACAACGGTAAGGATTCCGGCAACTGCTGAAGGTAACCGTGCTGCCCACTCGTTTACTCCAAACAGTTTGTAGCTCGCGATCATTAGCCAATAGAGCAGCGCCGGTTTTTCAAACCACGGCCTATCCCCAAGCGTAGGTGTGATTAAATCGCCGCGCTGAAGCATCTCGCGGGCCACCTCCGCATAGCGTGGTTCGTCTGGTCCAAGCAATGGAAAATGGCCCAGACCAAACAAATAGAAGGCAATGATTAGCAGGAAAAGTAAAAGACTGCTGCGCTTGGCAAGCGTCGAAGGTAGCAAGTATAGTCGACCCCGTAGATTCCGAAATGCCCCAAAGCAGTAAGCAGAAGGCGGACAGCAATTTGTAGCTCCCGCTGGTTTTAGTTTTCTGCTTCTTGCAGGGGTTAAGCTAAACGAAAATGGGGTGTTCGTAAACTGTGACGCTACGCACTGCCGTGATTGGCGCTGGTCACCTGGGCCGTCAACACGCTCGTATTCACGCAGATCTCGCTGCTGAAGGCCTAACAGAGTTCGTGTCTGTTTGCGATCTCGACCCGCAGACAGCAAGTAATATCGCTTCTGAACGAGCCACCGAATGGACCATCGACTGGAGAGACCTTCTCGACAAGGTCGATGCAGTGAGTCTCGCCGTCCCCACTATCTCGCATTGTGAAATCGCAACCGCTCTGCTCGAGGCTGGTATTCACGTGCTCGTTGAAAAACCAATCTCGCGAACCCTAGCTGAGGCGGACCAAATGATCGAGGCGGCGGCCAGAGGAAACGCTCTGTTGCAGGTTGGCCATGCGGAGCGCTTCAATCCGGCACTCGTAGCTCTCCGACCCCACGTTCGCAACCCGGTCTACTTTGAAATTCATCGCGTCGGTGAGTTTACCGCGCGTTCTCTCGACATCGACGTGGTCCTCGATCTAATGATTCACGATCTCGATATCGTGCAGTGGTTAGTTGGCGAGGACGTTGAGGTAACCGACCTTCATGCTGTCGGCATTCCTATCCTTACTGAGAAAGTCGACGCAGCAAATGCACGGCTTCAGTTCTCGTCGGGCGCAGTGGCGAATATCACAGCGTCGCGGGTCGGAACCGAGAAAATTCGAAAGATGCGGTTCTTCCAACCCCACGATTACATCGCGGTTGACTACACCACCAAGCGCGCATCAATTAGTAGCCTGTCGCCGCCCACCAAAGACGGTGGCTGGCCTGGTGTTCATGTGAAAAATTTGGACGTGATTGACGTTGAACCTCTGAAGGCCGAGATCCGTTCTTTTATCGAATCGATTCGCGATGGTAAACCGTCGCCGGTGTCAGGTGTCGAAGGAAGAAACGCTCTGGCGCTCGCATTGCGCGCGCTGGAAAGAATCGAGGAGCACGCAGTCACCGTAAGTATTGCCCATCAAGCGAAGGGTGTTTAGAAGCGCGCTGGTTATCTGCGGGAGAGCGTCGCTCTAGTGAAAGTATGATCCCGGTTACGTCAATCTCCACGTTTCTCGCAGAACGCATATCCGCCGGCGACTTCCCTTCTGCGGTTTATCTAGTAGCCGAACATGGACAACCCAAATTCGCCGACGCTTTGGGGAGAGCGGTTGTTGAACCGCAAGCCATCCCCGCAACTCTCGACACCATCTATGATCTGGCATCACTCACCAAGCCGCTAATCACCGGATTAATTTGCGCCCGCAGGCTTGAAGCAGGCGAACTTACGCTCGACAGTTCCATCTCCCACTATCTCCCCGAGTTTGATCGGGCCGACAAGCAACGAATCACCCTGAGGCATCTCCTGACGCACTCGTCCGGCTTACCAGCGTGGCGTCCGCTCTACATCCTGGCTAACGGCAACATTGATCGAGTACTTGCTGCAATTGCCAACCTGGACCTTGAATATGACCCAGGCTCGCGAGTGGTTTACAGCGATCTCGGATTTATCACGCTCGGTTTATTGCTCGAACGGATAGGTGGCAAGCCTTTAGTCGATCTGGCGCAAGCTGAAATCATTGGACCATTAAAACTCGAGCAGACATTCTTCAACCCTGCGCAAGCGAAGCAAACGGGAATTGCGGCATGTGAAACGGGCAACGGCTACGAGCGAGAAACGTGCGGCAACGATTATGGGAACGAGTATAAAAACTGGCGGGAGAGTTTGATCTGGGGCGAAGTTCATGACGGCAACGCATATTTTCTTGGTGGCGCGGCGGGTCATGCTGGATTGTTCTCATCTGCTGCGGAAACGCTGATTCTGGCGAACCAGTTTCATGTTGAACAAACTAAATTGCTCAAACCGGAAACATGCAAACTTTTCCGGGAAAATCTGACTGAAGGACTCAACGAAGCGCGGTCGGTGGGTTGGCAACTAGCTACAACAAAAGAGTCGTCTGCAGGCACAGATCTACAGGCCGACAGCTTTGGTCATACTGGATTCACCGGAACCAGCTGCTGGAACGAACCAAACCTCGGCCGCGTCTACATCCTCCTCACAAATCGCACGCACAATCGAACCCTTCCGTTCGTAAACATCAATAGCGTTCGACGGCGGTTTCATAGCTCGGCTAAGACTGCGCTGATGACCTCATCAAGCGACAGCAACATTAGAGCGTTTTGAAAAAGTGGTTGCGTCATGCTTGCGCAAGCGTTTATGCTGTCGATGTCGAACGCTCTAATCGACGGCCCACCTACGGCAACAATCCCAACAACAGAAAGTGAAGAGAGTAGTAAATGCACGTCTATAACAATGTCGGAAAGAAGTTGGCGCTGATAATCGCGTTTGTGGTTATCGGCTCATCGCTGGCGATCGCTCGCTCTACAGTGGAATACAAGTTCAAGGTTCATAACAACACCGAACAGGCCATCAAGAAGATTCTGGTATCGCAGGACGGAAAGAAATGGGGCTATTTTGACATCGGCAGTGGTATCGCCGCTGGTGCCTCCGTTGAGTTGGTATGGAATGAGTCAACGGATACCGAAAACTGCGAACAGACTTTTAAAGCAGTCTTTGCTGATGGCGAAGAATCAGAGCCAGTCGAGTTCGATTTCTGTGAGAAGAATTTGGTTTTAGAGTTTAAGTAAGCGAATGAGGAACGAGCCACCGGCTCAAACGAAGTGATCCGATTCAGGCCCCGTCGATTACGACGGGGCTTTTACTCTTGGAGAAGTGTCCTTCGGAAGGATGGTGAACGATGTGATACCGAGAAAAACACGGTCCCCAATTCTGAGCTCTGTTGCGAGCGTTTCGGGCTTTGGTCGGGTAGCAATGATCGGTTTGGCAGTCGGCGACTCCGGAGTCTCAGTAGTCAAATAGAATGGCGTGTCTCCGGCATCACCAGAGTTACTTCCGCTCGGATCAAGTCGTAAACGCACACGTTCATAAGCTCCAACAAAACTGGTCTCCTCAACTAAGCCTGCTGACAAGCAACCGAGTCCGTTCGGAAGTTCCTGTGTCTTACTCAATAAGACGTCCTCTGGCCGAAAGATCAGTATGATCGGCTCGCCATCTTTCCACTGGCGCCCGCCCGGCGGGATTGCAATTCTTGCCGGCCCAACCTCGACATGACCGCCCCGCACAGTCCCGTCCATGATGTTCGCCGCGCCTAAAAACGTTGCCACATACTCCGTTGCCGGGTTGTTGTAAATCTCAGCCGGCGTATCGATCTGCTCTATATGGCCCACGTTGATAACTGCGATCCGATCGCCTAACTCCAATGCTTCTTCCTGATCGTGGGTGATGAATATCGCAGGGACGTTGACCTTCTTCAGGAGCGCGCGTATTTCGCGGCGAAGCTTGACTCGCGTTTGCGCATCGAGAGCGCCAAACGGCTCGTCGAACAAAAGAACTTCGGGGTTGTAGGCGAGCGTGCGAGCAATTGCTACGCGTTGTTGCTGGCCGCCCGAAAGTTGCGAAGGGTACTTCTTGCGATGCTCCTCGAGCTGAACGAGGGAGAGCAATTCGTTAACCGTTTTTTTGATTTCCTTGCGCGGGCGTTTTCTGATCCGGAGACCGTATCCGATGTTTTTTTCGACTGTCATTTTCGGAAACAGCGCGTAAGCCTGAAAAATAACTCCGACGCCGCGTTCACGGGCCGGCAGTTCTGTTACGTCCTTGCCGTCGAGGATCACCTTACCCGTGTAAGGCTGCTCCAGGCCGGCAATAATTCGCAGAATGGTGGTCTTGCCGCTGCCTGAGGCGCCCAGCAAAACAAGTGCTTCTCCCTCGGCCACATCAAACGAAATGTTTTCCAGCACACTGGTGATGCCAAACCGTTTACTAACTCCAACAACGCTGGCTGCAGGGCGCGGCTTGGTTTCCTTCGATGCCGGATGCGTCACATTCTCCATAATCAACGCTGCTTGTGCTTTCACTTGATACCTCGAATTCTAGCGCAAGTGGGAAAACATATCTCGACGCGTATTGCTAGACTTCAGTCAACATCAAGCCAATCCCTGGCGAAAAACAGCACACTGAATATGAGGAAAGAAAAGAGCGCTAGTACGATCGCGATCGCGTTTGCCGCCTCGATTTGTCCCTCGTTGAACTTTGCAAAAATGTACAGCGGTGCGGTTTGAGTGCGCCCCGCCAAATTTCCCGACACCAGAATCGTCGATCCAAACTCGCCCACAGCTCTGGCAAATGTAAGCAGCGCTCCCGAAACAATGGCGCCACGCAATGATGGAAGAGTAACGTGCCAAAAAGTTTGCCAACGCGTAGCCCCGATGGTCGCCGAAGCTTCTTCGAGCGATCTGCTCATCGTATCGAAGACTGGTTTGATTACCCCGAAAGCAAGCGGAAAGGTGACAAAGATATTCGCCAGAATAATTGCGCCCGCCGTAAACATCAGCTGGATGCCGTGGGGCTGAAGGTAGCGGCCAAGCAAGCCAAGCGGTCCCCACAATAGAAGCAAGGAGAATCCGGCAACTGCGGTGGGAATGGCTGTCGGCAGAGAGATGGTTACGATGAGTGCATTGCGTCCCCAAAAGTTGTAACGCGAGAGAACGTAGGCCGCGAAAAGACCAAAGATGACATTAAAGATGGTGGCCCAAAAGCTGGTGACCATAGATAACTTGAGCGCAAAAACAGCCTCAGGAGCTGATAAGGCGGCCCAGAAGTTACCGAGGCCGGTACTGGTGCCGAAGAGGAAAATCGATGCCAGCGGGAGAAAGACCAGCGGCATCATCATGAACACAAGCGTGCCGATGCTTAGCGGCCTGGCTACATCAAAGCCGCGCACGTGGCGCATGGTTGGAATAACGGAACTCATTTAGTGATTGCGATTGCCTATATCAGATCTCAGATTTCAGATTTCGAGATCTGAGATTTCAGATCTGAGATCTGAGATCTGAGATCGTCATACAGCGTCACTTAGCCCGCTGCACCTGATCACGAAAGATCTTTTCAATAACCTCCGGATACGCCCTTTCCCAACCACCAAATTTCTCGATCGTGAATGGTATTTGAACTTTCCCAAAATCCGGGCTGGCATCATTAAGAGCATTGTTCGTTACCGAATAAAAATAGTTCTTTACAAACGCCTGTTGCGCCTCGTCGCTCCACAGATACTCCATAAACGCGTCGACGATGGCGCGCTTACCAGCGGGCACGTTCTTATCGATGACGACGGCCGGATGTTCGCTGAAGATTGTCGACTTCGGAACCACGATCTCGATCGGAGTCTTCTTCGATTGCTTCATCAACAAACCCTCGAGTTCGTAAGTAACCAGAACGTCTCCAAACCCCGTCTCAAATTGGGTGCGAGCTTCCCGCGCCGAACCCGGCGTTGATTTAACGTTCGCCCAGATCGCCCTTAACATATGAAGCGCCCGGGCCTGGTCTTCGTCCCCTGTTTGCTCTTTTGTATTCACCAGCTCTGATCCATATATCGCCAGTATGGACCATTGAGCGCCGCCCGAACTCACCGGGTCAGGATGAATTATTTCGACGCCTCGCTTAGCTAGATCAGAGAAATCATGAATGCCCTTTGGGTTTCCACCTCGGACAAGCATTACAAACGGCGTCTTGTTGAGAATTCCCCTATGTGGGCCAGACCGCCAGTCCCCGGTAACAAAGCCGCCGTCCCGCAGACGAAAAACATCGCGCTCAATCGAGAGAATGGCGATGTCGGCATCGACACCTTGCAGAATCTGATTGGTTACCGTTTCCGAACCCGCAAATGACGACGTGAAGCGTACATCCTGACCGTGAGACTGTTTCCACTTCGCAGCGAACCCGGGGAAAATACTCTTCTCCATCGATTCCTTCATTATCGAAAAGGCGTAAAGAGTGATATTAATGTCGCCCGATTCAGACGGCGGTTTCGGCAGACAATTGCTTGCCACGAGTGCGACTGCAATCAGAGCTGCAAAGGTGCAGACACTTCTTTTTTGCGGTTTCTTTTGCATAAGGAAACGTTTCGCAAATATCAGCTCAGCACGAAAAACCAGTACTAGCTCGGCGCTTTCAGTTAGGGGTTGATGGTCTATACCATACCTTCGCCCTTTTGGAAACAAATTAGACCGTAGTGAAACCAGGGTCACCTGCAGCTGTTTTTGCACCAACTGACCTGACCAGTGAAAAATTTTATCTTAGTAATGGCGGTCGCTCTTTCCGTAGGCTGCCAATCACACTCTCGCGAGGATAGTTCGGCGGGGGAATCCGCGACGCTAATCGTGGCTGCTGCGGCTAACCTGACCGACGTGATGCCCGAACTAAGTCAGCGCTTCACTGACAAGACCGGCATCCGGCTCGTGTCGAGTTTTGGCGCAACCGCCGACCTCGCAAAACAGATCGAGCACGGCGCCCCGTTCGATGTCTTCGCGGCAGCCGACAGCGCACATGTCGAAGCTCTGGATGCAAAAGGATTACTTACTCCTGGCTCTCGGGCCCTCTATGCGCGCGGAAGGCTGGTGATGTGGGTGCCGGCTAACGGCCTGAAAGCGGCACGCATCGAGGAAATTACCGATCGCAAGTTCGAGCGCATCGCGATCGCAAAGCCCGATATCGCACCCTACGGCCTGGCTGCAGTCGAGAGTTTGAAAGCACTCGGAATCTGGAATCAAATCGAAGCGAAAGTCGTTTACGGCCAGAGCGTGGCTCAGACAAAACAGTTTGCCTCGACCGGAAACGCTGAGGTGGCATTCATTCCCCTCGCTCTCATCAAACCAAACGATGGCATATTTCTGCCGGTTGATGAGCACATGCATCAGCCGATCAACCAGGCTGTGGGTATTGTGAAGTCCTCACAAAAACAGGACGCAGCACGAAAATTCGTGGATTTTTTACGGAGCACCGAAGGGCAGGAGATCTTGGTGAAGAAGGGTTATTTCACAATTAACTCTCAATAATCGCCTCTCCGCCATGTACGGATTAGTACAGAACTGGTATGCTGCCACCGCATCGACGGCCTCGATATGTAGTAATTACTTTCCCCTTTCTCTTTGTCCGCGCTTTTAGATCAAGCACGAATACCGCAAAGGGTCATTGAGTTCGCAATCACGTTCGTAAGGAAATGCTATGAAAATCCTGCTCTATAACCCTGACAACGGTGTCACGCGCAATTTCATGCCGCATCTTTGGATGTTTCTACTTCAGTCATTGACGCCTCCCGAGCACGAAGTGCTGCTGGTAGACGGCAACGCGAAACCGATGAATGAAGAGGAACTAGTTAGGTTTGTAAAAGATCAGGGGGTGGGACTCGTGGGCATCGGCGCCATGACGCGCATGGTGGCCCGAGCCTATCGAATGGCCGACGCCATCCGGGCCGCGGGCGTTCCCGTTGTTATGGGAGGACCTCACGTCACTGAAGTGCCCGACGAAGCTCTGGGGCGTGATGGTGGAACACGCCACGCCGACGCCGTTGCGCTCGGCGAAGCAGATGAAACGTGGGCGCAAATCGTGGCTGACGCAGCCAACGGCTGTCTTAAAGACACCTACGCGCCGGTCGACGAGTCGGGTAAGGAACGCAAGCCGAGCCTGCAGCCCTATCCTGAGATTCCCTGGGACAAAATGGACTTGGAACAATTCGATATGGTTCCAAAGTTTGCGCAACCACTCCTGCGTCGTATGGGTTCGGGCTGGGGTTCGATTCACGTGGTTCCAATTGAATCAGGTCGTGGTTGTCCTTATGGTTGCGAGTTTTGCACGGTCACAGGGTTCTTCGGCGATTCGATAAGATTTCGATCAAACGAAAGTGTAGTCAACGAACTCCTGCGTTTGAAAAATCACGCGCGAGCGACTCGCACACAAGTGATCGTCTTCTTCATCGACGATAACTTTGCGATCAATATCAAGCGCACCAAGTCACTTTTGAGAGACATTATCGCGGCCAACGCCCAGGTACCTTGGCTGGCCCAGATCAGCGCAAACTTGCTGCGTGATGAAGAACTGGTGGACTTGATTGAGGCTTCGCACGGGAAATGGATTTTCATTGGCATGGAATCCATTGACACCGCAAATCTGAAAGACGTCAACAAGAGCTTCAATAAGCCGAACGAATATGCCGCCGTTCTCGATCGCCTGGCGAAGAGAAATATCTACGCAATCACTTCATTCATCATTGGCCTCGACAACGACACTCCGGGTGTTGCCGCCCGTACGCTTGAACAGATCGAAAGCTGGCCTCCAGGACTGCCAGTTTTTGGACAATTGACTCCCTTCCCTGCCACACCTCTTTTTGATCGATTGGTTTCATCGGGACGCCTGACTCGGCCTAAGCACTGGATGGAGTTTGCTCCGTATCAGATGGCCCACGAACCGTTGAAGATGACTATCCCTCAAACCCAGATTGAATTGACTGAGGCTTGGACCAGATCCTACAGTCCAGAACGTAACAAACAGGCGATCGACGCGCTCAACGATCATCCAGTTAACTATCGGATAATTCATCTGGTAATGAGACTGTTCTTCCGGGGCATCTATTTCCCGCAGATGAACAAGCGAGCATGGCTCAAAGTCATATTTCAAAACCGTCGCTCAATTTTCAGTATTTCAAGGGACTCTTTCAGGGCCATTCGTGCGTCCCGAAAGAACAAGAAAAACTTGAATGCTGAACCAGCAACTGTGATGAATGAGCAAAAGGCTGCGTGATCGAAGGTAGTTTTCACAGATCCCCTGCTGCGACAGATTTGAACCAAGAACCATGACCAAGACCGGGAGACGTCTAGCCAACCTGGCCGACTATCTCAGTCTTGAACGCAACGTCACCATAGCTTCCGCTGCCGTTTTCCTGGTCGGCCTCGGCGAGGAGTTATGGAAAAAATACCTTCCCAAATATCTTGAAGCTCTTGGAGCTTCAGCCCCCATTATTGGACTCTTCGGAACCGCTGAGAATTTTCTCGATGCTGTCTACCAGTATCCGGGGGGATGGCTGGCAGACCGGGTCGGCCGCAGGCGCGCTTTCCTGGTTTTGCTCACTCTCGCCCTCGGTGGTTATCTAATCTATCTATTCAGCTCTTCCTGGCCGCTGGTCTTCGTGGGTCTGATCTTCGCCATGACCTGGCAGAGCATGGGTTCTCCGGCAATCTTCGCTCTCATTGGCGATGCGCTGCCACCCGAGCGTCGCGCGATGGGATTCACCATCCAATCAATCTTGAAAAGGGTGCCGATTGTAATCGCACCAATAATCGGAGGAGCTCTAATCGGCGCCTATGGCATTCTCAATGGAATTCACTATGGACTCATCATCACTTTGTTTCTTTCTGCGATCACTCTCCTTCTAGTTCAAACGATAAACGTCCAGATAACAGTGCAACACGACACCAACATCCGCGGTGTTTGGAAATCATTTCATTCAACGTTGAAGCGGTTGTTACTTTCGGACGTTATTATTCGGATGTGCGAAGGGTTGACTGGGGTGTTTATCGTTTTGTATGTCACGAATGTGCATAGGATAAGTGCCGCTCGTTATGGAGTGCTGATCGCCATTCAAATGATCACTTCGATCCTCGTCTATGTCCCAGCCGGAAAAATCGCGGACCGCGTCGGTCGCAAGCCCTTCGTGATCGTGACCTTTATCTGCTTCGCGTTGTTTCCATTGGCTGTGATCATGGCCTCCAGTTTTGCGGCACTCGTGGTTGCTTTCGTCATCGGCGGCCTGCGTGAGATTGGCGAGCCGGCTCGCAAGGCTATGATTGTCGATCGCGCCAACGAAAACCTTCGCGCCCGAACTGTCGGACTCTATTATCTTGTGCGTAGTCTATCCATCACGCCTGCGGCTGCGATTGGCGGACTTTTATGGAAGATCACTCCCGAAGCTCCGTTTGTTGCCGCCGCTGCGATTGGACTTGTTGGTACAATTGTTTTCGCAGCCACGGTAGAGGAGAGATTCGCGAGTTAAGGTACAAACCGGGAGCGGTAGCGACCGGTGGACTTGGGTCTGAAGGGATCTTGGGTGTCTCGTTGGACCCGGTCGCCACCGCTCGCGGTTCTGTACCGACGACGTGTCATGACCAATACAAATACAAAACGCTTGCTTCTGATCAGCAATTCTACGCTCTACGGTGGTGGCTTTTTGGACCACGCCGAAACTGAAATTCGCGACTTCCTCGGCAACGTTGAGCGTCTTCTGTTTGTTCCGTTTGCGCTTCACGACCGTGATGGCTACGCCGAAAAGGCGCGGGAACGTTTCGAGCGAATGGGGTACTCTCTCGAATCGATTCACCAGACGGCTGACAAGCAAGACGCTATTCGGCAAACGCAGGCAATTTTTATCGGCGGTGGGAACACCTTTCGACTATTGAAGGAGCTTTACGATCACGAGCTCGTGTCTCTCATACGCGAGCGAGTAGAAACCGGTTTGCCCTATATGGGTTCCAGCGCCGGTTCGAATGTTGCAGCACCGACTATTAAGACCACGAACGATATGCCAATCGTTGAGCCTCCTTCGTTCACGGCACTGAACCTCGTTTCATTTCAGATCAACCCACACTATCTCGATCCTGATCCGAACTCACGGCACATGGGAGAGACTCGCGAAGAACGCCTCCTGCAATACCTTGAGGAGAACACAGCGCCAGTAGTTGGTTTGCGCGAAGGCGCAATGCTGCGAATTCAAGATGGGTTGACGACGCTGAAAGGTTCGACTGGAGCGCGGATTTTTAGGCGAGGAGAAGCCCCGGTTGAGGTCGCCCCGGTTTTAGATCTTGATCACCTTCTCTGATTCCTGCTCAATTTCGCGGGCCCTTAGTGGGAAATCGATTGCGGGCGACGCCACTGTAGTGCTTATAGATCGCTTAGGTGTCGTTCTGTAGTACTATGAGCGCGCGGACGAGCCCCCAAGACTAATCCGCGAAGGGTTCTTCATGCGTAATTTCCTCGCGCGATTCACAATCGCGTTAGTACTTTTTCACTCCCTAATCTTCGTCCCCGCTTTCAGTCAGGAAGGAGTGCGTCCACGCCGATCGCAGGTGGACTCTTCAAGCACGAGTAGTCCGACTCCCAAAGAAGAGTGGAAAGCGCCTGACACTGGTCGAGTTTTGTCTTCAGGCCAAAACGACTCCGCTTTATCCAAACAAGAGCCGGTGATTCGCGTTGCCCTGGCCACTGACACGCGCTCAGCGACTATTTCCACCAGCGGTCAGCTAATGAACGCCACCGACGTCGCTAATACCTTCGTCGCCCTTAGCGTCCCTCGCGTCCGCCTCGAAGCACGTTCCCTCTCAGCTGCGCCTCAAACACTCGAACCTGCGTATCGCGTTCAAATTGCCGGGCTGGCCTCGCGCAACGAAGCTGAGGAACGCGCCAAGGAAGTGCGCGAAACAACGGGTGAAGAGACTCTAACTTCGCAGGATGCCGAGACGAAGACATGGGGATTGCTCGTCGGCAATCGTCATAGCCTTGCGGAAGCTGAAGAGTTGCGAGCTCGTCTCGAAGACGCTGGGCTGGCAGCTTCGGTCGTTCCCTCAACCACCAACACTTCGAATTCGACGCTGGGGTCTGCAACCCGTAACAACGAAGTCGGCGCTTCATCCGTAACTGGGGGACCAATCGTTCGCCCGGTTTCACGATTTAGTTCACCGTCTCGTGAAGTGGTGGCATTTTCAGCAGGCAGCGGACGTCTGTTTAGTTCCAGTGCTCCCGTTACCTTCGCCGCTGCTGACGACAAGATTCCAGTCCGCTTCAATGACCAACCCTATCGCGGCCGAATTGAAGTGTTCGCCAACACCCGGGGTGCGTTAACAGTCGTCAATGTGTTGGGACTCGAGGATTACGTCCGTGGCGTGGTGCCAAACGAACTTTCAGCGGGTGGGTTTCCCTTAATCGAAGCGCATAAGGCGCAGGCTATAGCGGCGCGAACTTATGCGTTACGAAATCGCGGCCAGTTTATGGCCCAGGGTTACGATCTGCTGCCAACCACGCGCAGCCAGGTTTACAAAGGGCTGGCCTCGGAGAATACGTTGTCGTCGCGCGCAGTCGATGAAACTCGCGGTTTGATCGCCACCTTCGATGGTCAACCCATAAACGCGCTGTACACGTCGACCTGCGGTGGACGGACCGAAGACTCACAAAACATTTTCAACGACGAAGTTGGTTACCTGAAGGGCCGAGAGTGTGCTGCCGAAGGTCGCGCAGCGCTGGCAACATTTACGATAAAGACTTCACGTGATCCTGCTGAACTTAAGTCGGGACAGAATCTACCACTCGCTCGTGAAGTAGCGATTCTGAGCCTGCACAATTTCACTCACCTGAAAAAAGTAACCGACCACTGGCTCGAAGACGATTCCGAGGTGGACGAAGTTCGTAGTTGGCTGGCATCAGTAGCTAGATTGGCCCGTCAAATTGCACCGACCGTCACTGAAGATGTGCATCGGCCACCTGCATTTGCGACAGCCCTGAGCATTGCGACGTTTGGCGAGAGTCGCGGCAGCACTCTTCTCAACAATGCTGACGTCGATTATTTACTTGCGGTGCGAGACGCGGGCGAGGTTCCACAGTTGAATCGCGCCGATGTCGCATATCTCATTCGCGAGGGTTACCTATCTCTGCTTCCTGATGCAACGTTGAATCCTCGTGAGCCTCTTTCGCGGGGGCGGGCTTTGCATTCGATTGCCCGCTTGCTCGAAACGAGAGGATTCTTTCAACTTCAAAAAGGAACTGCGCGGCCCACATCTGAAGATAACCTGGTCTTACGCAGCACCAAAGGCAAGGATCAGCCGATCAAGGTCAGCAGCGATGCCTTTCTCTTTCGACAGATTGGCGAAAATCTCTACCCGGTGCGCTCACTCGCGGTGGTTGGTGGAGAGCCGGTGGTGTTTCACGTTAACTCCAGCGGCGAAGTTGATTATCTCGAAGTAAAACCTGCTCCAAACGGCGCGGCTGCCGATCGCTTTTCGCCGTTTTCAAACTGGACCACAGAATTGTCACTCGGCCAGGCGCAAGCACGTTTGAGCCGTTACGCCAGAGGTTTCGGATCGTTGCTCGATCTGCGAGTTGCGGCTCGTGGAAAGTCTCAACGAGCCGTTGACCTTGAACTGATTGGCTCTACCGGCGTGGGCCATGTTCGCGGTGGGCGCATTCGTTCAGCGCTTGGATTACGCGAGCAGTTGTTTGTCATCGAGCGCAAGTATGACGACGATGGACGAGTGACCGGTTTCGCCTTTATTGGTCGGGGCTGGGGCCACGGCGTGGGCATGTGTCAGGTTGGAGCGTATGGTCTCGCCCGGCAGGGATTTACTTACGAACAGATCCTGAAGTCGTACTATGCGGGGATCGAAATGACTCGACTGTATTAGGTTTCCTACCAGCCGTTCGTGCGTTTTCCCTCCAACTCACGTCAACCGCTCGATTAAAGAAATTTTGCATCTCTGAGCTTCGCATGCTTTGCTCCCGGCAGCCTGTCCGTGTTGTCGTCCTGTGCTAGATTTAATCTTAACCGCTATGGAAATGAAGGACTTTACCCAGGTGTCGAAATTTGAGCCGCGCTTCACGGTGGCCGATCTTGATGCTTTTCCCGAAGACGATGGAAACCGCTATGAGCTGATTGCAGGAGAAATATTCGTGTCTCGAGCTCCCGGGATTTCTCATCAAAGGGTTCTGCAAAATCTTCAATTCCAGTTCGGCTTGTATTTGAAAGATCATCCAATCGGAATCCTGGTCCCCGGTGCTGGGGCGGTATTTAGCGACTACGATGCTGTTATCCCCGACCTCGTTTTCGTTCGGCATGAACGATGGGAAGAGGTGGTCACTGGTGAGAAGTTTACCGGTGCGGTTGACCTCGTTATCGAAATACTCTCGCCTGGAAGTGCTAACCGGCGACGCGACATCGTTGCCAAACGCAACCTCTATGGAAAATACAAGGTCGAGGAGTACTGGATAGTCGATGGTGAGAACTTAAGTGTTTCGATCTTCCGGCTGGAACGCAAGACTCTCATTGAAACCATCACCCTGACAGATCAAGAGGCGCTGACCTCCACGGTTCTTCCCGGTTTTCAGCTGCACGTAAGCGCGATCTTCCGGCTGTGACGGATGCTAACTGCGTGATAAGTTTCTCGCGAAACCAGATTATTGGCGCCCTGCTGATTCTCACCCTCATCTGGATTGTAATCATCTATCGCATGATATTCTCTGGTGCGTGACCTCAGGCACACCACGAAATCCAGTCATCGCAATTGTTGGCCCAACTGCCTCGGGCAAGAGCACGCTGGGTATCAGTGTCGCACTGCAACTCGGGGGAGAGATCATCAATTGCGACTCGGTTCAGGTTTATCAGGAGATCCAGATAGCCACGGCCAAAGTCCCGCTTGAGGAGCGACAAAACATTCCTCATCACCTGATCGATTTCGTATCGCCGTCAATTAACTACACCGCCGGCGAGTGGGCCCGAGAAGCTGCCGCCAAAATTGATGAAATCGAAGGCCGGGGGAAAGTACCTATCCTCGTTGGCGGCACGGGACTATATCTAAGAGCGCTGCGCAATCCGTTCTTCCCCAGTCCGCAAACGGACGAAGAAATCCGTCAGCGTCTTAACAAGATCAGGGGATCTCGTGGCGCCGAGTATCTGCATCGCTTGCTACAAAAACTTGATCCGCAGAGCGCGCTTGAACTCTACCCAAAAGATTGGCCGCGAGTGCAACGCGCGATAGAGGTTCGTCTGCAAACCGGCAAACCTATGTCGGAACAAAAGATCAGACGCCCTGAACCGCATGAGAGCACACTTAGGCTACGCATCCTGGTTTTGAATCCTCCGAGGGAAGACCTCTACTCCCGCATCAACGAGCGAACCGAAACTCACTTTAATGCCGGTTTGGTCCAGGAAGTAGAACAACTCCTGGCTCGAGGTGTACCACCGAATTCAAACGCATTGGGCGCACATGGTTATAGGCGCGTGGTCGAATACCTTCAAGGCAGTCGTGATTTAGCTAGCGCGATCGAGCAAACCAAGCTCGACGTGCGTCACTACGCCAAACGCCAGTTAACCTGGTTTCGCCGCGAACCTGGAGTTGAGTGGTTTGAGGGTTTCGGTGAAGAATCCTCAACGAATGCGGCTGTGTTCGAGGCGCTAAAGCATACAGGGCAAGCGGAGCCCATGCGGGGCGGTCCAGTTTGACGAATTAATCTCCGAGAATCATTAAGGCGGTCCAATAAAATCTTGTCAGGACCGACTTGCTACTGTAATCTGTGGGTTCCCCCAATTCCTAATCCTTTTCAAGGTGTAAACCATGTCGGACGGAAAGCCCGCGCCACAGAACATTCAAGACGCTTTTTTGAACACTGTTCGCCGCGAAAAGACGACGGTGCTGGTCTATCTGTTGAATGGCGCTAAATTGACGGGCCGCATCCGAAGTTTCGACAAGTTCTCTGTCTTACTTGAATCTGGTTCTCACGAACAGCTCATTTTCAAACACGCCATCTCGACGATCTCCCAGAATCGACGCGGCAGTGGTGAACTGCGCCCGCATCCCACCACAGAGTTTGGTCACGACGAACCCAACCCAACTCCTCCTGACCAACCGAGCGGCTCGCCTCAGCCGTAACATTCCATTAAACTCTTTCACGATCAGAAACTTTCCACTCCAGAGGATTCGGTGGCAGGAACTTTTATTACCTTCGAAGGTATCGACGGAAGCGGCAAGTCTACTCAATTGCGCCTGCTAAGTACTTTTCTGTCATCGCAGGGTTGTGATCCTCTGCTGACTCGCGAACCAGGCGGCACGCCGGTCGGCAACAAGCTACGAGCCGCGTTGCTTGACGCCCATGAAGAAGTGGATCCGTTAGCTGAATTGTTGGTCTTCGCGGCAGATCGCGCTCAGCATGTGCGACGTGTGTTGCGTCCCGCGCTCGAAGCCGGTCGCGTGGTAATTTCCGATCGGTATGCCGATGCGACCGCGGCCTATCAGGGGGCGGGTCGAGGATTTTCTCCTGAGTTGATTGATGAAATCATCCAGTTGGCGACCGAAGGACTAAAGCCTGATTTGACGTTGCTTTTCGATCTGTCAGTTCAAGAATCAAACACGCGCACCCGTAGGCGTGCCAACGAAAGAGGCGATCGCCTCGATTCGGAAACGGCCGATTTTCATATTCGTGTCCGCGATGCGTACCTTCGACTAGCGGCGGCGGAACCTGACCGCATACGAGTCGTGGAAACTAATCGACAAGTAGAGGAAACTCAGGAACACGTTAGACAAATCATTGTGCCCTTCCTAATTTCCCGGGGCCACTTAACGAATGAGGCCGGAACACCCGCCGCAGTCATGTCGCAGACGTAATCAAAATCCGAATGCTCGATCAACTTCACGGAAATGAACGCGCAAAGATTCTGCTGAGACGGATCCTGGCGACTGATCGCCTGCCAGGAGCCATGTTATTTGTCGGCGAAGAAGGTGTCGGTAAGAAACTTTTCGCGCTCGAAATTGCCAGGGCACTAAACTGCCGCGCTCCGCAAGCCGGAGAAGGATGTGGTGTTTGTCCTGCATGTGTTCGCATTGCGAAGATCAATTATCCACAATCCGCCGAGTCGGACGATTGGAAAGGAATCATCTGGACCGATCATCCCGATGTTGGAATGGTTGTCGCCCCTAAGCGTTTGTTGCTGGTCGAGCAGATGCGACAAATAGAACGAGAGGCGAACTACCGTCCTTACGAAGGCAAGGCCCGAGTATTCATAATTGACGACGCGGATAAGCTAAACGACTCCTCGGCTAATGCGCTTCTGAAAGTTCTCGAAGAGCCGCCAGAGACATCGCACATCATTTTGTTGACGTCGCGGCCGGCAATGTTGTTGCCCACGATCCGTTCGCGCTGTCAGATGATTAGGTTTTCCCCACTACGGTCGAGCGAAATCGAGAAGCATCTGGTTGACAACCGGATCGCCTCTCCAGCTACGGCAAGCATCCAGGCACGAGTGGCAAGAGGCAGTCTGGGACGAGCGATTGAACAGGATTTTGACGAGTATGTAACTCAGCGCGAATCGATGTTGCGAGTCTTAAAAGCGCTGGCAACTGGAAACGATCGAACTGAGCTGCTGCGTTCCGCTGAAGATTTAAACGCTGCCCCGATCAAAGATGAGTTTGAAGCCAGGCTGGACATTCTTGAAACACTGATCCGCGATGCATGGATGCTGGCGCTCAATGCACCAGCCGAAAGCGTTGTCAACGAAGATCTTCTCGACCAACTTCAGCAAGTGGCCACCAATTTGGATAGTGTGCGACCCGGGCGTTGGATCTCACAAATCGAAGAAATGCGTGAACAACTGGTCGTGAATATCAATCGTAAAGCCTCTACCGACGCACTCTTCCTTACCATGGCAGCCACAGCCGCTGCCGACCTCCCGCCAAAGAGACGTTTTCTGATTAAGTAGAACCCAGTTGATCGGCCGGCGACGGCTCATCCGTTTTCGACTCTCCTGCAAACAACAATTTGAGAAACGGTGGCGCAATGAGTGTTGTTGCCACTGCCATGAACAGAACGGTACCGAATAAGGCGTCATTGATAACCGCCAAGCCGAGACCAATCTGCGCAACTACGATTCCCACTTCGCCTCGCGGAACCATGCCAACGCCAACTTGCGCAGCTCGCTGCCAGCCTAGTTGAATCGCTCCCAGTCCGCAGCCGATCAGCTTAGTTGCGACTGCCAGAAGCGTGATCAAGATGGTAAGAAGAATCATCGATCGGTTGCGAAAGACGCTGAGTTGTAACTGCATGCCGATGCTGACCAGAAAAAAAGGAGCCAGGAACTCGGTGACGCCACTCATCTGCTTATGCACCGTCTGATTGCTCTCAGTCGATTCGGCCAAAATCATGCCCGCGAGAAACGCGCCGATAATTGCGGCAACCCCGATGAACGTCGCGGCCACCGATAGGCCCAAACAAAGAAGAAGGGCGAAAGCAAACAAAGATTCGCTGACGCGAAGGTTCTCGATTCGCGGGGTCATTCGGGTTACTACTGGCGCCCCAACTAGAGCAACCGCTACGGTAAATCCAATCGCCAGCGCGGAAGTAAGGGCAATCTCGAGATAGTCGATTTGGCCCGCGGCCGCGCTGGAAACTACCGCCAGGAGCAGAAGTCCTAGTATGTCGTCGATGACAGCGGCTCCAAGAATGATGCGACTGGTGGCAAGGCTAAGGAGCCCCATACCTCCCAGTACCCGAGCGGTAATGCCAACTGATGTAGCAACCAAGGCGGCGCCGATGAAGAGTGCTTCGATGTTGCTGCTGCCCCAGGCCTTCATGAGTAAGTAGCCGGCCACAAAAGGCAATATCACACCAAGCACCGCCACCACGGTCGCAGTTTTACCAACCTGAATAATTTGTCGTGGTTTAGTTTCGAGTCCTACGGTAAACAGGAGAAAGATGATCCCCATTTCCGCCAACGTGCTGATCATCTCGGAGGGTTGGACCCAAGCCAATACTGCTGGTCCAATTAACACGCCAGCGAGGATCTCCCCCACAACTGCAGGCTGACGCAGGCGTTCAAACACTTCCGCCATCACCTTGGCGGCAGCGACAATTACGAACAACGTCAGCAGGGTTGTAAAAGCGTCACCGGTGAAGAGAGCAAAGATCATATGAAGGTCAACGGAGTATCAGCGGCGAAACTCGCTCGGAGTCATTCCAGTCCAGCGCTTGAACGCTCGGTGCAGCGCGCTGCTTTCGGAAAAACCCAGCAAGTATGCGACTTCGCAAATGGCCATTTCCGGTTCGCGCAGGTAGCGTATCGCCAGATCTCTGCGCATTTCATCGAGAAGCTCCTGATGCGACGTACCCTGTTCGCGCAGCTTTCTTTGCAGAGTCCTTCCACTCATGCCGAGTTTGGCGGCCAGCCGATTGAGTGAAGCGTCTCCTCCACTCAACTCATCCTTAATCAAAGTTCGAGTGCGATCCAACAGACTATCTTCGGGACCCGGAAACTTTGCCAGCATTTCCTTGGCATGTCGATCCAGAACGGCGCACAAACCAGGATCCGCTTTCGCCAGGGGCCGGGCGAGTGCCGAAGAGTCGAAGACAAATTCGTTTTTTGCTGAGCCAAAAGAAACTGGGCAGTCGAAGATCCGTTGATGTTCGGTGGTGTCCGCTGGTTGATGGTGCTGAAACGAAACCCTCACCGGCGACCAGTGCGTTGCGCCAGTCATCACCTTGCGCCCTAAAGTCACAATCGCGGCAAAGGTCATTTCGGCATCGTGGCGGTGTTCAACGATCGACCTGTCGAGATAGTTATAGATGATTCGCGAATTGGGGTCTGAAATCTCCACGTCAAAAGCGGAACCGTTTGTCCACAGCGAGTTATAGCGGACCATGCGATCGAGACCTGCGCCAAATGTTGGGCTGTTGATTACAGAATAACCTAGGACGTCGAACGCTCTCGGATCGACCGCCTCTCCCACGTGTAATCCAAATGCTTGATCACCCGTCAAGAGCGCGCCGTTCTCGTAAAGCGCCACCATCGTTCGGAATGGGATACGGTTGTCCGGATCGACGAAATCGTTCAACGTGAGCCCTGAAGCTTCAAACAGGGAGTTGGCGGGCACTCCGAACTTTGCGGCGGCCTTGACGACCTTGTCGACCGCCTTTGCTTGAATGGACAGCAGGTTGCTCATGAATGATTTTAGTTAACATCCAAGTGGCGCATGTCGTCAATTTGTTGTCGCCACAGGTCACAAACACATCGGTACAATCGGCAGGCATAGGCGTCTTACTGTTGATTAGAAATCAACTCTTGCGAGGTAACTATGCCAAGAAGAATTCTGTATCTCACCCTGACCGCAATTCTCATAACAGCGATCTGCTGGTCCGCAGTTAGTCAAACTGGCGAGCAGGTAAACCTCATGCTGAGCACGGCGCCTGCTGGGCAGGACCCTCAGCGTTACAAGGGTTATGTGGAACCTAAATACAAGAAGTTCGATCAACGGTCACTGTACCTAACGATGCGCGATGGAGTGAAAATCGCGATCGATGTCGTGTTACCTCAAGATCTTCCTGCCGGCGAGAAGCTACCGACTATTGTGAACATGACGCGCTATTGGCGATCGCGCCAGGGTGCACAACCGGGAAATTGGTTCCCGCAATTTGGTTACGCTCGAGTGATGGTTGACGCGCGTGGCACTGGCGCTTCATACGGAATTTGGCGGGCGCCGTTTTCACCCGATGAGATTAAGGACTACGGAGAGGTTGTGAATTGGATCGTCGCGCAGCCCTGGTCCAATGGGAAGGTGGGCTCAATCGGTAATTCATATGAAGGCAATACGGCACTGTGGCTCGCCACAACCATGCACCCTGCCGTCAAAGCAGTGATACCAAGACATTTCGAATTCGACTTGTTCAGCGAGACGCCGTATCCGGGCGGACTTCTCACTGATTGGATGGTCAAGACCTGGAACGAAGGTAATCGCCAACTCGACACGAACGAAGGTGTCAGGTTAGTTGATGAAGACACGGATCAGCGTCTTTTTCGTGAAGCGACAAAACAGCGCGCTCAAAACCTCGACGTATATGCTGCGGCACTCAAGACTGTCGCGCGTGACGAGCGGGAGTTCGGCGTATCGCTGGACGAGTTGAGTCTGCATACCCATCTACCCCAAATCGAGAAGTCTGGCGCAGCAATTAATAGTTGGGGAGGCTGGTTCGACGCGAGTACAGCTGACGCGGAAATCAGAAGCTTTTTGAGTCTTGGTAATACTCACCGCGCGATTGTCGGGCCCTGGAATCACGGCGGCAGCCAGAACGCTAGTCCATACCAAACTGCGCAGTCGCAACGCGTGATGCTGCAATTCGAATGGCTGCGTTTCTTTGATCACTACCTGAAAGGGATTGATACCGGGCTGGAGACTCAGAAGCGTTTCTACTACTTCACGTTGGGAGAAGAAAAGTGGAAAGTGACGAATACATGGCCCATCGCCGGGACCAGCATGACTCGCTTTTACCTCGAAGAAAACAACTTGCTTTCGAAAAGCGCGCCAAAGTCGGAGTCTGCTGAAGATCGTTATCCGGTAAATTTCGAAGCGACGACAGGGGAGAAGAACCGGTGGCACACGCAGGTGGGTGGTCAGGTCGTCTATCCGGATCGGGCCGAAGAAGACAAGAAGCTGCTGACTTATACTTCCGCGCCGCTTGAGGCGGATACCGAAATTACGGGTTATCCGATAGCGAACCTGCTGATCACCTCAACTGCGACGGACGGTGCTTTTTTTGTTTACCTGGAGGATGTTGACGAAGCGGGAAAAGTAACCTACGTGACGGAAGGAGTGTTGCGGGCGCTGCATCGCAAGATCTCCAAAGATACACCGCCTTACAAACAACTGACGCCTTATCACTCGTTTAAGAAGCAGGACACCATGCCCCTAGTTCCCGGACAAATCTCTGAACTCAGATTTGGCTTGCAGCCTACCTCGGTGCTGATAAAGAAGGGTCATCGATTGCGAATAGCGATCGCGGGTCATGACAAAGGCACTTTCGCCCGCATACCAGCAGAGGGTAATCCGATCATTACGGTCGCCCGCAACAAGCGAAACGCATCCTGGATTGAGTTGCCGGTTATCTCGGTACAGAATCCCGACAAGTCGGGGTAGCGACCGGGTGAGTGTCGAGTAGAAGATAGGAGGCGATGTTAGGTAATGCTGACCAAAGCCGGCTTGAGGGTGGTCACCTTTTTTGAGGCAATTTCTTCGAGCAGCTTTTCAGTTTCCATGACGAAAGCATCGACGATGTCTTCCCCGGCGACTTTGCGCATGGGCACGCCGTCTTTGAAGATCATGCCAACGCCGCGACCAAAGGTGACGCCAAGTTGAGAATCGTGAGCTTCGCCCGGGCCGTTCACAGCACATCCCATAATTGAAAGATGTAAGGGCTCCTCAACGTGGGCCAATCGTCGTTCGATCTCGGTGACGATCTCTACGAAGTTGTCGACGTCGAGTCGTCCGCAGGTTGGACAAGCAACCACGGTGACACCACGGGAGCGCAGACCAAGCGACTTAACTATTTCCCACGCGACGCGGACTTCTTCCTGTGGTTCGGCAGCTAGTGAAACACGGATCGTATCGCCGATGCCCTCATGCAAAAGTATTCCCAAGCCGATTGACGATTTGATCGTGCCGCCAAAAGCAGTTCCTGCCTCGGTAACGCCCAGATGAAAAGGATAGTCAACCTTCTCGGCGAGCAGACGATACGCTGCGACCGTGCGATGAACGTCGGAAGCTTTCAGGGAAATGATAGTGTCTGTAAATCCGAGGTCTTCCAGAATGCCAATGTGTCGCATGGCCGACTCGACCATCGCCTCGGGCGTGGCGGTACCATATTTTTTCAGTAGATCCTTCTCAAGTGATCCACCGTTAACACCAATGCGGATTGGCACCTTCTGGGCTTGCGCGGCGCGCACGACTTCGACGATGCGTTCGTGCTTACCGATGTTTCCGGGGTTGAGCCTTAGCTTGTCGATGCCGGCTTCGAGCGCGAGCAGCGCCAGTTTGTAGTGGAAATGGATGTCGGCAACGAGCGGCACATCAGGCACGCGTTTGCGAATTTCTTTCAGGGCGATGGCAGCGTCGTTATCGGGTACGGCGAGTCGAACGATTTCACAACCCGCGCGCACCATCTCTTCAATTTGCGCGACGGTGCCATCCACGTCAGCGGTGTCCGTCTTAGTCATCGACTGGATCACCACCGGCGCGCCACCGCCAATCTGAATATGCTTAACTTGAACTGCTCTCGTGTTTCTCATAAATCAATTCGGGTGTCCGTTTTCCTTGTCAGTTGTCAGTTGTCAGTTGCAACTCAGGTTTGAGCGACTTTGGACATTGGACCCTGGACTTTGGACTTATTTCGTTGGCGTGGTCGCCGCGGGTGGGGTATCACCGCCGCGCCAAACTGCCGCTTGCTTCAAGAAATCGTTGGTGATCACAAACACCATCAATAGGATCACCATCACAAAACCAACTTGCTGAATTCGCTCGCGTACTCGCAGCGAGAGCTTCATGCCAACGAGTCCCAAAGCACCTTCCAGAAGCAGGATGAAGATCGCGCCGCCGTCTAAAACAGGTATTGGCAACAAGTTGAAGATGCCCAGGTTCAGACTTAAGAACGCCAATGTGGTGAAAAATCCACTCCAGCCAAATTTCTCGACGGCTGAACCGGCCGCTTTATAAATCCCAACCGGACCGGACAACGTGTTTCGCGCAGACCGTTGGCCGGTGAAGAATTGACCTAACGCTTTACCGGTCAAACGCAGAATTTGGAGGTTTGACCTGACTGCATAAGTCGCTGCGACACCAACGCTGGGTTTCTCCAACGGGAAATCGTCCGCAGGCAAGATGCCCAATCGCACGGTCTCGTCCGCCAGTTTTCGCGCAGTCGCCGTGATGTCCTGCTTCTGACCGTTTCGTTCAACAGTAAGCGTAATCGGCTGAGACCGGTTTTCCCGGATGAACGAGGAAATGTGTTCGGCGCTGCGCACAGGTTGTCCATTGATCGCGACTACACGATCACCGATTTGGAGACCGGCCTCAGCTGCGGGCGTGTCTTTAGTCACATCGCGAATGACAACCGGATAACCGCCATTGTCCGGCACCAGTTCAAGGAACCCAGCCGTCTCACCATCTTCTGTGTGTGGCGTCGGCGTAATCGTTAGCGGAATACGTTGACCGTTTCTTTCGACAACGAGAGGTAAAACCATGCCCGGTGAAAGAAGCGCGTCGCCGCGGATTGTGTCCCAATCTGGGTTCTCTGTTCCATTGAATGAAACAATGCGATCGCCCGACTGCAACCCAGCTTTTTGTGCCGCGCCATTTGCGGGCGCATAACTAACTACAGGTGCTGGATTTGCGGGTACTCCATACATCAGGGCACCGGCAAACGGGATGGCCAGCGCCGTCAGCACGTTCATCACCGGGCCGGCGAGCGCGACCAGAATTCGCTGCCAGCGAGGACGCAAATTAAACTGCTCCTCAGGCGGAATGTCCGTCGCGCCTGCCCCTTCGATCGGGGAGTTTGATTCATCGCCGCCAAGCTTGACGTACCCGCCAAGTGGAATAGCCGAAAGGCGATAATCGGTGTGTCCAAACTTCTTCCCAAACAGACGCGGACCGAAGCCGACCGAAAATGTTTCCACCCGGATCTTAAAGAGTTTGGCGACCAGGAAATGGCCAAACTCGTGAATGACAACGGCCGACCCCAGAATGAATATGAAGGCTAGCGGGTAAATAAGATAATTCATCTATTAACGGTCTCTTTCTTGAACAATACTCAACTCAATTGGCCAATTTAGACTCCTAATACGCGAGTCCGGTTGCCGGATCGAGTTTACGCGGGCGCGTGACTGCGCGTCAAACTACTCTTTCGACGAGAATTACCGCGCCGGCAAGTTCGACGCCCCAGGGAGGCGTTTAAGCTGCATCAGGCCAGGCTGGACTTAAACTGCGCGTCTTTCGGCAGTTACGGGGAAGGCTTTTGATAACTTCGCTATTTCGCTTGAGGCGGCGAGACGGGCGGTCTGATCCGCATTCTGGATGGTATCGAGATCATCGGCGGGTCGGTTGGCATGTCCATTCATGACCGCTTCGATAACCAGTGGAATGTCAGTCAGGCAAATACGCTCATCGATGAATGCCTGGACGGCTATTTCGTTGGCGGCATTCATCGCCGCGGGCAACGTGCCGCCTTCCCGAAGCGCCCGATAGGCCAGGGCTATGCAAGGAAACCGTTCCACATCGGGAGGTTCAAAATGAAGCGCCGAGAGCGCAGTTAGATCGAGCGCTGGCAACTCGCAGGCATGTCGTTCAGGGTAGGTCAACGCGTATTGAATAGCGTGACGCATGTCAGTAACGCCCATTTGCGCGATCACCGATCCATCCACCAATTCGATCATTGAATGAACTACCGATTCCGGGTGCACCACGATTCCGATCTGATCCGCTGAGAAACCAAACAGCCAGTGCGCTTCAATCACCTCGAGTCCCTTATTCATCAGGGTGGCGGAGTCGATGGTTATCTTGTCACCCATGTTCCAGGTCGGGTGTCGAAGAGCTTCAGCCACTGTCGATTTTTGCATCTGATCCAGCGACATGGTGCGGAATGGTCCACCCGAGGCCGTCAGAATAATGCGTCGCACTTCGGACCTCTGTTCGCCGCGCAGGCATTGATGCAAAGCGTTGTGCTCCGAGTCGACTGGCAGCAATTCCGCTCCCGAGCTTCTAGCTGCACGAGTCATCAACTCACCCGCCATCACCAGCGTTTCTTTATTCGCCAGCGCCACTCGCTTCCCCGCTTCCAATGCTCTCAAGGTTGGGACAAATCCAACTGCGCCTACCGTGGCTGATACAACCGTGTCAGCCTGCGGATGAGTGGCGACTTCAACCAAACCAGGTTCACCAACAATGATTCTGGGAAGATCGATGTCTCGTTCGAAGAGGAGAGCTCTAAGGTCGTGAGCAGCATCTTCAGTTTCTACCGAGACTAACTCCGGCAGGTGGTTGGCGATTTGATCGGCAAGGGCCTTTACGTTGTGACCGGCCCCGAGGGCTACGACGCGAAAGCTATCAGCACCCAAAGACTCGACAACTCGCAGGGTATTACACCCGATCGAGCCGGTTGAGCCGAGTATTGATATTCCCCTGGTGTTGCTTTTGGGACTCATACTAAGCCGCTAACTTTTGAATGTGTATGCGGGTATCGGACCGAGGGACTAACTCGACGACTTCGCCGGCATCATTGGTGTAGGAGGCTCCGACCACTCGCCACGGCTGACCATTGCGAAACGTGAGATCGACCGTGGCATTTACTTCTTTCCGTTCACCGATAACCTTGATGTTGAGCGTTGCGGTACCGTTGTTGTTTTCCGTGTTGACGTTGCCCGTGACAATGCTCCCGAAATCCTTGACCTCGCCGATGTCCTGTTTTAAGCGCTCATTCTCCCGCAGAAAGCTTTTGGCGGTAGTGGCCGCTTCGCTCTGACCGATCGAATAAAGCGCGACTCCAACTATTCCACCGATGAAGAGAACGACCAACAGCCCCAGCCCCACAACGATGCTGACAATGATGATCACAATTTTCTTGTTGGTCATAAGTTAATCACACCTAATGGCCGGACATTCCTATGCAAGTTGGTCCATCAAAAGCACGCTAAACACTAAAGTAAAGATGGGCAAAATAGTAGAGGAGCGGTGCATTGAAGAGCAAGCTATCAAGTCGATCCAATGCGCCTCCGTGACCCGGCAAAATCTTCGCCGCATCTTTTGCCCCGGCGCCCCGCTTGAGCGCGCTTTCCGTAAGATCCCCCAGAATTCCCAACACGACCATAACAGCAGCGAGCGGAATGGCCCACTTGAGGGGCAACTGTTGAAAAAACCAGAAGTGAGCGACTGTCGCCAGAGCGAGGGCGGCGACAACTCCACCTACAACACCCTCCCAGGTCTTTCCCGGACTAATACCTGGCGCCAGTTTATGTTTGCCCAGCGCTCGTCCCACGTAATATGCCCCGATATCCGAACCCATGAGCACCAGAAAGAAGAACGATAACAGATCGGAAGAAAGCTCGTGGGCAAACCCGGTCCGGAGGGCGACCACGTGACTCCCAAGCAGAACCACATAAAGAACACCAAGTATCGTTGCGCCGGAGGACGTCAGCATCTTGTCGAACGGCGCACCACGTAACATCGCTGCTACGAGGGTTCCTATGGTCAACACTATGATGACCAGGACGATTGACTGCAAATCCAGGCGTTCCTGCACGCCATCGCGGCTGGCAAAATAAAAGATGGTGAATAAAGCCGCGCCTGCAAGGTAGCCAGCTACGATGTCCGGTTGCATTCCCTTCTTCTTTGCGAGGACGTAAAACTCGTAGAGTCCCAACACCATTACCGCAGCAGCCATCGCCACAAACAGCGGCGCCAACCACGGAATCAATATTGATGCGATTAAGAAAGGTAGAACAACGACAGCGGTTAGTATGCGTGACATTGGGTTGCTAGTTGTTTGAAAAAAGATGATTACTCAGCAGGCCTGAGGCCGGTTCCGCTCAATTGCATCGTGGACAAAATGGTTTGATAACGCTGAAAGCGTTCGCGAATTCCAGCCCAGGGTTGCGCTTTGGCAACCCTGGGAAAGCACATCCATGACTGGTATGCGCAACTCTGAAAGAGTTGCATTGCCTTTGGTAGCTGTGAACCGCGTAACCCCTTTCAGGGTTCGATCCTTGAAATCATGGCCTCGACCCGGGGTTGCCAAGGCGCAACCCTGGGCTGGAATTAGCGAACGCTTTCAGCGTTTTCGATACACCGTAGGTTGGCCACTAATCAAACCACTCAGCCCCCCTTTCATTTGGGCGACTATTCGTTGGCTACCAGCTTCAGTCCACCGAAGCGCCGATCGCGTCTTTGATAATCGACAATCGCCTCCAACAAATGTTGCCTGCGAAAGTCCGGCCACAAGGTGTCCGTGACGTAAATCTCACTATAGGCAGCTTGCCAAAGAAGAAAGTTGGAAATACGCATCTCACCGCTGGTTCGAACCAGTAGATCGAGATCGGGCATGGTGCGTGTGTAGAGTTCGGCAGCGATTCGTTCTTCGGTGAGCTCGTCCGGCGCGTGTCCTTCATCGATTAGTCTGCGCACCGCCGCGCGAGTGGCATCGACGATCTCCGCGCGTCCTCCATAATTCAAGGCGACGGCCAGGATCATTCCGGTGTTCTTAGCTGTGCGTTCGGTAGCTTTATCAATTTCAATACGCACGTTTTTCGCTAACGCTCCAGTGCGTCCGATGGTTTGAAAACGAATGTTCTGCTTGTCGATTTCGTCGAGCTCAAGGCGCAGATATCGGCGCAGCATCCGCATCAGCGCATCGATCTCGTAACGCGGTCGTTTCCAGTTTTCGGTGGAGAATGCGTAGAGGGTTAAGGCGCCAAGACCAAGGCGGGCTCCAGTATCAACCGCTGCGCGAACGGCTTCGACGCCGGCTCGATGGCCCGCAATTCGTGGCTGACTACGTTGCGCAGCCCAGCGACCGTTGCCATCCATGATGATGGCAACGTGGGCCGGCAAACGATCCCACTTGATGGAGCCGAGTAATCGGTCCTCAGGCGTTCCCGTCTTTACCAAACCCGAGAAATCAGAAAGCATGGTGGGTATTCTTCCTTCAAGTGTTGGGCCTGTCAATCACTGCGTCTGAAATTGTGTTAGTTGTATTTGACGGAGACAAGGGTCAATCCCTGGGCGGGGGCCGTGGCGCCGGCGAGGGAACGATCCCCATGGACAATTGCACGTCGCACGAGTTGCGCGTCGATCTCATTTCTCCCAATCGCGAGCAAGGTGCCCGCGATCGATCTGACCATGTAACGCAAAAAGCCGTCAGCAGTAACTGTCAGTTGAAGTATTCGACATTGGCCACGCTGATCGTAAAGGTCCTCAACTTTAAGTGACCTTATCGTCCTGACTTTGTTTTCCGTATCAGACTGCGCCGATGAAAATGCGGTCCAATCATGTGTTCCCAGGAAGCGCTTGGCGGCCTGCTTCATTAGAGTCGCATCAACCGGACGCGCTTCGTGACTCGCGTAACGGAGCCAAAACGGCGAAATCACTGGTCCAGTCACGACTTGATAGCGGTAGGTTTTCTCGATCGCCGAGTAGCGTGCGTGAAAGTCTTCCGCCACAGTTGCGACGTTAATCGCGCGCAGATCCTTTGCGACGTTGCCATTGATCGCCTGAAGCAATTTTGCAGGAGTAAACTCTTTTCCCAGATTTACGTTTGCGACCTGACCCTCTGCGTGGACGCCGGCGTCAGTTCGACCAGAGCCATGAACCACCACTTCCTTACCTTCGATCAGCGAAAGCGCGGATGTTAGTTCACCCTGAACCGTGCGCAGCCCTGGCTGAATCTGCCAACCATGAAAATCTGTGCCGTCGTACTGAAGAGTCAGCTTATAGTTCATGGAGAATTATTTCGGGGCAAGAAAGACGATTTTTCCATATCTCATTTCTCATTTGCCATCGCCGGAACTGTCCGCAGATTACCGATTAACGATTTCGCAGATCTGCCAACAAACCGTGAAGGTGAACAGCGTTGGTGGCCTAGCTTTTCTTAATCCGCGTAATCTGCGGATCGTCCGTCAATGCCAAATGAGAAATGACAAATGAGATATGGAAAATTGTCTTTCTGATCGCCGTTATTTCTTTCTACTCCCAGGTTTGACGGGCGTTTCGCCTCTCGCGCACGCTTCACATTCCGAAGCTTCCACTGATGGCACGTTCAACGTGGCCAGTGCGATTCGAGGCACACCAACATCTGCTTTGCCGGACGACCGATCGATGATCGAAGCCGCGCCCACAACTTCAGCTCCGGCAGACTTCAATGCCTCGATCGTTTCGCGCGTCGACCCGCCCGTCGTCACTACGTCTTCCACCACCAGCGTTCGTTCACCAGGCGAGATTGAAAAACCTCGTCGCAAGGTCATCGTCCCATTCTCGCGTTCAGTCCAAATAAACCGCGCGCCCAAAGCCTTTGCTACTTCGTGCCCAATCACCAGGCCACCGATCGCAGGTGACGCAACCAGGCTGATGGTTTTATTTTCAAACAGCGCGGCAATACTGCGACCCAGTTCTTCAGCCTCACGCGGGTGCTGCAACACTAATGCGCATTGCAGGTAAACAGGGCTATGCAGTCCGCTGCTCAAAAGAAAGTGACCTTCCAGCAGTGCGCCCGTGTCTTTAAACTTCTGTATTACTGCTTCTGATCCCACGCTTCACTCCCAATGGTTATTCGCTTTGTCATGCTACAATCGCGGCCGATGCCGCCGTATTCCAACCTCGTCTCTGATTCCACACTCGTCCAGGAAACTATCGACTTGCTTCGTCTATACGGAGGACGAGCTAACGCAGCTCAGATTGTCGACGCAGTTTTCAAAGTATCTCACATCGACGAGGAACTGGCGGGTCAACTGGTTGGCGACCTGGTAAAAGATGATCGTCGCTTCAAGATCGTTGATGGCCGCACTGTCGAACTTCTCTGTCACGACTTCGAAACGAAATTACTTAATGAAGTTGATTTTGTCGTGGTTGATGTGGAAGCGACGGGAGCCAAGCTGCCACCGAATCGAATCATCGAACTTGGTGCTTATCGAATTCGCGGCCATCGGATCGTCGATGAGTTCGTGGTCCTGGTGAATCCGGAAATCGCCATTCCACGCTTCGTCATGAGCCTGACTGGAATCAACAACGAGATGGTCAAGACTGCGCCTCTTTTTGCGGAGGTTGCTCCGCGGTGGCTCGAGTTTGTCGAAGACGCTGTGCTAATAGCCCATAACGCGCCGTTTGATACAAACTTCCTGAACTACGAAATCGCGCGCGTTTATCCGGGTCACCGCATGATCAATACTCATCTCTGCACCGTCACGCTCTCGCGCCGAGTGGTTCCTGGTCTCGCAAATTATCGTCTTGAGACCGTAGCCGAACATTTTTCCATTCCAATTTTTGAGCGACATCGAGCCGGTAGTGATGCTCTAGCAACTGCAGAAGTTTTTCTTCACCTACTCGATCGTTTGGAAATGCACGGCATCAAAGATCTGGCATCAGCACGAAAGTTTGAGTTTCCATTAGAGCCGGCCAGTCCCAAAAGTCCACAGTCTCCGCTCTTCCCATTAGTCGCCGGGCTCTAGACCTGCGGTGTCTGTCGCGGGTTGTCTTCCCTTTAAAAATCTGCGGATGAAAAATACCGCGACGATCACGATCGCCAATCCCAGGCCGATCCAGGGATAGTATTCTGCCAGGACTTCCTTAGCCTGCGCGCCATAGCGAATGGCCAAGTAGCCTTCAAGCAGAAACCGAAACATTCGGCCGCAGATAATCGCAATCGTGAAGCGGACCAGGCTGAACCGAAAAACTCCCGCGGAAACTACAAACAACTTGAACGGAAAGGGTGGTGGCATGACCGAGGCCACCAATACCGAAAGTACGTCGTAGCGATCAATCCAGTCTTTGACTCTTTTCTGTTTTGCGGGCGAAAACTTTCGCAGCGCGCGGCTGCCGGCGCGTAACGAAATCGAGTAAAGAATCACGCAGCCAATCGTTGAACCCGCCGTCGCAATCGCCGCGTAGGCCACCATCCACCGAGGATTCGCAGTAGTCAGCAAAATCATCAGCGCATCTACGCTGCTTGGCAAAGGAACGAAAGTCGAATCGAGTAAGGCGACAGCAAACAGTCCGAATGGACCAAGGGCAATGAAGTATTCCGAAAGGCGCGCGAGGCTGCTGGTAATCTTGTTCCTGAGAATCAAAAGTTACGCTTCCTTTGATGGCTGGGTTGCTGGAGTTGCAGCTTTGCTCCGACGGCGATTGACCACGGTATAAATGACGAAACCAACCAGGAGTGCTGACGCAACGACACTCAAAATCACTAATCCGTTGTCCTTCATAAACAACAACACTCGCTGTCCATAGAACACCGCCAGAATGCCTTCAACATAGTAGCGAAACGAACGCGCAATCATGACGGTTAGCAGAAACTTCCAACGTGGATATTCCAAAGTGCCTGCTGTCGCTACAAAAATCTTGAAGGGCAATGGCGGCGGGAGAATCGCCGGAATGGCAATCGCAAATACTCCGAAACGCTCGTAGGCCCGCTCAACACGCTCGATACTCTGTGGCTTGAACCGTTTCCGTAAAACTGCTTGGCCACCGCGTCGCATGATCGTGTAGAGCAGCAAACAACCTAAAACCGATCCGGCAGCGGCAAAGAGGGGAAAGTAGAAAACTGCGCTCGGGTATTTGTAGCAGCGACCTACAACCAGATAATCATTTATTTCCGGGAGCGAGAGTAACGACGAGTCAAGCGCGCCAATCAGAACCATTGCCGGGGCGGCAAAGTATAGCGGCAAGCTAATTACATTGTGCTCTAGCCATAACCCTATTGTTCTTAACCAGTCAGACATATGCGGCTGTGACGAATGATCGCAGACAGGCAACTGCTAGCTTCACTCGCGCGGTGCAACAGTCAAACATGTTTTGCTGGTGCGCGCAATCGCCTGTAGGACAGGCATTCCTGCCTGTCAGCGTTTAGACAGAAACCTGAGCGGATATGTCTAGTAGGTCGTGAACCGGTCTTCGGGCCAACTGGTACGAACCTGCATTATTGCTGAGTGTGACAGGCAGGAATGCCTGTCCTACTTTGCGGGAGCGAATATGGAGGGACTGTCGTAGGTAACACCGACGGTGACACCGCTGTTGTGAGTGAAGCGTGTCAGCCCTTTGATGCCCGCGAAGTCGAAGCGAAGGCCGGAAGCGCGAACCTGCATACCCAACCGCGCTTCAGCCTGAGATTCGGTGCCCAATGGACCATCGCCCGGGCGAGTATTAGCGCGGCCATTAACTTCGCCGGCTATGCTGAACTGCTTGTTGATGCGAAAGATTCCGGCGGCGCCATAAGTAAGCACATCGTTTTGGGTGAACAACTGCGTCGGTGCGGTGAGGATGGCAATTCCCAGATTGCCAAACGTGTTGAAGCGTCCGTCGCGACCAAATTTCTTGCCCACCAGAATCGATCCAAAAGCGTTAGTCTGATTAAGACCGATGCCGCGTGCCTGACTGGAGTTCGGCAACTGGACACCGAAACGGAAACCCAGCGACGGACCCTTTTTTGTTTCACTGCGAAGTTTGATCTTGGTGGCGAGGGTGAAATCCCCGGTATCGTTTGCAGAGTTTGCTCCGGCCGCGAGCTCCAAAGGAATAGCCGACGGCACACGCGAGTTAATACTCAAGAAGTTCTGCGCTACACCTTCAATTTGAAACTCGATGTTGGGTGCGAAACCGATGTTGATACCAATCACGCCGACGCGCGTGAGATCTCCGGTCAACCCAGATGCGGGAAACTTTGCGCCTTGCAGGAAATCCAGGCCGGTTTCAATTCGAATCGAACCGGGCGGAATAATGTCGACGTCTTCGGTGAGCAGCGGACGTTGTTGAGCATGAGCGATTGAAAACGTTGCCAGCACGAATGCCGACACGAGCAACATCTTCTGACCCAACTTGATCGGCTTTGCTTTCATTGGCCGGATTGTAACGACTGCACCACGCCCGGTCAACGCGCGTTTTGGGTGCAGTAGTTTCTAATCTTAGTTAGCGGAGTCTTCTAAGAGGCTCAGCCCGCTCACAGGAGGTTGCAGTTTAAGCCTAACGCTGAAAGCGTTCGCTAATTCCAGCCCAGGGTTTGCTTTGAAACCCTGGGAACCATGTGCCCCATCAAACAGAGGTAAAACCCTGAAAGGGTTGCGTCGCGGTACCACCACACCGCCGCAACTCCGTCAGAGTTCCTACAAGACAAACAGATCTGATCCCCAGGGTTTCAAAGCAAACCCTGGGCTGGAATTAGCGAACGCTTTCAGCGTTAGGTCTAAACTGCAGCAGTATTTCTTTGTCGCCCCTCTGATTCACATCCGACCCTCATGCTAATATCTGCCAACAATCAAACACGCGAGGTTCCCCGATGAAAATTCGTTTCCTGGTAATTCTGACAATTTTCTTCCTGCTGGCTTCAACCGCTATAACCCTCCCGACGCGAAATCTTGCATCGGCGCAGGTTGAATCAAAAACCAGCACTCTTCAACTCCCTGGTCTGCGAGCACGCGTAATAGTGCGTCGAGACGAACGCGGTATCCCATACATCGAAGCGGGGAACGATGAAGATCTCGCGTTTGCTCAGGGTTATGTGACCGCTAGCGATCGACTGTGGCAGATGGATCTGTTTCGTCGCACCGAACGCGGCCAACTGGCGGAAGTGTTGACCGCTGGTCCAAACAACATCGCGCTCGAACAAGATAAGCAACATCGAACACTCGGTTTTGCCCAGGTCGCTGAAGCCGAAGTTACACAGGCCTCGCCGCAGTCCCGCGCCTTGCTGGAAGCATATGCACGTGGCGTCAACGCCTACATCGCGTCGTTGGATTCGAAAACTACTCCACCAGAGTTTCTCATCCTTCAGTACAAACCGGCGCCGTGGACACCGGCTGATTCCCTGCTCGTCGTAAAACTCTTTTACGAAGCGTTATCTTCAACCTGGCGGCTCGACGTCATGCGCGAGGCGCTTGCGAATCTTCCGGCAGATAAACGGGCTGGGCTGATGCCGGAGATCTCACCTATTGATTTAGTGGTCGTCGGCAAGGACAAAAAGCCTGTCAAGGTAATCGACACGAGTGGTTCGGCTCCGCGCGGTATTGTTTCAAAAGACTTTTTCAAGACGCTCACAGCTGACGAACAGATCGCCTCGCACGCACTTGCTCGAGTTGGTCTCTATGCTGAAGGCCTCGCTGCCAGTAACAACTGGGTGGTTAGCGGAAAGCGCACGGTAACCGGCAAACCCCTGCTGGCAAATGATCCCCATTTAAGTCCATCCGCACCGTCAATCTGGCACATGGTCCATCTAAGCGCCCCGGGCGTTCGAGTCGCCGGTGTAACCGCACCCGGCTTGCCCGGTGTAGTGATCGGACACAATGATCGAATAGCGTGGGGCTTCACCAATGTTGGACCGGATGTTCAGGACATTTACCTCGAAAAGTTTGACACCGAGAACCCTCGTCGTTATCAAACGCCTTCCGGCTGGAAGGATGCGGAGGTGCGTACTGAAGAAATAAAAGTGCGCAAGGGTTTTGCAGATCTGGCAACGGACACCGTAAAGCATGAAGTGACGGTGACGCGGCACGGACCAATCGTGTTTGAAAAGGGCGGCCGCCGCTATGCGCTTCGCTGGACTGCATTGAATCCGAAACTAAATAGCCCGGATTCAAGCTATCTGATCAATCGGGCTCGTAACTGGAAAGAGTTTTCCACGGCGCTCAATTCGTTTACCGCTCCGGCTCAAAACATCGTTTACGCTGATGTGGATGGTCACATTGGATATCACGTTGCGGGTGTTGTACCGATCAGGAAAGAAGGCGACGGCAGTCTGCCTTATGACGGAGCGACAGACGCCGGCGAGTGGACCAGTTTCGTGCCCATCGATAAGTTGCCCCAACTTTACGATCCTCCGTCAGGTATCATCGTCACGGCTAATCAGCGTATCGTCGGCACAGACTATCCATACTTTCTAACTCATCATTGGGCTCAACCTTACCGCGCGCGCCGGATCCACGACTTGCTTAGTGCAAAACCAAAGCTATCCGCCGACGACTACCGTCGCATTCTCGGCGACGTTTATTCCATCGGTCATGTGTCATTTGCACAGCAATCCGTGAAACTGCTGCGACCAAAAGTCACTCCAGCGGACACCAAACTGGCGCAAACTCTCGTCGCCTTTGAAAAATGGGATGGACAAGTGAATAGCTCTTCGACGGTAGCGCCCATGCTGGCCCAGATGCGGCTCGCATTTCGATCACGCATTCTCAACGCTGCTATAGGCGAAGAGTTGTTTCGCAGTTATGGATGGTCCAACTTTGATACCACTATAGATCGCCTGATGGCTGAACAACCGAAAGAATGGTTACCGAAAGAATTCACCAGCTATGGTGATTTGCTGAAAGCGTCGTATGACGACGCGCGTGCGGCGCTCACCCGAATGCTTGGTGATGACGAAGCAAAGTGGAAATGGGGCGAGATGGTTAAGGTGCGCTTTCAGCATCCATTGGCGCCGGCTCCATTAATTGGCACTCAGTTTGCGATTCCACCGTTTGCACAGGAGGGTAGCGGCGGTCTGGCAGCAACTGTGAACGTAGGCGCTGGAGTCTCGATGCGGCTGATCGCAGATGCGAGCGATTGGGACAAGACTCAACACGGGATCTCCCTCGGAACGTCTGGCCGGCCAAGCAGTCCGCATTGGAAAGACCAGCTGGACGATTGGAAGGCCGTCACACCAAGAGTGTTTCCCTTCAGCGAAGCCGCCGTGCTTAAAGCTACCAAAGAAACTCTGGTGCTGGAGCCGAAGCCATAGTTTACGAGTTGATACGTGTAGGTTGGTTCAAGGCGGTCAAATTTCAAGAATTGTCGTGCATACCGCGAAGCGGTTACGCAATGGAGCCCAGGGTTGCCGCGCTTCGCGGCTACCCTGGGAAAAGGGTCCTCACAGTCCTTGTGTGCGTCCCTGCAGCCTGAAGGCTGTACTCTGAACACCTGTTGGTCCAGATGACAAACAACACCTGGCGAGTCTTCATTGCGGTCGAGTTGCCCACAGAAGTTCGCGAGAGAATCATGGACCACGTCAAGCGCTTGCGAGAGCTCTTGCCCGAGGCCCAGGCAAGCTGGACCCGCCCTGAGAATATTCACCTCACTTTGAAGTTTTTGGGTGAGACCTCTTCAGCTCGGGTTGAGAAACTCTCAGAAGCAACAGCCCGCGCCGTCACCGAATTTAAACCCTTCAATATTCAGGTTGCCGGTTCTGGCCTATTTCCTTCGCGTTCAGCGCCGAAGGTTTTGTGGCTAGGAATAAAAGACGCTGACTGTAATCTGGCCCGTCTGCACGCTCGTTTGGACGAAGAATGTTTTCTGCAAGGGTTCAAAAAAGAAAAGCGTTCGTTTCATCCACACCTCACCGTGGCCCGCTTGCGGAAACCCAGCGACGCTCGCCTCTTGGCGTCAGCCCACAAACAGGTGGAGTTTGAAGCTGTGGAATTTGAGATAGCGGAATTGTTGGTAATTCGGAGTGAACTTTCCAGCGCCGGATCTAGATACACAACCATCTCAAGACATCGGCTTGACGCGGAATAAAATCAACTCCTTGGAGTGCGACGGCCCGGCGTCGCTTTGGCCCACGTGGGCTAGCGCGACGCAGAGTCGTGAACTCAACACGAGTCGTAGAATCAGCTACGGAATAATTCAGCCCGAGTGAGGCCAAAGCGGCGCCGGGCCGCCGCACTCCAAGGAGTTGAATTATCGCGGCAATTCGCGTGGGCGCGGTGGTGGTGGATTCTCGCCACTCTTCTCGCCCGTCTGCCCCAGCACTTCCTTAATCGCTCCGATACTGGAGAGCATTGCCGACGTTTCAATCGGCATGAAGATAACCTTCGAATTATTGGTCCGGGTCATATCACGAAGGCTTTCAATGTATCGCGATGTGATTAGATATTGGGCTGGGTCGCCGTCAGGCATAGCCTGCGCGATGCGGCCAATCGCTTCCGACTCTGCCTCGGCATTACGCAGCCTCGCTTGAGCAGCACCTTCAGCTTGCAGGATTGCTGACTGCTTTTCGCCTTCCGCCCTCGTCACTGCTGCCTGCTTCTCGCCTTCCGCGCGCGTAATTGCCGCCTGCCGATCTCCTTCAGCCTGTAACACGAGTGCGCGGCGGTTTCTTTCCGCAGTCATCTGTTTTTCCATCGTGATGCGCACATCTTCGGGAGGATTGATATTTTTCACGTCCACACGCGTCACTTTCACGCCCCACTTGTCTGTAGCCTCGTCAAGAATGATTCGCAGCTTTGAATTGATTTGATCTCGATTAGAAAGCGTGTGATCCAGATCCATTTCGCCCATCACCGAGCGCATTCCGGTAATCGTCAACTGCACAATGCCGCCGACCAAATCATTCATTTCATAAACAGCTTTGACAGGATCCGTTATCTGCCAATAGACGACTGAGTCGACGTGAATCGTGACGTTGTCTCGCGTGATTACAGGTTGGGGAGGAAGATCAATGTACTGTTCGCGGAGATCGATCGATGTCAGTCCTGGTCGGGTGTTGGTCCAATAGACTGCTCGCGGCCGGTCAAGAAACGGAATCAGAATGTTGAGCCCGCCGCTGGCGATTTTGTCGAACCGACCAAGGCGCTCGACCAGCATGACTGTGGCCTGCGGTACGATGCGAATCGTTTTTACCGCAATCACCAACAAGACAATTCCGATAAAACCGAAGAAGAGAAACGCGAGTATGCCGGAAAGGGGATCCATGATTGAACTCCTGAGACAGTTCTTTTTGATGTGGAGCTAACTGGCGAGAACTATATATGATCGCAGATAGGGCGACAAATTTTGGTCAGTCAGTGCCAGAGGGCCTCACCTTGGAGTGCGCCGCCTTGTCGGCGCTTTGGTCGCGGCGGCTCGG
>DATEPB010000029.1:0-111057 GCA_035273425.1 Pyrinomonadaceae bacterium | reverse complement strand
GAGCCCAGACCATGGGCGTAGCCCGATTGTGTAGGGTCGGGGTACGGCGGGGCATAGCCTCCGCCGCGAAGCCAACTCCGTCGGCAAAGCCGAACCCTGCCAGGGCTCAAACACTTTTAAGGCAAAGCTCGTCACTTTAATTCAACGATGGCGACGATCTCCTCGCCATCGGGAGCATCCCATGCAGGTATGTGATCTCCCGCCTTTATAGCCTTCATTGACTCCTCACTCGGGCGCAGAAGTACTAAATATTCGCGCTCCACTTCTAACTTCACGCTAGCCGCTTCAGCCTTCGGCGACAACGTGCTCTTGATAGGGATGGATTTGCCCCCGACCTCACCCCGATAAACCTTCTTTATTCGAAACCAGGCTTGCAGCGGCCATCTTCTGCTTCCATCCGGCATGAACATACAAGGGCCTCTCCCCCGGACATAAGTCCCGGTGACAATGACAGTCGCTTTTACCCTCGTCTCCTCTGGGATTTGGTGAAAGGCGTCCGGCAGCTTCTGATCTTGAGGTGCAAGTATCAACAGCAAGAACGCCATTGAGAATAGATGGTTCATGGTAGCTTCCTCGATTCAGCCTGCTCATCAGGTTATAGCTGCGCTTCAGCTCGGCGGACATCGTAAATTGCATCAGCCGCCGCACAATTAGACGCCGCCCGGTAGAGCATTTTGCAGCGCTCCTACCGGGTCCAACTCCGGTTCACGATGTAGTCAAACAGATAACCCACCAGGAAATAAAGCAAGAAGTTTAGAGGCAAAGCAAGCAGAAACAGGAAAAGACCAGTAACCTTTGGTACCGGAATGAAACGATTGGGGGCGTCAAGCAAATAGAAGGCAGGCATCGATAGCGTTAACAAGAAATCAAAAGGATTCGGGCCTTCTCCGATGGTTAGGATCACTCCGAGCACTGGCAGCGCCGACACCACAATGCAGAGTATCGATAATAGAATCCTGAATTTGTATTTTCTGAAGTTCATGCGAGCCCGGTAACGAACAAATGGGAAATGCCCTAATTTGAGCCAAAAATTAGGGCACTACCAACAAATGGATTAGCACAACTTCGAATTCTGTTAGCTCGTGACTATTGTCGCTTTTGGATGTATTGCTCTTCGTCCTTCATCGCCAATGCACCGCTCGCTCCGGTTTGCGTACATTGCCAGCCGCCCGTTTTATGTACAAAGCAGTCGTAAATCCTTTCCATTTTTCGCTTCGAGATAGCAGATTTGTAATCCGTGCAGGTGGCAAACGAAGCTCTGACCGGATAAATCGGTTTCTTGGGATCGGCTTGTGAGTAAGCGTCCGTCAACGTCGGTCGCCAGGCTCGAGGTGCGCCGACGACAACCTTTTGGAAAGTAATCGTGACTGCACCATCCGAGCCTTGACGTGCCTCTTTTTCCCAGAGCCGGCGAATCACGCCTCTGAAGGTGTTCTCATTCGCGGTCTTTCCTTCGGAATCCTTACTTGAAGCGGGACATGCAACTGCGCCGCTCGTTTCAGCCTTGGCAGGTGTTTGGTCTGTTTGTGAATCAGAAGGTTGGTTGTCAGGTTTCCCTGGTTCGTTCGTTTCGTTGTTTAAGGCCGCCCCATTTTTGGTTTTGCAGCCTTGATTGATGTCGGCCTCGATCTGACTGCGATATCCCGAGCCTTTATTTCCGCCGCCGGGTGAGTATTCGTTGATATTGAAGATCTCGCAGCGGTCGAACTTGCCAGTGCCTGTGCAAGTTAAAACTTTGAATTTGAGCTTTCCCTTGCCGCAATCATAAACCTCGTTGTATTCAATCCTGTCTTGCCTTTGCGCTGTGGTTCTTTGCAAAGAAACTGTCGCGCCTGCGACTGTCAGAAACAAGATACTAGCTATCAAAAAGATCTTCTTTTGAATCATTCATCCCCCCTGTGTTCGTCTTACGTTTTAGTTCTGGTTTTATCTTCCGACGCATGCGGTTCAACCGGTTAGGCCCAATAGGACCTTCAGCTGCAACGCGCGATCAGCATTCTAGCTGAAGGAAAGGATTTCTTGAGAAATCTTAATGACCGACTCTCCGACATGCTTCATCAGCTTGTTGTATAGATTGGGATCTCTCAATGTGCGAAGTTTTCGGTGGTAGCAATGCTGGCTATTGTAAATCTCAACGACAAGCTGAAGCATGTAGGACATTGATTACGGTTTACCAATTTTATAGCTATCTACCTCTGAGCTAAATCTCTTGTAGTTGGTGAATACCTCTTGAAATTCGATCGTCACGCCGTTGAACAGCTTGGGGTGATTGGTCGTGTTGATCCTTGTCGAGGCATGCATCCATGTGCCATCCGCGAGACGCAGTTGCTCATAAACGAGCACCAACTCTTTCTGAATCTCTTTTGTGTTTCGGTCATCACGTTCCAAACCAGGCCATGCTTCAAGACGACTGACGACGCGATCAGCGTCATCTATCCAAATACTACCGTGAAGTCCTGTAATCGGCTTCCTCTCTTTGTTCGGCGGCACATAGTCGGCGCGCGGGCGAAAATCCAGAATTGTTGCTTCACGTCCGTTCACTGCCCCACGTCGCGGATTTGAAAACTCTCCCGCGCAGAGGAAGTCCGAAATGCCAAAAGCGATCAGACCGCCGTTGGCCCCGTAAGATGTTACATACCCTTCTGGTAAGCAACCATCATCCGGTGTCACTGGTGGACTCTTTTTCTCGGCTGCCTTTAGCTCCGCTTTCTCTGCATCTCGGTCATCCTTTTCGATTTCCTTCGCCAAGCGAGCCTGCTCTTTAGCGAAGCGCTCCGGCGAAAGCGGCACACCGTTCTCCTTTACGAGCTGGCGAAGAAGAAATCTCCCCGACACCCTGTTTGGGAATACCTCATATACCTGTTCGGGGTAAGTCTTCACCTTACCCCCTTTCTCCACGACGCGGTAAGAACGCGTGTCCGTCCACGAATACTGGTATATCCGCCGGCTCATGGTTACGCCGTTGCGGTATGCTTCCCGAACCAGTTGAGGAGTATTCGGAGTTGAATCAACAGTCTGTCCCAATGCAGGAAAGGTTGATAGAGCTAGCACTCCACCAACAGTTATCCGTAGCAGCAGAATATTTCGACGACTCATATTTGGAAATCCGGGTTCACACGCTGTACACCATTCGTATCTCGCTTTACCGGAAATATGAATAGCCTTTCCCGCAAGGATCGCTCGCGCATAATGTCCGACATGCTTCAGCTTGTCGTATAGATGGGAAACTCTCAACGTGCGACGCTTTCAGTAGTGACACTGCATGACTCTTGTGAATCTCGACGACAAGCTGAAGCATGTCGGACATTGATTAGCCAAGTATATTGTTACCGCTCTCGCTTCTGATTTTCCACTCACGAAAAAATAGAAACAACGGCAAAGCGAGCGACACACCGACCACCAGATTGCAGACGACATAGAGCCACAGGTTCTTCATCCCACGCCGTCGCCCTTCTGAGACAACAAATAGCCACAGCACGAACGACGACACAATGACATCCAGGCCGAAGAACGCAGAAATGTGGTTCTGGAAAAGCTGTTCAAAGAACACCTTACCATCCAAGCCATGCATCGACAGAAACGGCACTAACTGGGAGAGAGGAAGGATCGTGCCTAGAATTGCGAGGGTCAGATAGAGCCATAACATAACATCGCTCCAGATTATCAACTTGGCAAAAGAAAACCAGCGAGCTCAGCGACAACTAGTTACGTCCGCAATCGGTTCATCAGGCGTCTAATTGGACCACCGTTTGGGTGTCCGAGTGCTCGCAAATCAAAGTGCCGGAGCACCGTCGGTTCAGTTATCTCCTGGTCGGCCTCAAGCGATTCAACAATGTGTTTCGCCAGCACCGGCCAATCAAACTGCTCGATACCGTCGTAGTAGAGCCAAGCATGATTTCGGGAGTCAATCCAGCCGTCCCAGAAATTAAGCGCGATGAAAAGCTTAACGAATTCCGGCCCGACCTCGCGCGGTAGAGCTCCATCGAGATCATCAAATCCGGCGCCAACTTCTTCGTACCGGCCCGCCGCATGAGCGTTAATATCCCGGCTGAACCCATCAATGAACGCCTGTTTCGCTTCCAGGTATGTCAACATTTGTTGTCTCGACGAGAGGTAGCTGTCCAATCAAACCTCGATACCATTCAAGCTAAGTCTGGTATGGGAGGCGAGCAGTATTCAAGCGGAAGGGAATAAATCTACTAAAGCCGTATTCTATCGCGCCGTCAGCGACAAGGTTTTGTCGGGGTTTCTGCGATCAGAGTCAGCGAGGCTGCGGGGTATGCTTTTGCTGGAGCAATGTGCGCAGCGCTGTATTGACCGCCTTTGCATCAGGAAACGCAGCCGCAACATCCGGTTCAAGAAGCACCAAGTTTGTTCCCTCCCGGTATCGCTCGACGTATTTGCCGCGCACGCCACCTTTTATTTGAGAAAAATCATATTCGGGTTTCAGATCGTCGTTGTCCTCGGATTCAATTTTCTTCATAAGACTTTCTTTCCCCATATGTTGCTTCGCGGGCACTGATGATTCGCACTAGCTCTCCATCATCTGTATGGGCCACCATCAGAATGTTACCCGAATCTGTAGAGCCTAAACGATGCTCATCCAGTGAGTGATCCGGGTCAGGAAAGGTATCCGAAAGGGGATCGCCAAAAACCTCGCAGCTTCTTCGAACGACATGTCGTGCTTCACAAAGTTAATCACAGCTTTCTTCTCGTCATGCAAAGCGCATGTAGAAACTATAGCGGCTCTCAGTCCGTCTTTACCACTCAACTAGAGCCCCCAACGACTGCCCTTCTTCGACGGGTGGAGGTGAAGATAAACATCCGCGGAACGATTTGCACGAACGGTCTATTTCTTATCTACCTGTCTTGAGAAAAACGCCACAATATCTTCCGCTATTTCTTTCGTCACCACGTGTTTGATATTTGGATAAAGTCGAAACTCGCTGTTGAGTTTGCTGTCGTGATAGAGCTTCTTTGAAATCTCCCAGCGCTCGAGCGGTGTCTTGCCAAATAAGGCGAAGATTAATTCTTCATCTTCCTTTTCATAACTGTCTCTGAAAATAACCGAATCATTATCGTCCTGGTTGCCCATGAAGATAAGGAGGGGAACTTTTCGCAAATCCTTCAAGTCCAGCTTTTTGCCAGAAATTAATTGAAAGTCGTTCGTCCCGATCGGGTACCGTAAAGTTTTTCCCTTGTACGAACCGACAGGCGCAATGGGCCAACCGCCTGGCGACCCAACGACCGCTGCTTTGACACGCTTCGGATGCAGAAACGTGAAGCGATTGGCGAACATTCCTGAAGCTGAAAATCCCAGCACCAAAACGCGCTCGTCAAACCTTAGTTTCTCCTTGGCCAATCGCCCGCGTGCGTCATCAATCATTGCCACCAGCTGCAGGTCGAGACGTGCATACTCTTTCTTGCTGGTCAGCATTGAGTCGCGGTCGATCGCATGCGTGTAAATCCGCCAGTCGGTTTGCGGACGGGGAAAAACAGGGATTATTACAGCGAGCCCAATTCGGTCAGCAATCTGCGCATTCTGCTTGATCCTTCGCTTCGCGTCTTCTTCATGAACGCTAAAATCGTCGCTGAGTTTTCCTGAATTATTCGGAATCACCAGAAGCGTGTGGTTCTTTTTGCTGAATGCAAACGTGCGCAGCGCCTGAGGAACATACAGATAATAGGGGTAGGCAAACCCCTGTTTGGGATTTGCTTCGACCTTTAGAATTTCGGGTGAATTATTAGGGACGCTTTGTGCGAACGAGCTAGTAGCGGCAAATAAGATAAACAAAAAAAGACAGAATATATTCCTCATGAACCCCATTGATCACTCCAACGAATTGATTTGACGGACAGCAACTCACATTGGCCGCCAATTTCGAATATTTCATAAATACACCTCGAGCAGCAAACGCCGGCCTTATCAGGGCGCGTTCGGCATTTGTACCTCAAGGACGGCTTTAGTAGGGAAGCACTCTATCGCGGCGTCAGCTGGAATGATTGTTCGCCTCACTCAATCCCACCCAAATTTCAGTAGTTCTCTTCCACACTTGGGACACGGAGTTCGTAAAAGGGAGAGATTCACGTTTGCTATGTGGCAAGTGGGGCAGTAGACGCCGTCATTAGGAATCTCAATTGATTCCCTGAGTGAGGATAATTGCAACGCGATTGAATAGATGTCTTCCTCACTGGCATCGACGGGCGGCAGCCCCATACTCTCGCCATCGGAAACGAGCGTGTTCAAAGCAATGGTGTCGATCCAATCGCCGGCATCGAGTGACAAGTGATCGCCGAAATGTTCGGTCGTATCTACCTGAGTAAACCCGATCGCTTTAGCTGAAGAGCGTTCAGTCGAGCGTTTTCTCTTAAATGGCCACATAGTCGTAAAGCGCTGCTGGTAGGGGAGTTCTGTTTAATCCCTCATGTTAATCATGAATATGGCAACGATTGCACCTATGAAAATACCAAGGATCACCAGCAGGGCTATTGTCGCGCCTGTATAAATAAGAAACTTATCAACACGATTCATGTCTGCGGGAGTGCTCCCGCTCTTATTCGTTGATTTCATCTCCCTACATAGTACTCGACCCCATTCTTCTTCCTTCAATCTCGCCGTTTCCGTTCGCGCTCAGTCCGCTCAACGCGGACCGAAATCCACTTTTGTATAACGCCACTCCGCACATACGCCCCTATGCTCCGAACTGCTTCAAGTGATGGTCGGCATGTTTGTATGTAGTCACACCCCATTCGCGCCAGGTCATTGGACCAAACAGCGGATGGGCCGGCCCTGCGCCCTCCTCAGGGCCCGTCCCGATTCGCTCCAACAACTCCAGCAAAGCGGCGCGCTCATCTTCAAACGATGTTGCAGCGGCCGGCTTTAACTCAGGCGCTGTCGGCGCACCTTTCGGAAACGGAAGCACGTAGATGATCAGGTGTTTGAGCGGAAACATCTGGAACGCTCGCTTGTTCGACGAGGGCACGGCTAACTCTCCCAGGGTCATCCGCGCCGACAGGCGAAGATGCTGCAGCATGCTAACTACATCCATGCTGCCCCATCGCCGGGTGGACGATTTTGACAGTGACGCCAACCTGTTACTTATTTCTGCTCGGTCAGGCTCGTTTAGGATCGAACGCATTGCCACCTCATTTCTTTCCGATTTTCGCAATCAGCCGTCTCAGGAGATGGCCTTTCCACATCCAAAGTCCGGAAAGTACCATTACCGGAAGGAACACAAACCGAACAGCAGGAGCGTAATTAGGAATCTGGTCAAACGGACTATAAACATACCCGGCGATCGGAATGGCAAATACGATGTGAATCCAGCGAAAAATCGAACGCTTGGTGGAATCTTTCATTTGATTCATTTACTCCTTCATCGAATCTTGCTCGCCTGGAGCCCTTCGTGAGTCCTATTCGGTACAGAAACGTGAGCGGTGCCGGTTGCGGCGTTAGAAGGGCTGATGGCACTAACTAGCGATCTCGTACGGTACAGAACCGCGAGCGGTAGCGACCGGGTCGTCGTTGGACAAAGAGGCCCTGTTTGCAACTGCGCGCTCGTTGCAAAGAGATTTTAAATTTCCGCCACTCTCTAGGTGCTAATCAACCCGGTCACTACCCGCTCGCGGTTCTGTACCGGACAGGACTCTTAATTAGTGCCATCGACAGAAGCCAATTCCACTGAACCAACACCCGCCCGCTCCAAGCTATACTTCGCCAAGCCCAACGGCTCTGCTTCATCTGTAGATTGCAGATGGTCCAGTAGTCGTTCACGCCGGGCTCTCTCCCCCGCATCCTCCCCTGACGCAGAAATTAACTCGCGTAGATCCTGTTCGGCTTCAGCTTTTGTTTCACTCTTCAGGCAGAGCAGGGCCAGGCCGGCGAGTGGGAAGCGGTCGAAGCCTTCCATGAGAAGATCGCGCAACGCAGGACTGCTGCGCAGGTGGAACCTGATCGTTTGCTCGACTCCACGGACCGGGTATTGCGGGAAGGCCGCTGAATGAATCATCGCGGAGGCGAAATTGTTAAGCAGTAGTTCTGCCATCGCCTTCACCTCGTCGCTGCTGGCGAGGTCCCCTGCGGCCCATGCTTTGTTCTCGTAAAAGTAAGGACGCAGGTACGGCTTCTCGATCAGGATTCTGAGGTGATCGGACGTTTCAGACATCGCCCGTTGCACTAATTGGATCTCGGGTTGTTGGCGGGCACTCTCGAGCTGGCGCCGTGCAGTGTCAAGCTGGTCCCTTGCGGCACGTAGTTGTCTGACGAAGACAGAGAAATTGAGAAGACCCGTAACGACCAAGAGCAGGGTGCCACCAAAGGTCAATAAAGGGATTAACAGCTCAGCATTCACCAGGTTGCTCCTACCAGAACAGTAAGGCTTGAATATGTCCGACATGCTTCAACTTGTCGTCGAGGTTCACAACACTCAAGAAACGCTAGTTCTTGAAACATCGCAAATTGGGCTTTTCCAACCTGAACGACAGCTGAGGAAAGCTCTGATCAAGTCTTACGAATTGACTTGCCTTAGCCCGCGGAGCGTGGCGATAGCGTAAAACCTGGGGTGGAGCGCAGCGGAACCCCAGGCTTTACGCTATCGCCCGCTCCGCGGGCTAGGCAAATCTAACTATTGATCGACTTGATCAGACGAGCTTGTCTTGCACGCGACAATCAATATCGCTACTAGAGTCGAAATCCTCAAGATTGAGTTCCAAATCTTCTACGTTTTCATACTGCTCGACTGAGCCATCTTCAAAAGTAACGGACACCGGAAATAAGACTTCATTATTGAGCATACTTATTAGACCAGCCGCACGTTACCTCGCCCACATCGAGATGCCCAGGGCCCGGCATCACCGGCACCTAGATTCATCCATCATGACAGGCTTCGTGCCGGCGCGTCAGGTTCATTCCAATGGGCGCGGATCAATTCCCAAGAACGTTTCTTGTCCGGTTCAGGGTATAACTGAAGTCGCCATTCCCCACCAGCAGATTTCTTTCTTTGTCTAAGAAGAGAAGAATATTCTCGTCTGCCTTAAGAAGGAAGAGCGATTTTTGAGGCTCGTCCGGGTCGAGTTGATAGACCACCGCAGCGGGATCTGTTTTCGTACCTCTAACTATTGCCCACCTTCCCTCACCAATACGCTTCCGGTAGAAAGTGCCCTTGAGTTTATAAGTGGTTGGGCCAAGTTTCGAGTCCTGGTAGAGCGTGAGGTCCCATTTAACTTTCATGCAATCAGCATTGACGGCCTTATTCAATTGTGTGGCAACTTCACGACAGGGGCTTCTCCCGGCGAAACTTCCAACAATAGCTGCGTCAGTCGCTGCCGGCGCGGTCGGGACGTCAGGCATTGATGCGGAGATAGAGAGTGGACGGGCCTGCGGTGTATGTCGTCCGTCGTCCCCAACCCGGTTGAAGGTGTAACTCCATCCAGCATTTCCTACCATGAGAGTCTTATCCGGAGTTAACAAGTGGAGCAGATTATTATCCGCCTTTAGAAACGACAGCGATTCCCGAGCTTTGTCCGGGTCGAGTTGGTAAACCATCGCGTCTGAATTCGCTTTGGTGCCGCTGCCGATGGCCCATCTTCCTTCACGCTCGATCTTCGTCTCTCCCCGAGATAATCCATTCGTCCCTTGCTCAGGTAGGCCATACACGTAGGTAAGTTTATAAGTGGTCGGAGCGAATGTGTTCGGGTTGTGGTTGAGAGTGAGACGCCACTTGATCAGTTCACAATCAGCAGCTTGAGGAATCTTGAGCAATTCCCTGGATAGGGCATCGCATGGGCTACTGGCTACAAAAACTCCGAGGATTGAAGAGCTCGCAGGTACAGGTTGCGTGGCTGGCGAAATAGTGATCAAAGACAACAAAGAGAGCTTGATGATCACGGTACTTTTCATTTCTTCCCTCCGGGGAATAAATCTACCGCTGCTAATGCATTATCTATTTGACGCAGAAGGCGTCAATTTTCTTCCTTTCCAGCAGCTCCAACGCTTTGTTATCTCGCGAGTGATTAGAACATCATCTTTTGCTTCTTTATCTTGCTTACTAATTCCACCCCAGAATCTCCGGAAGCGCATCCTGGAGATAGTTTGACGATGATGTATTTACTCGATGTGGAGGGACCGCCCTGACTTATCCTGAGGGTGAACTCGCCGATATTGGTGCCCGCACTCCGCACAACGATCTTGTACTTCCCTGAAGTCAAGTCCACCTTTATGAAATTGCCGCCTTCGTCAGTTTCGATTAGGTGCTCCTTGTCCTTTCCTAAGGTACTTATACTTAGTGTCGCATGAGGTATCGGGGTGTCATCAGAATATCTCACCTGACCTTTGAACGTTCTGAGAACACCAGCATGCCCATAATGTTCATGGAAAACTGCGGATGCCACAGCTGGACCATCAAACGCAGTTAATCCTAAAACAATCACCAGTGACAGGAGCACTCTGAATGATGAATTGATTATCACCATAGACCTCACATCTAACCTTCGAGATGGAAGCGCATAAAGCCGGCGCGTCGGGCGTTGCTGAACCTTTTGACTACGCACCGTATAAGTGCGGCCTCAATAGTACGTGATTGTCCGGTTCTTAAAGGCGTAAGGCACTACGATAAATTTCCCATCCTTTAATACCGGCTTGGATATCACTTGCCTGATCCAGTTACCCGCGGAATCAAATTCATAGCTGAAGACAAACCTATGGAGGTAGGAACATCCTCGCTGACTCACATCAACTAAGCTTCCATCTTCTTTAAAGTAAACTGATTCAACTTCATTCCCACGCGCGTCATACTCAATCTTATTCCAGCCCGACAGCGCGCCATCGGCGTTGTACCTTTTCGTCTCGGCTATTTCACCTTGTTCATTAAAGATGACTATTGATCGCGATTGGACAGTACCGTCAGCCCTATAATTAACGTGTTGGGCCAGCCGACTCTTGTTGTCGTAAGTGTAAACGTCTGTATAGATGAGCGCGCCGTGCTTCCAAAATGATGGGATGCCGTTTTCCCAAAGTACGTTCTTCTCAATCCGCGTCACACCTTCTTCAAAAGGGTAGTAGAGCATCCTTGAGATCGGATCGCTGCGGCTAAAGCGATTCCGGTTGCCTATAACTCTTCCGCTCAAGTCATACTTTTCGCTGGACGTGGAACGTTCGTCTTCCACAAATTCACCAGACACACATTCCATCAAGACGTTTTCCGTCTGTGTGGACTTTACCGGGCCGGCTAAACCATCTAATGCTCTATCAGATTTACCTTGAGCGTTCGCGAGGGACGCTAAGGTGATAATCAAACTTACCGCAACTGAAGTCTTTATAGTGCGTAACATGAGGCTTCGGGTGTATTGCCGTTGTTAGGCGCGGCAGAAAACCAGCGACGGTTAGGGACCGCTCGCGGAAGGCTTAATGGAGACAAGCACTTTGTTGCTGACTACGTCCCGCACGCTTATGCTCACCCGGATGTCGCCCTCAATTTCTCCCGGTATTTTGACGACCACTTGTATCAACTGGTCGAAATTGGGAACCCTTCCGACATACTCAACCGCCATTGGATAGGTCATTTGCTTTGAATCTTCGGCCTCAGCCGTGATCCCCGAAATTGGGTCAGCTGGTCCCAACTCCACATCAGTAGCAAAAAGGACGATGCGGGTGCGCCGGTCCAAACTGAAGTTGTGTGTCGCAGTGACTGGGAAAGAGTCGCGCATCCAGGTAGGCGATTCGAGGGCAAGCGCTCGCTCCGTGCCCTCCTCAGTCAGCAACCGCGGAGCCGGCGTTGATGCATTGCCGATGGAGAACTGCTGTCTGCGTGCGACTGAGCCGTATATCTTGATTGTGAAAAAGTATGTTCCCGGCGCGAGTGCACCGAGCTGGTAAGTTTGTTCCGCAATAGAGACGCGGGCCTCCGACTCGCCGGTCCATCGTTCAGCTCTAATGTCGACAGAAAATTCGTTGCCGGCGCGTACGACTTGCCCCCAATCTGTCACCCTGTGGCCGGTATCTGGAAAGTAGAGTTCACCCTCCGTGTAAGTGATGCCTCCAGTCGTCCAGATACTAACCCCTACGGTGAGAGCGCTGGGTGAAGCTGGTTCCCATCGCTCAGCAGCCGTGCTCGGATCGAACTGCCGGCTCCCGGTCACTACGCCATGGGATTTGAAGGTGAATGAGTACGCTCCCGCGGCGAGTGGGCCAAGCGAATAAGTGTGCTCCAGGGTTATCAGAGCTTGCCCTGATCCACCTGTCCACCGCTCGACCCTGGCATCAACGGAAAAACTCCCTTCATTTCTTGCTACCTGTCCCCAGTCCGAAACCCGGTAGCCGGTATTCGGGAAGGTCAACCTTACCTCAGCGAAGGTGTTGCCTCCGGACGTCCAGAACCTGATCTCGGTAGTAAATCTGGTGGAGATGGGTTCCCAGGTCTGGGCTTTGGCAGCATCGCGCGCGCAGAATGAAAGTAATACGAGGACGAGAAAGATGAACAGCCGTCGTAAAGCAGGTCGGATCATGATACAAAAATCCTACAGGAAGGCAGCGTTAGTCAATTGCTGAGCGACAGTTTTGGAACACCACTCACACGACGCGTAACGGTGGCCTTCTGCTGAGGCGCGCGAGCAGAGCCTGACAGCAATGAGCATCCCGCAACTGGCTTTTCTTCCATCCTGCACCTCCACATCGATGAGCGGACTGACGCTGCGCTGGAGCGCCTCGGCCGAGCAACTACTAATAAGGCTACTCATCGGCGAGCCCGTTGCAGTTGCCTCGTCGGCGCGACCCTCGAGTTATCTTCTCCAACTAATTTTGACGATTCGAAACCAAGACCTCGCAAAACGAGGAATTCGATTCCTGGCTTCGTCCTCCTCGCAGTTCAACGGTAGCTTTTAACTGGCGCCCGCCCGCTCCAGTTGTATCTACGGTGATTCGTCCGGTTCCCTGGCCAGCGACAATTCTCCCCACATTCACTTGCCACTTAAAAGTTCTGCGCCAAAAAGCATGTGTTATAGCAGTTAAGATTGCCTGATCTCCCTCCGCCAGGACTTCGGGACAGCCCATTGATATTGATGGGAAGCCCCACTCCACTTCGTACTTAACAAACGCCTCAGGCTCTTGATAATAGGTTGAACACAAAGACCAGTCATTCCGAGCGGCAATGTAGTAGAGGCGGGTGACTCGGCCTTTGTGGGTTTCAATGACCCACCCTTCATTTTCGTCAGTGTAACCGTTATAACTTTTCTCAGGTGCCCCAGCCGGCAAGAAGCCTCGAAATTGGCTTTCTCGAATTCCCAAATCGGACATTTTCCGAGGACGCTTCAGTTCCACCTCAATATGCAGGACCGTATCGGTTGGAAGACGCTTGGCACACTCGTAATACTCGCTCATCGCTCCCGTTGAAAACACGATGTAGGCATCTTCGTTTCCAATGCGAACGGTGCAGATATCGGCGGCATTGGCACACTGATTGAATTTACGAACGACGTCTGCTCGGGTCGAATGCAATGGAACAATGCCTCGCCAATCCTTCGCCCAAGCGTTTTGAACGAACAAGAGAGTCAAAAGCTGGGCCAGCAGAAATAGGACTCTTAGTTTCATGAGATAGTTTTGAACATCGGAATTGAGGGCAGAGCGCTGGCCTTGAGCAGCAGCGCGCGATCAGCATTCAAGCTGAAGGGAAGAAGTTGAGAAGCATCCTATGTTATGCGTCGGCTCACACTTAATCAGGCTACTCCTTAGGAAGCATTATTTTGATATCAAACGTGATTTCTGAATTAGGAGAGTTCTCACTGCCCGTATCAACGAACCTCTCTTGATTAGGTGCGAGCCAATCCGGTCCTGGATTGGATGGATTCCTCACGATGATTTTGTATTTACCATCGCTAACCAGGATTCTGTAATTGCCTTCGCTATCCGCATTCGCCCCTACAAAACAAGAATCACATCCTGCCTTCTGAAAGATGAGCGTGTTACTTGTGGCTGGCATGTTTTCCCTACCGGGGAAATTAATAATTGTTGCTTTGCCTTTGATGACAACCAAGCGCGCCGGTAATGAATCACTATGACCTTGAGCCGATGAACATGCATTTCGGCTGCCCATAGAGAGTAAGGCAAATAGTGAGATCGTCGTCACCAGCAAAACCATTTTCATATTAATTCTCCCGACTACATGCAGCTGCATAACGTTGGCCTTCAGCTGCGGCGCGCGATCAGCATTCAAGCTGAAGGGAAGAAGTTATTTGAGAAGCATGCTATCGCGCTGTCAGCTGCAAGGCTCTGTTATTGCACCCTCTCAATGATTAGCATGTCTTGAAAAGATAATCCGGTCTTCCGGCCCGACCAATGGCCATAGTATATCGGTCCTCGCAATCTAAGCCGGTGCTTTGCCAGCAGCCGGAGGATATAACCTTCGTCATACGCCGAGGCGCTCTCGGGACTATTTTCATAAACATAACGCCACTCCTCTGTGCCAAAGCTGAAGCTCAGGACGTTGCGTCCTTCGACTTCCAGCGCCTTTTGCTCTGGATTTAGCAGGAAGAACGTAGCCAGACACCGTCCGTCTTTTTTCAGAAGGCGCGCTATCTCCCCAAGGTAGTTTTCCACTTCGATAGGCCTGAGATGTGTAAAGACTGACTTCACCAACACAACGTCAAACGAATTTGACTCGTGAGGGAAAACGAAGCTCGCACCTTCGTACCTCCCTCGAGGGTTATAAGCCAGGCTCTTGACATCAATATGTTCAAACCGGAAATTCTGATGCTCGCTGCCAAATCGTTTGCGACACCATTTGACCGACGGGCGATGAAGATCAACCCCGACGTAACTCCCCCGAGTGTCGAAGTAGTCCTTAAGATGGAGGACCATCAACCCGCAGCCGCAGCCGATGTCCAGCATGTGCTCATCCGGTTGCATTCCCACTAGCAGTCGCAGATACGACATGAACTCAGCGCCCGAGGCCTCAAACGACCGCAATGGGCCAACATGGCGACGGAGGTGCAGCGGCGGGAAGTCCGCTTTGCCGTTGACGAGCCTGCAGACGTAATCAAAAGGTGTCAGGAAGAGATAAGCAAAATGCCGGCATGTCCTGAGGAGGTTGATCAGTGAACGTGAAAACACCTTACCGGTGAGCGAGCTTTTATTCGCATCCTGGTTCTGCAGATTGGTTTCCTCCGGAGTGGGTATGCTCACATGAATAGAGAAAGAGCTCAGCTGCTGCGCGCGATCAGGAAACCTGCGGGCGAGAAGTTACTTGAGAAACACGCCATCGCGCCGACCGCGCGAATCGCCGCTTCGTCTTCGTCGCGTGTTGAAGGATTCTGAGCTAAAGCAGTACCGCACAAGAGCGTGACTAAGCAAATGACCACATGCAAAGTTTTCTTCATCCTTGTTCCTCCTAATTCTCGATTCTAGGGTTTAGCCCCCCTAACCAGGTCTTATTCAGCGGATCTGCGGCATAAGTAAGGATTTGGTGGTCTTATCCGACTTCTCCCGTTCACAGTTGAGCTCATTCTGCACCCCTAAGATCCTTTGGGTAAAGGACGCGTCTTGAGCCGGACCGCACGACAAATCCTAATCGATCAAATGGCAAACGGCTTTGCGCAAAGACTGGTTTTCAGTCCGCGTCCAGCGGACTGGGCTACAGACGTTTTGTGCAACGCGGCCGGTTACACAAGCCGTTGAACCAGCAAATCCGTTAACACTCAGGTGGGCTGCGGCGTCTAACATCTTACGAACTGGTTATCCCTGCTCACTGCCGGCATTACACATCTGAGAGATCTACAATCAATGAAAAATCCAAGCCCCGATTTCATTCCCTTGAGACCAAACAAGTTCTCATTAAGAGCGATGCTTTTGTTGACTACTCTGCTGCTAACACCTTGGGCGAATGCTCAATCCAACAACCGTCCAGACGCATCGAGAGAGCTGTACGCCAAGATTGCTTCTTTGGATAGTTCTCTATTTGAAGCCTTCAACAGATGTGATCTCGATAAGGTGGGAGCGTTCTTTATTGCAGACCTGGAGTTCTATCACGAGAAAGGTGGATTAACTAAGACTCGGAAGAGCGTGATAGACGTTATGAGAAATAATCTATGTGGAGAGAACAGTAATAGAGTGAGAAGAGAGCTTGTACAAGGAAGTCTTGAAGTTACGCCGATAAATAATTACGGAGCCATCGAGACTGGGGAACATCGCTTTTACCTGACAGTCAAAGGCCAGAACGAGAAATTAGATGGAATAGGTAAATTCGTTCATCTCTGGCAGAAGGAAGGTAGTGAGTGGAGAATCTCCCGGGTAATTAGTTATGGCTTTAGGCCGCCTGAAAGCTTGCCTCAAAAGTAGAGCCGCGAGTGGAACTCGCAACTCTACTCTTGAGGTTGTTGCCGGTCGCGTCGCTATTACCCCTCGGTGCTACCGATTCTGAAAACCAGGCGATAAGGTACATTCGGCCGGCACGTCACCGTGTCAGCACGCGGGAAAAACCCCAGGCTGCTTGGCCGCTCATTGTCCATCGGGAAGCGTGCCTTCGGGACAATCTGATATCTTCCTACCGGCACTCGCTCGAAGCTGAATGTTCCTCCAATGGCTCTTGCCACCCGCACCGGCTGGGCACCATCGATACGGTGAAGTTCGACCCGCGTTAGGTATGACATCCTGTCAGAAATAATGCTACCCGCTATTGAACAAAAGGTCGGCAGGGCGGGCCCGACATTGACGAACACGGTTTTTGACGCGCTCTGGCCGCCCTTCTCCGCGCGTAAAATGTATACGGTGGGCTGTGCGGGATTTTTCCGCGAAGTGCCTGACGGATCAACGGCGCCTTGCCAGTTAATCGGCTGTTGGGTGGTATCCTGCCCCCTGACCGGATAGCGCTCACCAATCACGACGCGGTCTGCATTCACCGTCTGCCAGCGCAACGTCGTGGACTGACCCTGACGAATTAAGTTGGGGTCGGCCTCGAAAGCGGTAATCTCCGGAACGTTCGCCGGCTTGAACGGGGCGATTACCGGGTTCGGATTGATCGGATCGTCTGTGGCCTGTGCCCAACTTCCTTTGACAACCCTGCCGTTCTCGATCTTATTTCGCTCGTAGACTTCACTACCACGCCTCGCTGCGAAAATGTCCACGTGCGAAATCTTGTTGTCGAAGCCATACCTCGACAGGTCGGACTGGTCCTCCAGGAAATCAACCGACTCGCCATAGCCGCCACCCTCATCCGAATGTTCATAGACAATAACCACCAGACCCAGCGGCACTTTGATTGAAGAAGCTAAATCGTTGAAACTCCCATGCTCCGGTAACAGCCTGTAGCTGCCGATGCCAAAAGGGTGGGACCTTCCTCCAAAGTTGGGATCTTCGAAAAGAATGATGCTTTGGCTGTCTTGTGAGGAGAAATCAGTGACAGGTTTGTCACGCAGTGTAAGCGCGCGGTGTGGTAACCGCTGAGTGAATTGGGGATTCCTGGATTGCGCGTCTGTCTCCGATCTGAAGCAGAGGAGCAGTGAGAGCATCATCAGTGTGGCAAAAACGGCACGATTCTTCATAGGTAACCTCCTTCTCTTTGCTTGGAACAAATTTATCCGCCCCTCTGCTCTTTCCCATGTCGCAGCCTCCCATTATTTATGCGCGCCTGAGTCAAAACATTTCTCGATTGGGCGGTCAACCGTGAGGGAATGAAGAGATGAAGTAAGGCTGGTCGAGATTGGACCACTACCGATATTCAGTCCAAGGATAGACTTGAACTGGCAGGATGAATTGCGTGGGCGCGGGTTGCTTCTCCGATCTTAGTAATTAACCCGCAAGCTAAAGCTTGTAGTCTGTACGCTTGTGCTCGACCGTGTTAACTGGCGTTCAGAGTACAACCTTCAGGTTGCGTCTGCGCTTCTCCGATCTTAGTAATTAACCCGCAAGCTAAAGCTTGTACTCTGTACGCCTGCCTCCATTGACTTGGCCCACGAAGGCGGAAAGATTGACGTGAGGAATTTTTGGATCCAGTTCATGTTCCCATCATTTGCGGCACTGCTTTCTAAGCAAGCCAACCCGCTGACCTTTATTCCATAGCACCATTCCCTGAGTTGTATTGATCCAGATCGGGGCGAAGGGTGACGTGCAACCCGATCAAGGACAAAGCCCGAGTCGGAGATTCTGATGTAGTAGAACTCAAGAACGGAGTTACGACGTAACGCGCAAGACTACTCCTTGGAGTGCGCCGCCTTGTCGGCGCTTTGGCCGGCGGCGCTTCGCCGCCTCGTAAAACAGATTCAACAAAGGTGCTCAAGTTTGACAAGCGGCTGTGCCGCATAACAAAGCGCCGACAAGGCGGCGCACTCCAAGGAGAGGCCTCATCCTTCAACGCCGCTACGATGCTCGCGCCCAACAACCCATGTGCAATCGGCAAAGGCATATGTGCACTACAACGAGCGAAATAACCTTAAAACTCCAAGTGCGGCAGCGTTGTTGGGTTGCGACGCCAGAATCTACTGTGATTTAGTACGTGTTAAATTGATATTCGATCAGCGTTGTCACTGATACTGCTCGCCCGTCCTTCACGGCAGGCTCAAACTCTATCTTGTAAGCCGACGCGACCGCCCGTTTCGTAAGACCGTAGGGCAGCCCTTTGATTACGCACACGTCCTTCACCTGCCCTGAGGAGTGCAAGACGATGCGCAGGATGACAGTTCCCTGCACTTGACGTCGGAGTGCCTCCTTCGTGTATTGCGGCTGCGGCTTCACTTTAATGAGCGAGCCAGCGCCCTGGCCTCCGCCGCGGCCGGGTCCCTTCGGCAGATACCCCTTGCACTTAGCCTGGCCCAACGCCTGAGGGCATTGGAAACTTAGAAGGAGAAGTATGACGAGTGTGAGTTGCCGCATGTCCGAATATCTTGAAGACGAGTTCCGTTTATCGATGTCAGTGGTAGCCACTGTGAAACCCATTCTAGCAATTTAACCGACGTGCACCTCCAGCGCGCCAGCCATTAGGGCTGAGTGAACAAGACTACTTGAGAACTTCGCTATCGCGCGTCTGCAGACGGGTCATGACATTCACTCAATGTTCACTGTAAGGCACGGTGAGGGGGTCGGATGGAAATTGTGCATGATGCATAACCGCTGCATCCTTGAGGCAATCCGCGAACATTGACGATGACGGTTAAGCTCTTCTTGGCGAGATCGAAATTAACGATCCTTACGAGGGACGTCCCTTGCCCTTCCTTGATTTCTCCTCCATCGGCGGTCCACTCGTAGGTTAGAGCCTGATTGGCCACCTTCTCTCCCTCTACTTTGACCTTGAACCGGAACTCGCTCGTATCAAGGTCATGCGGGTATTCGATCGCCAGCTTAGGGCAGGCTGATTGCGAACTACGTGCGATTGAAGCCGGAGCGAGGTCGCCGTGGCCAAAGCAACATATAAGAATCAACAGACCAAAGAGAGGAGATATCATTTCAGTCAGTAAGCGTGTAGTCACGCATTTATCACGATTGCCGCAGCTACTTGTCGAAGGGTGAAGGGAGCTGGCGGAATTGGAACTCTGGTCGCCTCTGTTTTCCGCTCGTTACCGTCGAAGGTTGAAATCCAAATGAGCGCTGCACCAGGAACCCTCCCGGCCGGTCAGGCGACCACTCGTCGGGCGCGAACGCAAATTGTGGCTCAGGCCCGGGGCACGGATTCCAGACCATCCTGGAATCGATGCCATCAGTGGGCTTCTTAACCCGCAGTTTGAAGTCGACGTGGTTGCCGGGCACCAGGATCCGCATCTTAAAGCGGGCACACGGATTGTCCTTCTCCTCGACTTCAACCAGGGCCTGTTGAGGGGAAACGGTTCCACACAAGGTGAGCGCGAGACAGATTGCGTTTAATGAGAATTGTCGCATCGCAATGTTGCTCCTTGTCTGTCTTATATGTCCTGCCGTTAGAGCTACGGTCGCTTTTTGGGGATGTATTCTTTTTCGTCCTTCATTGCTAACGGAGTGCGAGAACAGCAACGACGAGACGAACAATTCGGCGTCGCATCGCAGTGACTCTCCTTTGTTCCTAAGCATTACGAGCCTGCATCTTGCACGCGATTCAGCCTGAAACGTTCCGTTTGTTAGAAGCAGCATAACGCCGGCTTAATCGGGGTGCCAGTATGATCTCGCTATCTATTGAGAACGTTCTGAACAAGAAGGATGACTTGATTCAGCTTCTCCTTCTCTTCAGCTCCAAGCTCGTCTTTACACAGTGCTCGAATGTCTTTGAGAGTTTCATCTAACTTGTGCCACTCGTCGCTCAGCCCTGTCGAAAGGGGATAAACCGGTAAGATATGCCGAAGGGGGTTCAAGGCGCGCCGCTCACACCAACGGCCGACTAGATCATCCAGCAAAGGAAAGAGGTCGTCTTTTTCGTTCATATCAATCGGTAATCTTTTTACAGGAACAGGCATAGACCACTTGTCCAGTAAAAGCGAAAAGGGCGATTAGCCAAAACATCAGAATGAGCCGTTTCATCTGGTCTGTTCCTCTCGCATAGGAAATTGAAGCATAACCCTGGCGTCTCCAGTACTAGTCAGTGTCCGACATGCTTCACGAAGCTCTGATCAAGTCTTACGTTTTGTGCTGCCTTAGCCCGCGGAGCGGGGCGATAGAGTAAAGCCTGGGGTGGAGCGGAGCGGAACCCCAGGTCCTCGACCAGTATGAAGAATCCAGCGCGCGAAGCGTGCGATAGCGCAAACGCGCAATTGACTGACGATAATCGGCTGTCGCCCACTCCGCGGGCTAATAAGATCACTTGAGAGGCATGCTTTCGCGCCGCCTGCAAGCATTCTTAGCTTGTGTTCGTTAGAGGGTGCGCTCCGATTCTGTTGGTAGTCATCTTCACCGCAGCCTCGAACCAGATCCTTGTTTCGCCTGACTTTGAAAACAATATTCAGCTTCCCACCTACATAGAACTCAAGCTGACCAAGACCTTTAACTCGCGCACCTTCAGCTGAAATTATTCTCTCTCGGGCCAGCCTCCGATTCAGATAATCAGCCACCTGCTTTAACCGCCGACGATTCAAACTCCGAGCATTCTCGCCGTTTCCAAGTCGAGAAACAATAATGACCGTCTCGTCCCTACCAGCTTCATCCGCGGCGATCGCAACGGAATCAAGGCGCATCATGATCCCCTCACAATCATCACCGGTAAGGCCATCAGGCTCACCGTAAATTTGATGCGTTGCAGATTCGGCGTCGCGCGGCGAGATGATTTTAACCACCTTACCAACCACGTCACTCCGATGAACCGTCTTTGGAACCCACATACGACTATCTGCACTCTCGGGGCGATTATCGGCTAGAACGAAATACTCGCCCGGCGGTATCCTTACACCAGCCATTTCACCGCACCAAAAAAGTGCCGGATCAGCAACGGGGCACCGGATAGTCTCAAATGGTTCCGTGATTCGACGGCCGTTAATGTAAACCCTCCCTCGACGCAAGGCGATTGTCTCTCCGGGCAAACCCACGATCCTGGCAACAATGGTCATGCGAGACTCCTGAATCCCAGGATTCTGGAACACTCGCCGGAAGACGATAATGTCGAATCGCCCAGGATCACGCGTCAGATAGAACGATTCATCGAGGGTCAACTTCGAGTCAATTGGGATACTCGGAAGCATTGACCCTGTCTTCGCCACTATCTCTCGCCGAGCTTTTAGGTGAGGCCCCAAGACGCTCAAATTCAGCAGAAGAAGAGTCGTAAGTAAAAGGTTAACCATAAGAATTCATAGATGCCCAACGCTGGCTTTCATGGGCTTGAGCATGTTACCGCGCCGCCGCTGCAAACTTTGTTGGACTGCGCCATGATTACGAAGCAGCTTTTAGAATCTTATCTCTCTCCCATGAAACGTAGTCGAATCGAGACAAAGGTTGTCTAACTTCTTACATCGAGGGCAAGACCGACTTGCGAGCAGAGGCTTGAATTCATCCAGCATTGCTAATAAGCCCTTCGTCTGAGCTTCGTCTTCAAGATCGCGGTACCCAGGATGCCTCGCTAGAACGTTCTCCAAGGGTTCTGAAATAGAAACCTCCAGAGTCCTACCGTGAAGGATGTGACTCGCATCTCTTGACTCGCTGATTTGGATAAGAGCTCGGACGTTATCCTTGATACCGGTATATCCGATATTTCTAAGCCACCCGCATTCACGGCAGAGAACGCGAACCGTACTGAATTCAAAGCCAAGAGACATGAGTGGCCTCGGAACTATAGGAAGCAAATCCAAGGCTGGCCTGCAGCGGGCGGCGCGCGATCAGCAAGCTAAAGGGAATCAAGTTACTTGCGAACTATGCAATCGCGCCGTGGGCTCCAACACTTAGTTAGGCCGCGCCTAAATATTATCGCCGTTTGTGTGGATAGAAGCGCCAAACGGTCCGTTCCTTGTAAAAGAGTTTCTTTCGATCACAGCAGGTCGCGCAAAAGTCACCATTGCGAGCGAGAAGGGTGATGCTCATTAGTTCACTGCCTGGATAGAAATCGATTCGACCCAAACCTCGCACCTGTGCACCCTCGGCAAAGATAATTTTAGGGGAGTCACCCAAGCCAAATTGGGTCTTCACGTCATTGAGGCGCCGCCGGTTTAGCCTCGGATTTGTTTCGCCAGTTCCAAGATGCGCAATTACGAATGCCTTTTCCTCCGTGGTTTGTACCAGGGCGTGCAGGTTAGCAACGTTGATGGTGTTTCGCTGGCAGCCACGCGCCGTCGCCGGAACGATTTCAACTTCGGCGGCTGGCAGAGAAGACTGCAGCTCCTGACCAAAAACAGCCGCTGTGAATAAAACGACTATAGCAAGCAAGAAAATCAACTTCATCATGTCATTGAGGAGGGCATGAGGTTGCCCTTCAGATACCTCGCCGGATCAGCATTCAAGGAAGCTAAAAGACTAAACGGAGAAAGCCGCTCTCATGTTCTAAGCTGCGTTGGATTTCGCGCTCGATTAAGCCTCGCCTTCTTTGTCTAACATCGAACGTAGAAAGGACGACACGCTTTGACCTTCAGGGACAGATGGCACAGCCGGGCGTTTGATACCGGCACTAATCCCAATCTCCTCATCCTCGCTTAAGACCTTGACAACGGCGCTGGGCCATGCCCAGACAGTGATTGCGGCATCGCGATGCTCCACCTCAAAAGAACCAGGCTGCTCCGCCTCAGCAAGAACGACAAACTTAGCCCCAATAGGCATTTCAACTTCCTCTCCCCAAGGCTCAAGGTGAAAGATGATCGTTCGTCCAGACGTGTTTGTTATAGAAATTGACGATTCAAAACTCATATGGAATAGGCCTGGAAAAAGAAATCCAACGCTGCGCTTCAACAGCCGGGAGACAATTGCGTTAGCCGCAAGTTATCGATGAGAGGCACGTTGATTCCGGTCTGCTGCAAGCGCTGATTGGATCATAAGGCACAACTGAGAAACTGAGTTATTGCTTCAACACACTTTACCGGCTCACGCTGTAAGAGAAGGTGCGGACCATCAATCTCAACAATACTCATTTCGGGTTTGAGCCTTTGCATCTCAGCAAGACTCCTTCTCTTTATCAATCGATCTTGCTTGGCGAACAGGTACAAGATTGGCAGACGGCAAGCGGCGAAGGCTCTTCGCACATCTGCGTTCATTACACTTCGTGTCCTGAATGCTAACACGTCTGGCGGAACGGAGCGCTTAGCGCTTAGAAAGGTCTCGACCAAATCGAAGGGAGGTTTTTCGCCCAGCAGATAGCGGCTGACCACCAGCGGCGAAGGCTCCAGCGTGAAGAACAATCCACGTAACACGAAGCTCATGCTCTGCGGCACCAGCGCGGGGTTAGATACAAACGTAGCAGACAGAATTAGTGCTTTCAGATTTGGCGGTTGAGTAGCGGAGACTTCGATGGCCAGTGGACCAGAGAATGATTCTGCGAGAAGGACGTAGTTTTCATCAGACGGCAATTGCACCTTCACAAATCGTAGAAGTTCCGTATATGACAACGGCTTCTCGTTTGGATAGGAAATGACTACGGGTGAGAGGTGTGATGGCAGAGCTTGCACGAGAGGCTCAAAAAGTCGCCCGGTGCCATCGAGGCCAGGGAGGAGTACTAGTTTCATCGATTCCGCATAGACATCCAGGTTCCCCATTTATCGAGCCTCGCCGACGGGCTTTCAGCATTAGACGCCTTGCACAACCAGTAATTCAAAGCCAGTCCGCGATAGCGGACGACTGAGAATAGCCCAGCAGTTCACTGCTGGGACCAACGAGGGAGAGAGATCTAGTCCGTGAAGCGGACGGCTGAATGAAAGGCTCAATTATCTGCAATTTCAGCCGTCCGCTTCACGGACTGCACTTTAATTCCGCACTCCTCCCCAGCAGTGAACTGCTGGGCTACTATCATTCGTCCGCTATCGCCGACTAGAAAACTCACTTCTTATGGAAAGCCGTTAGGCGCGTGGGCCAGGACTTCAGGCGTCTTTGTTCTTGTCGTCCCAGAGCATCGGTTCCCAAAGCTCAACCTTGTTTCCATCGGGATCCATGATCCATGCGAACTTGCCGTTCTCGTGTGACTCTGGACCACCAATGACTTCCACTTGGGCCGCCTTTAGTTGGGCAAGCATTTCATCGAGGTTGTCGACCCGATAGTTGATCATGAAGGAAGATTCGCTTGGACTGAACCATTTACTGTCGTTAGCCGCGAGATTCCACACTGTGAGGCCTCCGTCTTCAGCCTTGTCGTCCGGCCATTTGAGTATGGCGCCGCCCCAGTCTTCCAGATGCATCCCGAGGTGCTTCTGATACCACGCTGCCAGCGCTTTGCTATCGCCTTTGCACTTTAAGAAGACTCCGCCGATTCCGGTAATCTTTGCCATCGTTGCCTCCCATTCGTTTTGCCGACTAACGCTTGCTTTCAGCTGTGGCGCTCGCTTGACATCCCACTAGGCCGAAGAAAAAGCGGTGAAGAATAAGAAGAATCTGTAGAGCTGTAAAATTAACATAAGGCTGGCTGTCAGGATCACGCACTTAATGACGGTCACTATCCAGCCTTGCCCGTATACCCGGCGTAACGCCGGGAGCAGATAAATAAAACAAGACAGCAGCATGATCGTCGTATAAAGCAGATCACTCTGAAAGGCGCCGAGATTATGAGTGATCCTGCGGGCAAGACTGAAGGCAGCGGTGCTCAGTAGGATCATCGAAGTGAGGAGCAGTAAGTAGAACGAATAAAAGTGCGTGGAGAAGACGAGGTGTTCGACGAAGTACCGTCCGGCGCGCCAGTAGAGCGCCTGCATCAGCAGTGCAAACATCGGTATCATCACGATTACTAAGGTCTTGGCATGATTCTCGATGATGGCATCGAAGCGGGTCTCATACTCTCGTAACGTAGTGCGCTTTTCGATGACAGCCTGGTCCACTTTCGCACGCGCGTAGGGGCTGTAGGGGAGGAGACGAGTGTGGACTCTAAGGGGAGTGCTCAAGGTTCTAAACTCGGCGTACGACTGAACGACAAAGAAGGCGATGTTGCAGAACAGGAACACTTGTAGTGGCTTGAGATAGGGTTTACGCCGGCCGGCGAAGTATTCCGAGGTAAGCAGACCGGGCCTGGAAATCAGCGCCGCAAAGCTCCGAAAGAAGCCCGACTCAAAGCTTGTCACCACCTTGAGTGTTTCACCTAAATGACCCAGCAGCGAGTAATTGCTACGCCTGCCCTTTTCCTCTCCGCAGGCCGAACAGAAACGGCCCGTCGAGCTTTGACCACAGGTAGGGCAAGTTGCGGTTACGCTTGCTCCGGTTGGACGGGTGTCAGTTTTCATCTACATTTCGCGAATCGCGGCCGTTATCGCTGGGATTTCGAGGTAACAGATCTTGCCGTGGGACATGTCACTCTCCTTGTCATGAAACGAATCCAAGGCGGCGAAATACAACTCCTTGGAGTGCGGCGGCCTGGCGCCGCTTTGGTCACCCTTACAACACTACAACCTTGATTAGTCAAACGTCCCGGTGAGGCGGGCATGGACCAAAGCATCCCGATGTGTCGGGACGCACTCCAAGGAGTTGAGTATTTCAGCGGCCCATTTCAATCTGCGACGCGCATGAACGGGGCCAGGGCCTCCGCCTTAAGCTGGCCCACCAGGTCGGACTCACCTCTTTTCTTTACCCATATTCAGATTAACGGCGGCCCAACGCCCCTCACGATTGCAGTAGAACTTACCGCCGCCTATTCAAGTATCCGCTGCAAGTCTTTGAGGGCTTCTAGATCGCTGTCTTTCAGCGCGAACTCGGTCGGCCCAACCGATATCTTTACGTTCTTTGCGCTAACGAGCCGGAGGAAAAGCTCATAAGGTATCTCTTGCGTGACGTTGATCAAGAACACCTCGCCATTCGTATTCCCATTCTTATATTGGGCTACGCCGGAGAGAGCTTCCTTCCCGTCTATTAGTATCCTCAGCGCGCGATTATCAGCATAAGTCCGATCACTGGAAGCGGAGAAGAAAGAGAGGGTCACGTCAGAAGGCTTAACTACCTCTTTGCCGGAAACCTCGAACCCCGCCCGAAACCTAAGGCCGTTGCGCCAATCGCCCTGAACCTGTATCGCGCCGGTCTGAACAATTGTCTTGTTGCCACGCTCGTTATAGAGAGCTTTGGCTTTCCCCACCTCTTTGATAACCGGCCACTGGGGCATCGGCGGGGGTGGATTAGTTGAAATCTCAATTTTCTCTTGCGCTACACATAAGGTTGAGAACATGACAAGCAAGCATAGGCATAACCACATTCTAACGAGGACCTTCATTGGTTCTTCTCCTTCGAGGTTTGTGAGTTCACCGCCGCGAGACAGCATATACGACATGAGGAGGATTAATTAAGCCAGCTAACTCCGGGCATCACCCGTCGAGCTATTCGCCGTCGGGTGCATGCCGTTGACACCGAGGCCTTTCGATCATCTGCGCGACGCTCGCTTGATGTGGAACCGGTCGTTTCTCCACGTCAGAGTATAGAGCTTCCGCCCTTTATCATTTATCACCGCGATACTCCGCCCCAGTCGCGGGAGCATGTACGCTAGTTTCTTGTTGAACGCTACGGGAGCAACGACTTGGTGACATCGCGCCACTTCCCGCCCTCGTAACTCAGCAAGAATAGGATGGGCCAGTTACCCAATTCCCTATCCATCTCTGGGTCACTGAAAGCCCCGGTGCTGTAGGCGACAAGATATCCACCATCATTCTTCCTGAAGATGGCGAACTCGAAACCCGAGGGGTTGTCGGAGGCGTCGTAGGAGATGTACCCGTTGGTGATGTCGACGACCACGCCCCGATGTTCCCCGCGCAGCACTTCCCTACGGAAGCCGAGGTCGTAGCCGTCCATGTAACGTTCAGGGACTAAGAGGAAGAAATCCTCGACTGTCTTCGGCTCGGAGGGTTGCCCCGCGGCACCTTTTAGTCCCGGGGCTATGGCACACGCCAACACACATAGGACGTAGCAGATAAGGTTAGCTTGTTGGCGCTTAGTAATCATAGTTTCGCTGGAGCCGGGACCGTCTAACGCTTGGCCTTTGCCTCAAAGTACTTAGAGCTGGCGTTCGGCTTCGCCGCTCGATGGTCGGAGGTTAGACCGAGGTGAAGAGTACTAGATTTTTTAGAAAGAAGAAGCGGGATAGCCACAGCACCAGCTTGGTGAATCATCAGGGAAGCTGGATGTGCGACATGCTTCAGTAAGCTGTCATCAAGTTTTACCGAATTGACTTGCCCTAGCCCGCGGAGCGTGGCGATAGCGTAAAGCCTGGGTAGAGCTGAGCGGAACCCCAGGTCGTCGACCAGTAAGAAGAATGGAGCGCGCGAAGCGTTGGACAGCGCGAACGCGCAATTGACTGACGATAATCGACTGTCGCCCACTTCGCGGCTAGGCAAATCCGACTATGATCGACTTGATCAGAGGTTCCTTCAGCGTGTCGTCGAGATCGACACATTCCAACCGCACGCTCGGTGATGGGTTCGTTGAATATTAACTGACGTGACGACAAGCTGAAGCATGTCGAACATCAAGGCGCCAGAGTCGGAACTTACGATTCAAAACCTCGGTCTTGAACGAAATAAAATTCAGCCATCAAACCCTCCGCAACTGGTAAGTTTCCAACAGCCGCCAAGGCTTGTTCCCTTCCTGTTCAATGAGACAGATGATCGGGAATGTTACCTCGATGACCTCCGGCAGGGCGGACGTGTTGCTCAACGAATTCCCTCTAGCCTTCGGGTTCCGCGGATGCGCCAGCGTGATGTGAGGCTTCTCATCCCTGATCCGGCTAGAGGCGAGCAGGTACTCGCGCAGCGCGCGGAACTGTTCCCAGCCCCCGACGCATTCCAGCAGTAAGCCGTGGCCGGAAAATGCCACCGGTCTACCGAACCGAAGTCTCAAAGGCTTGAAGGGGGGTGTGCGTAGTCTGGTCTTAATGGACTCGAGTTCGCCAAGCTCGTCCTCCCTGCACAAGGTGACGTGCGCCGGGATCAGTCCGCTCTGAACCGGGTCGACTGCGCGCCGCACAGCCTCGAGATCAGTCGCCGCATCTGGCGGGATATACATGCTTAGCTGCTTACGACTTACTGCCATACGCCTGTCCGCGAACCCTGAAGGAAACAAGTGACTGAGAAGCATGCTATCGCGTCGTCAGCTGCAAGGCTCAGTTGGGAGCCACCCAGAGAAATGAACAAGGTTTACGTGCCACACATTTCACGATGAACCGGAGATTCGATTTGCATTGGCAGCACAACTATCACCCCAACAACGACGGCGAGGACTAAGACAAGCCAGGGCAAACGAAATAGCGAAAACATCAAAAGCTGAAACTGCCAATTCATTGCATACGCGTCATATTGTCCAGGCGAAGAGAGTATGGTCACCACATAATTGTATGCATACAAGCTCGATATGATGAGCCATCCAAGTACCGCAAATAATACGAACTTCATTTTACGCATAAGACGATTCTTGAATCTCCTGGGCACCATGAGGGAATGTTCCGGTCACCTTTTTACATGTCTTTTAAACCAGAGTAGAGCTCGCCGATCTCGATCCTCCTGATTGCGCGATAGAATGTGGTTGTCTTCTGCATAAACAATTAGTTCATACACTTTGCCTGATTTCTGTAACTGTTGAGCCAGAGTCAACGACTGGTCTGGATTCAAGCTGTCAGCAGTTCCATGCATTATCAGGAGGGGTGCATTTAGCTGGTCAGCCCACAGAATGGCTGACCTTGTCTTGATTATTTCGTCCTTTCGAGCTTCATAGTCCGGCCAGATTTGATTTAAGACAGCTAACGGATACTGCTTTGGATGGGTACGTATGACGTCTTGCAAATCGGTAGGCGCTCCGAACACGGCCGTCGCATTCACTGGAAAATTCCTCTTCATTGCCAGGAAGGTCATAATTCCGCCGCGTGATTCTCCATACATGAACAGGTTATTCATATCCACATATCCAAGTGTCTTCGCTAGTGGAACTATGTTCATCAAATCATTTACATCAGCGCCACCTAATTCATCACGCCCTTCTCCTCCATCACTCTGCCGCAACATTGGAGCTAAAATCACGAAGCCTTCGGAGGCCAAACGATGAAAGAAAGATACTAGTTCAGGCGCAATATCACTCCTCACAAAACTGCCCCGATTGAAAATAATGGCGGGGCGTTTCTGTGCATCAATGCGCTTCGGTTTATAAAGATAAGCGATGACACTGAGTCCGTCGCTCATGTACTTCAACTTTTGGAACTCAAAATTGGTGTCACCGACAGCCTTCTCATAAGTGGCTTTGTCAGCGTACCTTTCGACAGCTGTAGTTTTTGCAGCCTGCTCATATGAAGGAAAGGCGTAGGTCGTTCGTTCGACAATTACTCCATTCCAATTAGCCTGAGCCTGAGCTCTCGGCCCAGAGCCTAAGAGGCACTGTCCTACCACAAGCATAAATGCTAAACCCCAAGGAAAGTTAGGTAATCGCATATACACCTCACACACTGTGATGAGAATAGAAAAGGACCCTGGCTAAGGCCATATAGTGAGTAGGACGCAAACACCGCTTAAAACGTTAACAGTGCACTTCTTGTAGATGAGTTTAAGCGCTTACGCCGGGGATAAAGCGAGCGTTGTGCGACATGCTTCAGGAATAGTCGATTGCCTAGCCCGCGGAGCGGGCGAGAGCGGGCTAAGGCAAATAAAATCGTAAGACTGGATAGAGCTTCCTGAAGCATGTCGGACAAAGAGATTGAAGATTATTGCGCGTCGGCTGAATCCCCTTGGGTAGACGCGCCGATGAACGATCAAGTACCTGCAAAATAGCTTAACCTTACATTGGCTTCGGCTACTTTCTTACCATTGAGGTACTTTCTCAACTTACCTTCCACCACAGGCCTGTCCATATCAAATCCCTCTTCAAGAAAATCTGTCCGCAGAAACCGCCCTTGGAAACTGAAGCTGACACCTCTAATTTTCTTTGTCGTGAATCCAAAATTCTTTCGATTAACCGAGACACTAGCGTACCGGTAAACTCTACCTCCACTGAGGTTCACACCCGACAGCCGCTCTGAAATATCAGGACCGCTTTGCTCTTGACTCTTCTTCCAATATTGAATGGTATCGAAGCTCTCGAAGCCTTTTGGCGGTTTGCCGATCAGAGAAAAGTAGCCATATGGGCGAAACTCTCTTTGGCTGGAAACTACCGAAAGGTGTGCCAAAGCATAAGGATGCGTCAACAAGCAACCTATCAATAGAGGGACGGAGGTAATGGTGAATCTTCGTATCAATGTATTCTCTCCCAGCACCAGAAATCGTGCCCGTCTAACGACGGCTTTCAACTGCGGAGTATCTGGGTTTCGATGCATGATTCGCTTACTTACTTTCGGTGGTCCATCTTGTGCCGTCACCGTAGTGAATCTCTGAGACGAAAACAACCGCAGCGTATTTATTCGCCGTCAGGGCTTTAAGGTCATCAACACTTATGATTGCGCGGTCAATAAATACTGTCTTATCGGCTGGCACCGGGACTGGCAGAGGATCGATGGCGATGTGGCTAGTCTCTTTAGGGCCGAGTACGTCTAACTGAATCAACGGGGTAGCTCCGCTCAGGAAGACTTCGGCTGATGGGGGAGGAGCAGTGCAAGAAGAGAGGCTAATTTTTAAGCCTTCCTCTTCGCTATAAACTCGCCACCCCAATTTTACGGCCGTAATTATCTTGTCAGAACGATTCTCGATTGTAACCTGGGCCAGGATTGCTTCTTTTGGCTGCCTCCCCATTGACACAAACTTTACTTCAGCCGGCTCGCAACGACGATATGCCGGAACTACGCTAATACACTGCCGAACTGACGACTCTTGATCTTTCGCATTCTGTTGCTGACCTGAGCCCAAGACTAATGTAAAGAGTCCAAAAGCCAGAACCAAAGTGCTGCGAGTGATAGTTCTCATGAACAAGCTCCTGAAGACTTAACAGAATTGCACTCGATATCTCTCACGTTGATCACGAGAAACAGTTTCAAAGTTCAAGCAGAAAGCGATCACGCGGCGCTTCAGCTGCGGGTTTTATTGGGTTGCCGCAAAGCACTCAACTTGCAGCAGAACTCTTCCGTTGAGAGGGACCTGGTGTCACCAGGCCATCGGCCAGGTAGCGAAGAGCCGATGCATACGTCTCAAGCTCGCCAACCTGCTTCCGTTTCCACGTGAAATCGAATCCGTCAGGCTGCTTTGGGATCCACTTGAGGCAGATATCCTCAAAAGCGCTCGCATATCCGTAGTCAGGATTTGCGCGAAACTTCTTGCTCGCAAGCACTCGCCTCAACCCTTTCTTGCTTTCGAATCCGCCCAACGCAACTGCTTTATTCAGAAGCTGACCGGCTTCTATCTTCGATTCATGTATCTTACGTTGAAGGGCTGTGAGGCCTCCGTCTGTCCTCGCTGAAAGCTCGCGCTGGCGACTTGGTAGCTGTTGCAAGTAGTCAGCAAGCTTGCGCAAGTCAGCTTCGACTGAGTGCAACTCTTTGACTTTTTGTGCTGCCTCGTTTGTCTTCATTAAGTGGCCACTCTGCAGTCCCAAACCCCTGACTTCAGTTGGGCCGCGCGATCAGCACCGAGCTGAGGCAACGAAGTCTTAAGGAGTTAGTCAGCTTCATCACCGCGCAGAGTTTCCAAGCGAGTAGAACTTTTCGCCGCCTCTAAACTGGCGAAAGACCCAGAAGCGGCTACCGCTCTTGGCCGTCATCTCGTGTAAAGCCCTTCGCACCGTCACGCCCTCTAAGTGCATAGAGAATACGTCGCCGCCTCGACTCGCGGTCCCGCGCTCGGCGTCTTGTCGTCTCAACCCCATTCCCGACATGCCAGACTCCACCTCCGGTAACTTCATCAGAGCGTCACTGGCCGCGGCCCACTTCGCGTCACTCACTCGAAAGCTTCCGATCACGGCGTCCAGCACCGGGCTACCACCGGCCACCGGGTAGAAATCGACAGCGCCATCCACTTCCCGCCACTGGTACATCGGTTTGGCCCGCACGATAGCATCCAGCACATCGTGGAAGGTCGCATCCCGCACCTCGAAGTTGACCTGTGGCTGCGGCTGTCTCGGGTCCGCTTCAAGGCCGATGGTGACGCCATATTGCTCCGCCAGTGTTTGTAAGAGCGCGGCCAAGTCACCGTTGTAGTTGACCACCCGCAACAGTTGACGCGGCGACGTGGGGGTTGACACCTGCTGCCCCCGAGTAGGGAGGGCAAACACGAACCCCGTTAAGAGTATGAGCAACGACGTAGTTGCCGAACGTGAAACTAAATTTCTCATCACCATTTACTCCTGCATGGATTCCCGCCACCTGCGGCGCGTCGAAGGTTCCACAGCAAGCACGCGCGTGCGGGATCGTTGTTCCGAAGATTGTGTCCGACATGCTTCTTCAGCTTTGCATTAGCCCGCGGCGCGGGCGATAGAGTAAAGCCTGGGGTGGAGCGAAGCAGAACCCCAGGTCGTCGACCAGTAAGAAGAATCGAGCGCGCGAAGCGTGCGATAGCGCAAACGCGCAATTGACTGACGATAATCGGCTGTCGCCCACTCCGCGGGCTCTGTCCTGGTAGGCCAACGATCCTGGGGTTCCGCTCCGCTCCACCCCAGGCTTTACGCTATCGCCCACTCCGCGGGCTAAGCAAACCCGACTATGATCGACTTGATCAGAGGTTTCTAAAAGCCTGTCGGACATAGATCACTGACGGCCAGCGGCGGCACTGACTAAAATGAAATCGGCTTCCCTTCACCCAAAGCCACTTCAACTAATTGCGTCATCTGCTTATAGAACCAATTTCTTTCGCCCATCGATCTTCTCCAGCGCCTGTTGAATGACGTCGTCAAGATGAATCCCGGTTCGCGGCCTATCGGGTGGGTCGGCAGCTTGGGCTTCTTCGAAAGCCTTCTCAAGTGCAGGCATTGCCGCAGCGGCTTGAGGGCCTAGATTCCCGAGGGACCCGGCCGTCCAAGCGCGCACCATCGTATCCGCGTCACTCATTAGATCTGCTAAGTCGGTGATGAGCTTCTTTGGAGCGGGCTTGCCAGCCTTGCGTCGGATGAGTGTTGCGAGCTGATACGCTTTTTCCCCGCGCTCCTTCGCGGATAGCGATGAGGACTCCTTGAGGCTCTCAACCAGGATGGTGATCGCTCGCCAACCATCCGGCCGCGCTGTAACGGATCCTTGAAGAACGCAGCTAATGCATAGCGCCGCTATTAGAAGTTTTGAGAACCTTGCTTTCAACATGAACTCAATCCAGTCCACCCAACGATGATCCAGGCGGCCATAACCCATTGACCTGGTGCCCACTATTTCGAAGGCGCCACGTCGTAGAGCCGACTGGCGTCAAGCCGCGCCATGACGTTGGGATATTCGTCGAACCCTGCCTTGCGATAGAACCCCTGAACATCGGAATCGGCGACGAGCATCACTCGCCAGACGGGAAGCCGTGCGAGTAACTCCTGAAGCATCTGCGCTCCAATGCCTCGACCTTGATACTCGGGCCAAACGGCAACGTCGTAGATCACGCCGTGGTACTCACCATCGGTGATCGCGCGGCTGGCTCCGATCAACCGGTCGCCTTCGTAGGCTAAGCACACCGCGTGGCTATTCTGGAATGCGCGCCTCAACTTATCGCCCACGCGTCCGCCTAGCTTGGCCGCCGCGAAAAGGCTCTCCAAGTCGACAGAGCTCACGTCGTCGCAGCTGAACTGATATCGGATACTCATGTCTATGCCAGGGACGTTGGCGCGGGCCACCAGCGGACGACTGCCCAGATGAACGGCCCAACGTCGGCCTTTAGCGGCGCGCACGCACCGTCGCGGTACGCAAGTCTCGCGAATGAAAGCCGCGCGATTCGCGCTCCGGCTGAATGAGTTGTTGGGCTACAGCAGCCGCGGCCCTATCAGGTTAACCAAGCAGCAACGAAAGACTTTCTTTCAAGTCTGCGGACCTTGCTATTCTGATTCACGGCATTCCTATACAACACCTATCCATTATCCTTGGGTTGCGATTCCAATTCGGTTTTGGGTGATGTCGTAGTAGTAAATCGGCCAAAAGAAATAGATTGTGTTTCCCAGACTAAATCGCGTTCGTGTTATTTGGGGAGGATCGCATTCCCATGGCACTTTGCTAGTGAAATCTCCCACCATAAACTGCGTACACCTGGGACCTGAAGTGTTGGTGAGGTATTTGTAACTGTGGTGCACCCCCAAACCATCGATCCATTTTACGGTGACCTTGCTACCTGTAACAGCAATTGATGAATGATCTTTATACTCCTGGTTCCATTCGGCTGCGGGTTGGGTAAAGTAGTCTTTGAAAGGTGGATTCCGTTGCGGGTCATCCGGACCTAGACGAGTTACCAACTCGGGAGCACCGGTGTCGATGGTGGCGTCCAGATTATCGTAATGTAGTTCACCTCCTTGCGATGTGTTTTTCGCAAACTCAATAGTGAGGTTAAAACCCGGAACGGCATGAGGATTGAGAACAGTGGACCCTTGGTAGGCAGGGATGGGCATAGCCCATTCCAACTGTTTAAGCACCTGTGCTGTCGGTTTGAACATTAGGTAGGGTTGGAATTTACCCCAGTCGGCATTAACGTCCCTTGTAGATCCTGTAGACATGGAGATGATTCCAAAGCCTACCGCAGTCTTACCATGAGTATCTGTGCCCGGGTAGGCTTTGGCGAGTTCATATGGGAAAACCCCGGTACTTGGAAAGCCACCCATAATCCGCTTTGAATTCGAGTCGTAAGCAGCATAAAAAGTATAGTTCTTAAGCTGGTAAGGAGTGCCATCTGTGGTTAGAACTTCTAAATCACCTTGTACCTGATCACATGGTTCTTGCCAGCAGTTCTTTATGTTAGAACTAATAATTCTCACCTTGCTTTTGTCCACCAAACTGTATGGAATACAAAGATCCCAGCTTCCGGTGTCGAATAGGATACTTTGCGGCTTATTTCCAAGGGCGGGACCTTGTACTTTAATATTAAAATCCGCATCAAAGGGAATCATTTCGTTAAAATCAGGCCACGTGTAGATCAGGCCGTAAGGTTTAATAGTCCATAATTGTCCATCCCCGGCTGGATCTCCAATTTTATATTCTGTCATCACTGAACCTGCTATTCCCAGATCGTTTTTACTTCCGGTGGCAGGATTATTGGATTCCAAGGCATAGAGAGGGCCGGTGAGGCGGGTATACATCCGATAAACACCCGTACGCTCGGGTACAACGACCCATTGCTGTCCTGCGGCATTTGTCCACGGGGTCATGCGGCAGCCCTGAAAATCGGTGGAAGATTCGAGGGCATACTCCACACCCAGAAATTGGTTCGTCAGGCGATAGGTACCGTTGGGAAGAGGAGTGAAGCGCCAGCACTGGCCGCTAGTTATGTTATTGTTTTCGGCCTTCACCATCAAAGAACCGCTATTAGCTCCACCGCCCTCCAAGAAATAATCAGATCCCATGAAATCACTCGAAAGACTGTACCACCAACTAATATCAACCTTACGGATAGACATGTCTTTATCTCCTTGAAACCAATTTAATCCAGCCACTAAACCACTTGATCATATCCGGCCAACGCCGGGCTTCAGCTGCGGCGCGCGATCAGCATTCAAGCTGAAGGGAATAAAGTCACTTGAGAAACATGCTATCGCGCGTCGGCCTGCAACGCTTTGTTGGATGCGCCCCCTCCGATATGCGGGTATTGGAATTGGTTTCAGACACCGATCGCCAAGTTCGGTCGATCGGTATTGAGTCCCGTCATAACGCAACACCCTGAGGTAAATGTCCCGTCCCTCTGCGCCGTTGCCCAGAGTACAAACACCATTATCATGCCGGCTTTCCAAATCGCGGTACCCATTCGTTTGGGTATTGGCCACGCGAAGAGCTGGATGCTCGCTGGCGATCAAACGATAGCCATTTCGACGGCGCTCGAAAACCGAATAGTTACAATTGAAGTGATTGCCACATCAGTCAGGATGGTTGACATAGATGAAGAATTCCTCACTCTTGTCCCCGTTCAAATCGTGCAATTCAAATTTAATATTACGCCGGTAGTCAGCACGCTGTTCTTCCGAACAACCGAGCGCGCACGCATCCTTCATCACCCAATCAATAAGTTGGCGCGGCAACCTAAGCGGGTTCGCTACGGATGCTGATGTTCCTGATAGAAGGATAAGAGCGAGGGCTAAGGTCGTGCTTTTTGGTTTCATCATGAGAAAGCATCCAACGCTGGCCTTCAACCGCGGCGCGCGGCAGGTTCTCAACATTGAAGATTTGAGGCAGCTGACTTCATTGGCAATTCAATTTTGACAACGGACCGAGAACCATCCAAGGTTGCGCTTGAGTGGCGGCGCCGGCGCTAATCGCAGCACCCTTCGACACCAAGTTTGTTGCGAAACACGCTCCCGCCGCTCGCCTCCAACGAAGGGTTTATACGGCGCCTCGAATTGTCTGCGCGAACTACTCTTCCTAGACGCCCCTTCATATCAGTGTAGGCAGTTTCGATCAGCTTCAACAGGGCGGGGGCATCTACGGCACGTTCAGGTCTGAGTTTCACATGGCGCATGAACTTTCCAGTGCCTTCCAACAGTCGCTCGGGATCGGCAATCTCGGCGCCACGAAAGAACCCAACATTGACGTGAGCCTTGAAGGCATTGACATAGGCGAATGCCGCATCACCCACACATGCGGTCGGATGGCCATCATGCAATAACTCTCGAACATCGTCTCCGCTTTCGCGCAGGGCCTCAAACCAGCGGTGCGCGATCGCTCCCAATTCATCCGAATGCTCAAGCATCCAGACCTCGATAGCTGGATCTCGCTTGACCGAACTCGGGAACCGCATAAGTTGGCTCATGGCAATTTCATTTCTACGCTGGGTGCAAGCTATCGCGCCGTCAGCTATAAGGCTTGGTGAGATCGCGCTGCGCCAAGCTAAAGACTAACTCTTTCTTCTCTTGCGCCCGGCTCCCCGTATCGCTTGATGATATATGAGCCAGTGCGAAGCTTAACTTTTCTGATGGTGTCGATGACCGCATCAAACAATTTATCCGCGTCCGGGCCGTACATATAGAAGGTGGCGAAGCCCTCGCCAAACTCGTGACCGTCCAATTCGCCAACGCTAGCTGCCGCGATCTTCTTCTCCAATTCATCCTCAAGCTTAAAGACAGCCTCTCTTTCTTCGGATTCCCCAAAATTATCATCCGACAGCTTGAGGTAGAGAAGAACAGCTTGCTCGGTTTTTGGATTTTTCGGGTCAGACACCGGCGCTCTGCCAGGAGATTGAGTTTTGCACGAGATGGTAAAGGAAATTGAAACTATCGCGATTGCCAGCGCAGTTCTAAGCATGGATGCATTGTTCATAAGCTCGATTTCGCACCCAAGAAGAAGCGAGGTAACGACCGGCCTTCAGGTGCGGCGCGCGATCAGCATTCAAGCTGAAGGAAAACGAGTTACTGAGAAAGCTGTTATCGCGCCGTTAGCTACGGTCGCCGCGGGACTTACGGGGCGCGCTGTAGAACCGGACGTTTCTGCTCAGGTATCTTGAGCCGATCGGCGACAGCCGGAAAAAGAGTTTTCAATTGCTCATGACTGAAACCCTTGCCGGCATCCACGAACCTCCAATGTTCGCCACGGTCATTCGAGACGCCAATCAAAGACGATTGACCAACCAAGATGCCCTCGGCAACTTTGATCTTCATCGTTGTAGGCAGAATTGCATAGACATCAGAGCCAACCTCGATGATGTCCGTGGGCTCATCTGAAACCGTAGAGATAATTCGAAACCTATCAGACTGTGTTTCATTCATGCCGCCCTTGAGCGCAGCGAGATATTTGGCACGCCCACCGAGCAATTGTATGAGCTTAGGGTATGTTAGGTCAGCGGCTTTTTCGTAGGCGCCCGATAGGACCGCGTCGTTGAGCTGGTTAGCTTGAGCTTTGGCGTTGGGGTATTGCTTCGATCCCGTTGAAGTTGATTGCGGCCTGAGGTGCGATCCCTAGCCGCCGAACGAGTGCCTTCAGCTGCGTCGCGCGACCACATTGCTGAAGGAAAGAAGTTACTTAGCCTCATGTAACAAATGTTTTCTTTACGCGCTCCGAGAGAAGAAAATATGGGATCCAAACATGCAACGCCACGAATCTTACAATGAGCACAGGCGTTTGCTTTGAATAATCAGGGCTCTCGGCGATCGCGGGGATCAAACCAGAAAGATAATAACCCACGAGAATAAGAATAAAGAGTGTCGGGATCACTATGACAATAAACTTGGGAAACACACGTTGCTTGCGAAAGAAAAGCGCTACGGCCACAGCATTCAAGCCGAGAATAGCTGAGCTTGAGACGAGTTCGAACAAGAGGATCGGCTTCCAATTGGGATGATAAGCAGTCGATCCCGGAGTGGTAAGGCGCTCCCAAACTTGTACTTGGCGAAAGGGGGCTAGATTCCCCAAAAGGTGTCCCAGGTTTTGAACCAGACTTAGAATCAACCCGATAGCAACCAATATTAGAACGCCGCCGATTTTAAGGGGTGGTCCACTCCTGGGAGTTGCCGTAAGACCCTGAACCTCTTGGTCGTGACGCAATTTCTGTTGTTCTGGTTCCATATCGGTTCAAGACTACTTGAGAAGCAGCCGTCGCGCCGTCAGCTGCAAGGCTTTGTTTCGATGCCGACGTCGAAAGATCAGATTCTGCTTCTGCGCGCCCGCCATCCAATAGCCGAATAACCCACCAATTGCTGCGCCGCCAGCATAGCCCACAAAAAAGAATGCTGTGGTCAAGGTTCTGAATGAAAGAGCGATTTCGCCAACTGTCGTGAGGATGAAAGAGAAGATCAACGCACCGAGCCCAGCAAAGTTCTAACCTTTAGAAGCTGTGCCGGGAGCGAGTCCGGGTCATCTGGTTGTTGTGCGCGCCTTGCCACCTATATCTCTGAAGTCTTGCTCCGTCCTTCTGAGGCCTCGGCAAGTTCTAAATGAACCGTCGTATTTTCAGTCACACTGCCAACCGAGCCGACCCGCCAACCCCCTGCTTCCGCCAATCCTCGCTTTGATGATTCACTCGCCCCATCGACAGTAGGCACACTGCTTCGCTTTCGCTCACTCCGCTCTCGCAACAAACCCAGAGGCGTATACAACAGCAGCATCAGAAGCCTGATGGGGAGAAAGAAAAACATCAACGGGAGCAAGGCGAGGTCGATAAGGAAAGTGAGCACCCCTTTACCCGCGAGCCGCCATGAACTGCCGACCTGACCCTCACGAGCCGTCGTAGTAGCACTCTCGAAGAAGTGGTCGGTGTAACGTGCGACGGAGCGGTCGAGATGCTTATTGACTCTGGCGAATATGCTGTCTTCCCCGGTCGTTAGGGCGATGGTGACCACGTCAAGGTTGGTGCCGCAGGTGGGGCAGAACTTGTACCGGTGAGAATCATCTCTTCCGCATGTTGGACAGAACATGTGTTGACTCCTCTGGCAGATCGATCTACATGGGCAAGTACGATGCTGATACAGTTTGGTTCAAAGAGAATCAACCATGGGGCGCATAACGACTGCCTTCAGCTGCGGCGCGCGAGCAGCTTTCAAGCTTAAGGAGGAACATCATTTCAGAAGCCTGCTATCGCTCCGTCAGATGCAAGGGCCTAGCCGGCGCGTCAGACCGAGTTAGTCACACGCCCCAGTTATTTTAAGAAGTAGCCACCTCCTGTTGACGAAACTCAGAGTCCTGGTATTAATACAAGCCTCGTTGGGGTAGTAACTGAGGGAGACCTTCGTCGACTCGGACGCGACCGTTGCCTGCCAAGCTTCACCTTCAGCCAACAAAGACTTGATCAGTCTGCCGTCACGTCTGACCGACTCTGAAATTTCATCCTGCCCCGTGCCCCCGGACACGGAGCGCACTTCCGCGGGTAATACGCTGGTCAAATAGCGCCTACTTGCCCTCGAGTCGGGCGCGCAGAGTAAGGTCTCGACCAACCGCCAGGCCCCGCTCGCGTCTCTGCCGCCCGCGACCCTCCACACCGACTTCCGAAGCGCTTTGCGGCCTTGAGGTGTACACGAGTTAGCGTACTCAACACCATACACGTTGAGAGTTTTCTTGATTGCCCGGGGTTTCTCTTGTGCCTGCGCAAGCCCGGTGCATAACAGCATAAGAGAGCCGATGAGAGTATTTCTTATCACGCTGTCCCCCTGATAGTCTTCCCGTATTGACCGAATAAATGCACTCAACAGCATCTAACGACATCGTTCGGCGACCAACCTGGACTTATCTCTTACTAGCGTTAACCTCTGCACCAGTCAACATCTTTTGCAGCGTTTCCTTAGCTAAGTATCGGCCGTTTTCAACGACTGTGTTAATGCGCCGCGTGTTGCCAATATCTTCGAGAGGATTGGCTTCGAGCAAAACGAGGTCAGCAAATTTCCTTTCTCGATTGTGCCCAACGAATCCAACTTTCCCAAAAACTTCGCGGGATTGCGCGTCGCAGTCTGCAGTGCTTCCAGCGGCGTAAATCCTGCTTTGACAAACATGGGCTATGGAAACGCGCGCCGCGAGTCCGTCAAATCGCCAGTCCAACGTCGCCTTCGAGCACGGATGTCTTAAGTTGCGGTCGCTCTCCGCTCTTCCACAGTGCAGCAGTGTGCGATACCCGATACCTAATTGGCCCGCCGTCCGGTTTTTCGCTACGGGCAATCGGGCGTGGGATGCAGACAAACTCAGTGCGCATCTGATTGACCGACAATCGGACCTTCGCATAACCGTGTCCGCCGAGATCGACAAACTCGAGGTGCGGAGCAAGATCCGGATTGGACAGCGATCGTGCGCGCTTGAGATCGAAGCTCTTTGCATATTCAAGGCAGGCACGGACACCGTGCCTCAGCAGCATGTTGAAGGTCCATTCCGGCTTCGCCCCTGCCTCCTTTTCAACTAGAAACAGTGCTCGTAACGGAGCGTCCTTCTTGAGATTGTGCTCATAGGCCTCCATGGCGCCGGGACTGACGAGTGACGCCCCGATGAAGCTCAAGCCAACTGGTTCAAACTTGCCGGGCGGGAGCTCTGCAGTCGCATATCCGGCCCAGAAGCTGTGGCGGTCGCCCGAGACGATGGCGAAGCCCGTGATCTTCGCCTCGCGAACGACGCGGTAGATTTCAGCGCGCTCTGCGTAAGCGGCTCCGTAGTCAGCCCCGCCCATAGCTGCGAAAGCGTTTTTGGGCCACGACTCCTTGGTGAGACCTGCGGGGAGGTTCTGCGGGTCGGCGCGCCAATCCAGCGCGCCCAGTGAGTTACCCCAAATTTTCCACGTCGCCGTCGAAATCTTGAGCCTGTCCTTGAACCATGCCTTCTGCTCCGCGCCCAGAATCGTCTGCGGCGGCGCGCTTCGTTGCGGGTTGGGGACGTGCGCGTCGTTGAACCGGATTTCCGCCGGGGGATTGCCGCCGTTGAAGGCGCGGCCGCCGTCGAGCGCCCGCATCTCAGACTCGGGAAACATTCCGATGAACTCCTCGCCGCCGAGCTTTCCGAGAGACGGATCGCTGAAAGGATCCGCGCTCCGATAGCTATGCTGGTCGGTAATGATCAGATCCAGGTGGCGGCCGTACCTGAGCGAGCGATAGGCCTTCAGGCTGTTGATCGCCGTCAGGTTGTTCGGTTCCACTCCCAGCCCATCACTATCGAACTCCTTGATTGGAACGTTTTGGACGGGTGGTGGATCGAAGCGCTCGAGCGAACCGCCCGGACGAGCGATCCGCGCAGGAATATATTCGAACCAGGCCTGATTCGCTGCGACCTTGATGGTCTGGCCAGGCTGCTCGAACCGCCCGGCCTTGACGATGCTTTGCCAGCCTTGCCAAGAGAATTCGTGGTTGTCCCATATAGCGACGAACGGCCAGCGCGCGCGCGCGTCCTGGAGGTCGGGATCGGCGAAATAGCCTTTGTAGATGGCCCGGTAGCCATCCACGGTCAGCGGTATGTGGAAGTTGCCGACCTTGTGACCATCCGCGATACGGGCAACTTCATAGATCGTGCGGTCGTAGCGTGTCTTCACCTCGTCGGGATACTGGACCACCTCGTAGATGAAATCACCAAGGTGCAGAACGAACCCGAGCTTCTCGGCGTCGGGAGCGCGTTCATCTTCGTAAATCATCCGCCGATAGGCGTTGAGCTTGCCCTCATTGATGTCCTGACAGCTCACGAATGCGAAGTTCACCGGGCGGGGATCGTTTGGCAATGGCGATGTGATCGTGCGGCCGATGCGGCTGCCAGTTCCGTCGGCGTCGGTGAATCGATACCAGTAAGTGCGCGCCGGCTTGAGTCCGACAATCAGAACGCGCGCGGTCCAGTCCGCAGCACTTGAGACCGGTGCGTGCGCGTGCGCAATGACTCGGCGGAATGCCTCATCCTCGGCGACCTCGACGGTCAGGAGCTGGCGTGTGCCCTGGGCAAACGGACGCCTGGTCCATAGGATGACGCTGTGCGGATCAGGATCGCCCGAGGCGACCCCTTGGGGATAGAGATCACGCCGCTCTTGCCAGTTGATACGCGAGCTGCGGGCCGGTCCGACCCATGCGAGCGAAGCACCGATTGCTGCTGCAGTTTTAAGAAAAGATCGGCGGCTAATCTTCATCGTCTCACTCCGTCCGGGAGCTTTGCCTCAAAAGTCTCGGGCAAGGCAGTTCTCAAGAATCGGAATTGAAATTTAACTCCGAAGGAGTTCGCTAGCTTCAGCCCAGGGTTTCCTACCCTGGGAAAGGGGGCGGTTAAGTTCCTCTTTAACTCTGAAAGAGTTCGGTAATGGGATGGAACTCCTTCAGAGTTGCGAGCTTAGTGGTGGCTAATTGACCCAGGGTAGGAAACCCTGGGCTAAAGTTAGCCAACACCTTCGGTGTTAAATCTCTTCCAGACTTTTGGGGCAAAGCTCCGTCCGGGCTGCAGTTGGCGTCACCTCAGGGTTCGCACTCGTGCCGCCCGCTAAGACAAGTAATCTACGCCCATAAGTTGCTTTGGCGTGGAAGGCTTCGATCAAAAGCGACGATCCGGCCGGACGTCGTCGCCAGCTGAGAATATTTGACCAAGTCTCTTATACCGGAGATTTCGCGGGGTAGATTGGTTTTGTGACCGAACGGCAGTCGCTTGGGACTAGGCGGCTTTTGACGGGGGAACCTTCCACTTCGTGCGATCCATGGCGGTCCGCGGCGTCTCTCCATGGGCCAGGGCCGCAAGAGCCCTTGCGATCTCGCTGGTGACATTGCCATTCAAATTTGCCAGGACTATGACGGCAATGCTCTCTTCGGGGTAGTAGGCCATGTCCGAGTTAAACCCGATGTTATTTCCATCATGCTCAATCATCAGGTGACCGTTCACGCGGCGTACATACAAACCACAGGCATAGTCACCTTTGAATGGCGTGATCATTTTGCGCAGCGATGTAGCCGACAATAACTTCCCTCCGAACAGTCCCTCCTCCCAACGGAGCAAGTCCTCCGTTGTCGAATAGAGTGAGCCCGCCGAAAAGCCCAACCTGAAATCAGGACGTTCCGCATTCTCGATCCCACCGCGGCCCGGCCAATAACCGGATGCACGCCGGGGAATGACCGTCACATACGAGAACATTCCAGAGTCGTTCATCGCCAAAGGTTTGAAAAGATTCTCTTGAACGAAGCCTTCGTAGCTCTGTCCCACGATTCTTTCAAGCAAATACCCGAGCACAATGTATCCGAGGTTGGTGTAGGACCATCGTTCGCCCGGCTGAAAGTCCAGAGGTTTGTCATTAAAGCGCAGCAGATCAGGCGGCCCGGGCTGATATTTAGCAGCATCATCAGAGATGCCGGATGTGTGCGTCAGTAGGTGGTAAATAGTGATGTTGTCCCAGGATGCGGGCGCGTCCGGAAGGTATTTCTTAACTGGATCGCCAGTCTTCAATTTTCCGCGATCCTCGAGCAATAAGATCGCGGCCGCGGTGAACTGCTTCGTCATCGAAGCGATATTGAATCGAGTCGTCGGCGAATTTGGAATGCTCCATTCCAGGTCCGCCATGCCATAGCTGTTGTTGAAAATGGTCTTTCCCTTCCTGGCCACGAGCACGCTTCCCATGAACATCCTGGCATCAACGTAAGGCTGCATAACTTTTTGAAAAGCTTGGGCCGGTGCTTGAGCCCTGGCTTCCTGGGCGAACCCTGCGAGTACAACTATGGCCAGTGCCATCCGAAGAGGTTTGCCGGGGACAAACTGCAGTCCATCAGACAGTCGGTAGATTCCTCGTTCTCTCAGCATAGAAAAGGTGCGGCCCAACGGTGGAGTTGACGCGGCGGCGCGATTCAATCAACCATCGCCGGATGAATCAAGTTGCGAAACACGCCCTCGCCGCTCAGGTCCAACGACTTGTTGGGCGGCTCGCATGCGCTTTCAAATGATGCGGCCGTTAGTTACCCAAATACTTCTTGAGAAATACGGCTGTCCGCTCCCACGCGATTTTGGATACCTCTGCGTTGTAAGTCGGCTGCGTATGCGCAAAAAATCCATGACGTGCACCGGCATAGGTAAAAATCTGAGTGTTACTATTATTCTTCTTCGCCGAGGCTTCAAAATCTTTTAGCTGGGCAGGCGGAATCTCTGGATCGTTTTCCGCATAGTGACCAAGGACCGGCACCCTTATCTTTGCCACGACATCAACAGGATCCAGTTCCCGACCTGCAAACGCAGGCGTCTTGAGATTGCCATAGAAAGGCACCACCGCGCTGACTTCATTCGGATAGGTCGCCGCGAACATGAGCGCACATCTACCGCCGAAACAGAATCCGGTGACCGCTACGTGATTAGATTTTCCAAAGCCCTGCTCTTTCGCATAACTAATTGACGACCGAATGTCCCTAAAAATCTTTGCGTCGGTAATTTTCTCGGCCAGGATTTTTCGTAGCTGCTCGAGCGTCTTCGCGTCCTTTTGCACTGAGTAGATGTTGGGCGCGATTCCAACAAAACCAATCTGCGCGAACATAGCAGTCATGTTCCGAACGTACTCTTCATAGGGAGGGTTTCCGGCAACGATGACGACTATAGGAAATTTGCCTTTCTTGTTCGGCCTGGCCAGATAGCCATCGAGGTCTTCCGTTCCGCTCTTGAAGGTCACTCTTCCGTGAATCACATTCTTGTCATCCAGAGCCTGTGCTGGCGGTACTCCGTATGCAGCCTTGGGTTGCTGTGCTTCGACGTCGCAACTCAAGGCACAATATGTCGCGAACAGCGCTGCCGTCGAAAGAAAATCTCGTCGAGTTACATGCGTAGTATCTTGTTCCACAAACCGTGACATAGGCCTCCTCATTAATCACCAAATAACAGAGAGGACTGACGACTACGGATAATTTCATCATACGTGCCGCCCAGTGTCAGAGTTGACCGGGCTGCGCTGAAAAGCAAGGATGAATTAGGAAGGATGAAGGCGGAAATTCGGTTTTATTCATCCTTCATCCCTCATCCCCCATCCTTGCTTTTCGCCGCTCCGGTCCAACGATTTGTTCGGCGATTCATCTTTCATCCTTGCTTCTTCAACCCTGCAAAGTTCCCACGAACCCTGAGCGGTTGGTAGGGCCACGCGGCAGTTTTTCCTGAGACGGCGTTCTTGCAGATGGCGACTTCCAGTTGGAAGCTCCCTTCGAGTTGCTCCGAGCTCGTGCGTGCGGTGATGTGAAGATAGCCGACGGTCGGATCTGCCGGTCGACAGTTGAATTTCAACGCTCTGCCCCCGAGTTTTACCGGGAATGCTACGTATGTTCCTGGAGCGAGCCGTCCTTCGCCGTCGCTCTCGATCAAGAGGTCCCAGCCCCCATCGGCGCTAAGCTCGATATGATCCGGTGCTATCTTGCGGACCTGCGCGCCAGGACTTGCCTGATCGAATCGAGGTCCACGATCGGAACCCAAGATGACGCCGGGGATCTCCCAAGGTGCGCGGCCGGAATTGAAGGCAGGCATCTCGACCTGAACCTCGAAGGCCGGGCCTCCGATTAATCGCGATGTTTCCAACACACTCGGGCCAACCGGCTGGTCCGTTCGCAGTCTCAGCGCGACGATACCGGCAAGCAGCAACGCCAGCGCGATGATGATCACCAATATTTTGTGGCCACGCATTATCAAGGCAGTCCCGGTACTTTTGTCGCATGGATTGGCGCTTCATTCTCTTTCATCATAAGAAGCATCCCAAAGAAATGGCGGCAACGGAAATCCCCAGTCCATCTCACTCACCGACAAACGAGCCATCCGGCGCAATCAGGAACTCATCGCACAGGGGGCTGAAAGCACGCCATCCTCCATCATCGATTGCTCCCTGAACACGCAACTTCTGTTCTCGGGAATCGTCATAGAACACTTGGACTTCAATCTGATAAGTTTTGCCGGACGAGCCAACACGTTCGAAGGCCTGGGTACCATCGAACAACAAGAGGAGTTCCGCGTAGGAGCGTTTCCGGTATTGAGAAAGCTCATTCTCCAAAAGTGATTTGGCTTCGACAGTATTCATTTGGGCTTTGCCTCAAAAGTGTTTGAGACCTGTGAGAGTTCGGCTTCGCCGCCGGACTTCTACTTTTGAGTCAAAGCCATCCATTTGCTCAGCCCTACCCCGATTTCCGAACTTACACTAAAACATTAGTGGATCGTTCCCGCCGACTTCAGTCAGGAGACTGCCGGCTAATCCACGTGAAGCTTCAACTCACGGACGAAGTATTGCGAGACTGGGTGGCCGTCTTTCTCTGCGGGCTTGAACTTCGTTTTCAATGCGGCCTCTATGACTTTGTCGGTTACTCCGTAAGGCAACCCACGAATTACTTCTATATTTGTTACCTTGCCGTTCTTACAAAACGCTGCACGGATTTGCACAATTCCTTTGACCTTACTTAGTACTTCGAATGGTATGTCGGGATCTGCCAAGCGGGTGACCTTGGCCCTCTTTGTGACCTCTTTTGCCTTATAGATTGGACCATCGCACGTCTCGTCCTTTTTAGGCGCGCTGTCAGTCTGAGCCATAAGAGTCTGTCCCGCAGAAATCAGACAAAGCACTGCGGTCAGCCATACAAGAATCGCTCTGCTCATTCCGTTTCTCCTTGTTCAGCCAAATAGTTTCATCGTCCGAACCGCATAAACTTACAGCGATTTGCAAATTGCCACATTCACTTTACGGTTTCGCCACCTACTATCCAAGCCTTGGGTGTGAATGGGGTTATGAGGTTCGTTTTGAGATCGGATGATCGTCATTGAGTTGCAGCAAGTCCCAACGATTCCCGTACAAGTCTTCAAACACAGCCACCATGCCGTAGTCCTCTTGCTTCGGGTCTCTCACAAACGTTATCCCTCGTGAAATCATCTCGTTGTAGTCCCGCCAAAAGTCATCGGTGTTGAGAAAGAGAAACACTCGACCGCCCGACTGATTACCGATGAAAGGCTCCTGTTCTGGTTTTGAGGCTTTGGCGAGTAACAACGTCGTTCCAGTTGATCCGGGAGGAGAGACCACCACCCAACGCTTATCTTGCTCCGGCTGATAATTGTCCTCCACTAAAGTGAAATGGAGCTTCTTCGTATAAAACTCTATCGCTTCATCGTAGTCTCTAACGACGAGTACGACATGTACTATTGCTTGTTTCATTCAATGACTTGTGTGACCGCGTTTCTCACGTTTAAAAATTTGTTCCAGCTGAAGTCTCGTAATTTCAATTACTGTTTTTGATTTCTCAAACTTCTTTTCAAATAAGTATGACTCGCCGTTCTTGATTTTAGTTACATCTGGATACATGAAGGTCCAATCAAGTGGCAAATATTTTTGTTTCGCAAATTGTCTATGGTCAATCCCAATTTGGACCATTCCCGTTGTGTAACCAAATTCACGCACCAGTTCGGTTGATACGGCCTTTAGTCCCAGCCATCTATCTTGCTTAACAGAATAGATGTGCAAAGCGGCGCCAGGAAATTCGCCTCTGGTAACGAACGCATAATTATCGTCCGCGTAATCCACGCCAGCGTGGTCTCCAGCAACAGCAGCAGGTTTTAAGTCGAAACGTGACCAGGTTTTTCGCTTCAGATCGAATACGACAATACCGATTCCATTCGTCCCCATCCATATGGAATTTTTCGCCCGAAACACACCTCTGGTGGCGTCTGGTGTTCCCCCTATATCTTCCTTGGGCTTGAACCATCCGGCGGCCTTTGCCAAACCAAACATTGGATAAAAACGGCAGGTTTTAGCAGCGTATTCAGCCACCAGGCCGTCACCTCGATGACTGCTAAAACGATAGGACTCATAATAGATATCGCCACCAACTCTGATTACTTCGCTCGAAGCAGAATAGACTTCGTCAGTTTTTGCACTCGGCTCGCATTCCTCACCTCGATAAGAAACATTTCTCGCCAACAATTTGAATTTGCTCGGTATAACCTGCAAAGGATCGGTTGAGCTGTTGCTTGTCTGGCTGTTCCCTGGAACGGAAAGTATCAACAAAAGGAAGGCAAGCCAAAGTGTACTTTTCATTCGCAATCCTCAAAGGTTCGGCGGCTTTACCTAACTAAGTTTCATCAGCGCTGTTCGAAGCGCCAAAGGCGCGAAATGTGAAAGCCTGGGGCAGCGCGCCAGGACAGCTTCTGGCTGAATAAACAGAACGCGCTGAAGGCGCGGTCCAAAGGCCATATGGCAACACACCAAAATTCTAATGTCGCGCCTTCAGCGCTCATCATACCGTTTACGCTGGTATCCCTGGGGCGCTGCCCCAGGCTTTTACATTTCGCGCCTTCGGCGCTATCAAGCACTCGCAGACGAATGCCGGCCCTCCGGGCCTCGGTCTCATTTCAAGTTGTGATCCACGGCCTTACGGCCGCGGCTATTGACTGTCGCGCCTTCGGCGCTGTATCCGCTGCAGCCTTTATTGGGCATTGCCGTGTTTTCGGAGGTACTGCTCGAAAAGAGATTGCAGCTCGGAAAAGTTAATCTGCAACGCCTTTGCGGAAATGGCGATCGGACTCCCACACATTTTGTAATTCGCCCGATTGATCGTCCGCTTCAATGCGTTTCCACTGTCGACATATTTTTCGGGATCCTTGACCAGAATGACCAGCATCTTCTGATTCTGTATTTCGAAGATCTGAGAACCTATCACTTCGGACCATGGAATAAACCCGGCCGCTACCGCGCTTGCGTTATCCACAATGCCTGAGCTGGTAAAAACCAAACCAGGCTTTTTATCGAATAGCTTCTTGAAAAAGAAGAGCCCGAGGAACCCAAAAACTACGATTGCCGCCAGTCCCAGCCCATGGACAATCAAAGGATTGTTATAAAGCAACCTGAAACCACGGCTAGACTGAATGCTCGCCTCATCGAGCAAAAGCATCCAGACTCCAATTGCGACAAATACGCCTGCTCCAAGAATTCCTACAGCAATCTTCGTTTTGCTCAGGGCGACAGTTCGTTCGTCGAGAGAATTCATATTGTGTTTCACTGCTAATGACGCATGAGCTGCTCGCCACGCGTCTTAGCTAGACCCCCCAGGTTCATTTATTTGATTCTTCTTTCCAATCTCGCACTTCCACCGCACGAATTAACTTCAGAACATTCTTCTTCCACACATAAAAATACTTTCCACTACCTTGATCGTTTCGTGCACCTGCTGCAATAAGCAACCGGCTGTTTGCACGAAACTCTAACCGATCTCCTTGCTGGGCCAGCAAGCCACCAATCCACAAGAGTGATGGAGTGAAATAAACATTGCCGTTGCGGGCATCGATAATTGCTATCGAACGGCAATCTGAGCCGCAACCCCAGGTAGCTACTGTATAGTGACCGGCAAAATTCACTCCCTTTTCAACGTTGGTCTTTAACATCGTCCGAAACTGGCGCGCTCGGCGGCTCGAAAGTTTCACGGAAGCCGGTTTCCCCTTGAAGACTTCCGAAACTTTGAAGTCTTCAAAACGTGGTAATTGTGTTTGCCCGAGTCCACACACGGAGAGAAAGACTACAACCACGAAGGCCGCCAGTAACTTTGTCATATTTCGTGAGACACCCAACGCTGGTCGTGGGTTAGATCCGACGTGTTTACTCAGACGTGTTGGTCTACCAGAATCGTGTTCCCGTCTGGATCGACAATCATGAATCCTGCCGGCCCGACAGAGTCTTCGTCTACTTCTGAAAGCATGGTTACGCCACGAGCTTTGAGCTGGCGCTGCAACTCTCGAACATCCGTAAATTCTCCGATTGGCTGTGCATCGCTGTTCCAGCCCGGGTTGAAGGTGAGAACGTTGCTGTCGAACATGCCCTGGAACAACCCGATATTGTGGTCGCCATTCTTCATGATCAGCCAACCCTGCGATTGATCTCCCATGAAAACTGTAAAACCGAGCTTTTCATAAAAGAGCTTCGACGCTTCAATATCCTTTACCGCCAAACTAACTGAGAAATTTCCAAGTTGCATTGCCGGACTCGTCATTTTATTTACTCCTGTTTCACAAAGTTTTCAGAACAGCAGCCAAACTAACGTACTGTCGCGATCGGTGTCGTCATACTTTCGTATGATTTTCGCGACTATGCGGGCCGGAATTGATCAGCGGACACATCCTTCCCAGCCCGTTACCCGCTGACTGCAACAAAAACAGAAATCGTGACGCCAATGATCAGCGCGCCAAGGTAAGCGACGACGAAGGCTAGAATAGCGAGCGATCCTTTAGCACCCCTCGTCTTCACCATGTAATAAGGCATGATAAACGGCCACGCGATCACCAGGAAGAAGCCCATATCGTAAACCCAGGCGACTCCCCGTTTCCGACTGTCAGAGCGCAACCACCAGCCCATGATCCATAAAAGACCGAGTGTATAAATGAGCGTGAATCCAGGTGGGGGCTCGACCTGAAGGCCATAATAGAGGCCAAACCCAATCTGCGTAATTACTACAAACAGATAAAGAAGGGTGGTAGGTGAAGCGATTCGTGAGAGGCTCGTGGCCATGCTTAATCCACTGCAATCAGGAAACCTCTGAGGTAACGAAATCCACCCCCGGAAGATGCTCATCATCCAACAGATAATGATGACTCTCCCCCTCCGTTACGTTCCCAGCCTGATATGGACGCTCGTACTTCTTCAACTTCGCGATGATCGCATCTTTCAACTCTTGCTCAAGACCTGATCTACGAATTTGCTTGAGCAGTTCTCCGGCCTGCACTTCATCTTCACGACAATAGTACCGGCGCAGGTAATCTATCTTTTCTACCTTGTAGCTATACGCACCATTCTTGTACGAGAAATGAACGACAAGGTAAGCTTGCTTGATCCCGAGTTTGTGCATCTTGTCCATCCACGGATAGCGCACACCGTCGCCTCTCTCACCTCTCCTTAATGCCTCAACAAAAAAATCATAGCCAATGGCTTGTTGCGATTCCTTGCATGCCAGATTGCTAAACACATGCTTAATTCGCTCGTCGGTCGTTTGCCCGTAAACAGAGCAGAAACAACTCAACACGATTAACAAAAACATTGCCTTCATGATGTCTTCAACTCCCGTTCTGTACCGACCTTCTTGTGAAAAGCTTGGGGACATTCAAGTAGTTCAGAGTTCAACCTCTAGGTTGCGTGGGGTTCGCAGTTTCCCGAGTCGAGACCTAAAGGTTGAACTGGCACCGACTTTTCGTAAAACGAACCAGAGTCTCGTTGACCTTGAAATCTGCTAACTATGGCATTGACATACCTATAGGTTTTTATTATTCTCCAGTCATGCCAAAGCGGTCAAGCATGCCTGGGTCGGAGAACAGTCGTCTAGCGAAACGGCTGGTTGACGAGCTTACGTTGGAACAGCCCGACAAGCTAGAGCAAGGCTTGTCTGAGGATGTTCGCCACCTCATAGCAGTTGCGCTTGGTCGCATGGGTGGTCTAAAGGGCGGGAAGGCCAGAGCCGCCAAGCTGTCACCCAAGAAGCGTAAAGCCATTGCCAAGCACGCCGCCGCTGCCCGATGGGGCAAACGCCCTTCAAAATGAGCCGCATCTAGAAGTCAGAAATGACTGCCGAAATCGCCATCATGAACAAGTCCGCTGTGGCACTCGCTGCCGATAGTGCTGTGACCGTTCAGCATGGTAGAGGCTTCAAGATTTTTAACACCAATAAACTGTTCCATCTGTGCAACTCCAATCCTGTGGGAATAATGGTCTATCAGAATGCTGAGCTAATGAGCGTTCCATGGGAAACCATTATTAAGAACTACAGAAAGGAGTTAGGGAGCACGGCCTTCGATACTCTTGAGGAATACGGGACACACTTCATTGCTCATCTGAATAACAATACTCTGTTGTTTCCAGAAAGCGTACAGGACCAGACTGCGGTGAGCATCGTGCGTCAATACTTTCAGTCTCTTAGCCAGACGATAGACGAAGAAATTAAGGAACTAGCAAGTAAGAAGGCGGTCTCTGAGCAACAAATTAAGAGCGCCACACGAAAAAACATAAACAAGTGGCATCAGCTATTGAAAGCGCAGCCAACGCCACCGGATCTGCCAGGGGCCTTGGAAAAGGAAATCCTACAAAAGTACCGAGATCGCATCGATAAATTGATCAGCGACGCTTTTGATTCTTTGCCATTGACTGAACAACTCAAGAAACGTCTCAGTGATATTGCTGTATGGGTCTTGTCGAAGGATTTGTCTGAGGTGGGCTCAGAGAACTATTCCGGTTTGGTTATTGCGGGCTTTGGCGAAACAGATTTGTACCCATCCGTAATTACGTATCGAGTCGAGTCCGTAGTGTTGAACCACTTGAGATATGTTCATCTGAGTGAAAAATCAGATCGGATCACAGCTAAGCGAGTTGCCAGGGTCATTGCTTTTGCGCAAGATGAGATGGTTGCCGGTTTCATGGAAGGAATTGATCCTAAATTCTTAGAGCGTATTTTCATGGAGATGGCAAAGATATTTTCAAAAGTATACCCCGACGAAATAGTCAAGAAGTTGCCGGGGCTAACGAAGAAAAGAAAGGAAACGTTGCTGGCGGACTTGAGGAAAATTGGAATTGATCTGGTCGGGGTTTTCGGCACGGCGATAGCTGAACATAGGCAAAAGAAGCATATCGATCCCATCGTTCGGGCTGTCTCAGTGTTACCGAAAGAGGAACTTGTTTCAATGGCCGAAGCCCTTGTGAGTCTAACTTCGACCAAACGGCGGGTCACGCTCGACGCGGAAACCGTCGGTGGGCCAATAGATGTCGCGGTAATATCTAAAGGCGATGGGTTTATTTGGATTAAGCGCAAACATTATTTCGAGGCTGACAGGAACCCTCAATTTCTGAGTAAGTACACCCCCTAGAAGTAGAAAGGAGATTGTCTATGCCAAAAGGGAAGAAGGAAAAGGGTTACTCGTATTATGAGTACATCAAGAAATTTCGACCAAAGTCGCTACCTAAACAGGAGGAGCGATCCAGTAAAGACTCCCTCCTTAACTGCCTTTCAAGGTCGGCGTTAGATAAGATTGTCCCCGAAGGCACCGAACCACCCTCTCATCCCCAAGATCGTAAGTAGCTCGATTCTCTCGTATCCATGACTTACAGAACGCTCGATCAGAAAGATCGGGCGTTCTTCTTTTGGGTCCAGCGTTACTGGGAGGTCATATCCATAATCGGTGCGTGATTCAATCAATGTATGAGTTGGGAGTTGGCCCAACTTTCTGTACAGCCGGTTAACTTTTGTCGGGATCGACTCTTCGGGCAAAGCCAATTGACCTCTGAACTGCTTGTCTGTTGCCACACGTAATGCGTCCCTAAGAGGGTTGAGTAATTCAATTCTTTGCGAATTTCGCTTCGATCTCGCTCAACCGCTTCTGAATTTCGTTCTCTGGTATCCATCGCCCGCGCACCATCACACCCGCACGTCGCGCTGCATTAGCTACATCTATCAGCGGATTGCCCTCGACCAGAATCAAATCCGCGCGCTTACCGACTGATACGGTCCCAAACTCTCCGGCCGCGTTGAGAATCTCCGCCGCGTTTCTTGTTCCTGCCAGGATCGCCTGGTATGGGGTCAAGCCCGAGTCCACCAGCAAGCGTAGTTCTTCGTGAACAGCGAATCCTGGCAGGACCGGGAAATTTGCCTGGAATGAGGCATCGGTCCCAACCAGTATTTTTACTCCTGCGTCCTGGAACGCTTTCATCAATTTCTTCTGCAGGTCGAATCCGTTTCTGAAGCCGACGGCAACATTTGATTTAAATCTGTCTCGGTATTCACTCTCAGAAGTCATCTTCGTGCGCCGGTTGCGCGAGACGTATTTGAGTTCCGGTTTAGTGACTGCCAACTGTAAAGTCTCGTCGCCAATCACACGTCCGATGTAATCGTAGGCTACAAGCGTGCCCGTCACCGCGACCCCGTTGGCCTTCACCATTTCGACCACTTTGGGGATCAAGGTCTCGCGCTTGGCCCAGTCGCCACGCCCGCTCTCTTTCATAAAATAGGTGTAGATAAATTCCTCGGCGTGAGACACCTCAGTACGCCCGGGAAGGTTTACATCCAGCGGCAGGTTCCGCGCCAGATGGCCCACTGCCGGAATTTTGTGGCTATTTGCAGCCGCAATAAGCGCCTCATAACCTTCCTTTGACCAGTCGCCATAAATCTTAATGCAGTCATAACCTGCCTTCGCTTGTTCGGCGACAACCTTACGCGCCTCGTCTGGTTTCTTATCACCGAAAACAAAAGTGCCGCAGGCGTAGAGCGTTGGGCCAAGTATTTCGCCGCTGGCGATCTGCCGTCGCAGCTTGAGAAGCTCCGACCTTCCTCTCAAGTGGCGCACTGTCGTTACGCCGTTTGCGATGTATAAAAACATCTCTTCCTTCAAATCATCTTCGAAGCCATGTACGTGCATGTCGGTCAGCCCGGGCATCAAGTACTTGCCTTGCCCGTCGATTCGCAACGCACCTTCCGGCACCGGCGTGCTCGTGGTCGCGCCGATTTGAGTGATCCGGCCGTCGCGCACGATTACCGTTTGCGAGTTCAGCACCTGATCCTGGTCCATCGGGACGACGTTCACGTTGATGAAAGCAACTGTTTGATTCTTAGTCTGCGGACTTTGTTGACCGCGGATGGTGGTCGGGACCACACAGAAGACAAAGGTGAGGAACGCGGTGAGCAACACTCTTAAGAAGCACAGTCTCATTTGAAATCTCTTAACCTGACAAAAGAAGCTAACTGCAAACCTCTGTTTGGGGTTGCTTTGCCCAAGAGCGGGATTCTCAGACTTTACCGCCGGTACAGAACCGCGAGCGGTAGCGACCGGGTTGACGCCAAATAGAAATATCTAAGAACGACTAAACTCCGGCCTGACGCGCAGCGGTCTGAGTCGACCCGGTCGCTACCGCTAGCGGTTCTGTACCGACTTTTTGTGCAAAGCCAATTCGGGCGACAGGAAGATCTTTACTCGTCATATCGAATCTCAAACTCGACCGAAGCGTAGGTGCCGCCGATTGCGCTTTCCACCGTAACAATCGCATTGGGCCAGCCGCGGGAAGCAAGGAGTTTCTGCAGCACGCGCACCGCCGTGCGCACTTTTAAGACATCGTAGACGGCGCCTTTCACCAGATGGATATCGTGTTCACGGAGGCGACGTAACACCTCAGATTCATCAATCGCTCGAAGTTCACCAAACTTGACGTCCAACAACAGCGGTAATTCAACGACTTCAAAAATCACCACCACACCGCCCCTACGGCCGGACTCTGACACTACGCGAGTTGCTAACTTGTCAAAGACGCCTAGTGACAGGAGGTCTTGCAAATCACCTTTGGCCTGTTCTTCAGTGAATGGCTCACCCGGTTGTGTCTTAACGTGAGAGAGGATCTCCTTCACCGTGAGGCGACGATTGCCGACGACCTCCACAGATTCCACAAGGGGCGTCGAGCGCTGTGCCTGTGTGTTGAAGGATGGAAAGACAAAACAAGCAACAAAAAGAAGCGAGACCGCAGCCAAATACTTAACGTGACGCTGCATAAGAATTCACCCCCAACCTGGTAGTTGTGCAGTTTGAATTTAGGTACCAGGTTGAGTTTAGGTACTAGTGCATTTTGAATTTAACGCTGAAAGCGTTCGCTAATTTTAGCCCAGGGTTTGCTTTGAAACCCTGGGGATAGGAGCTTGTTTATCTTGTTGCAACTCTGAAGGAGTTGCGACAAGCGTCTCGTTACTGCGACTCAACCCTTTCAGGGTTTGGATCTTATGAATGGGGCGCGTCTTTCCCAGGGTTTCAAAAGCAAACCCTGGGCTGAAATTAGCGAACGCTTTCAGCGTTGCGGTCGTTAAACCAGCGCGCGCCTTCAGCGCTTCTGGCCATTCAGACGCCGTCCTGGGGCGATGCCCCAGGCTTTCACATTTCGCGCCTTCGGCGCTGCGATGCGCTCATTTCGCGTCCCTTCGAATGGTCTGTTCTGCGGCGGGCAAAGCCTCAGCGAAGTATCTGGCAAAGCGTTGGGCCATATCCGCCGACGACGCCGTCACGTCCATCCTCACCTTGCCTTTCCTGAAGACCACGTTGAACCTGCCTTTAGAGTATGAACCTTCGCCCAGGAGGAACGCCTCATCGCCTATGCCGCTCAGCCGCGTGGGCGATCTGAAATTAGCCGTCAGGAGCGACTTCGGTGTGATTCTGGCATCTTCTGCGGAATCATATTCATTAACATCAACTCGCACTTCCTGCTCGTCACACTTCCAAATGAGGTACGCATAATTCTCTTTCTGGTTTTTGCTGATGGAGACATGAGCGAGCTTACAGCTAGGCTCCTTATCTTTTACCACTCGCTCAATCAAGTGAGGAGTCGCCAACGTATGCTGCGCGTGAGCTAAAGGCAGCGGCGCCAAAACCAACGTCAGCAGAAAAGCCACCTGTACGTTCCACATAACTAACCTCCTGCCGAAAGAGTATCCGCACCACGCCCTAAATGTACGACTGATTGTGGAATTGCTGTCATCGGATGTTCCAAAAGCCCGCAGACGTTGCCGGGGCTCTGCCCGCCGGCGTTAGTCGAAGTCATAGAATTCATCCTCGAGCATTGGTCTCACAGTGCCATCAGGCTGTTTGTAGAAACCATCGAGAGCCACATGCTTGAAGACCGGAAACATCCGGGCATTCATGAATCCTTGTATCACTACTCTCAAAGAAGCATCAGGCATCGGCTGTACGATTGTCGCAATCGTCGCTGGCCGTGAATCAACGACGAACTCCTCGATAGGTGAATCGCTTAATTGTGCAATTTCCTGAAAGCTCAAATCGCGGAGCTTGCCGCTCTGATCAAGTCTTACGATTTTATTTGCCTTAGCCCGCGGAGCGGGCGATAGCGTAAAGCCTGGGGTGTAGCGAAGCGGAACCCCAGGTGGCGGACCAGTATGAAGAATCGAGCGCGCGGAGCGTGCGATAGCGCAAACGACGCAATTGACTGACGATAATCGGCTGTCGCCCACTTCGCGGGCTCTGTCTTGGTATGCCAACGATCCTGGGGTTCCGCTCCGCTCCACGGCTTTACGCTATCGCCCGCTTCGCAGGCTAGGCAAATCGACTATTGATCGACTTGATCAGAGGTTCCTTAAGACAAAGACCATTGATCCTAAGACTGCAATGCGCACAGACCCCGGAATCCTGCGTCTGGAATTTTCGGTCCGTCTAATCGTCAGCAGCCCAACAAGCAAGTAAGAGCGGGTAGCGAAAAGCACATATCTGATGACGACACTCGCACTGAATCCCATGCTTTCACTCAGGTACCCCCAAATTGCACCTACCCAAAAACCAGCCACGACTGTTCCGATTAGCGTTACTAGCCGGCTTCCTCCGAAAAGCTCGTCGGTCATTCTTGATTCACCAGAAATAGGCATCTAACGCTGGCCTTCACACCTAGTTACAATAGAGTTCTCTCACCGGCGAGTTCGCGCACTTAGTGGGCAGCGCGCTCCCGTATTACTTCACAGCTCTTCGCGCACAAAACTCTTCAAGTCGCGAACGGAGCAAGAAAACGATCGTTGACTCTGTTAATACGATTATTGAGGCAAACTGAGCATAGTGCGCAACCTTCTGAGCGAGTGTGGTAGGTCCAAATAGTATTAGCTGCAAAAAGAAATCACCGGCCAGCATTACAGGAACCGAGAATAAAAGGATCTCTCTTCCGCCGGTCAACTCTTCGATCGTGCTAAGCGACCCGAGCATACCGAGACCGAAGGCAACTGCGATGAATACCATCGACACGGGAGCAACCATCAAGGTCAATAAAATGATAATCAGGGAGACTACTATCAGTCGCAGGGGCCAGATTCTAAAGGTTCGTTGAAGATGCCGTTTCATGAACGCGAAGATGTCTAACACTGCCTTCTAGCTGAGGCGCGAGTCAGCTCGGTACGCCCTACCGTTCATATTCCTCTATCGTCGAACGCCACTTAGTAATATCCGTGTCGATCGCTTCGATTAGGTCTAGATAGGAATAACGGTGCAAGCGAACGTATTTGGAAGTCTTATCTGTGATTCCGGGATTTTCAGTTATCAGTTTTTCGTCCATCGTGTCCGCAGCCACAATTCGTTCGTCCTCACCTCCAAAGAAATCATCGACTCCATCCCAATCACCTAGCAAACGGGTTGGAACTGCGGCTATGGCTTCTTCGATGATCATCGCCAAAATTGGAAGGCCGATTACCTTGAAACATTCGGCGAAGCCTCTGTGATCGATATTGCTTCCCCAAAAGTAACTGTACCCATCACCTTCAAAAAGACCCGTGTTTGCGACTATCGTGTGCACTACCCATCGATCAAAGGGAACGCGCGGATTGCGTTGTAAAATGGTCTCGAAGCCATAGCAATTCTCAATCGCCATGTGCGTAGCGGTAACGATCTCAAAGTCGGTTGCGCGAGCAAAGACCGCATCAATCCTTGAGTTGTCGTCCATAGTAATCCGACTGTTGCATTGCTCTATTGAAGTCAACCATACGGCACAAAAGAAGAGGAACTTTTGCCGCGAATTATTTCAGCCTTCCGCCTTCATCCTTCATCCTTGGGTTCTTGCCGTTCGCCCAACCAGTAGCAGAGCCCGTCCGGCGCGACCACGTAAAAGACTTTCCAGGATGTACCCTGGTTTTGTTCAATGACGAAACCTGATAGCTCCTTTTCCAAACCATTAGCCTTCAGCTCGGCGAATGCCGCCTCCACACTATCAACCTCGAAAGCGCATCCGTCCTGCGTCGGATCGCCACCGTTTTCAGCCAGCCCTATCTGGATGTCATCCCTACCAAGGATTGCCGACCGGTGTGGCGAATCGCTCCGCGACTGAACCTGGAAACCCATTACGGTTTCGTAAAAAGGAATCGCGTCTTCCAGGTTTGCAACCGGCAGGTTCAGGTTGTTTCCCTGATAGCCCCATGCGCTTTTGAACGCCGCTTCCATTCCCGCCTCCTTCGCTTGTCAGGGCATGAGTTACTTGAGCACCATGCTATCGCTTCGTCAGCGCTTGTTGGATGGCGACGCCGAGGAAGGATTTCAGCGGCGACACCCCTTTCCCAACAATCACTCCGAGCGCTATACAATTGACGATTACCGTGAACCAGTATCCAACCAAAAACGATGGCTTGCGGGTTTTGTGTCGCAAAAGCACCTGAGCGATTAGGGCACCGGGCCACCCCCCGATCAAGCTCATCAAATGCAGGGTCGACTCAGGGGTTCGCCTACCTGCATTCTGAGCGGCCGCCTTGTCCCAAGAGTAGCAACCGTACGTGATAACGCTGGCAACATAATAGAGAGCCAACCAACTTATCTCGAGCCATCCCGCTCCCACGAGTGCGGCTAAGGCAATGAGGAAACTTATTGCGAAAGCCATTGGCACCGCGATGCCCGATCTCGCAATCTGCATCGGAGGGCCACTGCTCGAACTCGCAATGAATCGTACTTCTTTCGCCTGAGGCCGCCCATGCGAATCAAAGGCGAGTGTATAACTCACCCCTTCATTCACACTCGGCCTCCGATCACTGCGTGGAAGTGATGAGATGTGGACGAATACGGAGTCACCTCCTTCAAAAGAAGAGATAAATCCGAACCCGCGCTCGTCGTTCCATTTTGCGATTTTTCCCTGGCGACGCATTTCCTATTTTTCAAGAGATCTAACGTTACGCTGCAGCGGCCGTGAGACAACTGCGATGGAGGAACTTGGTCGATGAGAGCCAGTCCGCGAAATGATCCTTATTTTGGCCAGACGACCGGAAACATTGCTCCGGCTTTGTCCGGAGCCAAATCCATGCCGGCGAGCCGGGCTGCGCGTGTCAACACCGGATCGTGGTTCGTTGCAAGCTCAGTCGCACCGGGCAACATCAATTCATCAGGAGTTACGCCCACTCTTTCGAGACTCGCTCCGTCAACCATTATCAGGTCGGCGTTCGCGATAAACGAGCCGTAAGAGATAGCGTTGTTCGCTCCACCTTCATGCTCGAAGAATTTCGCCTGCATTACTGCACCAGCGGTGCGATCGCCAATGACTGTTCCCCGCTTTTCTAACTGGACCACCCGAGCAAAAACCTCGGCTGCTGACGCAGATCCACTATCGACCAAGACGATCAGCTTACCTGGAAACGAGTCCTTGCCCTGAGATTTCCCGACGATCGGGGCTTTTTCTTTGCGGCCTTTTAATTCGGCAATCCGAACGTCGTGATCGAAGAAATAGCCGACGAATGTCTGCAACGTCTTTACGATCCCGCCTGGGTTGCCACGCAGGTCGAGAATAACCGCCTTCGACTTTCGCATTTTCCCCACGATGTCTCGCACTCCAGTATCCGGAAAGTCGAAATCTGGCATTTTCCAAATGACCACGTCTTGCGCCTGGTAATACCGGTGCTCGTAGAGCCGCGCTTCAGCCTGGATCTCGCGCACGGTGTGAATGTAATAGTCATACCGCGACATCGCGGTAACCCGGGGATCCAACTCGACCTTGGCTAAGGCCTCGAGTTTTCGCTGACTCCCATCCGGGCTCTGCAGCACGACGCTCATGCCGACTCGCGGCATCACTCGGTAGGCGTATTTCATCTTCCATAAGTTGCCGCGGGTGAGAACTATTCCATCCACTTCGACGACGCGATCTCCCACCTTCATGCCTTTCTTTTCCGCGTCGCTGCCGGGCCTAACGGCCACCACATAGCACGTATCACCAAAGACTTTCATGTGCCAGCCATAGTCGACCACATGTGTCATCGGCGGAGGAATAAAGAAAGTGTGTGAGTCATCGATGGCCGTGACTGCGGTGCCAATAATTCCAAAAATCTCCGAGAGCGTTTTCGCGCTAGTTATCTGTTCGTCCGCAACCTTGAAATTCGCGTCAAGGTCGTAGCCGCGAATGGCGGGGTCGTAGTAATTCTTCTTGATGTCCTGTTTTGTAAGCTCAAGCATCTGACAGCCGAGTGAACGCTCGTACCCGCTCAGCGATTGCCCGGCCGCTGGGATTACCGGCGTTGCAAGAATTAGGAGAAAGCAGAATGCACTTAAGACTGTCCCGGCCTTGATTAGCCGGTTTGCGTAGAAGATTAAGTGAGCCATTGTCCCCTCCCGAGCTTGTCAGTGTTGGTTATCTTTACTAATCAATTCATCTGGATCTTATTGAACTCTATTGAGCGGTTGAGGGCGCGGGATCAGCATTCTCGTCAGGAGGCACGCGCTTGTGCTGCTCTTCGGAATGAAAGGAGCAAAGATGCAACACAAGCAGCCCACAATAGAAACTTGACGATCACCACCAGAAGGTTGTTCGGCTCCGACGCGGTTCCTCGGATTGTGTCCTCCATCTGATACCAGAAACTGCCGCCCATCATCGCGGTGACATAGGCCCACGCCAGAACCAGGAACAGCGCCCCCCAAGGTCGCGCCCGATACGTGGCCCAGCCACCGACCAGAAGCAATGCGCCAGCGACGTAGTCCTCGAACATGGTCGTGAAGTCGACGCCCCAGTGACTCATACCTCGACGGCAAGTCTCAAGTAGAGGGAGAAGTATCCCGATAGCAAATGCTGCAACGACTTCGAATCTCACGATGATCCCTTCGTGACGCTGATGATCCAGGAGGCCAGTGGGTCGCAGTACCGCTTTGAAGACTTACTTCTTGGTATCGTAACGCAGCAGTCCCACGCCATTTTCAAACGACCTCTTAGCCAACGGGCCAGGGTATTAACGAGCAATCCCGTACGGTACAGAACCCCGATTCTGGGTGGCGACCGGGTTAACGCTGACTAGAATATCTAAGAAAACTAAACTCTGGCCTGACGCGGGCACAAAAAGTCGGTAGAGAAGCGCGAGCGTTAGACTCTATTACTACCAACCTACACGCTCAGTTCGTGCTCACCTACTGGCTCATCACCGCTGTTCACATAAAAAAGCTTCACGTCATCTCGATAAAAGAAACGCACCGGCTTCTCATTTCGAACGAGGTCCAGGATGTTGAAATAGTCGGAGTAACGCTGGGAGATATACAACTGTTTTGAGCCATCATCTCGGAGCACTAACCGATTTTCCGGAATCACTGCCGCCTCATTGTAAAACTTGAGGTAGCAGCCCGTTGATGAAGGTGGGGAGTAAAGATAAATGAAGGCGCGTTCGTCGGACGTTTTTGAATATATCCGTGCAGTGTAGGAAGTTATCTCTCCGGAAACCATTTGTGTCATGTGTTGCCCTCCACTTTGATGCTGAGTATTTAAATCGCTGTCTAGCGTGTTGAAATCTCTTTGCGCATCTCCAATAGCTCCGAGGCAGCATAATAATCAACAAGTAAGTAGCGCCCCTCCGCCGCTCGCCATAGTAACTCGTCAATGGAAGCAGTTACTTCAGCGTACGCCGTATTGGGGTCGGTATTCTCCTCCCAGAATTGATCATGGCTAACGAGCCCGATCGCACACTTCTCATCGTTGAAGCACAAGACCAAAGGATCGCCGTTGGCGGCATACCCAATAGGAAACATATTCGCTGCCATTAGACTTGAGAGATCCTGGTTGGCAAGACTCTCTTCCACACTGTAGAACGTATAGCCGCCAATCTTCCCACCGCTGTTCGTCCAGTACCCCTGAAGGACACGCTTGAGTCCGAGCGGAAGTGCCATTTCTTCGAGCGTCCGCTTTGCTTCGTTGGGACAGTTGCCAACCTGGAGAGAGCCATCGCAATCGAGGTGTTGAAAGAGATCTCGTATTAGGTCAGCGCGCATACTAGATTACGACAGCCTTATGATGGTCCAGGAGCGCCCGCAAGTCGGGGTACCGCGTTTCTGAGGATTACCGCCAGAGCCGAAGGCCAGCCAAAACAAACACAGCTGCCAGGAGTCCAGTGAACCCCATTCCCAGGCCGGCCATGAAAACATCAAAAACGATCGAGCCTCACAGGTCTTACAGACTCTTGAGTCAAAGCTGACATTTTCGTTGTTTAGGATATTGCAATTCTTTTTCAGGTACAAAAAAATCGGGATCGACTGCTGAGTCGATCCCGACCTATTACTCTGAAAATCGGCGATTAGTTTATGCGGACAGTTGCCGTCTTTTGCGCGTGTGTAAGGCAAATTTCACCACGCCTGCTAAGACCGCGTAGATCATGCCTGGATACAGAATCCAATTGGTGGGATTTTCATTATGAAAGATCAATAGCCAACTGCTAACGCCGAATAAGACAGCGTAAAGCGCTAGGTAGACGACCCAGTTCGGGATTTGTTTCTTCATAACAGTCTTCATCAATCCAACCTCCAGCCAAGCTTCTCAAACGGAAAATGAGCCAACCCTTTATCGGCTCCTAATAGAGTAAACAACAGTTAACTTGCTTAATCAACAAGATTTACGGGGACGGGCTGACGACTGGCGCTAGCTGCAGGGCTGGCGCAAAAGCACTCAACTCTCCGTAGAGCATTTCCTCTGAGAGGGATCTGGTTGCGCCAGGCAAGGACATTGAGCGAGCCCGGAATGAGTGTCATCCTCGTCCATAATTGGTAAACGTCAGAATATTTGCTGAGCCAAATGGACGCCTCACCTTCCCCCTTCTTGCACAATTCCCTGTAGCTTCATTGTTTTGATTTCTATGAGCGCATGACGCTGGCGCCTTGAAGATGCGGCGCCGGGCCGTCGACCCATCCGGCGCCAAGACGTTTCCAGAACCCTGCGTAGTTCATATTCGGTTGCATGCGGCGACAATCTAACGCTGCATATCAGTCTGCGGCCGGGCGCCCCCCGAAGCAGAGAACATAGCCATCGGGGTCTTCGACGTAAAAGTCCTTCGTGCCCCACGGAGTCTCAGTAAGCGGCTTGATGATCGTTGCGCCGTTCTTTGTGCATTGTGCATAGAATGCTTCAATGCCATCAACGCCTGCCGCGACATCCAGATGTTCGTTCGCACGCCGGTGCCGGCGCTCGTCGTCGTTCTTGGGCGCTTCCTTCAGGTGGAGCTCTAACCCGTCCAGCTGACCAATCGCGTAAAATCCGTCCCACGGCTCGCCGAACGTGAAACCAAGCTTCTGATAGTAGATGATTGACCGGGCAAGATCGTCGACCAGGAGCTGCGGGGCCAGGGATGTCACGCGCGGCTTCGTCTTGGTGGTAGTCATGAGTGTCCGTGCTCTGTAATGTTAAGCCCTTCAGGCGTAGCCTTCAGTGGCGGCGCGCGATCAGCAGGCGCCACCTTTGTTCTTGGCGTCTCAGAGTATCGGCTCCCAAAGCTCAACTTTGCTTCTATCGCTCAAACGGGAATGCAGGTTTGCCTAATCAGCTTTCTTGAAGAATTCCCAATGGCGACGAATCTGATCCTCTGAAAATGCTGGGATCACTCGGTCACGAACAACGTTAGTGAGATCATTTCCAGTCACGGAGGTGAACGGACGACCATCTTCATCCTCATAGCTGGCCCCAAGTCCCGTATCATTTACGTGCCCCAGCCAATTAAGGTGTAATTCTTCTCCGGCACCAAGAGTCGGAACCCGCACTGGGTTACACCATTTTCCCCGCTTTATGCCTTTGACGAGTTTCTGAGCAACGACAATATTTAAGGCCGAGCCACGCCCCTTATTCTGTAGATACCAACCATCTTGGCGATACACGATCATTAAGGAGGGTCTGATCGCAACCGCCGTAGTATTGTCGTAGTCTGTCATGCGCTGAAGGGAGGTATCAGCGGAAATTTTCTTATGCGGTGACACACCGTGTCTCACTAATATTTCAGGGGTATCTTTCTCGGGAATGCCCTCTAACAGGAGAGCGGTTGTCGCCTGATCAAACGCTTCCTGAATAGTTCTATCAAATCCAAGCGCTCGGTAGAACGACGCGGCAAATACAATTGCGGCTCTGTCACCAATAGCCGTATTCATACCTATGACAAAGTCTATAATCTCGCTGATTGCTTCGCCTTGTATTCGTGAGTAGCAAGCATTCAAGACCACGATCTGAATATTATCTTTCAGAGTGGTAAAAAGAGCCTTCAATGCATGTGGGCTGACGGGCTTATGAGCACCGTTGTTATCAACGAGAATAATCTCACCTGCGTTACTTCCATGCCCACTAAAATGCACGATCTGAGGCTTATGCTGATTGAGGTACTGAAGTAAGTCATCAGGACGAACCGCCCATGCTTGAACTATATCTAGGACATCTCGTCCTTCGGACATTTGTATTTTTTGAGTGATTTCGCGTATCTCCTCATCAAGAGCTAACTGTATTGTGCCCTTTGGATTCGCCGCGAGGAATAACGTCTTTATTTTTGTCATGTTAACCTTCGAGTGGTCATAGCGCGATCAGCATTCACCCTGAGAGGAAAGACATTACTTGAGAGCATTTCCTCACGCCGTCAGCTGTATGGTTTGGTTCGACAGCCGTTTCGCGTAACAGAGGTCTTTATCTCCTCAAGAAGAGACTAGGCTGCTGTAATGTAAGTTCCAGTTCTTTTCTTCCCGCCCGTCGTTAAGTCGCAGGCTTCGTCTTCTAAACGGACCTTACGTAACTGATCGAATGGTCTCGAGCGAACTCCGCGTTATAGGCTGATGCGTTCGAGCGGTTGAGCCGAAAGTTTGAAGTGGGTCCGGTCAACCGGTGCGCCGCTCAATGCCATTGCTCTGAGTGCCTTCGTTGTTGCAATCATCGGTAAGACACATATGTTCGAATCTCTATTCCTTTGTTCCGGGCATATCTAACGTTCCAATTAGGTGGTCTTCAAACCCTTTTGGTTAAATCCCAAGCATTTGCTCAATCTTCTTATACATTTCTTCACCCGGTCGCATTGTGTTGGAAACGATCTTTCCTTCCTTGTCGAGCAGGAAATACGTCGGGTATTCGTCCACTCGATATAGTCGCAGAAATGCTTCGTCCGCTTGCGAATGGGTCCAACTCATTTCATGTTCGCCGATAAATTTTTGTATTTTCTCGATTGTGTCGCCTTGGTTCACACTGACAATCTCAAATCCCTTATCCTTTAGTTTTTTATAAGTTGCCGACAGTGCCGGCGCCTCCTTAACGCAGAACAGACACCATGCTCCCCAAATATCAACCAGCACGATTTTTCCGCGATAATCGGAAAGCCTTCGCTCCGTTCCTTTCAAGTCTTTGAATGAAAAATCCGGCGCCGCGCTTCCCGCCTTTAAACTTGCGCGGGCGGGCATCTTCTCCGCCAACGGCTTCAAAGTCAGACTGTCGCCGTAACGATCAACCGAAAACTCATAAGTCTTGTCGCCGATATTGACGTATTTCTCCGGTATTTTATAAGCCTCTTCGGAGTATTTGGTTTCGGTGTCGAGCCTGCCGTCGCCATTTAAATCGAAATACAAGTTATCAAATTCGCCGTTGTAAATTCCCTGCGTGCCGCGGAGTCCAAAAGCGATTTGACGACCGGCAACGTCGAGCGTGCCGCGGCGTAATGTCACGTCGCTAATTTTCAGACCCAATTTCTTTTCGGCTTTTGTTTCGGATATTTCAATTTTCAAATCAAGCGGATATTTTTGTTTCCGGTTGCCGACGGTTTCGGTCAGTACTTCACGAAATTTATAAGAGTATTTACCGTCCGTTTTTCTAAGCTTGAGCTGAGCGTCGTTAGTCAAATCGCCGTCGCCGTTAATATCTGCATAAAGCGTGTAGCCACGAGCTTCACTGCCGTCGAGTATCCAGCCGATATTTTTATGATTGACGACCAGATTAAGACCGAATTTAGCGGCGGCGGATAATTTTTTTGGCTTGCGTTTGATCGGGATAAAGTCTGAATACTTGGCAAGCGGGGCAAACAGCTTTCTATATTCGCTTTCGGTCATCCCAGGGGTGACGCTGTCCCTGTCGAGTAAAACGGGCGGCTCTGTTTTAGCCGTTAACAAAACATTTTGATTCGCCTGAGCCGCAACAAATGAATGATTCAGAATCAGAACAAGCATCGCGGTTAGTTTTCTCATTTTAGTTTTCTTCGTTTAGTTGTTGATTACCTGAAATTATTAGACAGGCACGCCGAACGCTGGCCTTCAATGCGGCGGCTCGCGATCAGCATTGACCCACGAATAACAAGCCTCGCTTTGCCTCAAAAGTAGAGTCGGGAGTGGAATCGGCTTTGCCGCCGGATGGTCGTGAACGCATTTACCGGATTGTGCCGAGGGATTGTGAGGATGCAAACTCCATCTGACCTGACGATATGTTTTCCTTGCCTGACGATGGGAAAGCCCACTTTCTCCAATGCTTTCACCGCAGAGGGGTGATTAACTTCAGGAATCTTCGGCACGATTACACCGCGACCCTCACCTCACGAACATCCTGGCCCTTCACCAGCTCATCGATGTTGCCAGATATTCAGCAATAGCATCCTGAATATTCTCAAGCGCCTCTTCTTCGGTCACGCCCTGAGACCAACATCCCGGCAACCCAGGACAGGACACGCTGAATCCTTCGTCAGACTCGTGGAGGACCACTTTGTAAGTCATCTCCACCTCCGGTCGCGATTATACCGATGCTGGAATTCAACAGCTATCCAACGCTGCCTTGAGCAGCTTGCCCACGCAACTAAGAATTAAGGCCGCTCACGGGCGAGTCTATTGCAAGGCATTCTTCGCTGGCGCCGTCAGAAGAACCACTTTCCTCCCCATGTTAACTCGGGCCAAATACAAACGGTGACTATCAGCGGCAACATCAATGAAAGACCCTCACACATGCAGAGTAGGTTATACGGAAAAGGGACCTGTTCTATAGACGTCCAAAAGAGCCTAAGCCCGAACAGGAACAAAGGGAGCGAGAAATAGATTGCGGCCCATTTCCTTAAGAAGAGTAGCCCGACTCCAACCGTAGTGACCGTTATGAAGGTAACGAGAATTCGCAGGCTTGGCCCCGGTCTTGACGCGACAGTCGACAGGGCATCGACTGCAGAGCAAAACAAAACCAGATCGAGGAGTAATGTGAGGATCCCAAACAACCTGAAGTAGTTCGCTCTCATTAAGCGTTACACAGCCGATCGTTAGATTGGTTCCAATTGATCTTTCTCCGTGAGGTTTCAGAATCGCAGCGGCGGTAAACTGTTTTACCAGCGAGCCAATGTCAAAGATCGTATCAAGCGTGACGGGAATTTTACGCTCGCGGTTTGCCATACCGTAGCCCTTTGAGAGTATTACTTGCCCGTCTTTCATGACCAGCACGACACCGGCGAAACCATTACTTGCGGCATGTTTGAGATGTGCGTCAAGTTTGTCGCCAAGTTCACCCGCCACTGTTTCGTTAGCGCGCTGTGCAACACCTCGAGCACACAACCCAGCCAGTAAAAGCACCAGGATTAGTTTGCTCCAGGTTTTCATAAACTTTCGTCCTGACCTTTCTGGCATCACACAGGAGGCCCGAATGACGCTCTCCTTCAGCTGCGCGCGCGGTCAGTATCTGGGATGGAAGGAAAAGGATCCTTGAGAACCATGCGAATGCGCCGTCGGGTCGTTTAGTTGGCTACGCTATCAAAGCTGCGGATCCAATATGCAAACGCCACAAACAATCCGCAGAGTGCATAAAGAATCAGGGCAAAAAATACGATTAGCCCCTTGAGCGCTTCTTGTTGTTCATTACTTATCCGCACGCCCTGTTCTCCAAGCAATCCAACGTCTGCCTTCAGAGGCGACGCGCGAAATCAGCACTCAAGCTGGGCCGCACGATAGAATCTTTCTCTAGTAACTCTGATTTCTTCGGAACATGAAGCGGCCATGTGGAATTCACCGGCTCGCACGAAGAGCGTCTGGTGCAAGACAGTTTTAGGTGTCCTTTTAACTAGGTTACGGATAGCGACGCTTGGTATCTGCTACCGACCGGGTGACCAACGTCTCAAGGACCTTCAGGTCGACGTCGGCCAGGCGCCTCATGTAGACACATACCTTCCCAGTCTTGTGCTTTCCCAGCTTGGCCAATAAAGCGTCACGACCTTCGAAATCCGGAGCGATGTAAACAACCAATTCCCTTCCCCGCACGGCAAACCCAGCGATGGCCGAATCGCCTTCGTGGCCACTTGCGTACTTGTAATGGTAGCTCCCGAATCCGACGATAGTTGGACCCCACATCACTGGCTCTTGCCCCGTAACTCTTCGCATGAGAGCAACCAGCGTCTGGGCGTCACTGCGTTGCTCCTCGTTCGTGATGGCAGCAATGTGACTCTCGGCAATCACTCTAGTAGGTTTGGTTTTGAGCTTCGACATCTGCGCCTCCGAGCAGTTTCTTTTCGACGCTTGACGCTAGACTAATGTTCGCGTGATTTTGTGTCGGTTCGGGATCGTTCCACCTGACCCTGCTTCACTGCGGCGCGCTATCAGCATTCAGGCTTAAGGTATAGTAATTACTTGAGAAACATGCTATCGCGCCGTATGAGTTTGATCAATCCTTAGGTTCATAACAAGACACCGAAGATTCGTCTTCTGAAATGGTAGGAAACGTGAAGGCAGAAGAATATAAAATCAAAGCTGAGGAAATCGAAAGACAATCAAACTAGCGAGCTGAGATCCCGCGAGGCGATTGGTGCTCGACGTGCAGAATCCGTTACCAAAAGAGGGTAAATGAAAACATTATTATTCATCTTCCTAACTCTAGCCGCGTCCGTTGTTGTGACCACTGCGCAAACCACAGCCTTTGTCGGCGTTAACGTGATTCCGATGGATCGCGAGCGCGTGTTAGCGAATCAAACAGTCATCGTGCGACAAGGGGTCATCGCCGAGATCGGCGACGCAAAGAAGGTGAAGATACCGAAGGACGCGCTTCGTGTAGATGCCGCGAAAAAGTATTTGATCCCGGGCCTCGCAGATATGCACACGCATTTGCTGTCGGACGGCGAGGAGTATCCGGATTCGATCGCACCCGATGAATTGCGCGTGATGGTTGCAAACGGCGTTACGACCATTCGGTTTATGATCGGGACGCCTGAGCTACTCGCGTTGCGGACCCGTTCTGCCAAAGGCGAGATCACGGCGCCGACGATCTTTGTCGCATCGCCGCATCTTACGGGACGCGAACAGGGAAACAATTTCGTGGTCAACGTTCCTGATGAGGCCCGCGAGGCTGTCCGGAAATCAAAAGCCGCTGGTTACGACTTCATCAAAATAACTACCTACATCAAGGCCGAGGTTTACGAGGCGGCTGTAGATGAAGCGGCAAAGCAAAACATCCGCGTGGTGGGCCACGCGGATAGTAGGTTCGTTGGCGTCGAGCGGGCGTGGAAAGCGCGCCAGCAGATCGAACACCTCGACGGCTATATGGAACTGCTGATCAAGTCCGACGCGCCCATGAAAGGCTCGGTTTCGGACCTATACATCTATAATCCCGAGAACTGGAAGAGCTTTGACTACATGGATGAAGGCAAGATCCCGGAGATCGCCCGCAAGACCGTCGCGTCCAACCCATTTGTAAATCCGACACATCATTTTATGAAAAACTCGTTCGGCCGTCTCCGAACAGAAGAAGAGATTCGGGCGCAGCCGGACTTCAAATTCTACCCCGCTAAGGTGCAGCAACAGTGGTTCGATTTTTATAAGCGCAATCGAATGCTGCAGACCGTCCCCGTTGAAAAACGCGCGCGTTGGGTCGAGCTCCGCGAAAAACTTATCAAGGCAATTCACGACGCCGGCGGCAAACTAATGACCGGTTCGGACACTCCTGAATTCTTGTGGCTGTACGGCTTTGGGCTGCATCACGAGCTGAAGGCTCTCAAAGATTCCGGTATCTCAAACTATGCCGTCCTGGCGGCCGGTACGCGCAATCCTCAGGAATTTTTGGGAACGCTCGACAGGGTCGGCACGATCGAGAAAGGAAAAGTGGCGGATCTGATCTTGTTGAACGCGAACCCGCTCGAAAATATTGAAGCTACCAAGAATCGTGCGGGCGTGATGTTGAAGGGCAAATGGTTTACGCAAAGCGAACTCAATGGCTGGCTCGATGAGATCGCCCCGAAGATCGCGAATTCGTATCATGAGCCGAAGCGGGCCTTATTGACCCAGTAATGTCCCTCTCGCCAACTGACTTCAGTGGGTTTCGTCTTGAGCGTCGACACGTGTGCCTCGAAACAGTTTCTTTTCGACGCTTAACGCTGGACTAATTTTCGCGTGATTTCGGGTTGGTTCGTGAATCCGACCTGACTGTGCTTCAGCTGGCACGCGCGATCAGCAGTCAAGCTGAGGGAAAAAGAAAGTTACTTGAGAAACATGCTATCGCGCGTCCGCTGAAAGCCCCTGTTCAAGCTGCGCCCGAGCCAAATTCAAGTAGGGTTACTCACGCGCCTGGACCAGAACAATCGTTATGTCATCGGTGGCGGGAAAGCCAGACGTAAAGATATTGACATCATCTAAAAGACTCTGAACCGAAGCCGAAGGGTTTGAAACGTGGTCAAGCAGGCGAATCACTCCATATTCGTCGAAGGATGAATTGTTTGCTTCAGTAATACCGTCCGAATATAGGAAAAGACGGCTTCCCGCCTGCATCTGTATTTCGTGTTCGGAAAATTCACAATCAAATATTCCCAATGCCAAACCGGCATCAGTTTCCAAAAAGCTCGCGCCTCTTGAATCAACAAGTAGAGGACTGAGATGTCCCGCGCTGGCAAAGGTGACAGTTCTTTTGTTCGGATCAAGAATAGCGTAAATCATTGTTACAAATTTAGCCGTCGGAAAATCATTCAGAAGCTTGCGATAGGTTGCCAAGGGGTTGTGTCGGTGCAGGCAAGGTCGTAACGATTTATTTTGCCGGTATGAATCCAGTTCTCAATAACATTGCACGGATAAGGGCCGTGAGTTTGGTTATTCCGTGAGATGAAAATCTCCGCCTTGGGTGTGGGCGTTTCATCCGGGATTTGATCGGACATGAGGCTTCCTCCAAGTTCTGATTGTGGCCCAATGCTGGCTGGCCCTCAACTGCGGCGCGCGATCAGCATTCAAGCGCGTGGGAACAAGTTACTAGAAGCATGCTATCGCGCTGTCAGCTGCCGGGCTCTGTTGGGCGCGCTGCTATTCAATGAGACTACGTCGTCACTTCTTGTAACTCTTCCAATCCACGTCGCACTTGGCCAGCCCTCTGCTATCTGTGAAATATACTTTCACGTCGGCCAGCCCAGCGCTGTTGGTAAAGTACACCTTCACGTCCGCCAGCCCCTCGCTGTCCTCGTAGTACCACCTTGCGTTGCCATCGGCCAGTCCCCTACTGGTTTCGACGTAGATGATACAGTCCGCCAGCCCTTCGCTGTCGGTCACGTATACCTTGACGTCTGCCAAGCCCTGGCTGGTCACCTTGTACACCTTGACTGCGCGGGCGGGGGTGACTGCCAGTAAGCTGAGTATTGCACTCATGATCAGCAACCTTGTTCTCATGTGATTACTCCTTTTCCGTGTCCATCGAACTCAGTGGGCAACAGGTTACGACGCTGGAAGACTCTTCAAATAACTTTCAATTTCCGCCGCGGGAAATTTGGTTACCCAGATTTTGACGCCCGCACTTTCCGCGGACGGATTAGTGTCCAAAGATTTATTCTCAATAGTTTTTTGGGCGACGACGGTGAGAGACTTGTAATCAATCAGCGAAACCACGCAACGGTTGGAATACTGCGCGGTTTTTCCAGTCTGACCGATTTTGTCGCCTCTCCCACACACGATTTTAACCAGTGTTTCAAGTTCTTCGGGTTTTGTGGCGAGTTTGGAGCTCGGGAAAATACTGCTGAGATACCCGTCTATTATGACCGGCGCCTGGCTAATGTGGGCTTCCTCATATTGCCGGGCTAATTTTATTTTTCCCTTGAGCGCGGCATCCGAATTTAGACTAACCGTTGTCGGGAGTTTGATTAGTTCCTTTTCGTCGAGTGAGGTCATCTCGGGATCAACTCGGTCAACTGGCAAAGAGTTGAGATAGCGCGTAATGTCGCCGACCGGCGGCGGATTCAAGTAAACACCTGCCCTCACGTTTTTACTCGAAATCAAATCCTGGCTTTCATTGTTGGAAAAGTTTTTTTGCTCAAAAATTGCGCGCGCCGGATAATCAATCAGCGCCACCTCACAATCGATCCCAAAACCTTCGGCGCGACTGTCAATGCCGTTTGAGTTGTTCTGAAAAGTGCCGAGAGACTTTCCTTTCCGACAATTGACGCGAATTGCCGTTTGCAGTTCTTCAAGACTGTCTGCTTTTCTGTAACTCGAAATGCCATCGTCGTAACCTTTCCCTCTACTCGCCTCGACGTTTGTAAAAACGAACACTTTGCCCTTCAACATCGGCTGAGGATCGCGTTTGACAGGCAAATTCATTTGTTCGATTGCGGTTCCGGCGTCGAGCAGCTTTTGAAATTTTTCCCTATCGTAAGACGGAGACTTTGACTCACTTGCGGTTGATCCATTCGAGTTGCCGGTGTTGTTAGCGGGAGCAGAGTTCTTCGTAAACAGTTTGCAGGAAACAACCAAAAATAGACAAAACACGGCAACCACCAGCGGCTGAAGATTCCTTGAATTGAGCCGGGTGGATTTCAATTGCTGACTATTTCCGCGAAAATGATTTCTCATAAATTTTTCTCCTGCAATTGCACAACTTCTGCATCACTCATTACTCATCACCGCAAAACACGTTTCCGTAGTCTGTTTAGACCTGCTGTAGTTTCTGCCTATTCCCAGTCCTTCTTTAGCAGCAATTCTTCAATCCTGTAGGCATGAAACATCTCGTGGTTCAGCAGATGCCGGAACATGATCCATACCGAATAATGACTGAATGCCTCATGCTCTGCCGTTCGCTGCCAATCCTCCACCGATAGTTCCTTCAGCCTCTTAACCAGACTGGCGCGCTCTCTGACATACCGGTCGAGTGATTCGTTCAGATCAACGCTAAGTAGCGCTCCCGATTCCACCTCTGGAGAATTCTCGATGGACCTTATGAAAGGCGCCTGAGCAGATAGCATCAAATCGAGGCGCTCGCGGAATGGCCCATCACTGCCGGAGAGATGACAAGCGTGTTCATAAGCGGACCATTTCGTCGGGCTGGGCCGACGCTTCAGGAACTGGGGCGGCACCTCACGAATAAGGGGAATGATGACACCAGGCGCATTTTCCAAGGCGGCTATTAAGGCGGTTGTATCGCTCATTCACTGCTCCTTCGTTCATATCAACTGTTTTGGCGGCGGCGTTAGAGTTTGTTCGACGCATAATCATAAGCCATGTCCTGATAGAAATTCTGTGTGGCAAGCTGCGCAGGTCCGTTGACGAAGCCCGGAAGATACAGCAGCCTCCAAGTCGCCCAAGGCCCGGTAGCTACAAAAATCGCATATTTGAGACAGCGGACCATTTGCATTGGCTACTGGCCCTGCGTCGAAGTCGCGCAATCTGCCAGCAAGGTGTGCTGTCGTTATGACAAAACTGCGCTCGCATTTAGAGCACTGAGCCACAGAATTCTCAGTTCCACAGTGAGCACATGTAAGAGCAGTTACGGGCATACGAAAGCGTCGAACGTTGCGCTTCAGCGGCGTCTGTCATAAACGGATAACAAGAGCTTTGCCTCAAGAGTAGAGTCAGGAGTCAAATCGGCCTTGCCGCCGGATGTGAGGCGGCGAAGCCGAACCTTCACAGGTCTCAAACACTTTTGAGGCAAAACGGATAACAAGCGCAAGAGTCTTTCTTATCTTAATTCTCCACATTCAACTGCAGAAGGAATTCAAGCGGCATCGAACGCCCACCATCACCCGTCTGGAGAGATCAGCCAATAGCGTCGCTCATCCCGCCACTCATGTAAACACATGCCGGCGTGAGATAAACGCATCGTCAACATACATGATAAACTGACGCCCTTTCTGGCTCGGCAACGAGGTCAAGAACTTGTTCTCTCTGTCGCAGATGGAATAATGTCCTTGGCTTTCCAAAGAGCCCAGGTGCCGACCAAAACCCAAAGATAAAGGAGTGTCCGATGACACGTTGGATGAGACGCTTTGTGCTGTTGGTGTGCGCTGTTGCGCTACATAGCACTTTAATTGTGCGCGCTCAAGACTCGCGCGCGAACCAGGAACTCAACGCCTTTGTGAAAAAAGTCGAGGAAGGCGACACACTTTTCAACCAGAAGAAATACGCCGAGGCCGCGGCTAGTTTGGCCGCCGCCCACGCCTTGTATCAACGTGCCAATCGGCGCGATGAGAACATCGGCGGTTCCTGGCTTACCATCCAGCCACAAATCTTTCCGGCCCTGCGTTACTACGGCTATCTCAAAGGCCCTGACGGCAGCCTCAAAGGCGAGATGGCAGACACGATTAAGGAAACAGCTGCGGTCCTTCACAATGCCTCTATCTTGATGTGGCGCGATGCCAGCATTCTTAGCGATGCGGCCCAGGGGCCTTTATCCACCGCGTTTTCCGATCCGCCGATGGAGGATCTGACGGAGGACCGACTCTTATCCGTTGCAGATGACCTCTACGGCGTAATTAGAAGAACCGAACTGCCGGTGCCCGACAGCGATTGGCGCGATGTGGTGGTCGCGGGGCGCCATGCGCAGCTCATCATGGAACACTTGCTGCAAAAGTATCCCGCATGGCGAAGCAAGCAGATCAATTGGATAGGCCAACCAACGGGCAACCAGGTGCTGGCTGAGATCAAGAAGAAACTTGCCGAGGCCGAGACGGAATACAAAGCGCTGGTAGCCACGCCGGTAGTAAAAGATTGCAGCCGCGACGCCGTTACCAACGTTCACCTCACGGACCTCGGAAAAACGCGAAAGGAGGCCGAGGAGTTCAGGCCGGGTTTGCGAGACTATTACGTGTCGACGCTCAGTGACCGGAAGAATCTCTATTTAGAAGCGGCGCTTTCGCCATCTAGACGGAAGGAATGGCTGGGAGAGTCGCCCGAGGATTTTGTTAAGTGCATGGAACCAGCCCTCGACGGGCTGGCCGCCGTCGCCCGAAAAACTCTGCCCGGCTATACAGGTCCACGAGGTTACACGCTGGGAACCCCAGCGGAAAAGAACGCCCTCCTGAGCGCGGTCAACGACATAGCACAAGCCAAGGTACTTAAGGTTGGAATAGACGAGGCAAACTGGCTGATCGATAAAAACAGCTTCGGCCTTCCTACTGCCCGCTATAAGCACGGTGTGATCTGGGCGCAGTACCCGAACCGTGACGACGGATTCTGCCGGATCCTCTGGGTGAATATTAAGCAGGACTACGCCGGCGGCGGAACCTACGGGGCGAGCTACGGCTACTTCGTAAGCCGCGCGTTTGCAGGTTGTCCGGCGGGGAAATGAAATGACCCTCCCAACCTGACTACACTCATGTCCGCCCCGGACCGTAGAAACGGCCATGAGCGAGCCCGCCAAGATAAGCTGCGGCGAACTTCGTTACGAAAGAAATAACAAAGAGCAACGCCAAAGGGCTAGACTCCCGCGCAAACACAATCACGGTTATATCGATAAGGAAATATACTAACCAGACGAGTAACGCGGCGGTACCGCTAAACCGCGCCGCAAACTTTTTGCCTATCCATCGGCAGACGAGGAACATCAACGGCGTCCCGACAATAATACTCGAGTATGGTGCGCTCAACTCCGCGTGTGCGTGATAATGCGCCGTGCCTTGACCCGGATTGATAAGGTGGTAGTACGCCACCATGTACAGCATATGGATTGCGAGGTTGATGACTATGACGGCGCCGGCCGCCGGAATAATCCAGACCCAACGGTTTTTCGTCGTGGAAGTTTGTTCTGCAGTCATCGCAGTCTCAAGAGTTTTCCAATTTTTATTTCAATCGGCGAGCTTGAAAATCACGGCAGCATCTAACAAACCTTGCAGCTGACGGCGCAATAGCATGCTTCTTAAGTCACTTTGTTCCTTCAGGTTGAATGCTGATCGCGCGGCGCAGCGGAAGGCTCTCTTTATGCCGCACGGACATTCACAGCACTTAGCTTAGCTGGTTGTCTTTTGGCCAGGGCATTCCCGTTGCTGATGATGACCTCTGCGACTAACAGATTAGGAACCCAGCAGAGCCAGGCAACGGTTGTGTACGCTTCGGTAAATTCGTATCCCAACGAAAAAAACAGCGGCAGCCAAAGCCTCAGCATGACCGCGGAGAACGTCAAGGCATAATTGCGAATCATCCACTGCCGGTGTATCTGCACATTACCTCTACGGATGTGCAGATACGCCATTACACCACTAATCAACCAGAGCGCCCCCAGCATACCAAAGCCGATGCGCGTCGGGAGTCCACCAAAAGCTGTCGCTGCCAAATAGAGCCCCGCTATGCTTCCAACGAGGACTGCCAACAAGTAGATCCGTCCCATCCAGCGGTGTAGGCGTAGATACCTGTTGCGAAGGCCATTCCAAAACCCCCATGGGCCGAGAGATAACGCGACTATGCCACCGCCGGCATGGAATAACAGAGGTGTAATGTATTGAGCAAATCTCTTTGCCAGCGGAGGGCCTGCTGCCAACTCGGGGCTAAGAATAAAGTACCGGAATGAGATGACTGCGATGAGCAGTGCCAGGATCAGCATGGCAAGCCACGCTGCAATTTTGAGAGTCCGAATCATAAACTTTGAATACGATTCGGAATAGTCCAGTAGTTCCGACGAAGAAACACGACAGCGGCCCAACGCGCACGTTGACCGGCTATTACCAAAACCTTAGCCGGACAAGCAACTCGAGGTGGCTTACTCCGCCCGCCCTGATGTGCTTCGTGACGTGGTCCCGCATCAAGGACAACCATCTCCAATTGGTCTTCGAGGGGGGAAGGTGATCATCCCACCCCTGATCCATTCTTTTTCTGGTGCTTCCAAGTCTTCCAGCTTGATTCTGTTTTCTTGCTTCTCGTCTGACATGATTTTCGCGCCTTTGGTCAACGAAAGCGGCCGTGCTTATAGTTCTCAGGACGGCTTGCGTCAAGGGTGCTTTGGCCGCCTAAATTACTCTTTCAAGAAGCATCCAACGCCATCTTGATCTGTTCAAGATGGTGCTGATTGTGCGTGGCGACCTTGTCAAACTCTTCCTTCAGAGTGCGCACTCCAGTTTCGTTATGCACAAACTCAAGATGGCCGCTGTCTTCGTAGTGCAGGCGGGCCTGGTAGATGATTCCGTCTCTCACGGATGAATAAATACGCCTCGACAACTCTAACGGCACGTTCGCATAATCCAACCCCTTCGCCCACGCACTTTCGTCAAAGGCCCAGAGCACTTGCTTCGGCTCGCTAATAACACGTCTGACGCGGTCGTAAAGGACGGTTTCGGCATCGGCCAGGTGATGCAGGATATACCTGACCGTCCACTTCCCTGGGCCATAACTCTTAACAAGGTGCTCATCGCCTAAGCCGTAATACTTAAGCGTTGCCGCTTTTGTCGCTTCAAGTCTTTCGATGATTTCCATCTGTTCACTGCCTGCGACCTGTAATCGCACTTGATTTTTAGCCGCCCTTCCACCCGGTTATGCGAGCTTTCAAATCGTACGCGCTCTTTACCTACTCGACCTTCCGATCTTCGTTTTTAGCCCGCTCCATCGCCTCCGGCTCGATCTCTTCGGCGCTCTTGTTCAATCTGATGAATATGCCCCACGCGGCCAGCAGCACGCCCGCCGCAATCCCGATGGAAGCAGCTTGCGGCAATCGCGACGCATCCTCATGAGCGAACACAAAGACTGACACTAAAGTTTCGATTGAGAGGGCTACAATGACGACTACCATGAACCGCGACAAGAATCGGCGCACGCGCGTTGGTGAACTCACCTGTACCTCTCGCTGAACTTCCTCTTCAAGGATCGTTTGGCTGAGTTCGAGGGCGACTACAGCGATGGTCAGCAGCCCGATGCATTCCAGGACGGCATTGAATCGTTCTCGTAAGGGCAAAGTCGCACTCGGGTTGATCCCGTGCCACAATTCCAGTACGGCAAAAACGATTAAAGAGATGGCGCAACAGATGAACAGAAAGATAATGCCTGAGTACCCGACGGCAAAAAGCTTCTGAATGAGCTTCAATGTCTACGCCCTCCTTACTGTTAGCGGGGCATCTTCTAAGGCGGCCATTATGGTGGTTGTATCGCTCATCAACTTCTCCTACGTTCATTTCAGCTTGTTAGCAGCCGAACGCCGGCCTTAACAAGCATGAGAGGTAAGCTACTTGAGGGTCCGCTGCATGCTGTTGTTAGCTGCCGGCACGAAATACAACGGACCACGGACCACTAACAACTGACTCCTATGTTCACTCGCCGCAGTCGAACTTGATCGCTTTTCTGACGGTAGCTGTTCGCCGTTTTCCCAGAATTCGCGCCGACAGCTTCACCGGGTTGCAACCGGTCTCATACAACCAAAAGCCTACAAAGTAGTGGTCCGGTTTGGCTCCTGCCTTGATCGAGATATTAACTGGCACGACTCGCCGAACCACAATCTCTTTCGAGGCTCTGGTGAACGGGATATATCTCGCGATGAATTCCAGGCGCGCCTCGCTGTTTCCCTCCCCGGACACTTCAACTACTACGAGCACGGAAGAGGATCGGTTTTCATACTGCATTGGCGTGTTCCAAAACTTTGGTGGGGAATACGGTGGACCATGATCATCTTCAGCGGCGTCCTCCTGGGAAAACGTTCCTTTGTCCTCGTAGAAGAGTTGCGCTCTCATGGAGACGATCCTGTTCGGTTTTGTCTGCCCATTTGTAGTCGAAGTCGGGATGCAAGCAGCGAGTGCGCTGAGGAGGAGTAAATACAGGAACTGTTTAGGCCGCCGTGTCGACATTAGAGAAGTTCTCCTTGCCTCATCTCGGTTTGGCGCCCCTTTCCTTTTTTGAGCCGGCGCCCTCTTGAAACACTACGGCCGCCAAGTCCTCGCTCACCTGACTCGCGGGGATGTTCGTCACGTTACTCAGTACGATGATTGTGACTTGGTCATCCACATAGCGGGCGATGAAAGATGTGAAGCCTGGTAAGCTCCCGCCGTGCGCCATTACCCGGTGCCCGAGCCCTTCACTCATTTCCCAGCCATACCCGTAGTGATTTCGCACCGGAGTCGTCATGGTCGCGAAGGACTTCTTCGATACGACCTTAGTGGAATAGAGTGCCTGGTCCCAACGGAAAAGGTCTTCAACGGTGGAGTAGAGGTTTCCGCCCCCGCTAAATATCGGCATGTACATTGTAGGCGCGTTTTCCAGATGCCCCTTACTAAAGACATACCCGGATGCGCGGTTAGCTATGACGGGCGCCGGGTGATCAGAACCGGTATCGCTCATTCCCAGGGGGACGAAGATATTCTCCTTCAAGAAGGCATCGTAGGTGCTGCCACTGACTTTCTCTATCACCCGGGCGAGTATGAAATAGCCCAGCCCGCTGTAGCGGAACCCCTCGCCCGGTTTGAACACCAGCGGTTGACCCTTGAACTTGGCGAGCGTTTGTTCCGGCGTCGCGGGAATCCTTATCGTCTTTTCGAATTCCGGTAGCGCCCAGGAGTGCATCAGCCCCGACGTGTGACTCAGTAGCTGATGGATGGTGATTCCTTTCCATTGGTCAGGGATGTCGTCGAGGTACTTGTCTATCGGGTCGGAGACACTGAGTTTACCCCGGTCCTGAAGCATCATGATGGCCGAGGCGGTGAACTGCTTGGTGACCGACCCGATGCCGAACTTTGTCTTCGTAGTGTTTGGCACCTTATGCTCGGCATTAGCTAGACCGTATGCTTTCGAGATTAGAGGCTTGCCATGTTCGGCAACCAGAATAGCACCGCTGAAGTTTCCTTTTACGGCCGTGGTTTCGAAATACCTGGTTAGTCGATCCGCTTTGTCCTGCGTCTGCCCATCAGCGACATGGGCCAAAGATAGCAGTACCAGGGCTAACGCTGTTCGAGTAAGAAATGACCTCACAATTATCTCTTTTTGAGTCTTCGACTAAACCTCTTTCGGATCTTTGTGGCCGTCTAACGCCCGCCATCAGCTGCGGCGCGCGATCAGCATTCAACCCGCGAGGACAAGATTACCTGAGAGCATGCTATCGCGCCGTCAGGTACAAGGCTTTGTTTCGGCGTGCGTGCTAACTTCACGACCGCGCTTTCCCGGTCTGATTTCGGATGACTTCAGCCAACCCACGTAAGGCTTGATTAACCGACTCTGAATCTGGAAAGATTTGTGCAACATCCGGGTCAAGAACAATGACATTGCAGCCCTTTGCAAAGCGCTCCACATACTTGCCTCGAACCCCATTGCTGAAGTCGTACTCCTCCAACATGCCAGCATCGGTCTCTTTATTCAGCTCCTGATTCATATTTCTCCCTTTCAAAGGAAACGCTGTGCTTCCTTTGATTTGACGCTGCCTTGACTGGATCCCATTCGAACTCTGAGTTCATGTGAGGAAGTATACTCCTTAGGACGTTAAGGAAAGCCGAACACTGACCTTCAGCCGGAGCGCGATCAACTGGTATGTTTCTTATACCCTCGGTTAAGGAAAGAAATCTAACGATGCGCTTCAGCGGCTCGCCCACTCGTGTCCTCACCGAAGCATAGGATCAAACCATTGCAGTCCGTAATCACGAGTTCACGTTGCCCATAGATTCGATCTTCCGGGCCGTCAAGGATTTCGGCGCCGCGGGTCCGCAATTCCTCCGCCAGCGGGTCAATCCCTGTCACCCGAAGGTAGGCATCGGGCGCGCCTTCGATCGGTCTGGCCCGAACTTCAGGCTGATCGGTTCGGCTGAAGAACACTTGAATCTGATCGCGCCACACGATGGCAAACACCGGAGGAGGATCTGTAGCAAAGCTAACTCCTTCTCCGTCCCAATATCCGGCGATTTGGAAACCGAGAACGTCCCGGTAGTATTCGGCCGTCCGCACCACGTCCGAGACAGTGAACTGGGGCACCGCTGCAATGAACTTAATGGTCAATGGTCCTTCGCTCATCAAGCTCTCTTTCACGAGCCGCCGAATGCCGGCCTTCAGCCGAGCGGACTTCGCACTCTTCGTCGCGCATCGAGATCCGGATACTCATTCCGGTATGAGGCCGAACCAGACGCCAACACCCACGCCTACGAACACGACGGCCAACAACGCAAACAGAAGCGTCGGACCCCAAAGCGACGCAAAGCTGTCGAGTTCGGCGACCTCCGGCTGATCTCGCCGGTAGCGAACCGATACAACCTCCCCCGTCCTCCATGCAGCGCCCCCGCGGGCCATGCCGGACTCGAATGTAATGTCTCGGCCGGAAGCCGTTTGAAAGCGCACTCGTGCGTAGCAAAAGCGCTGGGTCTCCATACCGTCCCGTTCCTCTCTCACCGCGACTACAACGCCCGGCACCACCGTCGAATTCCGAATGAACGCCCGCCCACGGACGAAGTGCCGCCCCGCGACGATAGATAGACCGGCGCCGATCAGAAAGAAGATGCCACCGACGATCGTGATGAGACCCGTAAGTCCTCCGTCCCTTTCCGACTGGTGTCCGGTTAACGCTGGCCTTCAGTTGCGCGCGCGATCAGCATTCAATCTGAAGGAAAGAAGTTCCTGAGAAGCACGCTATCGCGCCGTCAGATGCTAGGCTTTGTTATGCTTCGCTCTGTAAGGAAGCGCCTATCCTGGGCACACACCCATCTTCATCTGGAACTTGCCACCGGCCAGAATGTTTTGGTCTGTGCACACCGACGGGATTTGAATGAGGTGTCAGGCAAGGGCCCGGCTCCTCTTTATACATCCACCAGGTATCCCGAGATACAGATAAAAGCATCGCCAGGTGTCTGTGGGTTGTCACGGTTCACGTTGAAATCAATCAAGTTGTCAGAATAGACGCGCACAGAGTGGGTCGCCACAAGCACTTCTTTACCAGAAACAATTCCTTGCGAGGTCAGGACAAAGTCCAGATTGGATGCGGCCTGGCCCAAACCGGTGAACATCCTGAGGCGTGCTTTCTCTCCCGCAGGGACTGTAATAGTTGCCGTGACCAGCTCAATTACAGCCCGTTTACCCGGAGCAGGTATTCCCGCGATGCTGAAATGTACTCCCATGTTCCATGAGGGCGGCATCGTGACGCTGCGCCAGGCGTGGAAGGCGGTCGCGGCGCGGCAGTCATCACAGCCCTTGGCGGCCGATGGCCCACGTGCCTTAGAAGCCCGCGCCTTCTTCCGATCTGATATTCGAACTTCCTTTCGAATCGTTGGTGCTTCCGCGGATGGATTCTTTTTTGTAGCCATCGTGTCCTCCATGTCAAAAGATATTTAGAACAACGCCTGCACACCAGGTTCACTTCGAAGTCTCTAGTTGAACCGTGGTGGCCTTTCGCTCAACTCCGCGACGGGGAGAGGAGAAGCCGAACGCTGGCCTTCAGCTGCCGTCGCGCGATCAGCATTCAAGCTGAAGGTAAAAGGTTAGTTGAGAAAGATGCTATCGCGCCGTCGGTTGCAAGGCTTTGTTTTAGGCGGCACCGCGTGCCACTCCCGTTGCGATCGTGAATAGCGTGCGGACTAGTTTCGTGCCATGAACATCCATCGATGTCCTTCCAGATCCTCAACTCGATATCGTCGCGCTGGCGGCCCATCCTCGGGTTCAGACAAGATAACGGCTCCTGCGGCCTTAGCCCGAGCAAAGTGCTCATCGACGTCCTCAACATAGACGAGAACACCATCAATGATCCATGGGAGAGCGGACCATGAGGCGGCAATCTCGCAGTTGCCACGATGTCGCTTGGGGCCTTCATAGTCCGCCGACGGACTGGCCAACATGATTAGTCCATCCCCGATCGACATTTCTCCGTGAGAGAGCCTCCCATCGGAAGACGTGAAGCGAGCTGTCTCCGCGAATCCAAACACTTCCGCCAACCATTCCAGGGCGGCAATGCCGTCCTCATAGGTCAAAAACGGAACCACGTCTGGCATCTTGCTCTCCTTTCCATTAAAGAAGAAATCCCACTAAGTATTGTATGGATGATCTGACGCACAAGTACGGATTTGGTGGTGTTATCCGACTTTCGCCCTCACTTCGAGTCCAGTCTGCACCGCTAAAATCATTTGGTAAAGGACGGACTTATAAGGTTGACGGCACTAATTGGGAGTCCCCTCCGGTACAGAACCCCGACGTGTCGGTGTAGCGACCGGGTCGACGCTAGGATAAAGGTCCCGTGGTATCAAGGTTACAACCCTACCGAACCACTATGCGAAAGACGTTTATCGAATCAGTAAGCTTCTAGGGTTAGTTCGACCCGGTCGCTACGCCGACACGTCGGGGTTCTGTACCGGACAGGATTGCTTTCGAGATTGCCTGGCGCAATAAGTGAGATAGGCAGGGAAAGAAATAATAATAGCCCAAGAATTTACATGAATCCTTTTCCGGCCGGCAATGCTATCACCGTCAGCTGCAAGGCTTCGTTATGTCGCTTCGTTCGTAGGAAAGAGGGCAAAGTCGGTGACTAGACTTGTCAATTTGCCTGTCGCATCGTAACCCCAATACGACGCATACCCACCATCACCCCATCCAGATGAGAATGTAACCACATTCGCCTCGCTAGACTCGCTTATTCGCGTATTCGCCCAACTTGCCGAGCTATGGCGCTTCTCCATTTCGGCAATAACCTTGTCACAAAAACGTTCGAACTTGTCGCTCCCGTTTTGCTCTTCCCATACTAACGGGGCTACGACTTGGGCCGCATCAGCGTCCATAAAACTGCCAGTTCCGGAGTCAACGCCATAGTTGTCTATATCCTCACTACTCTCGTTATCCGGATTGTTGATCGCTGCAAGTTCCCACCTGACAGTTTGGCCTTCACTGATGGAGAGCCTTGCACACGCGATGCGTGAGTGACCACCTGGATGAAAGTCAGCGACACTAATATCCACCGGATATCTTCCTGGATTGAGGCTCCTCTTAAAGACATAGCGCTCATCAGGAATCATAAAGAGATCCCATGCGAGTAATTTTCCCGAGGTTAAAACAAGGGCTCCGATTTGGTGAATCGAGATTGTTACGGTCTGATTTCCATTCCCCGGCATGTCGCATTGAAACGAATGGCCATCTAACAGGATCTCATTCAGATTAGAAAAGGGCTTCATAACAAATCAGCGACATACTAAGTATTGTATGGATGATCTGCAGCATCAGTACGGATTTCGTGGTGTTATCCGACTTTCGCCATCAGCTCGAGTTTAGTCTGCACCGCTAAAATCATTTGGTAAAGGACCGCCTTATAAGGTTGACGGCACTAATTGGGAGTCCCCGCCGTTACAGAACCCCGACACGTCGGGGTTCTGTAACGGACAGGATTGCTTTCGAGATAGCGCGCTAGACCGCTGCCGTATCTTATTTTGCGAGATGGCGGCGGATCGCGGCAATCACAGCGCTCTCCGCGTAGGAGACGCCGTCCAACTGGAACAGTTGTGCGATCCCGCCCCCGGCTTGCGCTACGTCTTCGCACGCCTTGATCATGGTCGCGATTCGTTGTTCCAGTTCGTCGGGCGGAAGGACAGAGAGGCCGATACGGATCGCTTCCAATGCCGTCCGGAAGACTTCGTCGGATGGGCGGTGGTCCAGCCAATCAAGAAGCTGACGATAATCCGCAGACCCCGGCATCACGCCGCGTTGCCTCGCGATCTGCAGAATGGTGTCGCGCTCGCCCTGGCTGACGTCGCCATCGACCCACGCGACTTCGACCAGCGGCGCCAGGATGAACGCCGAGCCCGTGTCGAGAGTGACGCCGAGCTTCTGGATGCGCTCGAGAAGCGCCGGTTCGTCCGCGTGAAGTTTCTCTGCCAGCGCGTGGGCAATCTCGCTCAACTGCGCCTTCTGACGCAGCTTCGCGATCAGCTGGGCATCCTGCTGACGGAAATAAACATCCTCCTCAGCACGCTCACGGTCGCGGAAAATGTCCTTTACCATACTTACCTCCAATCAATGATCTCGTGGACATCGGTCGCATAACGCCCGGCATCACCCGTCGCGCATCAACGCCGCGGCCAGGTTCACGATGTCAGCCAAGCTGATTCGCGGTCGGGTGCATCCCGATGTTAGGTGACCCGCCTAAGGCCGCAATGTTGATCTGAATTGCTCAAAGCTTCCATCGAAGAAAGACACATTGTGAAAAGCCTCCCCCACAATCGCTTCCGCCACAGCCCTAGCCTGTTCTGCTGTCTTACCAAAGACAATGATACGTGTGTTGTGGTCCTCCATCGGCAAACGGCCGTCGTCTTTGGCCGCCTTAACCTCACCAACATCTTTCCCAGGCTTAAGCCCACTTTGCGGAATGTTACGCGCCTGCGCAGTGCTGCCTGCCTTGAACTCGGCGGCCTCTCTGGCATCAATAAACACCGCGGTTCGGTCGTTCTCGATCAGATACCGAATTCCCTCAGGCTCGATTTGCGTCAACCCGCCGAGTGCCCGCCAGACCGGAATACCGAGTTGATACCTCTGGACGTTCGTGTAACCCGCATCCAAAAGTTCAGCGGCCAGTCGCTTGCTCTTCCCGCAAAAGGGTCCGTTGCAGTACAGGACTATCGGAGCTGTTTTACTGCCCTTCACTACGCGTCCGATTTCGGCGACATCCGAGATATAGAGCGACATGGACACCCCCGGCTTGGCCGAAACATTGACCGCGCCTGGGATATGACTGATCGCGTACTCTTTGAAAGGGCGTGCGTCAAAAACAGTTGCACTCTTCTCCGCGAGAATCTTCCGAACCTCTTCCGTTGAGACCTCTTTCGTTTTCTGGTCCAACTCCATCAGGGTGGCTTGGTGAATATTCGCTGAAGACTGAGCGTGAGCAAGCTGAGGACAGACCGCCAGCATCAGGAAAGCCAAGCAAAATAATGGACTTCTTAAGGGGATCCTCTTTCGCATAGCAGTTCTCCGTTTCCCTAAGCAAAAACCCCTCCAGCGCGCTAACGCTCGGCATCAGCGGCGCGCGCTGGCGATGGTGTTTAAGAGACATGCTGCTTGCGGGTCCGCTGGCATGTCGCTGTTCGGCGGCTCACGGACGCGCCACGTTCAAGAGGCTTCGAGCACCCATTCGGAGACGCCTCCGCTCTGGTCGCCAGTGAGCCATTGCCAATCCAAGTGCATGCAGAGCGTCTTGTCGGGCGTATGGCTGAAGCGCGCTAGTGCTCGACCGGCCTTGAGCTCGTGGGAGAAGGTGACGCACTGGTAGAGCATCTCAACGGTGCAATCGTCCTTCCTGCGCGCAACCACCTGGCCGGTCCTGATCGCGCCACCGGCGTACACACCGAGGATGCCTCGTTCATCATCAGAGACAAACGTCATGGTCGTATCGGTGCTGATGGTTCCATTGCTGGAATTCGCGATTGCCCGAAATGTCTTCCCAGCCAAGGTCATCGCTGTCCCCGTCTGTGTTAGTCGAATGCCAGGGTTTGGCCGCCTAACGCCTGGCATCAGCGGTGCGCGCAGAACTTTGGATAAAGATACTGTCAATTGCGCGTCCGCCGTTGTTTTAGGTGGCGCCTTCAATAACCAGCCGCTTGTGCAAAAATAATTGCCGATGGCCGGGCGGGTAACCTTCGAGCGTGGCGTAGACATGATAACCGTGCCACTCATAGAAGCCGCGTGCCTGAAAGCTGAAGGTATCCAGCACCGCGTCCGTACACCCGGCAGCTACTGCCTCGGCCTCCGCGGCCAGCAAGAGACGGCGCCCGCCTCCCCTCTTTCGATACGAGTCTTGAATCCAGAGCTTATCGATATAAAGCCACCCCCACCGCCATCCGCCGAGGAGACCCCCGACGACCTGACCGGAGCTATCACGGAGGAAGAGACTCACCGAAGCGGACCGCGGCTCACGCGCCACATGTTCGACGTTGAAGGCGAGCAGCCCCTCTCGGACGGTGCGTACGTCTGCCTCTGATGGGTGAGGCTCACTTGTCAGAATCAACTCTTCGCTCACGTCTGCCATTTACTGATGCGACCTCGTAGCCACCTAACGACGGCCTTCAGCTGCGCCGCGCGATCAGCATCCGAGCTGAAGGAAAGAGATTACTTGAGAAGCATGCTATTACGCGTCAGCTGCAAGGCTTTGCTAGTTGTCGGCGCACCCATGTCCTTCATCGTGTGCGATAGCGCATCTCAAGCCTCCGCCGATCCTCATCACGCAACGCTAACGGCGTGAAGTATTCATACCCACTGGCGAAATAACTATCCACGAACTGTAGCAAAGCGGAGTACTGCTCGTCGGAGAGTTCATCCACTATAAAGCGCGTCGGATGATCATGATGATCGAGGTAGCCGTGCATAAGGAAATCATCCCAGTGATTTAAGGACTCTGTCACCGCCTCCGGCAGACCCACGGCCTCAACCACTCTGCTGTTGCGGAACGTAGACCAGTTGCGAGCCGCCTCTATATTGTCCTTGGACCTGCGATATCCCATGCCGCACTCAGAAGATAAGCCACCTAACGCCCGAATTAACCGGCGAGCAATAAACTGTGAAGATCAAAGGCAGCCTCTTGCGAGTCCGGTTCAATGAGTTGTTAGATGCGCCCGGCCTTCAGCTGCGGAGCGCGCGACCAGCATTCAAGCTAAAGCAAAGAAGTTACTTGAGAAGCATGCTATTGCGCCGTCAGCTGCAAGCTTTGTTATCCGCGCAAATCATGCGCGGATTCTTTCGACGAATGCTTTACGATTCTCTTTCTTCAAAGATTCCACATTCTGCATCCGTGCTACAAAATCGAAAAACAATAGCCAATACGCTTCGTCCTTTGGGAAAGCCTCGTTCCAAAACCATTGACTTCGATCACAGCGGGTCGCGTAATATCCGAACATATAATAGACCAGCTCATCTGAGATTAGTTTCGCTCTTAACAACACGGTGACTTCCTCAAAGAAGCAGAGGAACCGCCACTTTTCCCGAGGTGGGATTTCGGCGAGTTTAGGATCGTCTGCCTCAAGAAGTTCTGTGATCTTGGCAAGCGTTACATTCTCTTTGAATTCTTGCTTCAGGGTGGCGAAATGCTGGACTCGACCCAGTACTGCGTTGCGCCGATATTCCATATACCCCTTAAGAAGGGTCATAACCCCAATAATCACGCCAACGATCGTGGCTGCATCTCTGACCTCAGTCAGACTCATACAATCTCCATGTCTACGAATAGCGCATAACGAGGGCCTTCAGCTGCGGCGCGCGATCAGCATTCAAGATGAAGGAACAAGACTACTTGAGAAGTATGCTATCGCGCCGTCAGCTGCAAGGCTTTGTTTCGACAGCGACGTCAGCGAAACGCAGGTGACAACATGTACTAACTCGGGTGCATGCCGTTGTTAGCTGGCGGCGCACCTCACTCCCAGAGCCGCCTCAAGAGAACCGGACCCAGAATCCAGCCCGCAAATGAGGTGTACAAACCGGGGAAATAGCCGCCGACTCTGAACGTAAGCAGCAGATGCCAAATGGCGTTGCCGAGCACGACGATGGCAAAGAACCACACGATAACCATTGGGAACTTCACCCCTTTATACATCCCCAAGCCGGCCAATAAGAACAGGCAGTAGGCGATCATGTTGAAAGCCACGAACACATTCACGTCGAAAGGGGGCATCCCCGCCATGATTTCGGGAACTCTCTGAGGGAAGCCATAAACGTACTCTTCGGAAAAGTGCAAAAACTGTATCGCCAGAGCGGTTAGATAAATAGGCAGGACGCGCTCGGCCCTGGGCATCTCTCGATAACTCGTGCGCAGGTAACAAACAAATGCCACGAGCATTGCGGGCACGAAAGAGAGCCTTGGGGCTGGATGGACAAGGACGAAGATGGCAATAGCGATGATCGCAATGACGGCGGGAACAACCAGATTCAATATTCCATTAGTAATCATGGTTCATGACATTCAATTGCGGCGTTCGAAGAAGCCAGCTAACGATAGCCTTCAGCTGCGGCGCGCGATCAGCATCCATGCTCAAGGAATAAGACTACTTGAGAAACATGCTATCGCGCCGTCAGCTCGAAGGTATTGTACGGCGGATCTGCAGCACAACTACGGATTTGGTGGGCTATCCGACTTCGCTCTTCCCCGAGTCGATTGCGAATTGCCGATTTCCGATTTGGGATTGCCCTTCCGCCAAAGCCAATTGACAATCGGCAAATCGCAAATGGAAATCGACCGGACCCACGCGCTGCGCTGTGGTACCGACCTCATGCCACTACGGTGAACGAATCCAGACCGCATCAGTATCGTTAATCGGATCGACGCTGTTCCGCTCTTGGGCAAGCATTGCTCATCTAAATTTGAAGCTCTTGCTCTTGTTCGTCCGACCGTTCGTTACCGTGAACCTACGCTTAGTCGCGTCAACCGAAACCGTAATCATATATGCCGCATCCGGTTGTTCATCGAGGTTGGCAATGAACTCAGTCGGTGTGTTTTGCTCAGCTGGAATCTGCACGTTGCGATGAAGTTGATACAAGGCTTGAAAAGAAGCAGTCTTTTGCAACCACGCAATCGTATCCGGATGGCCGCCTTTGCGTGGGCCATTAATCATCACTGAGACTGACGGTCGAATACTCTTAAGCAGCAGAGGATCGTTGTTTACATTCCCGCCGTGATGCGTCACCTGATAGAGGTCGATCTCGCCAATCTGATTTACGGGACAGACGAGTCGTTGACTGATATTGAAAGTCAGATCTGCCAGATTAAGAAATTCAAATCCACCCCAACTTAGCAGCAACGCCACGCTGCGGCCGTTTTCGCTGGTGTCATCCTGCGGCGTGGTTGAACCGCATTCCGGGTTGGTGTTCGACTTCGTATTGCTAATCACTGCAGCGTTGGCAGCGACGGTTAAAATCTTTAACGGTGGTGTACCGGCGGCAGTTTTTAGTTGAATGGTGTCGCCCGGTTTTAATGTAGTTGTCTGGTTCTTCGCCGCCGCATGGTAGGCTCCGTACCTTTCCGCGAACTTTGGATCCTCCGTCATCGAATCCATTTTTCCATGATCGTAAAAACGTTTGATGGTAACCACCCGACTCAAATCAGGGATGCCGCCGTAATGATCCTGGTGATAATGAGTCACGACTAGGTGATCAATAGCTGTGAGCCCAGCCTGCTGCATCGCCAGCTGGATGCGTTTGGCGTCGCGGCCGTCTACATCCGCCCAGCCCGCATCGATCAACAAAGATTCTCCTGCAGGAGTGACAATAAGTGTCGCGGCTCCACCTTCACTGTCTATGAAATAAAATTCCAGTGTGCGTCGCGCCGATTTTGTTGTTGCCGAAGAGAACGAAGTGGAGGCGGACAGCGACAACATCAGAGTCAGCAGGAAGAGGATTCGTGTTTTGTTCATCGGTTTCCGTTTTATCACGCTTGAAGGTCCGAAGGACCGTCACTGAATAGCCACGGCCGTGAGGCGGTGGATACTCGGACGAAAAATGGTGGAGCGCCGAAGGTGCGGCAGTAATCGCAATTTGCAGCGCGAACGAATGCCGCCCTCCGGGCCTCGGTCTCATTTCGAATTCTGATCCACGGCCTCACGCCCGCGGCTACTGACTGTCGCGTCTTCGGCGCTGTTCAATCACGACCGGTTGATGTCTTTGGCAGATAACCTAACTCGGTTAATATTCGCTTCGTCAGATTGATCCGCTCATCACGAATTGCTTCGTAGTTTGCTCCGTCCATGTTAAGCGCAAAAAAGTAAACGTTCCCTTCCCGCTCCAGGTAGCCGACGAACCACGCCAACGTTCCGCCATTCTCCAACGGCGCGGCGCCCGTCTTCCCACTTAACTTATAAGCAGCGGTCTCTTCCAATAGCAGGATGTCTTTGACGATCTCGGTTGACCGTCTGGACACGGATAGTTGGCCGGCGTAGAACCTTCTTAAGAAATCCACCTGCTCATCGGCTGAGATTTGCAGTGAGCTGTTTCGCCAGAACTGTTCGATGCCACCGGAGGTATCGCCATTCCCGTAACGGAATTGCTTAACGTATTTCTGCATTCCGGGCGCGCCTACTTTCCGAGCAAGCTCCATGTAATACCAGACCACGGAATATCTCATCGCCGAGCGAAGCGTGTGATCGCGCCACCATTCATTAAACGGGGCGATGTTTGGTCGTCCTTCATCTGAGTAGCGCTGACGATCCCAGGCAACCATGTGTTCAGCATCTCGAACCACATTAGTTTCCAGACCGATCAAAGAATTGGGAATCTTGAAAGTTGATGCCGGAGTAAATCTGCGGCGACAACGCTCCTCGTTGTGCCGGACGTACCGCTTGTTTTTCAAATCGTAAAGAACAAACGCACCTTCGGTCTTGTCGAAGATGCGACTTAAGTTTTGAGCAGTTGCTTCGGCCACGCCGATGCTCAACAGAAGTGTTAACGATATGAATGCGCGCATTGTGTGCTTAGCCATCATCACAATCCCTCGTGATTTGACTGCGGCTTGCCGCCGCACAGTGCGGAAAGCCTTCGGCTTTCCGGCAACCGTTCCCCAAAGTGTCAGGAGGCTAAGCCTCGGGAAGGAATTTTAATCTGGTCCGGAAAGGCAGAGCCTTTCCGCACTGTGCGGCGGCAAGCCGCGTCGAGTCCAGCTTACACATAAAGGATGGTAATCAGCGACGGCGGGATGGTTGCTGGATGTTGAGTCACCCTCCGGCGCTATCCATAAGATGTTGGCGAAAGTAGTAATCCAACAGCGCGATGCCAATCATAAACACCAGATACAAAATCATAGCCCCAGACAATTTCTTAGCGATTTTCTTTTTTGTGGCCAGGACGCCCAGATAAATACAGTACGACGCTAAGACAACGCTGATCCCAATAAATATCCGGGCCAGCATTCTCTCCGCGTAACTTAATTCAGTAATGAAACCATCGGGAAAGCCCAGCAGATGTATGAATTCCAAATAAGCGAGGATGGATAATCCGAAGGCTACAGTTGCAACCAGGTAAGCGAGGAAACGACTGGGCTTCATTTTAAGTCTCGAGTAGAAAAGTCGTTAGAATTCTCGTTTTCGCTAACGCCTGCCGCAAGCTAGCGCTCACTCGCGCTTCCATCTCAATTCAATCTCCACTTCTTCTTCATCACCCGCGCGCTCATACTCAAACTCCACGGTCGCATAAGGCGGGACATAAATACGCTCACCCGCGATCTGAATTTCAAAAGTTTTATTCGCTTCTAAAGCGTCAGCGAGACGCCGTAACTTAGCGACCACGTCTTTGCTCGAGTACGATCAACGAGCTCGCGTAGCGAGTGGTCAGAGTAAAAGCCCCAGGCGGAGGCGCAGCCGAAGCCTGGGGAATCCGACCAAACCAAACTAAGCCCGCAAAGCAGGCGACAGACACCTCATGATGTGCTGTCGCCCGCGTCCGCGGGCTTGCTCCTGATCCAGCGATTCCCCAGGGCTGCGCGCTCCGCCCTGGGCTTTTACTCTCACCGCCTGCTTCGCAGGCTTGATTGAGTATTGACCATAGCAACCACACTCCTTCACCACTAATCCCTACTCAGTTCGCCAGAACCTCGCGCATCGCCGCTGCCAGATCTTCAAGTGCTTGCTTTCCGTTCCCAACAAAAGTTGAGCCGTGCATGAGCGCGAGGGTCCTGGGATTGAGCTCCGCCAACTGCTTCAAAGTTTCGTCTGTTTGCGCCGTGTAAGGATAGGCGTTGGCAAATGGACCATGTTGCTCTCTGGCCAGGTCGGCCTTGAATCGCCCCACAACATCGGAGTCGGTCTTCGACTCGACGTCTCCGTAATGAGTGAACAGATCTGAACACAAGAGCGTGCCCTGAGTTTCCTCAAACATCAGCCCTGCCTCCCAACAATGCGGCACGTGCGGCGTTTGCAGGAAGCGATAGCGATATTTGCCGGTACTCAAGGTTTGCCCGTCTGCCATTGCATGCGCAGGGCGGACAGCGAAGTCATTAACGCTCACCAGCGCTCCAACGAAGCTACACACCGGCTCCGCCTGTGGAGCTACCTCCATCCAATCGTTGAGCGCGCCGCACTCGTCTGACTCGAAATGGCTGAACCCGATCCAGCGTATTGTGGAAGGATCAATTACGCGAGCCACTTCATCACGCACCAAAGGGAACAAGCTCCTCATGCCTGTGTGAAAGAGCAACGGCTCGTCATCTCGCACGAGAAACTGGTTAAATTGTAAGTTGATCTCAGGAACGTATGTGGAGATGCGAAATACGTCAGGGGCGACTTCTTCTATTCCCATGTGATTCCTCCGTCGTAGATTAACTCTCTAACTACTAACGCGGAATTACGATCGACAATGGACCATATGTCTGAATGCGCAGCGCAGCGACGCCCGATTACCGGCATTCGTGCGTAAAACATGACGCGAAGCGATCTCATTCACACCGCGGCTTCAGCCCGGTGAAAAAGGAGCTCTCTGCTTTCCTTAACCGTTTTAACCGGTTTTGGAAGTTGGTAATTGCGGCTCGTAGTCACCGGGCTAAAGCTTCGGTTTGAATGAAATCGCTTCGCGTCAACACGGGATCGGACTTTCCTGCAAAGCCTATGGGTGGGACACAGGAGGGAGCAAGCATACGAGCTTCACTCGAGCCCTGACTTTTCTCAATTCATTGCGCCGGTATTAACACTCCCACGCTTGATGGGAACTGCTTCTGGTTCACGTTGCTGCGGTCTGAGCAATTCTGTCGTTCCTTCGGTGACCGACAACGCAGCTCGGGCAGGCGGTAGCGCTGTAGTATCACTCGCGGGAAGAGTCTGCACAGCGTCAGTTACTGGCATTACGCGTTGTTCCGCTCGTTTAATCCTGAGGGCGCTATTCAAGCGGCCCCACGCGAACCAGCCCATAAAGAAGTTGATGAGGCTGACGACTCCAAGAAAGGCGATCCAACCCCAAAAGCCTTTGAGACTCAATGAGCCCTTAATGGCGATGGCGACTATTGCCAGCACTGCAATAAGCATGCTGACGAGGGAAAGAATGGTACTCGTGACCACCGAGGTATGCCCGGCCCGAGTTTCAGCAGCCATTCGCAGCACATCCACTTCGGTCTGTTCAGCCGTCATCGGTGCGCCACATCGCCGGCAGAAGCGAGAGTCGTCCATGGATTCGGTACCGCACGCCGCGCACAACTTGTCAGCCGACCGCATGGTTGCCAGTGCCGTAATAGCCTCCGCCTCTCGCGAAACAATTTCCTTATCGCCCTTTGATAGCCAGGGATGGCAAATCTTGTAGTCAAAGGTGGCGCGAGTTGAGTGATCACCGATAGGCTTGAGCCTGATGACGACGGTCATTGAGTAGTCGAGAACGTCAGCGGACCCATACCATGTGCCCCATCCGCGACCGCCACGTCGACCGAGGATCGCCGGCTCTTCTTCAATCACGTCATAGCCAAGTCGTTCAAGTGCGGCAACCAAACGGCCACTGACACTTTCAACATTCCCGACCAGCTGGCGTTTGAGATAAATCTCGGTCGTTTGCGAGCCGTACCCACTACCAACGTCAAAAAAATCTGACATTCCGACACCTCAGTAGAATCCTGGATTCACATTCCAGGTCAGATTACGAGTAATAACGACGGCATGTTTCTTAATCGTGAGAACACCGGTTTCTCAGCGCCAAAGGCGCGAAATGTAACAGCCCAGGGCAACGCCCTGGGTACAGGTCACAACAATGGAGAAAGCGCTGAAGGCGCGAGATATGAAGTCTCGGACCGAAACATTGGTGACTCTTCAAACCACATACTCATGTCGCGCCCTCAGCGCCAGGGGCGCTACGCAGAACCCACTGGGCCGATGGCCCTGGGCGATTACATTTCGCGCCTTGGCGCTCAGGAAACGAACACTCACCCAGCAATCTAGTCGCCTACCACTCCGGCAAAGTACCATTTCTTATCCTTGCGAAATTCGAAGTAGTATCCATTGTCCTTCGTCACCCGCGTAGGCACTCCTCTATTACTCCACTCACGATGAATCACGGTTCCTCTTGCGAAAGAGTTCTGCAGATCTCTCCAGGATCCGTTTTTTGCATTCTCATCTATGAATCGTAACCACTCGCTAGCTGATTCACCTCCGCCACCGGAGAAGAAATCCTTCGGCATCATCCGCAGCATACCCGCTCGGTCACGCTTGTTTACCGCCGCGCGACACTGACTGTAAAAGCTTTGCCAGCTGGCATTCGCCGCCGCCCAGTTTGACTTCGGTTTTTGGGCCAAAGCTACAGACTGGACGAGGAGAAGGACCAATAGAATTAGGATTCGTGGTTTAGTCGTACACATGTCACGATTGTACACCTAGAAAAGGAAAGCGGCGCCGAGGCGCCGCTGTCCAGGGTTGACTCTAACTAACGCTCCGCAAACTAACAGTTTGCGTTACGATTGATTGCGTCCACAGGCCGACTACTTCACCGGATTGCCATCGGCATCGATCACTTGAACGTCGCCAAGATTGAGCTCGCGAATTCCCTTCTCTATCTTTTCGCGATCGCCGACAACGACCCAGACGAGACTGTCAGGCTTCACCACACTCGCCGCGGCCGAGTTTAGATTGGCCACGCTGAGTGCCTTCACCTTACCCGCGTAAGTCGAGTAGTAGTCCGGATTCAGACGAAACTGAACGATCTCTCCAATCGAATCAGCCACGCTGCTGTTTGTTTCCCATAAGCCTGGCAGCGTTTGCGTCAAGTTACTCTTGGCCATCGTCAGCTCATCTGCGGTGATGAGTTTGTCTTTCAGAATCCCGCGCAGTTCACTCACGATTTCCGAGACCGACTCCTTAGTCTTGTCTGTTTGCACCGGAGCATAGATTAGATAAATCCGCTGCCCGCGAGCCGCTGGAATAAAACTGCCTGCGCCATAGGACCAATGCTTGTTCTCGCGCAGATTCATGTTGAGCCGGGAAATGAACGCTCCGCCCAGGACGGTGTTCATCGACTGAATCGCGAGCTCGTCCGGGTTTGACTTAGGTGGCGCCAGCACGCCCGCGAGAATTACCGATTGGATCGCTCCCGGCTTATCGACCAGATAGACCACCGGTTTCGGTTTCGCTGGAATGGTGCTGATATTCTTGGCCGGCACCTGCCCGCTCTTCCAACCGGCAAACAACGCTTCAAGCTTAGGCTGAATCTCCTGCAGCGTTGTGTCTCCCACCACCACGAGTGTCGCATTGTTCGGTTTGAACCACGTCTCGTGAAACTTCAACAGGTCGGCACGGGTCAACTTGGCGACCGACTCCTCGGTGCCGGAACCACTGTAAGGATTGCCGTAAGCGTGGTCCGCTCCGTACAGGAGTTTCGGAAACACACGTAAACCCATTTGGATCGGTTGAACTTTCTCACGCTGGATTCCCGCGATTTGCAATTTCTGCAGACGTTCAAAATCCGACTGCGGAAAAGCAGGGTTGAGAATCACATCAGAGAAAAGAGCCAGCGACTTGTCGAGTGTCGACTTGAGTGTCGAGAGTGCGATTGTCGAGGTGTCCAGATTCGAGGCCGCACCGAGCGTGGCTCCGACGGAGGCTAACTCTTTACTGATCTCGATCGAATTCTTTGTCTTTGTGCCTTCGTCGAGCATGTTCATCGCGAGGGCCGCGGTACCCGGCCTGGCAAATTGATCGGCCGCAAATCCGGCATCGACAAGAAGATCCAGATTAATCACGGGCACGCCGTGACGCTCGGCCACAATCACTTCGAGTCCATTTGAAAGCTTGGCTCGTTGAAATTGCGGGAACTTTGGTTCTGGTCCCTCCCCCGGCTTCGGCATCTGGCTGCGGTCAACCGCAGTTTTCGAAGCTTCAGCATTTGGATAAGGAACAATCTGAAGCGTGTATACGCCGTCGGAGAGCCAACGCTTACCGGCCGATTGAAGATCGCCGGTTGTTGCTGAGGCCATGCGCTTCAGAGAATCTCTATAAGAATCGGGACTGCCGCCAAATACCTGGCTGCGCGCGAGAATGTCTGACTTACCACCGAAGCCGCCGATGCGCTCCGCGCCGCGTACAAAATTGGCGAAGATTCGCGTCCGGACACGTTCAAGCTCGTCCTGCGCAGGGGGTGAAGCCAAAACTTTCTGCACTTCTTCATTAACTGCTTTCTCAATCCGGGCCATGTCGGCGCCGGGTTTGGCATTCACCTGAATCATGAAGAGACTGGCGATTTCTCGCTGGTCCAGATAAGCGCCAACGTCGGTCGCAATCTGCTCGTCATACACCAATCGTTTGTATAGACGTGAAGCTTTGTCGGAAACGAGAACGTCCGACAAGAGCGTCAGGTAATCGTTGTCCGCAACGCCGTAACCGGGCACGTTCCATACTTTGTAGAGACGAGCCTGGGGCACGCGGTCCTGAGCAATTTGACGTTGTTCGCCGGTGCGCTGCGCTACCCATTTTTCGAAATGGGCCACTGGCGGACCCGGGGGAATCTCTCCGAAGTATTTTTCAACCTTCGCTCGCGCAGTCTTCACATCGATATCGCCGGCAATTACCACTACTGCGTTGCCTGGTCCATAGCTGCTCTTGAACCATTCCTTGACGTCGTCAAGTGAAGCGGCCCCGAGATCTTCAAGCGAACCAATTACCGTATGGCTGTAAGGATGACTGGCGGGAAATACTGCCTTCGTGATCAGTTCTTCGCTAATGCTGTAAGGCTCGTTGTCGCCCTGTCGTTTTTCGTTTTGCACCACGCCCCGTTGCTCGTCGAGTTTCTCCTTGTTGATTGAGCCGAGCAGATGGCCCATGCGATCCGACTCTAGCCAAAGCACTGTGTCGAGAGCAGACACTGGCACGTTTTGGAAATAGTTGGTCCGATCCTGGTTGGTGGTGCCGTTGAGATCGGTGGCGCCGATCCGCTCGAGGGCTTGAAAGTAATCATCGTTGAAGTGCTCGCTGCCATTGAACATGAGATGTTCAAACAGGTGAGCAAAACCGGTCTTGCCGGGTTTTTCGTTCTTGGAGCCCACGTGGTACCACACGTTCACGGCCACGATCGGCGCCTTATGATCTTCGTGCACGATGACGGTCAGCCCATTGGGCAGTACGAATTTTTCGAAAGGGATTTCAAACTGCGGTACGGCGGGAGAAGTCGTACGCGCTTGCGAAAATGAAATGACGGGTGTGACCAGTAAGCACACCACGATTAACAAGGCTTTGAACTGATTTACTTTCATTATTGTCTCCAAGATTTGTTTAGTAAGGCCCCGAACCAGGGGGATCATTACGAGCGGTCGTAAAGTTGTACGAATTTTTGGATTCCTAATTGAATCAACGTGCTAGAGCGTCAATCATACGCGAAGGTGAATGGCAGGGTTTCAAAAACTGGTTGCGGACTGAAGGATCTCCTTGGAGTGCGCCGCCTTGTCGGCGCTTTGGCCCGCGGCGGGCTTTGGCGCCGCGATGTCGCCGAAGACCTATCCGGGTTCCTGGATTCAACTCGATTTCTCGATCTCTTGCATGACTAAATCGAGGTTGTTCTAATCGAGTCACGCTGCGACCGAGTCGCAGCGGACCAAAGCGCCGACAAGGCGGCGCACTCCAAAGAGAGGCCTTATTTCAAAGGATCTTATTCCTAAGCAATCAGCTTTTGGTTGGTTGTTTTTCTGAAGTGTTCTCGACTGACTCGACGGGTTCAGTTGGCGCTTTCTCTCCCAGCACGATAAGCACCGTGTGAGTTTGTCCATCATCGACGAGTTCGAAGTCGTCGCTGGATTGCATTGCGCCATCAAGCTCCACGCTGGTGATGCCGCGGCTTACCGCAAGTGGGTTTTCTACCTTGATGCGATAGATTGTTTGTGCGCGCCGGTATGTGATCTCAAATTCACGCCACCATCTGGGAATGCATGGATCAACCTTGAGTCGCCGACCCTGAAGTTTGAAACCAAGTATCGATTCGAGGCCGGCGCGATACATCCAACCTGCGGAACCTGTGTACCACGTCCAACCACCGCGACCCGTGTGGGGTGGCACCGCATAAACGTCGCCCACCGCTACATAAGGCTCAACTTTGTATTTGTGTAATCCGGCGCGAGTGGACGAGTGGTTCACCGGGTTGAGCAGCGAGAACAATTCACCGGCGCGTTCACCATCACCAAGCATTGCAAAAGCGATGAGCGTCCAAAGAGCGGCATGAGTGTATTGCCCACCATTCTCGCGCACCCCCGGAACATAACCCTTGATATAACCCGGGTCGAGATTTGATTTGTCGAAAGGCGGAGTAAACAGAATCACGAGGCCATCGCCGCGACGGATCAAGTATTCCTCCACGGCTGCCATGGCGCGTACTGCGCGATACGGTTCAGCCCCTCCAGAAATCACTGACCACGATTGCACGATGGAATCGATCCGGCATTCATCATTCTGTACTGAACCGAGCGGCGTGCCATCGTCGAAATAAGCCCGGCGATACCAATCCCCGTCCCAACCTTTTTCGGCGAGCGCCTTTTTTAGTTGCTCTCGATGTTCGACATAGCGTTGCGCTCGAGCCGAGTCCTTCCTGGCCTCGGCGTGCGGGACAAATGGTTCAAGCAGGCAGTAGAGAAACCATCCAACCCAGACGCTTTCGCCTTTGCCCAGATGGCCCACGCGATTCATGCCGTCGTTCCAGTCGCCCGATCCCATCAAAGGCAATCCATGCTCACCGACAGCCAGGCTTCGATCGATGGCCCTCGCGCAATGTTCATAAACGGAAGCTGACTCTTCGGAAATTGACGGCTGCATGTAGACGTCCTGCTCGTCTGGTCCCAACAATGGCTGCTCCAAGAATGAAACTACTTCATCCAGCACCGATACATCCCCGGTCACGCCGATATAAAACGTCGCCACAAAAGGCAGCCACAATAGATCGTCGGAGAAACGTGTGCGCACGCCGCGACCGCTGGGAGGATGCCACCAATGTTGCACGTCACCTTCCTTAAATTGTCGACTCGCGGCCACCAGGATCTGTTGGCGGGCAATATCTGGACTGCTGTAAACCAGGGCCATCACATCCTGGAGCTGATCGCGAAAGCCAAAAGCGCCACCTGATTGATAGAAAGCCGTGCGGGCCCAGATGCGGCACGAAAGTGTCTGATAGAGCAGCCAGCGATTGAGCATTGTGTCCATCGCAGCATCGGGCGTCTTTACTTCCACTGCGCCCAGCAGCTTGTCCCAATGGGTCAACACATCCTCGAACGCGTTGTTCACTTTGCCGTGGTTCATAAACCTGGCAACCAACGCCTGCGCCGCCTCCTTTGATTCAGCCTCGCCCAGGAAGAAGCTAACCTCGCGTGCCTGGTTGGGAGCGAGGTCAATCGTCACCTGAAGCGCAGCGCAAGGATCGAGACCCGCACCATCGCGCCCAGACAGGCTAACGCGGCGCAGTGCTGCCGGACTGGTAAACGTGCCATTGCGGCCGATGAACTCTTTGCGATCGCAGGTTGCGCTCACAACCGTTTCATTAGTCGCAGCAAAAGCCACGCGCTCTGCAAACTCGTTGTTGAATGGATTGCGCGCGAAGATGGTGCCGGCTGGCTGATCGATTTCGGTGATGATGTAAGGCGCGGAAGTTGAACGGAGCACACCCAGGACCAGTTCGTTGTAGAAAGTAATCGTCAGGCGTCGCCTGCGCGCGGTGCGATTGCGCAACCGCAGTAGCGAGATTTTCACCGAAGCATCGAGCGGAGCGAATAACAACAACTCCTGAGAAACGCCGTGACTGGTGTGTTCAAAGACACTGTAACCCTGTCCATGTCTGATCACATGAGGCTCATGTTCGCGAATTGGCAATGGGGTAGCAGACCAAACCGTGCCCGTGTCTTCGTCTCTGAGATAGACGATTTCGGCCGGGGGATCGCTGACGGCGTCGTTGGACCATGATGTCAGGCGATTTTCCCGACTATTGACTGACCAGGTATAGCCACCGCCAGTTTCGGTTACCTGAAACCCAAACTCATCTTTGTTTCCTATTACGTTGGACCACGGTGCGGGGGTCCATTGTTCGGCGCCCAGGAGAGTTACATACTCCCGGCCTCCCTGGTGAAACCCTCCGAGTCCATTGAAAAAGGAAAGCTCGGGAGGCGCCAACGCCGCTTCCGGATAAGTTTGCGAGGGCAACCGTGGAGCAAAACGTGCTGGCAACGGCTCGGCCACCTGTTGACGTTCGAGTTGATCGTCCAGTAAACCGCGTTCACAAACAATCACTGCCCTGGCGACGGCATGAAGCAGGATGCGATCGGGTTCCGGCATTTGATCGGCGAGCCGCAAATACACGCCACCAGGCTTGTCCTGCAAACTCTGCAAGCCGCTGGTACGGACCATCGATTCCAACTCGCGGTGTAACGATTGCAGATAATCAGTAGGGCTGTCATTAAGCACAATCAGATCGATTTTCAGTCCCTTGTAATGAAGATACTCATGCCCGCGGACCAGCTTGCGAACCGTCGGCAAATCTTGCGCCTTATCAATTCGCACTACCATGATGGGCAGGTCGCCACTAATTCCATAAGCCCACAAACTGGATTGCGCCCTGGTGTTGAGTGCCAGCACGTGGGGCCTCGGCCGCAGCGACGGATCCGAATAAACAATTCGCGCCGCGAGACGCTGGAACAGGTGGGCCTCTTCAGCGTCGATTTTGAGGTGGCTCATTTCCACCTGGGCCTTGGTCCAGGCGAGGCGCAGTTCACGTTCGAATGTATTTGGATCGTGGTATTTATCCGCCAGCATCATCGCCTGCTCGCGCGAGGAAGCCACGATCGTACTAAACGAACATCGGACAGTTTCGTTTGGTCGTATGCGGACGCGACGTCGCAAGCTGAAAACCGGATCCAGCACTGGCCCAGTTGTATTTGAGAGCGGTCGATCTTCCATTACCGCGATTGGATCCGCGGTGGTGTGTCCGCGACCAAGAAATCGCGAGCGATCAGTCTCGTACTGCACTGTGCCCACCAGGTCGCCTTCCACGACCACCACGTGAATTCCCCAGATTTGTTCGTCAGTACTCGAACGACGTCGACGGTGGGCGAGCAAAGCGTTTTCCGGAGCAAAGAATTCCGTTTCGATAAACAGATTGCTGAACGCTGGATGGGCAGCATCAGCCTGCGGTGAATTGAGCACGACCTCGGCGTAGCTGGTTAATTCGATCTCTCGCGTGCGAGTTGAGTTATTGGTCAACGACACACGCCTCACCTCAGCGTTATCTTCCGCCGAGACAACGACCTCGGTTAGCGCCGTAATCCCGCCGTCGTTGCGTCGATACTCAGCTTTGTCTTCTGAAAAGGCGACTTCATATGACTGGCCGCGCCGGAGAATTGGTTGGTGAGTTGCGGACCACACCGCGCCACTGCGTACGTCCCGAAGGTAAATAAACGTTCCCCAATTATCCCGCGTCACATCTTCGCGCCAACGCGTTACCGCATTATTGCCGCAGCTGGAATAGCCGGCGCCGGCAGTCGTGAGCATGACGTTGTAGGTCCCATTTGAAAGCAACAGTGTCCGCGGGGTGTCGTGCTCGGCCGTTTCATAAACTCGTGTAATCATTCCCGGCAAACTCTGCGCGACTCTTCCGGTCAAGACTTCTTCAGCACGTGGATGCTCAGCTCTGACGCCCACGGGGATACGCTCCTGCAGCAGAAGCTCGGTTGCCTGCACCGAGGGCTCCGCATGAAAGCGCTTAACCATCCGGTCGTCCTGCAAAATATTGCTGAGCGAAACGAGACTCATGCCCTGGTGATGGGCCATGAAGGCCCTGATCATCACGCGACTCTGGCCCTGCGGCAGACGCTCAGCCGTGTAATCAATCGCTTCGTAGTAGCCATACGCCGCTAGCGCCCCTTCCTTGGCGAGGCGGCGAAGATTTTCAACCGCAGCGTTAGGATCGATCTCGGCAGCGAGCATAGTCGCGTAAGGCGCCACCACCAGGTCTTCAATTAGTCCACGCTTTAATCCCAGACCTGGCACCCCGAATGGTCCATACTGATAATTCAAGTGAAGGTCGCGGACGTTGTAAGCAGACTCGGATACGCCCCACGGAACTCGTCGTTCCTGACCATATTCAATTTGCCTCTTCACTACTGTCTGACAAGTCTCATTGAGCAGCGAACCCGCATAGTTACGCATCACCAGCAGCGGCATCAGATACTCGAACATGGTTCCCGTCCACGAGATCAATGCGCGTCCACCATCGACCCTTGTCAATTGCCTGCCCATGCGAAACCAGTGTTCCTGGGCCACATCGCCTTTGGCGATAGAAACAAAGCTGGCGACTCGAGCTTCTGACGCCAGCAGATCGTAGTAAGAGTTATCAGCTCGCAACCCGCTGACGTTGTAACCGATCGTAAACAGCTTGCGTTCGCGATCGAAGAGGAAGGTGAAGTCCATTGCCTCGGAAATGTCTTCCGACGATTTGGCCAATCGGCTCAGTCGCGTTAGCAGCGTAGTCGCAACTCCGGCTGACTGCTCCAACTCCACAGTCAGTTCTCGCAGTCCAACCGGGAACCCTTCTGGCTGATTTTGCAAAGCTGATATTTGAACCAGCGCCTGGTCGCAAACTTGAGGAACGTCAGCCAGCGTGGGGACTGACAAAAGAAGATCCCGCAACTCACCCCACGTCGTTTCAGTTCCCTTTTCGTTTTCAGCGGGTTGATGTTTCGCAAACAGACGCGTCCAGGCCACAAGTGAATCAAGATCGCGGAGGCAGGAGTTAACCTGATGCTCAAGCGCGTCGACCCACGAACGCAATTCTTTAAACTCTTCGCTACCGTGCTCGTGGGCCAACGCACCTACGATGTCTTCGATTTCCGAAATGTGTTTCGTCAGCGACTTAAAAAGATTCAACCAGTCGACCAGAGTCAAACGTTCCCCACTATCGACCAGGGCCTGGCAGGCATCGATCTCATTACGGAGCTGACTAACAGTGACGACTTCCGTGCGTTGCCGGAAGGTGCCCAATTTTTGAGCCTCGTCGGAGATCACTCCAATCGTGTCGGCTAATCCCTCGATAATTCGCGCATCGAATATTTGCGTGTCAGGTAACTCGATGCAGGCCTGTCGAACCGCAACGAGGTGACCAGCCAGATTGCCACTGTCAACGGTGGAGATGTACTGCGGCGTCAGAGGTTCAAGAGTTTTTGTGTCGTACCAGTTAAAGAAGTGGCCCCGAAATTTCGCAACCTTCGACATCGTCGAGAACGTCAGTTCCTGCCGCTCGACAAACTCCAGTGAGCTTATGTAACCAAGATCGTGAGCGGAGACAGTAGCTAGGCACAATAATCCGATGTTGGTAGGCGAAGTTCTATGCGCAATCAGCGGTAAAGGATCTTCCTGGAAATTATCCGGCGGCAACCAATTGTCTTCGGTACCCACGAAGACTTCGAAAAAGCGCCACGTTCTTCGCGCTATCTGTCTGGCAAACCTTGCGTCAGGTGTGCTCAACAACTTGCGCTCCGACGGCAGCAATTTGCTCACCCAATAAGCCACAGCCGGCGAGGCCATCCATCCCCCGACGAAGATTAGAACCACTGGAAGAAAAGAGATTGGATTCGAAATGATCGCGAGGACGGCTGCTGAAAGAGCCAGAAGCCCCGCGGGCCACATAAACCGGAAAAAACCCTCGAGATCGTTGCGCGTCGACCGTTCGGCATCGGCCGCGGTGACCCACTCAAGCAGTTTCTTGTGGGAGACAAGCTTCCGATAAATGGTGCGAAGTATGGCATCGACCATCAGATAGGCTTGATGCGGAAGGAGTGCGATAGAGAGTGCGGCCTGAGCTGTGTTGGTTCTTACGTCGCCCCACACACTCCAGAAGTGACTGGTCCATGGAATCCCGCGCGGGTGAATCAATAGACTGGTGGTGATATGGAGGTAGACTGGAAAAGCGATGACTACAACACCAACCAGTGTCCAAAATAGTCGCGAACCTGGCAGGATGGTCCATGCGGCCAGCAACCATAGGAACAAGGCCGGGGCCACCAGGCTGCGGCGCAGATTGTCCAGAATCTTCCAGCGGGAAATCAGTGATAAAGGGTTGCGGGTTTTGCGACGTTGTGAGTCGGGGACGGTTGGAAGCAACCAGCGAGCAATCTGCCAGTCGCCACGGGTCCACCTATGCTGTCGTTTAGCGTAAGCAACATAAGAAGCTGGATAATCGTCGAGTAACTCAATATCGGTTACGAGCGCGGCACGAACAAATAACGATTCAAATAAGTCGTGACTCAACAGTGCGTTTTCAGGCACTCGATTGGCCAGCGCCGTCTCAAAGGCGTCGACGTCATACAAGCCTTTGCCGGTAAAGCTTCCTTCACAGAATAGATCCTGGTAAACATCGGAAACTGCGGTTGTATAAGGGTCGATGCCGGTATTGCCGGAGAAAATTCTGGCGAACCTGGAACTCGATGCGCTTTCGAGTGAAATGCTCACGCGTGGCTGCAGAATGCCGTAGCCGGAAGTAACACTGTTTGAAACTGGATCGATGGCGGGGCGGTTCAACGGATGGATCGCCGCGCCCACGAGTTTGCGGGCTACATCGCGCGGCAACTGCGTGTCTGCATCGAGCGTGATCACGTAGCGAACACGGGCGAGAAGATCCGGGCCGGCGGTCTTGGTTATGAAGCTTGTGTCAGTGGCGCCCCGTAGAAGCTGATTGAATTCACCCAGCTTCCCTCGCTTCCGCTCCCAACCCATCCATTTCTCTTCACTCGCATTCCACAACCTGCGCCGGTGAAAGAAATAGAACCGGGGTTGTTCCTGGCTGTGTCTGCGATTGAGTTCATCGATTCCAGCCTGCGCCGTGGCAAGCAGATTTGCATCGTCAACAGTTTCTTCGGTATCGGCATCTGCAAAGTCACCAAGCAGGGCAAGGTAAATATTCTTATCCTGATTGGCGAGGTAATGGACTTCAAGACGTTCCACCATGCGTTGCAACTGCTGCTCGGTGGAGAAAATGGCTGGAACGACGACCATTGTGCACGCTTCATCGGGAATGCCGCCTTCCGTCTCCATACGCGGGAGAACACGCGGCGGAAACAGATGCGTCACGTCCCAATTAATAACGCTCAGAGCAAGATCGCTGGCGGGAATGATCGCCAGGATTGCCGCGAAAATCAGCAGCGGCCATCCACCACCGGCGCGATATATCAGCGTGAGTAAAGCGAACGTCACCAGAATGGTCACAACGGCCACCGCACCCAAGTAAAAAAGCGTCGCCTTGTTCGTGATCAGGCGTCGCACCCTCTCAACAAATCGTGGACGGTAGTCAAACGCCGACTCAAGTTGGGCTAGACCTTTATCGATCAGGTAGAAACCGACGTGTGTTTGTGGCCCTGATTTGATCTCATCGCTCGAAGCGTTTTTCGCAAACTCGACCGCAGACCGAGCTACCTTGAGTTCACTCGTGCGGGTGCGCTTACTGATTCGTTCAATGACATGCCGGTAACGGTCACGCGTAGCAAACTCCATTTTCGAGTACGCACCCGCGGGATCCGCGCCCAGGACGGGCTCGACCAACGACACGCTCTCGAAGAAGTCGCGCCAATCCAGCGTCGAGAGGAGACGCATGCTGGTAATGATGTTGCCTACGGTTACCTGCGTCGAAGCTTGTCGCTGGTGTTCAGAGTGAATGACTTGCTCGACGGTCAGAGACTGACGGGCCACTTGCTTTTCCAACCAATTCAGCACCGGCGTGATTGCAGGATCCTGCTCCCGCAGACGTTGGGTTAGGTGGACCACAAAGGACTGCGGGATTTTCTCCCGTTTTCCCAGGCGCTCGGTTATTAGTGGTAGCAATCCCGACGGCTGGCGTGTCGCGAGCTCGAGGAGTCGGTCTGCGAGCCGGTCCGCTTGATCGCGTTCTTCCCGTGCACGGACGCTGGCAGTGGCGAGGCGTCGAAGATTTTCGACTAACGCGAGACGTAATGTAATCGCGACCGCCCACAACTCTCCGATCGAAAGTGGCGCAACCGTCTGGTAAGCCGCAATGAATCGACGAAGTGTTTCAGTGTCCAGACGGCAATCGGTGTGTGCGATGAGCGCCAGCGCTAAGGCGTAAATCCTTGGATAGCCTTTAAGGTCTCCGTTGGTGAGCTTTGGTAGTTCGTGATAGTAACCCCTGGGAAGGTCTTCGCGAATTTCGCGCAATTGCTCTTCGACGATATGGAAGTTGTCGACCAACCACTCTGCTGCGGGTGAGATGGCGCGTCCACTTCTGATGGCTTCGACCAACGCTCGATACGCAGAAACAAGTTTCCGGCCATTATCCTCGAGTCGAGGCAACAGCAATGGCCGGCTCTTCCTGGTTTCGATCCGATGTTCGGTGGCCAGCGTTTTGGCGTACTGCTCCAAACGCTCGACGCTAAAAATCTCGGCTCTGATCGGTTGGTCGTCAGCCTGATCGGTCGACTTGCCACCCTTAGCGGAGAACGATCCGAAAAGCTCACTCATAGAAAATAGACTGCCAGGTCACTACTCCTTTGGCAGAAGCGTGACACAAACTTGTGGATAACCAATGTCCTGAATATCGTCAGAATAACACGATTTGCGATTTGGGCCGGCTGACATGATCTAAGTCAACTCCTTGGAGTGCGACGGCCTGGCGTCGCTTTGGCCTCAAGTTTTGCTACATCCAAGTTCGGAGTGGTAAAGGTTCGGCCAAAGCGGCGCCGGGCCGCCGCACTCCAAGGAGTAGAGTTAAACGTCACGTGCTCAAGCAATTTGTAGTATTCTCACGCGCCAAACGAAGTCATTAATCCGCGACGACCGATTGTGCAAAAAGAACCTTCCCCTTCATCAACTCGCTGGCGTGCGCTCGCGCTGCTCTCGATTGCTGAATTGCTTGGAATGTCGTTGTGGTTTAGCGCCGCCGCAGTCATACCAGCATTGCGGGTTGATTGGAACTTAAACGACTCCACGGTTAGTTGGCTCACGATTGCCGTTCAGTTAGGTTTTGTTTGCGGCACTCTCCTCAGCGCCTTCCTTAACCTTCCTGACATTATCAATGTCCGTTACCTCTTCGCGCTCTCCGCTCTGGGAGGCGCGATCACTAATGCCGCATTTGGCGCCTACGCCAATAACATTCAAACCGGAATCACGCTGCGTTTCTTGACTGGCATGTTTCTCGCCGGGGTGTATCCCCCTGGAATGAAGATCATGGCGACCTGGTTTCAACGATCGCGCGGAATGGCACTGGGCGTACTCGTGGGGGCACTCACTCTTGGTAAAGCTTCGCCATATCTGGTCAATGCGATCGGTAGTGGCAACTGGCGACTTAATCTTCTGTTTATTTCGTCCCTCGCAATAGCAGGTGGCCTGATCGTTTTGCTCTTCGTCAGTGATGGGCCATATGCGTTGGGGAAAGCTCCGTTTAGATGGAGGCAAGCATTTTCAATATTTAGTAATCGTGGCGTGCGACTGGCGAGCTTCGGTTATTTCGGGCACATGTGGGAACTGTATGCGATGTGGGCGTGGATCCCGGTCATGATTCGCGCCAGTATGGCCGCACATCAATCGCCTGGGATCAGATCGGAAATTGCCTCGTTCATGGTGATTGGATTTGGTGCTGTCGGATGTGTGATCGGCGGGTTACTGGCAGATCGACTTGGCCGCACGATGGTAACTTCATGGGCCATGGCGATCAGCGGTACTTGTTGTTTGATCATCGGATTCCTCTTTGGAGGTAATCCATTCCTGTTGCTGCTCGTGGCTGCAATCTGGGGTGCAAGTGTAATCGCTGATTCGGCACAGTTTTCTGCATGCATCACGGAACTGGGCGACGCGCAATACGTGGGCACGGCGCTAACGATGCAAACCTGCCTCGGTTTCCTGTTAACCAGTGTTTCGATTGAATTAGTTCCTTACTTTGTGCGACTGGTAGGCTGGCGTTACGCCTTCGCGATTCTAGCGCCCGGGCCATTTCTGGGAGTGGTTGCCATGCTGCGATTGCGGTCTTTGCCTGAAGCGGCGAAGATTGCGCACGGGAGAAGGTAGGGCCAGAAAGAATACAGGAGACAGAAAACAGAATTCCAAGCTTCGGTAAGATCTTCTCCTTGGAGTGTGCCGCCTTGTCGGCGCTTTGGCCCGCGGCGAGCTTTGGGCGCCGCGATGTCGCGGAAGAATTATCCGGATTCCTGGATTCAGCCGGATTTCTCGATCAAGCTTGAATCACTAAATCGAAGTTGTCTTAATCGAGTAACGCTGCGACTGAGTCGCAGCGGACCAAAGCGCCGACAAGGCGGCGCACTCCAAGGAGGAGCTTTTACCGAAACTTGGAATTCTGACTTCTGTATTCTGTCTCCTGTATTCTTGTATTCCACAATTCATATGGACGAATCAAAACAACGGGTTCGAAAAATTATCCGCCTTGTCGGCGCTTTGGC
>DATEPB010000028.1:0-8742 GCA_035273425.1 Pyrinomonadaceae bacterium | reverse complement strand
TCATCGGCGTCATCTCGTTATGCCTGCTCGAGGCTCTTCTGATATTTGCATTGCTGGCCCAGCGCGCGAGACGCAGTCGAGCGGAACAGGAAAACCGCAACCTGATTCATAGTCTGGGCGAGCGCGTCAAAGAGCTGACCGCGCTCCACCACACCGCCCGCGTCCTGCATTCCGAAAGCAAAAGCGTGCCCAAACTGCTGCAAGGGATCGTCGAGCTACTGCCCCCCGCCTGGCAGTACCCGGAGGTCACGGCGGCTCGAATCACTTTCGGCTATCTTGAATTCAAGACAGCGAATTTCGCCTCGACCCCCTGGTCGCAGAAGGCACAGTTTGAGGCGGGCGGTTCGCGGGGAGTGATTGAAGTTCTTTATCTTGAGGAGCGGCCGGAAGAGCATATCGGGCCATTTCTGTTAGAGGAGAGAAATCTAATCGACTCTCTCGCCGAAATGATCAGTTCAGCCCTCAACCGAAGATTTACTCAAGATGAGTTGCGGGCTTCAGAAGAGCGTTTCACCAAAGCCTTCCAGGCAAGCCCGGTGCCGATCGCCATTCTTAACGACCGTGACCGCACTTTTCTGGAGGTAAACGAAAGCTGGGAGACGGTCTTCGGTTATAACCGCGAAGAAACCGTTGGGCGAACAGCGCTGGAGCTGAACTTCTTCAACGTTGAGGATCGCGACCGGCTTCGTGCGTTAGGCGAAAGCCAGGGTGTCTTAAGGGACGAGGAGCTCGATGTCAGGACGAAGCACGGAGAGACCCGGCACGTAACCATGTCGGCGGAGCGATTCATGATCAGCGGAGAGCTGTGCAACTTATGTATCTTCCGCGACATCACGGAGCGCAAGCGGGCCGAGGAGGCGCTACGCGAAAGTGAGCGGCGGTTTAGCGATTCACTGAAGAACATAGAGATGATTGCAGTGATGGCCGACATGAAGGGTGATATCACGTTTTGTAACGACTACTTGCTCCGACTGACTGGCTGGAAACGCGAGGAAACCATCGGCCGCAATTGGTACGAAATGTTCCTGCCGGAAGGAGAAAAGGCCAAGGTCAGCAAGCTTTTGGATCGAGTGGAGCCAACCGGTGAAGTCGTCGTCCACATGGAAAATGAGATCAAAACACGCTCAGGCGAGCGCCGATTGGTGATGTGGACCAACACCACGTTGCGCGGGCTGGATGGGCAAGTGATTGGCGTTGCCGCGCTCGGCGACGATATCACCGAGCGGAAAGCAGCCGAGGGGCAACTAAAATCTTCCACAGCACAATTGCGCGCCCTTTCAGCCCGTCTGCAATCCGCGCGCGAAGAGGAAGGAACGCGCATCGCGCGTGAGATTCACGATGAACTCGGCAGCGCCTTGACTGGACTCAAATGGGATCTGGAGCGAATCGATAAGGCCCTTCCCGAGGCGGAAAACGGCGGCGAGATCCATTCGGTCCACCAGAGGATCCTGACGATGACCGGTCTGGTTGACACTACGATTAACACGGTTAGACGAATCTCCTCGGAGTTGCGGCCGGGGGTTCTGGACAACTTGGGCTTAATCCCCGCAATTGAATGGCACGCTCAACAAGTCCAGGAGCGTACCGGAATTATTTGCAGCGTTGATTCACTGATAGAACATGTTGATTTGAATCGGGAGCAGACGACTGCTGTCTTCCGCATTTTCCAGGAAGCCATGACGAACGTGCTGCGGCATGCCCAAGCGACGAAAGTTACCATCATTATTGAAGAGGACGATGGCGAGTTCATTGTGGAAATTAAGGATAACGGCCGGGGCATCACCGAGAGTGAACGCTCAGGAATACATTCCCTCGGTCTGGTGGGCATGCGGGAGCGCGCAAATTCCGTCGGAGGTAAAGTCCAGATCAACAGAGTCGCCGGGAAAGGTACGGCGGTAATAGTCCGTCTCCCCATAAAGAGTGACCTCGACATTTTACCGGCCCTTGAAAAAAGTAGCGGCCCGGCGACGTCCCACCGGGGCGGAGAGAAGCCATGATTAGAATCCTCACAGTTGACGATCACGCCATTGTGCGAAACGGCGTGAAAATTCTTTTCGAGGAACGTCCCGAAACGGCCACGTTCGGCGAGGCAAGCAATGCCCAGGAGGCAATCGCCCTCGTCCGCGAACAGGATTGGGACGTGGTGGTGATGGACATCACGTTGGGCGACAGAAACGGCATAGAGGTTATGAAGGAACTGAAGGCCATCCGACCCAAACTCCCCGTGTTGATCCTGAGTATGCATTCAGAAGCACAGTTCGCGCGACGCGCTTTCAAAGCCGGCGCCGCGGGCTACATCACCAAAGACAGTTTGCCGGACGAACTCGCCACGGCCATTAACAAGGTGGCGCACGGGGGGAAATACGTTAGCCCAGCCCTCGCTGAGAGGTTGGTCATGAGCATCGATAGCGGCATAGACAGAGAGCCGCATGAGGAACTCTCCGACCGAGAGTTTGAAATCATGTGCTTGATAGCCTCAGGCAAGACGGTTTCGGAGATAGCCGAACTCCTGTCGCGGAGCGTTAAAACTATCAGCACGTATCGTGCGAGGATTCTCGAGAAGATGGAAATGCGCACCAACGCCGAGTTAACCCATTACGTTATCCACAACAAGCTCGTCGAATAAGGCGAAGCTCGCTCCTGGTTCTAATCTCATCTCAGGTCCTCCACCTGGCTGATTGCACCCTAAACCCTCGATCAAATTCGTAGGACAAACACCGACACGCTGTTCAGACGAACTGGAAGCTTTTTCAGTCCAAGTTGAGCCTAATAATCGGAGTTACGCCGATATTTTTCCTTATTTTCCGCCGCTATCATTCAAAGCATAAGTAAAAAGGGGTTCGATGGTTCACAGCGAACTAGGGAGGGGTGGAACTTGAATGATTTTGAACAGCAGTAAATCAAACGTCAGAAATTTCCGGCCCGCCGGTTTGCCGCCGAGAGCCTTCGACTCAACAAACGCGGGAGGATTTCCAACACGAACCCAACAAACGATTCTTGCAGTTAATGATACGCCCGATCTTCTTGAGGCGATGAGTATGCTGCTTCACAAATCCGGGTATCGCGTCCTGACGGCTGCCGATGGGACTGAAGCTTTTAAGTTGGCACAACGGGAACATCCGGATCTTGTCGTTAGCGACGTTGCCATGCCGGGCATGGATGGTATCGAACTATGTTCCCGTATTCGCGCACACCCAGAGTTGCGAAGAACAGCGGTGCTGCTGGTCAGTGCCATCCGCAAAGATAGCGACAGTGTGGCGCAGGGTCTGGTCGCCGGCGCGGACGACTACCTTGAGGCGCCTTATGAGTCCCTGCAATTGGTAACGATAGTGGCCCGGATACTTGAGCGCAGACAGGCCAAAGAAAAAATCAAAGAAGCTGAAGAGCGATATCGCGCCGTAGTGGAGACCGCACGGGATGTCATTGTGACGATCGACGAGAACGGTACGATTCTCTCTATCAATAGGTCTGTGGAAAGGGTTTTCGGCTATCGCGTAGCGGAGGTACTCGGCGAACTGGTCACTACTTTAATACCAAAGCGGAGGAGATTCGCATTTAAGGCGGCGCTCAACAAATATTCTGACACCTACGAGAAGGATGTTAACTGTGGGGCACTGGAGCTTACCGGCCGCACCAAGGCCGGCGAGGAAATTCCGCTGGAGCTGTCGCTAGGCGAGTTCGTGAAAAACGGGAGGCGCTTTCTTACCGGCATCGCCCGTGACATCAGTGAACGAAAACGTGCCGAGCAGGAACTTAGGAAAAGTGAGGAGCGCTATCGCGAGATAGTAGAGAATGCCCATGACATCATCTACTCCCATGACCTTGAGGGCAACTATACCTCGATTAATAAAGCAGGCCAGCAGATCACAGGCTACACCCGCGAAGAAGTGCTCAAGCTGACTCTCGCACAAACGGTCGCACCTGAGTGTCTGGAGAAGGCGCAGGAAATGCTCCGCCGAAAGCTCGCCGGTGAAACCGTGACGGCGTACGAACTGGAAATCATGGCCAAAGACGGACGACGCATCCCGGTTGAAGTGAACACCCGGGTGGCACTTCATGATGGTGTTGCGATCGGAGTACAGGGAATTGCACGTGACATTACCGAACGCAAACGGGCGGAAGAAGGATTGCGAGAGAGTGAAGAACGATACCGCCTGCTGTTTGAGAGCAACCCGCAACCCATGTGGGTCTACGATCTCGAAACGCTGGCATTTTTGGCTATTAATCAGGCCGCCGTCCGTCATTATGGTTATTCACGAGAAGAATTCCTCGGCATGACGATCAAAGACATCTGTCCCGAAGATGACATTCCGGCGTTAGTAGCATCGCTCAAGAACGGGTCAAGCGGCATAGGGTCCGCGGGCCCGTGCAGACATGTTAAGAAAGATGGCTCGATTAGCGATGTCGAGATAACGGCTCATCCGTTGGTGTTCGATGGCCGGCGGGCGAAACTGATTGTGGCGAATGATGTAACCGAGCAGCAGCGTCTTAGAGCAGCGCTGTTGTTGAGTGAAGAACAATTGCGCCAGTCGCAAAAGCTGGAAGCTATTGGACAACTCGCCGGCGGCGTCGCCCATGATTTCAATAATTTGCTCACCGCGATTAATGGTTACAGCGCACTTGCGTTGAAACGGCTGGGCCGCGACCATCCGATAGCCTCTTACCTGAATGAGATAAACAGGGCAGGTAACCGCGCTGCCGACCTCACCAGACAATTGCTGGCTTTCGGCCGCAAGCAATTGCTGCAGCCGTTGTCACTTAATCTCAATGACATCGTTACCGACATGAGCAAAATGCTCACGCGACTCATCGGAGAGAACATTACCTTCCAGACTAAATTGAGTCCCCATCTTAAACGCATCAAGGTTGATCCAGGCCAGGTTGAACAGGTGCTGATGAATCTTGTGGTAAACGCCCGCGATGCGATGCCGAGAGGCGGAGTATTAACGATCGAGACAGCGAATGAGGAACTCGACGACGCTTATGCCAGCAAGCACGTCGCGGTAAAACCGGGCCAATACGTAATGCTGGCCGTAAGCGACACGGGTATGGGAATGGACCCGGAAGTTCAGGCGCATATCTTCGAACCCTTCTACACCACCAAAGAAACAGGGAAAGGTACGGGGCTGGGCCTTTCGACAGTCTACGGAATCATCAAACAGAGCGGTGGAGACATCTGGCTTTACAGCGAACCGGGCAGAGGGACCAGCTTCAAAGTATACCTGCCAGTAACTAAAGATGAGATCGAAACCCCGGTCGCGCCGACAGCGGATACGACTTCTCAGCGCGGGTCTGAAACTGTGTTGCTCGTCGAAGACGAGGAGATTGTACGCAAGATCACCAAGCGGCTTCTGGAAGAAAATGGTTACAGAGTGTTGCAGGCTGGAAGTGGTGGGGAGGCAATCAGACTTTTCATAAGTTACAAGGAACCGATTCACCTTTTGATTACGGATGTGGTAATGCCGATGTTAAGCGGCAAAGACGTCGCCGACCAGATAAAGTCCGTTCATCCGGAGACGAGAGTTTTGTATATGTCGGGATACACCGACGAGGCAATCGTCGACCACGGCATCGTCGATGCTGATATTGAATTTATTCAGAAGCCATTTACTGAAAGGGCCTTGACTCGGAAGATTCGGGAGGTTTTGGACACTGAATCATCACCGGGCGGATTGAGCGGTCTCGTGGATGGATCAAGTGAGAGATAAGTTCTTGCAGGGTGCTTTGGAAAACATGTCTGAAGCAGTACCGAAGCGGGCGAGCGTCTTGATTATCGATGACGACGAGCACGCCCGCTGGCTGCTTGAGAACTTGTTAGCCACAAATCCTGATTGCACTGTCTTAAGTTCGCCTAAAGATGCAAAGCGGGGGCTCCGGGCCACTCAGTTCGAACTGGTGGTCAGTGACACAGGCATGGGTGCCGCCACTGGACGGGATCTGGTTCCATACCTTTTGAACAAGACTCCCAAGACCGTTGTCGGGATGATTAGTGCGCGGCCCACGATCGATGCGGCCATCCGGGCAATGGCAGGCGTTTCCCGAGGTGGGATATGTCTCGCGCCGCCGACATCCAGGTTAACGAGCAGGGAGGCTTTTGGCCGTGCAGACGCCGAAGAATGTCCGCTCGACAAACTAACGGCGCGACAGACACAAGTCCTGCGGCTTATCGCTGAGGGTAAAACCACCAAACAGGTCGCTTTAGAATTGAGCATCGGTGTAAAGACGGTCGAAACTCATCGCTCGCATTTGATGGATCGTTTAGATATTCACGACATCGCGGGCCTGGTGCGGTTTGCTATCAGAGTTGGGCTGGTGAGGCTTGAAGACTAGATGGCTGACGTCCGTAAAGCCATTGATGGGAGGACGCGAATGGGTGGAACGACTAGCGACGCTGCGGCGTGAAACAAGAGTGCTCTTCATGTCCGGCTGAAAGACTTCAGAGAGTTCTAATAGGGATTCTCACTTCGAAAGAAAGATGCTAAGATATTGAGCATTCGCCCGCATAGAAACAGCAATTGAGTCTCCTCCTCTTGCTGTAAAGAGCTCGCCCACAGACGTAGTTGAACCAAGGCCGCCGTGGCTTGTCGGACTCGTGTCCGAAAAAAAGGCCGGCGTCGAACACCCGTTCCGAAAGATGTGATGAAGAGAGCACGCTCCGACATTCTGATTATCGACGATGACGAACAAATTCGAAGTCTGTTGCGAGAAGTGTTGTTTGTCGAGTTTAACTGCGAGACCGTCGGCTCAGCTGAGGAAGCGCTCACGCTGCTGGAGGCGAAGACATTTAACCTCGTAATCAGCGACATTCAAATGGGTGGAATCAGTGGCCTCGATTTGGTGCCCCGCATCCTTAGTCGTTCGCCGGAAACGGTCGTGGTGATGGCCAGCGGCGAGCAGGGGATCGAATCGGCTATTGAAGCAATGCGCGTCGGTGCCTTTGATTACATCATTAAACCGCTGGAGCTGCGCCACGTCCAGGCTGTCGTCCACCGCGCGCTCAGTCATCAGAAGTTGTTGGCAGACAAACGCCTTTACGAGAACCACCTTGAAGAGTTGGTGCAGAAACGAACGGCCGAGGTTGAGCGGCTTGCTTACTACGATTCGCTCACGAACTTGCCGAACCGAGTGTTGTTTGCAGACCGGACACAACAGGCATTGAATAACGCGACGCATAGTCGCGAGACAGTTGGGTTGTTACTGCTCTCTCTCGATCGATTCAAAAAAATCAACGACACACTCGGCCACGAGACCGGGGATCTCCTGCTGCAGGAAGTAGCCATTCGTTTGTGTGAGGGGGTCCGGGCCGGCGACACGATTGCTCGCCTGGGCGGCGATGAGTTCGCCTTCCTGGTGAACCACGTTCAAGGGACCGAGGATCTCGCCGAGCTGGCGCACGAAATTCTAAGCGCGTTGAACCCCTCGATTGTCTTGCATGCACACGAACTCTATGTAAATGCCAGCATCGGAATCGGAGTGTTTCCGGCTGACGGCCCTGATTTTGCGAACATTATGAAGAACGCGGGAGCGGCATTGCACCGGGCGAAAAGAAAGGGCGGCAGTTGCTACGAATTCTACGCCGCTGAAATGAACGCCGAAGCTTTGAAACGTCTGGCCCTTGAAAACGACCTGCGGCGCGCGGTGTCGAATCAGGAATTCGTCACTTATTACCAGCCAGTGATTGATTTTCCTTCAGGCAAGATCGTTGGAAGTGAGGCGCTGGTGCGATGGCAACATCCCAAGCTCGGGCTACTCGCGCCGGCTGAGTTCATCGACATCGCGGAAGACACTGGCCTGATTCTGGGCATTGCAGATCAAGTTCTGTTTGCCGCGGCAACGCAAACGCGGCTTTGGCAGGACCAGGGCTTTGGCGCCTTGCGCAGCGCGGTGAACATTTCCGCCCGGCAATTTCAAGACAAGAACTTCGTAGATCGCGTGGTCGGGATTCTGGCAGCGGCGCACCTGGATCCGCAAAGCCTCGAGCTTGAGATTACTGAGACATCGATTATGGAGAATGCGGAAGTTGCAATGAGTGTTCTCAGCGAGATTAGAAAAATGGGGGTGCGCATTGCGATTGACGATTTCGGCATTGGCTATTCTTCACTGAGCTATTTGAAGCGACTTCCGATTGATACGGTCAAACTCGATCGCTCGTTTGTCACGGGGGCGAGCACTGATCCAAAAGACGCGGCGCTGGTGATGGCCATCATCACGCTCGCGCACAATCTCAATTTGAAAGTGATTGCCGAGGGGGTCGAAACGATCGGGCAGCACGATTTCCTTCGGCTGCTGAAATGTGATGAAGGCCAGGGATATTTATTTGGCAGACCAATGCCCGCCGACTTGTTTAAGTCAAACATGCTCAGTGGTGCGAAGAGAAAACAAGATGTCGTGCTTACCCGGTCAGCCAACGAGGTCGAACAGGCACGAGTCTAGTGAAACGAGGTTTCCATGGATCTAGAACTTCACGCTTTGGTCATCGACGACGAACAGCCGGTTCGCGATTTCGTGGCCACAGTCCTGCGCGCGGACGGCTGGGAAGTCGAGCAGTCCTCATCAGCCGAAGAGGCCTTCGAGATGTCGCACCACAGCAAATGGGCCGTGGTCTTCTGCGATGTCATGCTCGGCGGTGCGAATGGGTTCGAGGTCTTGCGCCGCTTCAAGCAGGATCTTCCGGAAACAAAAGTGGTTCTGATGACCGGACACGGCAGCGGTGAAGGCGCTTTGAACGCCACGGCCTTTGGG
>DATEPB010000027.1:0-222318 GCA_035273425.1 Pyrinomonadaceae bacterium | reverse complement strand
AAGCCGAAGTGCGGTTGTTTCAGGCCCTTGTTCAACCCAGCGCAGTCGTCTTCGATATCGGAGCGCACATCGGAGCTCTTACTATCCCTCTTGCGCGTTTCGTCGGACCGACGGGCTTGGTAGTGGCCATTGAGCCGGAGCGTTTGAACTACTACGCGCTCTGCGCCAATGTCGCACTCAACAACCTTCCGTGGGTTATTTGTTTGCAGAATTGTATTTCTGACCAGACAGGTGTGATACGCGTGGCAGACCTGGATCGCAGTCTCGAGCAAAACTTTGCGGGCCTTGAGTTGGACCAGCCGCAAGTCACCGAGAACGGAAATCTAATACCCCTGTTCAAGCTGGATGATCTGGACGTAGCCTCGTCCCTAACACTGATTAAAATTGATGTCGAGGGAATGGAACAACGCGTTCTCCAGGGAGCGGTGAGGACCATTGAACAGTACCGACCCTTTTTATATGTAGAGAATGATCGGAAGGAAAAGTCCCAAGACCTGATGGACTTCATCGGGTCGTTGGGCTACCGGATGTGGCATCATCAGCCTCCTTTCTGGAATCCAGAGAATTTCGCTCAAAAGAAAACGAACATCTTTCCAGACCTTGTCTCGCAGAATCTCTTCTGTCATCCAGTCGAACAGACACTTGCCTTCGACCCAGCAGACTTTCAGCTGTGGCCGGTGTAACAGTGATGAAGATCCTCTGGCTGTCGGACAGTCCAACCTCGCCTTCGGGTTTCGGGAACATTACTCGATTCGTGTGCGCTGGCCTTGCAGGGAAAGGGCATCAGGTAGCGATTCTCGGCTGCGAAACACCTCGCCTCACGCGCCGCCGGCATTACACAATCTATCCGTTTGTCTCTGAAGCATCCGGGACAGATCTGCTGTTGCCTTATCTGGACCAGTTGCGACCCGATGTCCTCGTGACAGCCGCTGATCCCTGGCGTGTCAGCTACATTGCCGATCCAGCAATAACTGACTTCATGCGTGAGCGAAAGATAGTTTGGGCTCTTTACTATCCGATTGATAGTGACTGGGGACGCGGGTCCTTGCCTCCGACTCTGATCCAACTTCTCAGAATCGTCGACCTTCCCATCGTCATGAGCCATTACGGACGCGACCTAAGCCAAATAAACGGCGTTACTGCCGCCTATATTCCGCCGGGGGTCGATACCAAGGCTTTCTCTCGACCAAGTAACAAAACAAGTGCCAAGAAGGCGCTCGGATATGGCGGCCGATTCGTGGTTCTGTCTGATGCACGTAACCAAAGACGAAAGCTTTGGCCACGGACGTTGGAGGTCTTTCGTCGCTTTGCCAAAGGCAAAGACGACGTGCTGTTCCACCTGCACTGTGACCCATACGATCCGGCCGCAAGCTCCGACGACTACTGTTACGATCTGCTTTCTGACATTGAGTTTCTTGGGCTCGGCAATAAGGTCAGGTTCACTCGTGGCATGTCGATCACTCAAGGCACTTCGCTCGCGCGGCTGGCGGCGCTTTATCGAGCCGCCGACATTCATCTTCTCGCTTCGTACGGGGAAGGGTTCGGCCTGCCAACGTTGCAAGCCGCTGCTGCCGCCGTAGTGCCCATGGCTGCGGCTTACTCGGCGAATCGGGAATTGGTGGAAGGACACGGTGAGGCACTTCGCATAAAAGGCTTCGTGCGAAATGAGTCAAACATGCGCTGCGCATTGATCGATATTGACGAAGCGGTAGGCAAGCTCGATCGGCTGTACAAGGATCGCCGGCTGCTGGAAATGAAATCCAAGGCCGCGAGACGCTTCGCCGAGTCTTACGATTGGCAGCACGTCCTGGCGAAGTGGCACGATCTCCTGGTACGCGAAGTCCCATGCCGCAGGGACGTCAGCAATCGTTCTAAGTCACGGGATCCGTTAGTCAGACTTAAGACGTCAGAGGCCTTGCCCCAGAGAGGCAAAGAACTGAGTTGGAAAGGCAGCTTGTTTACCATCCCGGTCACCCTTCCACCTGTCACGCCCAAGCGGAACCCCAGTCGCATTACGGGCCGTGTGTATCTTGCCACGGCCGCGGACAGGCCTGTATTTACGCGGTTGAAACGTATCTTCCCAGGGTTGAGTGCGTGGTCAACGGGAACATTGGGCCGAGAAACAAAGAGCTCCAAAGGCCCTCAACCAGCAGTGGTCCACCAAGGTGGTTCCGAGTTCGCGACATTTCTCGCCACAAGTACGCTGGCACTTGACCTGGCCTCCGCTGATCCAACTCTGCCGCGAGAAGCCGCCAAGCTTGGTGTCCCTTTGGTGGGTGTGGCGCACTACTCCGACCAGCAATCGCTGTGGCCGCGGTTGACTCTGAAGACTCCGGATAAGCGAAAGGCCGCCGAGATAGGACGCTGGATGCTCACCGATCAATACGACGCTATTGCGGTGTGTGCCTGGGCAAGAAAGCGGGTGCGGGCCAAAGCCCGGAAGGCGGCAACAAATTGAGGTGTGAGGCAACAAATTTAGAATAGTCTTATCCGGGGTTGTTGTGATACATAACTGCGTCATTCATCAACGGACCATCACAACCTAGACGCGCAAAAATGTCGGAGCAAATTCGTCCAGACTCATGACCCATCCCGATGGAGGAACCAAGATGGCGATTAAGAAGGCTCAGAGCACTAAGCGCCCCAAAGTAAAAACGGGCAAGCTTCGGGTGAAAACGACAAAAATAAATGCGAAGGATCTAAAGAAGGTCAAAGGTGGCGCCACACAATCCCTCGGCTATGATTGGTCGAAACAGGTAAAGATCTAATACCGGTTGAGTTGGTTACGTCCCGGGCTCTCAACGAGATGAACACAGGTTCGCCACCGAGCGAAGGTGCGGGCGACGCTCCCATGAGATCTGAGGTGGCGGGGCAAAATCACCGTTTCAATGCGTCTTTCATCCAAGCTAACGAGCGAAATGAAAATGCCAAACGCAGCGTTCCCCAGACAAGAAACAAGCGAGTGAAAGCAAAGAGGTAGACAACGAATGCGGGTTGACAAGCGGACGTCACTCTACGTGCGTCCATGGATCAAGGCCGGTGCAGCCACCTCCGAGGAGAAACATCATGCCAAAGAAGCAGACAACTAAAGCGCGGACGCGGACCAAAGATTTGCCCCGAAAAGAAAAGAAGGTGACTAATTCAAACCTCAAGAAGGTGAAGGGTGGCTCTGAAAGCCTTTCACTAAATTATTCAAAAATACTCACCGAATATAAGGGACGCTAGTTACCCCATATAAGTAGAAAAAAAGGCGAGACAAGCTTCCTCCCCGATCGACCTTGATGGAGGAATCACACATGTCAACCAAAAAAAGTAAGAGCACCAAATGAGGCAAGGTAAAAGTTGGAAAGCTAAAGGTACAAACGACCAAAGCTAAAGCGAATGAGCTAAAGAAAGTAAAGGGTGGGGGGCCCGTGCATGGCGGGTGGGACATAGGCACAAATGTGAAAGCCTGACGCACAGTGGCGCGTGCATAAGGGCTTAGTTGCGCTTAACGCGGACGCTGGAGTGGGCAGTTTGGCACAGGCTTGGCCCAACCCCTTCAGTGGTTAACTATTGAAATCTTAATGGGGGAAAGAAACATGGCAACCAAGAAAACTAAAAGTAAGAGCAAGGTAAAAGTGGGCAAGCTTCAGGTAAAAACGACAAAAGTAAAAGCGAAGGATCTGAAAAAAGTCAAAGGTGGATACGCTGGCTGGGACGTAAAGGCAAACGTAAAGGCCTGACTTGATTATTGGCGCGCGCCATAGAAAAAATCATGAGCGCGATCCTCTCATTACCAACGTGAGGATGGAGTCATTTATGAGCGATCAGTGTGTGTTGTTGATAAGCATGCCGTGGTCTTCGCTGGCTCGTCCTTCAATCCAGTTAGGCATCTTAGGGAATGTCCTAAGACGGTCTCGGATTAGGACGGAAGTTCGCTCATTCAACCTCGCCTTCATGGACCACATTGCTTCGTCTGGTTCACCTTCAGCCGAGGCGAAGCGCCTTTCGTTTGAGAATTATGTTGAAGTATCGGAGCGTTGTTACTCGGTTGGACTAGGTGATTGGATATTCGCAGTCCCACCTTTTCGCAACGTCGAGAACTCAGACGAAGAATACCTTGATTGCCTTCGTGATTACTTCCCTGATTCCAACGTACGGCAAGAGCTATTCGCCGGAGCGTCGCGCATGCGACAGCTGGTTCCTTCGTTTCTCGAACAGTGCGTTGACGATGTCCTGGCTGCACAGCCGCGGGTGGTCGGGTTTACAACTACTTTCAGCCAAAACGTTCCTTCACTTGTTCTGGCGCAACTCCTTAAACAGCGCGAACCGTCGTTGCACATCGTGTTCGGCGGCAGCAACTGTGACGGACCTATGGGCGAGGCGATACACCGTTCGTTTCCATGGGTGGATACGGTCGTGCGCGGTGAAGCGGAGCGAGTACTGCCTGAAGTAGTTCGAGATGTCTTTGCCGGCCGCAAGGTGCGCTCGCAGCCAGGTCTTTGCTACCGGGACGGCGAACACCGGTTCGTCGTGGCGCAGGAAGGTGGCGACGAGGTTCCGATGGATGAAGTACCGTTGCCGGATTACGACGAGTACTTTGAACGCCTGGATGAGAGTAGTTCGCGAGAGGAAATTCTGCCGAACGTTTGTATCCCGTTTGAGAGTGCACGCGGATGTTGGTGGGGAGCAAAGTTGCATTGCACTTTCTGCGGACTAAACGGTTCATCGATGCCTTTCAGAAGCAAGAGCCCGGGTCGGGTCGTTGAGGATGTGATAACCCTGGCTCGAAAACATCGGGTGTTAAATTTCAATGCCGTCGACAACATTATCGATATGTCTTATTTCCGGGAAGTTTTGCCGAAGCTTCGAGATGCCGGTTACGACTTCAGTTTGTTTTATGAAACGAAGTCCAATTTGAAGAAGGAGCAACTGCGTGCGATGCGTGACGGCGGTGTCCTGCAAATTCAGCCGGGGATTGAAAGCCTGAGCACACCGATACTCAAGTTGATGAAGAAGGGTGTGACGGCATTACAAAACATTCGGCTTTTAAAATGGTGCGAGGAGTTTGGCCTTGAAGCGGGTTGGAGTGTGCTCTACGGGTTTCCGGGAGAGCCTGTTGAAGAGTATGACCGGATGGCGGAAATGATGCCATCGATCAGTCACCTGGAACCACCTAAAAACATGGCGTCCGTGGATCTGCAAAGGTTCAGTCCTTATCACCAGCGCCCTCACGATTATGGCCTTAAGATAACCGGACCGAAGCCCTACTATCACCTCGTATATCCGTGTGACGAAGCCGCGCTAAACGATCTCGCTTACAGCTTCAACTACACTTACGACGACGGCCGCCAGCCCCACACCTATTTCGCGACGACTAAGAAGAGTGTCGAAGACTGGCAGGAAAATTATCCCAAGTCGGTCTTGAGTTACCGGCAGGGGCCGGGGTTTCTCATCATCAACGACAGTCGTCCCGGTGTGGGCGGTTACGATCACACGTTAGGTGAAACGGAAGCCAGGGTATATCTAGCATGCGATGCCGGAGCAACGCCGCGGGCTGTATTGAAGGGACTGCAAGCTGACGGTGATGTTGAAATCACCCTGGACGATGTCGAGATCTTTTTGGACGAAATGGTCGATTTAAAGCTGATGTACGAAGAGGACGGCCTGTATCTGTCCCTGGCGGTTGACTCTAACTTTGAAAGGACTACCAGGTCCAACGAAGGGGAAGACTCGCTTTCAGTGAGTTCCACGCTGCTGAAACTCTCCTACAAGGGGATTGAAGTTTAGGAGTTATTCGATCGACTAAGTTATTGAATGGAGAATCCAGGAATGCCAAGCAAATCGAAGAGTACCAAAAGTCGAACGAGCCTGAAAGACATCTCAACGAAAACAAAAACCTTGTCGAGCGGGGATAAGAAAAAGATCAAGGGAGGTCTTCTTCCCTACATTGAGCAGGACAATCTGAATACATCGCGTGGCACAAAGAGCATCACTGACGGTACATCGAATATCACCGATGGGACTTCGAACACCATCAAGTCTAAGTAGAATTTGAACCCTCATTCCGCAAAAATAGTTGGCCCTGGCAGCCCGAGTGTAGAATGCGCGACCCAAATTAAGGAGAAAAGCATGCCCAAAAAAGAAGCCACAAAAAAGCGCACGAAATTGAAAGTTCTCTCGAAGAAGTCGAAAAAAATGAGCGCGAAGGACATGAAGAAGGTTAAGGGTGGTGCCACCCACGACTACCTTCTGGTCATAGATGGCATAAAAGGTGAGAGCAGCGACAAGAAATTCAGATAACCCCACAACACCGCACTGTCAGAACGAGAGGCAGTAGCCCGACCGTTAGGAAGGGCGTCATGTTGACGTAGGACACTCGGAAGGAATAATACGGTGCGGCGACGCCCTTCCTAACGGTCGGGCTATTGCTCCGAGATCGACCGATCAGGGGCAAGACGGTGGTCCAAACTGCGGATCGCGTGTATGTAACACTCTTGAAAGGAGACAACCCCCATGGCTACTAAATCCAAAAGCAAGACTGCCTCGAAACGCACAAAAGTTAAGAGCATACCGAAGTCCCAAAAAGAGCTTTCGGGTAAAAGCATGAAGAAGATTAAAGGCGGTCTTATCACGGTACGAAAAGCCGGTGAGAAACCGGTAGAGTACTAACTGCTTTACGGCTAACGCCACCCCATCACTTAGAAGCACGCATGCTAGTGAACCAATAACCCCCAAATCCTTGGAGAAACAAAACAAATGCCTGCCAAGTCCAAAAGCACGACTGCTTCCAAACGTACGAAAGTTAGCAACCTTCCTAAATCGGCAAAGTCGTTGTCTGGTAAGAGCATGAAGAAAATTAAAGGTGGTTTGATCTCAGGACGCAAAGCAGGTGAGAAACCGTTAGAGTAGTAATCGCTTTAAGCCTGACTCTCCACCATCAAAAGTACCCATCCTGGTTGATGAACTGAACGTCAGGACTGTTACTGTTGAAGCAAAGCGGATGAAGTCCCTTGGTGGTAGCTGAAATTATGCGAAAGCAGCTTCCAGTCCTGACGCCCAGCCCACTACCCTCGCTCTACGCGGCGTGGATCGACCAACTTCTGGCCGGCCCGATTCCTCCCGAGACGGACGCAACCTGCAACGACTGCGCGATGCTGCCAAAAGATGGCGACGATTTGAAGTCAACTGTTTTCTTCAATCCTCAAACCAAGTGTTGTACCTACATCCCCACAATACCCAACTATCTTGTTGGCAGGATGCTTGAAGATGAAGATCCTGGACAAGCAGCGGGGAGAACAACGATTGAGAACCGAATCCGTTCGGGGGTAGGAGTAACGCCACTCGGACTCAGTCAACCTACAGACTTTCGAATTCTATATCGCAGTAGCTCTGACAGTTTGTTTGGTCAGAGCCGGACGTTGCTCTGTCCACATTATCTCGATAATGAGGGCGGGCGTTGTGGTGTTTGGAAGAATCGCGCGGCCCTTTGTGCTACCTGGCACTGCAAGTATGTGCGCGGCATCGTTGGCCAGAAGTTCTGGACAGCACTGCATAAGTTGCTGACCGCGGTTGAGGACAGTCTGAGCCAGTGGTGCGTGTTTGAGTTGGATGTTGGTTCAGACGCGTTGCGACAACTTTTTCCTACCGGCAGCCGGTTCAAGAAAAGCGAGGCGATCGAGGCACGAGCGCTTGATGGGACGTCTGACCTGTCGGATCGCAGAGCGTTGTGGGGAAGGTGGGCTGGCCGTGAGAAAGAGTTCTATCTTAAGTGCGCGGGTCTGGTTAACGAGCTTAATTGGCAGGACGTGGTCGCCATTGATAGCGCGGAACTCAGGATCTACGCCCATTTGTTGGTTGATGCTTATCACCAGCTGCTATCGGAACAGCTTCCAGATCGCTTGAAGGTGGGTACCCATCAACTTATCGATATGGACCACGATTCATATCGTGTCAGTCCTTACAATCCTTATGATCCCATAAGTCTCCCCATCGAGCTGATGACGGTATTGGGTTATTTTGACGGTCGGCCCACGAGCGAAGCGCTGGACGCGATTCTTGAGTTTGAGAATGTCCGACTCGAACCTGCGCTGATCCGCAAGCTCACCGATTTTGGTGTATTGGTCGCGGCCCAGCCCGATTAACTACGAAGAACATTACCATAACCAAAAGGAGTGCAATCAATCATGCCTAAAGCTACCAAAGCAGCCAAGAAACGAACCAGGACCAAGCCTCTCGGCGCCAAGAAAAAAACCATGAGCGCTGCGGAAATGAAGAAAGTTAAGGGCGGGATCACTGACGGCACGCTGACCACCAACCAGCAGCAAAAGGTATTGATTGGATTGTTGCTTCCAGCCGTGCAAAAGGTACGGGAATAGACGGCGAAAGCCCGCGACCTCCACTTCTGACGAACGCGGCAAAAACTGCGAGCTCAGTCTCGCTCGTTCTACAGAGGAGCGTCACAAACAATCCCGAGGCCAGCCCCTTGTCGTAGTTCCGCGCCCGTCAGACTCGCCAGACTCGCGGCGCTAAATTGAGCTGTCATGAAAGACATACTCCTGGTTTCCGCGACCCGGAAAACCGCCGCCGAGTTTGAAAAGTCCTCACCGTTATCTTCATCAATTACTAAGTTACAAGAACGATCCAGGAGAGTAACGAGTCAGATTGTCTATGAGAATCAAGAGGGTTTGAGTGCGGTCTACAATCGCTTTCTCAATCCTCACCGTTTAGACAAACTGATTGTGTTTGTTCACGATGACGTCAGCATTGAAGATCTGTTTTTTGTCGAGAAGCTGGACCGGGCTTTTGAATCGTTCGACGTGATCGGATTGGCCGGCAATCAACGACCCGACCCAAAGCACCTTTCGTGGTTTGATCCTCGTCAGCCATTGTCCGGTTTCGTTGTTCATCCCAACCCTGAGCAGACCGCAGTGTTGGACCAGCAAACCCTGGTGGTCAGCTCATACGGACCTACGCCAGCATCGTGCAGCTTGCTGGATGGCTGCTTTCTGGCTGTCAATACTGAGAACGTATTGGCAGCGGGTTGTAGCTTTGACGAACAGTTTGATTTTCACTTTTACGATTTGGATTTTTGCAGAAGTTGCGTCGAGAGAAATTTAAGGCTGGGGACGTGGCCGCTCTGGGTGGTCCATCAAAGTGGCGGGGCTTTTGGGTCCCCAGCATGGAACCGCGCCGCTGAAAAATATCAAAGTAAGTGGAAAGCGTGATGCATTTGATCGAAAAGCCGAACCGCCAAAGACCACTCTTTGGAGTGCGCCGCCCTGTCGGCGCTTTGGCCGGCTGCGACTTGTCGCAGCCTGTTTGAATTCAGACCTTCGCGGTTTCAGGTTGAATCCAGGTAACGAAGCGGCGCCGAGCCGCCGCTGACCAAAGCGCCGACAAGGCGGCGCACTCCAAAACAGATGGCAGAAAAGATCAAACTTGATTTGGCGTGTGGTAATAACAAACGCAATGGCTTCATCGGGGTTGACCGCGCTAACGAGGGCACGCAGGCGGATGTCAGCCATGATCTGGAAGTCTATCCCTGGCCGTTTCCGGACGGCTACGCCGATGAAGTGTTTTGCTCACACTTCATCGAGCACGTAGTCGATTTGGTAGCTTTTATAAACGAGCCCTGGCGCGTTATGAAGCCGGGCGGGGAAGCGAAGTTTATCGCGCCCTATTACACGTCCGTGTGGGCAATTCAGGATCCGACTCACAAACGGTCTATTTCGGAACGGACGTTCCTCTACTTCGACAAAGAATGGAGGGAGGCCAATCGTCTCGGCCATTACCCAATAGTCAGTGACTTCAAGATCGAGACAATTGAGCGGGCACTCACACCGGCTTTCGCAGGCAAGAGTGACGACGAAATTGCTTTTGCCGCCACGCACTATTGGAATGTCATCAACGAAATCGCAGTGACATTGAAGAAACCCGAATGAAGGTGCAGGTTGGTGAACCAGGCCGCAAAAACGGTAACCGCTTTCCGTCTTAATACGGGACTAAGCCAACGAGAGATAACTCGGCTGGAAACGTCTTGACTCAGTCGTCGGATCAGGCGTAGAAGACACCCGCAACCCCCAAGTCTCAAAGCGGATCCGTAAGCTGATGCTCAGATTCAGAGTTAGGAGGAAGTATGGACGAAGATACTGCAAAGAGAATCAACATCGACGATTTGGCAAAACCGGAACAAGAACTCTCAGATGACGATGAGAAAAACGTGACAGGCGGATACAGCGGCGGCGTAAACGTCGCGATGGGGGATGGCTCGGTGAGATTTGTCAGCGGTGGGATTAGCGGCAATACAGTCGGAGGTGTGCTGTCGCCCGATGATTCCAAGAAGTCAGGTTGAAGACGCGCCGATTGATGACGTTAACGACTGGCCTGTCAATAACCATACTGGAGAAGTGACATGGATAGCGAAAACAAACGAATTGAAATCGAAGACCTGCCAAGGGCCGAAGAAGAATTGACGGATGACGAGGCGAAGAATGTGGAGGGCGGTGCAGGTTTTATGTACTTTAAGGACGCCCCAATAGTGGGTGAAGTAAAAGTAAACACCGTTGGCGGCTCGCTTTCTGCCGATAAGCCCAAACCTTGATCTTGAGGTTCGCTCCAAAAAGGTAGCGTCATAACTGACAGGTGTTCAGAGTATCGGATTTAGACGGGCCGTGGCAGGAAAAGCGCGTCTAGCGCCGGTAATCTAAACGCCCGCTTCCGACGTTAGCCCTCCCAGCGAAAAAGGAGAAGCATGATGAGCGATGAAAGTAAGAGAATTGATATTGAAGACCTACAAAGGTCCGAAGAAGAATTGACGGATGAGGAAGCAAAGAATGTGGAGGGAGGGTTGTCGAAAGTCGGCATGGGCACGCTGATCCTTCCGAATGCCAACACCTACAACACGGTAGGCGGAGCACTTTCCAACGATCAACTGGACCCCAATCGCAAAGCGGGTGATGGCAGCGTCTAAGGGAACACCTTCGGTGTTAGTGTTGATGCGTCAAGTATGTTAGTGCCCTAACAATCCCCAGAACCAAGAAGGAGAATGAAGATGGGCGACGATGATAAGAGAATCGAGATTAACAACATTCAGCGAAGTGAAGAAGAACTGACGAGTGAAGAGGCAAAAGAAGTCACCGGCGGAGTCCAGGGAAACTTTATTGGTACGAACGCCGCTGGCTTGACTGGGAACACAGTGGGCGGCTCCATCGGATCAACCGTCGGCAACACCGTCGGCGGCGCCCTTGGCGGCGATGTCTCGAATCCGATAAAGCGTTAGCCGAAGCAATTGAGTCAGCACTAACAAAGAAAACTTGGAGTGCGATATGGACGATCAAGACAAGAGAATTGAGATAGACGAACTTCCGAGGGCCGCGGAAGAACTTTCCGAGGATGAGGCTAAGGATGTTCAGAGTGGCACCTTTTACGGTACTGGGGTTTACAAATCGACTGATAGCGGTCGCACATGGACATCCAACACAATCGGTGGTGCTCTTTCTAACGATCAGTTAGATCCCAATCGTAAGAGTGGTGATGGCAGCGTTTGAGCCTTGCCTATTACTCTCCGTTAAGGCTTCTCCTTGGAGTGCGCCGGCCTGGCGGCGCTTTGGCCCATGCGGCGCCCCCTTGCAGGTCACGATTGAGAGTTATGTATCGATGGCCAAAGCGCCACCAGGCTGGCGCACTCCAAGGAGTAGCCTCCGGCGCAGCTCGTCCTAATCCTCCATGCATGTTCTGTTCGTTCACAAGAATTACCCCGCCCAATTTGGACATATCGCGCGCCGGCTCGTTTCTGAGCTTGGGTGGACCTGCACATTTGTTTCAGAAAAACCTTCCGGCCAGGATAACGGTATCCGCCTCATTCAGTATCAGGTAGACCAAAGCTCGGCCGACACCGTCACACACTACTGCAGTCGAACTTTCGAGAACACCATTTGGCACGCTCACGCGGTTTACCAGGCATGCGAACGCGAACTCGTGTCTGCTCCCAATCTGATCGTCGGCCACAGCGGTTTCGGTTCCACCATTTTTCTCCGCGAGATCTTCAATTGTCCGATCATTAATTACTTCGAGTTCTATTACCGCACGCGGAATAGCGACATTGATTTCCGTCCGGAGTTTCCCCCGGAGCGACTGGATTACCTGCGTGCTCGAGCGCGCAACGCGATGATGCTCCTCGACCTGGACAACTGCGACGGCGGTTACTGTCCGACCGAATGGCAGCGGAGTTTGTTTCCACCAGAATTTCAATCGAAGCTCAAAGTCTTCTTCGACGGTGTCGACACGTCGTTGTGGCAACGACGCCAGGTTCCCAGGCGCATTGGTGACGTTGTGTTAGGTCCCGATACGCGCATCGTCACTTACGTATCTTCTAGTCTCGAGGCGATGCGCGGCTTTGACGTTTTTATGAAGGTGGCGCGGCGGATCTATCAAGAATACGCGGATGTTTTCTTTATCGTGGTTGGTTCTGATCACGTTCAATATGGCGGAGACATGCGATTCATCGAAGCGGCGTCGTTCAAGAAACATGTGCTACTGCAGGAGGACTACGACCTTTCGCGGTTCTGTTTCACCGGCACCGTTTCTCCTGAGACTTTGGCAGAGATCTTTTCTTTGAGTGATCTCCATATTTACCTGACGGTGCCGTTTGTCCTGTCGTGGTCTTTGTTTAATGCCCTGGCCTGTGAATGCGTGATTTTGGCTTCGGACACAGAACCCGTCCGCGAGATAATTACTCACGGGGAAACCGGCTTGCTGAACGATTTTTTTGATGTGGACGGGTTGGCACTACAGGCACTGAGGGTGCTGCGTGATCCGCTCGCGCATCGTTCCTTGGGCCAGGCCGGTGCGGCGATGGTGCGAAATCGGTTCAGCATGGATTACTGTTTTCCGCGCCTGGCAGACTTCTATGAGCTAACCAGCAGCGGCGCTCCTGCCAACCGCGGAGCAGCAGGGGGTTAACTTACTGGCGCATACTTGGGCGCTCACCGGCACAAATATGGTTCGTCTCGGCAAACCGATGCTAAGATGCTGCCGATCTATTTGGTTGTCACAACTGCTTCTACTCCCGACATTGCTGCGAGCAGCCAAGAGCTCTCAAACCAACCTGCAATATGAGCAACACAGAAGGCCCTTCAGTTGTTTCAGAACCCCAGGAGTCAGTTGATCTCGCTGCGCTCGGCCGTTCCTACACTCCACCCACCCAGCCTGATACGTCGCCGGAAGTTTCTGATGTGATCGCGAAGATGCCGTGGTGGGCCACGCGTGGGCTTCTGTACCTCATCATCGCGTTTATTTTTGTCGCGTTCTTGTGGGCCGCGTTATCGATGGTTGATGTCGTAGCCGAGTCGCGAGGCGCACTGGTGCCGGAGGGTCATGTGAAGCCGGTGCAATCCGTCGCGGGCGGTTTGGTGCAAAGCGTTCTTGTGCGTGAAGGCGAAACGGTTGCCGGTGGTCAGGCAATTGTTCAACTCGATGCCAGAGAAATGCGGACTCGGCTGGCGAAGCTTCGGGAAGAATTGACCACTAGTGAGTTTCAACTACGACAATCGATGTCCAGCCGTCCTTACCCTGAAACCCTTGAGCAACAGAATCGCATCGCGCGCTTGCAAAGCGAAATCAGCGCGGCCGAGCTTGCCATGCAACACACCACGGTGACTGCGCCAGTCGCTGGGCAGATCACCACGATGGAAGTGCGCAGCGCGGGCACAGTGTTACAGCCGGGACAAACCATAGCCACGATAGCACCGGCAGGAGCGCGTTTGTTGGTTGAAGCGTTTGTGCCGAACAAAGACATAGCCTTCATCGAAAAGGGACTGCCGGCCAAACTCAAGTTTGATGCGTTTCCGTTTCAGGATTATGGGGCGGTCGAAGGGACGGTGATCGAAATTTCACCAGATGCGCAGGTAAAGGACTCGCTGTCGTTTTACAAGGTCAAGATAGTTCCTCAGAAAACTGAGATCGCAGCGAAGGGCAAAAGCGTGCCGCTGCGCACCGGCATGACGTTGACCGCGGAGATTGTTACCGAGCGCAAGAGCATCCTAAGTTTGATCCTTGAACCCTTTCGCAAGCTCAAGAGCAAATAGAGAGTGTGCGACAAGCTGAAGCATATCGGACATTAACATTGCATGGTGAATCTCAATGAGTATGTTGCGATTGAAGTAAACGGCGAAGAGGTTAGCCTCTACGAGGTGCTGAGCCTTGCCAAGCTTAACGGGTCCTTGCAACTCATTAGTCACGGAATCGATGCCGCCTTAGTCAGACAGGTAGCGAGCCAACGTGGAATAGAAGTTTCTGATGACGAATTGCAGCAGGCTGCTGACGAATTCCGAGCCGAGAATGACCTTTACGACGCGGACACGACTCAGTCCTGGTTGGAAAGCAAGCACCTCTCTTATCAGGAGTGGGAAAGCTCGCTCGAATATCGTGTGGTTGAACGAAAGCTGCGCGAAGCCCTGACGGCTGGATTGGTTGATCAGCGGTTCGTCGAACAGAGACTGTCTTTCGACAAAGCTGCAGTATCTCGTCTGGTACTTAGTGATGAAGGTGTTGCTCGGGAGCTGCGCGCGCAGATAGTCGAAGACGGCGCAGATTTTCATGCGCTCGCGCGCGAGCATTCAATCCACACCGACACAAGGATGGCTGGTGGATACGCCGGCGAGATGTTGCGTACGGACATGGAACCGGCCCTGGAAGCGGCAATATTTGGCGCGCAAGCTGGAAAAGTTATTGGTCCCATCAAAACCGACGACGGTTGGGAATTGGTTAAGCTCGAGGGTTTGGTTCCAGCCGAGCTCGATGATGAGATGCGCGAAACAATCAAGACAGTGTTATTTGATGAGTGGCTTGCTGAGCAACGCCGGAAGGCTCGAATCAAGGTTCCCTTACTGGATGCTGCGGAGGATGAGAGCAACGCTGAATTGGATAGCGATTGATGGACCAACGTTAGAATGGAGTACTTCTGCAGTGTGCGCTAAGCGGGAGGGCGTTAGGGATATTCAAAAAACTCTTTCAGAGTTTGAAAGGATGGGAGACCTGATTACCCAGGGTTGAAGCAACCCTGGGCTGGAATTAGCCAACGCCTTCGGCGTTACGATTAAACCAAGTTAATACCAACCGGAATGCGGCTCTGACTATTTACCATTTACGATTTACCATTTACCAGATGCGCACCCCCTACACACTATATGGGTTAGTCTTCGTCGGGTGCCTTTTCAGCGCGTGCTCGGGCGGCAGTAAACCACCAACTCAAGCCGTCGCCCCCACACCTGCTGGTCCAGTGGTCGTTAACGTCTTTGATGCCCAACCTTCCACCAGCTCATCAAGTGGTGATCTTTTGATTCCCGCCGCCATCTCGGTTGAACAAACTGCGATCGTCCTGGCCGAAAGGGAAGGGCGAATCATTAACCTGCGTGGGCAAGAGGCGGCGCGCGTGACTAAAGGCGAGATTCTCGCGCAGTTCAATGAAGACGATCAGCGTAGTCAACTTCGCCAGGCTGAGATTGAAGTTAACCGTCTCAGCGTCGAAGAACAGCAATATGATTCGCTCGTCAAACTCAACCGCAATGAATTGGATCGAGAACTATTGCTGGCTAAGCAAGGAGTCTCCAGTCCAGCCGACGTAGAGCGCGCGCGATATAAGCATGACCAATCCCTGCATGAATACAACAAGACTAAACTCGCGACCGAAGGCGCCAGGGCACGAGTCGAAGCGGCGAAGCTTGAGTTGCAAAAGAGCACGGTGAGAGCTCCTATCACGGGAATCATCACGCGCCGGCACATCGCGCTGGGTACCAATGTCGCGAGGAACGACAAACTATTCGAAATCTCGAAGCTAGCTCCGCTGCAGGTGAAGTTCCAACTACCGCAGACAGAGAAGATCGTGCCAACCAGAGGTCAAATCGTAACTCTTTCTGCGGTGAACGGCAGTCAAGCAATCGCGACGGCTCGCATTCGCCGCATTGATCCAGTCGCCGATGCAACTATCAATACATTTGGATATCTCGCGGATGTAATCAGTGGCGCTGGCTTGATGCCGGGAGTAGCGGTGAATGTGCATATACCGCGACCACCGAATGCCGGTTCGTTTTGGATTCCGCGGGCAGCATTTCAGCCAAGCGCAGATCTCCAGAATGGATCTTCAATGACGCTATTTGTGGTTGAAGGAGATAAGGCGTTGTCGCGGGTGGTGCTGGTTTCCGGCTTTGAAGGAGATCAGGTTGAAGTTGTATCTGGCCTACTGAAAGATGATCGAGTGGTTTTGGCGCCACCAGCCGGATTAAAGGATGGTGATCCGGTCCAACTCAATCGAAGTTGATCTCGTCGAACGTCAGAGCTCAGAACTGTTTCGTTCCATGTGGTTCCTACCCCAACGCCGCACATTCTCACCCAGCGGCAACACGAAGTAACACTAACAGTAGTTCGTGATTTTTCGCGTGAGTTAGTGGATCCTTACGCCTGCATTTCATAAATCCCTGGAGGTCACGCAATGATAGTGGTAGTCCGCAGCGACCTGGCCCGCTGACTTGCCTGGCCCATCGCGTCTTCCACAGTCTGCAAACGTTTTCTAGTCGATCCCATAGCTTCGACGACAGCCGTATCTCCCGAAGTGAAAATCCCTAAGTGATCATCACTGAAGATATCCACCAGTCTTGAGTCGACGACGCTCCGCAGTTTCAGATCATCTTCGTCAGACGCTTCGATGCCATCAGCTTCGTTTAGTGGGAGGAACACGATCAGGTCAAGCATCTTTATTCCATCGCTAGCCAGCCCGCGCGCAGCATTAAACACTTCGTCGCTAACCCAGTCGCGCCTCAGATCTCTCAATGCCAGAATGTAGGCAAGAAAATCGATTGGGCATCGCTCGTAGATGACCTGCTCGGCTTGCGAGTGAAGGTTCAGTCTCTCAACATTAAACTCAAGCTGCCGGTAGAAATCGTCCAGGCCCGGTATGTCAGAAAATTCTTCTCCGTAATCTTCGACGAGCACGGTGTAAGGCTCCGGCTCGTGAACAAACTCAGGGTGCGCAGTGAGAAATTCATCGATGAGCGTGGTCTTACCCGAGCAATGCGTACCTGAGACGGCAATTCTCACAAGACAATGCTCCTTCTGAAACGAAACGGGCGGCGCCAGAATAACTCAGCGTCGCCCCGTTTTTGACTAAGAAGGTGGTGCCCGCTAGTAGATTCGAACTACTGACCCCTCGCGTGTGAAGCGAGTGCTCTACCACTGAGCCAAGCGGGCGTATCCATTGGGAGGCTTAATATAGCGAACAACTTGCTTTGTGTTCAACCGGGGGATTTCGCGACGTGCGGCGGTGTGCGGGCCAGTGTGGATTGAGTTCGTGCAAATTCGTGTGAATTCGTGGATCGTAATTTCCGTTACATATCCCCCGATCCACCAAATCACACGAAACGTCACAAAACATAGATCTTGCCTGTCGGCTCAATTGTGAACTTGATTTGAGTTTCCTAAAGCCTGTCGGACAGTCAGCGCCAGTAGAGATTGACTCAACCTCCTTACCTGTCAAAAGTTACAGTTACTCAAACCCTCAAGTCCTACTAGCTTTAATATCCACTCCTTTTCACGTGGTCGCGACGAGGCGGGTTCAGTTCGCTGAGGAGATTTTCCAATGCCCATAGACGTCTTGCCGGTTTGGCTTCTCTTCTTCTTGACGATCGGACTTGTGGTCATCTCGGTCGAGATCGGATTTCGGCTCGGACGGACAGTTCGGCGCAAAACGAAAGACGAAAGGGAAGCACCTGCTTCCTCGATTTCAGGCGTTATTCTCGGTCTGCAGGCATTCTTGCTGGCGTTCACGTTTAGCATCGTTTCCGATCGGTACGACACCAAAAAATCCCTTGTACGTGAGGAGGCAAACGTAATTCGTACGACCTGGAATCGTGCGGACTTTTTGCCAGAGCCGGATAGAGCAAAAGCGAAAGCCTTGCTCCAGGAATATCTGGAACGCCGGATCGCGGTGATGCATTCGCGTGATTTGGGATCTGCGCGAGACGCAGGGGCCTATTCGTTGGGAATCCAGCGACAGCTATGGGACATGGCCGTGGTGCATTCCCGAACCGATATGAACTCGGACATCGGGGCTCAGTATCTCGAGTCGTTGAACGAAGTTGCAAGCCTGCACGCATTACGTGTCGGAATCGGATTGCAGTCTCGCCTACCGACGGCAATTTGGGTTGCGCTCCTGAGCCTGTTGACCCTTGGGATGATGGGTCTAGGTTATCACTGCGCTCTTGCTGATTCACGCAGATCTCGTGTGGTTCCGTTCTTAGCCATCGCATTTTCGCTGGTTGTCGCACTCATCGCCTCACTCGATTACCCAGGGAACAAAATAATGCCTGTCTCCCAACAGGCATTGGAAACTGTGCTATCAGAAATGAAAACTGTGTCTGGATCGGGGCAGTAGCCCGACCAGCAGTAGCCCGACCGTCAGGAAGGGCGTCGCCGCACCCTTCCTAACGGTCGGGCTACTGCTCCGATCGACGGCAAACCCGTCATTCCAAAAAAAATCCCAACAGGTTCTGAATATTTTGCAAGTTACTCGGATACGCATTATGAGTAGCAACGATGGACGACGCCCACGCAATTGAAAAATGCCAGAACGGCGAGACCGACGCATTTCGCTATTTGGTTGAACGTTATCAAAAACAGGCCGTTGGTCATGCGATTGCCATTCTCGGTGTTCGTGAAGATGCTCTCGATGCAGTGCAGGATGCGTTCATTGATGCGTTTCGTTCCCTGAGAAGCTTTGATCGCGCGCGCAACTTTTATCCGTGGTTTTACGTGCTGTTGAGAAATCGTTGCTACAAATCAACGGCCAGGAGACGAACGACGGAAAGCATTGAGATGGTCGAGATTCTCGCGCCACAAGCTCAGGTTGCGAGTGAAGAATTGTTCGGGCTTCAGCGAGCGTTGCTCTCTTTGACTCAGGAGGACCGCGAGATAGTTACCCTGAAATACCTGGACGGACTTTCTTATGAAGAATTGGCCCACTCCCTGAAGATTCCAAAGGGAACTGTGATGAGCCGTTTATTTTATGCGAGAAAGAAATTGCAGACGCTGTTATCGGGAAACACTAACTGAAGAAGGATTGTAGAGATGAGCGAGATCGAATGTGAAGAAATCCTAATGGCGGTGATGGCTAGCTTTGACGCTGAGGAACCGTCGGTCTCTGCCGAGCAGATTGGTTTACACCTTGACGCTTGCGCAGAATGTCGAACTCAAGTTGAGCAACTAAAGAACACCGATCAGATCTTCAAAAGACAAGAAAGGCGCGAAGAGGATGCTGACCTCTGGCCGGCGATCCAGAAGCAGATCGTTGGACGTCGACAATCGAGTTTTAGCTGGAGACCGTTTGCGCTCGTTGGGGTGTTGCTGGTTGCTTACAAACTGTTCGAGATGCTCAGCGACCAGGCTCTGAGTTTCGCTCTCAAGTTCTTGCCTTTGGCGATTGCAATCGCACTCTTTGTTTTCCTCAAGGAAAACCCATTCAAAATCAACTCTGAACTCATGCTGGAGAAATAATCATGAACAACAATGCACCCAGGGAATCTTTGATTCTCGGACAAAAATACGCATTCGCAACTGCTTCGCTAATCCTGGGAATTACCTGTTTCTTCAGCCTGCTCGGACTCGAGAAGGCAATCCTCGCAATCGTATTTGCCAGGCTGGCCCTCAGAGCTAAACCTGAGCCGGCTTTAAAGGAACATCGCGTGTGGGCCAAGGCGGGCATGGTCCTGGGAATTGTGCCACTCATCGTTTTACCGGTTCTTATCATCTTGAATTTTGACCAACTGCGTGAATTCGTGAACATACTCTCGAAATTGAATGGTAGCAGATAGGCCCGGTACAGAACCCCGACGCGTCGGGCTACTGCTCCGATCGACCCAAAGGTGACTATGATGAACAAACATCCATTGGTATTGGCTGCAGCAATGTTAGTCCTGCTAGCCGGGCCGATTTCGACTGCTAAATCTGGCGTGCAAAGCGGATCCGCCGAGAAGACTCTCAGCGAGGAGCCAATCACCCTCGAAATCGCCGGCGGAACGTCGTACGGGACCCTTGTCCGGCCTCAATCTCGTTCGCCCCAGCCAGTTGTCTTGATCATCGCGGGATCAGGCCCAACTGACCGTGACGGAAACTCGCCCGTCTTTAAGGGACCGAACAATAGCCTCAAGCTGCTTGCACACGGCTTGGCTGCTCACGGCATTGCTTCCGTGAGGTATGACAAGCGTGGCATCGGTGAGACCGGAAAGGCGATGCAACTGGCTGCGGAAAAAGCAAAGATCGTTCTTCGAGAGGAAGATCTCAGTTTTGAGAGCTACATTGATGACGCCGTGCGTTGGGGCAAGCACTTGCAAACTGATCGTCGCTTCTCTTCGTTAACAGTGATCGGACACAGCGAAGGTTCCTTGATCGGCATGGTTGCCGCTCAAAGAATAGCCGCAGACGCGTTCGTTTCGATTGCGGGTGGGGGCCGTCCGGTTCAACAAATTATTCTTGAGCAGGTTAGACCCAGTTTCACACCGGAGCTGCTGAAAACCACGGAACATATTCTTCAGGAACTTGGCGGCGGCAGAAGAGTTGAATCTGTACCTCAGGAGTTGCACATGCTCTTCCGACCGAGTGTTCAGCCATACATGATCTCGTGGCTTCGCTACGACCCGGCAAAGGAGATTGCGAAGCTGCGCTCGCGGGTTCTGATTGTGCAGGGAACAACAGATCTTCAAGTACGCTCGGACGACGCGAACGCGCTCGGCCGCGGTAATCCAAAGGCAAGAGTATTATTGATTGAAGGAATGAATCATGTTCTCAAAATGGTTCCCAATGAACCGGCCAAGCAGGTAGCCTCCTACAGCGACCCCACATTGCCAGTTGCCCCTGATCTCGTCAGTGCTGTTGTTGGATTTGTAAAGGAAAACTCGAAGCGGTGATCCGCCGCAGGAGTAAGAGCGAATCTTTCAGTCGTTGAGAACTGGTGCAGTCTGAATCTAACGCTGAAAGCGTTCGCTAATTCCAGCCCAGGGTTTGCTTTGAAACCCTGGGGATAAGATGACTGTTTGTCTGTAGCAACTCTGAAGGAGTTGCGGATCTGTAGGTCCGTGGCTCAACCCTTTCAAGGTAGCCGTTTTTCTAGTGTGGCCCATTCCCCGGGGTTGCGAAAGCGCAACCCTGGGCTGGGACTAGCCAACACCTTCGGCGTTAAGTTCACACTATCCAGTTCCAGTCGTTGGTTTCTTTGACCGATTGCCTCACAGTATTTATTATCCTTTCGTAAAGTCTCCTTCCATTAATCCCATCCCCCACGCTAGCCGGTTACGATCAAGCAGGTCTTGTAAGCTGAACTCCCGACGTGCGACTTGAGAGATCTACAGTAGAAAGGGAGCAAATCAATATGGCTACTCGAAGGGCTGACAAGTGGTTGTGCGCCGCCGCAGTCGTGATTCTTATTGGAAGTGCATTCGTCTACGCGCAGGAGCCAGCCAAAGACGTTCCTTATGTTCCTACGCCACAAGTTGTGGTCGACAAGATGCTGGAAGTTGCGGCGGTCACTAAAGGTGACGTCGTTTATGATCTGGGCAGTGGCGACGGCCGCATTGTGATCACGGCTGCAAAAAAATATGGCGTGCGTGGTGTCGGAGTTGACATCGATCCCGAGAGGGTTCAGGAAGCCAATGCGAACGCCGTACTGGCGGGCGTCGCCGACCGCGTTAAATTCCTTGAGCAGGACCTCTTTAAAACCGATCTTAAGGAAGCCTCGGTAGTCACTTTATATCTGCTGCCTGAAGTGAACTTGCGACTTCGGCCCAAGCTTTGGAAGGAACTCAAACCGGGAACCCGCGTTGTTTCCCATGCTTTTAATATGGGCGATTGGAAACCCGATCAAACTCTGCAAGTTGAGGGACGGACGATCTATTACTGGGTAATCCCAACAGTTGCACCTTCAAAAAACTAAGCCTCAACTGCGACAGCCATTCCTGGAAATGTTTGACTGCCGAGGTGCTTAGCGATGGCCGTTAAAAACATTGCCGCCACATCGCTCAAGTTTGCGGAGCCTGTTCCTACGCTGGTTTCGCGAGACGCCGTTGGAATGATCGTGGGCATCGTTGTCGGAGCCGGAATCTTTCGTACTCCGTCATTGGTCGCAGCTAACGTAGCCAGCGAAACCTCATTCCTATTGCTTTGGGTGGCCGGCGGCGCCATTTCGCTGGTTGGCGCGTTATGTTATGCCGAACTCACCAGCACCTATCCGCACACCGGCGGTGATTACCACTACCTCACGCGTGCCTATGGAAAGCCATTCGCTTTCTTATTCGCTTGGTCGCGCGTCTCAGTCATTCAGACTGGCTCGCTTGCGCTGCTGGCTTTCGTCTTTGGCGATTACGCGTCCCAGTTATTGCGTCTGGGCGAATACTCGCCGTCCATCTACGCCGCTCTTGTGGTCGTAACTTTGACGGCGTTGAATGTCACCGGAGTCCAACAAGGCACACGCACGCAGAACCTGCTGACCTTGGTTGAGGTTCTCAGTTTGCTTCTGGTCATCGCCGGTGGATTGATTTTGATCGACTCGCCAGCCACCGCGGTTCCATCGCCAACTCTACAAGAATCAGGAGGAGCCATCGGCTTAGCGATGGTCTTCGTTCTACTCACGTATGGCGGCTGGAATGAAGCTGCGTATATTTCCGCCGAGATGAACGGACGGCGCGATGTAGCTCGAGCGCTGTTGCTGGGAATCGGAATCATCACCGCGCTTTACCTGCTGGTTAACTGGGCGTATTTGCGCGCCTTAGGTCTTTCGGGTATGGCGGAGTCTGAAGCTGTAGCCGCAGATTTGATGCAGAGAAGTCTAGGCCATCGGGGTGCGCAGTTTGTCAGCGTGCTCGTCGCGATCTCAGCACTTACTTCCGCGAATGCAACCGTCTTCACAGGTGCGCGAACAAACTATGCGGTCGGCCGCGACTTTCGACTATTTGAATTTCTAGGACGCTGGCGAAAACAGCGAAACACACCCACCAACTCTCTGGTGGTTCAGGGTGTCATCGCATTGGCATTGGTCTTAATCGGCACGCTAACCAGAAAAGGCTTTGTCACGATGGTTGAATATACGGCGCCGGTGTTCTGGTTCTTCTTTTTCATGGTTGGGCTTTCGGTAATCGTATTACGAATCAAAGACCCGCATATCAAACGCCCATTCCGCGCGCCGTTCCACCCGATTTTGCCAGTGGCGTTTTGCGCGAGCTGTCTTTACATGTTGCAGGCCAGCATCGCTTACACGGGTATCGGCGCCCTGGTCGGAGTTACGGTCCTGTTGGCAGGAGTACCGGTCTTTCTGGCTGCGCGTTACTCTCAAAAAAGAGGGAACGATTTGGAGGAGATTCCACAGTCCAAAGAGTGATTGATTAAGGTGAGATAAGCGCCAAAGACCTCTCCTTGGAGTGCGCCGCCTCGTCGGCGCTTTGGCCGGTCGCGGCTTTGCGCGACCAGGTACGAATTAGTCAGGAAGCGGCGCAGATCCGGCGCGACCAAAGCGCCGACGAGGCGACGCACTCCAAGGAGAGGCCTTTGGATTTCACTATTTCTTTTACTGTTTGCCGGATTTAGAGCAGTGATGATCGATTACCACAAAGCGCTGTTGCCCGTTGTACTTTCGCTTTCTCTGAACGCATGCGCGCCCGCCTCCCTCTCTGAACAAGTTGCAGTCGAACAAAAAGCGGATCAGGACTTTGCCCAGCAGAGACGGAATTTGATTGACCAGTTGAAGGCGGAGGGGATCAACAGTAGTGCGGTCCTTGATGCCATGCTGAAAGTTCCTCGCCATAAATTTGTTCCTCCGGCGCAGCGTCATCAGTCCTACCGAAACCGGCCCCTATCGATTGGTCATGAGCAGACTATTTCGCAACCGTTTATCGTGGGCTACATGACTGAGGCTGCCTCAATTGCTCCAGGAGAGAAGGTGTTGGAAATCGGCACCGGCTCCGGATACCAGGCTGCGGTGCTGGCTGAACTGGCGAAGCAGGTTTATTCGATTGAGATCATTCCCGAATTAGCAGAAGGCGCACGCAACGTATTGCGCGAGCTGGGCTATAAGAACGTCCAGGTGAAGACCGGGAATGGCTACCTGGGTTGGCCAGAGCACGCCCCGTTTGATGCCATCGTGGTGACGGCTGCACCCGATGAAGTGCCGCAGGCCCTCGTCGATCAGCTGGCCGTGAAAGGCAAGATGGTGATTCCGGTAGGCACAGCGTTTCAGGAAATGGTGATAATTACGAAAGATGAGACTGGAGTCGTTGAGCGACGAACAATCCCGGTGCGGTTCGTTCCGATGGTTGGCAAACCGAAAAGATAAACACACTCAAACTCATTGAGATCTAATCAAGGAACAAGTCTCCTTTTCATCACCCTTTCAGGGGCCCCGATTAGTCTCATCTTCGCGCATCATTAACGTTGACAGCCGCCAGCCTCAGGCATACATTCGTCGCATTAGGTAGTCCTCGGCTTCGCTCAATGCTCATATCACACCCGGTTTAATTTGAACCGTTCGTTGGGTGAGGCTGACTACCAAACCACTGCTCAACCTTGACGTCAATACTCAGCGGCGGGCGCACATCCGATATCGTTTTTGAGGCTGAGTCAAAACAAATTCAGAAGCGAGCTGAGAAATCCAGCGCGCTTGAAGAGTTTCGTTGGCTCTCGAGCGCCGCGGGCCTAACTGCTATTCGAGGAGGTTCTATGTTCTCCATCCAACGCTTGTTCCTGGAGAGGGTTACAGCGCATTTATCTGAATTGAAGCTCATCCTCGACACTGACTGGCCGCGCTTCCGCGCTCGCGTCCTCAACGCTGCATCCGGTCAGATGGATTCGAGCAAGATCTTTGACGCGATTGTTAAGGCTGAACCGCGAGGGCCGGCAGCTGATTTCATAAAAGACCTTCTGAGGGAGTCCTGGATAGAAGATCAAAAGGCGGGGATAAATGCTAGCGCGGGCGATCAGCAACTTTCCGCCATTGCAGCCCAGATTCTCGTTGAACGGTTGTTATCAGATGCGGCGATCGAAAGCGAGTTCGGATCCGTGGAATCTGATTATGAATACGCGTCGGAGCTGAGTCCCCAAAGTCCACAGAGCGCCCCAGGAACTGACGGCTCCGGATCAGATGTTCATGAATCCGCGGTCGAGCCCACTCCCAAAAGTCCGCGGCGTGGGCCCGGGAGTCTCCGCATCGGCCCTGTTGAATATGAACGCCCGTCGGAGCCGGCTCCAACGAGTCCGCGCAGTTGGACAGGAGTGCGCAGCGGCCGCCCACCAGATGTCCATGAGTCCGCCTCGGAGCCTAGCCAGAATCGCGAGATTACAGTGACGGGCCACTCGATTGATGGCGCGCCCGTTTCGGAGTTTCACGAGGGCGAAACATACCGGCTGTTCTTTCGGGTAGGTATTCCGGTTTCTGAAAACCTCGCTTCGGGCGATACCCGGGTAACGGATGTCCCCAGCGGGGGGCTGGCGACGCACTGGGTGGTGACCTCCCGAGACGTTGAGTTTATTCCTGCATTGTCGACCGCGACAGTCCAAAAGATTGGAAGCACCTGGCTGGCGGAATTTGATCTACTAATCCCGGAGACCGGGAACAGCCAAACTGAAGCAGTCGCAATTCTGGCAGGCGCGCAGCCGGGGAATTTGCTGGTTAGCATCTACTCGGTTTCCTCCGGCGGCCGGAGAGAGGTTTACCGCGAGGTTTCGATAAGCCTGGCGGACCGACTTTCGGTGAAAGCGGATGAAACATTCAAGGCGCCGATGCATACGCATCTGCGAACCACACACGAGTGGACCACGCCGCCGGAGCACGTTCAGGTCTCTATTAGAAACAGCGTGGCTGAGATCTCCACCATACGTATCCGACTCGAAAACTACCAATTCGTCGAACCGTTTACCGCCACCGATACACATATTTCAACCGCCATCGATAATGTTCGGAAGGCCCTCGAAGAGTTTCGTGAGGCTCACGGAACGTACCTGGATGATCTCGACGCCGCGGACATCGCCGCGAAGCTTGCAGCTCCCGGAAACTGGCAGCCGAATTTCTTTAAGCCGAATGGCTGGCAGCCGCTGCCGGATGGGTCCGATGCAGGACGTAAGGCCGCATTCGACCAGGTGCAGCAGAGTGATGAGTGGCGAGCTCTGGCCCATGCAGGCTATGCATTGTTCGACCGTTGTTTCCCACAAGCGAGCAAGCTCAGACCACTACTCAATAAGCTTCTGCCGGGAAGCCGGATCGATTTTCATTGGAGTGAGCAGAGTGGTCCTGGCTGGGTATCGCATGTTCCCTGGGCCCTCATGTACACAGAGCCGGTGGGTATTAGCGGTACAACTCCCCCCGAGCCGGAGAAGTTTCTGGGTCTGCGCTTTCGCGTCGGAACCCGCTCCTGGAACGTGAGTAATGGCTCGGTGGCGCTGGGTGAGTTGGGTAAGACGAACTCTATGCATCTCTTGTATTGGGGAGACAAGCCGGGCGATGACGTGGCTGCAGAAGCCCAGTGGCAGGCGGGAGAATACCGGAAACGGACCTGGTCAAAGTTGGTTCCCGACACGACGAAACCAGACCTGAAGCGGCAGGTCCTTGTCGCGCTCGACGCGCCCGAGCCATCCCCCGTGGGCCTTTTGTATTTCTACTGTCATTGCAGCGTGGGAAACGGTTCTAAAACTGTTCTGCGCTTTGGAAATACATCCAAGCGCGACGACATAGTGGAAGAAAGAGACTTTCCTCAAAGCTCGATTCCTAGTGGGCCGATCATTTTCGCCAATGCGTGCACCACTGCTCAGGCGGATGCTAATAGGACCAGCGAGCTTGAGCAGTCGTTCTTCGGCCGCGGCGCGCGGGCATTCATCGGTACTGAAACGAAGGTACCTATCAAGCTCGCAAGCAAGTTCGCCTGGCTCTACTTCCAGTTTTTCTATCGCATCGTAGACCCCGAGCCCATGGCGGCCGGTGAAGCTCTGACGCAAGCGCGAATGTTCCTTTGGACTCAGTACCGGAACGTGGGTGGGTTGTTCTACAGCATGACGAATCAATACGATCTTTATCTCGCCTCGGATCAAGAGGTCATCGCTTTAAGGCACTAAAGGAGAAACATGAAACGCGAATTGACAAAGCTCGAGAAATTTCTAACTGCTGACTATGAATCTCAATTTGAGCTGCTCAGTGACCCGGAAATAAATGCCGAGGTTAAGTCCTGGATGGGAGCTGACGCATTCAGGGAGTTTGTTAGCAATGACCTTGACGTGCGCCATCTCGGTGCTGGCCCGAAGAACATTGTCTTCGTTCCCGGGGTTATGGGGAGCACGCTTCAGAGCGACGGGCTGGGCGGCGTTTGGTGGCTGGACATCGCGCGCGCGCGCGACAAACTGAATCAGCTAAAGCTTAAGGACGACGGCACTGGCGACGTCGACGAAGATGCGGAGATCAAGCCGGGAGCGGTAGACCTGTCTTATGTGCCGTTTCGAAAAGCAGTCGCCACGTCGAAGGATTTCGGCGGCAGCGTGCATTTCCCATTTGATTGGCGCAAGTCAATGCGCTCTTCTGCGGACATCCTTCGTGACTCGATTCTCACAACCCATGATGAGTACGGCAAGAAGGTCCACCTGGTGGGACACAGCATGGGAGGGTTGATGATTCGTACAGCCTTAATGATTCATGGCAAGGAACTCTGGCCAAAGGTTGACCGAATTGTTTTCATCGGGACACCACACTATGGCTCGGCTTCCATCGCGGGTTATTTGAAGAATCACCTGTGGGGCTGGGAGGCGCTTGCGGTTCTGGGCATGTTCTTGAGCCGCGAAACGTTTCGTACCATGCGCGGTGTGTTGAGCTTACTGCCGGCTCCGGCGGGCATCTACCCGGGCACACGCAATGGCGAAGAGCACCCGTGTGCGAACTTTGATATGTACGATGCGAAGGCGTGGAAGCTTGAGCTGGATGCGGCCGCAACTGCAAATTTGCAAAACATTCTCGATGAAGTTCGACAGTTCTACACCGATCTCCACCAGTGGCATGATTCGCTCCTTCAGGAATACAAAGACCGAATGCTGATGATTGCAGGTGTTGGGCAAGAAACTCTGTTCCGGCTGGAGTTTGACGATGCGTTCTGGGGGCTGTGGGAACGCACCAAAAAGATCACCGACCGGATTCCCTGCGAGCCCAATAGAGAAGGCGATGGTAGGGTTCCGCTGGCCTCCGGTCAGCTTGAGGATGTGACCACGCGCTACGTGAAAGGCGAACATGGCGGTCTGCCTAACATTCCAGCGGTTACTCAGGATGTGCTGGCCTGGCTGACCGGGGATTCGCTTAAGTTGGCCACGACCTGCCAGGGGGCACTAGGCGGGCATCTTTCGGCGGAGGAAGAATCTTCAGCCACTCCCTCCCTTGATGGGTCTGGAGTGGTGGGCCGCTTTCGTGACCTGCAGGATTATGAGAAACCAACGGCCGAGTTCAAGGCGAAGATCGAAGCCGAATTGGACGCCGGCAAGATGCCGCATATTAACTTGGTGAAGATCCTGTGACGGCAATGACGGCGCGGCCTTGCACAAAAAGGTCGGTACAGAATCGGAAGCGGCCCAGGAAATCCAGGCTCAGATAAGTTTGTAGGGCTGAAGGCGCGACCGGTTATTTCGCGCCTTCAGCCCTAAGTAATCAATTGGTCCATCATTCCTGGGCCGCTGGCCCAGGCTTTTACATTTCGCGCCTTTGGCGCTTTGCTTTTCGTCAGCCTTCAGTCACTGGCTTTCTCGACTTTTCCACCGAGATGTTTACCTAGAAACTCCTCCATGGCGCGGTAAAACTCGAAGCGGTTCTCCTCATTCGAAAAGCCGTGTCCTTCGTTAGCCTTAACGATGTAGGGTACTTCGATGCCTCGGGCCTTAAGCGCCTCTACCATTTGATCCGATTCGGCTTTGTTCACGCGCGGATCGTTAGCTCCCTGAGCAATCAATAGCGGGACTTTGATGTTCTTACTATGGAAGACTGGAGAAGCCGCCGTCAGCAGGTCCTTGTCTTTCTCTGGATGTCCAACCATCTCGTAGATCATTTCCAGAAAAGGCTTCCAATAAGGCGGGAAGGCTTTGATGAAGGTGAAGATGTTTGACACGCCGACGTAATCAACTCCGGCGGCGTAGAGATCCGGTGTGAAAGTGAGTCCAGCCAGCGTTGCATAACCGCCGTAGCTGCCGCCGTAAATGCCAACGCGTTTGGGGTCGGCGATTCCTTGCTTGATCATCCATTGCACGCCATCGGTGATGTCGTCTTGCATGGTCTTGCCCCACTGTTTGAAGCTTGCCTCCCAAAACTTGCGTCCATATCCGGTTGAGCCGCGAAAATTGACCTGCAGTACGGCGTAGCCGCGGTTGGCCAGAAATTGCACTTCCGGGTTGTAGCCCCATTGGTCGCGATACCATGGACCACCGTGTGGATTTACAACCATCGGCAGGTTGCGCGCCGGCACGCCCTGGGGAAGGGTCAAGTAGCCGTTAATCGTCAGCCCGTCTCGGCTCTGGTACTTGATAGGTTTCATGGGAGCCATGTCCTCATCCTTCAGCCATGGGCTCACATCTGCCAGCTTGCGGAAGTCTTTCGACTTTAGATCGTAGAAGTAGTAAGCACCGCGCGATCGATCCGTGAACGTGCGCACGAGGCACTTGTTCTCGTCATCATTGCAGCCCGCCAGGCGCACTTCAGTACCGGGCAAACGACGCTCAAGATCTTTCTGCAAATCGGCTCGCTGCTTGTCAATGAAATGGTAATGGTTCTTGTCCGTAGTGTAAGCGACTCCGAGAATCGCGCGGCGTTTGCGCGAGCTGAGAAGATTATTAACGTCGACCTCGGGATGTTCGAATATCTTCTCGAGTTCCTTCTTGTTGTCGATGTCATACTTGACTATGGCTGACTTGTCGCGACCGATGTTGGTCGCAACATAGACCTGGCTGTTATCGGCGGTGAAAACCAGCGGGGTGATGGTTTCTCTGAAGGTAGTGGTTACGACCGGAGTGAACTTGTCGGCTTCGGTCTTCCTCATCAACAGCGAACTGTTAACGCCATCGGTGGTGATGGCGATGCGGAGGTTTCCATCCCAATCAGTGCCCCAGCCGGTGTAGTTGCCGGGATTCTCAGCGATCATCTGCATCTCGCCGGTGTTAACGTTGATGCGATAGACATCGTGGATTTGCGGGTTGCGCTTGTTAAGACCCACCAGGATTTCGTTTTGATTGCGTTCGAGCTTGTCGATAAACTGCGCGCGAACCTTCTCAAACGGCGTCAGGTCCTTCGGATTCGAGCCATCGATCCCTACGGCGTAGAGCCGGTAGTTCTCATCGCCACCTGTGTCCTGTACATAGACGATGCGGTTGTCGCCCTTCCACGCGTAACCCGAGATGTCGCGTTCCTTGGCGCTGGTCACACGAGTGGCCTGGCCGGATCCTATCTTCTCCACAAACACATTGAGGCGCTTTTCCCAAGGCTGCATAAATGCGAGATACTCGCCGTTGGGGGAAAGTGAGTACGAAGTTTTGACGGGATTTCGAAAGAAATCCTTCATCGGAATCAGCGGCGGTGCTTTGGTTTGAGCGGTTTTCTTAGCCGAAGCTGAGAGAGGAAGCAGCAGCAGGAGCAGTATTAGTAGCGCAAGGGGCTTAGTTTTCATCGATTTCCTCCAGAGTTGAAGAATCTGCCGGCGGTTTTGTTCTAAATACGTGAACAGCGGTCAACGGGTTGCGGAACTTCCAGTGAAAATTGTCCGCGGCTTCGCCGCCGCACTTTCGCATCGACACGTGATCGGACTTTTAGTGTGAAGCTGTATGGAGATAAAAATTATTACTCCTAAGTTCTGAGAAAACATAATGCAAAAGCGAAAACTTGGGAATAGCGATGTGGAAGTATCGGCACTCGGCCTGGGATGCATGGGTATGAGCTTCGGCTACGGGCCACCCGCCGACAAGCAGCAGATGATCGCGCTGCTGCGCGCGGCGGTAGAACGTGGGATAACGCTCTTCGACACAGCAGAAGTATACGGGCCGTTCACAAATGAGGAACTTGTCGGTGAAGCCCTCGCGCCGGTTCGCGATCAAGTAGTGATCGCCACCAAATTCGGTTTCAAACTTGGTCCGCAAGGTGAGCAACTCGGCGTGGACAGTCGACCCGAACACATCAAGGAAGTCGCCGAAGTATCGCTCAAGCGTCTTCAGACTGATCGAATTGGTCTGTTCTACCAACATCGCGTTGATCCGGATGTGCCCATCGAAGACGTGGCGGGAGCAGTGAAGGAACTGATTCAAGAAGGTAAGGTTGGGCACTTCGGACTTTCTGAAGCCGGCGTGCAAACGATACGTCGCGCGCACGCAGTGCAGCCAGTCACTGCTCTCCAAAGCGAATACTCGCTGTGGTATCGAAAGCCTGAACAGGAAGTGTTGCCGGCGCTGGAAGAACTCGGCATCGGCTTCGTTCCGTTTAGTCCTCTTGGTCGCGGTTTCCTCACGGGGAAGATTGATGAAAACACCACGTTCGACAGTAATGACTTTCGCAACAATGTTCCCCGGTTTACGGCTGAGGCCAGGAAAGCGAATCAGGCGGTGATTGATCTACTTAAATCGATCGGAGAACGGAAGAACGCGACACCAGCCCAAGTCGCCTTAGCCTGGTTGATGGCGCAAAAACCCTGGATCGTTCCAATCCCCGGCACGACAAAGCTGCATCGCCTGGAAGAGAACATCGGAGCAGTTTCAATCGAACTAACCCGCGACGATCTCCGTGAGATTGATAGCGCTGCCGCAAAGATCGAAGTGCAAGGGGCCAGGTATCCGGAGGAGATGGAGCGACGGACCGGTCTGTGAGCACGAATATCTCAATACCGGCTTTGCAGAAAAACTTCGGTCGCGTCGACGCGAAACTGCGGCTCTGCCGCCACACAGTGCGGAAAGGCTCAGCCTTTCCGAATCGGTCTTCTACCTCTCCTGAGGCTGAGCCTCAGGACGTTATAGGCCGGTGAACGGAAAGCCTAAGGCTTTCCGCACTGTGCGGCGGCAGAGCCGCAGAGAGACATTCTCAGTGCTAGCAAAGAACCATAAACGCACTTCGCAAATGCCTGCCGCATCTCTTGCTTACACCAGCCGCCTCACGCTCATCGAAAGAATGATCGCGAGGCTGGAGCGTCGTTCAGTCCAACTCGAAACAATAAGCAGTAAGTATTGGAGAGCTCGCAGAGTGATCTTTGCCGGTTTTTCTTTGATGGCATTGGTCGCTTGCGGCTATGCCGGAACCAAAATAGGAGTTGGGCTAGCGGGAGTTTTTCTAACTTTGTTTGCCCTCGTCGCTCTCTATCACCGAAGGGTGCAGGACAGCATTACGCGAACTGCCCTGATGCTGGAGATCAAACGCGTCCAGCTGGCAAGAATCAATATCGATTGGGACCTTTTGCCGGCGACCGAGCCTTCGCAGGATGACGAGGAAAACGAGTCGAGTCCGGAAACAGCTCATCCGTTCGAAAGCGATCTCGACATCACTGGAGAGCGGTCGTTACTGCGGCTCCTCGATAGCTCAATCACCACCGAAGGCAGCCAAAGACTGAGGTCGTGGTTACTGAACACTTCCCCTGATCTTTTCGTGATTGAGAAAAGGCAACTGCTGGTTCGTGAACTCAGTATGCACGCCCTGCTGCGAGACAAGCTCCAACTACTTTCGGCTGCGGCCAGAAAAGACGCGAGAATCAGCGCCAGGCTGAAGGACAAGAAGGGACGATCGAACCGTTGGAAATCAGGACCGCTCATTAGCTGGATAACCTCAGCGGCGAGGGAAAAGTCTCTTGGTCCGATCGTAACAGTGCTCGCCATCCTGGCAGTTTTGAACATCACCTTGATCGCCCTGGCGGTCCAGGGTTTCATTCCTCATCTATGGCCCATCGTATTGCTTGCTTACTTCGGGGTGATGATCGCCAAACAATCCAGAATCGCGACGGCCTGGGAAGAGTTACAGGATCTTGAAACGGCATTGAGCAGATTCAATCCCGTCTTCCAGTATCTGGAGACGCGCAAGTTCACGAATACGCCGGGCCTGGCAGAGATCTGCTCTCCGTTTACAGATGATGAGAAAAAGCCTTCGGTTGAATTTAGGAGACTTGAAAGGTTGGCTGCTGCGCTGGGACTAAGAACCAATGCGATGCTTTGGTTCGCAGTCCATGTCGTGGTCCCCTGGGACTTCTTCTTCACGTACCGCTTGGAGCTGATTAAGAAAGACCTTGCGCAACTCTTTCCGCGCTGGCTGGGTGCCTGGTATGAACTTGAAGCGTTGAACTCGCTCGCCAATTTTGCTTATCTGAATCCGGGTTACGCGTATCCAACATTTCTTTCACCGTCCGCAGATCCATCGTTGCAGCATCAACTGCCGACTTCGATCGGTGCGTTTGCGGCTCGCCAACTGTGCCATCCACTCCTGAAGCCGGCAGTCAAAGTTTGTAACGACTTTGAACTGGGACAGGACGAGAAGATCGTGGTTCTTACCGGCTCGAACATGTCTGGCAAGAGCACATTTCTCAGAACTGTTGGCGCGAATCTCTGTTTAGCCTATGCCGGAGCGCCGGTGAATGCTGCCAGTCTGGAGACGTCACTGTTTCGCGTCTTCACTTGCATCAAGGTCAGCGATTCGGTGCAGGATGGGCTCTCGTATTTCTACGCGGAGGTGAAGCGATTGAAAGCGCTGCTTGCGGCCACGGAATTAGACGATCCGAGGTCCGCGCTCTTTTTGATCGATGAGATTTTCCGAGGCACCAACAGCCGCGAACGCCGGATCGGAAGTCGCGCTTACATTCGTGCGCTGTCGCAACTCAACGCCATGGGTCTGGTGTCAACGCATGATCTGGAGCTTGCGAAACTGGCTGATGAAATTCCAGGAGTGGTGAATAAGCACTTCCGAGAAGAGGTGCAGGAGGGGAAAATGGTTTTCGAGTACAAACTCCGTCCAGGACCGTGCCCAACGACGAATGCGCTACAGATCATGCAACTCGAAGGATTGCCAACAGAGGAAGGATCGAATGGTGATAGTGGCTCAACCCCAACGGGGTTGCGTCTTGGTGCTACTCGAACGTGTCAGCCAAGGAATGACCCTGAACGATCTATTCCTTGAATCCGGACACAACCCCTTTGGGGTTGGGTGCGACTAAACCCCTTTACCCGGGGTAGCCGCGCAACGCGGCAACCCCGGGCTAAACTACATAACCGCTTCGCGGTACCCACCCGCTGAATACAAAGAACCCGTACCGCCTTATGGCGAGCAGCCTGAGATTGGCCCAATGCAACCGGCGCCCTTTAGGATTGTTCCCATCACCTTGAAAACTTTCAGTCCAACCCCACCAGCCTTAATACTTCCATCCTGCCAATTCACACCTTTGCCTTTTATTTTTAAGACTTCGCTGTAAGGTATGTGGACCGCGACCCCGATGCTTCCATTCTCGGAGCTGATGACCTCAAAATCCTCGTCGCGAAATTCTCTAATCTCTCCTTTGACCTTTGGTTTACCGCGGCGTGTCACTTGCACTTTCGCGCCATTGCCAATTTTTGCAACGGCCGCTTTAACCTCAGCTATTTGCTGAGCGTTATTTGTTTCTTGTGCAAGTGCCGGGGCTGAGCCGAGGGTAATCCAGATTAGTCCCAGCAGAATCTTCGACATCGGTTGAAACCTCAGTTCGTGAGCGAGCCATCTAACCGGTCCTTGCTGAAGTCTGAAAGTTGCAGTCACGCCGGCGTGGTCAGACGGCATCGGTAGTTTATGCGAAACCTGCTTTTCGCCGGTCAGGTAAGCACTTGTTGCTTCAATGCTCCCGCGCGAAAGTACAAGGTCAAGTCTTTGAGTGGGCGCAGTGTATAAGAAGGGAGTCTCCAGGAACAACGGCCAGGTGAAGCCTGGATTGTTTGGCGAAGTCTCCTCCCAGGCATCTAAGAAATTTCCACTGAGCAGCAGTTGGTAAGTTGGGTCCAGCGGGTTTTCCGCGTCGGCGTTGAAGTCTCCTGCAAAGACCACGGGCATTGTCGTTGCACCTGGGCCTTGAAGTAGTTCAGTTGCTTGTGCGAATCGGAATATCGGAAATGGCAGACCTATCTGCTCTTCGAACGACTCTAAGTGTGTGGTAACGACGCGCACCGTCTGTCCACATCGGCCCACGTCAGCCGAAATGTATCCCCGCGGAATTGTGATCACGCCTAAGGTGGGCGTTGGCAGTGAAAGAATTGTGGCGAAGTGCTGCGCAACTACATTCTGTACGCTGAAATTCTGGTCTCGGAGATCTGTTCGGACCAGTAACACCACGCGGTCAGTGAACCGGACGTCGAATAGTCCCGTTGGGCCAACAGCCGGCACCTCCGCGACCAGGTTAGTCAACACCGACACTGGTTCATATTTCAGACTACCGTTCTTGTTTAGCTCGTCGAGGAGTAGTTGCAGATAGTCGTAAGCGACGGTGTTCGCTGAAGGCGCACCCGGATCGAATGGACCAGTTTGCCACAAGGCAACCTCTTGCAGACCGACCAAATCTGGCTTCGAGGTCTTGATCTCATGGGCGATTGACTGGATACGAGCTTGCACATTGCTGGCTTGCACGTCAGCGAATGCCTCGGCGACCTCGGTGAACAAGGTCGGCGCGTCTTGTGCGGCGAAGATCTCGCTGAAATCGGTACCGAGGTACATGTTGCGCGTCGAGACGTCGAGCTTGCTGCACCAACCATCAGTTGGTGGAGCGATTGATTGGGCCTGAGTCGGGATATGTGAAGCAGCTAAAAAGAGGATTGTCAGGGTTAGATAGATAGCTGGAAATCTTCGTTTGAGGGACATGGATATCTCCTGTGTGTGTTTGTCGAGGCGATGTCTGACTGGGCCACGCATCAAAACGCCCGAGCGTCTGAACGTTAGTGAACTCTTCGGTTCGAAATGGCTTCCAGCTTTATGTGAGGAAGTGGGAAAAACGTGTCATCAGGAGATAAGCCAACGAGCGGCTCAAAACTTAACGAGCTCAAACTTGGTGCGAAAGCTCATACCAACACTATTGTAGAACGTTCCAAACTCGGCGCTCGCAAGGTTATTCTGAACATCGCGAGGGTTCCAATGATTGGTGATATTAAAAATCGTCACGCCGACGCGACCTTTATACTTCTTGCCGCGGAAGGGAATCTTCACGCCCTTGGTAACCAACAGATCAAGGGTCAGCAATGGTGGAAAGCGTCCGCCGCTATTGCGTGGACCGACGTAGTCCTGGTTCTCATTCAAGACTGAAAACGGGAAGCCGCTCCGCCAGTCGAGCACTGGAGTAGCGACGATGTCGCGCGGCAGACCGAAATCACCCCAGAAGAGCAACCGGTTAGGGGCATCAAAGGGCTGCCTGCCATATTCGTTTGGCCGGATCACCGCATGCCGAAGATTTCCAAAATACGTGTTGTAGTCGTTGAGATCGCCTCGCGATTGTGAACGGACGTAAGAGAGAAAAATGTTTCGTCCCTCCTGAAAGCGAAAGCGCCCGACAGCTTGTAACTCGCGATAGCGAGAACGGCCGGTGTTGAGCAGCGCCAGCGTCCCAAGGACTGCGTCGGGTTGCACGATGAAATCTCTTCTCGTGTGCCGCTCCTCATAACCGAGACGCAACAGCAGCCGAGGCGTCACCTGATGATCGACCTGCACGTTTGCCGCAACGCTGTATGGGTTTTTCAGATCGGCTGATATGGTGTTGCGGAATAATCGTGGTCCATCGACGACAGTAATGCCATTGAGCGCAAACGTGGTCACGCGTTGACTCTGATACTGTTCAAACGCACCAACGTTCAGAGGAATCTTGTCATAGAAGAGACCAACGCCACCGCGCACAACTGTGCGTTCGGAAGTAGTGGGTAACACAACGAAGCCAAGGCGCGGGGCAAAGTTGTTCTCTCCGCCGATCTGATCGCGGTCGTAGCGTAGTCCCAGATCGAGGGTCAGACGTCCATTGATGCTCCACTTGTCCTGAACAAACACTGAGTACTCGTTTTGTCGCTGTCGCAGTTCGCCGTTACCAACGTATTCGAGCAGTTGATATATTGTGCTGCCATTGTTGACGCCGCGAAGGATTTGAACCGGACTACTCACATCTGTTCCGTTGAATGACGTGTGACTAAAGTTGACTCCCGTCTTAAATGTATGTGAACCGCGCCACTGTTTAGGGCTGAGGCTGTAGAGCTCGAGCCATTCGTAACGCCGGCTCTCACGATGCTGGCGGTCAAACCAACCACCAAAATTCCGATCAGGCGTAATTCGATAGGGCGCTCCAGTGTTCGCAAAAATATCGCCGTCAAACTGCTTCACACTGAAACTTGATTGCAGCAGTGCACCCGATCGGAATGTCGCCTGTTCGTTGAGGGCCAGGAACCAACCACGCTGGTGAAAATTTGCGGTGGTGTCTGCAGGATTGAAAGTGTTGAGATTGAAGTAATCGAGCTTTTGCGGGAAGATTGAAAAACTTGCGGTGAACCGGTTGGCTTTGTTGATTACATAGTCAACGCGAGTGAAAGAGTCGAAACTTTCCCGTTGGATGTCACGCTGGTGTTCTTCAAGATCTTCAAGGCTGGGAACATTGGTTCGCACAAAGCGATATTCCAAACTCTGAAAGATGAACAGTTTGTCTTTCTTGATTGGTCCACCGACAGCGAGACGCGGCGTGGCTGCGCCGATGCCGTAGATCTTGCCATCACGCAGTCGTGGGCGCGGCAGAGTTCCCGTTACCAGGTAACGCCAGGTGTTGGTACCCGCGCGCGTTTCGATGGCCGTCACTGCGCCGGTGAATTTTCCATATTCGGCCGAGTAGGGATTTGAATAGACATTCACAGTCTCGACCGCTTCAAGCGGAAGCTCGATTGCCGGATTGCCTGTTACCGGATCAGTGACGTTCAAACTCGAAACGAGGATGCCACTCTGGGTCGGACGTGTTCCTTTGATGTTGAGATTGCCATCGGGTCCGCGGACCACGCCTGGCAACAACGGCAGTGCATCCTGAAATTTTTGGTCAACGAGCGGAGCGTCGCGCAACATGGCACTGGTGATCACACCGGGAGCGGTCGACTCAGTTTTGGACACATCCATCTTGTCATCCGTCACAGTTACCGTCGCGCTGACGGGAAGTGGTTTCAGAAGGATGTCGTGTCCGAGTGACTCTTGAATCTGGACACTCAATCGGGTCTCGTATTTTTTGAATCCCTGAAGTTCGACGGAAACGAGATAGTCGGAGGCGATCAGGCCGGGGAAGCTGTATCGTCCTTCCGAATCGCTGACGGCTTCAAGTTGCTTCCCGAAATCTTCACTGGTGAGACGAACCGTCACACCTGCCAACACTCTGCGCTGGTCGGGTATGTCTGCTACCACCTGACCGTGAATGCTTCCACTTTGGAGGGTTGAAAAACTGTTTGTGTCGGATGCGATCGAATTCGCTTGGGCGGGTGGGACGATTAGAGCGAGGAAAACGATTGCGGCACAGGGAAATTGACGCGCGAGTTTTGTAAGCTGTCGTCGATTCGGCGATCTTGCAGGCCCCGAAGTGCTGAACTCACAGAAACGCATGAGTCTAATACCCGTTGTTCAACGACTATCTGCTGACAAAGGGGAGACAGCAACCTTGCTTGCAAGAATAGCAATATTTTGGTTCTAACTACATCTATGAGACGTCAAGGTTGTCCTAATTCGAAATTGAAGCCAACTCCTTGGAGTGCGCCGCCTTGTCGGCGCTTTGGCCGCGCGGGCGCTCCGCGCCGCGCTGTCACCTCGTGGCCTCATGAAGGCTTTTGCCCCTTCAAGCTGCGACCAAGTCGCAGTTGGCCAAAGCGCCAACAAGGCGGCGCACTCCAAGGGGTTGAATGATCTCGCGGGAACGTTTGGTCTGGTGGAGCGTTATGATATGGACGCGCGACTCGCTTGAAACAATCGGGCGCGATGGTAGGCAACTGTTCGAGTCACTACTCAACTGAAGAAGCGATCACCTGATGCGACCTAATCTGATTATTCGAATTCTCTGGTTATTAGTAATCGTTGTCTCCATCTTCACTGCGAGTCCGCTTCATCAAGCAGTATCACAAACCAAACCTGAGGAAACGGCGACTCCTTCACTTTGTAATCGAAACGAAGCACTGGAGATGATTGGGCATCAGATCGACAACTCGCGGAGGTTTGACAACGCCGTCAACCGAATCAGCATCCTCATTCGCGCTGCTGATTTGTTATGGCAGCACCAGCAGGAGCGGGCGCGCGCCACTTTCATAGAAGCTTTCGATGTCGCTGCACGGTATGAAAAAGAAAGAGAGGCACAACCCAAACAAGGTCCCCGCTCGTTGATAATGGAAATGCAACGCCCAGATCAGCGATACGTTGTTATTCGCGCTGTGGCTAGACGCGATTCCGCCTGGGCGGCGAAGCTCACTCAACAGATGCTAAGACTCGACCGTGAAGGTGACGAACACTCAACCACACGGGACTCGTCTATCGAAGTCGCGACCGCCCAAAAGCTGCTTGAGTTGGGAGCGCAACTAATACCCACTGACATTGAGGCCGCCATCAATCTTGCCAGGGCCAGCTTGAATTATCCCGCCAGTGTCGAACTAAGCAGATTCCTCTACAAGCTGGCCGAAGTAAATCAACAAGCAGCCGACCAAATGTACGATCAGGCGGTGGCGGTTTACGCCGATCGGCCCCTGCGCGAGTTTCTTTATTTACAGGCTTATCCGTTCGCATTTCGCCAAGGTGGCGACCTGCCCGTCTTTGGAAACTATGAGGTGCCCGCCACCTTTCTAACTAACAGTTCATTGCAACGCCGCTTTGTCCAGACACTTCTGCGACGAGCCCAACTTGCATTGGAGGCGCTATTAGACGACGGTGACAATTACAATGGGCTATCCGGCAAAGAGCATCTCGTGCAGGTACTGGTTCGAATTGAACCCGAAGTTCGCAGACGCTTGCCAGATTTGTTAGAAGCGGTGATACAGGCGCGAGAAAAGATCTTTGTTTCACTTGCCGAAGCAAACCAGAAGATCTTTAAACCTGCCGGCGGCAATGAGGCTAGTCCACCTCCAGAAAGAAACTTCGGCGAACTGATAGAGACAGCGGCGAAGAGGCCAGACGTTAACACGCGCGACGACATGATCGCCGAAGCAGTCTTAAGCGGCGTATCCGACAAAGAGAGCCTGGAGACTGTGGTGGAGACGATTGAAAAGATCAACGATTCAAGCATCCGCTCGGGCTTGCTGGAGTGGCTCTATTTTCGTCGCGCAAAAAACGCCGCTAGCAACAAGCGATTTGAAGAAGCCGAGAGGCTGACGGCCCGAGTTGAAGGACTTGAGCAACGAGCTTACCTTCACATCGAGACGGCCAGGGGACTGATGAATGCGATCGAGACACAGAGTCGTGCGCTGGCCCTGCTCGACGAGGCAATCACCAAAGCTAACAAAGCAGGTCCGAGTATTTTTTCAGCGCGTTCACTGCTGACGGCGGCAAACCTTTACTCGAAAATAGACCTCAGTCGATCAATCTCAGTTTTGGGAGAGGCCATTAATACAATCAATCGTATCGAGGCGGCCGATTTTTCCACGGGCGATCAAAGCCTGATAAAAACCGTTAAGCGAAGGAGCAATCCAGGGCGCTTCATCTTGAGGTTCTACATGCCAGGACTGGATGCAGAAAGCGCATTTCGTGAGATGGGCAAGATTGACTTCGACGGTACTCTATCTAAAACAACGGCCTTGACCGATAAGTATCAGCTCGCTGTAACAACACTTGCGTTGGCCGATGTTTGTTTGCGCCAGCCGCTTCCACCGGTTCAAAAGCCTAAGAAGCGAGCCAAGCCTTAGGACGTCAACAGCGCCGAAGGCGCGACAGTCAGTAGCCGCGGCCGTAGGCCGTGGACAAGGGTTCGAATGAGGGCAAGGCCCGGAGGGCCGGCATTCGTTTGAGTTGTAAATGCAATTACTGCCGCACCTTCGGCGCTCGACCATTTTTCTTCAGATTATCCACGGCCTCACGGCCGTGGCCATTCAATGGCGGTCCTTCCGACCTAAAGCCCTGCAGCAACTGGTCTATCCTAACGAGCTGATAGTTTTTTGATTTGAGCCAGTCGAGCAGTTCGTCCAGATGATCGTGAAACTTGTCCGTGCGGGCTGGTCCAACGCCTATGTGGGAAAGCAGTATGAAGCCACTCAGTCCGGCAGGATCTTTACTCTCATATTGCTTGATGCTCTCCAGAATCTCTTTGCTGCCGACATAGTTTTGCATCGAGGGAGTCGTGTAGTCGGCGGCGGAGCGGGTGCCCGAGGTCAAGTTAATCAGTTGCAGGTTCAGCGCCGCAGTCCAATCGCTGATCGTCTGGTTGTACCACTCGAACGGAGGTAGAAAATATCGGGCATCGGCTTTACGAATCCCAAAGGTCTGCATTGCCGCATAATTGTCTTTCAAGTCCTGTTCAAATAGTTCTCGACTAACCAACAGCTTATTGCGATCGGTCCAATCGTTATAAAGCAAATGCTGATCTGAATGGGCGCCCAGGTAATGGCCCTCGCGCTTCAGCCGTCGTATCAGTGTTTGAAATTCCGGGCGCCGATAAAAACGCCCCGTAAGAAAAAACGATGCGCGCACACTTCGTGACTTGAGCGTTCGCGCGATGGTTTCAGCGCCTTCAGCAAATTCATCACCTGTAAAAACAAGTGCCAATCTTTTGGTCTTAGGGTCGCCGCGAGTGATCGCGCCAGATTCATAAGTGTAACGATTGAGGGGGTTTCCTGTTGCAGAGGACTTCAGCGATCGTTCAGGCACACGGCTCCACAGCGCCATCATCAGAATTGCATCGGCTGTCCCATCCATTGTCGGTTCATTCGTCGCATAATCCCCGACGTCGTCATGATAGAAAACCTCCGACGTTTGGAACTCCGCGAATTCGTCCGCCTGATTTAGCCGCAAGCCTCGCAAGCTGTTGTAAGTCTTCGCCGCGATTGGACCATCAACCAATCCCCCGGGAACGAGTTTCTTGAGTATCTGTACGGTTGGCAGGTGAACGTCTTCCGGAAACTCGCCGTTTGCAGGAATACCGGAAAACATCGATGTCCCCCATGGATTGCGCCCCAGCAGCCAGTCTCGGTGCGCCAGCATCGCGGCGTGGTAACTCATATCTCCGGTCATTTTCTCGTAGAGCAGGACCTGCGTTATGAACGCGACGACCAGGTTGTTTGAGCACCAGAGAAACGGCACGCCGACGCCGTAAGGATTCTGTCGCCCGCGCGCCATCACTCTTTCAATCCCGTCGCGATAATAGTTTGCAAGTTCTGTTTTTGTTTTCGCATCGACCAGCGGGTACAAGGCGAAGTGGCCGATGTTGGTGAAGGGATAGAACTCGTAGTGCTCGGTAGTTTCATGTTGCATCCACGATGTTGGTCCCGCCAATTGTGCATATCGCTTAGAGTCGACCAGATAAGATTGCTGCCGTGTAGCTTTGAACAATTCAGCAGCGGCCCATTCCATGTCGTCGGCCCAGGTGTTTTCGTTATAACGATAGGGCGCACCGTACGAATTGCCTTGCTGGTAACCCTCCTGGCGCTTACCCATTTCGTAAAGCTCCACTGCGACCAGCAGATGTTTGCGCGCCAGCACGCGATCTTTTAGATCGGATTTCCAGATGCGAGCCGCCATTGCCATGGCTGCCGCCGATCGTCCTGCGAGATTGGCGACGCCGGTGGCTTTACTCTTCCACTCCCTTAATCCTTGCGGCTTGCCATCCGCGAAATAGACGGGCCGATAACTGTTAGGTCCCCATCCGTAATCGGCGTTGTCCTGGTTGGGTAGTTTGAAGCCACGATGATCGCGATCGTCAGCCACCTGGTGAAACAAACTGTTGGGCGCGGGATGAAGCTTCAGAATCCAATCCAGTCCCCACTTTGCCTCGTCAAGCACATCGGCGATTCCGTTTGTGCCTGCACGACCGGAGGCATCAACTCCGTCGGGAAATTTACCTTTCGCCAACTCGTATGAAAGAAGCATCCGCGCAGTAGCGTTGCTGGCTGTAATCAGATACTTCAACTGGTCGCCCGCATCGTGCCAACCACCACTGGCGTCGATAAAGGCCCCATCGGGCATTGGCGCGTAGACCGTGCGGCCGTCGCGCATATGACAGGACATGTCGAGATACGGGTTGTAACCGCAGCGCTGCTGACGCATGAAAAACAGAAGGTCGTTTTGGTAGGCCGGGTAGCTGCCGATGGAGAATTCGCGTGAGGTGGTGCCGGGTTTCTCTAATCGCAAGACATTTTTGCCCGGCGTCTTGTAAGCCGAGAAGTCTAACTCGTAGTAGTAGGGAAACAGGCCACCCCAACTCGTCGCGTCGACTGACTTCAGCGGTGCGCGATAGACCACTTTGTTCGAATTGTTCAGCAGGACAAAATCGCCTTCGACTGGTGTCTTTGACATAGCAATGGCCACCTTCTTGTCGGAGGCGAGGTAGCCAACCTGATTGATGCGAATGAAGGTGTTTGACTGTGCGGCCGCCGAGGCAGAACAAATCAATGTGAGGATGAGCACTGCGAATCTGGTTTGAAGGTTTAAGACCTGCTTCATGTCTTCGTTTTTTTCTCGCGAGTTATCTGTATGGCAGCAGACCCACTCGCTACCGAGACTGTATGAAAATTTCAAACTACGCTGAAAGCGTTCGCTAATTCCAGCCCAGGGTTGGGCTTTGGCACCCCTGGGTAAATGCCGATGTCTCGAAAACGCAATCCCGATTAATCGGGATTGCGTCGCCGCCAGCCAACCGTAATTATTCGCAACTCCTTCAGAGTTGCGAGGAATCTCTTGCATTTCACAACCCAGGGTTTCAAATCAAACCCTGGGCTGGAATTAGCCGAACGCCTTCACCGTTGTTCGTTGGCCCCGGAGTTTTAAGTCTCAGTAGCGGGTGGGGGTACGCATCGACCCCATCAAGCCAAAGGCTATCTACGATCTTGCCAAAGATAATCTAGCTTAACATTCCATGAGAACCGCTTGTTTCGATCAAACCATTTTCGCGATGCGGAGAGTCGTTCTAAAAGCTGGTTCGGAGATCGCTCTTAGGGTATTCTCTCGCATGAATTGGCCGACCATCCGTCTTGGATGAATCTAAAACAAGAAACTTGCGCCGGACCTTCCTTAGGATCCATCACTGACCGGTTCAAGCATACAGCTATGCGGTGAATCTTTAGACAGCCTCGCGATGCCTGATCTAACTATCAAGCCAATACCACCCCACGGTGGTGATCGAAAACCGCCTCTAAGAGACTTCGTCGATTACGAAATCGAAGGCGAACTCGGGCGCGGCGGAATGGGCGTGGTCTATCTCGCGCGCCAAAAGGAACTGAATCGCCGCGTGGCCCTGAAAATGTTAACCGGCCACTACGGCGCGGACGAACTACACAGGTTTATTGAAGAAGCAGAGACCGCCGCCGGGTTAAAACACACCAACATCGCGCCTGTCTACGAAGTAGGGGAGCACGAGGGGGCTCCCTATTTCTCGATGGAGTATGTCGAGGGCGGCTCTCTTTCAGACCTTCTGCGCCGCGAAGTTCCTCCACCTCGACGATCGGCAGAGTTAATGATGCAGGTCGCTCGCGCGTTGCACTACGCACATCAAAACGGCGTGGTCCATCGTGACATGAAGCCCGCTAACGTCTTGCTTGATCCTGATGGAGTACCAAAGATTGCCGACTTCGGAATCGCGAAACGGATGGACGACGACAGCAAGCTCACGCGTTCAGGAGCGGTCATTGGAACGCCAACCTACATGGCGCCAGAACAAGCGAAAGGAAACAGCCGTCACGTTGGGCCGGCGGCTGACATTTATTCCCTTGGTACGATTCTGTATGAAATGCTCGCCGGACGTCCGCCGTTTCTTCCGGAAGATAGCGAAGTTGCGGTAACAGTTCGCGTGCTTACCGAAGACCCGGTTTCGCCTGCGTGGCATCAGCCTGAAATTCCGCGCGACCTCGAAACGATCTGCATGAAGTGTCTCGAAAAGGAGCCGCGGAAACGTTATTTGAACGCCGGTGAGTTTGCGGAAGACCTGCGCCGCTTTCTCGATGACGAATCCATCCGCGCTAAGCCGCCTGGCACTATAGGCAGCAGCATTAAGTGGGTAAGGCGTCATCCCTGGAAATTTGTGGGGATGGCGGCTGGAGTGATAGTGGTGGTTGCGGCTGTAGTTGGGCTCGTGCGATGGGAACTTTATGCGCGACCCCGTCTGGAATATGCGACCCGCGTGGACTGGGTAAACGGAGCTTTAGAGCCGATCTCGAAGGTGAGCCAGGAAAACGCTACGCATTCGGGCGCGTATATACGATTAACCAGACGCGGACGGCGTGGACCAATCATTAAAGCAGAAGTTTTGAACGCGCGCGGATATCCGGCCGTGCTTCGCCGGATCGGAGCGACTGAGCTAATCCCGATTTATATCGAGGGGATAACCGGAGCACAGCAATACGGTGAGAGTCAGCCAGAAACCTCGTCAGTTGAGTTTCGATTTAGCGACGGCAAGGCAAAGGAAGCGATCGCTCGTGACCGGAACGGGTTCGTCACCTGGCGCACAATTTACGAGGAGCGACCCGATGAGAACTCTCAAACTTACGGGGCGCGCTTTGTTAACCAACGTGGTTTCGATGCCGCTTCTCGGGCCGGCGCGTCGCGTCTCGAATTCGAGCGAGATGCCCACGGACGCGATATAAAAATAACTTTCTTCAACACAGCCGGCCGACCGGCTGCCAACGGCGAAGGGGTCTACGGTTATAAACTTGAACGCGACGCAGCGGGACGAATTGTCCAGATCATAAGCCTGGCGAAAGATGGTCGTCCCGGCCCAAATCGCGCGGGCCTGGTTGGCTATGCTGTTACCTGGAACTCGGCAGGCTACGCATCGCGCTTGGATGTGCGCGACGCGAACGGCCAACCTGTGGAATGGAGTGGCATCTCGGCTCTAACCAATGAATACGATAGCTTTGGCAATCTAATCAGGGTCACGAATATTGGCCCAGATGGACAGCCGCAGCGTTCGGCTACTGCGGAATGGTCGGTAAGCGAACTAAAACGCAACGAACGTGGCGAACTCACCCAGCGCACTTTTTTAAAAGCACAGCCTGACGGCTCGCTTAAACAGATCCGTCAAACAATCATTGCTTATGACGAGTTTGGGCACCCCGCCGACATGCAACAAATCGGACCTAATTCTTGGCGAAGCGCCTGGCGACGCGATGCCAACGGCAACGTTAACGAAGAGAAATTTCTTGATCCCCAGGGCCAACCAGTCGCGGGCGAAAACGGTTATGCGATCAGACGCTTTAGTTACACGTCTGGTCCACAAGGAAAGCGAATTGAGGAAACTTACTTCGATGCGGCGGGCGGAAAAACCTTCAACAAGGCAGGAAATCATCGGCTGATTGACGAGTTCAATGCGAACGGCCAGTTGTTTAGACAGACGACGGAAGATCATGATCCGGCGCGTTACAAGTATTACCGTTTTGTCAGTGAACCTGAATTTGATAGCGAGGGTCGGCTCGTGCACAGCACTTATCGATTCGAGAATCAAAACGGTCAACTGGCTACCGAAGCCGGTCTTCCTTATACCTCGATCGAGGATTTTTACGATGAAGAGGGTCGTCCGCTAACGGAATGGAAGATCGGGGTAGACCCGAAGATTGTGGGTGGCTCAGTCCTGCAGATTGAAACCCAATACCATTCAAACGGAAACCCAAAACTTCGCGTGCGACAAGTATGCGATGAAAATCGTAAACCCCTCGCCGTCATTTCTAATGGGACTGCTTCTCGTCTCGAAGAGCAATTCAGCGCGGACGAGCAGAGAGAAAGAATTTACGAAACGGGTTTTGATGAAAAGCTAGTCGGCTTCAACACGCGCGAAACCAAGTTTTCGAACGGCACACTACAAAGTGTGACACACAAACGAGGTGATGGCTCTACTGTGCCTTCAGTGCGTGTAATCATCACCGGCATCACACCGCCGGCGGAACAGCCGAAGTCCGTCGAATTACAAGCCGGCGATCAACTACTCTCAGCTAACGGTAAACCAGTGGCAACTGCTTATGCCTGGGTCTTTTCAGGTTTCAGTGGTGGCTGGGTGGAAGTCTTGCGCAACGGGCAACGTGTTCGTATTGATGGGTTCGTTGCTGGTCCATTGGGGATGATCCTTGAAGACCGTGCCTTAGAGAACTCAGCGCGGTAACGCTGGGAGAGAACCGAGCTCGGAAGCGCCGACCGGTAAGAACGAAACGCGGCAGAGGCTGTGTGAAAACTCAAACAACGCTGAAAGCGTTCGCTAATTCCAGCCCAGGGTTGCGCTTTCGCAACCCTGGGTAAATGTCCATTGCCTCGATGACCCAACTCTGAAGGAGTTGGGTCGCCGTTCGCCAGCCGTAATTCATTCGCAACTCCTTCAGAGTTGCAAGGAATCTCTTGTGTTATTTAAGACCCAGGGTTTCAAAGCAAACCCTGGGCTGTAATTAGCGAACGCTTTCAGCGTTGGCGGTCGGCTCCCGCTCAGTTCTGTGCCGGGAGATAAATTGTTGACGCTTTTCGGGTTTTTGCGAATAATGCTCGCCTTCAAACAGAAGGGTACCCAAAAATGACTGAATCGGTTTCAGCTCCCACGGACAAGAAGTCGCCTGCCAAAGATGAAAGCGGACTTCTCGAAGTCCTCCAGCTTTTGATTGAATCGGAAAAAGCCCAGACGACTTCAGACCTGCTCAAATACGCCACTCAATACGGCGCACCTGAAGCTGAAGAACGGCTGCGCGTGCTTGAGGCTGAAGGCATTCCTCTCGACCTCGCGTTTGATTCGATCAGCGTCCACTTACGTCTGCTGGCGTTCAAACAAAACAGTGCGTTACTCGCCGGTTGTCGTGGTCAAAAGGTGGGAATGATCCTGCCGCTCCCACCGCATCTTCCCGAACTATTCCTGCCGGTCGCTGAGGTGACATTTTTGCAGCCGGACGAAATCACCGTCCACGGCTCTGGGCACGACTACTCTGAAAAAGCCGTGAAAGGATCTCGTGCTTGTCGGGCTAAAGCCCAGGAGATGCAGGTGATGGTATTCGAAGCGTTTCGCAATGGGAGCGATTTGTACACTGACCTTGCTGTTGCTGATGTACTTGAACCCAAAATGCTGCCGGCGAATATTCGCTTGATTGCGCATCTCCGGCCTCATCAGAATCCCAAAGACGTTCAAATCAAACCAACGACCGACGTTTCATTCATATGACAACTCGCTTACGCCTCCCCCCGATGATTGGCGTGATGGCTGCTGTCCTTGCTTGCTGCGCACCTGTGTGGGCGGCTGTAGCGGAACAGGAAGCCCCCAATCCGGGGCTCGCTAATTCTTCATGGCAAATGACTCCGACAGCCGGCGTGTTGATGCTGGTGCTGCTGTTCGCAGCCTTCTTCGCGATGACCAAATACGAGGTGCCGTTGCCACTGGCGATGACCCTCGTGAGCCTGGCATTTCTGATCATCCAGTGGGAAAGCGCTCCGGCCGTCCTGAGTGACGGCTTCGAACATTACTCGCAGATCACCGTCTTGTTTACCGCCGTCGCTATTCCAGCGCACATGATTGAACGCTCCCAGGGTTTTAAGTGGGTGGCCGCATGGCTGGGACATCAACTCGGCAAGATCAGGCTGCGCCATCCTCGTCTCACCACCCCTTTGCTGGTCGCAGTCTTGCTTTTGGCCACCTACGTCACTGCCGGACTAATGCACAACGTCACCTCAATCCTGATTATGACGCCGGTGATCATCCGATTGTGCGCGTCCTATCAAGTGCCCTCGCGTTGGATCCTCAGTGCCGCACTCATCGCCAGTAACCTCGGAGGCTTTTCCACACGTTGGGGCGATACTCCAAACATCATCGAATCTCAGACTTGGGGTCTGACTGCGGGAGACTTCATGCGTGAAGTGTTGCCCGCTAACCTAATCGTTATGGCGGTTCTGGTAATCGTGGCCACCATCCTTACCCAACGAGGAATTAGCAGTCGCAGCCGAACTGCCGGGCAGACGAAGGTGCCTTTCTATACTTTGCAGGTAGCGCAAACTGCGGCGGATTGGAAGAAGGCGAAAGCTGATCTGGCCATTGATCGGCGCCTGCTCACCATCGGGTTGGTGATGCTCGTCTTCTTCATCGTACTGCATGTAATTTTCACAACTCTGGCCATCGCCATTGGCGCATTCACAATCGTAACCGCCGTTTTGCTCGAACGAAAAAACCAGCGCTACCACACACTGACGTCACTCGGATTCGACGTTTATCTCGCCTTCGCCGCTATTTTTGTGCTGGCGGGGTGCGTCTCAAATTCCTGGATCGGGAACGTGCTTCACCAGCAACTTGCCTCCAACACTGCGCCCTGGATGATCGCTGTTACCGGCTACTTCGGCACCACTTTCACGGAAGCAGCTTCATGGGCCACCGCGGTTTCACAGCCGATTCATCAACTTGATCCATCCCACGCTGCAGCCTGGGCCCTGGGAGGCGGAATCTGTGCTGGCAGCAGTTCGTTGGTTACGGCGGCGTCGGCGGGAATCATCCTGGCGGAGGAAAGCCAACGCTTTAAGGATCCTGAACACGCGATCACGTTCCGGCGGTATCTCGCTTTTGGTTTACCGTTCTCGTTATTCATGCTCGTCTTTTATGCGACCTATTTCACGGTGTTTCGCTAAGTAACTGATGCCTAAGGAAGAGAAGTCCTTTATTGGGAATGTAGGCAGCGTCTGGACGCATCGAAAACAGATTTGGAGCCTTGTGTCGCGGGCGGACAAATTGGGTTTCGGTGCGGGCGTGGCAATCAGCGCAGTGGTTTCGGCGGTTGAAACCGGCATCGCCGTCTTGATCGGGTACTTTTTTGATCGCGTCATAGGGTTCGCGGGCAGGCCACCTTACGAATGGACCAGGTTTGTTATCTATGCCCTGGCAGCTCTGGCTGGGGCTTACATCCTCAAAGAATCGCTCCAGTTGCTTCGCCGCTGGGTTATTAGTCGCACCAACGCTCGCATCGAGCGCAACATGACGGTGCGCCTGGTTGGACACCTGCTGAAAGTTGACCTGGGTGCACTTGCTCGTGAACGCGTCGGCGCTCTGCATGGCCGGATCACCAGAAGCATCGAGGGTTTCGTCAAATTTCTCAAAGTTACCTTCAGCGATTTCATGCCCGCGGTACTAACCGCGACCTTCGCGCTCGCTACCGGCATTCAGCAGGAATGGCGAGTCGGCTTAGTCATGCTTTGTGTGGTTCCGATATCAATAGGGATCACGATCTGGCAGGTGAGGTCGCAAAAGGGAATTCGCGCGTCGCTCTTGCAAGCGAAAGAAGGACTCGACGGAACTGTCGTCGAGCAACTTGGTGGTCTTGAATATATTCGCGCGGCCAACACTTATCCGTTGGAAGTGGCGCGCGTGCAGACTGCTGCTGACTCGCGCGTGAGTCGCGAAATGAAGCACGGTTTTGCGATGGCTAAGTTTGATTGGCTGAAGGCGATCAACGAGGGCGTGTTTCACGTCATCATTATCGGCTTCACGATCGTACTGGCGGCTTATGGTGAGATCAGTTTCGGCAAGGTATTGATTTTTTCGAACCTGTTCATCAACACAATGCGGCCGCTCAAGGAAGTGCATCGCATCCTTGACGAAACCTATGACAGCAGTATCCAGGTGAGTGTGCTTCTGCACATGCTCAAACAGCCGCTCGATCAGTCGTATGGAGTGGTTACGATGCGAGCGCCCCGGCTCGACGGAAGCATTCCCCTCCTGGAGTGCCAGGATTTGATCGTCGAATACTCCACTCCTGATGGTGAGCCCAGACGCGTTCTCAATGGGTTGACCATGGAAATACGGCAGGGTCAAACAATCGGCATCGCAGGTCGTTCGGGTTCTGGAAAATCGACGTGGCTCCGATGCATGTTGCGTTTGATTCATCCGGCGTCCGGTGAAGTGCTCGTTGGTGGGGTGCCGATTGGGGTTCTTTCGCGCGAGGACATTGGAAAGAGCATTGGATATGTTAGCCAGGTGCCCTTCGTGTTTTCGGGAACAGTTGCAGAAAACATTGGTTACGGTTGTGGGCCAGTTACTTCCGAGCAAATTCAGGAGGCCGCTCGCCAGGCCCACATTCACGAAGAAATTCTGCAGATGCAAAACGGTTATGAAACTGCACTAACTGAGCGCGGCGGCAATCTCTCTGGCGGCCAGCGTCAGCGCATTGCCCTGGCCAGGATGTTTCTAAAGAACCCGCCCATACTCATCCTCGACGAGGGAACTTCGGCACTCGACAATATCAGCGAGCGACGTGTTCGTGCAGCCATTGATTTCGCGCGTCAGTCTCACACGGTCATCATGGTGGCGCATCGCCTAACTACTCTTAATCAAACGGACTGCATCTTTGTTTTCGATCAAGGCAAGGTGGTCGAACAGGGCGCGTACGATGAGCTGGTCGCCAAGAATGGAGTCTTCGCTGAACTCGTTCGCAGCGCTGAGGCGGAGTAACGAAACAGCTATCCGCAGATTACGGGTTTACGCAGATTGTGTTTTCGGCTGGTTTGTGTGCGTCATGCGATTTTGTGGATCGTGCAGGTCAACCCCTACCACGATCCACTAACACTCACGAAAATACTCTAAAACCACTCAAATCTATTGCGGCGTGCCGCCCAGGACCCACCCAGACCACGACCGCCCAAATCTTATATCCTGACCATAATTCGTGGCAGGATACTTCATCACATAATTCAGATAATCAATTATGTCGGCCCTGGTTGGGTTCTGCAGGACCTCTCTCAGTGTCTTGTCCTTGAAACGTCCTTCAGTGATCTTCGTTCCCATCAGCTCATGATTAGCCAGCCTCACGGCTATTGTCTTAATGTCTGCGATCATCGCCGCATACACTTTTTCAACGAGCTGTTCATCCTCGTTCAGATATAGCTCCCGGTAGTCTCCGACGATTGGTTTACCGTCTTCGTTCAAGTAATTGATGTGATACTTGGCGAGTTGCCAAAGAACTGAACGCTCCATGAGGGCAGGGACATTAGCCCGCACCTCAATCAAATCGCCCTCGATTACCTGGCCGTCGCCGATTGGATTGTCCATCGTGACTTCGACGATAGCTGAACGCTTTCCGAGTTCAAGGATCTTTGCCTTGCCGAGCTTTTGGACCTTTCGCTCATGTTCCTTTTCTTTGCTGTAGCTCGACCACGCAGCAGCGGTCCCCTCCAGCGTCAACCCATCTTCGCTGCCTCGATCGATTGTGACCTGACGTGTCGCTCCCTGCGCTGGCTGGGTCGAAACAATTCGAGCGCTTACCAGTTCAACGGTAGTCCTGGTTTTGGCAAGTTCCCGGAGGACGGCCATCTTTGCCTTGGTAGCCTGGAGATCGCCCGCCGCGGCGGTGTCACCTTTACCTGCCAGATAAGAAAAGGTTCGCGCGGCTTCCTTGTAAGCACGATAGGCTTCCGGAAGGTTATTAAGCTGGGCCAGCGATTCGGCTCTGTCCACGTGGCCCATGGCAAGCCGGCGTTTAACGTTGTCTGATAAACCTCTGAACGACGCGAGCGCCGGTTTTGGTGCTTTATCAATCAGGCTTATCAGACTCAGTTCAGTCTCGGCGGCCTGCTTAACTTTGCCGCGATCCAGCAACGCTTCAATGGCTTGAACGTAGCCATTTGCCTGGCGGCTAATGACTCCATTCTCAGGTTGGCCCAGGTCCAGCTCGACTTTTGCTCGAAAGTCATGGAATTCAGTGGCACCGTTGTCGAGTTCAATTGCCTTGTTGATCGACTGTAGTGAGTCTTCCGGCAGTTTGAGTTTTTCCTGAAGCTGGCCAAGCTTTAGATAAGCCTGAGCTGCAGCGAGCTTGTTGTGTTTCGATAGAGAAGCAATGGCTTTTCGGTAACCACCAATCTGATTACTCTGTACTTCATTGATTGATTTCCCGAGGTTTGTTTCGATCTGTGCCCTGACGTCGAAGAAGTCAACGGCCTCAGAGTAGATTTCGATAGCCGTGCCGATTGACCGATACGCTTGATCTTTTTGTCCGAGCCGGTTTTCCAGCACGGCAATCTCTTTGTAAACCCACGAAGCGTTGGGCCAGACTTTGGCCAGACGCTTGTACAAGTTCAGCGCGTCAGCGTCGCTCGATAACGATGCCAGGTATCTAAGAGCTGGGGCATAAGTCGGATCAAGCTTGAGAGCTTCACCCAGCTCAGCCATTACTTGTGTGTTAGTCCCCTGGTAGTCGCGCCAATTCATCGCCCTCGCGTGGTAATAATAGGCAAGTGGCGACTTCGTACTTTGCAGTGCGGCCGCCGCATCTTCCTCCGAGCCAGCGTAATCCTTGAGGTTGAACCTCACGTCTGAACGCTTGAGGAAAAGGGAAGGCAACTTATGTTTCGGGGCTGCGCCAATCGCCTGATCCAAACGCTGCAGAGCGCCCTGATAGTCTTCGTTAAAATAGAGTTGATCGGCTTCAACCGCCAAAGCGGAGGAACTGACTGCAGTAGCTTTTTCCGGAACGCTTAAAGGCAGCCGAGACGATTGCTCTTTGGCCCACCGAGCTATTTGTTGGTAACGCGGATCTCCCAGCTTGTTATGTTGCTCCAGCACCAAGTCGTAGTCGCGGCGCGCCAAATCTGGGCGTCCCACTTGTTCCCAAAGAGCGCCTTCATTAGCCAGTATTCCGTAGTCGCCGGAACGCTCGCGCCGGTGTAGCCATGCCCAATTGAGTGCCGTGAGCGAAGCACCTTTGGAAGTAGATCCGATGAGCCGTTGCTGCTGGCGCGCCTGGTTTAGTGATTGAACAAAATCCGGATCACCGGCGGCGGCTTGAAGACTGGCTCGCTCGTAGAGTAGGGCCACATAGTAGTCATCCTGATCCACCGACAAGAAGTTACGCCCGATGACTGCCTGAATTTCTTCGGAGAGTTCGCTTTCACTGAGGCTATCGTATTCTCCAGCGCGAAACAGTTTGATCGCTGCATCAATGTCAGTGTGAGCTGCGTCAAATCTTCCCAGCAGGCCGTTGACGACAGCTCTGTTCAAATAAGGCAAGGAAGAGTTGGGTGTTGCCTCGATAACTCGGTTGAAATCTTCAACAGCTTTTAGCGGCTCACGGGTAAGGATGTACATATACCCGCGATGGGCCCGCACGTTTAAGTAATCCGGTTCGATCTCGAGCGACAGACTCGCCTGGTCGGCAGACTTCTGGTGGTTCCCCAACATTGAAAGAGCATTCGAGTAGTAACTTCGCCAAACTGCGGCCTCTTTAGGCGCCGACAACTCAATCAATCGACTCGACAGCGCCATGATTGCGGAGTTGCTGTTCAGACTTGCTCTGCGCGTTTCCAAAAACTCCGACTGCAAATCCTTACGCGCGTTGATTGCCACGGCCTCGCTGGCAGCCGCTTGTTGTCGCGCTCGTTCGCTTGCCGCCTGAGCTTCACGCGCAATCTGTGCTTGTTTCTCAGCGGTGACTTTGGCTGCTTCAGCAATCTCAGCTTGTTCCGCAGCCTTCTTCCGTTCAGTCTCGGCCTCCTGGGCCTTCTCTACAGCAATCCCTTTCTGACTCTCGGCAATACTCCTTTGCTCCATTGCTTCACGCGTGGCGGCCTGCGCGATCTTTGTTTGCTCCTCGGCAATTCTCGTCTGTGACTCGGCCCTGACTCTCGCGGTGTTGGCGAACAACGCCATCCCGAGGGAAACCAGAAACGCGAGCGTGAGTGCGGCAACAAAAGCACGAGTACGACGAGCTTTGCTTCGACGTTGTCGTTGCCTCTCGGCAATTTCAGCTTCCTTGGCGGCTTTACTCGCCGCGAGGAATCCCATGGCTTGATCAAAATTGGGATTGTAGTGCTGGGCCCAGATGGCGTTGGGCCGGTTCTTTTCTCGCCACCTCAGAGCTAGCGCGAGATCTGGGTCGTGCCAGAGCCCAGCACTCCCTTCCTCGTGGAGTGCGGCTGTTTCAGCAAGGCGGCGGTAGATCTGTGCAGATCGCGCTTCTTCGTCTACCCACTTTCGCAGTCGCTCCCAACCGCGGATCAAACTCTCGTGAGAGATATCAATCAATGAATCAACAGCCAGCGGGACACTGGTTGGAGGCATCAGAAACGATCTCCCCGGCTGACGAAAGCGTTCGATCACGGCAACCACATCTCTCTCGGAAGCCTCTGCGACCTCGCAGATCTCTTTGAGGCGGGTGGGGCGTCGAATCTCTCGATTATCTGAACCTTTCTCAGTCAGACTCTTGAACAACTTTTCGGCAATGTTGCGGCTCGCTTCATCCGGCAGCTCGTTATAGGCTTCATCGGCGTGTCGCGAAAGCGCATCCGACATGGTGCCGACTGCTTCGTAGTGGTGCAGATCGATTGGTTCACCATTACTCCGACTCTGCGTCCAGAAATCCCAGGTGCGCATCAAGGAATGCTGCAGAATTGGAAGCTGGTCCGGGTTGTCACCGACGTCGTTGAGCAAACGATTGAGTAGCCGTGAGGCCATTTCGCCACCGCCGACCGCAATAGGACCGGTAATGGCTTCGCGTCGCTGATCACGAGTCATGCGTGGGATTAAATACTGCCCTTCGTTGATCGCCTCCGGAAGATCGCGAAACTGCGAACAGTCTCCCAGGAAGTCCGAGCGCATCGTGATGACGATGAAAATAGGAATGTTGGTTTGCTGTCGTGCTTCGAGGAGTAACTTGACGAATGCGGCCGCTTCGTCTTCGGAACCTTCCTTTTTGCTGGTGCGTTTGAATCTGAAAATTTCTTCAAATTGATCCACTACGACGAGCAGGTTTTCATGCGCCGGCATTCTCGCCTGACGGGTGGCCTCGACCAGTCCCAGCGCACTCCTTCGTAGAGTGGCTTCCGTAATTGTTGATTGCAGATCACTGTCGTCATCAACATCACCAAACACTTCAGGATCGCTCAAAGCTCGCGCCAAATTTCCAACGGGATCATGCCCCGGACGAAATAGAGCCACGCGCCAGGCAGAGCCCGCCTGCGTCATGATTCCGCCGTAGAGGGCGGGCAACAGACCCGCGCGAACGAGTGAAGATTTACCACTGCCAGACGTTCCCAGTACGGCCAGGAATCGGCTGCGCCGCAAACGTCTTAGTAGTTCATCACTTTGACCATCGCGTCCAAAGAACAGATGTTCCTCATCCGCTTCGAATGGCCTTAGACCGGGGAAGGGATTACTTAACTTGAAATGTTCTGACATTGCTAGTGCCCTTTTCTTGCACTTTTGATTTGTTCGATGAAGGGTTGCAGAGTGTCTGCGGAGAATTGTTCGAAGTTGCGCATGACCAGGGCTTCGTGAGTTCGGTACCGGAGTTTCGAAGTAGTCTCCGGTCCACCGACGTAAATCCCCTTGGCCAGCATCGGCTTGGTCCGACCGTAACCCGCGATTTTCTGCAGGTCGCGCAGCTTGGTTCGTAACCAGCCTTCGCTGGTGTTGCCATAGAAAATGACCACGGCATCACAAATCAAAAGGCTCTCTTTGTGATCTTCGCGAACCTCAGCTTCGTCGCCTTCGCGGAGCGGCAGGGTGACTTCAAATCCCTGGTTGTAAAAATAGTCTTCGACGGGAGCGATATTGTCGAAATCCTGAGTATCGCAAATCAGGTAAACGCGAACTGGTCCATCGTCACCATTTGAGCTTGGCGTGGTTGGCTTTAACGTCGGTTTGAGTTTGTCCTGGATGTAGGTTTTCAGCTCTTCAATTGAGGTCTCGAGCAAGTCAGCTCCTTGTTGCGCTGCTTGATCGTATTTCAAATATTTGATGAAGTTTTGTTGTCGCTCTTCCTTCGCTTGTAGCCCTTCCGGCATCCAGATCAAACGCGAGAACGACTCGTCCTTACTGCGTTCAGCCGCAAGTTCGTTTTGTAAACAAACCAACGAGCGATCCGCCGCTTCCGGAATCACGCCGTAGTTCTCACCGATTAGGTGAATCGAGAGCTTGCAGACGCTTAGATATTCGCTCACCGCTTGCTGAAGTGCAGGGCCATTCAAAGGCAGCGGCCGATTGGGTAATACAGTGTGACCGCGCTCCTGCAGTTCACGCTTGATTCGATCATATTGCGCGGAGAGGTCAAATGAGGTTTCGGCCAGATAGATGACCGTTTGAGAAGAATCAGTCTGAATTGTGGGTTGCGCCATGAAGGATGGTTCGGCAACGCCGCCACGATTCTTCATGTCTTCAAGCAAGCTGGTGATGTCCTGCGCTACGTCATCAATTTTTTGCCAGTATTCAATTGCGTGAGGTCCGGCTTCGGGTGAAAGTTCACGCGGCCGGTTGGCCTTTTCGTCCATGTAATAGAAGGCATAGCCGGTCATTCCCTGTAGCTCAGCGGGAAGTTTGACCAACGGCACGTTAACTTTTTCAACTTTGAAAATCCGCGCGCGATTTCCCATGCGCACGCCTCCTGTGTCGGAGGCGATGCGGCAGAACAACTCCATCTCTTTGCGGCACCATTCAGAATTAACATAGCTTGGAGATAGAACCGATACTAGAATCGCGACTCGAGGAATCTGTTCGACGAGAGTGTCAGCAAAATAGTCGTTCCCTTGCAGACGGGGGTCACGCCAGATTTTCGCCTTGGCGCCGAGGTGAACCTGCAAGCGCTTTTCCAAAGCCTGGTGAAAATTGTCGATCCAACCTCGCTGCCCATCGAGCAGCGCCTGGTTGTCGTTATGGGCATAGCTAATAAATATATCGTCTTCGTAATTTGGCAAAAAACTCATGAAGCCTCCGGAATCGGAGAAGCGGATGGGAAACTCAATTTGTGCAGCTTTATACCATAAATTCTTCGCTACTCACTACAGATTCACGCCCAGTAGCGCGGCTCGTCGTTTCAAGTAGGTTTTGAATTGCGTATCAGTCCGATTTACTGTTAGCAGGATTTGTGCAAGTCAGGATTCAGGCGTTTAGGGTTTAACCTTCAGGTTGCGGGTTAGGTTCTCCGAAGGTAGTAACCATCAGGCGTTCAGAGTACAACCTTCAGGTTGCGGGTTAGGTTCTCCGAACGTAGTAACCATCAGGCGTTCAGAGTACAACCTTCAGGTTGCGGGTTAGGTTCTCCGAACGCAGTTACCCACCCGCAAGCTAAAGCTTGTACTCTGAACACCTGTAATCGATCTTGTTAAAAGGCGTTCAGAGTACAACCTTCAGGTTGCGGCTGCGGTTCCTCGAACGTAGTTACCCACCCGCAAGCTAAAGCTTGGACTCTGAACACCTGTAGTCACAGTGCATAATTAATATATTGAGGTCTTAATAGTGCCACCAAGACGCTTCAAGCCGTCAGCCATCGATACATCAACCATCAGCCTGCCAACCGATCTTCATGAACTCGTTGAGTTGCTGGCGGAGAATGTCCATAACGTCTGGTCTCAGCAGCGGCTTTCGGATGGTTGGAGCTATGGGCACGAAAGAGACGATCCACGCAAGAAGCACCCATGCCTAATTCCTTACGACCAACTCCCGGATCATGAGAAGGAATATGATCGAAACACCGTAGTCGAAACTCTGAAGGTAGCGGCCAAGCTTGGCTATCGCCTGGTAAAACCTGAGGTTGAGACTCCGAACCTGGAGAATGGCACCCGTATCATCAGCAATCCGAGCGAATTGGTGGACCACGTTGGTTCGCTGGATTTGTCGTCTGTGCTGGCGTTGTGGAATGCGCGCTCGCCTGAGGATTGGGCCCACACCCCCGAGATCTACAGGCACCTTGGACAGCGCGTTCTGAAACTGGGCGAGCCGCTGCTGGCTTACGACATCCTCACTGAGGGACTGAAGAATTGGTCGTCAGACGTAAGCTTACAACAATTGTTGGCCCTGTCCTTGGCGCGTAGTGGCGCGACACTTCGAGCCAACGCTTTGTTGATGAAACTTCGCGAAGAGGGGAACACTGACGAGGAGACTCTGGGTATTCTCGGTCGCACTCACAAAGACCTTTGGTCGCAAGCCAGCAATCCAACCGAACGAAAAAAGCAGTTGCGTTTAGCTCATAAGTTCTACACCGAGGCCTACAAACTTAACCAAGGCTATTACGCCGGGATTAACGCGGCCACGCTTGAACTCCAAGTCGGCAATGCTGAGAAAGCTTCTGCCATTGCCCGCGAAGTGAGACAGTCGTGTCTGAAAGAACTGCGGCGGTTACCTAATACAGATCAGGGCCGGTACTGGCCGCTTGCGACGCTGGGTGAAGCTGCGCTTATCCTGCGCAAATGGTCTGAGGCAGAGGATCGTTATGCGGAGGCGGCGGAAATAGGTCGGGGACACTTTGTTGAGTTGAGTTCTACGCGCCGGAATGCGCGGCTGATTCTGGACCACCTGGGCCGGGACAGAAAATCAATCGATGCGTGCTTCAGAATTCCACGGGTTGCTGTTTTTACTGGTCACATGATCGACGCTGGCGACCGCCAGACGCCACGCTTTCCTCCACAACTTGAGCCCGCAGTTCGAAACGAAATTCGGCGGCGCCTAAAGCGCCAGGATGTGGAAATCGGGTTCGCCTCGGCGGCTTCCGGCTCAGACATACTGTTTCTGGAAACCCTAATAGAGATGGGCGGCGCCGCGCACATCGTTCTGCCGTACGGTCATGAACAGTTTATTAAGGACAGCGTGGAAGTTGTGCCGGGGAGCGGCTGGCGGGAGCGTTTTGAGCGAGTGCTGGCGCAGGCGACCGACGTGATTATTGCTTCTGAACAGAAACTGGAAAAAGACAGTACGTCCTACGAATACGCGAATCTTCTGCTCATCGGCCTCGCAAGTATCAAGGCCCACCAGTTGGAAACTGAGATGGTGCAGCAGGCAGTGTGGGATCGGAAGGAAGGTGATGGCCCAGATGGCACCGCCGGCGTCATACAGCACTGGCGAAATATGGGTCTTGAAGTTGAGGTCATCGATTTGGCGAAGCTTCTGGCGCGACACTATCCACAGGCGATCGACAATATCTCTGTCACAACCGAACGGAAACAGAGTCGGGGGCGTGAGGGAAAATTATCGACGCGGATGATGGCCATGCTTTTCGCCGACGCAGTAAACTTCAGTAAGCTCAACGAGACGCAAATCCCTCGCTTTGTCGATCAATTCCTCGGCGCCATCGCGAAACTAATTGCAAACTCAAAGCATGCCCCGGTGCTAAAGAATACCTGGGGCGACGGTCTCTACTTTGTATTTTCAAGTGTCCTCGACGCTGGGCAGTTTTCTCTGGAGTTGTGCGACGTAATCGTCGACACGGACTGGGCCAAAAAGGGATTGCCTAAGGATCTAAACCTTCGCATCGCGCTGCATGCCGGCCCGGTATATTCGTGTGTCGATCCAGTAATGGGCCAATCAACGTATACGGGTGCTCACGTCAGCCGGACGGCGCGCATGGAACCGATCACACCGCCCGGTCAGGTTTACGCCAGTCAACCATTTGCGGCGTTGGCGGCTGCCCAGTTTGTAGAGGAGTTTAGTTGTGACTATGTCGGCCAAACACCGCTGGCAAAGGGTTATGGGACTTTTCCCACTTACCATGTGAGGCGCAACGAAGTGCGATCGGCTAAGTAGGCAACTCCTTGGAGTGCGCCGCCTTGTCGGCGCTTTGGTCGCGCGGCGGCTTGGCGCCGCGCTCTCCCGCTAAACACTACCCTGCATCGATGAAGCCTCTACCGAATCAAGCTGCGACTCAGTCGCAGCTGACCAAAGCGCCGACAAGGCGGCGCACTCCAAGGAGGGGTTTTACCTCCTCGGCGAAGCCGAACCGATGACTGCTTTTGGATTTGCGGTATTAACGTGGTGGGCGCCAGAACTAGGGACAATAAACTAATTGTCGCTTGTCTTCTCTGGCGTTTTTGAATCTTCAGGAACGACCTCTGAAGACTCCGTTTCCGGTTCACCTTCCGGGTTTTGGTACGCGAACACCGTGTCTTCTTCGGTTGAGGGAACAAGGTGTGACGCGAGACCGCTCAAGAATGTACCGAATCTACTCTGATCCTTTTCGAGTGGCGCCACTTGCTCACTCTCTTCCAGCTCGAATTCCAAACGCACCAGCTTAGCCGTCGTGCTTCGACAAAATCCGCACTCAACAAGGTGTGAGACGACTGGTAAGTACTCAGGCTCTGCAAGTCTCGCCTCTACAAAAGCGCTGATCGTGTCTTCGTCAGGATGGGCCGCCGGAGCCTGGGCGGCGCTACGCTCCCTGAGTCGTTGCTCGATCAGATAGCCGATAGCAGGTGCCCCTTTTTTGGTTTCTTGTCGTGTCACGATTTGTATCAGTCCGGATTAACCGCTTTCTAACCGACGTCTCCTTTGCCCAAATTGAGATTCGGATTGCTAACGGAGTTAATCCTAAAGCTTCGCCCTATATCCTCGGCCGCGATCGATTCACAAATCTCAATCTCCGCTGCGTTCAGCCCATGCTTTTGAGCTAACTCCGTACGGAAGCGATCTGCAACTTTGCGGTAGACCTTTTCCAACCAACGCAAAACAGTCGATTCGTGCACTTTGGATGGATTGGTGGCCCTCCGTTTCGACTGTTGTTGGAACCAACGCCTGATCGGAGAAGCTGGTCGCTCGACGAGTCGCGCAATCTCTCTAAGTTTCAAACCTTCGACGTGGTAGTAAAGGAGCAGGAGTGTCTCATGATCATCAAGCGTAGCAAGTGATTCATCCAGCGCAGTTCCAGATAGCGACTTGTAGCGCTCCCGCAAAACGTTTTCCACGATCAATTCCTCTGAGCCGTGCGGTTCAATTCTGGAAGGTTGCCGCTCCCGGCTTTCGCCACTCCGCGATACCTCTTCGAGTGGGACTTCATCTTGTTTTCGCCTGTACAAATCCACCACGGTGTGCCAGATGATTGTGCGGAGCCAGCCACGCAACGATCCCCGTCCGGTGTAGCTTCTGAACTTTGATTGGCGTAAGCCTTCTTCAACTTTGGTCCCGAAGAGGTCAACGTAAACCGATTCTATAACCTCATCAACATCGGTGCCGCTGCCGGCCAGGTGCCGTGCAACTCGTTCGATAAACGTTCGATATTGCCGATCAAATTGCCACCACGCTGGTTCATTGCCGCTGGCACAGGCAATCGTAAGGTAGAGGTCAACAGACTGAAGTTCGCTGAGAAACTTCCGCATCGCGTCGACTGATGGCGTTTCACCGCGTTCAGCGCAAGCAAGTCTGTACTTCTCGACCGATCGTAAAAGAGCTTCCCTGAAGTCATCCTTTGAAAGGGAAAACTCAGGATATGTTTCCGCGCAACGAGCATAAATGGCCTCGAACTCGGCAGCACAAGCCTTGAGCGTGTCTTGGCTCTGCTGATTTGTTTCGGGAACCACCATGATGTCTTTGAAGAGTCTTTAAAGTGTTCCCGCTTGTTGACGGGTGAAACCAGGAACTTTTGCGCGGTCAGCCTATTAAAGAATCAGAAATTGCTTTATCCGCGCCGGTAAAGAACGGGAAGCGGTTGCGACCCGGTCGATGTCACCATTGAAGCCAGTTCATTCCCAAATGCTTCCTTCAAAACATCTGGACGATCCACCAAAATACACGAAACAACACTAAGACGTTTCGTGAGATTTCGTGTATGTTCGCGGATCGTTCACTACCGTTGCATCACCTAGAGTCAACCAATCTGTACAATGTGCGGTTCATTGCTTTGCTGGCTCGGCACTCTGTGCGGCCAGCTGCTGCCCGTTGCTGGTTTTGTTTCGCGATCGTATAAAGGATCGTCTTAACCTGAAACGGCGTCAAATTCGGATAGGCTTCAATAAGCAAAGCGATGATTCCGGCGATGTATGGACAAGCAAAACTGTTCCCGGTGAGTTGCCGGTAGCCGCCTCCCGGCCACGTTGTCTTCACCTCAACACCCGGCGCGACCAATTCAATTACATGGCCGTAGCGATAGCCAAAGTTGAAAGGATCCCCGCCGGTCCTTTTGATCACCGAAACTACAGATGACGAAAAAATCGATGGGTAACTGGGATACGGTAAATTGTTGGCCGCTGCCACGATAGTGCAGCCGGCGTGATAAGCGCGATCCATTAGATCGTGAATCGGCGCAAAGTAGTCGCGCTTCGTGGTGCCGAGGGAAAGATTGATTACCTGAAATTTTTGCTTGATGGCGTAGTCGAGTCCCACCAGGAACATATCTCCCGAGCCTGAGGCGTTGGGCCCAAGCACCTTAACGCTGTAGAGCTCAACGTCAGGCGCCACGCTGGTAATAATTCCGGCGCAGGCGGTTCCGTGTCCTGCCTGATCGCCACTAGTGGAAGGCTGAAAATTGATCTTGCCATCTACCGCAACTGCTTCAACCGATTCGCGAACCTTGCCTTTCAGATCCGGGTGTTCGGTGTCGATGCCACTATCTACCACAGCAACCCGGACCCCTCGACCGGTGCATTGCCTCCAAAGATTATCTTCCTTGATCACGCTCCATAGATCTGGAGCAGAGTTATTTTGTTGACCAGTGCCATCAAGCTGCGACATCAATACTTCTCCTCGAAGTAGTTCCAGATCAAAACTCGGAATAGTTAAGGCTAGCGGCCGAGCGCTTTCGGGTGGAACGAGCTAGTGCTTCAAGCAATTCGCGACACAGTTCACGGTCGGCATCGCCTCGACTATAGATTTCGCGGACTGCAACCCAGACGAGTAAGAGATCGCGGTGTTCCGGAGCTGTCTCAACGCTCTCGGCCCACTCGCGCAGGTCCGTGTTCGAGTCAAGAGTGCCTTCGGCTTCTGGTGCAATTGCTTTCAGGGTGCGATCGAAGAGTGCTTCAACCAGTTCTGCGATCTCGTGAGCATCAATGATCCGGGCGATTGCATCAGCAAAGAAAGCTGCTTGATCCATTTCCTCGGGCGTAAAGGGCGGGTAAGGTGGCGCGCCCGGACGGTTAACAAACTCGAGCACCCCAACCGCTTCGTTACCGGTGCGCAACGGAGTGGCAAGCAGGGTTATGGTTTTGAAGCCTGTCTTCTTGTCGGCTTCCGACCAGAAGGAGCCCTCACTCGAAACGTCCGAAACGGCCATGGGTTGGCCGCTGGAAAACACGAGCCCCGCGATTCCTTTACCCGGCGGAATCCGTATTTTCAGCAACTTTTCTTTGACGTCGCTGATCGCAGTTAGAAATCTCAAGCCGCCATCATTACCGTCGCGAACCAGCACAGATGCCTCTTCCGAGCCGACCGCCTTGGCTGCGAGTTCCAGGAGATCGTCAATAGCACGCTTAAGAGGCGCGGTTAACGAATTAGTGACATCGATCGCATTTACGGCCTCGCGTAATGGCGCTGCCGATGGATTACTGTTACCGCTGGCGAAGTCGTCGTATTCGAACTGCTCAGATGCGTCACTGAAGCCGTCGTCTATCATGGTTGTTCTTTCTCAGGCAAAATTAAATAAGAGCAGGTTAAGAAACCGCGTGTAAACTATCGAGCTTTTGACGGAAATCAAATCTTAAGCCGAGGGCTCGACAAAAAGAGAAAGCATCACCCTTCCGGCGGTTAGACATCTGGTGCGACCGACATTATACAGAGTGAGGGATTCACGCAATAATATTTACGCAATATCGTCAGTTAGACTTCGTCTTAATCTGATGGGTCGGGCTTCGTGCCCGTCTCTACAGGTTTCTCATTAGGGCGCGATGGTGCCCCATAAAATCACTCGGGAGCTTAGCAATGAATGTTGAAGCGACAATGCAGACATCACAAGAACGGGTTTCAAACGGATTATTACAAGCGTCTGAATTGCAAGACGACGGCAAATTAGTTGAGGCTGTTGCCGAACTGGAGCGCACCCTCGAACAAGCAAGGGCAACGCCTTATGAGATTGAGTTTCAAACTCGAATTCAAGTGGCCATGAGCCTTGCGGATCTCCATCAGACACTTGGAGAAATAGCGAAGGCGCAGGCGATGCTGGCCGACGAATTGGCATTCGTTGAAAAAGTTTCCCAAATCATGCAAGCGACCGGGACGCCTTCGCAGAAGCGTGCGGCTACCGGAGGTTTCTTGCAGGTGCGCGACCGGACGACACAAATGTCACTCATTGGTCAGCCGGCGCCGGAGCTTTCAGTCAAAGAGTGGATCAATGGACAGCCAGCATTGCTCGAGGACCTGAAGGGGAGAGTAGTGCTCCTTGAGTTTTGGGCGACGTGGTGCAAGCCGTGTCAGGAAATGTTTCCCAAACTGCAGGAGCTTTATGAAAACGAAGCAGCTAGCGGCTTGGAAATCGTGGCGATCACCCGACATTACATGGCCTACGGTGGCACGGCTGAGACGATGGCCGAGGAACTGCAACTCATGCGTCGGATGGTTAGCGACAACGCCGTAACGTTTAGTGTGGCCGTGGCTGAAAACGAGCGACTCCAGACGATTTATGGAGCAAACGGCCTTCCCACTGTGGCGCTCATCGATCGACAATCGGCGGTGCAGTATGCAGGGGCCGGATTGGAAGATCCTTTGTTTAAAGCGGCACTGCAACGCTGCCTGGCAGAATCAAGCTGAAGGAAAGTTCGCGACCAGTCGGCAAAAAAGCTTGTCTGATCGCGTCTTCGCTGATAGGATGCGCCCGCTTCATCATTTTGATTCTGCAAGATACGCCAACGAGCTGAATGCTCAGGCGATCGTAAAGCGCTTTCGCGCTTTTTCGGAGTTACCCTTTAACCTATTCGGTAGCGAAGAAGTGCGGACGGAAATTTCCGATCAATACAATTTCCGTCTCTGCTCAGATGTCTCTTCGGCGCCGGAGGTAATTTACGAAACCGAAAACACTCTCGAAGTTCGTTTTGGATTTTGTAAAGACAAGGGGTTGAAAGCAGCGACAGCGGATAACGCATTGGACACTGGCAAAAATGTGATGATCCTAAGTCATCATCAAGACGGCCAAGGGCACCGAGGAGTCCAAATTCCTCTCAACACAATCCATTTACGATAAGGAGAATTCCGATGGCGATTTTAACGTCCGCGTCCGGAGAGGGCGATGCAGTCAGTATCTACGATGTTCCAGATGACGTGCTTTCGCAGTACGCAATCAGCGGCGACAAAGCTGCGCAAATGTTTCCCGAAGGCGCGAAGTCGGGCGGTGAGATTCCCAAGAGCACCGCGGCCATGAGTGCCAGCCGGGTAGAAAACGCTGAAAGCCTCGGCGAAGTGCAAGCCTACGGCGACATCTGCGTTTGTAAACAGCTTTATTGCAACGCGTATCGGTGCTGGTGGCATTACTACTACTGCTACTGCTAAACGCAACTCACAGGGGCGCCCGGGACGACGTGAAGGCAGCCCCCTTAAACCTCCCGCACGTCATGTGAAGGGAAGCCCTTAGATGGCGGGTAAGGATCGAAACTTACCCGCCAGATCGTTTTTTCAACTCCACATTGTCCGATAAAGTTTTAGTTTGTCGCGGGGCCATGACAAGCTATAAAGCTTATCGGACACCAAGACAAACATGTCCAACCCAAAGATTCCTCCGTCAGGCATGCCCGCCGGTTTGCCACCCGAAAAATCATCTGGTGAACCGACTTCGGGTTTGCCGTCGGAAGGCTTGCCGCCCGGGTCCTTGCCGGCGAACGCGATCCCGCTCGATCAATTGCCGGGCTCACTTCCACCCCTGCCCGGAAGCGCAGTTTCCCCAGACAAGATGCCTGGCTCCCTTCCGGAGTTACCCAGCGGCCAGCCACCTGTTCCTCGTCCCGGTGGCAAGATCCGGATGAAGGAAATGCCGAAGATGAAAGCGGGGCCGTACATAAAGCGCGCCTTCAAACTGCTGGGCGGGCATAAAGCGCTGGTAATCTTTTCGCTGCTTTTGTCCCTCGTAATTTTTCTGCTTCCGTTTGTAGCTGCGGCCGCGTTTGGTCCATTGCTCAAACTCTTTGGTGACGCCGCCAGCAGCTCGGGGGATTGGAGCAAAGTTTGGACGTTGACGGGTTCATTCTACGAAAGAGGTGCGGAGGGTGACGGCGGAGGATTTTTCTCGCCTATCACAAACTGGTTGTCGACACCGCTTTCCTTCACCACGATTTTCATTATCTGGACTTGCGCGATTGTGTTTCGCGAAGTGATAGACATTTTTCGCGCCTGGGTGGATGCGAACCTGGAGCAGCGATTGATAACCGGATTGCGACAGGATCTCTATGAGCATATCCAGGGCCTCTCGCTTGATTTCTTCATGGGCGGGCAAACGGGCGCATTGATGCAACGCGTGCTGTCGGAGACAACGACAGTGCAGCGGCTGCTGACGCAGGTTTTGCTGACCCCTGTCATTGATGCGATCGTGCTGGTGATTGTGCTCGCTTATCTGCTCGCGCTAAGTTGGCAAATGACGATGGTGTTGTTTGTATTGGCCCCTCTCACCGTGCTCATGTTCCGATTTACCGGTAGCAAGCTGCAGGAAGGAGCCATGGGTATCAACATGAGCGCTCGCGAGTTAGGTGCTGAATTAGAGGAGACTATCAACGGCATCTCCGATATTCAGGTCTTCAACGCGCAACCGAAACGAAACGCCCGGTTCCGCGAGGCCTCAAAGGAAGCCGCCAGAAATACCGCCAGCACCACTGCCTGGATGAGTCTCAGTAACAGCGGCTCGCAGGTTTTCATTTCGCTGACTACCGCCCTAATTCTGCTATCCGCAATCCTGCTCGGCCAGAACTGGGGATTGACGTTTGCCAGCGCTATCGTCTTTATGCAGATGGCGCCAAACCTCTTCACTCCGGTGCAACGGCTGATTAGCTCCTACACGATGTATCAATCACTCGTGCCGGGCATTGTTTCTACCTACGAGTTGTTTGACACAAAACCGACCGTAGTTGAGAAGCCCGGTGCTGAAGCTCTCGGCGAAGTGCACGGAGATATCACTTTTGACGAAGTTGTCTTCGGCTATTCGCCGACGCAGCAGGTGTTAAAGGGAGTTTCCTTTGAAATAAAAGAAGGTGAGACGGTCGCCTTCGTCGGCCCGATCGGTTGTGGCAAGTCAACGATCATGAATCTGATCCTGCGCTTTCTCGATCCGCAGGGCGGGCGGATTCTCATCGAAGGCAAAGATATTTCGAATGTCACGCTTAACTCGCTGCGAGAACAGGTGTCCAAGTTGTCGCAGTTTCCCTTCTTCCTCAAGGACACGATTAGGGAGAACATTCGTCTCGGTCGAGCGGACGCTACCGATGCTGAAGTTGAGGAAGCTTGCAAACTGGCACACATTCACGATGTCATCGTTGATCCGCAGAGAATGCCCAGAGGTTACGAGACGGTAGTAGACGTGCAAATTCCCTCAGGTGGGCAAAAGCGTTTGATTGCCCTCGCGCGGTGCTTGTTACGCAAGCCGGAAGTGTTGCTGCTAGATGAACCAACCGAAAACCTGGACGCGGATCAACGCAATCGTTTGATTCAAGTAATCCGCGAGTACGCGCGCGAGCGAACGTGTTTGGTGATTAGCCACGATTTGAATTTTGTGGCAGCGGTGTCCGATCGAATTTTGGTTATCGATAAGGGTCGCGTAGTTGATCAGGGCACGCACGAAGCTTTAGTTGCCCGTGACGGCCTATACAAAACACTATACGAACTTAAGAACGTTGATCCTGCCTTGTTGCGAACACGCGGTGGCGACGGTGGTGGTCAGCAGGGTCTGCCCGGAGGCGCAATCGGTGGGATGGGAATGCCGGGTGGCGGAATGCCAGGGATGCCCGGTGGTGGTGGAATGCCGGGAATGCCCGGCGGCGGGATGCCGGGCGGGTTGCCCTAATGCTTGGTTAGTGAAGCTGGTAAAGTTTTTGGCCGCGCGAGTTTCTTGACCAACTCCTTGCTAAAGACTGTTTGCATTGCGAATCTCATGTTTGGATTTCGGTTCAGCAAACGGCGCATCTCTTCCTTGGGCCATGCCATGTAACGCGTTGGTTCCAAGGCTGTGACTGTGGCAGTGGCCGGACCACCAGTGATGAAACTAATCTCGCCAATCAAGCCTCCGTCCTTCATTTGCCGGACTTGTTGGCCACCAATCTCCACACTTAAGAGGCCGTTGTAGATAAGGATGATGCTGTCCAGGGGTTGCGCCTCGATCGTCAGGGCTTGCCCTTTTTTGGCTTCACGCCAACTGCCGATTCGCAACAGCTTCATAAACTCAAAGGGCTCAAAGTTTTTGAATAACGTTTCGTATAGTTCTTGTTCTTCTTCGGTGAAGGTAACGTTGCTTCGCTCCTTAAGAATGATCATGATCTGAATGACGTTGATGATTATGAAGACGACGTTCCACCAGATGACCGCCCAAAGTGGAGTAGCCGGTACGGTGTAGTTGAAAATGATCCCTGCGATTGAAGCGAGTATCGTGAGGAAGCGAAGCCAGAGCATCTCTTTGACGAGATACGCGAGCAGCGTCAGAACTGATGCGATATGTGTCGCAAACTCAAAATAATTCATAGCCGAGTAGTTTTTGCAGGCGGCCCGAATAGCAGGACTCTGAAAAGCGCAAATCAATATATGGTAGTTTTCGGTGACAGACTAGTTGAGCCTCGTCGAAGTGAGTCAACTCTTTGGAGTGCGGCGGCCGGGCGCCGCTTTGGCCCAGACGGGGAACAAACCGACTCGATTTTAGCGAAGGCCGGCCAAAGCGCCGCCGGGCCGGCGCACTCCAAGGAGAGGTCATCGTCCGCTTCTTTGCATAGAAAACCAGAACCTGCAATTTTATAGAAAACCAGAACCTGCAATGGGAAAACAGATGAAGTCCAAGGTGTTCTTACGATTCCTGATAGTTACATTCTGCGTCGGTTTTTTCGTGGTCTTTCAGACAAGAGGCGGCGAAACTCAATCGCCTCAAAATACCGCTTTGGATAAAGCGTGCGGTTCCTTCCCGCTTCCTAATCCCAGCCAGATTGGCACCAAGAAGTTTGAAAAGTTACTTCAGAGTTTTCTGGAAAACCGTTGCTACAAAAACTGGGTTGCAGATAACCAGATTCGCAATAGTGGTCCATTCATCGGTGGCCGTTCTTTCGGCACTCACAACGCCGTAAAGATTTTCTACTCCCCGGAAGTATGGGATTGGCTTAAGCATCGCAACCGGCAGGGCAATATTGTCGATGGGGCCATCATCGTCAAAGAAATGTTCAAGTCACCGGCGACACCAGGAGCGGAACTAACCAGTTGGACTGCGATGGTTAAAGATAAGAATGGCGCCTACGATGGTTGGTACTGGTCCTATCACGCGCCTCCGAAGCCGGGTCAAGTTCAGGAGAATCCGGAAATCTCTTACCCTGATTCAGGCTTTGGTCTTTACTGCCTGAGGTGTCACGCTTCGGCGGAGAAGGAATCAACTTTCGTCACCGTTAAGAACGTTGAGGGTGACCCGATATCGTTTCTTATCCAGGCGCCGACGATGGCGCCGTTGCCACCGGCTCAGAAAGACTTTCACGAGGAGGTCGCTACCACAAAGCAAATTATAGGCGGGCCCTTCCCACTCGCGCGAAAGTCACCTGACTTGAACTTCCTAAGTTTGGTGAAAGGCCCAACGATTACCGAGAAAGAAGTAAAACGATTTCCGGGAGAGTCGTTGGATCATGTTGTTCCTGGGCCAAAAGGAACACAAGGCTTCCTAACTTCCAGTCAGTGCCTCGGCTGCCACTCTGCCTCAGCAGAGAATATGGCCTTTTTGTTTGAAGGCCAGAACGCTCCGGCAAATCTCTCGCCGTATACGGAGTGGCGTGCCTCGATGATGGGACTCGCGGGACGCGATCCGATTTTTCATGCGCAGCTCGAGTCAGAGAAAACCTTGTATCCCGAGAAGGCCGAGTTCCTGGACAACACCTGTTACCGGTGTCATGGCGTGATGGGCCAGCGACAACTTCAGACAGATCGCAATCAGCCTTTCAAACACGGCATGGTTTACGCTGATCAAGAAAGTGCTGACGCCAAATATGGCGCCCTCGCTCGCGACGGTGTCTCGTGCACCACATGCCACAGGATCAGCAAAGACGGTTTGGGAAAACCTGAGAGCTTTACCGGGCTTTTCAAAGTTGATCCACCAGACGCGATTAATGGTCCATATGAGGAAGTGGCGACCTGGTCGATGAAGCAGGCGCTAAACGTCACTCCGCGTTACGGTGAGCAGCTGAAGTCGAGCAACTTATGCGGAAGCTGTCACACGGTACTGCTCCCTGTTTTCGATAATCGCGGACAGCAAGTCGGAGATCGAAGTGGAAAACCAAAAGAGTTTCATGAGCAGACCACTTATCCCGAATGGCTCAACAGCATCTATCAGAACGAACGGCAACCTGTTAACGCGTTGACGGCCCGCACCTGCCAGGACTGTCACATGCCGAAGACGTTCATGGGCAAGAAGCTGATCTTTCGCATTGCGAACATCGAAGACAATAACTACCCGTATACAGAGGGACGGGCTCCGGACAAAGAAATCACTCTGCGTGTTCGCGATGAATACTCGCGCCACACCATGGCCGGCATCAACGAGTTTGCCCTGATGATGTTTCAGCAGTTTCCCAATATCCTGGGAATTCGTACTAACGATTATATGTATAGCAAAGGCTCGCTGGGTCTGCTGACATCGCTGAGCGCCAGCGACGAACTCGCGCGTAAAGAGACCGCGAAGATCGAAGTGACCGAGTTGCGCCGTAGTGATGACTATCTCGAAGCGAGTGTTCGCGTCGAGAATTTGGCTGGACATAGTCTTCCGTCGGGAGTTGCTTTCCGGCGCGCCTTTATCGCGTTTGAAGTGCTCGATGCTAAAGGCGAGGTCGTGTGGGCTTCCGGCCGCACCAATTCCGTGGGCGCGATTTTGAAAGGGACCAGCGACGACGTACTGCCGACGGAGTTTTTCTACGACGCCAAGTCTGGCAAACAGGTTTTTCAACCGCATCATTCAGTGATAAGCGATGAGAGTCAGGTCCAGATTTATGAAGAGTTGATGGCTGACACGAAAGGAAAGATTACAACCAGCTTCGTTGGCGGTGATCACGCGCTGAAAAACAATCGTTTGTTGCCAAAAGGATGGCGCCGCGATGGACCATTCGCCGAGGTCACGGGCCCCCACGGAGATGCGGAAAGCGATCCTGAGTACATTAATGAGTCGGGATCTACAGGCTCTGATCGCATCACGTATCGGATTCCGCTGAATGAAAAAACACGCGAGGCCGTCGCGGTTATGGCCGTTCTTTATTATCAGTCGATTCCGCCGTACTACCTGAAGCAGCGCTTCGAAACTGGTAAAGGACCGGAGACCAAACGACTGGCCTATCTCACGAGTCATCTGACTGTGCAGGGAACTCCGCTGGAAGATTGGAAGCTGTCGCTGGTGTGCGCAGTGCGAGGGTTGAAGGACATTGCGAGCGCCCCATGTCAGAGGTGAGTCCATTACGGAACCCCAAAGCGGTAGCGCCCGACAGCGTGGAACTTCTGTTTCTCAGCGCCTTTGGCGCTGCGAACATCCGGCGGCGGAGCCGTTGCCGAACACTTGATTAGGTTCTCCCACTCCAATAGGGAAAGGATCCCCCGATGAACAACTCAAAACCCGTAACCTTCGTTTGGCCCGGCGACCTCCATCTCGAAACCGCCGATCGCCCCAACTACGAAACCGCAATGTGGATGACCGATGAAGTCAATGAACTGATTAAGCCCGACTTCGTGCAGTTTGCCGGCGACAACGTGCAACATGCTCGCGACAACGAGTGGGCCCTCTTTAAGAACGTGAGGGACAAACTACAAATGCCTTACCACGCGCTCGTCGGTGATCACGACGCCCATCACGATCCGGGCAATCACTCTTATCAGGCGAATGTGGGCACAACTTACAAAGCATTCAGCGTGGGCGGTTATCGGTTCATCCTCCTGAACACGAACCAGTTTCGACCGCTGGGTTTGAGTGATCAGCAGGTAATCTGGTTTCGTTATGAAGTTGACGCAGCATTGGCGCGCGGGGAACGCGTCATCGTTTTCCAACATCATTACCCGTTCCAGGTTTGGGAAGACTACGCCGGCCCGGGAATCGAAGAGTGGCGAAACGTGATGCAGACGCGGCCGATTACTGCGCACTTCGCCGCGCACACGCATTACGGGCAGATGGCCAACGATGGCCGCAATGTCTATGTCACCACGCGTTCGATTGGAGATCCTGAAGGCGGTTCAGCCGGTTATGCGGTGGTCCATCTGGATGGTGACGACATCGCACTGACTTATCGAACCCGCGAGGACCAGGGTCCAATCACGCTGATCACGCATCCGCGCCGGGTGATTCTGGCGACTAAGCCGGCGCACATTGTGACTGGTCCGGACGAGTGTCACGTTCGCGCCTGGTCGCGCGTGCCCGTGACGTTGGCGCAAGCTCGGATTGACGACGGCGCCTGGGGTGAAATGCAAAAGACTGGAGGGATGACGTGGAGCTATCCAATCCCCGGCGGCACTCTGGCGAAAGGCGAACACACCCTCGAGGTCAAACTCACTGATGAGAACAAGGAAGAGGGAACTGACCGCATTACTTTTGCCTGCGACCTGTCCGGAAGATACAACGCGTACCCGATGGTCGATCCGGTTGTTAAGGGAACAAAGTTTTGCTAGCTAATCCATGATTGACAGGATGGGTCGGTGAGTAAGGAACGATTTTCCAGATCTCATTTTCCATTTCTCATTTGTCATCGCCGGAGCCTCTGGTTGCATCAAGGTGGCAGCGACATAAATGCAACTCCTTGGAGTGCGCCGCCTTGTCGGCGCTTTGGTAGGCGGCGCTGCGCCGCCTCGCGGAATAAACTCAACCAGGTTCGGCTTTCAAAGCCAACATCATTCTCACACCATGTTGTCTGAATCGAATCACGCTGCGACCGAGTCGCAGCGGGTGAAAGCGCCGACAAGGCGGCGCACTCCAAGGAGTTGCTATATCTCACGCTGCCGCCTTAATCCAGCGGACCCGGCTATCGCAAATGAGAAATGGAAAATGAGATATGGAAAATGTTTTTTCAAATCTCAGAGGGTGCAGGCTCCAGTTCTGATGGTTCGTCGTCTTCTTCCGACTTTCTCGCGGGGCGGAAGTATCGCAGCACTTTCCAACCCAGCAGCAACGTAACCACCAGTCCAAGGATTACCCACGCCAGGTTTCCGAGTATCTCTGCCAGATATTGCACGCGGTCGCTGAAGGTGTAGCCCAACCCCACGTACAAACCTACCCAAAGAATTTCTCCCGACACACCCCACAACAGAAATCTTCGCCACGGGTAACCGGTGATCCCACTCGTCACATTTATCCATGGACCCAATTCCGTCACCAGCCAGCGGCTAAAGAAAATTCCCGGCCCGCCCCACTTCTTCGACAGCGCTTCGGCTTTCTTGATCTTTGACGCGCCGCCTATCCTGTTCGTAATCCGATTGATCAATCTGCGTCCACCCCAACGCGACACGCCATAACCAATCTGATCGCCCAGAATCGCCGCACAGCTAGCCGCAATTATTACCGGCACCAACTTCATGTCTCCCTGTTTCGCAAACGAACCTGCGGCGACCAGGATAAAGCTCACCGGAAGTGGCAAGCCCACGGAGGCAATCAGAATCACCCCGAAGAGTACGGGCAGACCATAAAGCACAAGGGCAGCTAAGAGTTGTTCGGTAACACTCATCAAGGCGCCCCCCGTTCATGTGGAGGACGATCCTTGGGCGGCGGTGGCGGAGGCGGGTATGGAGGTCGCGAGTGGACAATGGCGTCGAGAAGAATCGCCTTAACTTCCTCCATGGAACGGTTCTGAGCAGCAGCAATGTCTCGCAAGGGCCGTCGATCGGGTGGCTTGTGAGGCAAACCCAATGCGATATAGAGGACATGCGGCGGCACCTTGTAAGAGTGGGCCACATAATCGATGTTCATCCAGCCGCTGATGTCTTCGTCCTGATGATAGTGCCAGTAGATTGCTGGTCTGATGGTGCGCACGGCGAAATAGACCGTGCCGCATAGAACAAGCACGAAAGCCATGACCACGCCCCACTGGCGCAAATTAAGTTTTTTCATCTGATCCCTGCGTCGAGCCAATCCCGTGCTCCTCAAGCTTGGAGTAGAGAAGTCGCCGGTTGATGCCGAGACGTCGCGCGGCTTCCGTTCGGTTACCGCCAGATGCTTCAAGTGCGCGCCGAATTAACTCGCGTTCCAATGCTGAAACTGCATCTTTGAAGGGTAAATCCAAAAACGATTCGTTCAACCCGATCTCTTTGCCTGGGATGTTGGTTGATTCCCCAAACAGATGTGCCGGCGACAAGACCTCAACTGCACTTCCGGCAGTTACCGCGGCACGCTCGATCATGTTTTCCAATTCTCGAACATTGCCCGGGAAGTCGTAAGCCAGGAGCGAACGGATAGCTTCGTCCGACAGAAGTTTGACGGGGCGACCATGGCGTGCAGCTGCGCGTTCGAGAAAATACTCAGCCAGTTGTGGTACATCGCCTAGGCGCGCTCGCAATGGTGGTAAGCGCACTTCGATCACACTCAAGCGATAATACAAGTCCTCGCGAAAGCTCTTCTCGCCCACGGCTTGTTTCAGTTCCTGATTGGAAGCGGCAATTACGCGGACGTCAACAGTTACGGTTTCAGTACCGCCGACTCTCTCAAATCGTCGCTCCTGCAACGCGCGTAATAGTTTGACCTGCGCGCCCGGAGTCAGTTCGCCAACTTCGTCGAGAAAGAGTGTGCCCTTGTGGGCCAACTCAAAGCGCCCTTTCTTTTGACGGTCAGCGCCCGTAAAGGCTCCGCGTTCGTAGCCGAACAATTCAGCCTCGATCAAATTTTCCGGTAGTGCGCCACAGTTCACCGCAACGAAGCGCTCACGTGATCGGGCCGAGTGATTATGGACCGCGTTAGCGACCAGCTCCTTTCCGGTACCCGACTCACCAGCGATCAGAACCGTAGCATCGGTGGCTGCCAACCTGCCGATCTGCTTGAAGATATCGCGCATCACGCGACTGTTCCCCAGAATCTCCACGTGATTGCGACTGGCTTGAGGCTCGATCGATTCGTCGTTAGGTTTGGCAGAACGCCTGGCCTCGGCTGCCAGACTGAGACTCCTTTGGTCCGCTGCGCGACGCAACGTGCTCACGATTTCATCCAGGTCCAAGGGCTTGGTTATGTAGTCGTAAGCACCCAGTCGCATCGCCTCGATCATCTTGGAGCTGTCGCCAAAAGCGCTGATCACAATCACCGGCGCACTGGTCAAGTTCTCTTTCTGAATGAGCGAGAGGACTTCGAGGCCGCTGAGCTTCGGCATACGTACATCGAGAAAAACCACGTCCGGCTCGGACGCGCGACTGCGAAGAAGCTCAACAGCTTCTTCACCGTCACCAGCTTGGGTTACCTGAAAGCCTTCACTTGCAACTAACTCGACAAGACTTTCACGTAAATTGATTTCGTCGTCGACGATGAGTGCCTGAGGTAGCTCTGGTTTCATGAAATCAGAATTTGAATGCGAAGAAGACTGCGCCGACGATAAGAGAATACGAGACCGCGTGGTTCCATTTTAGTGTCTCGCCAAACAACAGGTACGCAACAGCGGTAAAGACCACCAGCGTAATGCACTCCTGCAAGATCTTTAGTTGCGTTACCGTAAACGTCAATGAGCCCAGCCGGTTTGCCGGTACCTGGAAGATGTACTCCAGCAGCGCGATGGCCCAACTAATTATTATTACTCTAACCAGCGGCTTGCTTTTGTATCTTAAGTGACCATACCAGGCAATGGTCATGAATATATTCGAAATTATTAGTAATGTGACAGTCTTCATTAAGCCTCCAGGGATTCGCGGTTCTTAGTTCTTGCGGGCAGCGGAAGTTCAACCACAAACGAAGTCCCGTGGCCCACCTCTGTATCAAACCTAATACGCCCTCCATGTTCCTCGACAATTGCTCTAGCAATTGCCAGGCCCAATCCTGTCCCGGTTACACGGTTCGTATAAAAAGGCTCAAAAATATTTTTCTGGTCGGCTGGCTTAATTCCTGGACCAGTGTCTTCGAATCTCATTGAGGCCCAACCATCTTGATTCTGTAATCGATCGCAGGTGATTGTTAGTTGACCACCGTTCGGCATTGCGTCGAGCGCGTTCTGAATAATGTTATCGACAACCTGGCCCAGACGATTGCTATCGGCTTCAACGAAAATGTTGTGTGGGCTTGAGTTGTTAACAATCGACACACCTGCGCGAGTTGCCAGATCATTGAAGAAAGCGACGCGGCGTCGAACGAGATCCTGAAGGTCGATCGCCGCGAGATCGAGTTTCTGCTGGCCCCCGAGCTCCAATAACCGGCGCACGAGTGAATCCAATCGCTCTATTTCGGCACAAACGACATCAACCGTCTCTGCCAGTTTCTCAGACGAATAGTCAGCGCGGCGGGCTAGCTGGACTTTGAGCTTGATTGACGCCAATGGGTTGCGAACCTCGTGGGCCACGCCGGCAACCACGCGGCCCAGAGCTGAAAGACGTTCGCTTTGACGAAGGTTTCTTTCGAGTTGAGTCTGTCGTTCGATATTAGCGCGCAGGGTCGCGGCAAGTTGATTTATTGCGGCAGCGATGCGAGCCAGCTCGGCTGTTTCTGGTTCAGGGATGTGCTGGTTGAGATCGCTCGTAAGTGTGGTAAGTCCCGTCTCGATGCCAGTTACACCTCGACGAAGATCTCTGACGGTAAGCAAAGCCAGACCGCTCACGGCGAAAATGCTCAAGCCCATTGCGATCAGCGCCGCGAGGTTGGGCCAATCGGAAACGCCAGACAAGTGGGACACGCGCTGCATGGCCCATGCTGCTGTTATGCCGTCCTGCTGAATGGGATAAGCAACCATGATCACGCGCGCAGTTCCGATCTGGAGTGTCCGCGAAGCGGCTGCATTAGTTCTAGCCGATTCACTCGCAGCGGCGCGGATCGTGTCTGCCACTTCGGCGGGAGCGTTCTCCGGTGCACTCGAATTCTGATCTCGCGAGAGTGCATATCCGGTTAGTTCGTCTCCACGGTAAAAGCCGCCGGCGACGTTTTCGTAACGGTGAAGGGTAATCGCTGTCAGCCGGGCCAGAGGATCCGAATAAGCGGCGAACAGTTTTTGCACATGCGGAGGCGCTGGACGCCCTCTCTCTCCGCCGCGCGGGCCTCGGTTGCGGCCTTTGCCGGGCGAGCCCGGCGAAGCCTCGTCAAGAGTTTGAAAGCCATCGGGGTTTGTTTCGAGTGCGAGCGAGAGATCGCGAGCGGCAGCGTGCACTGCGGAATCAGCCTGACGTAATGCGAAAGTTTCTGTCGCTCGGGCCAATCGCCAGGCGACGAAGGCAGCGATTACCAGGGCCACGATTGCGAACCCGGCCAGCAATGCCAGCCGGGTTCGCAAACTCATTGTTCTGATCGCCTTAAGCATCGCTTGGAAGCTTGCTGACTGTGGCGGTCGCTCAGCGACTCACAGCAATTGTTTGATTGCCCACCGTAATATACGTCGGACGGATCACAGTCCCGCGTTCATTACGCACTACTGCACCTTCAACGCTCACCTGAGCAGTTGGTCCCTGCCCAGCGGAGACAACCAGCTTGCCGACCTTTGGCGAAAACCTCACCTGCTCGCCACCGGATAATATCAGCCCATCCACATCACCATGACCGTTAACCAGGTGTGTGCGAATTGTCCCTGAGACTTTAAGTGTTTCAGGTGTTGGTTCGGCAACTGTGGTAGCCGGCGCTACGACGTTCGTCGACTTTACGTTCGGATCAGCTGGCTGCGGGCTTGCTGTTTCAGTTGGCGCTTCCGTCCCTCGTCCAACCGGAGCTTCTGTGTTCGATGGACCAGGCCCTCGTTCACGATCGGCATGGTTCCTGGATCCATGATCCTTGCCATGCTTTCCTGGTTTTCCGCCACGGACCTCTTGAATCGTGCGCCCGTTCGCGGAGATCTGCTCGACTCGAATTTCCCTGCCGTAACTGGTTTGAGAACCTGCGTGCCCTGTGGCTTCGACTTCGTCGCCAATCTTGATTTGAGTTGCGACGATTGTCCCCGTTTCAGGACTGAAGTGTAACTGGTCATTATTGGCGAGTAGCAAACCGTTAACAGCGCCTCGTTCGTCAAGTAAATATGAACTCACCGTGCTCTTGACCGACGTATTGCGATGCCTGATTTTGGGCACACCCCAAATCGCGGCAACGGCGCCGACAACAATAACAACTGCCGCGAGCCCAACCAAAAGATTGCGTTTGCTGAATATCGACATCACTTATCTCCCTTCAAGGTTGCGGAGCTGCTGGTGCTTCCGGCAGACAACTGAGAACAGCCTGCACGTCCACTCATGGCAACGCCTGTGCCCGCGGGGATGAACAGTTGAGGATCGATATTGTTCAGGGAAAACCTAAGCTTGAACTGAAGACTTGCGATGATGTGAGAAGACAGCACATCGAGACGTGAGCTTTTGTCACATCGGCGCATCTCGATCACAAGCATTATTAGCGGATTGACATCATTCCGCCCAGTTTCGAAAAGCTAAGTCTTAATATGAAAACTGCGGCTCTGCCGCCGCACAGTGCGGAAAGGCTCAGCCTTTCCGAATCAGTCCTCTATCTTTTCCTGAGGCTGAGCCTCAGGAAGTTATGGGTCGGTGAACGGAAAGCCGAAGGCTTTCCGCACTGTGCGGCGGCGAAGCCGCAGACAGTCAATCCCGGTCAGTAGTGTAGGGTTCGGTAAAGACTGACTGATCCAGGTGCATCGCGCGAAAGAGCTGCACGATATACCTCATGCGGTCTCGAATCCTGGTCCAATCGCGCGCCGGAGTTGTTACCAGATCACCTCCCCATCCGTTTTCGCCATCCAGGAACTCTGCAAGTTCCCGGCTCGAAAGTTCGTGCAACGAAGGCGGGAAGGGAACGCCATGAATCGGTGGAACTTCTTCGCTTACTTTGAGCTTGACCTGGCCCACATCAAATTGCATGAGACGCTTTGTCGCGCACTTCCGAATGATCAAAGGCATCGACTTCTTAATGTAAGGCTCAAGCCGAATGTGCTCATGCAAGACAGCCAGACAATTGGCGAAATAAGTGGCCTCGTGTTTTTGCTTAATGTCCTTCGTATAGCGAGCGGTGTAGTAGTTTGTGAAAGCCTGTCGGAGCAGGTCCTGTCCGCCTGATGCAGTTTCGCCGGAACGCAACTCGGCAACGAAATCATCAATCGATTTTTGATCTGCTTCAGGCTTGTTGTGAAACATCGCGACGAAGCGCGCAGTCTGGTTTCCAATATCCTCGAGCACGATGCGATTCCCCTCCAACACCAGCCGCGAAGCCTCGCGTCGACTGTAGGTTGCAATCCAACGACCGGTAAGTGCGCCGCAGACCATTCCCAGTAGTGCTGCGGGTACAGCAATGGACCACGGTAGATCGGTGAGCCAAAACCTTATAGACAACCCCGACACCACCAGTCCTACAAAGAGGCCAACAATGCCTGATACAACAGTTGCATTCCGTAAAGCCTCGCCCAAATCCTCCTGACGGATCGTCACCCCGGCTTTGCGTGAACCCCAAACCGCCCAGGTGTGAAAATTAGCCCCAGCGTCAGCGCCGGTTACTGCATGCAGAACCTGAGAAAGTCTGTAGTGGACAAGAGTGATCCTGCGATTGGAGAGCGACGGATCGGAGGCCTCGACCGCTTCCGTTATCTCTCGCCGCCAAAAGTTTTTGTCAAAATATTCTGCGGGTAGGGGCATAAGCAGGCCAGCCTTTGAATCGACGTGATCTAACTAGGCAGTCGTGGCTGCTGTCAATGTTAATTCCACTGGCAAGACCAATGCGTGGACTTAGGAAACCTCTGAAGCGCCAAGGGGGCGAAATGTAATAGCCAGGGGCAAGTGCTGAGCAAAGCGAAGCACGTCGCCCCTGGAGTTAGCACGTTTTTCGTTTTGACCTCTGAAGGAGCGGGTAATTAACCTTCATAGCGAAATCGATCTCGCGCCTTCAGCGCTATGTTGTTTGCTGGGATGGTTCCAGGGGTGGCGTGCTTCGGTCCGCTCGACACTTGCCCCTGGCTGTTTCATCTCGCGCCTTTGGCGCTACAAACGTATTCACTTGCCACCGCGTTGATTCAAGTAGAGCGATCATCGTCAATCTTGTACGCGTCATCTGCCAAACATTTTGGACCATTCATATAGAGTGACTCACAACTCATTCTCCGAGCTTTCGTTAGTCTTACGATTTATCGGAATTCAAATTCTGCAAGAGACTTGAAAGATTTGAACCATTGGTTTGCACGAAACTCATCACGCAAATCAACTCAACCCAAAACTCTGCGTTAGTGTTCGCATTCTAATGTTGGAACACAAACTGCCTTTACCAGACACCGCCGGTCTCCCCTCAAAAAACCTACGAGAAATCGTAAACGCTTTCGAATTACCGCAGCGCAGCTCGCTGTGAAAAAGCGAAGCCGCAACGCTTCTTAGTTGCACGCTAATTTAGTGCGATAGCGAAGCAGAGAGTCCAACTACCAGGAGGTTACATGGAAAGATTTATCGCAACACTCACCACTCGCAATTACATACCAAAACTACTGACAACAAACGCAGCTTCAAAACGACCAGCGCCCGCAAGAGTTGCGAGGGACACGAAACTGATCGAAGGAATTCCCACGTTGGGTTTATTGCTTGTCTTTCTCCTTGTTCCAGTTTCGATCTTTGCACAAGCAACGTCTTCAACTTCATCGGTAACCGGGATCATCACTGACACTACTGGCAGTGTCATTCCTGGAGCCGAGGTGAAACTAACAAACACAAGGACTTCGAGCGAACTCGTCACCAAAACTGACGATGGAGGGGTCTACAGGTTTAGCCAGGTGCAGCCGTCTGAAGGCTACTTGCTTTCTGTCACGAGCCCCGGCTTTCAAACTCTTGAGCTCGGCAATATCGCGCTCAGGGTAGGCACAGTTGAGACCCATAATCTCCAGTTGTCTCCAGGCCAGGTCACCGAATCTGTGCTCATCCAAGATCAAGGTGGCGCTACCTTGAACACGACTGACGCTAGTATTGGAAACGTAATCGACACGCGTCGCATGGCCGAACTTCCGGTCCAGTTTCGCGGGTCGCCGGCCGCATTGATGGGCCTGCAACCGGGTGTGATTGGAGACAACGTTGGTACGGGCGCTACCAATCGAGTCGGTTCCGTTACCGGCTCGCGCGCTGACCAGGGCAATATCACCGTCGATGGTATTGACGCGAACGATCAAGCCACCGGCCAGGCATTCGCCACGACCGGCAACGCTCCTATCGACGCGATTCAGGAGTTCAGAACCACTTCGGCTAATCCAGCAGCGTCTGAAGGTCGCAGCAGCGGCGGTCAGATTCAGCTGATCACTAAAAGCGGCAGCAACCAATTTCATGGATCGTTGCGCGAATTCAATCGCACTGCCCTCACCGCGGCCAACAGCTTCTTTAACAACCGAAATGGCGTCGAGCGACCGCAACTGACGCGCAATCAGTTTGGTGGCAGTCTTGGTGGTCCACTCTACCTGCCACGATTTGGCGAGGGTGGTCCTTCAGTTATGGGTGGTAAAGATAAGCTGTTCTTTTTCTTCGACTACGAAGGGCGACGCGATGCGAGGGGCATTTCATATTTGCGCATCGTGCCGCTGGCGCATGTGCGTGCCGGAGGTTTGGCTTACCTGAATAACACGGCGGGCTGTACTACCGATGCTCGTCTCAACACTGCTCCTCAATGCATCACGACCCTAAGCTCGGCGCAAGTAAGAGCGTTAGACCCGCTACTCGTCGGTGTCAATCCAAACCTGCTTAGCTTCATCAACCAGCGCTATCCAACGGCCAACGATCTCACGGCCGGAGACGGCATCAATACTGGCGGCTTCCGCTTCAATGCTCCATCGCGTCGAGCGGACAACAATTACACAGGACGCGTCGACTGGAAGATCACCGACCAGCAGCGCATGTTTGGTCGCGTCAGCAAGATTAGTGCGCTGCAAACGGACACGGTGAATGCCACTTCGGTTGCTCAACAGTTTCCCGGCGACCCGGAAACTTCTCAGATCTCAACCGGCGATTATGCCTGGGTTGTGGGCCACAACTGGGTTCCCACTCCTAGTGTGGTCAACAACATTACGGTCGGACTGACGAAATCGATCCTGGGTTTTCCAAATAATTTCGACCCTTCGTTTCCCCAGTCATATTCGTTTGGTTTGATTACGGATCCTTACGCATCATTCGCGACGCAGGATCGCACGGTGCCCGTGTGGACTTTTCGCGACGACTTGAGTTGGACAGCCGGGTCCCACAGTTTCCAGTTTGGTGGATCGGTTAAGACCATTGATCAGCAAACAAAACTGGTGAGTGATTTCAATTACCCGCTGGTTGGACTGGGTGGCAATCTGACTGGCTTTGGCACTGGCGTCACCGGCACATCGCTGCGTCCCGCCAATATCGGCAACGGCGCGGTTCAGCGCGAAAATTACGATACGGCTTTCTCGTTTTTGTTGGGAACGATTCCGTCAGTCTCAACTCTCTTCAACTACGACTCAGCCGGAGTGGTCCAGCCACTAGGAACAGGCAAGGCGCGCGATTGGCGCTACGATGAGTATGAGTTTTACGCACAGGATAGCTGGAAAATGCGCAACGATCTCACGCTGACATACGGAGTACGCTGGCACATTTACCCAGCGCCGTACGAACGAAACGGAGCGCAGTCTATTCAGAATGTAGACTACGAAAGCTTGATCAACTTGCGCATCGCCAATGGAGCGGCTGGGATTGCTGGTCCATCGTCGGAGCCGTTCCTCGTTTATGAGCTCGGAGGCAAAGCCAACGATGCACGTCCCTTTTACGCTAACGACTGGAACAACTTTGCACCACGTTTGAGTTTCGCCTACAACCCGTCTGTCCAAAGCGGATGGTTAGGCAAGCTTCTGGGTGACCGCAAGACCGTTATTCGTGGCGGCGCCACCATGACCTACGATCGACCGGGCGGCGGCATCACATTCCTGCAGGACCAGAACAGTCATATTTTTGACACGTTCATCACTACAAACTTGCCGGTACCCAACGCGCGGATAGCCTTGTTAACGATGCCGCGCTTTGTGGACGTTAACACTGTGCCGCTAACTAACACCGCGCCGGCAGTGACGGTTCCGTTTACGCCGTTTGTCGCTGGCGGCGAAGGCTTTGGTACCGCCACTCAGCAGACGAACTACGCAGTGGATCCCAACTTCAAAGTCCCTTACTCTTTCCAGTACAGCTTTGGCTTCCAGCGTGAACTGCCCGGCAATTTCATCCTTGAAGCTTCTTACGTGGGACGTCAGGGACGGAAGCTGTTTACGCTCGCAGATGCTGCTCAGATCATTGATTTCAAAGATCAGGCCTCGGGCCAGTTCATGATCGCTGCCTTCAACAATTTGCAGAGTCAGATTGAAAGCGGTGGACCGATTACGGCAATCCCGTGGTTTGAAAATCAGATGGGACCAACAGTGCTCGCTAACTACGGCGCAACGTGCGGTGCCTTTGGCTTGGGATCAAACTGCACCCAACTTGTCGCCAATTTCCTTAACCATTTAATAGTGATCGGAGACACAGCGGACAGCATTCAGGCGCTCTATGCGAACGCCCTCATTCGTCCGAATGTTGGTCTGAGCTCACAGTTTGGTACGAACGCATTCGTCACCAACAAGGGTTCCTCAAGCTATAACGGATTGCTGGTCAGCCTGCGGAAGCGGTTCTCGCAGGGCATGCAGTTTGACGTTAACTACACGTTTTCAAACTCGATCGATAACCAATCCACAGTAGTCAACACGACGACTTCAGGCGGACTCATTTGCGACGTGACTAACCTTCGCGTTTGCAGGGGACCGTCAGACTTCGACATTCGTCACCTGTTCAACGTCAACGGTATCTTCGAACTGCCTGTGGGTCGCGGTCGCGCCTTTGCGTCGGACGCACCTGGTTGGCTGGATACCATCATTGGCGGTTGGCAGGTGAGCGGCATTTTTACGGCTCGCAGCGGTTTGCCTTTCAGCTTGGCGACAGTCTCATGGCCCAGAAGTTTCATTTTTGATGGAGCCAACGGCGTACCAGCAGTGATCAGCGGCAACGCTGCTGCACTAAGGGCCAGTATTCACGATGCACCAGGAGGAACGATTCAGTTCTTTGCAGATCCCGCAGCAGCGCTCGCTGCCGTTGAGTATCCGCGACATGGAGAAATCGGAAATCGCAACACGCTACGATCGACTCCGTTCTGGAATCTCGACACTGCTGTGTTGAAGAATTTCAAACTTCCATGGTCGGAGAATCAGCGCATACAGCTTCGCTGGGAAGCCTTCAACGCTTTCAACCACCATGTGTTCGGACTTCCCGATCGGGACATTGGCTCGACTACGTTTGGCCAGGTCACCACATCGCAAAGCGTCGAGCGTGTAATGCAGTTTGGTATTCGATGGGATTTCTAAGACAGTAGTTAATTAGTCATTTCGCTGGCTGGTGGGCGAAAGGACCATGGGCCTCCATTAATTGGAGGCCCTTTTTTTGACTGCGGAATGATCAAAGCTGAATCCAGCCTGCGGAGCAGGCGACAGCATAAAGCCTGGGATAGTGCGCAAGCGGAACCCCAGGGGCACGAATGGAAAGGTTTCAGGGCCCGCGACGCCGGGACATTTTCATAATACGGGAACGTCACACACTCAGGAGTTGTCGCGGGATATCTTCAACTCTCTGTTTCAACCTCTGTGTTCTCTGTGCCTCCGTGGTGGGTGCTTTTTGCAGGTAAATCCACCACAGAGACACAGAGAACACAGAGGTTGCACAGAGAAAACGAAACGGATTGAGGTGGTGGTAGGGCTCAGGTTGAAGTCGTCGTTCTGGATGGATCAAGGCGAGTCATCTGTACTAGCTTCTTGGGCGCGTTAGCAGGCGTGAGATCAGTCGCTTGACTATGAACGGGTGAGAGAACTGCCTCGAGGAGCGGTCGTATTTGCGACAGTTGCTTGATACGAATGACCATGTCCCATGCCCGCTCAAATTTTTTCCACCCCGCGCTATAGAAGAAGTGTTTCAACTGATGCTTCATGGAATGGTGGGCCGTCGAGGCTTCAAAGATATTTGCCCAGCGGTAAAATTCCTTATAGGACCAGTCATACCCGTACTTAAGCGCCTCGGGTGACATACATGAAGGCCGATAGACCACGTGCCGCGTGTCGTACAAGTCCCAGTTTCGCGTGACGACTCTTCCTTGTTTCGCCATGTCGGCGAACAACGCAGTGCCGGGGTAAGGTGTCAGAATGTGAAAAGTCGCCGTTGTGATTCCAACTTCCACCGCCCAATCAACGGTTCTTCGGAAAACGTCAGGGTCGTCGCCATCGAGGCCGAATACGAAACTGCCATTGATCATAATGCCGAGGCTATCGAGTCGGCGCACGACTTCTCGATAGTCGCGGCCGAGATTCTGACGTTTACCTGCGCCCGCGAGTCCACTGGTTGAGAGAGTTTCAAATCCAACGAACAGACTCCGGAGTCCGGCAGCGGCCGCGTCTTCAACTACTTCATCGCGCAGGATGGAGTCGACTGTCGCAGCGCCCTGAAAGACGCGGCCCATCCCTCTCATTCCTGCGAAAAGATCCTTGGCGAACCGAACGTTCCCAAAGAGATGGTCGTCCAGAAAGTAGAGATGCCGGCCAGGCAGACGGACAATTTCTGCAAGCGCATCGTCGACGCGCTGTGTGTAAAACGAACGCCCGCCCTCGAAAAAGCCGTCCTTATAACAGAAGGTGCAATGATGAGGACAGCCTCTCGAGACCACAATCGAATTTGGCACCAGGTATCGGGAACGCTTAATAAGGTCCCTTCGGATAGGCGGGAGCCCTTCCAGCGTTCGCACGGGAGACTCGTAGCGGCGTTGAGGCCTTCCCGTCGCCAGGTCTCTCAAAAATTGAGGGAAGGTGTGCTCACCTGGGCCGAGAAAAATCGTATCAGCATGCGGCGCCGCCTCTTCGGGAAGTGAAGTAACGTGGAGCCCGCCAAGCAGCACGTAAGATCCTTGCGCGCGATAATGGTCCGCGATCTGATATGCGCGATAGGCGTTGGTAATGTAGACCTGAATAATCACGAGGTCCGGGTGGTCATCCAGATTAAGCTGCTCGACGTGTTCATCCTGCAGCGAGATCTCGACGTCTGGATCGAGATAGGCAGCAAGGGTGGCCAGACCCAGAGGTGGAAAGAGGGAGTATTTGATCGGACGCCAATAAGGACTCGTGGCCTCCGTCAATGCGGGAAGGATGAACTTGGCGCTTTTAATCGGCCTCATACCCATGTACATGACCCCTCCTATTGGGCACCTTGTTTGAGTACTGTAAATTACTTTGCAAAATAAAGTCAAATCATAAAAACCGAGTACTGGTGCAGTTGTGGCGTGAACGCCGAAGGCGTTGGCGAATTCCAGCCCAGGGTTTGCTTTGAAACCCCTGGGGACTCGGATCCCTGTTTTTTCTTGTAGCAACTCTGAAGGAGTTGCGACAGGCCTACTGATACTCCGGCGATTATCCCGACAAGTCGGGATTGCATCTTAAAAGTCTTTCCCTGGGTTGCGAGAGCGCAACCCAGGGCTGAAATTAGCGAACGCTTTCAGCGTTGATTTCCTGATGGCCCAGGGCTTTTAATTCCGCGCTCATTGCCGGCTGGAATCCGGTTGGTGTGTGGCGGTACTCTTTGCGGACCTATCGGCACCTGCCGCGCGGCGAGTTAGCCAATTGCGACCAAGGAGGACTAGGTAATGATCTACCGAACATTAGGCAGCACTGGCGAAAAGGTATCTGCTATAGGAGTTGGTGGGTGGCATCTGGGGTTGAAGAAAGTTGATGAGTCGCTGTCGTTACGTATCGTCCGCTCGGCTATCGATCGCGGCATGAACTTTCTGGACAACTGTTGGGATTACAACGAAGGCGAGAGTGAGAAACGGATGGGCAAAGCGCTGCGTGATGGTTATCGCGAGCGTGCGTTTGTGATGACGAAGATCGACGGCCGCTCAAAAAAGGAAGCCACCAAACAGCTCGACGAATCGCTGCGACGCCTGCAAGTCGACTGCATCGATCTGGCCCAACACCACGAGATCATTCGGTTTGAAGATCCGCATCGTGTTTTTGATAAGGATGGAGCAAACGCGGCCCTGGTCGAGGCAAGAGAGGCGGGCAAGATTCGGTACATTGGATTCACCGGCCATAAAGATCCGCGTATTCATCTCTATATGCTGGAAGTTGCTGAGTCGAACGGATTCAAGTTCGATGCTGTGCAGATGCCACTGAATGTAATGGACGCGCACTATCGCAGCTTTGAGAAACTAGTCTTGCCTGAGTTGGTCAACCAGGGAATTGGCGTGCTCGGAATGAAGAGTATGGCGAATGGAATACTTCTCAAATCGAACACTGTAACCGCGACTGAGTGTCTCCAATACGCCTTGAATCTGCCAACGTCAGTCGTGATAACCGGAATCGACAGCATGGAAATTCTGGAGCAGGCGTTTGCAGCAGTTGAGTCGTTCCAACCATTAAGCCATGAACAGAGGGATCAGTTGATTGCTAAGACTCGCGAGGCGGCTTCGGATGGGCGTTTTGAACCTTTTAAGACTTCGTCAATCTTTGACGGCACCGCAGAGAACCCGCAGTGGCTTGGGGATGAGCCGCCAGAGATCCGGGCACTGCTGCCGGCGTAAGATTTCTTTGAGCCCGGCATGCGCGAAGAGTGCTACCCAAGTGTGCGTCAGCGGAAGAATGGCCATGTTCACATCCGGCGGCAAAGCCGGAACCTCACAACGGACCCCTCGGGCATACTCGCTTTATCTCAATCTACCGTGACCCTGAGGTATTCCCTCGATCTTGACGTTCGTCGCGGGTCAGGACTAAGGTGACTTCGCACCAGACACTTCCTGATCAGCACTAAACAGTACCATCGTCAGCGGCCGCTCCCCGAAATTTCTGTCGCTTAGTGACGGAACCAAGTCATGAGACAAGAAGACAAGTATGATTGAAGGCTACGCAGCAACTGAACCTGGCCAACCAATCAGGGAGATTGATGTCCTTTGGATCACCGCTGGGCTCAGTTGCGACGGCGATACGATCGCCATGACCGCGGCTACACAACCCACGCTTGAAGAAGTTTTGCTCGGTGGCATTCCCGGGATTCCCAAAGTCCGTTTGCACAATCCCTTTCTGTCGTATGAAAACGGGGAAGAGTTCATGGAGTTTTTCTATCGCGCAGCGGACGGGCGACTCCAGCCATACATCCTCGTAATAGAAGGCTCCATACCAAACGAAAACAATAAGGCCGAAGGTTATTGGGCTTCGTTTGGAACCAATCGTGAAACAGGACAGCCGATCACTACCTGTGAGTGGATCGACAAACTGGCGCCGAAGGCTTGGGCCGTAGTTGCGGCCGGAACTTGTGCGACCTACGGTGGAATTCATGCGATGGAAGGGAACCCAACCGGGTGCATGGGCCTAGCCGACTATCTCGGTTGGGATTGGAAATCAAAGGCCGGCATTCCGATCGTTTGTGTCCCCGGTTGTCCGGTGGTTCCGGACAATTTCATGGAGACGCTCTTGTATCTGCTGTATCAGTCCACAGGTCGCGCGCCGATGATTCCGTTAGACGACGCGCTGCGACCGACCTGGCTGTTTAGTCAAACTGTGCATGAGGGATGTGACCGTGGGGGCTATTATGAACAAGCCGAGTTTGCCGAAGAATATGGCTCACGAACATGTATCGTAAAGCTTGGTTGTTGGGGACCTGTGGTCCAATGCAACGTGGGTAAGCGCGGCTGGATCAATGGAATAGGTGGTTGTCCAAACGTAGGCGGTATTTGCATCGGCTGCACGATGCCTGGCTTCCCAGACAAGTTTATGCCTTTCATGAATCAGCCGCCGGGATCATTGTTGTCGTCACATGCCGTGATGACTTATGGCAAAGCGATCCACGCTTTACGCCGGTTTACGCAAGCCTCGCTCAACAAGGAACCGCCCTGGCGGCGGCGGTGAGGCTGCGCACGTGTCATGAGGTCGGTCACTGCTAAGTCCTCCCCGTATCGAGTCCGCGTTAGCGGACGACTGATAATAGCCCAGCGATTCATCGCTGGGAGCGAGTCAGCATGAATTTGAAGTCCGTGAAGCGGACGGCTGAAGACCAAACCCTTGACCATTATCCTTCAGCCGTCCGCTTCACGGACTGGTTCCTTTCGTTCTAATCCCAGCAGTGAACTGCTGGGCTATTATCAGTCGTCCGCTAACGCGGACTGAATAGAACTTCGTTCTCCGCAAACAGACGAAATGGCAACTGCTTACGATCCAATAATTACTGACAACGGGAGCACCACACCCCCGGACGCCGATGCATTGAGTGTCGCGCTTGCAGAAGGCATTCTTCTTGAACTCGCAGCCTCATTTCCCTCCGCCGACTCGTTAGACATACATCGTGAGATCCTCAGGCTTGGTTCACCAGGCACCGTCGCAGCTTTGCCAGATGTAGGCGCTCGATATCGCACCCTCGTAGAACAAATACCCGCCGTCGTCTTCATGGCTTTTCTGGACAAAGGAATTGGCGAGGCTTACGTCAGTCCGCAGATCGAAGCAATGTTGGGCTTCACCCAGGAGGAATGGCTCAACGACCCGGTGCGCTGGTACCAGCAGATTCATCCTGACGACAAAGCTCGCTGGAGCGTAGAAGCGGCCGAACTCTTCATGACGGGCAAACCTCTGAAGTCGCTGTACCGAGTGATGGCTCGAGACGGGCGTGTTGTTTGGTTTCATTGTGAAGCCAAGATGGTGCGCAATGAACATAGCCAGCCCTGGTTCATCCACGGGGTTGCCTTCGACATCTCTGAACTCAAACGCACTGAAGAAGCGCTCGGAAAGAGCGAGCAAATGCTTCAGGGGCTATTCGACTTTGCTCCGGATACGGTGGTGGTGGTCGACAACGATGGGTCAATCGTGCGCGTCAATACCCAGGTCGAGAAGATGTTTGGCTACGAGCGGGGTGAGCTGATGGGCCAGCCAATAGAAGTTTTGTTGCCTGACCGGTTGAAAGCCGATCACATGCGACATCGCGACGGCTACCTTCGGGAGCCTCATGCACGTCCGATGGGGGCGGGACTGGAATTGTCAGGGAAGCGGAAAGATGGCAGCGAGTTTCCAGTCGATATAATGCTCAGCCCGATGGACACAGAAGGCGGCCGCGTAGTCATTGGGGTCATTCGAGATATCACTCGACGAAAGCAATCCGAAGAAGCTCAGCGTGAGTATTCTGAGCGACTTAAGTTTCTCTCTCGAAGATTGATGGAAGTGCAGGAGTCGGAACGGAGAAACATTGCCCTCGAGTTACATGACGAGATCGGGCAAGTGTTGACCGGGCTAAAACTAACGCTTGAGATGGGAACGCGTTTGCCGGCGGCCGAAGTTGGCGCGAGTTTGGAGCAAGCCGGCACGCTCGTTAACGAGCTCATGGCACGGGTACGAAAGTTATCCCTGGATTTGCGCCCGGCGATGCTGGACGATCTCGGTTTGCTGCCGACCCTGTTGTGGCACTTCGAGCACTATTCGGCCCAGACTCAGATCCGGGTGAACTTCAAACACAGTGGACTGGAGAAGAGAAGATTTGCACCAGAAGTTGAGACGGCAGCATATCGCCTGGTCCAGGAAGCGTTAACAAACATTGCGCGGCACGCTCAGGTCGATGAAGCGTTGGTTCGATTCTCTACTCACCAAAACACTTTGTTGATTGAAGTTGAAGACTACGGGACTGGCTTCGATGTTAAAAGCGTACTGGCTGCCGGCGGAACCAGCGGCTTGGCGGGGATGCGCGAGCGGGCAATGTTGTTAGGTGGCCGATTGAATGTAGACTCGAGGCCGGGAGCCGGAACACGCTTGATCGCAGAGTTGAATATCGGAATGGAACCCCGACTGCTGGAGTAGGCTCAGCTGAATTGTAATGTAACTTCGCGTGGCTTCGTGTGGGTTCGTGGATCGTTTTGTCCGATTCGAAACCAACGATCCACTAACTTACACGAAATGACACTAAGGACTGACGAAGGTATAGCGAATGACTGAGCAAGCCCGGACAACTATTGTTCTTGCTGACGACCATCAGGTCGTGCGTCAGGGTCTGAAGGCGTTGCTTGATGCCGAGTCGGATTTCAGAGTCGTGGGCGAGGCTGGCGATGGTCTGCAAGCTGTTCGTCGCGTCGAATTAACCAGTCCGCGTGTTCTGGTGCTGGACATGATGATGCCGGGACTTAATGGGCTCGACGTTATTCCTCAGGTTAAGAAGTGCTCCCCGCACACTCAGATTGTCGTGCTCTCGATGTACTCGAACGAAGCGTATGTGCTGGAGGCCTTAAGCAATGGCGCTTCCGCTTACGTGCTGAAGGATTCGAGTTCGGACGAACTGGTCCATGCTGTTCGCGAAGCCGCAGCCGGCCGCCGTTATCTAAGTCCTCCGCTCTCAGATCGTGCGATCGAGGTTTACCAGCAAAGAACAAAGGCGACCAGCCTGGATCGATACGAGACTCTTACGGCGCGGGAGAAAGAAGTTTTGCATCTTGCCGCCGAAGGATATACGAGCGCAGAGATGGCCAACCGTCTCGGGATCAGCGTCCGCACAGCGGAAACTCACCGTTCAAATCTCATGCACAAACTCGACTTCCACTCGCAGGCAGAACTAATCAGATTCGCCCTCCGCCGCGGAATCGTTTCGATTGACGATTAGCGTAGGGTTAGGTCTGATCTTTCACGGCATTACAGTCCATGAATTCCACAGGGTCTAAGTACCCTCAAAGGTTGGGAAGGCGGACTTGTCCCTTCATTTCCTCGCTGATGTACAACCACCCATTGAAATCTCGAACGCTTAGCCTCTCACAAGTTAGGAAGGAGGATTCATCCCCGCTCTGCTCCGGTTCTCCAGTTTAAGAAGCGGTTGAACTATGATCGGTACATCTTGCATGAGTGAGGAAGAGCGGGGATAAATCCTCCTTCCTAACTTGTGAGAGGCTAAGCGTTCGAGATTTCAATGGGTAGTTGTACATTAATGAGCGGACATAAATGCTCTTTCCCAACCCGTGAGGAAGCATGTAGAGATCTCTGATCCTCACGATCGGAGATGCTGAAGGAACAGGCTAAAAACCAGATGGACTCGCCAAATTGATCCTAGCCGCCACTCTCCTAACGCAACAGAAAATACGTAGTTTTACAATACTAATTACGTAGGTCTACGAATAGACTGTGTCCGCCGCCGCACAGATAATCGAGCCCCCAGAAAAAGGTGTGTCTACTTTCGTTGGGACCCGAACGAACTGGATTTCGTGATCTATCTCGTTTGGTTACCCGCTCTACTTTTCTAAACCTCGTAGTGGAAACTTGTCTTAGTTTGCGTAAGCCAGGGGGAACCAGATTCTATACAGGACCTGCGTGACTGCGTTTGCAGCGGCCAGGCTAATCACCTAGGCCATCGCGACTTTTGGTTGCAGGCCCCACCGCTATTAATCGGGATTAGAAAGGAGAAACATATGGCGGCAGAAATTGCCCCGTATGGTCGTGTCACGCAGCGGCCACCGGCGGTTAAGGATGTTCACATCGTGTGGATCACGGCGGGTTTGGGTTGCGATGGAGATTCGGTGTCAATCACAGCGGCGACCCAGCCGAGCGTTGAGGATGTCATTCTGGGCGCGATCCCTGGACTCCCGACTGTGCATTTACACAATCCCGTACTTGCATACGAAGTTGGCGACGACTTCATGAAATATTTTTACCAGGCTGAGCAAGGGCTGATCGACCCGTTTGTCCTGGTCGTTGAAGGTTCGATTCCAAACGAGAAACTTAGCGGCGAAGGCTACTGGGCAGCGATGGGCACAGACCCGATGAGTGGCCAACCAATAAAGACGACGGAATGGATCGACCGCCTCGCTCCGAAAGCATTGGCGGTCGTTGCTATTGGCACCTGCGCGACTTACGGCGGCATTCATGCCATGGAAGGCAATCCCACCGGCTGCATGGGTCTGGCTGACTACCTCGGTTGGGATTGGAAATCATCGGCCGGCATTCCCATCGTCAATGTTCCGGGCTGTCCAGTGCAGCCCGATAATTTTATGGAGACAGTGCTTTACCTGCTTTACCTGGCGGCAGGTCTGGCTCCGATGATCCCGTTGGACGATGCCGGACGACCGACTTGGTTGTTTGGCAAAACGGTCCACGAAGGATGCGATCGCGGAAGCTACTACGAGCAGGGTGACTTTGCTACCGAGTATGGCTCACCCAAATGCATCGTCAAACTCGGATGCTGGGGGCCGGTCGTTAATTGCAACGTTCCCAAGCGTGGTTGGATGGCTGGCATAGGAGGATGCCCCAACGTCGGAGGCATTTGCATTGGCTGCACAATGCCCGGTTTCCCCGACAAGTTCATGCCGTTTATGGATGAACCTCCGGGTGCGAAGATCTCATCGGCCGCGATCGGCATTTACGGCGCTGCGATCCGCAAGCTGCGGGAACTGACTAACGCAACCGTCAATAAGGAACCAAGGTGGCGGCACAATCGGCCCGAGCTGACTACCGGATATTATCCGCCAGCGTTGCAGCGAAAGGAGCGAGCGCAATGAGCAGTACTACGACAACCCTGCCCCAAACCCCGAGCAAGACCCGCACTCTGGTCGACATGAACTGGGATCCGATTACTCGTATTGTCGGGAGTCTCGGGATCTACACCAAGATCGATTTTCAGAACCGCGAAGTTGCCGAGTGTTACTCAACGTCGTCGATCTTTCGCGGGTACAGCATTTTCATGAAGGGGAAAGATCCGCGCGACGCTCACTTTATTACCAGCCGCATTTGCGGAATCTGCGGTGATAACCACGCGACCTGCGCCACCTACGCTCAGAACATGGCATTCGGCGTCAGACCGCCGGCTATGGCTGAGTGGATCGTTAACCTTGGCGAAGCCGCGGAATACATGTTTGACCACAACATCTTCCAGGACAATCTGGTCGGCGTTGATTTTTGCGAGCAGATGGTCAAGGAAACAAATCCCGGTGTCTGGGAGAAAGCCAAAACAACAGAAGCACCCCACGCGGCCGATCACGGTTATCGCACCATAGCCGACATCATGACGGCCTTAAATCCTTTCACGGGAGAGTTCTATCGCGAGACTCTCCACGTTAGTCGTTACACGCGCGAGATGTTCTGTTTGATGGAAGGCCGTCACGTTCATCCGTCGACCTTGTATCCGGGTGGAGTTGGAACTGTACCCACGGTCCAACTCTTCACCGATTACATTGTCAGGCTGATGCGCTACTGCGAATTCATGAAGAAGGTCGTGCCACTACACGACGACCTGTTCGACTTCTTTTACGAGGCATTACCAGGTTACGAGAAGGTGGGCCAACGTCGCATCCTCCTCGGTTGCTGGGGCTCGTTCCAGGATCCGAATGTTTGCGACTACACCTACGAGAACATGGACGCCTGGGGTAATGCGATGTATGTCACTCCAGGTGTTGTGGTGGACGGCAAACTGGTGACTACGAACCTGGTTGACATCAACCTCGGCATTCGCATTCTCCTGGGCAGCTCCTACTACGACGACTGGGAAAACTCAGAAACGTTTGTGGACAAGGATCCGCTCGGCAATCCGGTTGATCGTCGACATCCGTGGAACCAAACCACGATTCCGCGTCCGCAAAAACGCGATTTCGATAACAACTACACCTGGGTTATGTCACCGCGCTGGTATCACAAGGATGAGCCAGGCGATAAGAAGTATCTCGCGCTCGACACTGGTGGTGGTCCAATCGCACGCTTCTGGGCCACAGCTCTTGCCGGCAAGGTCGACATTGGTTATGTGAAAGCCACCGGCCACAGTGTAAAGATCTATCTACCCAAGACCGCGATGAAGCCGGAAGTGGAATTCGAATGGAAGATTCCCAAGTGGAGCAACGCCATCGAGCGCGATCGCGCACGTACTTACTTCCAGGCCTATTCGGCAGCTTGCGCTCTCTACTTTGCTGAGCAGGCGCTTGCTGAACTTCATGCGGGACACACCAAGACCTGGACGGAGTTTAAGGTGCCCGATGAAGCGATCGGTTGTGGTTTCCACGAAGCGGTGCGCGGAGTGTTATCGCATCACGTGGTGATTCGCGATGGCAAGATCGCAAATTATCATCCGTATCCACCGACTCCATGGAACGCAAACCCGCGTGATATTTACGGCACGCCTGGTCCATACGAGGATGCCGTGCAGAATACGCCGATCTTCGAGGAGAACGGGCCTGACAATTTCAAGGGCATAGACATCATGCGCGCTGTGCGAAGTTTCGATCCTTGTCTGCCGTGCGGTGTGCACATGTACCTTGGCAATGGAAAGGTCTTGGAGACGCATCATTCGCCGATGTTTGGCATGGTGAAGTAAGAAGGCGTGACGGGTGTCAGGTGCCGGGGGAAAGGAAAAGGGGAAAGGAAAAGGGCAGAGCGGCTGATTATGATGTGACGCAGGCAAATCAACAACGTCTATTACTTTAGCCCTTACCCTTTTCCCCATTATCCTTGACCCGCGATCACGGACACCCGGCACCCGATACCTGACACCCGAGTTGCTTATGCCGCAATCAATGGAAAAAGTCGAAGGGCTGATTCGCAATATCGAAGCGTTGCCCGATCCGGTTGCACGAACAAGTGCGCTGGAACTAGTAAAGGCGTTGATGGAGTTTCACGGCGCGGGGCTCGACCGCATGATGGAGACGATTGCGGATTCGGGAGATGCTGGATACGAGATCTTCGGCAAGTTCGCCGCCGACGATCTGGTGGGCAGTTTACTTTTGCTTTATGGATTGCATCCGTTACCGCTTGAGGCTCGCGTGGCCCAGGCGCTGGAAAAGGTTCGCCCTTATCTCGACTCACATGGCGGCGACGTCGAGTTAATCGGCATCGCGGATGATGTGGTTCAACTAAGATTGCAGGGTAGTTGCAAGACCTGTCCGTCGTCTGCGATGACACTGAAGCTGGCGATCGAAGAAGCAATCTATGCCGCTGCGCCTGATGTGGTGGATATCAAGGCCGAAGGCGTTTCGGGACAGCCGGCAGCTACCGGCTTTGTTCAAATTGGCAAGTCAGCGAGCGCATCCACGCGAGCTGATGCGGTTGGAAACGAAGGCCGCAAAGGCTGGCAGGAAGTGCACGAACTAGCGTCGCTCGGCCAGAGTGGATTGCAAACCCGAGAAGTCGGCGGACGTGACGTGCTCTTCTGCCGCTTGGGCGAGTCGTTTTACGCCTACGGGAATAATTGTCCAGGCTGCGGCCAGCCCTTGCACGATGCCTACCTTCAGCTGACAAACCTTGCGTGCGGGAAGTGTGGGCAGCGCTACGATTTGATTCGCGCTGGACGTGGGCTGGACCAGCCAGACCTCCATCTGGAACCGTTTCCTTTGCTGTTTGAACAGGGAATGGCAAAGGTGGCTTTGCCCTGGTAGGACAGGCATTCCTGCCTGTCAACGTCGAACAGACAAGTGCTGGGCGGCGCACGAGTCTTTTGCAAACGAGGAGAAAAACCATGGGAGATCAAGGAACATCGGGACCGACTCACTCGACTGGCGTGGGTAAAGGTGAGGACATCAAAGATCGGGATGGCAAAGAAGCTGGACGCGACGACGCTGGAGAATCCGGCGCCGGTCGTCCTGCTGGCACGTCTACGGCCAGGGATAGCACGTCGATCAATCCTGATGACGTTGAATCCAGCTCGGGCGGGCCGAGCATGCCACCAGCCTAGCGATTTCGGATTGCGGAATGCGGATTTCGGATTACCAATTGGCAATCGGCAATTGCAAATCGGAAATCGGAAGACCCACCCGCTACCGCGTGGTGGCACTGACCTCATGTCACTGCGAACGTATCGGCGACTCGGATGAATCGTTATGTCGAATAATCTCGTGCAGGATGGTTCTGTAATCAGCAATCAGCAATCAGAAATCCGCAATCAAGAGTCGCCGTTTGCTGTGCTGCGTCGCTTTGTGGCTCAGCGAGCCCCGGTGGAAAGATGTGAATTGTGTAGCGCCGAGGTGCCGGGCGAGCACGAACACCTTGTCGAACCGGCGACACGGAAAATGGTTTGCGCTTGTCAGGCGTGCGCGATTCTTTTTAGCGGGCGCGCTGAGACGAGGTACCGGCGTGTGCCACGCGGAATCTATTGCTTGTCAGACTTCGAGCTGACAGAGGCGCAATGGGAGAGCCTAATGATTCCGATCAACATGGCTTTCTTTTTCCACAGCAGTGTGGCAGGCAAAGTTGTTTCGCTCTATCCGAGTCCGGCGGGTGCGATGGAGTCGTTACTCGATCTCGAGTCGTGGCAGGAAATTCTCGCCAGCAATCCGGTGCTGAGTGAGATGGAGCCTGATACAGAGGCGCTACTCGTTAACCGTATCCGTGGCGCCTCGGAGTATTACCTCCTGCCGATCGACGAGTGTTACCGGCTGGTGGGAATTATTCGAGCTTATTGGCATGGGTTATCGGGGGGCACGGAAGTGTGGGAAGCGATCGGAAAGTTTTTCAACGAATTGAAGGATAAAGCGACTGAAAAGGAGACGGCTTCGGCAAGTGGCGGGTGAGGGTAAGTGACCCAATTCGGGCGGATGCCGGTTTTCTACGACAACGAGAGCGCACTTCGCTCCGGAGGAGCGCGATGTTTATAGAACCTAAGAGTCATACCACCCTTCTTCGCTCCGTAGGAGCGAGATGTACAAACGTGACATCCCGCTCCTACGGAGCGGGCGTACGTGGTGTTGGGCGCTTCTATAAACATTAGGCTCCTACGGAGCCAGGAAAACACCAACGTGCCTAACTTAACTTTTCAAGTGGAAGGTGCAGAAGCGGTTGAGTTTGCCGCGTCACCCCAGCTCGCATTCAAACTGCGAATTGAGAACCAGGAAGCTGGTGAGCTGATTCAATCGGTTGCTTTGCGTTGCCAGATTCAGATCGAAGTCGCACGGCGTAAGTACGACGAGTCAGAACAGAAGCGGTTGCTTGATTTGTTTGGCGAACCAGAGCGTTGGAGTCGGACATTAAGGTCGATGCTCTGGACTCATGCGAATGTGATGGTGCCACCGTTTCAGGGAACCACTCTCGTAGATCTGCCTGTACCTTGCACCTTCGATTTCAATGTGGCGGCTACCAAATACTTTGCTGCGCTTGAAGACGGCGAAGTGCCGTTGAATTTGATGTATAGCGGAACCGTCTTCTATGAATCCCCCGGCGGAAGCATGCAGGTCCAGCAGATTCCCTGGGACCGTGAGGCGCGATATCGGCTGCCCATCACCGTGTGGCAGCAGATGATGGCCCATTACTATCCCAATAGCGCCTGGCTTAATTTACGTCGCGACGTTTTCGACCGCTTAGCCCAGTACAAAATGGAGCGAGGAATTCCCACCTGGGAACAAGCTTTGGAACGCCTTTTAGCGGAAGCGGAACAGTCAGGAAAGACCACCCGGCAGGTTGAGGAGCCGGTTGTTATTGAGGCGGGTATGCCTTCATGAGTCTGACCTTAGTAGAAAAAATAGCCGACGCCGTGCTTTATGAAGGGTACATTTTGTATCCCTATCGTCCTTCCGCGGTGAAAAATCAGCAGCGTTGGAATTTCGGCGCCCTTTGTCCGCGTTCTTATAGTGAAGCGCAAAAGGGAACTGAAAGCTGGACTATGCAGACGCAGTGTCTGGTCCAAACAAGTACTCATGTAGCTCTAAACGTAAGAGTACGTTTCCTTCATTTGTTGATGCGCACCGTGGGCGAACTGGTTCCCGATTGTGCGATGCCGGTTAAAGAGTGTGGACATCGGGAGTTCCCGCCCATCGGTGGTGCTTCACACTATGCGTTCGTTCCGGCGCTGGAAGTGAATAGCCAGGTGTTTCAGAGTTGGCAGGAAGCAGTTGAGGAGAACGTTCAATTACCCACCATTCGACTCAATTCGCCTGACACTACATCCACCTCCCAGTTCAGTTTTTCATACCCAGCTTCAGAAACGACCGAACCGCTCCGCGACGAAAAAACTGGAAACGTGGTTGGTATTCTGGTCCGTCAACGGCAGGCAATATCCGGCACAGTGGAAGTAAACACGGAGCAGGTATCCAGTGAAGTTTTGAAAATTACTGTTTTGATCAGCAACAAGACGTTGCTGGAAGATGCGGGCCAAAAGAGTCGAGACGATGCGCTACTACGTTCATTTGTATCGACTCACACGATTCTGGGGATTCAGGGCGGTGAGTTTGTTTCACTACTCGATCCTCCTGAAGGGTTACACGAAATTGCAGGCGGCTGCAGCAACGTCGGTACCTATCCAGTCATGGTTGGAGAAGAAGGGACCCGCGACTGCATGCTTTCGTCACCTATCATTCTCTACGATTATCCACAGATTGCGCCTGAAAGTGCGAACAACCTCTACGACGGCACGGAAATCGACGAGATTCTGACCTTGCGGATCATGACGTTGACGGAGGACGAGAAGCGAGAAATGCGCGGAGCCGATGAGCGGGCGCGGCAACTGCTTGAGAGAACTGAAACGCTGCCGATGGGCCAGTTGATGAAAATGCACGGGGCGATGAAGAGTGTGAAGAATCGTGAATCGTAAATGCTTTCGATTGGTAAATGGTAAATGGTGAATGGTAAATGGTGAGCCGCCCGGTACATGAGTATCGTGGTTTTTCAACAAGCTCTGACAGGAGCAGCGCCTATTCACCATTTACCATTTACCCGCACAAGCTATGAACGAATGGGAATGGCAACTCCTGGAAGAGAAGACGCAGGTGGATCACGTGTGCGTGGCGGGCCTTGAAATCAAGCAGGGCGACAAAGTCCGGCTGAAACCGCGAACCGGTGGCGACATTTTTGATTTGGCTCTGGCGGGCAAGATCGCGATAGTCGAGGCCATCGAACAGGACTACGAAGGCAAGGCGCACCTGGCTGTGGTTGTAGATGATGACCCCGGACGTGACCTGGGCATGTTACGACAGCCCGGGCATAGATTTTTCTTTTCACCTGAGGAGGTGGAAGTGTTGGGCGGGTAAATGGTGAATGGTAAATGGTGAATGGTAAATGGTGAGTCGCAGTAGAACTTTTGGGAGGATGAATGGATGGTAAATGGTAAATGATGAATGGTAAATGGTGAGTCCCCGCACGAGAGTGCCTCCGAGCGACCTTTTTCCGAACATCACAAATTACAACTCGCTAAACCATTTACCATTTACCATTTATCGGTCGTGACATGACCCAACCAACAATTCTCATTGCCTGCATCGGCAACATCTTCCTTGGTGACGATGGTTTCGGTTGCGAGGTTGCAAAGCGCCTGGCCCAGCGCTCATGGCCAGACAATGTGAAGTTGGTGGACTTTGGTATTCGGGGATTCGATCTGGCGTACGCGTTGCTTGATGGATATGACGTCACGATTTTCGTGGACGCCACACCACGCGGTGGTGAGCCAGGCACGCTCTACACGATTGAGCCGGACGTAAACGAAATCGAGAGTATCGATGCCCAGGCCGCGGTCGTTGAAACCCATGGCATGAACCCGATGAAGGTTCTTAGCATGGTGAAATCAATGGGCGGGCAGTTTAGAAAAATTTTGTTGGTGGGGTGCGAGCCGGCGACATTTGGCCCAGAAGAAGGGCAGATGGGCTTGAGTGAGCCGGTGGAAGCGGCCGTTGATGGGGCGGCCAGAATTGTAGAGTCTCTGGTCCTGAAAATGACCGCAGACACACCGGCCGAGGTAGTTTACGAATAGGGGGATGAACTATGAGTGAGGATAGACTCGGGGAAACAAAATTAAGAGAACAACAGGAACTCGCAAAAGCGTCGCGCGCCGAACAACCGTCCGGACACCTGGTTTTGAAGATTATCGGCGGAGTGGCATTAGCGGTCGTGGCGACCGGAGTAATCGCGTCATTGCACGACATACGCCGGTACATCCGGATGGTGAGAATGTGAAATCGAAGTTATTGCTCAGCCGTTGCTGACGCGCGCGGTAGCGGCTGTTGAGGAGAAAATCATGGCAAACAATGACTCAAACGAATCTAACGACATGTTGTACCTGGTGGGCGGGCTCGCTCTTTTGATTGCGGGCGCCGGCTTGATCATGGCCCATCCTCAAGTGCGAAGGCAGGTGCGCGCCGGGCTCGAAAGAGTCATCCCCGGCGTCCAGGACAATCTAGGTTTGGGTCTCACTACGGTGGTGCCTGACCTGAAGCGGTATATGAAAATTCGATCAATGTGATGAAGCAGGAAAGTAACGTTTGGAAGGGACTGGCGGCTGGCGCGGTCGGCGGACTCGTGGCGGGAGTGGTGATGAACCGATTCCAGGCTTTTCTGGGCCGGCAAATGGAAGGCGTGGACCGATCACATGGCGCGCAGTCTCTGCAACAAGGTTCTCCCGATCACGGCGTTGGCCAGGAATTAAAGGAGCGCGGCGAAGACGACGAGCAGGACGATGCCGCGATGCGGTTGGCCAATGCCGTCTCTGAAGCAGTACTGGATCGTGAGTTGACGACGGAAGAGAAGCACGCGGCCGGGACAGTGGTCCACTATGCTTTCAGTGTTACTACCGGGGCCTGGTATGGAGCGATGGCAGAGGCTTTTCCGGTGGTGACAGCAGGTGAAGGACTTCCGTTTGGAGCTCTCGTCTGGGTCACGGCTGACGAAGGCATGGTGCCGGCACTGGGCTTGTCGAAATCGTCAGAGGAGTATCCATATTCGATTCATTTGTACGCGTTAGCTTCCCATCTGGTATATGGGCTAACCACCGAGTTTGTGCGGCGGGCCGTGCGACGGGCCCTCTAAGAACGACTTTAGTAATTTAAGCGTCAATGACACCTGCCACTACAACTGAAGTTGAGACCACGAATGAAGTCGTTCAGTATTCGATCGTGCCCGGTGAGAGTACGTTTACTGTGCAGGCTTTTGCCGAAGGATTGTTATCGGCCTTTGCCCACGATCCAATAATTTCGATTCGCTCGTTTGCTGGTGAGGTAGCGTTTGTGCCCGAGACATTCCAGCAAGCTTCGTTGATGCTCACGATTGATGCGAAATCACTGGCGGTTACCGGAGGAGTGAAGGAGAAGGATCTGGTTGAGGTTGAACGCGCCATGCGTGATGAAGTGCTCGAAGTGAACAATTATTCTGAGATTACTTTCACCAGCACCAACATCTCTGCGAGTCGAATTGGCGCGGGTCGCTATCGCACACGGATCATCGGTGATGTCACGCTGCATGGGGTAACGCAGAAAAACATCTGGATATCGGGTGAAGCCACAATAGCGGGTGAGACCTTGCGTGCGAAGGGTGATTTTTCTTTGAAACAGAAAGACTTCGGCATCAAGCCGTTCGCAGCGGTGGGAGGCACGATCAAACTCAAGAACGAGTTGAAGTTCTCCTTCGACATTGCAGCGGCGAGAAAAGGGTGAGGGATGAAGGCAGAAGTTCAGAGTTCAAGCTTTAGCTTGCGGTGTGCGCAAAACACAACCTGAAGGTTGAACTCTGAACCTGTTCGTAGATTCGAAGCTAGACCAAAGATGCTGAACAGTCCAAAGGAACCATGCACGAACTGTCTATAGCGATGAGCATAATTGAAGGAGCCACGCAGGAGGCTTCGAAGCGTGCTGGCGCTCAGGTCCATGCTGTGCACCTCAAGCTGGGCCCTCTTTCCGGCGTGGTTAAGGATGCTCTGTTGTTCTCCTATGGCATCGCTTGCGAAGGCACACTATTGGAAGGCTCCCAACTGGTTATCGAAGAAGTTCCCGTTACGGTTTACTGCGCGACCTGCAACGCAGTGAAGAGATTGGAATCGATCCAGCGATTTTGTTGTCCCACCTGTGGCTCGTTAACGGCGGAAGTGGTAAGCGGCAGGGAATTGGAGCTGGTGGCGATCGAAATCACGGAGACTGAAGTCATGCCGCCTACTGCAATCACTACAACGGCGGAGGCTGCGCTATGAGCGCTCAACCGCGACTAGTCGAAGTCAGGCAAAACGTGCTGAAGCAGAACGACTTGCTGGCGCGATCGCTGCGGACGCGTTTTGAAGAGTCGAACGTCTTCGTCATCAGCATGGTTTCGAGTCCCGGAACAGGGAAGACGGCATTACTCGAAAAGTTACTTTCTACCCTCGTTGCTGATGGGCTGCGGGTTGCAGCGCTGGTTGGAGACCTGGCCACGGACAACGATGCTGCCCGGTTAGCTCGTAGTGGGGCTCCAGTGAAACAGATCGTCACAGGCACGGTTTGTCATCTCGACGCCGACATGGTCCAAAAATCACTGGATGATTGGAAACTGAATGAGCTGGATTACTTGTTCATTGAGAACGTAGGCAACCTGGTTTGTCCTTCGAGCTACGACCTCGGTGAAAATCTGCGCATCGTTCTGATGTCGGTTACTGAAGGTGAAGATAAGCCACTGAAGTATCCAACCATTTTCAACACCGCTGATGTTGCTGTGCTGACGAAAATGGATCTGGCGGACGCGGTGGAGTTTGATCTCGCGGCTGCCTACAAAAACATCAACGCGGTACGTCCCGGCATGAAAGTGATGCAGGTCTCGGCAAAGACCGGGGAAGGGATCCCCGAGTTGTTGCGTTTTCTCGAATCGCAAACTTTGAGACAAATTGAGGTACTCGCTTAAGAGCCGATTTCCCTTTTCTCATTTTCCATTTGTCATTTCCTGGTTGCGCGCCACCGACTTTGGAAAATGACCAGATGACAAATGAGAAATGACAAATGGAAAATCTGCTTTTCTGTCTTTACCGACCGTGGCTTCTATTACGCGTGATGAAGAAATGGCTACTCGCTCAAAGATTCTTGTTCGTGGAATTGTTCAGGGAGTCGGTTTCCGCCCATTTGTCTATTCGCAGGCGAACCGGCGTTCGCTGCGCGGCAGGGTTTTGAATAACACCTCCGGCGTTTTGATCGAGGTTGAGGGTAATCATGACGACATCGCGGAATTCGTAAGCGAGATCAAAACAAATCCGCCGCCACTTTCGCGTATTGAATCCGTAGAATGCAGCCACAACCTCGTCCCTGCTGACTATCGGGAATTCCAGATTCTTGAAAGCACTCATGACGGCGCGGAGTTTGTTCCGGTCTCGCCGGACGTAGCAACCTGCGCCGACTGCCTGCGCGAGCTACTCGACGAGAACGACCGCCGTTACCTCTATCCGTTTATCAACTGCACCAACTGCGGACCGCGTTTCACAATAATCGAAGACATTCCCTATGACCGGGCGCGAACGACGATGCGCGACTTCGAGATGTGCGACGAATGCCGTAGCGAATACGAGAATCCGCTCGATCGACGTTTTCACGCCGAACCGATTGCCTGTCGCGTTTGTGGTCCACAACTCTATCTATTCAATGCAGATGGTTTCGAAGTCGGACGTGACCAGGACTCCGACCTCGACATCATTCCTCATGTTAAAGAGCTTCTAACCAAAGGCCGGGTCGTTTCCATCAAAGGTATTGGTGGTTTTCATTTGGCGTGTGATGCGCTAAACGCCAGCGCCGTTGAGACACTGCGAACAAGGAAGTATCGAGAAGACAAACCATTCGCGATGATGGCCGAGTCGGTTGATCTGATTCGAGAGTATTGCCTTGTGTCTGGAAGAGAGGAGCGTTTGCTCCAGTCGCCGAGCCGGCCGGTAGTGTTACTGGAACGTAAGGAGAACTGCGCAATCCCGAGTTCCGTTGCGCCGTGCGGAAATACTCTCGGGTTCATGTTGCCCTACTCGCCTTTGCATTATTTGCTTCTTCAGGATTTTGGACATCCCCTGGTAATGACGAGCGGCAACGTGTCAGACGAACCTATCTGCTATACCGACACCGAGGCCACCAGCCGTCTCGAACGCATCGCCGACTACTTCCTGTTACACGATCGCCGCATCCACATGCGCTCCGACGATTCGGTCGCGCGCATAACTGACGGTCAGGAGATGATGGTGCGCCGTTCACGTGGTTACGCGCCGGCGCCTCTCAGGACCTCAATGAAATTTGATAAGCAGATACTCGCGTGCGGCGCCGAGTTGAAGAACACGTTTTGTTTGACGCGTCATCACCACGCGTTTGTCAGTCATCACATCGGTGACCTCGAAAATCTCGAGACCCTGTGCTCGTTTACCGAAGGTATCGATCACTTCAAACGCCTATTTCATCTTCAGCCCGAGGTCGTGGCTTACGATTTACATCCGGAATATCTCTCAACAAAGTTTGCACTTGAGTTGGACGACGTCACCACGAAGATTGGAATTCAGCATCATCATGCACATATCGCCAGTTGCATGGCCGACAATGAACTTGAGGGTGAAGTCATTGGCGTAGCAATGGACGGGCTTGGTTACGGCACCGACGGCCGGATGTGGGGCGGCGAGTTTTTTGTTGCGGATTACACTGATGCAGAACGTGTGGCCCACCTGGCAAACGTCTCGTTGCCAGGAGGAGCAAAGGCGATTAAAGAACCCTGGCGGATGGCCGCTACCTACCTCCAGGAAACTTTTGGAGCGGACTTTCTAAAACTCGAACTTCCTTTCGTTAAGGATCTCGATAAACGCGCATGGGCCACTTTGCGAAGCATGATTAGCAAAGGTGTCAACAGCCCTGAGACATCGAGTATGGGCCGGCTGTTTGATGCGGTGTCGAGCCTGATCGGCGTGCGTAGCCATGTCAACTACGAGGGTCAAGCGGCCATTGAATTGGAATCAATTGCTGACTCTGGTTGTTGTGGCGCTTACGAATTCAAGATCGATGGCGACTTTATTATGAGTGGCCCAGTCATTCGAGAGGCAGTGGGGGACTTGCTTGCAGGAGTGCCTGCGCCGGGAGTGTCGGCCAGGTTTCATCAGGGCGTTGCGCAACTTATTGCAGAGATTGCCGTCAGAACAAGAGATGAACGCGGGTTAAACCGAGTCGCATTATCCGGCGGAGTTTTTCAGAATATGTTGCTGTTGAGGACAACGAAGCGATTGCTTCACGCGGACGGTTTTCAGGTCTACACTCATAGTCGTGTTCCCACAAATGACGGCGGCATTTCACTGGGCCAGGCGGCGGTCGCCAATGCCCAAATTCGGTTAGGGAGGCATTGATATGTGTCTGGCTATTCCCGGCAAAATTGTCGAGATCGTCGACGTCGAAAACTCGATTGCCAAAGTCGACGTTGGCGGTGTGAGGCGCAATATCAATATTGGGATGCTCGGCAAAGACGAAGCGCAGGTGGGCGACTACGTGCTAATCCATGTCGGATTCGCGATGAGCAAAGTTGACGAACGGGAGGCGGAGGACACGCTGCGGGTGTTGAAGGAAATAGGAGAGTTTGATTTGGAGTTTGAACAGTTTAAGACAACTGTCGAGTGAACGTTGACTTTAGCTAGATCGATTTGGCGAGCCATTTTCCATATATGATTTCTCATTTCTCATTTGTCATTACCAGCGACGATCCGCAGATTGCGCGGCTTTACGCAGATTGGTCAGAGCAACTTCCAGAAGGTTGAAGTTTCACAACGGACTTACTTTTCCTAATCGATGTAATCTGCGGAAAGTCACAATGACAAATGAAAGATGATAAATGTGATATGGAAAATGACCCGATCTACTAACGCAGTATGACTAAACCGCTTATCGATGACTTTTCTCGTTCCTTCTATCCGTTTCTGCATGACGATCAGAAACGGCCTGAGGAGCTGATGAAACAGATGGCTTTCTCGCTTCTGGAAAAGGCGCGTGAGAGCGTTGAAGTTAAGACGAAATTTTTTGAGGAGAACCAGGAAACAATCATCGCCGCATCGTTGGGCTTAGCGAAGGCTTTTCATCGTGGACGAAAGCTTCTGGTTTGCGGCAATGGCGGTTCTGCAACCGACGCGCAACACGTTGCGGTCGAATTTATGCATCCGATTACCGTCGGTCGCAAAGCGCTGCCAGCAATCTGCTTGAGTAACGATATGGCGATGGTTACCGCCGTCGCGAATGATGTGGGGTTCGATGATGTATTCAGCCGGCAGATCATCGCACTCGGATCAGAGGGTGATGTGTTGCTGGGTGTATCGACCAGCGGGAATTCCGAAAACCTGATGCACGCATTTGCGACTGCGCGCCGAATGAAGCTTGTGACCATGGGCTTCGCCGGCGACGATGGCGGCAAGATGGCATCGATGACCGGGCACTTGCTCGATTACTGTCTAACTGTTCCCACGTCCAGCATTCATCGAATCCAGGAGACGCACGTCGCCCTCTATCACATCATGTGGGATCTGGTGCACGAATTCTTGCAGCATAAGTCGATAGTTGAAGAGAAGGTTGCCGCGGATTAACGCAGATGGAGTAGGACAGGCATTCCTGCCTGTCAATGCTTCGGACCCGGTTTCGGTTTTTATTTGGAGGAGCGACAGGCAGGAATGCCTGTCCTACAAAAATGAAGTTCATCGATGAGTACCGACAAAGTGACCTGGCGCTGAAACTTGCCGAACAGATCGAGCGCTTGACCGACCAACCATTGAAGCTAATGGAGGTTTGTGGCGGGCACACGCATACGATCTTTAAGTATGGAATTGAAGACCTGTTGCCGCGAAACATCGAGATGATTCACGGTCCCGGGTGTCCTGTTTGTGTTATTCCACTGGGTCGGGTAGACGATGCGATTTCAATTGCTCAACAGCCGGATGTGATTTTCACCACTTTCGGGGATGCGATGCGCGTTCCTGGTTCGAAAACCAGTTTGCTGGACGCCAAAGCCTCCGGCGCCGATGTGCGCATGGTCTATTCACCGCTCGACGCGCTCAAAATCGCGCGAAAGAGCCCGGAGAAACATGTAGTTTTTCTGGGTCTTGGTTTTGAAACCACAGCGCCGTCCAGCGCAATGACGATTCTTCAGGCTGCCAAGGAAGAAGTTAAGAATTTCAGCGTCTTCTGCAACCACATCACGATTATTCCGGCGTTGAAGGCGATGCTCGACTCGCCTGACTTGAAACTAGACGGATTTGTTGGCCCGGGTCACGTGAGCACCGTAATCGGAACGCGCTGTTACGAGTTTGTGCCGCGTGATTACGGAAAGCCCCTGGTTGTAACCGGATTTGAGCCGCTTGATGTTCTGCAATCCGTCTACATGATCGTCAAACAAATAACGGAAGGCCGTGCCGAGATCGAGAATCAGTATGCGCGCGTTGTTAATCGTGAAGGGAATCGACGGGCGTTGGAAGTCTTAACTGAAGTCTTCGAGCCTCGTGATTATTTTGAGTGGCGTGGTTTGGGATCGATTGCGCATAGCGGTATGAAGCTGCGCTCGAAGTATGCGGCATTCGACGCCGAGCTTAAATTCAGCGTTCCCGGACTTCGTATTGCCGATCCGAAAGCCTGCCAGTGCGGCGAGATTCTTAAGGGTGTGAAGAAGCCCTGGGAGTGTAAGGTCTTTGGAACTGCATGCACTCCTGAGACGCCAATTGGATCCTGCATGGTTTCCTCGGAAGGTGCGTGCGCTGCGTACTACAACTTTGGCCGTCTCTCAAAAATCGCCGAACGCTCGTCGTCTGCGCCGGCCGCCTGAACGACATCCGCAGATTACGCAGATTTCGCCGATTCCGTTAAGGCAGTATGGCTTGGCCCAGACGTCGAACAAAAATATTCACTATTGTTTTTGGCTAATCCGTGAAATCTGCGTAATCTGCGGATAGTCATATGTCAGAAGTATTCACTCCAACACCCCTCTTTGAACGCGTCGAAAGAGCGCGGCGGCGGAAGCACAAATTCAAAGACACGCAGATCACATTGGCCCACGGCAGCGGAGGCCGTGCTATGCATGAGTTGGTAGAGGGCCTGTTTCTGGAATATCTCCGTAATCCAATGTTGGAAGTTCTTGAGGACCAGGCTGTTTTTGAGATTGCGTGTGGTCATGTCCCTGGCGCCACCAATGGGCATGCGCTGACCCGCATGGCGTTCACCACCGACTCCTATGTGGTTGACCCGATCTTTTTTCCGGGCGGCGACATCGGCAAACTGGCGATCCATGGGACAGTCAATGATTTGGCCATGAGCGGTGCTCGGCCGCTTTACCTTTCGGCCGGTTTCATCCTTGAAGAAGGTTTTCCGGTGGCAGACTTAAAGCGAATTCTTGTTTCCATGCGCGACGCAGCTGCAGAAGCCGGCGTCGCCGTCGTGACAGGCGATACCAAAGTTGTGCAGAAGGGAAGCGCAGACAAACTGTTCATCAACACTGCGGGGGTTGGCGTGATTGAAGCACCGATCCGCCTTTCGGCTGCCACGGCGCAGGTCGGAGACAAGGTAGTTCTTAGCGGCACGATAGGCGATCATGGCACCACGATCATGATTGCGCGCGGCGAGTTGGAACTCGAGACGGATATTGAGACTGATACGGCTCCGCTCAATTCGCTGGTTGAAGAGATGCTGGACGAGGCACGCAACGCTTCGGCTCTCGACTCAATTCACTGCATGCGCGATCCGACGCGCGGCGGCGTAGCTACCACCTTGAATGAGATCGCTTTGAGCTCTGAGATCTGTATCGAGATTGATGAGGATCTGATTCCCGTCCGGGAAGAAGTAAAGGGCGCGTGTGAAATCCTTGGGCTCGACCCACTCTATGTGGCCAACGAAGGAAAGCTGGTGGCCATCGTGTCTGCGGATCTGGCCGAACCGCTGGTGGACCGCATGCGAAAAAACCGATACGGTAAAGGTGCATGTATCATCGGGGAAGTTAAGGCAGAGCCACGTGGCATCGTGGCAATGCGCACCGGGTTTGGCGGCACACGGATTGTCGACATGCTCGCGGGTGAACAATTGCCGCGAATCTGCTAAATAGTTTGTTTATACCAATGGAACCTTCGTCGCTAATCTCAACCGGCGCTATCGCCTTGCTTGGCTTGGGTCTGGTTTTTGGACTCAAGCACGCTATGGAAGTGGATCACGTCGTCGCAGTCTCAACCATTGTCAGCGAGCATCGAAACCTCTTGCGGGCTACGCTTGTCGGCGGCCTTTGGGGTATTGGGCATACCGTCTCGCTCGTCGTTGTGGGCGTTGTGGTCCTTGTTTTTCGGGTAGCCATTCCTGAAGCCGTGGCTAACTGGCTCGAGTTTGGGATCGCGCTGATGATAATTGGGCTGGGCTTCATGGCGCTGTGGCGGGTGTTCCGCAAACGTGCCGATGTTCATGTGCATGAACATACGCACGACGGTCGTTCGCACGTCCACATTCATTTTCATGAACCCGCGACTGCGCACCGGCCTGTGTTCAAGGCCCCGTCACACTCACACGCAATCTCTCAAGTTGGGTTCAAGCCTCTGTTGGTGGGAGCGATGCACGGGCTGGCCGGTTCTGCGGCCTTGACGCTGCTCGTGTTATCGCAGATTCAATCCGTAGGCCTGGGCTTGCTTTACCTGCTGCTTTTCGGACTCGGATCCACGATGGGAATGCTCTTCATGTCCGGCATGATTGGATTACCCTTTGCGCTAAGCGCTCGACGGCTGACCGGGATCAACAATGGACTGCAGACCGCCGCGGGCGTAATCAGCATTGCTTTCGGCGTCTGGTACGCCTACGGCAGCGGAGTGACCGGACTGCGGTAAGAAGCACCACGTCACCCAAAATGTAGGGGCGGCACTTCCGTGGCCGCTCCTCTTGATGCGGTACTCTCAATCTGAGATTAATTAGATGGTAACGAATGGGGCGGCCACGGAGTGCCGCCCCTACAACTATCGCGCGCTTGACTGGCTCGAAGCATCCAGCCTAATGTTCTAGAACTTATGGCATCACGCACAATCGTCGTTGGAGATATTCACGGCTGCTACGATGAATTTGAAGACCTGCTTAACAAGGTCCAATTCGGGAGCGAAGACCGTCTCATCTCTGTAGGCGACCTTATTACCAAGGGGCCCAAGAGCAGGGAAGTACTCGAGCGATTCATGGCGGAGAAGCAATTTTCGGCGGTGATTGGAAATCATGACCTTGCGCTTCGTCGCCGTTGGAATGGCGAAAAGTTCAAGCTGAAGTCGTCTCAGAAACCCACACATAAAGAATTGAAGAAGGAGAAGGAACGCTTTCTTCCCTACTTGAACGAGCTGCCCTACACCATCGATTTAGGAACACACTTGATCGTGCATGCAGGCCTGCGACCCGGAGTCGCGCTGCATTCGCAGACGACTTCTGATCTGACAGAGCTGCGATCCATGGGAGAGAATCACGAGAGCCGAAAAGGAACTCCGTGGTATGACGTCTACGATGGTGAGAAAATAGTGCTCTTTGGCCATTGGCCAGCTTCCGAGCCAAGGCGCGGGAAGAAGGCGATCGGGCTCGATACGGGCTGCGTTTACGGCCACAGCCTGACGGCTTATGTCATTGAGACTGACGAATTCGTGACAGTGCCCGCGCGTCAGGTTTATGATCCGACCTAAGAATTAGCGATTCTGACGAGTCGATTTTCCCCAGGAATTCGCGTTAGAACTTGAAGGTCTATCAATTTCAAGATAACTCAACCCCACTGATGAGCATGCCAAACACTGAACACAAAGAAGGTACAGCCAAGTCTCCCGATGCTGCCAAAGGCAAGCACTTTCTCGCCTGGTCAGTCTTCAATCGCGATCTCGGCCAACTTGAGTTCTTCCGGCGAGTGCTTGAAGAAGCCACGGATGAAACCCTTCCGCTCCTGGAGCGGTTGAAGTTTCTCGCCGTTTTTCAGAGCAACCTGGATGAGTTTTTCATGGTCAGGGTGTCGGGCCTGAAGGAGATGTTGGAGATCGACGACTTTCCTCCTATGCCCGGCGAATTGACCCCGATCGAACAGCTCAGAGTGATCAGGGAAAAGGTGCTGCCGCTGGTGGAAACACAGGTCGAATGCCTGCGCGATCACGTGTTGCCAGGCCTTGCCAGCAAAGGCATCGAGATTCTTCGGTATGAATCACTCTCACAGAAGGAACAAAATAGCCTAACCCACTACTTTTTGAAGAATGTGTTTCGCGTGCTCACTCCGCTTGCCGTCGATCCCGCTCACCCGTTTCCACATATAGCGAACCTAAGTTTGAACATCGGGTTGACGGTCGAAACTGAGACTATTCCCGGTGAAGATGTGACGATCGGAAGTGCGCCTCGTTTTGTGAGAATCAAAGTGCCACCTGTTGTTCCCAGGCTGGTTCCGGTGGGTGACAGCGGTGAAAAGTTTGTGCTGCTTGAGGACCTGATCGAAGCCAACCTGCATACGGTTTTTCCCAGAATGCGCTTCACCGAGGCCTACATGTTTCGGGTCACCCGCGATGCAGACGTGGAGATTCGAGATGACAAGGCTGCCGATTTGCTGGGACTAATCAAAGAATCGTTACGTGAACGTCGGTTTGGTAACACGGTTCGACTGGAAGTTTCGTCGCAGATGCCTGCCCAGATGGTCCGGTATCTAACGAACTCACTTAAGATTGAGTCAGACGATGTTTATGTGCTGGACGGAATCTTAGGAGTCGGGGACCTAATGCAGCTCTACGGACTAGATCGACCCGATCTTCGAGACAAGCCTATTCACATGACCGTCCCGGCGCCGTTGGCTACGAGGGCCCAGTTTTTCAAGTCAATAAAAAAACAGGACGTCCTGCTGCACCACCCGTACACGGCCTATACGTCGGTTACCGAGTTCATTCAGGAAGCGGCGAAAGATCCCAAGGTCCTGGCCATCAAGATCTGCCTGTACCGCACCGGCAAGAATTCGCCGATACCTCAGGCGCTGATTGAGGCGAGTGAACGCGGTAAACAAGTGACCGCGGTCGTCGAAATTAAGGCGAGGTTTGACGAAGAGAACAACATTGAATGGGCCGCGAAATTAGCGGAGGCCGGCGTTCATGTTGTTTACGGTTTGCTCAATCTGAAGACGCACAGCAAGTTGGCGCTCGTCATCCGGCGCGAGGACCACGGGTTACAGACCTACGTTCACATTGCCACCGGAAATTACAATCCAACTACGTCCAAGATCTATACCGACCTGGGTCTGCTGACCGCGGACCCCGAAATCGGCGATGACGCCACGGACCTCTTCAACTTTATTACCGGCTTTTCGCGTCAGCGTGAGTACTCACGATTGCTGGTGGCGCCCGTGAACCTGCGCGACCGCATGGTGAAGCTGATTAATCGCGAAACTGAACATGCGCAAGCCGGGCGGCCTGCGCAGATCATGGCCAAGGTTAATCGCTTGACTGACCTCGAAATCATTGATGCGCTTTACAAGGCTTCGCAGGCTGGGGTCAAGATTGATTTGATCGTGCGCGGTTCTTGTATGTTGCGTCCAGGTGTTTCCGGACTTTCCGAAACGATAAATGTCCGAAGCATCGTGGGCCAGTTGTTGGAGCACAGTCGCATCTTTTATTTCAGCAATGGTGGCGAGGAAGATGTCTATATCGGTTCGGCCGACTGGATGACTCGCAATCTGGACCGGCGCGTGGAGGTTGTAACGCCAATCCTGGATCCGAACTTGAAGCGATATCTCAAAGATGTAGTGTTGTCAGCTTATATGAAAGACAACGTGAAGGCCCGAATCTTAAATCGTGACGGCCTCTACGACCGCGTGCCGATGAGCCCTGAAGAGGCCCCTTTCAATAGCCAATTGCATTTCGAAGGCTGCATTAGTTTGGATTCCTAGCGCTTTGGGATGAATGGAGTTTGCTGATCTATGAACAAGTCAATGGTCCGACTGTTAGTGATCTTTTTGGCGGTCCTCGTAGGAAGTGCACTGATTGTTTATCTCGTGCTCGAGCGCTCGCAACGCCCGGCTACCGTGGCTGACCAACGCACAGAGACCGCGACGCCAGGAGCGACAACTGCTCCAGCTCCTGGCGACGACAGTGCCAACTCGTTTCTGTCGGACCTCTTTGGAACAGAGGACGCTGCCGCTGGAGTGAGGGAGAGCGCTGGACGAATATTCCTCAGATTTCTAATCGCGGCGGTGCTCTCGTCTTTTCTTGCATTCCGTTGGCGGCGAAATTTTTCGCGAGCCATGCGAAATCCGTACGTAGCGCAAACTCAAATACTGCTCGCCGTGGTGGCGGCAGCGATGATGATGGTGGTCGGAGACAGTGCGGCTCGCGCCTTCGGTATTTTCGCCGCTGCGTCCCTCGTTCGCTTCCGGACTAACATCAGGGATCCAAAAGAGACGACCGTGCTCCTGATTTGTTTGGGTGTTGGGTTGGCTTGTGGAGTGGGCCGCTTGGACATGGCTGCGATCCTGACCGTGTTTGTGCTTGTTATGCTCTGGGTTCTGGAATATTTCGAAGCGGGTCAGGTGTTCCGCGCAATGCAGGTCAGCATAGGCACGAGGGATGTTGACCACACCCTCCAGGTCTTGAAGGCCCTATTTTCGCGTCACAAATTCGGGGCGGAGTTGCGGCAACTTGATCGGCAGAATGCTGAAGGCGAAGACGGCAAGATCGTCTATGAACTAAGTCTCGGAAGTGCGGTAAATACCGACCGTCTAAGTGAGGAAATATTGGCGGAAGATGGCAGCAACATTTCCACTTTGGAGTGGGACCAAAAGAAGAGCACCACTTACATCTATCGATAAACCCGACCACGTACCGGGCAGCTATCGGACAAACGAAAAGGCCACCCAATCAAGGGTGGCCTTTTGTTCAACCTGAGGTTGGAGTTATTTTTTCTCGCCAGTCTTAACTGTCGAAGCTTCTTCTGCGGCAGGAGCCGAGGTTGAAGCTGTAGTCATCTGCGCGTAGTAGGCCTTCACAAAATCTTTGAACGCGCCGTGACCCCAGCTGGTGTAGAAGTCGTATTGCTTCATTTCTTTATAAACCTGTTCGAAATTCCAGTTGTAGAATTTATACCGATAAACGGCGCCCATGGCTCCGGTGCGATGTCGGCCGCCGGCACAGTGCAGATAAAACTTACCGGTACTTGGGTCACCAACAACCTTCAAGAAGGTAGCGATCGCTTCTTCCGTAGGATATTTCTTAGCGATCATGGGAATTTGGACATATTTGATTCCGACGGATTCCGCCATCGGTTTTTCATATTCCTTGGCGTCGTCTTGTAGGTCGATGATCGTCTTGATCCCAAGGGCAGCTAGTGCTTTATAATCTTCAATATCCTTTGGCTGAGCACCTCGATAGAAACGCTCATCCATCTGGCCGAAATTCTTAATCTTGATTGTAGTGCTAAGAGCAGGTGTTTGGGCCTGCGCGATGACTGCCAGAGCTACGATGGCGAGAAATGCGCTCGCCAGATTCTGAAAGGACTTCCGAGTTACCATCGTCATTACATCTAGTCTCCTTTAATTTGCCGGGCTTTCTTCTGTTCCCGGGTAAGCCCCCAATAGCTGCGGAAAGGTTAGCATCACCTAATTAAAAGACCAATGCTTTTAAGTCCAAACTACCATGTCAACTTGACCATACGCGTACGGCAAGCAAACAGTTATTGAAGTATGAATGAGAATGAACATAACTAAGTTGCAATGCGATAAATCTTCGTTGCCCTGATCATTCTCTCGGCATTTTGCGCGTTACTAGTTGAAGGCCATATCGATGGCTGTTACCCCCAACCGCTCATTTCACAAGGAGTTCTGAATTATGTTAGCGACCCACCGAAAAGCTACTTTAGTTTCGTTATTAGTTTTGACCCTGTTTGTTTCTGTGCCCACCCCCGCACAGAAGAAGGAAAACGAAGTTAAGGCTGCGGGCGTTCCCATTATCTGGCTGGATCCTGGCGACCTCTCCAAACGCGATTTGCGTTATGGCGCGGGTTCAGCCGAACTGGCGCCAGTAGCTCCGTTTACTTACGTGGCGGAAGAGAGCACAGGCGAGTCACCCAAATTTCGCGTTACCGACGCGCGTGGCGATACATGGGTGGTCAAGTTAGGCGTTGAAGCGCAGGCGGAAACCGTGGCTAGCCGATTAATTTGGGCTGTCGGATATTTCGCTGACGAGGCTTATTACTTTGACCGCGCCGAGATTAGGAACCTACCATCGTTGTCTCGCGGGCAAAATTTTGTTGAGGGAAAGTCTGTCGTGCGCGGCGCCCGGTTTGAACCCAAACGAAAGAATGTTGACCGGGGTGCAAATTGGGATTGGGAGGAAAATCCATTTCTCAAGACGAGGGAACTGGATGGCCTAAAAGTCATGATGGTGCTGCTGGCAAACTATGACACGCGCTTAGCCAACAACAAGATCCTGACTGCCCAAAACGCGAAGACCGGGGTCCTGGAAGCTCGGTACGTCGCGACAGACGTTGGCGCGACCTTTGGCAAGATCGGTGGGCTGGGCGGCAAACGATCGAAGAACTCCCTGGCCGATTATCGAGAAAACAAATTCGTTCTGGGTGTGGAAAACGGATTCGTGAAGTTTGATTACGAAACAAAGCCGAAAGGTATGGGCAAGTTTGCCTCGTTCTTCAAGCCCAGCTACCGCAGCAGTCAAGCCGCAAAAGAGCGAGCGATGCGCAACATTACGGTTGAGAACGCAATCTGGATTGGCTCGATGCTCAGTAGACTTACGGATGAACAACTTCGTGACGCATTTCGTGCGGCGCAGTACGACACGCAAACGATGGAAGGTTTCATTCAAACAATTCGCGAGCGAATTAACCAGCTTAACCGGCTAAACTCCGGAATGTCGGCCACAGTCACATCACGTAATTAGCTTGAACATCATAGGTCTAAAAATGATTCGGAACAGATTGGCAAAACAGCGACTCGGCAACCTGGGATTAGTAACGCTTCTGCTTCTGGCTGGCTTACAGGGCCTTGGCACAAACGTGCCTGCCCAGGTTGCCGCAAATTCTCAGACCACAATCAAGAACTTCGGCCGCGTGAATGAGAACTATTACCGTGGCTCTCAGCCTCGCGAAAGGCAGATGGAACAGCTCAAACAAATGGGCATTAAGACCGTCATTGATTTGCGCGAGGACAAAGAATCACAGTCCGAGGCTTGGGCCAGTAAAGCAGGTTTGCGCTACGTAAACATTCCGCTCAGAGCGGCCCGCGCTGCCACTGATGCACAAGCAAAGTATTTTCTAAGCCTGGTCAACGACCCGGCAAACTTTCCTGTTTATGTTCACTGCAAGGGTGGAAAACATCGAACCGGCGCATTAACCGCGGCTTATCGCATCACTCACGATGGCTGGACCGCCGATCAAGCGTTCGAGGAAATGAAACGCTATGACTTTGAAGATGGTTTTTTCGGTGGACCATCGGGCCAGAAGAAATTTGTATATTCGTTCTATCAGCGTTATCTCGCAAACCAACCAGCCAAGTAGGAACAGATTCAACGAGCCCGCGAAACGGACGGCAGACTTTTTCGATCATCTGCGCACGCTTCGCGGGCTCGGTTAATTTTGGGTTCGTGATCCCCAGGCTCGCTGCGCTTCGCCTGGGGCTTTTACTCTGTCGCCCGCTCTGCGGGGCTCGTTGTAATTTATTGTCCGATCGGCGGATCGGTTACCGCAGCCGGCTGAGTACCGTTAACGTGTATCGTGTTGCTATCCGAATCCAGGTAGTAATGATTCGTGCCGGTACGGCCGACCCCGTCGGTCACCTGAGGATCTGCATTGACCACGAATCCAGGCTGCGATGTGGTTGATTTGGGAATAACCCGCATGACGTAGACGTATCCATCAACCACGGGAGTCGTGCCTGCAAATCGCGTGTCCAGCAGTCCTTCCTTCAACATCTCGTCAAACGTTCCAAACGAACTGCGCTGATGCGCGTTGTAATAAAGCATCTGCTGTTCGGCGATCGTCTTTAGCGTCTTGATGGCAGCAGCTTCATTAGCCGACCTGACGGCTGCTTTCCAGCCGGTGACGCCAACCGCGATCAATATTCCGATAATCGCGATCACGATCATCAACTCGATTAGGGAAAAGCCTCGTTCTGCGCTGCGATGGTTCTTATTATTTCTCATAAAAATCTCCTTGCGCCTGATTACACGTCTGAACAAATGCTCGGTTCCGCGTTGATCAAAACCTCTTCTTTCGCTCGTGTCATCCGGCTGGACGGTAGTCTACTACAGTGGTTTCGGAACGTCATGTCAGCACGCTGTTGCAAGGGAATCTGGTATAGCCCGGGCAAACTTGTGCGTGCCAGCGTGAGTCTTAGCATGTAGAATGACTGAAAATACGGTCTGACGGGGTGGTTGATGCGCCGATTTGACACTGTGAAAGGAAAAGAAGAACTGGTCCGGTCCGAAGCTACGGACAAGATTGACCGTCTTCAACAGGCAATCGAGACGGTCATCAAAGGCAAGCCAGAAGCTGTACGGCTTGGAATCGTCACCCTGATCGCCGGCGGCCATTTGCTTATCGAGGATGTTCCCGGAGTGGGTAAAACCACATTGGCCCACGCGCTGGCCCGGGCACTTCGGTGCACTTTCCAACGAATACAATTCACTTCAGACCTGCTGCCATCGGATGTAATCGGTCTTTCCATCTTCAATCAACATACAGGTGTCTTCGAGTGGAAACCCGGTCCGGTATTCGCGAATGTCGTTCTCGCCGACGAGATCAATCGCACTACCCCGAAAACCCAATCGGCGTTACTTGAGGCAATGGCTGAGCGGCATGTCACTGCCGAGGGCGTAACGCATCCCCTCCCGGCGCCGTTCATTGTGCTGGCAACTCAGAATCCAATCGAACATCACGGCACCTATCCTTTGCCTGAATCGCAAGTCGATCGTTTCATGCTGCGATTGCGCATTGGATATCCGAGCGTTGCGGACGAAAGGCAAATCCTTCGAGATCGCGAGATCAGTGATCCTCTCGATGACATTCGACCGGTGATGACTGCTGGAGAGATTGTTCAGCTGCAACAGAATGTAGCGGACGTCTCCGTAGACGACGCGCTGGTGGACTATCTAATGCGCATCGTAGCCGCAACGCGTGATTCGGAAATGTTGGACCTTGGCGTAAGTCCTCGCGGCAGTCTTGCTCTCTTCCGGGCAGCGCAGGCCCTTGCGTTAACAGAAGAGCGTTCCTATTGCATCCCGGACGACATCAAAAGACTGGTGGTCCCAGTGTTCGCGCATCGCATCCTGGTTAGCACGCGCTTTTCGTCATCCATGCGCAGGAGTGAAGAGGCCGAAGCAGTGTTGCAGGAAATATTGAAGACTGTAAGTGTGCCGCTCTAGAAGGATGAAGGCGGAGGATGAAGGATGAAGATGCAACAGCCGAAGCTTCCACAGATTCTCCCGCGTCATTAACGCCCAAGCCTTCCTTCTTTTCCCGATGGCGCAACGCAATTCTGGGCACCCTCCTCGTGCTCGTAGGTCTGGTAGCCGCGCTGGTTACGATCCTCGCAAGGCAAACCGACAACTACTTTATCGCTGCCACTGCTGCGGTCTTCTCACTGGTGACCGCGGCCCTGATGCTGATCTTCATTGTGCCGCCTCTGGCGCGTTCCGCTCGACTTGAAGTTAATCGTTTTGACTGGCCCATCGAAGTAACGGGCGGCGGAGTAGTATTCCTGCTGATACTGGTGGTGGTGGGATTCGCGGCCTGGAACACCGGAAACAATCTACTCTTTCTGGTCTTCTCACTTCTTTGTTCGACGTTATTTGTCGGAGGCGTTGCGGCCCGCGCATCCTTGCGAGACCTGATCGTCTCCGCGCGTTTTCCGGATCACATCTTCGCTGGAGAGTCTGCTCCGGTTATCGTCACGCTCCGCAACGCGAAGCGGCTGCTACCCTCATTCTCAATTTTGGTCGAATCCCGCGGACCGCAAGACATTTCTACGATCGCAACCAGTCACCGTCGCCGGTCACCACGTTATGAAAAACGAGCCCTCGCATACTTCACTTACATTCCGCATCACGCGGCGGCTGAACAGCGAGTTGAGCAACTATTCCCGACTCGCGGTCACGTGCTCATCACCGGATTTCAGTTATCAACCAGGTTCCCGTTTGGCTTCTTTCGACTTCGCCGGCGCTTGCGAGCGAGAAATGTGGACATCGTTGTTTATCCAAAACCAGAGCCGGTCAGCGATCAACTCAATCTCCTACCAGCTTACGCAGGCCACAGTCCATCGTTTCGGCGTGGCGTCGGTCAGGATCTTTTCTCCCTGCGCGAGTATCAGGCCCAGGACGATCTGCGCCACATAGATTGGAAAGCAACGGCGCGCTCGCGTAATTTGATGGTGCGCGAATTTACCGCGGAAGACGAAAGGCGCATTACGATCGTTCTCGATACTCGCGACCGTAGCGATGCAGATCCAACCAGGTTTTCAGCGAGATTTGAGTCAGGAGTAATTCAGGCTGCTTCGTTCCTAAAACATTTTATTGATGAGCGAGCAGAAGTGCGACTGTTGGTGCATGACGAGTTCGGTCCATACGGAACTGGTCTACAGCATCTGTACGACTGTCTGCGGAGACTGGCGTTCGTCGCCCCACAAAATCGGCGTCCCACTGAGGTTATTGAGTTTGACGGAAAAGGAAACGGGAATGCCGAGCTCTTTACGGAAGACTATGCGATCGTGCTGACAACAGCGCCTCACGGATCAATACCCGCCAAAGTGTGGCGCGCCGCGCACGTGATTTACGTTTAGACCGGATTAGTTATTTTCGTTTCCTCTTTCGTTTTCGCTTCCGCTTTCGAAGTATTCCCCAAAGAATTAACAAACCGAGACATCCTGCGACAGTCAGCGCGACTATGGTTTGCTTTGTAAGACCAAAACTCGCGTGCGCGGGAGGCGGACGGTTGCTACCCGTGGCGCTGGGAGGTGAGCAATTTGGCATCTCTGGACCGCCCTTTGCATCGTGTTGGGACCAACATGGTCCTTTGTCGCTAACGGTGATGATGTCGATCGGGGGTCCAACAAAGGCTGGAAGCTCGTTAATTTCCAGTTCTATGAATTTTCGAATAACTTGAACGGAATCGACCTGATACCAATAGGTCGGATTTGCGGCGAGAATTCTCTCGCTGCCGCTCGTGACCCCCAAACGATAAAGCCCCCTTTCATTCGGGCAATCGCCGGGACACGTTTCCCGATTGACCTTTGCATCGAAGGTGCCGTCGGAAAGCGTCAAGGGAATAAAGTCAACGAATATAACGATGGGAATTTCTTCAAATCCGAAGAAGACAATGCCGAACTTGCGCTGTTCCTCGTCCACCCTAAATCCCCGGTGGCTATTCCAGAAAGTCGTGTAAGCTTGCTTCAGCCGCGTTTCAAGAATTTTGGCTTTGTCCTCAATTCGGCCGCTGAGGTTCGGTTCGTTGAGGATAATCGCGGTAGGATCAAACCCGCTGTCGCGGAATACATTGCCAGCGTAGGCGAAGAAGAAGCCATCTCCTTTTTCAATTTTACAACGCAACCACGCAGAACGATTTGGAGTTTCTCCGATTTTACGGTCTGCGCCAACCACAACTCGATCATTAAGTCGCACTGCCACTATCGCCGTATTCGCTCTGACAGAGGAAACAAAGCAAAGAAATAGAAAAACCCAAATTGGGTACGCCAAAGAACAATGGGCTGGCGAATATCTCAATACGTTTCGATCCCAAGGGTGATTAGCCAGCCCGTAGAAAGCAAAACGGTGTGAACAACGCCGGAAAAACATTGATACTTGCGGCACGTCAGAGGCAGGACGGTTTGAGGGGAAAATAGAAATACCCGTCATGACGTCAAGTAATCGGACACGACTGGATCGAGCAGAGTTGCCAGCGACCGTCCAAATGGCAGTAGACGTTAATGATCTTGTAGACCCCGCTATAGTCGTGGCCCTTGTAGAACCACGTGGCTGAATCCTTTGCGGTTATCACCGCGGTGCTCCCCCAGATCCGCACGCCTACATTTTCGCGTTTGAGGAACGTTACGCTGACATCGCCTGACACTACATCCCCAATAAACTGGTCCTTATCGTCGCCTTCCATCGGGTAGGCAAAGAAAAAGTCATCAGCCATGATGCTGTTGAGGGTTTCGCCGTCTTTTCTCACCAGGGCTTTGACCCAGTCCTCATTGAGCTCGCGGAGGGTTTGCTCAGCTTCGACTTTTGAGAAGGACTCTCTAGGCGCATCCGGCATGATGATGACTCCTGTGGTGTGGTCCAGGTTGTTCTAGTCGAAACGAGTCGCAGAGTCAATGCTGTTGGGTGATCAAATCGAAGCCAGAAGGGCATCGGCTGCATCTTCGCCGCTCCGGATGCAATCAGGAATTCCAAGCCCAGTGTATGCATTGCCAGCCAGGGCTAGACCCGGCAGCGAATCTACCAGCTGTTCAATACTCTGAACCCGATTCACGTGACCGAGATTGTATTGTGGCATCGATTCTTGCCACCGCGAGATCTCATGAAAGATCGGCTCATTATCGATCCCAAGCAGATCGCGCAGGTCGATCCTGATCCGGGCGAGCAATTCTGCCTCCGGCAATTCCGTCATTTCCGGTTGCAGCGCCCCACCAACAAACACTCTTAGCAGAACATGATTCTCGGGCGCTCGGCTTGCAAACTTCACACTACTAAAAGTGCAAGCCATGATGGATCGACGCTCGATAATCGGGACCACAAAACCAAAACCGTCGAGCGGATGAGCAATGTCGTCGCGTTTGTAAGCGAGGTTAATGGTGGCGCTGGACGCATACTTGATCGCTTCAAGTTCTGCTGCGAGTTGAGGATCGACATCACGGATCAACCGCGCACTCGCAAACGCCGGCAATGCGAGACAAACAGCGTCAACAGTGGCCCCATCTCCGGAGTCGTTAGTAATTCGCCATTGAGCAGCGTCACCGTGACCAATCAACTCCAAAGAACATACGCGCGAATTTAGCGTCAGGGAATTCCGTCCGATTTGTTGATTGCTGAGCTTATCGATCCTCGAAGCGAGAGTGTCGGTCAGCAACTGCATGCCCCGATCGAAAGACAAGAACAGGCTATAACGTGCGCCACTCGTGCCGGCGCTATCTTCGTTTACTTCAGCGCTTCGAACCGATGAACGGTTCCGGCGCATTGCCAGAATCAAACTCCGGTGCCGTCGCTCCATCTCCAGAAAGCGAGGCATGGTGGCTTGAAGGCTGAGCTGCTCAGGGTCTGCTGTGTATATTCCGCCAACCATTGGTTGGGCCATTCGTTCGAGTGCTTCGCGACCCAAACGCCTTCGCACAAACTGCGCCAGGCTTTCGTCACTCGTGCCATTGACCTCGCGCCGGGGCAGCAGAAGATCCATTGCCATTCGCAGTTTGCCGGACCAACTGAATATGTCGCTGGTTAAAAAAGCGCGCATTCGTCCCGGTGCAAGTAACTGAAAACCCTCTGGAACAGGCCGCAGCTTGCCGTTTCGCACAATGAAACTGCGCCGGTAAGCTGGATTGGTTTCGATGAGGTGATCGGTGAGCCCAAGACGATTTGCAAGATTGAGTGCTTGAGGTTTTTCTGAAATGAAGGAATCTGGCCCGCGTTCCAAAAGAAAGCCGTCGCGTTCATCGCTTTGAATAATTCCGCCGGCTCTTGGACCAGCTTCAAGCACGCTGACGCTCACTGCCTTATTCAATTCCTGGCTGCGCTCCAGAATTCTGTACGCTGCCGCAAGGCCAGTGATACCGGCGCCGATAACTGCAACGCTCTTCATTCGTTTACCGAAATTCCTCGTCTTCGAAATGCAACGACCCTTAGCTTGCCAGGCAGCAACCGACGCCGCAGGTCGGACCTGGAGGAAACTGGCCGAGAAATCGTTTCTCTTGAGCCGGATCCAACTTCTCCATGATTAGTTCGCGAATCATTTTGACAAACGCCGGATGAGTGCCCGCCGTGGCCGCACGGCGCATACGCAATCCGATCCGATCGGACAATTCCCGCGCTTGCACATCCAGGTCATAAATCACTTCCATGTGATCAGAAATGAAACCGATGGGTGCAACGACGACATCGTTGACTCCGCGTGTCTTTAAGTCTTGCAGAAACTCACATACATCCGGACCCAACCACGGCTGAGTTGGTGAGCCGCTGCGACTCTGAAACACGAGGTGCCAATCCTTGATACCTGATTCTTCAGCGATGAGTCGGCCGGCTTCGCTAAGTTGAGTTTCGTAATCACAGTTGTGGGCCATAGCTTCTGGAATGCTGTGGGCCGTGAAGATCAATACGACAGTCGCGCGGCTTTCTTCGGAGGTCTCAAGCAACTTAGCTTTGATATTTTCAACGTTAGCCTGGATGAAGCCGGGATGATTGAAGAACGGCCGCAGCTTTTCGACTTCGGGCGCTCCGGGGCCAACTAAATCGCGGGCGGAGGCGATGTTTTCAAGGTATTGGCGGCAACTTGAATAGGAACTATAAGCGGAGGTCACAAACGCGAGAGCAGACTTAATGCCGTCGGCTCGCATTTGGGCGAGCGTGTCTGTCAGTAGAGGATGCCAGTTGCGATTTCCGAAGTACACGGGAAGATGTGGTCCATTCGTCTCCAGCTCTGCGCTTAGCGCTGCAAGCAGATTTCGATTTTGCTGATTGATGGGACTAACACCACCAAATCGCTCGTAGTGTTTTGCAACTCCGAGCATTCGTTCGCGAGGTACATTGCGGCCTCGAAGGACGTTTTCGAGAAACGGCATGACGTCGTCCATGCCCTCCGGGCCACCGAACGAAACTAGAAGTACCGCGTCGTATTTTGAAAATGGAGCGTCTGCCGGCATTGCAGACGTAGCATACGATCTGGATTGGAGTAGTCAAAACGTGGTAGCGCGGCATTAGCCCGCGGTAGCGGGCGATAGCATAAAGCCTGGGGTGGAGCGAAGTGTAACCCCAGGTTAAGGCCAGGAAATTGTGCGAGCCCGCGGGAGCGGGCGACAGCGTCTAACGGATCTGGGCTGTCGCCCGCTGCCGCGGGCTGCTTGTCTTAAGGGTGAGACGCTTATCGTCGCGTGACTTCTGTTCGCCGCGGCGCATAATTCGTCCTGCGCATCTCATGCATTCGACCATCGTCAAGAAAACCTTCCACGATTTCATAGCCGAGCAACGCCAGAACGCGGCCGCGTACAAACAACGGGCGAGCATTTCCATACCAATCGACGCACGAGGCGCGACATCCATCGTCGGTGGCCCTTTCCGGCCGTGCCGCCAACTCACCGACTTCGCTGAACTCCAGAGAGTTGTTTCGCAGGAAGAGAATCGCAGCCGACGATTCAAACAGGTGACGATAGCCAGCTCTCCCCGGTACACTGATTGGTAATCCAAGGATCCCCGAGTTTGGACCATCAGGTTTGTAGAAGAACCCATGACTGCGCAGTTCACCTTGTGACGCACCTGCTCGCGTGTAACGGCCAGCCACGTTCACGCTCTCGCCTAGCTGAATTGCCGTGAAGTGGAGGTTTTTACCGTCAGTTCCGACTACAACTGCGTGCGCACCTAACTGCTCGATGCGGTCCACGCCGTGCGGCAAAGCGAATGATTTTGCCAAGTCGTCAGCACCTCCAGCCCAACGGACTGCAAATAAGTTTGGCTTTCCTGAAGTGGTTGGTGCTCCCCAGCCGCTGCCGGTTCCATACAATAGGTAATCGCTAACGAAGCGGTTCTGAAATGTGTAGCCTTCGGGTTTTGGGAGCTTGCGATAACTCGAACGCGGCGCAGATTCGCTTCCGTCAGAAAAGCTGCTCAACGGCACACGCATCAGGGCAACATCGCCGGCGGCGAATTCAGATCCCCACATGCCCTCGCCGTAAGCGTCGGCCCGAACCAGAACGTTGAGGTGCTGATCCTGACTCTCGAGGAAAGAGAACTGATCGACGGGTGTGCCGGAGACTGCGAGCGCGCTTGGACCTGAAGCATCCAAAGGCATCCGATACACCGTCGATTGCGTTTGTGTACGATCAGCGACTCGATTCCAGTCGCTAACCCAAACGTAGACAGATTCGGGTGAGACGTAGAATACACGTCCGGCTGGTCCAATCACGCCCGACGCCTTGCACTCGAAGCCTTTGTTGGCGAGGTCGCAAACTGTCACGGTGTGGAGCGCGATTCCGTAAGGCGAAGTGATCGGTTGTGCGGGCCGGTAAATGTTGGTGGCGGTAACGATGCGGCGAAACTCTTTGTTGGTTGCGCCTTTGTGCCAACGTCTAACCGCGGGGAAGTTTTGAAACGGATCTTCTGCTCCGGGATTCAGGTACAACGGCGTGTAGAAGACTAATTTGTTTCCAATCAACCTGCTGGCGTAGTTCCGAGAAGAGTAGTAATCGTTTGAGCGAAGGTGATAGGTTGAGCGATAAGCAAGTTGGCCTTCACTATCGATGTCGAATAGTCCAACCTCGGTGCCGCCGCGCTGATAGCTGTAGCCGATAACCGTTACGGTGTTCTCGGAGATCAGCATCTCGTCATACCAGGTCGAACTGGGATCCATTTCTGGACCAAACGCGTCGACTGCTGAGACCGGCTTCAAGCTGCCGCTGCCGATCTTGACCGTGAAGAGCCGTCCACGTCTTAGGACCACCAGATGCTCGCCGTGCACCTTAACGATCCCACCTTCATCAACTCCCGCATGCTGAACGTTGGTTACCGAGTCGTCAGACTCCTTCGCCTCGCTCATTGCCGCAGGAGTCGCGGCGGTAGAAAACGTTCCAGCGTTTTCCGATTTAGAGGCTCTGAATTCACGTCGCTTCTGTTTTTCAGCCAATTCCTTGAAGTAGGCGGCCAGTTCCTGCTCGGAACGGAACCGTCGCATTGTCTTTTCAACGTTTGGAGGCCAACTTCCAGCGTGCACAGGGGGAACGCCCTCCCCGGTGACTCCGGCGCAACCTGGAAACGCTGAAATGAATAAGAGGGTTTGAATCGCGATAAGGAAGAGTGTCTTCATGGGTTTGACTAGCCTCGCTTTTTGTCAGGTGTGATTTGCATCCTGCCCATGAACGAACCGGACGGGGAAAACTTGCGTGGGCGGGAGCGAGAAGGGTGAGCAAACGCTGAAAGCGTTCGCCAATTCCAGCCCAGGGTTGCGCTTGGGTAACCCTGGGAAATGCATTTCGTTTCGGTTAAACGCAACTCTGAAAGAGTTGCGTCGGCGTTTTCTAAATGACAAAAGCGCGCAACCCTTTCAGGGTTGAAGGGTATTTGTTTTGGCCTTTGGAACCCAGGGTTTCAAAGCAAACCCTGGGCTGAAATTAGCCAACGCTTTCAGCGTTACTCAGCCAATTCACACGAGCTAAAAGCGAGAAGATTCGAAGGACAAAATGAGAAATGGAAAATGAGATATGGAAAATCGGGTATAAAAAATGTCTCTCCGCCTTAGCCCCAGAATTTCCCTCTATTGCATCCTCACCCGCACCTTATTACTAGCCTTACCGTGCAGCGTAATGCTGATCAGCACCTCGGTATTGCCTGGCAGACCGTCAGGTAGCCGAACTACGATTTGAGTGAGCCAGCTAAAACCTGGAACCTTTCCAACAAATTCTACGCTCAGCGGATGGGCCACCATTAGCGCATCCTCAGCGCGAGCAGTAATTGCCGTTACCGTTTCACCAGCGTGTAGATCAGTATCGAGTGCAAACAGCACGAGTCGGGTGCGATGGTCGGTGCTGAAGTTATGAACAGTGTTAAGTGGAAACGGATCGCGGAACATGGAAACTGAATCAAGTGCGATCGCCCGGTCGCTGTTTTCTTCGACCAGGAGTACTGGTGTTTTTGCAATCACAGTGAGCGTTGCTTCGTTACTGGTCGCGCTTCCGAAGGAATTCGATATTACGACGCGAAATCTTGCCCCGTTATCCGCCAGGGTCGTCGCTGGGATGGTGTAGCTGGCCGAATTCGCGCCGGAGATATTAGAGCCATTTCGTTGCCACTGATAACTCAACGGCGCTGACCCACTTGCTACGACGCTGAATGTCACCGCCTGGCCCTCGGTCACAATTTGGTTCGACGGGTGAGTGGTTACCCCTGGTGTTTGATTGGCTGGGAACTGAACTCTGAAAACCGCCGACGAACCAATTGCGAGATAGTAGAGACTTCCGTCTGCGCCAACTTTCAAATCGACAGGCGATGAAACACCTGTGGCAAAAGCCGAAGCGGTGTTGTTTGCGGGATCAAAAACTCGAATCCATCCACTGCATAAGTCGGCGAAGAAATACTTGCCGACATAAGTCGAGGGAAACTGGTTGACCTGCGGGTTGTAGAAAGCTCCACCTGCAATAGCGCACCCGGTGGTGGCGCCGGTGCCGTGTCCATAACTGAAAAGCGGACTGCGGAATTGCGGATTAGATGTCGTGCCTTCCGTGTTGGGCCAGCCATAGTTTGAACCCGCAATGCCTTCGTTGATTTCTTCCCAGGTGTTTTGTCCGACGTCGTTGATGAACATGCGACCGGTGCCGGGTTGGAACGCAAAAGTGAAGGGGTTTCTTAAGCCAAGAGCCCAGATGCTCCGATTGAGACCGGTAGCGGTGTTGAAAAAAGGATTGTCGGAAGGAATAGATCCATCTGGATTGATTCGCAGCATTTTCCCCAACCGGTTGGTCAGGGTCTGCGAGTTTGATGGAGTCGCGTTTTCGCCAACAGCAACGTAAAGTTTTCCGTCGGGCCCGAAGTGAATTGCACCGCCATTATGGTTGGTAGCGCTGGTGAGGTTCTCTAGATCCAGGATCGCGACTTCGCTGTTGGCGAGCGCCACGTCTCCGTTGGCGGTGAAGCGACTAACGCGATTGTGTCGCGGTGAACTCGTGACTGTGTAATAGACATAGACGAAGTTGTTGGTTTGGAAGTTAGGATCAAAGGCCACGCCAAGCAGGCCCCGTTCACCGGACGAGTCCACCGTCAACGACAGGAATGGTGTGGATAGCAGCGCGCCATTCTTAATTACCCGCAATTGGCCGCCCTGGAGGCATACGAAGATTCTTCCGTCCGGCGCAATTTCCATTGCGGTTGGACCAGAGAGGCCGCCGATTTGAGTTTCGGTGAAACCGGAAGGCAGTGTCGCAGCACCAACCACGCTGTAAGGACCAAGTGCAAAGAGGCAGAACGCTACGCTAACGAGACCCTCGAGGAAACGAAGTAATTTACACATCTGGTAAAACGCCCTTTTTCCGATTAAGCGGACTACCGTCTGGTTCACAATTACGGGGGACGTTTACTCCAACTGTCGGGAAGAGTAGCGGGGCGTGTGAGTTTGTCGATCTTTTGGGAAGCCGGGGAAGTATAGCATTACAGTTGATGAACTTGATGAGCAATGACTCAAGGTCATGAGTCAATTTGAATTCATTCAACTCCTTGGAGTGCACCGCCTTGTCGGCGCTTTGGCCAGCTGCGACCGTGTCGCAGCTTGATGGGAAAGAGGCTTCATGAGACTCAGTAGTGTAACCGTCCGACAGCGATGCGCGGAGCGCGCGCGGCCAAAGCGCCGACAAGGCGGCGCACTCCAAAGAGTTGAATGATGCTTAGGATTTGACTTTGGTTTTTGACAGTGCGGGAAACAAGAACTTCACAACGCGAGATGCGCGCCGCCCGAAGGCTTCGTCGGTATGTTCGGCACCTTCAGCTTCCAAGTAAGCCAGGTCGGAGTCCAAAAACCAGCCCTTTCCCATCAAGGCATCGCGCAACGCTTTGACTCCGGTTATTGGTCCTTCGCGCGTTCCGATGTCGAGCCATATGCGCAGGGGAGGTTTCTTAGTGAGACCCTTTACTTCCTTTAGGATGAATCCCTTATCCCACCCAACGGAGGGTGACATAACGGCGAGTCGTCCAAATACGTTCGGATATTTCAGTCCGAGATAGAGCGTGACCAATCCTCCCAGTGACGCTCCTCCCAAACCGGTGTTTGCGGCGTCAGTCAAGGTGCGAAACTCGGCATCGATTACCGGTTTTAGTTCTTCTACAAGCATGCGGCCATACTGGTCCGCATTACCACCTCTACCGCGTTGTTCATCTCTGGTTGGAGTGTATTCCGAGGTTCGGTCTTCAGATGTGCCCCCGTTATCAACGCACACGATAATAAGAGGCTCAATCTGTTTGTTGGAGACCAACGCGTTTGCAGTTTCATCCAGCCGCCACACTGTGAAGACTCTACGACCGTCGTGCATGTAGAGCACCGGATAACGTTTCGTGGGATTGTCGCGATACCCTTGTGGCAGCAGCACAATCACGTCGCGATCCTTGGGCAGGAACTTGGAATGGAAGTTCTGATAGACACGGTGGTCTTCGGTAAAATAGCGCATCTGGCCCGACGCGACTGGAACGCTGGCGCAGATGAGTAGTGGAAGAACTAGCAGTAACCGTGGAATTCTCATAATCATGTGTGGCCGCAGATTTAGAGTTAGCCGATTCGAATGCTGAGCATTGAGATCGAGCCGCCATCAAATCCTTCAACCGGAAAAGTCACCACATCACCTTTGCGACGCTGTGCCATCACGTAAACCAACGGCAAATAATGATCGGGAGTCGGAGCTGCGAGCAGCGCATCTGGCCCCAACTCCTCGTAATTTACCAGCGGTAAATCGTTCCCCTCAATAAGCATCGTGCGCGCGAGCTTTTCGAATCGCACGGCCCAATCAAAAGGCTCCACCTCGTGCCGGCCCCATGCGTAAGCGTGAAGGTTATGAACAATATTGCCGCTCCCGATGATCATTACACCCTCATCACGCAGCGGTGTTAGCCCCTTCGCCAACTCATAATGAAAGCTTGGCGGCTGGGTTTCGTCGATACTAAGTTGGACCACCGGAATGTCCGCTTGTGGAAAGACGTGACACAGCACGGACCATGTACCGTGATCGAGTCCCCATTCGTGTTCATCAAGCGAAACTGATGTTGGCGCCACTAACTCACGAACGCGTGCGGCCAGTGCCGGACTACCTGGAGCAGGGTATTGGACCGCGTAAAGCTCTGTAGGAAAGCCACCAAAGTCATGGATGGTTCGCGGCGAGGCCATGGCCGTAACTGAGGTTGCAGGAAAGTACCAGTGTGCGGACACACAAAGGATCGCTTTTGGGCGGGGCAGAGAATCACCGATAGCCGCCCAGCTTTCGGTGTAGGCATTCCGCATCAGCGCGTTCATCGGATTGCCGTGGCCGAAGAAAATTGCCGGCATCGAAGAACTCATTTTTGAAGAGACCCCTTAGCTTGAATTTGTTCCCATTCCGGTCGCAGCAAACCGAAGAAGAGCGCATCCTGGATCTCTCCGCTAACCTGCCAACGCTCGCGTAGGTAGCCTTCCCGTTGGAAGCCTAATTTCTCCACTGTGCGTATTGAGCCCGTGTTTCGTGGATCTACGTCAGCTTCGATGCGATGGAGGTTAAGGGTATTGAAAGCGTATTCGAGCAATGCTCGAAGCGCTTCCTGCATGTAACCCTTACCCCACTCGGCCCGGTCGAGCCCATAGCCAATTTCACCCCTGCGGTGATTAAGGTCGAGATTGAAGAGAGTGGCTGTGCCGATAAGCTGGTCATCTGAAAGCCGGGCGATTCCCCATTTCATCATGGCCTGACGTCGAAAGCCTTCATGAATGTCGCTTAGGAGTTTAACCGCCGCTTCTCTGTCTACGAGCGGTGGAAAACTCCAATAACGCATTACTTCAGGGTTGGAGAAAATTCGGTAGAGCGATTCAACGTCGTCTTCGGCCACTCTTCGCAAGCGAACACGTGGAGCATTGATGATTGGAAGGGAATCCCAGGACATGTGCAATGACGAACCTTAGACCGATTTGAAGAGGCCGATAATGATTAGCGGCGGCAAGAGAATGATCAGGAGCAAAATTATCCACAACAGGATCTTTTTCATAAGGAGTTTCTAGCGAAGGTAAACAAAAGTGCTCCACGGACTCTTGAATCCCTCGCGACGCTCCTTGTCCACCGCCCAAACGCGCCATCGTCCGGGTTGAGCTCCGATGAAGAAAAATTCATAACTCGTGCCAACTATATCTTTCATTGGTGGATTCATGGAAAGGTTTAGAGGATGGGGAGTCGGACATCCTTTCCGGTTTCGATCACATTCGCAGTAGTCCACTTCTACTGAGTAACTCGTTGCGCCTTCAACCGCCGACCATTCAATTTTTGTCTTGCGAGGATAATCATTGAAGATGACGCCGAAGGATGGGCTCACTTGCGTCGGTGCAGGCAGGTGAAGTCCAGGTTGTTTCTCACGTTCAAAGATAGCTCGATCCGTGGTCTTTCTCGTTAAAAATACTTGCAGCTGAAGACTTGTGCCTCCACCCAAATTGATCTCCGTCTGATCGTGTCCGCGTAAGCCCGTCCAATCGTCGAAGCCCTCGGCTCTGGCCTGAAGGGTAAACGGCACGAATGGCGCAGGAAGTTTGAATGATCCGTCGGCTGTTTTGACCACGCTCACGCGGCAGAGCTTTGGATCCGCCACATGACATAAGGTGAACTCAACTGATTCTAACGGCAAACCAGTTTTCACATCGATACTCTTGCCGATCAACATTCCGTTGCGCGGCGCCATCGAGATATTGAGCGGGCCGCCCTGAGCATTGGGATCTAACACGATTTCTGGAGCTACATATTGTGGATGTCGGAAAAACGGCATTCGCGAAGGCCAATATCCTTGCTCTACTTGATCATAGTGGAGGCTAAATTTACCGCTGTGATGTGCCACGATAAGAAAGTTTCCCAAGTCTCCGGTAGATCCACAGGGAATGACTACGTTCGGTTTGTTTTCATCGAAGTTTTCAGGAATGGCGCAAACGCGAACACCGCGTGCAGGCTTTCCTTCGTTGTCCACAACTCGACCGCTCATCGGATAACTCTTTATGACGGGTAGACCAGAGATGCCCGACTGAGCAGCAACGGGAATCGCCAACATCGGAACCGTCGCTAGTATCAATCCGAGTCTGGCGAGTTGAGCTTTCATCTGAATTACCTGCCGCACCACGTCCAGTAAAAACCTGTGGACCAGTTCACACGATTGCTGCGAAATTCCTGATCGCCTTTGATGTTTCCCATGTCGGAGTGCAGATAGAGCCAGGGACCGTCCAGGTGTCCCTCTTCCTGCGAGCCGTCTTCGGTGACCATCGAAATTTTGCCGGTCGCATCGTGAGTTACTCGCCGAATACGATTGCGGCTGCCGCCAAAACACCAGTTGCCTTCGATCCTGCTCAACGTCCACGAGCCATCTTTTGTTGCTTGGTTTCGCCATGGTCCACCGAGAAAATTATTCCAACTCTGTTCCAACCACCCGCTGCCAGCGCGACCTGAAGAGTCGGTGAATGAGTGCTGCAGCCGCATGCCCACAATTTTTCCGGTTACTGATCCAGTGCGCCCGTCTGAAAACCTGATGACTCCCGTCACATTCGAGCCGCTTTGTGTGAATACGACTTCACCACTGCCGAAATCGTTGCCTGTCGTCCACCATTTTCCATCGATGTTGGCTGTGCCTGTCGCCCGGGGAGCGCTTGGCTTCGACGAGCGAGCTTTGGCCTTGGGCGTGGTGGCGGTTGTTGCGGCCGGCTTGGTTGACTTGGTTGAAGTTGTCGTAGCTGCACCCGAGGTAACCGTGCCGCCACCAGTTTGAGCTGAGGCGCTCAGGCAGAAAGCAGTACAGAGCATCAGGGAGATGATGGATAGTTTCATTGCGCTTCTAAAGATACGGCGATTCATTTGATTCGCATCAGATTGTTTGTAAGCCGACGATATTACAGTCGAAAACTAGACGTCAATCAACTGTGTGTAGAACTGTCGGGCTAGGGACAACTCCTTGGAGTGCGCCGCCTTGTCGGCGCTTTGGCCGGCGGCCGCTCGGCGCCGCCCGTTGCGCCTAATCCAATGAGGCTTCTCAATCTGCTCGTGCTGAGGGGACGCTGCCTATCTGTCTCGAAGAGCTGCGCCGGAGTTGCAGCGGCCAAAGCGCCGGCAAGCGGCGCACTCCAAGCAGAAGTCTCATTCCTTGGGACTGTCCCTCCTGACCAGAAATCGTTCCGGTGCCTTAACGTGCTAAACTCCGCAGCATTGTCGGCTCCCCGGGTCCCGCAAGATTTCCTCAGGAGATGAGCGATGCCCTCAATCCGCTTGGTCGTTCTCTTAATCATTGTGTTGCCTGGAGCGTTGCGGGCGCAGACCGAACCCAAGCCCAACACTTCTGTTGCCCAGCCGCAGACGAAGCCGCAGTCCAAGCCACCTAAATCGCCGGCGCATTCACGTCCACCAGAAATTGAGGATCCGGCTCTCGCGCAAAAACGAGCGATCGCAATCGGGTCGCTTAGGACGTTGGCTATTGAAGCCCGCAGCTATCGTGATGAGGCTTTGCGCGCTCGCGTTCAAGCGCGCATTGCTGACGCCTTGTGGGACGCCGATCAGGACGGCGCGCGAACCCTTTTCCGGCGGGCCTGGGAAGCTGCCGAAGTGTTTGAAACGCGGGCCGATGAACCACGTGCAGACGTGCCCGGTCGTGTTAGTGCGAACCGGTCAGCCGCAACCAGGCAACAAACCAATTTGCGCTCGGAGATATTGAAGTTAGCGGCAGCGCGTGATCAAACGCTGGGCGATGAGTTTCTGAAGAAGCTGGCGGCCGCGCGAACGAAGCCAGGCGAGCCAAGCGACAGCCGGGCGATCTCTGATTCGGAAATCCGAGAGCGCTTACGACTCGCGAACGAATTTTTGGAATCGGGAAACGTGCCGAGAGCTATCCAGGTTTCCACGCCCGCATTTGCTCGAGTCACCAGAAGTGCGGTTAGCTTTCTGATCGATCTGAGGTCGCATAACGACTCGGTTGCTGACCAGCGATTTATCCAACTGTTGAATCGTGCGAGTTTAGACCCGTCGTCAGACGCCAACACAGTTTCGCTGCTAACCAGATACGCCTTCACTCCATGGATCGATCTGACGGTCAGCCCTGAAGGGATCCCTTCAAGCAACTCGTATCCTTCACAACCGGCCTATGACCTGCCGGCTTTCTTGAAGCCCGAAGTGCTCCGCGTCTTTGCCGGCATTCTCCTTAAGCCGTTCGCCGCTTTGGACCAGTCGTCTGCCGGGCGGGCGGGTACTTACTTTATCGCTGCGCGTTTGCTGCCGCTTTTTCAACAGTACGCACCGGAATTGGCGCCGGCAATCAGTGCCCAATTGAATGCACTCGGTCCGGAAGCAGCACGAGCAGCGTTGAACGCCGGCGATCGCTCGCTGTCTCGCGGAATGACTCAAGAAACGGCGGGGCACAACTTCAGTGCGGATTTAGAGGAACGATTGCAGCAGGCCCGAACCGCGGACGAACGAGATCGAGCATATGCCTTTGCGGCCATGGGAGCTGCTGAAGCCGGTGACGAAGCAGCCTTAGATTTTCTAAATAAGATTGAAGACCTGGAAACGAGGAAGGGCATTCGCAGTTTCGTGGACTACAGTCTTTTCGGAGGCTACCTCAAAAAGAATAAGGTTGATGCAGCACTCGCTCTGGTACGCAAAAGCGACTTGCCTCGCGCGGTTCGCGCCAGCGCTTTGGAGAAGATCGCAGAAGTTGTAATGAAAACCGATCGCGTTCGCGGCAACGAGCTTATCGAAGAAGCGCTAGTTGAATCACGTCGAATCGATAATGGTAGTAATGAGCGCGCTTATGTGCTTGTCTCCTTACTAAATCAATTCGCGAGATTTAATCCGGTCCGCGCCTGGGAGCTGGCAAGTGAAACAGTGAAGGCCGGCAATAATGCGCCGCAATTCACCGGTGAGAATGGAATGACGAGATGGGAACTGGAAGGGAAGTTTAGTATTCAGGTGGGGACCAGCCTGGCGGGGCCAACAGATTTGGCGGAGTCGTTTACAGCATTAGCTCGCGATGATTTTTATCAGGCTATGGACGTGGGCAGGAATTTTACCGGTGAAGCGCCGCGGGCTCTTGTGACCATTGCGGTCGCGCGTGGTGTGTTGGAGGAGCAGAGGTTTCGGAGCAGTAGCCCGACCGTCAGGAAGGGCGTCGCCGTGCCTTAATATCCCTTCCGAGTGTCCAACGCCACCATGACGCCCTTCCTAACGGTCGGGCTACTGCTCCGAGACCGACCCGGGTCACCGCCTCCTATACAGACAGCATCTCTGAGACCAACCGATCCACGTGAATGCGCGTCGTATCCAGCAGCGGCATTCCGGCGCTCGGGGCGTCTCGCAAAAGTAACGGCAGCTCCGTGCCGCCGAGAATCAATGCCTCGATAGCGTGTTGCTCTTTCAAGTTGTTGGCGATCGAAATCATCGAGTCGCGTGTTTCAGGAAGGAAGACGTTCTTGAGTAACTCGCTCATGTACTTCTCATGAATGAAGGCTCGATCTTCTTCGTCTGGCACAATCAAGGTAATCCCCTCGCGAGAAAACACCTCCGGATAGAAAGTGCCTTGCATAGTAAAGCGGGTACCGAAAAGTCCCACGCGCGTGAGCCCAAGCTCTTTCACTCTCGCGCAAGTCGCCTCAACTATGCTGAGCAAGGGAACTCGTGATCGCTCCTGCACTGCTTTGAAGACGATGTGAGGTGTGTTTGATGCAAACGCAGCGAAGTCAACGCCGGCCATCGCTAACTTTTCAACTTCAGTCACCAGTTCCTCGGTTAACTCGTCCAAACGGTTTCCGGTAACTAAGGCGACCAGCTTTGTCAGATTGACGCTGTTGATGATGATTGGGGGATAACTGTCGTCATTGGTTCGCCTCCGATAGGCCTCAATGATGAAGCGGTAATATTCGACAGTTGATTCAGGACCAATACCCCGACTAAGCCCACAGTTTTCATGGAGTGCAAACTCCTTTCAGGTTCGCAGTGAAGCAACTCCTTGGAGTGCGGCGGCCTGGCGCCGCTTTCGCCACCCGCGCCTTTCTACGATTAATCCAAAGCCGCGCCAGGCCGCCGCACTCCAAGGAGTGGACTTTTATTTACGACTTCGATTTCTACGATCAATTCTCAGGTTCGTCATCCTGTTCAGCTGCCGTTCCGCGAGTTTCAAGTGAGGTCGTCAACGGCAGGATCCAACGTGCGGGAAGCAAACTAACACCCACTTTTGTCAGGTCGACGTCTGGATCAATCATCAGCTGTTGCCGCCGGCCATTAAGCGACGCCATCACTTTTGCCCTCACCTCCACATTGTCGTAGCCCTGCCGTCGTTTCTCCTCTGCCAGGTGGTGGGCAAACTGCACAATCAAGTCTGGCTTGGTGGACATCTTGATTAGTTGCCACGGAGGTAAATATTGAGCGGGGTCTATGGTCCAGGACTGGCCACTCTGTGGATGGACCACACTGAAGATCGAGTTACCGCCTTTCGTTCTCAGCTTCATGTGCCACGAAAAGTTATGCCCTTCTTCGGTCCAACTAACATTGCCGGGATAGGCATAGTGGCGCAGAGGCATGACGATCTGAATAGCCAGATATGCGGCCAACAAAAAGACGGTTCTCCTCTGCGCGGTTGTTAACGGCAGATCAACTTCAGTGACAGCAGGAGCAAGTTCCTCGGTCTCGGGTGCATCGTCAAGACTTGCGTGGCCGGTCGACTTAATGGCCCGCACAAACCGCCTCAACAAGTCAGGAGGAAAGAAAACCAGCGAGGCCGCCAACATGAACCAGGGAAAGATCCCAATGCTGAATATGATCGCGTTTAGCAGGTTGAAGGCGATGGCGGCGACGAAAGCGAAGGGCCGTGTTTTTCGCCACAACAGTAAAGGAACGATGAAGAGGTCAAGCAGCAAGCCGCCATAAACAAAACTGTAAACGACCCACTCGTTCTGCACGATTGGACCAAAGAGCGGAAGCTTCGTAAACGGGCTCAACCAGATCCGCATCGGCTCGCCGCCAAATAACCAATCGCTATTCAGTTTTGCAATGCCGCCAAAGAAGTACGCAACGCCAATCTGAGCACGCAGCAACCACAGGGTCCATGCTGGGACTGTGTCCGAGCGAATCTTCGGACGCAGAAGCGCATCAACCGAAACGGCGCGGTTTGCGGGAAGGAAGATAAGCAGGAAACCAATCAGACAGACCAGGTAAAAATGATTTAGGTATCGCGCTTGTTCCAGTAGAAAAACGTAGCTGAATCCCACGAAAAACACTGCCGCCGCGATGCGATAGCAGAATCCGATGATGATGCAAAACGCTGCCACACCCAGGACGAAAAAGTGGACATACATCCCGCGGCCCGGCCACGGCTTTACCCAACTGAATCCGTAGTAAGTGAAGTGAACCAGAGGCTCAATGTAGTAGCGCGATATCCAACCGTGCGTGAAAAACCTGTAGACCTCCCACAACATGATGGCGCCGAACGCGATGCGGAAGTAGACGAGGAAGGCGATATCGACCGGTCGAAAAAGAGCAGCGCTTAGCCGTTGAAGGGTATTGGTCCGCATCCGTTTAGGCCGGTTGAGACTTAACTAAGAGAGTCGGATTTCCGACGAAGAGTTCGCGTTAATTGTTTTGATTGGGTGTTGTTGATTTTTCAAGATAGGGGCTTAGGGTGAGCCGACGTGCGAGCCGTGCCATGTAACAACTTGCCAACGTCCACCGCGGCGAACGTAAACCTTCGTGAAGCGCCAGTCGTCTTCGAATTTCTTGCTGCTCGCATCGCGAATACGAACCAGTTGACCTGTAACAACTGCTGAGTTTCCGTAAACCCTGATCCTAATATCGGATGTCCTGTAGATATCAAATTTCGTTTTGCCTGACTTCCAAACGGCCAGAGATTCTTCCTTGTTCATCACTGGCATGTCAGGCATTGTCACAAAAAGATCCTCGGCCCATAGCTTATCGAGCGCTTCAACATCACCCCGCAGATGCGCGTCGTTCCATACTTTTTCAAGGAGTTGGAGTTCTTTGATGTCGTGAGAGTCGCCAGTATCGTTCGCCTCGACACAAATGATTGGCACAACGAGGATGGCGAGAAGCAGAAGATGTTTCTTGATTCCCAACACGTTCCTCCCGAGGTAGCAGTCGCCCTTGCGGCTTGCCGCCGCACAGTGCGGAAAGCCTACCGCTTTCCGTTCAGCGCCCTACGCCTTCTGAGGCTAAGCCTCAGGTCATGAAGGAGGGCTTCGGAAAGGCTAAGCCTTTCCGCACTGTGCTGCGGCAAAGCCGCGATTTATCTTACCTGGCATAAAGTTCGATCACGCCTTCGATGCCGCGCCGGCAAACCGCACAGAAATAGTCAGTGCGTGAAAACATGATGCAGTCTACCTGCGGGCGGTAAAAACCCTTTGCTTCGTAGTTTGCTCCTTCGAAAGCTCCTACGCGACCCCAGTATTTCTCCTTCTTGAACATGGTCTGCTCAGTAATCAGGTTTTCGCGGAAGAGTGCTTCCATCTCGCTCTCGGGTCGATTGTCAGCCCTGATTTTCGTCCGGCGCTTTTGGTAGTCACGAGAAGCCTTCTCATACTCTTCCTTGTTCCAGGGTGTAGGAAGTGGGGTATCGGGCAACACCAGGTCCTTCCATTTTAGGTTCGCCGGATCGAGCAAGGCAGTCACGTTCGTTTCCCATGGTTCGATATGAGTGGTGGTGGGAGCGTAGGACACCGGCGAGGTGTAGTACTCATCGGCCAGCGCGGCGAAGTGATGACCAAACTCGTGCACGAAAACATAATTTGCGAATCCGTTGTCAGCAGCAACCGTGCTGTAGAGATTAAAGATTCCACCGCCGCCATAGGTTCGAGTGTTGGTGATCACCTCGATGAATTCGTAAGGCGCAAACTGCGCGACGTTGCGCAGCGCATGGTTGTCAAACGTGAGCACGTAACGCTCGGATCCGAACGCATCGTATGTGGCGCCGACAGGCGAGTCGCGATAAATACCGGTGGACGGTCGCGAGATCCCGCTTTCAAAAGCAGCCGGGCAAAGTCCCCACACGTTGAAAGCGCGGCGATGTTCTTTGAAAGGTGAAGTCGAGAACAGCGTTTCCGTTAAGCGGCGCGCATCTCGTTCAAATTTCTTCAATTCTCGGGCGGTGTAGCCATCACCGATAATCAGAAAATCAACTTTGGTCGCAGGATCGCCCATGTTTTGAATCGGGATCAGGCGAGCCGGAGATCGAGACTTCGAGCGATCTATGAAAATGTCTTTCGGATCGACGGCGATGGTCCAGATGTCAATCCAGGCATTCTTTGCGTCGCGCTTTCGAAGGACAACTTCAACTGGTGACGTCGGGGCGGGGAAGCGCAGTGACTCGCTAAAGGTGCGGGTCAGCGTGTTTGCTTCGTCCGTTGTTTCCCATTCGCCGTAAATTGAAGCAAAGCCGCGTGAATAAAGAACCTGTTTCGACTTCTGATCTCGTACCTCGAAAAAGTATTTGCCGAGATTGGACCTGTCGATCGTCTTGCTCATGTCGCCAGGCCATGGCAAAGGCTCGATGAGAACGCGATCCAAGCTGAATTGTTCCTGCTTCGCGTTGCCCGTGTGGTAGTAATCCAAACGCATCGTTTGTGGAGCGGCAGCGGCAGCAGTGGTGAACAGCGTCATTGATAGGAATGCCAGGATGATTTTCATGGTGTTGATTGTAAGCGAAGCGCGGGACGGACCGGATCATTTTCCATATATCATTTATCATTTCTCATTTGTCATCGGGTACCACGCCATAGGCATGAAGTTCAGAGTTCAACCTTTAGGCTGAAGTTCCGCGCGGAAGACGCAAGCTAAAGAACTCTGAACGACGGGCAACAGCGATGGCAAATGAGAAATGATAAATGATATATGGAAAATGGTCTTTAGTCTCAAGACCACGGATCATACGTCCCAACCGTCCACAGGTGTCCTTCCAGATCACGACAGCTAAAGCCACGGCCGCCGTAGTCCTCATCTTTGATCTCTAATGCAATCTCACCGCCTGCGGCTTTCACTTTCTCGTAAACGGCGTCTGCATCGTCCACAATTAGATAAGAGCTCTGGGTCTCGGCCCCACCAATTTCATCCGGCTGTTTCATGAACTTGCTAAACTCCGTCTCACGAACCGATCCGAGCATGATCATTCCATTGCCAAAGCTCAATTGCGCATGTGCGATACCGCCCTGTTCATCAGGCACGACAAGCTGCTTTTCAAATCCAAGGTTGTCGCACAGCCATTCAATTGCCGCTGGAGCGTCGCGATAGCGGAGTGCTGGAATGACAGTCGCCTTTGTGTTCTTTGCAGTTGGCATTGTTTCTCCTTAAGTAGGGTGCGTCGTGTTGTTCTGTTAATTTATCTCATACATCACTGTGCGACCAGCAGCACAGAGCCCCGATGCATCGGGTTAGCGCGAATGCTAAGTTGCCCTTCAGCAAGGACTCGACAAACTAATTTTTTCACGGGTCGGGAAAACCTTCCCGACCTGTGAGGAACGTAGACAGGCTCCCCATCAACGCAGGGTCGACAACCGCCTGGAACGCTCCAGGGATCTCTCAGACTTGAAGTGTAGATCCGGCCCTACTCGCTCGGTTCCGTACCGCTCGTGTTATACTCAGCCGCTTGAATCACCCCTTATATTGCTGCTGAAGGCAGTTTGACGACCAACACTTCTTCGGAGAGTCGAGTAATTATCTAGAGTGAGTAATGTTCTGGAGATCATCCCACTCGGCGGTATCGGCGAGTTTGGAATGAATTGTATGGCCGTGCGTTATGAGGATGAGATGCTGATCCTCGACGCGGGCATGGGCTTTCCGGAGGAAACTGCTTACGGCGTCGATGTCTGCATTCCAAACTTCGACTTCCTCGAAGAGTATCGCGATAACATAACCGCTATCGTCCTCACCCACGGTCACGAGGACCACCTGGGGGCGTTGCCCTACCTGCTCAAGAAGTTCAACGTGCCGGTTTACTGCTCTCACTTCACCGCCGGCTTGGCCGAAAGTAAATTAGAAGAACATGACCTGGTTGAGAATACGCTGGTCCACCGGGTTGCGCCTCGCGATGTGATTGATGTGGGTGTCTTTAGTGTCGAATTTATTCGCGTATCTCATTCCCTGGTAGATTGCTTTTCGCTTGCCATCAAAACGCCCGTCGGCACCATCATTCACACTGGAGACTACAAGGTAGATGAAACGCCGGTCATTGGAGAGCCGATCGATTTGCGCTCGTTTCGCCGATACGGCCAGGAAGGCGTCCTGGCACTGCTTTCCGATTCGACCAACGCAACGGTGCCCGGACGAACGCCTTCAGAACGAGCAGTGATTCCAGCCTTCGAAGAGATTTTTGCGGAGGCGGCTGGCAGGATCATCGTTGCCGCATTCGCATCATCAATACACCGACTCCAGATCGTTTTGGATGTGGCCCAGCAGTTTAACCGAAAGGTATGCATCGTGGGACGGTCGATGCACAAGAACGTCGAAGTTTCCGATCGTCTCGGCTATCTGGATATTCCTGACGGTCTAATGGTTTCGGTAAACGAAGCAAAGAAGATGCGCAATCACGAGATTGTATTTCTCGTGACCGGCTCGCAGGGTGAATCGCGTGCGGCGTTGTCGCAAATGGCGTCACAGAGTTTCAAAGGCCTGATGATTGACGAAGGCGACACTGTCGTACTTTCGGCTCGTATTATCCCAGGCAACGAGCGGTTGATTTCCCGGATGATCGGAATGATCTACAAGCGCGGCGCCAATATCATCGAAGAAAAGCGTCGCCTGATTCATGTCAGCGGACATGCCTCTCAGGAAGACATCCGGATCATGACCGAAGCGGTCCGTCCGAAATTTGTCGTACCGATTCACGGCGAATATCGGATGTTGTTTCGTCACAAAGAATTTGTGAAAAACCATCTGGGCTACGCCGAAGAAAACATCATCCTGATTGAAAACGGAGATGTGCTCGAACTCGATGGTGAACGTGCGACGGTCATCGAAAAACGTGACGTACCACGAACGTTTATCGATGACACTGGCTTCGAAGAGATTACCAGCGAGACAGTGAGGCAACGACGGCAGATGGCCTATGAAGGAATCATAACTCTCATAGTTACCATTGACGCTGAAACAGGAGAATTGCAATCGCCGCCGGAGATTGTGTCGCGCGGGGTGCGTGGGTTTGATTCTGCGAATGGCAACCTTAAAGACGCTCAACGAGTTGTTACGGCTGCTTTGGCAGGGGCTTCGCGCCAGACTTTGCAAGACGAAGGATTGTTGAAGGAGCACCTTCGAGTCGAACTTAAGCGGTTTATTCAGAAACTGACTGGCGCCCGGCCCGTGATTATGCCGGTCGTGGTCCAGGTCTAAGTAACAGTCTCACCTACCTTTTCATTTTGAACTATTGGCAAGACAAAGTTGTGATGATTACCGGTGCTTCGTCTGGCATCGGGCGCGGACTTGCAATTGAATTAGCAAGCCGTGGATCGAAGTTGGGGCTCATCGCACGACGCAAAGAACTGCTGGAAGAGATCGTCAAAGAAATCAGGAACAATGGAGGCACTGCAGTCGCGCTCCCTGGTAACGTTGAAGACGCGGCTGGCCTCAGTCGGTTGGTGGAACAGCTCGAGGTCGAACTAGGACCAGTCGACATACTGATCGCAAATGCGGGAATCGGATCAACCACGGATGCGACGGAGTTACAAGCTGCGGAGGTGGCGCGAATCCTCGGCGTTAATGTGGTCGGTGCAGCGGCCAGCGTCGCAGCCGTCATCCCCGGAATGTTGAAGCGCGGGCGGGGGCATCTGGTAGCGATATCCAGCCTCGCAGCATATCGCGGACTACCAAAGTCGGCGTCCTACGGCGCCAGTAAAGCCGCAGTTTCGTCCTTCTTCGAAAGCTTGCGACTGGATTTAGAGCCGCGAGGAATTTTCGTAACCATCATTCATCCGGGGTTCATAAAGACCCAGCTCACAGCAGGACGTGAGGCAAAAATGCCATTCCTGATGGAGCTGCCTGATGCTGTTAGGAAGATTGTCGGTGCGATTGAAAGGCGAAAGAAGTCATACGCATTTCCATGGCAACTTGCGACGATCGTGCGAGCCGGAATGATCATGCCTAACTGGATGTATGACCGGATTTCAAGAAGGAATTCTTTTAGGGAATAAAGCGAAATTTGTACTTTGAGCTTTGTTCTTTGAGGAGATGCTAGCTTGAGATCTTCGTGAAGTCTTCGAGCGGGGCCCAAATAACAACTGACAAAGTACGAAGGACAGAGTACGAAGGACAAAGAACAAAGTACAAAGTACAAAGTACAAAGCCCCATCACTTAGATGACAATCTTACAAGCTATCATCCTCGGCATTGTCCAGGGTTTGACTGAGTTCATTCCCATTAGCTCCACCGCACATCTGGTTTTTGCGTCTCGCCTGGTCGGCTTATACGAGGGCGTTGAGGCGACGCTCAAAGCCGAACAAACCACTGCGACAATTGCGGTGATTCAACTGGGGACCCTTCTGGCCGTATTGATTTATTTCGCGCGCGACATCATCAACATCACAGTAGCCTTCGCTCGTGATCATCTCGCACTGATTACACGAAAGCCCATCGCTAATCGAGATACCGATCCGGCCGGTGCGTCCCGGCGTTTTGGTCTCTCGCAAGATGCCTGGCTTGGGTGGTTAGTTATTCTGGGTTCGATCCCGGTAGCAGTAGTGGGGTTGGTCTTTAAGAAACAGATTGAAGGTACCTTCACAAAAAACCTATGGGTCATAGCCACGATGATGATAGTCGTCGCTATTCTCCTGGCCATCGCTGAAGTAGTTGGAAAAAGAAACCGAACGATGACGGAGCTGGGAATTGGAGACGCCCTGGCCGTCGGTGGCGCTCAGGTGTTGGCCTTAATCCCCGGTTCAAGTCGTTCAGGATCGACGATGATGGGCGGACTGTTTGCGGGTCAAACACGCGAGACGGCGGCGCGATTTTCGTTTCTGCTCTCTATCCCCGCGATTGCTGCGAGCGGCGCACTCGAGCTGAAAGAAGCGCTTCACAAATTGCCGGACGGTAGCTATCTCCCCTTGATTGTTGCCACATTTGTTTCAGGTGTGGTGGGTTACATCTCAATTTGGTTTCTCCTGCGTTTTCTCAGAACGCATTCGACCGGCATCTTTATTGGCTACAGGTTGGTAGTGGGGGTGCTAATTATGTTGGCGTTGATGGGCGGTTACATAACCGCAAACGCGAACTGATCATGGATTTAGTTTTTTGGAAGTGTCCTTCTCCACTTCCAGGAATTCCGTGGTGTTGGCCCAGGTTATAACCGGTCGCTCGCGGCGTAAGTGCAGAGGAAAACGTTTACCAAAAATTTCTCGATTCAGGTAAACTACGTTTGCCCTACTCCTCCCCCGACCCAAAAATGAGGGGTCAATCTCATTCCCAGAAGGCGGTAATTAATGCACGACAAAGACCCGCGCAGTGGAGCCATGCCCTCCCAGCGCCCGCGCAGCCCCCGAGTTCCAGTTGAGTTTGCTCTCGAAGTGGCAGGCATCACCACTGCCGGAAAGCCTTTCACAGTTCAGGCCCACGCAATTAAAATTAGCCGCGGCGGCGCCACCATCATTCTCGACGTCGATGTCCCGTTTGGATCCATCGTCAAACTAATCCCGCCATTCGGACGCGAACTGGAGGCGGAGGTTAATGGTGTTTGGACCGACAAGATTGATGGGCGAAGGAGAATCGGTGTTAAGCTACTTGACGCTGACGGCTGGTTTGCTGAATAGGGTCGCGGATTAAATCCTGAATTGTTGAAGCCCCTCACATGAATGAGAAACGTTGGATTGTGCGTGAGCACGACACTGATCGTGTCGCCGCACTGGCCCGCGTTCTGGACGTTTCACCAACGATGGCAGCGCTGCTTATCTCTCGTGGCTGCGAGGATGAGTTTTCCGCCAGGCATTTCCTAAATCCCTCCTACGATCAACTTCATGATCCTTATCTGATGCGCGGAGTGTCCGCAGCTGTCGATCGTTTGTTGAGAGCAATCGACAATGCGGAACCGATCCTTGTTTACGGCGACTACGATGTCGATGGCACGACCGGAACGGCTCTGCTTTTGCGGGCCTTGAATCTCCTTGGCGGCCGCACAGGATTTCATGTCCCACACCGGTTCACCGAGGGTTACGGGATCCAGCAGGCGGCGTTGGAGAAAGCGGTTGCAGAAGGATACAAGCTCGCGATCAGCGTTGACTGCGGCATTCGCGCTCATGAACCTCTTTACTGGGCCAGGGACAACGGGCTCGACGTAATAATTACCGACCACCATCTTCCCGATGAAGGCGAGGGCGTTCCTCCCGCATTTGCTGTCCTCAATCCTAACCAAGTTGGCTGTAGCTACCCGGACAAAAATCTGGCAGGCGTCGGAGTTGCTTTCAAGCTCGTCGAAGCTTTGTTTCGGCGTCGTGGACGCGAATCTCAAATCGCGGCGTTCTTAAAAGTAGTGGCGATTGGGACTGTGGCTGACGTCGCTAAACTGACTGGTGAAAACCGCGCGATCGTCGCGCTTGGTCTAAGAGATTTACCGAAAGCCACGAACCCGGGATTGCGAGCATTGATGGAAGTCGCCGGCTGCGGCGATGGAACCACCATGACTGCATACGACATTGGCTTTCGATTGGGCCCGAGAATAAATGCCGCCGGCCGGATGGATGCCGCTCGGGCCGTGGTCGAACTCTTCGGTACGACCGACAAGATAGAGGCCGATCGTCTGGCGAGACATCTCGACGACCGCAATCAAGAACGGAAACAGGTCCAACAACAGATATTCGAACTGGCAATTACAGAACTCGAAGGTGCCGATAAAGACCCCGCGAATTCGTTTGCGGCTGTGATCGCCGGAGAAGGATGGCACCGGGGTGTTATTGGAATAGCGGCTTCGAAGATATCAGAACGCATTAATCGACCATGCGTGGTCCTTTCGATTGAGGGTGATGTGGCGCATGGGTCTGGGCGCAGCATCGAGCCTTATCATCTACTCAATGGGCTAACTTCTTGCGCGGATCTGTTTGAAAAGTTTGGGGGGCACTCCCATGCAGCCGGAATCACAATCAAACGCGAACATATCGCGGAGTTTCGACGCCGTTTGAATGAGCATGCAGCTTCGTGTTTGACGCCGGAAGACTTGCAACCCAGCGTCTTAATCGACGCAGAACTGCCCACCGAAGAAATCAGTTTTGAATTAGTGCATGAACTGCAATTGTTGGAACCGTTTGGGGCAGGTAATTCACGTCCCACCTTTCTGGCGCGCAACTTGTGCATCATTACGGAACCGCGTCTAATTGGACAACGGCATCTGAAGCTAAGCGTGGCCGGTCCAAATCGCCGTCCATTGGAGACGATTTGGTGGAACAGCGCTGAACGGAAGGCAGAATTAGAAGGCGCGGTTGACATCGCATATACGATTGAAACGACTAAGTGGTCCGGCGAGACGTTTTTGCAGTTGTGCGTGCAAGACGTTAGAGCGGCAGCAAAGAGCAGGCAGCAGGCGGTGAGCAGTAAGCAGTCAGCAATCAGTAATTAGTAATCAGTAGGAGGTAGGAGCCAGGAGGCAGGAAGTATTGAGCGGGCACAATCTGGTGTTCACGTCCTGGCTGAGCGTTATTTAAGGCATGTTCGCGCATCTGATAACCGAATCGATTTCTGAATGCTGAATGCTGAATGCTGAATGCTGAATGCTGAATGCTGATTACTGACTACTGATCACTGCTTACTGCTCACTGCTAACTATTACGACCCATGCAAGAAATTACGAGAAAACGGGCGATTGCTATTGGACTTCGCACCCGTGCGCCACTGGTTGCGCGAGCGGGGGCCATCTTCATTCTCTTGGCAGCCATCGTCTTCGTCGCTATCTCGTATTACCGGCTCAGGAACAACAAGCCTTTCCGCCTTAGGTCAGAGGCGCCCGAACTCTCCAAAGAAATCACCGGCATTTTCAATGGCTATGAACAACGCGTAATGAAAGGCGATCGTCTTCATCTCCTGCTAAAGGCCTCACGCGATGTCACATTTTCCGACGGCCATCACGAGCTTGATCAGGTGACCTTGTCGATTTATCCCGACACAGGCGATAAGCCGGATCAGGTCACAGCAACCAAGGCAATATCCGATAAGACAAACTCCGTAATTACGTTCCAGGGAAATGTGAACCTGGAAACGAAAGACGCGTTGAAGGTAACCACGGAATCGATTTCCTACGATCGTAATACCGAGATTGCGCAGACAGACGCAGCCATTTCATTCACGCGGGAAAACGTCTCAGGTCAATCCAACGGCGCGATTGTTGAATCGAAAAATAAAAAGCTGGAATTGAAACGAGACGTTCAGATAACGGTGTCACCTGACGCACAGAACGGTGGGAAGTTATCGGCTGCGCGAGCGCGACCGGTGACTATTCGGTCTGCGCGCGGTCTGTTCGACCAGCAGTCGATGAAACTTTCTTTTTCAGGTGGAGTCACAGCCGAACAGGATCGCGATGTAATGAGCGGCGAAAATCTCTACGCGAATCTTAATGAACAGCAACGGTTACAAAAGCTTGAGATCCGTGGCAACGCTTACTTGCGTTCGATGGAGCCTGGCCGTTCTGCCGAGGTTCATTCAGTTGATATGGATTTTGCGCTTGATAAGGACCAACGGTTGGAGCGCGCTGTCGCGATGAACGGTGCGGGAGCTAAGTCGCTCGATGCCGAATCTGATTTTCAACTGAGCGGCGCGAACCTGATCGAGGTTTTGTTTCAACCGCAAAACGATCGTAGCTTGCTTAAGCAAATGCGAACCGAAGGGCGATCGGTGATCGATCTTTCCGCGCCAAAGTCGAAAGCCGGTGATCCACGAGCTGCGAGCAAGCGCCTCACGGCGGACGCGGTGAAGTTAAGCTGGCGGATTACCGGTAAGGATTTGGATAAAGCCGAGGCGGTAGGGAACGCAGAACTGATCATCGATCCCACGGTGAAGCATCCCCGCGCCGATAAGAAAACGTTGACGGCGCCTCGTATTGATTGCGACTTCTTTGAAGCTGGAAATCTCGCGCGCACTTTTACAGCCAGCACGGGAGCGAAGGCGGTAATCGATCCGGTCCAGAAAGTCGATGACCGAGGCACCAGAGTTTTGACCTCGCAGAAAATGTTAGCGGTCTTTGTCAAAGACACGCAGGACATCGAGCGCTTCGATGCCCAGGGAGATGCGAAGTTTAGCGAAAACGATAGAAATGGAGTCGCCGCGAACATCGCATATGTGGCCGCTGACAATATGGTTCGCTTGCGTGGTGGCGACCCGACAGTATGGGACTCGAGGGCACGAACCAAGGCTGTTGAATTGGATTCTGATTTGACCGGTCACGTGTCCTATGCGCGAGGCAAGACTGCGACAACCTACTACAGCCAGGAACAAACAAATGGCGCAACGCCGTTTTCAAAAGTGAAGAGCCCCGTTTTTATCGTCAGCGAAAAGGGCGAGTTTTATCATGAGAGCGGGATGGCAACTTATACGGGCAATGCTCGCGCGTGGCAGGACGATAATTACGTTCGTGGCGACAAGATCACAATCTACACAAAGGATAAGAAGATGGACGCCAACGGTCGCGTGCAGAGTGAAGTCTACAACGCTCGGCGCAAGACTGGCGGTAGCGTTCCTGTTTTTGCCAATGCAGATGCGATGTCGTATTCCGAAGCGACACGAACGATTCATTACGAAGGGAACGTAGATATTCGGCAAGGCACTGATCGGCTGACGTCGGGAGTGGCCGATGCTTATCTTTACCGTGAGACTAATGATGTTGAGAAGACAATCGCACAGCGCAACGTCGTGATTGTTCAACCGGGCCGAAAAGGCGTTGGTGATTGGGCCCAATTTACGACAGTTGACGAGGTCGCGGTCATCAAGGGAAACCCTGCACGGGTCGAAGATGTCGAGAAGGGCAACACGGAAAGTGCGCGTTTGACGCTCAATTTGCGAGACGGTAGAGTGACGGCCGATGATGCTCGTGGGCCGCAATCTCCGGGTCGAGTGAGATCGACGCACAAAGTGAAGCGACCGTAGCTCGGTATCAACTGGTCTCTCTTTTTTATGCTTACACGTGAAGAGGTAGAAATCGCGCCAGCAAACGATGCCCACGACAACCAACGAGTTGCGCACCAATCAAGTTCGACTGATTCGGAGATGCGACTCCCAGATCCCGCCTCTGCGTTAGCTGCAGTCCAATTAAGAAAAACCTATGGTGGTCGACGAGTAGTTGACGATGTCAGTCTGCACGTCAACCGCGGAGAAGTTGTCGGCCTGCTCGGCGCAAACGGTGCCGGAAAGACCACAACCTTCTACATGATTGTGGGTCTTGAAAGTCCGGACTCTGGTGTCGTAAGCCTGGGTGAACGCGATGTAACCCGTTTACCGATGTATCTCAGGGCTCGCCTTGGAGTTGGCTATTTGCCTCAGGAGCCATCGATCTTTCGCAAGATGACAGCAGCTCAAAATATTCTTGCCGTCCTCGAGACGATGGGACTTCGCAGGCGAGAGAGGTTGACTCGGCTGGAGGAGTTGTTGGAAGAATTTGGTATCGCTCACGTTCGGAACACAAGAGGTGAAGCACTTTCAGGCGGCGAGCGAAGGCGAACAGAGATTGCTCGCGCGCTTGCAACCGAACCGCAATACATTCTGCTGGATGAACCTTTCGCTGGTATCGATCCGAAAGCTGTTGACGACATTCAAAATGTAATCTTATATCTACGTCGTCGCGGTATCGGCATCCTGGTCACCGATCATAATGTCAGGGAAACATTAGGAGTTACAGACCGCGCCTACATTATGGCCGACGGAAAAATTTTCCGCGCTGGTGGTCCTCGTGAGCTAACCGAAGACGCGGAAGTTAGACGACTTTATCTCGGTGACAAGTTTCGAATGTGAAGCCCGGGCGCACAAATATGCTCTAATCGAGTATAATCTCCCTGCGCGCCAAGTAACCAAAAATCATTAAAGAATATTGGTCTGGCTTTAAGAAATGTCTCTTAAACTAACTACCAGCCTCTCTCAACGACTCGTGCTAACGCCCCAATTGCGTCAGCGGATCGAGATGTTGCAGATGACTACGCTGGAGCTCGGCGATCTTATTCAGCAACAGTTGCTGGAGAATCCGGTGCTTGAAGAAGTCGCCACTCAGGAAGAAGTTGGCGAACTGGCTGAGAAAATTCTTGACCACCTAACCAGCGCCGATCCAGGCGCCGCACCAGAGTCGCAGCAACTAGAGGCCGTTGAACCTGAGTTGGGAAGTCCGTCGTCAAACGGATCCGGCGAACTTGAAACGCTGGCTCCAACTTTCAACGAAGGTGAGAGCGAATCTTCGGAGTTTGGGCCCTCGGAGTCCAGTGACGATGTCGGTGGAGACGAGATCGCTGGTGACGACACGCCGCGCGACGCCTTTGAAGAGATTGATTTTGGACGCGAGTTTCAGGATTACCTTGATCCCGGATACAAAACACAGGAAATCGAATACAAAGAAGACGCCCCAACCTTCGAACAATTCCTGACGCGCGCTCCATCACTGGCTGAGCACCTCGAATGGCAACTTCACATGAGCCAAATCGAGGAAGAAGTCTGTGATGCAGCCATCAGCGTGATTGGAAACCTGAATGCTGATGGGCGCTTAAGCGCCACCAATGCAGAGATTGCGGCAATGGGCGGTTGGACCGAGGAGAAGGTTGAAGAGGCCAGACAGGCATTGATGCGCCTTGATCCGATAGGCTGTGGCGCGCGCGACGTCAGGGAGTGTCTGCTGGTTCAGGTTGAACTGCTCGGCGAAAGCGATAGGTTGGCATCGAAGCTGATCAGCGATCATTTGTCCGACCTGCAGCAGCACAAATTGCCCCATCTCGCGAAGCAGATCGGCAGTGACGTCGATACGCTGCTGCATGAGTTGCAGTTTATTCGGACGCTCGATCCCTATCCGGGGCGTCGATATTCATCGGAAGAGCCAATTCTGATCGCTCCCGAAATCTACATCGAGAAGTTGGATGAGGGCGATGAAGACTACGTGATCTATTTTTCTGATGATGGCAGTCCACGTCTACGCGTCAGCCAGCAGTATCAACAGATGCTCGGCAAGACAGACGTCAGCAATGAGACGAAGAGTTTCATCCGCGAGAAGATGCGTTCGGCGGTAGACCTACTACGGAATATTGAGCACCGGCGGCAGACCATTTACAAGGTGGTAGAGTCGATCGTTCATCGTCAAAAAGATTTTCTGGATCATGGAGTTCAACACATCAAGCCGATGATGTTGAAGGATATTGCTGAAGATATCGGCATGCACCTTTCGACAGTGTCGCGTGTAGTGAATCGCAAGTATGCGCACACCCCTCAGGGCGTGATTGAGCTGCGCAGGTTTTTTACCGAGGGCATGTTGAATGAGGACGGCGAAGAAATATCGACGCGCATCATCAAGTTGAAAATCAAGAAGCTGATTGAAGAAGAAGATTCACATAGCCCGATCACTGATGACCAGGTGGTGAAGATCCTGGCCAAGGATGGAATTAAGTTATCTCGTCGAACTGTCGCGAAGTATCGCGACCAAATGAGCATCCCCGGCTCGCGTGAGCGCAAAGCGATTGTTTAGTGTCTTTGAAATAACTAGCCCCCTGCTGTTCACCAGGTAAGTGTAAAGCAGTTATCTTTGAATATTGCGAGGAGGGTTTTACCTAATGAAATTTGAGTTCACTGGTCGTCACGTAGAAGTCTCACCCGGCATCCGCAAGCACGTTCAAGATCACTTCAAGAAGCTTGATCATATTTTTAACGGCACGGAAGCTTCAACCCACGTAATCATAACGGTTGAAAAAAACAGGCATATCGGCGAATTGGTAGTGCACTGGCGCGATCACACGTTGACCGCCAAGGAAATGAATGCCGACATGTACATGGCGCTCACTCGTGCCATGGAAAAAGTGGAAACCCAGGCGATTAAGCTAAAGAAAAAAATCATCGATCGAAAGCAAGGCGCGCGACGGACTGGATCAGTAGCGCCGAGTCCAGATGGCCAATTGGAAGCAAGTCCAAGCCCTCCTCGAATCATTGCTGCGCGGCGGTATTCAATCAAGCCCATGACCGCTGAAGAGGCGTCGCTGAAACTAACAGCGCAGGCAGATCAGTTTGTCGTGTTTCGTGATGCCGACACCGAAAGGATCGGCGTTCTGTATAAACGGAAGGACGGCAACTTCGGTTTGATTGAGCCTTAATCTGATTTCAATATTCAAGAACCCTTTGAAAGTCGCGGATTCCTGAGCGAGACTTGTAATCGTTACGGGCTTCGTATTAGTGTCTGGAAACTTGGTTAGATTGGACCGGATTAACACACGGAGAAATTATGTTCAAGAAAAAGCTTATGACGGTGATGCTTGCAATCGCATTCATCGTGACCTACGCCTATGGTGCGGTTACTAACTATGAGATAGATACTGCACACTCGAACATCGGCTTTTCTATGCCGATTATGGGCGGCCTCTCGCAGGTGAGAGGTAAATTCACCGACTTTACCGTCGCCATCGTTTATGACGATGTTGATGTGACGAAGTCTTCGGTCAATGCGACCATCAAGGCAACAAGCATTGACACTGGCATCGAGCGCCGCGATGCGCATTTGCGCACCGCCGATTTTTTTGACGTTGAGAAGTTCCCAGAGATCACCTTCAAATCCAATCGCGTTGAAAAGAAAGGCAACCAGTTGCTGGCGCATGGAACGTTCACGATGCGGGGTGTGAGTAAAGAGATTACTCTGCCATTTACGATTAACGGGGTTTCTAAAAACGCAAAGGACGGAAAAACCACCCTTGGAGTCACCGCGCGGACCACAGTCAATCGCAAAGATTATGGAATCAATTTCAGCCGGCCTGACAACCCAGCGTTCCTGGGCGATCAAGTTGAGTTGGAATTGAGTCTCGTAACTCGCGCGGCTTCCGCTCAGCCCTAGGCTGAACCTCCCGACACCATGCTCCGGTCAAAGGAACCCTGTGACGAAGAAGCCGGCCAAGAAAGTCAAAAAAGCAGACGACGAGAGTTCACCCGAGATTGTAGTGATCACCGGTCTTAGTGGTTCCGGGATGTCTGCGGCCACTAATGCGTTTGAGGATCTGGGTTACTTCTGTGTCGATAACCTGCCGATCACAATGTTGCCGACGTTTGCGCGCCTGGTTACAGCCGGTCGTCCAGAGAAGGGAATCGAGCGTGCTGCACTGGTCATTGATATAAGGGAAGGAACCTTCCTGGCAGATTTTGGCACTCAGCTCGCCGCACTCCGAGATGCTGGCCATTCCGTTTACGTCTTATTTCTGGAAGCTTCTACCACTGTTCTGCAGCACCGATTCAGCGAAACACGGCGGCCTCATCCGGCAGACCAGGGCCAGGGCTTACTAAAAGCAATACAAGCCGAACGCAAAGCCATGCGTCGTGTCCGTGCTGAGGCTGATCAGATCATCGATACTTCGGAGCACACAGTGCATACTCTCCGAAGGCACCTGCTTGAACGTTTTAGTCCAGATCGCAAAGGTGGACTAATGCGCGTGCAAGTTCTGAGCTTTGGGCATAAGTTTGGGGGCCCTCGCGATCTGGAATTATTGTTTGACGTTCGACATCTGCCAAACCCACATTTTGTCCCGGAGCTCAAGCGGTTTTCAGGGCATGATAGACGGGTCGTCAAGTACCTGAGAGCGCAACCTGAAGTTGAGGAAACGCTCAAGCGCTTCAGCGATCTGCTTAACTATCTCTTGCCTCTTTACAAGCGGGAGGGGAAGTCGTACGTGACCGTGGGTATCGGTTGCACTGGCGGACGTCATCGCTCAGTTATGGTGGCGAATGCTCTGGGGCGTAATCTTCGCAACGCGGGTTTTGAAGCCCAGGTGGTCCATCGAGATGTACGGAAAGCCAACCGAACTCGATGAATTGTTCTGGCTTAGCGTTATCGCATTTCAAAGGCAAAACATGTCATGAGCAGTAACACCCAACCCGGCTCCAATAAAGATGTGCAACCAAGAATCGCCGGCGTGATCGTGACCCACGGCCACCTGGCGGGCGAACTTTTGGCAGCCGCAGAAATGATTGTCGGCCCAATCTCTTTTATTTCCGCTGTTTCGATTGGTTGGCATGATGATGTCGACGCGGCGCGCGATGAGGTGCAGCGCGCAATCACTAAGGTGTCGCAGGGCGCAGGTGTCCTTCTCTTAACCGACATGTTTGGCGGAACACCAACCAACATCGCATCGATGTTCTTAGACGACGGAAACATCGAAGTCGTTACCGGCGTAAACCTGCCCATGGTTATCAAACTAGCCAGTCAAACGGGTCAGATTTCACTAACAGAAACGGCGCAGAGGGTTTGCGATCTTGGTCGCCAGGGTATTTATCGTGCCGGTGACCTGCTGGCCCCGCCCGACAAGACGGAAACTCGCTAATGCTGGAGCGCACGCTCACGGTGAAGGCTCGTCTCGGCTTGCATGCAAGGGCAGCCGCCAAACTGGTGCGCGTCGCCAGTGCGTTTGACAGCTCAGTTGAATTGCGACGGCTGGATACAGGAACGTCAGCTGACGCCAAATCGATCTTGAGTGTGTTAATGCTTGCGGCCAGCACCGGCACAAATCTGGTCGCCAGCGTCCAGGGTGTTGACGAGGATGCAGCTATGACCGCGATTGATCATCTCTTCGCTGACGGATTTGGCGAACTAGAACCTGAATCGGCGACGTAATGCAACAACTCCAGGAAATTCGTTTTAAAGGGTTAGGTGTCTCGGAAGGCATCGTCATTGGTCAGGTGCTGCGCATGCACGATGGCCTTCAACACATTTACCACTGGAAAATTGATGTTGACGATGTGGAATCCGAGTGTCAGCGCTTTCGCGCGGCGGTTGAGATTGCGCGTGACCAGGTGATGGCAATCAAACACCAGGCTGAAATGAGGCTGGGTAAGGAGCATGCCTACATTTTTGACGCCCATCAGTTGTTGCTGGAAGACAAGAAACTAACTGACGACGTTGAGGAACAGATAGTCACCCATCATGCGAATGCCGAATGGGCCATCAAGGTAGTCGGCGATCGGCTGCTTGCTCTCTATTCTGAAATCAAGGACGAATATCTACGCGAACGGGGTTCAGACATCGAGGACGTCATGCAGCGTCTCGTGGTGGCCCTTAGCGGTGCAGCCTCTGCGCAGCGAAATCTATCCGAAGATGCAGTCGTCGTTTCTCAGGATCTGCTGCCTTCGGCAGTCGCCGAACTCGATCTTGAACATGCTCGGGCGCTCGCGACTGACACCGGAGGTTGGACTTCACATACAGCTATTCTTGCCAGGGGAATCGGAATCCCTGCAGTCGTAGGTCTGCGGGATTTTTTCCGGCGTACCCGCACAGGCGATCAAATCATTGTCGACTCCACGCGCAATGAAGTTATTCTGCATCCTTCGGTGGCGACTCTCGAACACTACCGACGTGAAGCCGCCACTCGCAAACCAACCACCCGGGCAAGCGACGCGAGAGTTGCCGGACCGCTTCTGACTGAAGACGGAATTGAAGTGGTGTTACGCGCCAATATTGAGCTTCCCTCGGAGTTCGACGGCGTCGAAAAACATGGGGCGCGTGGAGTCGGTTTATATCGTTCGGAATTCCTGCTGGCCAGGCGAGGGGTCATCGTCTCGGAGGAAGATCAAAGGCTAGCCTACGAAGAGGTAGCCAGGGTTGCCGGGGACGACGGTGTCGTCATCCGGCTATTTGACCTTGGTGCGGAGAATCTGCGCGAGCTATCTCGGGAACCCGAAAAGAATCCGGCCCTTGGCCTGCGGGCAATCCGGTTCGGTTTGGTGAACGAGTCGGTCATGCGTACTCAGGTACGAGCTATCTTGCGAGCTTCGAAGTCAGGCCACTTGCGAATCGTCCTGCCAATGGTTGCTGATGTGGCTGACGTGAGAAGGGCGAAAGCAATCATCGGTGAAGAGCTGGAGAATCTAGCCACTGAGGGAGTTCAGCTTGCACCTATCAGAGTAGGGGCAATGATTGAAGTGCCTTCCGCAGTCTGGACGGCCGACAGTATTGCCAAGTCAGTCGACTTCTTTGCGCTTGGCACCAACGACCTGGTGCAATACACGCTGGCCGTGGATCGTGGCAACGATGAAGTGGCCGACTGGTTTCGAACCCTCCATCCCGCAGTTCTCAGAAGTATCGACCACGGTCTCAAAGCGGCCCGCCAGGCCGGCATTCCCGCGATAGTTTGCGGTGAGATGGCCTCAACTCCAGCATACGTGGTGTTGCTCCTTGGACTCGGCGCTACGGACCTTAGCATGACGCCCTCTGCGATTCCTCGAGTCAGCAGGACAGTAGCCCGAATAGATACCCGCATTGCGCGCGACATCGTGTCAGAATGTCTCAAAGCTGAGACGGCCGACGAAGTTGAAAATCTTGTTCGCGAGCGGCTCGGCAAGTTGTGGTATGATTTATTTCAACCGGCGAACCTGCCGGTGCCCAGGCAAAGTCAGTAACACCTGCTGACATCTCCCACATCTAAATCTCTTCAGATTTCCCTTAACTTCTGAGAAATCACGCCTTTTGAGCGTTTATTAATAGTGGGCAACCCTGCCGAGGGAAGCTCACAAATCAGCCACCCCCCGACGCTGGCAAGCTCAAAAAAGGGCCCGAAATACCATGAAAAAACCAGTTTTTGCCGTCGCAATCCTCATCGTCGGAGTCGCAACCACCGCATCGGGTCAGGTCAAATCGGTAGCCGCTGCCAGCAAGCCTGCTACAGAGTCGGCGGTTCCCGCTTCGAATCCTCCGCTGATCTCGCGCGCTCGAGTACTTAGGACCGATACCTCCGAGGAGAAAGCCTCTACCGAAGCTACAGAGCCTTCAGCCGTACTGAATAATCATTCGGAAGCGGCCCGACTCCGTCGAACGGGCGGATCTTTACCAGCAGACCCGAAAAAGGCGACAACTCCGGTGCCCCCGAGCGTTTCACCTCAAACACCCTCAAATCTGTTTTCGACCCTAACCCCCGTGTCGATGGTTTCCACTCAGATATACCGAGTGGGTCCCAACGACGTGCTGGACGTGCAGATCGCCGGCAACCGTCAGAACGAGTCAACTCTCTTCACTGTGGGTGAACAAGGTTTTCTCGAATACCCTCTTGCTGGTGAACCCATCAGCGTAGTCGGTCTGACCACGGCGGAAATTGCCGGCCGATTGAGGCAACGAATCAAGATTCTGGATAACCCGATGGTTAATGTGGTAGTTCGTGACTACGCTAGTCATGCGGTGACCGTTACTGGTTTTGTGGCAGCGCCTGGGCGGAAAATTCTACGACGTGAGGCTATTCCACTCTACGCAATGTTGGCGGAATCGCTAGTGCTGCCTGAAGCTGGACGTGCGACGATCACGCGACAGGGGCGAAGCCCGATGGAGCTTGATCTCAACGACGCGAATCATGCCGCGACGCTCATAGTTGCTGGTGATGTCATTAGAGTTTCGGGTGCGTCTCAAGGCCCAAAGGAGTACTTCTTCATCGGCGGGGCAATCGGTTCACCGGGACAAAAGTCATTTCATGACGGCTTAACCCTGACGCAGGCTCTTCTTGCCAGCGGTGGCGTAACGTTGAAGGGTGACGCGAGGATTCGAATTTCACGCGTCGGTCCGAATGGCCGTCTGGTTAATTCGGATCACAATCTTAAGAAAATCCAGACCGGGAAGGTGGCAGATCCCGTGTTGGAAAAGGGAGACCGGATAGAAGTGATGTCGGGCAACTAAAACATTCCGCGTAATGAGAATTCGCTGAGAGCGGCTCGTTGAGGGCCGCTCTCTTTTTTTCAATCCAGTCAAAAGAGTCTCGGCACCGTTCACGAGCAAGCGAAGCGAAAACTGACAGTTCGGGGGCATGGCCCTATAATGCTGTGCCCAAATCCAATGCGCACACCTTCCCCGAATTTGATCAACGTCCTCATCGCAAAATCAATTGCCGAGACAATACTGGTTGGTGTCTTGGCTGTTTTCGCATATACGGCGCTAGTACCTCCGTATTTTCATGGTTGGGGAGAAGTTCGTGACGAGGCGATTGTGGGTTGGGCAGTCAATAACGCCGATCCCTGGGGACGTGTGGAAGTGCAGTTGTACGTGGACGATCAGTTGGTAGGCACACAGGTAGCCAGCCTTTCACGCCCTGATGTGAAGGCCGCAGGTTGGTCCAAAGATGAGTGGCATGGTTACGCGTTCCCCTTGCCAAAGCTCGGAGCTGGCGTGCATACAGCAGGTGTATATGCACGACATGATAGTGGTGGCAGCGCACGGAAGTCACTGCAACTACTCGGCGACCCGATTCAATTCCGGGTCGAGCCGAATGGAAGACTGGTCCCGTTACCCAAATAGATGAGTGCAGGTATAGATAGATTGGATAGCCTTAAGCCTAACGAACGCGCTCGATGGTTGGCAGTTTGGGAGATTGTGTCCGTCCTGGTGTCTTGCCTGATAGCCGAGTGGGTTGTGCTCGCGTTCGTTGGACGCAGCAAGTTGATAATGGCAGTCCCGATCATACTTGCATTGGCGCTAATGATCGTTTCCCATCGAGAACGGGGAGAGAGTCTTCGAGATATTGGCTTTCGCGTCGACAATTTTCTGCCAGCGTTACGGCTAATCGTATTGCCGACAGTGGCAGCGATTGTCGTGATCATCGTCATCGCCTTCCTGGCCAACACCACGATCCATGTTGCGCCCTGGCGCAATCGCTTTTTTGCCCTTCCGCTCTGGGCGTTGTTTCAGCAATACGCTTTGAATGGTTTCATCAATCGGCGAGCAGAGCTTGTTCTTGGCCGGGGCCGAGGGAGCGTGTTGCTGGTGGGTTTGTGCTTTGGCCTTGTTCACCTACCAAATCCCTGGCTCACGGTTCTTACGATGGTCGGGGGACTTATTTGGGCAGCCGCATATCAACGCCAACAAAACTTATTTGCCCTGGCGCTTTCTCACGCTCTGGTCTCATTAACGCTGGCTCTAGTAGTGCCTCAATCTCTCCTCCACAGCTTACGCGTTGGGTTCAAATACTTTGGATAGGCACAGTTTTAGGGCAGCCTGACGTGCGTTGTACCTGTTGAACAGGGTTTGGTATACTCCCCCGGCCTTGCGAGAGAACAGGTCGGGCGGTCGCTGCTGAAGCCCATGGATTTCACGATTCATGCGGTTTCGGGAGAGGAAAGTCCGAACACTACAGGGCAGCGAGCCCGCTAACGGCGGGGCGTTTGAAAATCTCAGATCTGAGATTTCGGCAGGGAAATTTGAGATCTGAGATTTTCGAGCGACGACAAGTGCAACAGAAAACAGACCAGCCTCGCGGTTTTGAGATTTCGTTTGAGATCTCAAATCTCAAACGCGGGGTGATGGGTGAAATGGTGCGGCCCTTAGGGGCTTAAAGTAAGAGCGCACCGGCGTAGGTGGTGACATCTGCGGCCAGGCAAACTCCTCGCAGTGCAAGATCAAATAGGGAGGCGTCAAACAGGGCTGCTCGCCCGAAGCACGCTGAGTTTGAGATCTTTGGGTCTCGAATGAAAGCGTTGCTACGACCTCCGGGTAGATCGCTTGATCCAACTGGCAACAGTTGGGCTAGATGAATGATCGCCACTTCGATTCCAAATCTAAGATCTCAGATCTGAGATCTCAGATTTGGGATCGGAGTACAGAATTCGGCTTACAGACCTGTTTTCTTCGCAAGGCTTAATATATTCCAGACGCTCACCAGCTCGTACAACCTGTCTTCGAAAGAGAGGCTCGGCAGAAATGGCGAATCGCAAGGGAGTTTTCATCGGCGCGTACGTACCGAACCACCTCAAAGAGTCATTACGCCGGCGCGCGGCGGCCGAACATCGAACTCTGTCACAAGAGATCACGCGCATTCTCGAGGAAGCGGTTCATGGCAAGGGCTTGCCAGCAGGCAGTGTAGATCGACGCAATCGTGACTCGACTCCACGACGACGTGCCACCGATCCCGCTCCGCGCAGGCGTAATGTAGATGTCTTATATACACCCACCCCTAAATCAGGTGACGATCAGAGCTAACTCGACTGCGCGTAAGCAACTATCTTGAAATACCTCTTCATTGCTGCGCTGCTGCTCCTCGTGTTGCTGCTGATCTACTCTCGCGTTCACCCGTACATAAAGGCGATCAAAAAGGTTCTAACTACGGTCCGGGCCGTTACCTCTTCTGAACCTGGAGCCTCGGGAGTTGGGACAAAGAGGGTTCCCTCCGAGAGTAGGCTCGTGAGGTGCGTCGGTTGCGGTACGTGGATTCCGGCGGATAGAGCGATTGGGAGTAGCGCGAGTTCGACCTATTGTTCGCGCGAGTGCCTTGAAAAACCCACCGAAAAGAAAAAAACAAAGCTGGCCGGCTGACTCAGCGTTCCTTCGCAGCTTCCTCGGGTAACAGATTACCTGCCTCATGAATGGCCCGATCGGTATCGGTCAGATACAAAATAATTGCGCCGCCCACGAAGAAGATGATCAGCGAAAGCATAGCTTGCCGATAAGAGTTGGTGGCGGCCACCACGATTCCAAAAACTAGTGGGCCTAACCACGACGTTCCCCGTTCCGATACTTCGTAAATTCCAAAGAAAGAAGCTTCGCGGCCCGGCGGGATCATCCGCGAGAAGAGCGCCCGCGAAAGAGCTTGCGACCCGCCTAAGATGATGGCGATCACAGCGCCCATCGCCCACGCTTGGGTGGTGGTCTGGAGGAAACCGTAGCCATAGATCACGACACTCGCCCAAAGAACAAGAGAGATCAGGATTGCCTTCTTGGTTCCGAGGGCGTAGGCAATTCTCTCAAAAAGAAGCGCACCAGCGATTGCCACAAACTGGACCATCAGAAAGATACCGAGCAGAAATGATTGATCGGTTTCCAATCCCTTCGAAGTGAAGAGTTCCTGGGCCATAAAAACCGAGGCCATACTGATCACGGTTTGTATGCCATCGTTGTAAAGAAGATAGCCAACGAGATACTTCAAGGTGTGACGCAAACGGCCTAATTCTCGAAACGTCCTGCCAAGTTCAGAGAATCCGATCGTCAAGTAGGTTTTGCCTGGCGGCAACGATTTCTCCGCAGCTCGAGTTTTGAGAAGTGTGAGCGCAATTATCGCGAAACCGCCCCACCAAACTCCGGCGGAAAGAAGCGAAATGCGCACGGCCATTAAGGGATCGAGTCCAATGCCTGGCGCGCTCTTTACCAGCAGAAAATTCAACAACAGCAAGAGACCGCCGCCTAAATATCCGTAAGCAAAGCCACGACTGGAAACTTTATCGCGTTGATCCTCGGTGGTGATCTCGTTGAGGAAGCCGTTATAGGCCACCACCGCGGCCCCAAACCCAAGATTAGCAATCACAAAGAGCAACCCGCCGAGCCAATACAGCTGTCCAGCTACGAAAAACATCAAGCACGTAGCGGCTACTCCGATATAACAGAACAACGCCAGCATCTTCTTCTTCAGATTTGAATAATCAGCAATCGACCCGAGTACGGGGAGCAGAAAAATCTGAAGAAAGACGGCGACGGAAACGCAGGTAGGAAAGAACGACTTGGCTGTGATCGCGCCGAGTGGTCCCAGGTTGAAAACGACTCCGTTTTGTCCTACCGCGCGTTGGGTAATCTCGGTAAGGTAGGGACCATAAAGCGCGCCCACGATCGTTGTCGAAAAAGCGGAGTTGGCCCAGTCGTACATCTTCCAGCCAAAGACTTCGCGCGGGTTGTTCTTATCGTGTCGTCGGGTCGGATGCGGATTTGGCGTGGTGGTCATGTTTGGTTGGAGGAGTCAAGAAGTTCAGAGTACAAGCTTTCGCTTGCGTAGGTTCTCCGGAACAGTAGAGGTTGGACTATGAACCGCTTGCCGACGTCAACGTTGAAACAATCGCTGGCGTTATGTCTGCGAGACTCTTGATACGACCTGCGATCTCGTTTCGCCGTGCGCCCCAGATAATAGTTGGCACGCGATTCAGCGTGTGATTTCGCGATGAGAGATCTTCAATGTTGCCGTGGTCGCTGGTGAGTATAACGGAAGTCTTGTCCAAATCAATTTTCGAAAGCATAGTGCGAATCATCAGCGCCAACGATTGGAGCGTGTAGCGCGCGGCCAGAAGATCCTGAAGGTGTCCGATTTTGTCAGTGATGAAGTATTCGTAGAGAGTGAAACGATTCCGGCTAACAATTCCGGCGAGCACTGAACCAGCCTCTTCTGGAGTTCTTAGGTCCACATCTTCGCCTCGTTCAATCAACATCCGATTCGTAAAGTCCTGGTATACGGCGCGGTCCTGCTTGAGATCTGAGACTCTGTTGAATGGTAATCCTGCGGCCTCAACTGCTGCGGTCGTCGCCGAGATCCATCTTGGGCGCTCATCAAAGAAACGTTGCGTGTAGGTGTTGGCGAAAGTCACTGGTCCAACCCCGGCGCGCTTCAATTGCAGGAAGACTGAATGCTCGCGAATGATTTCCAACATGGCTGCGTTGGGAAACCCCTGCTTGTGGTAACCGAGTAGGGAAGGTGCATTGATGCCGGTCAGGATTGTTGTCTGTCCGGATGCGCTTTGCGGTCTGCCTGCGACGCCTAACCCGGCATCGGTCGGAACGACAATACCGTCGTAGATGGTCGATAGTTGTTCATCATGAAAGTGAGCAAGCGGCTCAGCGTCTTTAAGTCCGTCGAATGGATTTGACGGACCACGGACGCCAATGCCAAGACCATCGATGAAGAAAAGCAGTACCGACATTAGAGGATGAATAGCATCCGAGATGTTTGCTTGCAAGTTGGGCCGTTGGGCATGCCAGAGATCTGGCAAGATGCGGAATAACAACTTCTTGAGCGATCCCTTTTTCTTTGGAGGAACCTGATCTACAGTGCACCGAATGGTTGCCTCAGCAGCTTGCACTCGCTATCTTAAGTTTGGATTCCGGGAGACTAGCAATGGCCACTAACGAAGAGTTCGAGCGTAAAATGTCTTTTATTGTGGAGCAGCAAGCGCAGTTTGCGTCTGACATCCAACAGCTGCGTGAATCTCAAACCGAAACCAATCAGATCATAGCGCGCAGTGGGGACGTTGTGACCCACCTTGCTAGTGTTACCCTCGAAGGCTTTAGGTTTGTGAACGCCAAAATTGATGCTTTGGTCGACTCTCAGAAGCGCACAGATGAGCAGCTGCAACGTACGGACGAGCAACTGCGCCAAACCGATGAGCAACTGCAACGCACAGACGAGAATGTGGCTCGCACCGATGAAAGTCTTAGAAACCTAATTGATGTGGTGAATCGCCACTTTGACGAAGGAAGGCCTGAAGCATAACTCCTTCTGAATATAGACCCGCTTCAAAACTTTCACAGTAAATCTTCACTCCTTCCAACCGTTTCCCGTTACAAGTGAAATCACCCTGAACACGCTCGTCGAGATCCTGTCTGTCAGAATCTTGAACCTTTGAACGAATGACTTCGCTGGATATCCTTTCTTCCTCCAGTGCAAGACCAACCGATTTTATTCACAATTTGTTTCTGCTGCTGTTAGCATGAGCGCCGAATCTCAATTTGTTCAGGTCAAACGCGAGAGTAGCGATGGAAACTGATGTTCTGATCGTTGGCGCTGGTCCCACCGGGTTGTCGCTCGCTTGCCAGTTCATTCGGCACGGCGTCGAATTTGTCATAGTCGAAAAGAACGAAGGCGTCACGCCGTTCTCAAAAGCTATCGGAGTTCAAGCTCGGACGCTCGAGATCTACGAACAACTGGATCTGGCTCAAAGGGCGGTCAGTGAAGGAACCATTGCCGGCAAAGGACGCATGCTTGCCGAGGGCGAAGTTCGAGGCGAAATAGATCTGTCTGCTATCGGCGAAGGCTTGAGCGCATATCCCTACATGCTGCTGCTCGAACAGAGCAAGAACGAAAAACTTCTGTATGACTACCTTCGGAGCCAGGGAAGAGATGTCTTATGGAACACCGAACTAGTCGATTTTAGTCAAAGCAGCACTGGTGTAAGTGCTCGCGTTCAAACCGCGGGTTCCGCAGACCATACCATCGAGGCGAAGTATCTGGTTGGATGCGACGGTGCAAAGAGCCCGACCAGGCACTTGTTGGGGCTGGAGTTTGAAGGCAGCACGTTTGAACGGATGTTCTATGTTGCGGACGCGCAGGTTGATTGGGAATTCAGTCATGACTCTTTGCACATCTGTTTATCGAGAGACACACTCCTCGTCTTTTTTCCACTGAAGGGCGAAAAGCGTTACAGGATCGTGGGAAGCTTTCCTGAGGGACACGAGAAAGATGAGGGCGAGATTCTCTATGAAGAGATCGAGCGTCACATCAAAGAGAAAGCGAAACTCAACCTCGACATTCACGACGTTGAATGGTTTTCAACCTACCGCGTCCACACTCGTCACGTGAATCGGTTTTCAGAAGGAAAGGGTTTCCTGGCTGGCGATTCCGCGCACATTCATACTCCCGCCGGCGGCCAAGGGATGAACACCGGCATACAGGACGCCTATAACCTCGCCTGGAAAATGGCCCTCGTTCTGAGGGGCGCGAATGAAAAGCTACTCGAAACATATAACGAAGAGAGATTGGAGAATGCGAAACGCTTACTTGAGACGACCGATAGACTCTTTCAATTTGTAGCCGGGTCAGAATGGTTCCTGGCATTTTTGCGGACCAATGTATTACCAGCCGTAGCCAAATATCTCTTAGGCTTGGATGCGGTCAAGAATTTCATCTTTCCTACGATCTCGCAGATTGGAATTAACTATCGACACAGCTCGCTGAGCCAACATGCTGGTGACGAAGACTTCAATATCAAAGCCGGCGATCGCATGCCGTATTTTGTGATGGACGGCAAGAGTATTTACGACCAACTACGTCAGCCAAAGTTTCACGTTCTTTCTTTCTCGGATTCACCAAATGATTCGGCGGAGTTTCAACGGGAACTGGGATCCGCACACGGCGGCGCAGTCGATTTTCACTCCCTGCTTCTTTCACCAGCAATCGCTGAAGTATTCGGCACAAATAAGCGCTTCATCGTATTGTTGCGGCCGGACAACTATATCGGATTCGTTTCCGCTGACACCGGGCTGCAGAATGTCACCGACTATCTAACGCGTATTGCCAACCGAGCTTAAGCAGCAAAACGCTGAACAGACCTTGTCGTACATCAGTCACCAAAGGTCTCCCTATGACAAGAGCCGCTAACTTAACCCTACTGGCATTTTGTCTTTCGCTGGTCCTCGCTTTATGGCCAACCGGCTCCAGCGAGGTCCAAGCACAAGCGACTTCAAAAACTGTTTCCAAATTGATACTGACGCGTCGAGTGGACCATCTTGACGCGCCCGCTCGCGAACCGATGATCGTCGAGCATCCGTCGGGCGTTCAGTTTGTCACTGGATATAGAGCTGCTCGGCCTACGCTTTGGAGTAGCCGAGATCGCGGCAGAACCTGGACCCGAGTAAACGTAGGCCCTGAGTCAGCAGGGGCCATTGGTAACTCCGATGTTGATCTGGCAGTGGCGCCGGACGGAACGGTTTATTTCGTGACGATGGGCTTCAACCGCGCGACCAACGAAGGGACGAGTATCGCAGTTGGCGCCACCCATGATTTGGGTGCAACGTGGAAGTGGGCAGTCGTTTCCCGAGCCCGCTTTGACGATCGACCATGGATCGAAGTTACTCCTGATGGCGCCGCGCACGTGATCTGGAACGACGGCAGCGGCATCAACTACGCGATTAGCCGCGATCGGGGTGACTCATGGACCAGACGTCCCCGTATTCACGACAAGGGTGGCTCAAGTCATTTCGCGGTTGGCCCTCGTGGCGAAATGGCTGTGCGAATAGGTCCGGAGTCTGCGTCCGGAAATAAATTCGATGCAGGCGTTGACTTGATTGCGGTCAGCGTCGATGGTGGCGTTACGTGGACGAAGCGTGCGGCGCCCGGCAATCGCGAGTGGTCCTCCATTACAGAAAACAAACCTGGCTCCATCCCGCGATGGGTCGAGCCGGTCGCCTGGGACGGTCAAGGCCATCTCTATTCAATTTGGACCGATCCCAGTGGAGTGTGGATGGCACGCTCACCTGATCGCGGAGAAAGCTGGAAGCAGTGGCGAGTGTATGAAACAACCGACGGGGCGCACTTCCCGTATTTGGTTGCGCGTGGCAACGGGGAGCTTGCTGCTACGTGGTTCACAGGCACAAATGAAACGCTGCATTGGCATCTCGGTCGCATCGTGGTCCAGCAAACCGACAACCCGCCTCACTTTATCAAGTCGCTCGCACTTCGTCTTGACAGTTGGGCGGCGCCAGATCGTCCAGGTGATCCACCCACTCGCGACGCCGCCGGTGAGTATCTCGGTTTAACTTTTCTGCGCGACGGCGCTCTGGTCGTAGTAACGCCGATCCAGGATCCGATGATCTGGAGAGGTGGTTTTTCCTACTGGAGGTTTGAGTTGCGCTAAGGAGAGTGCGTTTTACGAGCGCAGAATCATTCTGATTCCATTTGTCCACGGCCGCGATAGAGATTGAGCTTGTTGTGCAGGGTCTTCAAACTTATTCCCAGCAACTCAGCCGCTCGAGTCTTGTTGTTGCCGGTCTTTTGCAGCGTACGCATGATCATTTGACGTTCAACTTCTTCGAGAGGCGTACCCACTGGCAGCGTGATTGTGTCCGCCTGCCTTAACCGCTCGCGCTGATCGATTGGATATGGCGCGAAGTGATGACGCTCAATCTGTTCACCCGAACAAATAATCACGGCGCGCTCGATCACGTTTCTTAATTCACGAACGTTGCCGGGCCAGGCATGAAATTGTAGAACCTGCAACGCAGCAGAACTCAGAAACTTAGCCGGGCGGTCGTGCTTCTCGGCGAGCTTCTCCACCAGGTACTGGGCCAACAAAGGAAGATCGTCTTTGCGCTCTTTCAAGGAAGGAAGGTGCAGCCGAAAGACATTGAGGCGATAGAGCAGGTCTTCTCGCAAGGTTCCTTTGACAACTGCGTCTTCCGGATCTTTGTTTGTTGCCGCCAGCAACCTCACGTCGATATCGATCTCATGCCGGCTGCCTAACCGGCGAACCTTTCTCTCTTCGATGACGCGTAACAGCTTAGCCTGCAAAAACGCCGGCATCTCTGCGATTTCATCGAGCAGCAAAGTCCCGCCTTCAGCCAGCTCGAAACATCCTGCTCGCCTCGACGCGGCGCCAGTAAATGCGCCCTTTTCGTGGCCAAAGAGTTCAGACTCCATCAAGCTTTCGGGAACAGCGGAGCAGTTGATCCCGATAAATGGACCAGTACGCCTGGGACTCAGTTGATGAAGGGTGCGAGCCACCAGTTCTTTGCCGGTCCCAGACTCCCCGGTGATCAAAACCGACGCGGAAGAAGGAGCGACCTGTTCGACCAGGGCGTAGATCTCGCGCATTGCTGACGAGTTGCCGACCAATTCGCCGAAGGTGCCGCGGTCCTGCAACTGTCGTCGCAAGAGTTCGTTCTCTCGCCTCGCAGCTGTCAATTCAAACGCACGATCCAGCACCCCCTTGAGCTTATCGGTATCAACCGGCTTCTCGAAGAAGTGATAAGCGCCCTCTTCCTGAATGGCGCGCATCGCCAGCTCAATGGTCCCACTATCGGCGAGAATAATTACTGGAATCTTCGAATGCTGCGCTTTCACCTCGCGCAGAACTGCGAACCCGTCGCCCGATGCAAGTGAAAGACAGTTGATTATGACGGACGGGTCACCTCCCAGAAGGGGTGCCTTTGCCGTGTTCCCATCGTGGACCAGGGCTTCATAACCCCACGAAGTTATCAGCTTCTGTAAGCTGGCACAGTGCCCGGCTTCGGAGTCAACCAGAAGTATGCGGCGGGAGGGTAATGGCATCGGAGTGAGTTTAGCATGAAGGACGGAACTCATACGGTTAAGCAGTTCAAGAGACACTCGGTAAGCAATTTCATTGAAATTCAGAGCCAACTCCTTGGAGTGCGCCGCCTTGCCGGCACTTTGGTCAGCTGCGACTCGGTCGCAGCTTGGTTCGCTAATAGGCCCTTTGGCTGCTCGGGAACGTCTAGTGAGAAAGCGCGGCGCCGAGCCGCCACCCGGCCAAAGCGCCGACAAGGCGGCGCACAAGGGGTTGAATGTGAGATTAAGTCACTGCCGCAAGACTCAAGAGTTGAAATCAGGGCTTTCCCGAATAGTATTCTGCAATTGCCTGGGTGAGTGCCGGAATTGTGAACTCGGTGGGCTGAATAATGACCGCCAGTCCATACTCGACTGCAGTGGCGGCCGTAACGTCGCTTATGCAGGCAATCACTACATTTGCAAGCGCGTCGCTGAGGTCGTCCGTGTCGAAGAGTTGGGCCAGATTTCGGACCGTTGAGGAGCTGGTGAAGGTGATGCAATCAGCTCCTCCAGAAAGCATCGCAGCCATTCGACCTCGGTCCACATCCGCTGGCACTGTGGTTCGATAGGCTGGCACCACGTCGACTCGCGCGCCCGCTTCCAACAGTGCTTTCGGCAAAAAGTCTCGAGCGACCAAAGCACGCGGAATCAAAATGTTAAGAAGCTGCAAAGCGGACCGACCGCCGACAAAACGTTCGAGCGCTGAGAAAACCCCTTCCGCCTTGAACACATCCGGGACGAGATCAACGTGAACACGAAGATCCCGAAGCTTGTCGGCAGTAGCCTCGCCGATGGCGCAAAGCTTCAGAGCATCTAATTCGTGAGGGTCATGGCGCGTTGCTGCCAGGCGACGGAAAAAGTGGTCCACGCCGTTTACGCTGGTGAAGATGATCCAGTCGTAACCATATAAGTGGTCAATCGCATCGTCGAGCTGCGTGTAATTCTCGAGCTCGCGAATCTCAATCGTCGGGCAAACAATAACGCTTGCGCCATAGCGCTCGAGCTCGGTGACAAATTCATCTGCCTGGGCCAGGGCGCGCGTTACCACCACAGTTCGTCCAGCCAGCGACTGGTTAACAGCAGCGGGTTGGGCAGTCTTCATGAGCGCTCCTCTGAATCCTGGTGCAATAACTCGCGTGCGCCGTTTTCAAGCAGATGTTCCGCCAGTCGAGCGCCCAGTTCTTCAGGTTCGTCGAAGGTTCCGGTGAGCCGGTGCCTTACCAGATGTTCGCCATTAGTGTCTGTCACCAGGCCTTCAAGCTTGATTCGCTTATCGCGAACCACCGCGTGCGCCGCAATCGGCAACAAACAACCGCCGCCGAGTGTTCGCAGTAATGACCTTTCAGCGAGGCAAGCAAGTCTAGTAAATTTGTGGTCGAGCTGAGCCACGACCGAGGTTGTAGCTTCATCGTCATCTCGCACCTCGATAGCGAGTGCACCCTGGCCTACCGCCGGGAGCATCTGCTGGGTCGTCAGCGCGACGCTAATACGCTTTTCCAGGCCAAGCCTTCGCAATCCCGCACAAGCAAGTATCAACGCGTCGTATTGGCCTTCATCGAGCTTCCGCAGTCGCGTATCGACGTTGCCGCGAAGGTCTTTGATTTTAAGGTCGGGACGTACGTGTCTTAGCTGTGTCATTCGTCGAGGACTGGAGGTTCCCACGGTGGCGTTCCTGCGGAGACTGTTGAGGCCTAAGGATTTGGGGGATGCGCCAATCGGAAGTATCAAAGCATCGCGCGGATCTTCCCGTTTGCAAATAGCAGCGATGGCTAATCCTTGTGGCAGCGCTGTGGGCAAGTCTTTCAAGGAGTGGACAGCTATATCGATTCTTCGATCCAACAGCGCGTCCTCCAGCTCCTTCGTAAACACGCCCTTTCCACCAATTACCGAAAGCGGATCACTCTTAACATCGCCGGAGGTTTTGATCACCTCTATCGAGATTTTGACCGAGGGGTCAAGAAGTTGGAGTTGAGTTTTTACGATTTGAGCTTGAACCAGAGCAAGCTTAGAACCGCGTGAACCAATAACAAGAGAATTTTCCATTTGGAGTGTGGCGCCTGCTTATTCTTCGAGACCGAAGATATCACGCCACTCCTGGACGGTTTCTGGGTCGCTTTCGTCGAAAAAGCTTCGCATGTGAGTTAACACTGGATGGGAGATTTTGTTCACTGTAGACATCAGCAACGCCTCAATCGCCCGTTCTTGCTCGGGGGTCAGCGAACCGAGCCGGCTGCGCTGGCGGTTGAGTTCCTGGCGCGCGACATCCTGAAGGGTTTGACGCAATGCGCCAATCGTCGGTCCAGCATCAAGTGCACGCAACGACGACTGAAACTGCATTATCTCCGACTCCACAATCAGCTTGGCGCGCTCCGCTTCCCGTTCACGCTCACGGATATTCGATGAGATCACGGATTCAAGATCGTCGATGTCAAACACAAAAACGTTCGGGATGTTGCCAATGGCTGGATCGATGTTGCGAGGCACGCTGATGTCAATGAAGAACGCTGGGCGGTTTCGCCTCCGGGTGAGCGCTTTGCGCACCATTTCCTCAGTAACCACGAAATGATCTGCCGCGGTCGAACAGATAACCACATCGGCTTCGACGAGGTGATCGGGGAGTCGATCAAGACTCACTGCCTCGCCGCCCAGTTCAGCGGCTAGTCGCTGGGCCGGCTCTTCGGTCCGGTTCGCAAGCAACACGCGAGTAACGCCGGCGTTTACCAGATGGCGTGCAGACAATTCCGCCATCTCTCCAGCTCCGATAAGCAGTGCCGTTTGACCCTTAAGTGAACTGAAGATCTTTTTGCCCAGCTCCACCGCCATGTAGCTAATCGAAACTGCACTGGCGCCAATTCCGGTTTCAGTCCGCACGCGTTTCGCGACTCTGAACGCAGATGGCAATAGACGGTTGAAGACGCGGCCCGCGGTACCTGCTTCGAGTGCTATCGAATATGCACGCCGCATCTGGCCCAGAACCTGGGGCTCCCCGACCACCATCGAGTCGAGTGAAGACGCCACGCGAAACAAATGACGAACCGCCTTATCGTCAGTGTGTTTATAAAGATGATGCTCAAAAAAAGACTGCGGAACGTACTCATCCCGGCTGAGGAACTGGATAACTCGCTGAGCAGTGTCATTCAGTTGGAGATGGGTGCTTTCCGTTAGCACCTCTACTCGATTACAAGTGGAGACAATCAAGCCTTCTCTGATGATTTCGCCGTCAACCAGTGAGCGCAAACCGGCGTTGCACGCATCGTCGTTGAACGCCAGGCGCTCGCGTACGTCGATGGGTGCGCTTTTGTGGTTTATGCCAACTAGAAGAATAGACATCAGGAAACTATTGCCAGGGTGCCCCGGTTCAGACCGGCGCCATTTTTAGAACAACGCACCAAAAACGTGATAGCCGCCGAGCAGCCTCGCGCCGAAGAACGTGCAAAGGACCAGTCCAAATCCGGCGACGCCCATCCATGCAGCCATGCGACCGTGCCAACGCGCGGTTGAGCGATAAAGGATTAGTGAAAGGTAAAGCAACCAGGTTAATGCCGCAAAGATCTCTTTTGGATCATTGTGCCATATTAAGCCGTCGCGCGACGACGACCAGAGCATGCCAGTGGCGATGCCCACGGTTAGCAGAGTTAAACCAATCGCTGCAGCGCTGGTGGCTATTTCATTCACAGTCGTCAGCGAAGGGAGCCGATGATAGATACGGCTAAAGGTCTTTAGTTTAAGTTCGCGTTCCTGCAACAAGTACATGATGCTGGCCACAAAGACAACGAAGAATGCCGCATATGCAAACAGGACCAGCGTGGTGTGAACCGGGAAGAGCCAGGTGGTAGACATACTGGTGGCTTCAGCCGATGGCTCCGAACGAGTAATGATTGCGATAAAAATCAAAATGGAAACTAAGGGCAACGTGAAACTGGCAAGCGGGCGCGCTTTGTAACGGTAGAGAACAAGCGCGTAACTTGCTACCAGCGTCCAGGCCAGAAAAGACAAGGTCTCTCGGAGATGAAAAAGCGGATAATGTGCGTAAATAACCCAATCGGCTATTAGGGCGGCGGTATGAAGCACAAAGCCGATGCCCATCGCCCACTCTGACACACGCAGCAGCACGCGGCGCTTATTCAAAAACGCAAGCACAGCATGTATTGCTGCAACCACGTAAGCAGCCAGAACGGCAAGCAAAAGGGATCTCATAGGTAAAACGGGCGACTGGTGTGATTCTAGTTGAAGCCTAATAGGGCGGCAAACTCAGGGAATCGTTTGGTCATCCTACGTGAGTCCTTGATCCTTCTTAGTATCATTCAGAAATTCAATTGGAGGAAGCCGTGCGAGCTGGATTACTTCGAATCTGCCTCATATGCGGGATTACTATCGCTCTGACAGCCGTTGCTGTGCCGCAAAAGCGCAACCGACGACAAGACCCGCCTAGTAATCCACCTTCCTCGACAGCGCAACCATCATCTGAAACAAGTCCCGAGCCTACACCAGAACCCACGCCACCAGACGAAGACCCGGAAGTAGTTAAGGTTGACACGAATCTGGTTACAGTACCCCTCATCGCAGCGACTGTTGCAGGAAATTATGTTCCGGATCTGACCCAGGCCGAGATCAACATTTCGGAAGATGGCGTCAAACAGGACGTCGCGTTTTTCGCCACTGTGAGCGCACCTTTTCATGTCGTGCTGATGATTGATACCAGTGCCAGCACGCAACAAAAGCTTGGCTTGATTCGAAACGCGGCGATTGCTTTTGTCGAACAGCTACAGCCAGGTGATCGCGTAAAGGTAATTTCGTTTGATGACCAGGTTCGCGACCTCAACGAGTTCACGAACAGCCGCGCCACTCTGAGGAGCGCGATCAACAAAACCGTTCCGGGTAGAGGAACCAAGGTGTACGACGCTTTCGAGCTCGCGCTTAGCTCAATCCGCAAGATCCAGGGCCGGAAAGCTATCGTGCTTTTCAGCGACGGCATGGATTGGCATAGCGACCGCGCATCGTTTGACAGCACGCTCCACTGGCTCGACGAAGAAGAAGTAGTGATTTATCCAATTCGCTACGAGACGCGTGCTGAAACCGAAAGACTTGCTCGGGAACAGGCGGCCGAACAAGGTTCTGGCTTGCCGACTCTGGACAATATTCGCCGATCTCCCTCAGGAACAACCGCGCCAACGTTTCCCAGCGATGATCCTGAGTCGGCGCCGACGATAAGTTTTCCCGGCAAAAACGGGCCCCTCGCGATTCCTGATATTCTGAGAAGGAAGCGGGAGATCGAACGAGACACTGGTCGGGGCACAGATCCCGGCAGTCCGAGACCTGATCGTGTGCCGCCATCAACCGACCCGACAGACCCTCGCCGTCGCACCGATGACGGGACCATCCGCAGAAGAGGTTCCCGACCGGGCGCCGACGATTCAATCACTGCCATGCTCAATCAAGCCTACCTAACGGCTGATAGCTATTTGACGGAGCTGGCCCAGCGATCAGGAGGCAGACTCTTAAGGGCGGATACGCTTGATTCGTTGCCGGACGCCTTTGCTCAGATCGCGGCGGAGTTGAGGACTCAATACGCCGTTGGTTACTACCCAACAAACAGGAGCACTGAAGCCAAGTATCGAAAGATCAAAATCACAACGACCCGCAAGAATACTCAAATCCGCGCCCGCCCTGGGTACCGGCGATGAAGGATGAAGGATGAACGATGAACGATGAATGATGAACGAAGAACGAGGAACGATGAATGATGAACGAAGAACGACGAACGACGAATGAGGAATGATGAATGATGAATGATGAATGAGGAATGAAGAAACCGAAGTCCTAGTGGTAAACGCGATCGGGGCTTTTCTGCGCTCGTCATCGATTCCTCATTCATCATTCATCATTCATCGTTCCTCCTTTCATTCTTTGCCTCTATCGTTTTCTCGTGGTAGTTTTGCTCGCCGGATCCCAACCAATTCATCAAGACGATGCCTGATCGAAGCGAAGCCTGGGAATTACTCTGCGAATACACGAAGGGTGATAGTTTGCGTAAGCACGCTTTGGCTGTAGAAGCAGCCATGCGCGCCTGCACCCGGAAGTATGGCGCTCCTGAGGATGACGAAGATGAATGGGGCCTGGTAGGTCTACTTCACGATTTCGACTACGAAATGTTTCCCTCAGCCGACCAGCATCCCTATACGGGCGCCAACATACTCTGCGGACGAGGGTACTCAGAAAGATTCATCCGCGCCATCATGGGCCATGCGACATATACCGGGGTACCGCGCGACACCGCTATGGCCCGCGCTCTTTTTGCCACCGACGAACTTTGCGGATTTCTGGTGGCTTGTGCGCTCGTTAGACCGACGAAGAGTCTTGACGATCTGGAAGTATCCTCGGTGAAAAAGAAACTCAAAGACAAAGCATTTGCGCGCTCAGTTAACCGTGCTGATATTAAACAGGGATTTGAGGAGTTAGGTGTCAGCGCTGACGAACACATACGTTTCGTAATTGATGCCTTGCGACCCATTCAGGCGCAAATCGGTCTGAATGCAGTTTCTTCGAATGTACAAGACTCGTTGGCGAGCGAGGCCTGAAGTTTAGAGTTTAGCCTTTAGGCTGCTGCTTGGTTTAGTGGATGAAATTATCCGACGTTTCGTGGCGGGGCCGCTTGTTGTCGTCCCGGTAGACGTGAAGTGATCATTGAAGTCGCAACAAAGATGGCAATGGTGAGTACTAAACTTACCAGGACGGTTAATGCAGCTTGTACCTTTCGTCTTCGAGCAGTGTGCCGGTAGACAAACATTGACGCGACGAAAATCGTCACCGCCGGAAGAAGGTAAGACGAGGCTACCAACAGTCCCGGAGCAGTCATCGATTCCGAAGCGGAAAAGAAAAGGACTATCGCTATCGCTGCGCCCGAGCCGACTGCCGCAGCAATTAGCGAGGCAATAAGGACCAGCTTTAATCGCATTCTGTTTTTTTGGATCTTTCAGTGGACCGCCGAGAAGGTTATCGGAAGTGGTCCAAAATTGCGCGGTAAGGATACCACAGCATGGCGGTGCAGAACCGATTGCGGTCCCACAGATAACAATAATTAGTTAGAGGTGAAACCTGAGCTAACTCGCTTGGTTTCGGTGCATGGCTTTTCAAATATGCTTACAAGAAGCGCTCTAATCTACTTTTCACGCCATGAAGGCCTGAAAGATTTTGCGGCACAGTTCAAGTTTTTCAAGAGACTTACCACGCGCTTTGTTGCGGGCGAAACCATCGATGAAGCCGTAGCCGCAATCAAAGAATTGAACGCGGAGGGTTGTAGTGCGTCGTTTGATCACCTGAACGAGTCAGTCGGAAGTCCGGCAGAGGCCGATGCCGAGGTCGAGGAATACTTACACATACTCGAGCGCATCGATGAAACCGGTATCAATTCGAACGTCTCAATCAAGCTCACTCAGTTTGGATTGGAACTGGACCATGAGCTTGCTTACCGGAACGCACGCAAAGTCGTAGTCGATGCGGCTGGTCGCGGACATTTCGTTCGCGTTGATATGGAGTCGTCGAGTGTTACTCAAATCACGCTCGATATTTTCAAGCGATTGCGTTCCGAGTTTGGATTGAATGATGTAGGGATCGTTTTGCAATCGTATTTGAGGCGCACCGAAACTGACGCAAAAGAGATGGTGTCGATCCCGGCGCGCATACGTATCTGCAAGGGCGCTTACAACGAACCCCCCGACGTTGCATTTCCAGACAAGAAAGACACGGACGATAACTACGTCAAGGTGATGAAGCTCTTATTGTCGAGCGGCAGTTACCATGGCATAGCCACGCATGACCCGAAGATGATCGAGGCGACGATCGCATATGTGAAAGAACAGGGAATTGACAAAGATGCATTTGAGTTTCAAATGCTTTATGGCGTAAGGCGCGACCTCCAGCGTCAGCTGGCGAAGGCTGGCTACAACATGAGGGTCTATGTGCCGTACGGAAAACACTGGTATCCTTATTTCATGAGGCGATTGGCGGAGCGCCCGGCAAATATTTGGTTCGTGATGAAGAACCTTCTCAAAGGCTAAACGATGGACAACCTTATCTGGATTCTTTGGTGCGTACTGGGCGCGGTCCTGATCGTGGCTGAAATCTTTACTTCAGGGTTTGTCTTGCTCTGGTTTGGCATTGGCGCCCTGGTGGCGGGCTTCGCCGGCCTGATTGGTATCGATAATGTCCTGGTCCAGTTTCTGATTTTCGCAGTTGTTTCGGTGGGATTAACAGCGGCCTCACGCACGATCTTTGTCAATTACTTTTCACGCGAGAAAACCGGTGACTCTTTGCGAACGGGAGTAGATTCCCTGCCAGGAAAGATAGGCACTGTCGTCTCGTCCAGTCGTGGGGCAATGCAGGAAGGCGCCGTCAAGGTGTTTGGCTCAACGTGGACTGCGTATCCAGCGCGCGGCGAATCAGCACTGGAGGCGGGTGAACGCGTGCGAGTGGAAAGCGTGGAAGGGGCCTCGATTTTCGTGCGGCGAATTGATGAGACTACTGACTGGCGGCAGAAATCACTGACGGAGTAGGGCAGTAATCAGGCGTTCAGAGTACAACCTTCAGGTTGCTTCTTTATCTACAAGCCACTTTGGTCCACCGCGCAAGCTGAAGCTTGTACTCTGTGCACCTGTACCCTTACAGCGCAGTTTGCCGGCGGCGATCAACGCCGAGCTTTCGTTGGACCAGCCTTTCAACTTCCATCGGCACACCGTCCGCTACAGCCTGGCGAATGAACTCCGCATCGATTTTGAAGATGCGTAGCTTCACAGCTTGCTCGATTGAAAGATTCTTCAAGCCCTCGTTGCGAACCTCCGCCACAAACTCAGGTGTAACCTTGAAGATTTGCATCTTCACCAGACTCTCAAACGGTTCCTTTTCGAAACCCATTTTTGTAGCCTCAGTCACAAACTGTGCATCGATCTTGAAGATGCGCGCCTTGACCAATTCCTCCATTCCCAAATTGGGAAAGCCGCTGGCCTTCATCTCGCGCATGAATTTTGAATCGACTTTGAAAATGTTTGCCTTGAACAAGTCTGGCACACCAAGCTTGCCGAAATTAGCCGACAGCAAATCGTCAGCCTGCGCGGTCGTGACATTCAAGACAGTGGCAGTAAGGAGCCGGTCCTCAAGCCGGCCTTCTTCCGTCGAGGGCGGATCCTTCTCGAAATCAAAACCGCGACTCTTCATAGCGGAGACATAGCCCTGGCTCGCGGTAAAGCGAAAGGTTCCAGACCCCTTTCCATTTTCGAAGCTTCCTTCGCATTCGATGGTTCCCGCTTCACGGACAAGGCTGAATCTCACCGGGCCGCCACTCTTAGCTTGATCGAGAGTTAATCCCTGCAGATCAGCGAAGTCGAAGGATTGGCCCACTTGATGCTTTTTCTTGCCGTCTTGATCGAGGTTCAGATTCAGTTTGGCTTTCGCCCCCACAACTGAAGCAGTCCAGGTTCCAGTTACAACGTTTTGAGCCGACCCCGGCCAGTCGTGCGTGACGACAATTGCTAACGACAAAACAACGAGCACCGATATTTTCCTGAACATGGATCCATCTCCTCGTATTTGTAGATTCAAATTGGAAGCTTAACAATCCTGAAGCGAAGCCCGGTAAGAAAACCCGGAAGCTAACGAACCAATGGTGGCTCTTTCACGCGCCGGCACGCGAGCGGTTCCAAAGAATCCTTGAGTTGTGAGTATGTGTGAGAGGTTCTTTTCGGCAGTCTTGATGTTGCGGTCTAGTATTTCAAAGGTCATACACAATGCTAAGTTCGGCTTTGGCGCCGGATGTGAGGCGGTGGCTCTGCCCCGCCAACCTCCGACCAGGTAAGTTTGTGGGCTATGCCCATTCGGTGGCTTTGGCCTTGATTCCGGACGAAGCCCGACGATGGGCATAGCCCAAAAGAAGGAGGACACTTTACTGCGCGGCAAAGCCGCCGCCTCACATCCGGCGGCAAAGCCGTAGCGTGCAGCTACCTTCTAAGCCGCAGGTTGTTCAGCAAGCACCATCCACGGAATGCCATACCGGTCGGCGCACATGCCAAACCCAATCGAAAAGAACGTCGGGGCGAAGGGCATCTGAATTTTTCCGCCTTCTGCCAGCGCCTGGAAAACGCGCTCTGCTTCATCCTTCTCTTTGAAATGAAGCGTGATATGCATGCCCTTGGGTTCCTCGTACTGATTCGGTGGTGAATCGGCACCCATTAGAGTTGAGTCACCCAGATCAAGCGTGGTGTGCATGATCAAGTCCTGCGCTTCTGGCGGCATTGCTTCGCAGGCAGGCGAGTTACCCCAGGTTTGGCTGTAAGTGATCCTGCCTCCGAGGAGCTTTTCATAAAACTTAAATGCGGCTTCACATTGTCCGTTAAAACTAAGGTAGGGGTTCGATTGCATACTGTCCTCCGTTACTTTCAAGGTGTCAGGCTTCCGCCCCTCGTGGACCTTAAACAATCAGTTGTTTGGTCGAAGGGAATCGGCGCTCGGGGATTCATTTATTAGTCGAATGGGGAAGCGCCAGATCGACAGGCTCAAGAGGCTTTCCGCAAAGAGTTGTCCTTGACTATCTCCGTCGTCATTCAGAACCGCTACTCCCGAAAGCAACCCTCGGATCAGGACTCCAACTCCGTTACAGTGGTCTCTCTCCACGGTCGACCCTGGCGTTACTCCATTTTTCCGGTCGAAATGAATCGCCACCGGCTGCCTTTGCGACAGGCTGACTGATAGTTGTCGAGCCGTAATTTCGGCATCGTGCCTCGCTTGGCATTCAGGATGGAGATAACAGAAGCTCTTGAGGTGCTACCAGGTAACTCGGAGGCGCAGGAGTCTTCGCTCACCGTACCCAAGTCGTCGATCACGCGCATGCGGCCATTTTGAAAATCCACCAGGGCGGCCATTTCGGTGAGTGTGCCTTGAGACATATCGCTGCTTGCCATCAGCAGTTCGTTAATCCCATCACCGTTAAGGTCAATCTTACGCACGATACTGCTACGGAAATCGGCATCCACATCAGCCACGAGTTCCTGGCTGGCGAAGATCGCTACTCGTTTGCTGCCGAAGTTGTCGGCGTGAGACGCGTTGCATTCACTGACAGAAATTACGTAGGCAGTCTCCCGTTTTCCCGCAGCAGTAAAACTTCCAGTTGCCATGTCCACAATCGACGGCACAATTTGTCCGGCGTCGCGCGCGCCCTTCAATGGATCGGTTTCAGTTGTTTCAAAATCGCGCTGGCACTTGCTGTCGTCGGCCAGATACTTGCGAAAGACTCTGGATAGGACACTCTTCTGTGTTGCCTTTGGAATGGTTGGAAAAGCGCTTGGCCCATCGATCCTGTAGTCGACAAGTATTTTCTTCACCGGCCTAACCCGTGGTTGAGGTCGCTTCTGGGCCATGTTTAAAGAAGAGGCGATGCATAGCGCTGCGAGAATTAGAGTGAAGGTTTTCATAACTCCTCAGGTCATGGTGTTTTTAAACGCCGGGATTGTGAACTTGGCGGCAAACAAATACAAGACCAACAGACGGGCACGAATTGCTGACAGCGACAATTTGTCCCGCGCATTGCAAACTGGTAATTTGCCTTCATGCTTCTGCCAACCTACGCTGACATCGTTGCAGCAGGCGAGTTCATCAGACCTTATCTCCCAAAGACACCACTGGTGCGCATCCCCAGGATTTCAGAAGAGCTTGGGTGCGACTATTACGCGAAGTTGGAAAACTTACAGCCAACCGGTGCATTCAAAGTGCGCGGTGGCGTAAATCTGGTTGGACACATCATCGATCAGGTCTCTCCCGATACTGAGCGGCCCACACTAGTCACCGCTTCCACTGGCAATCACGGACAATCGATCGCTTATGCCGGGCGGCTGTTTGGTCTGCCAGTGATCATTTATGCCCCGACGGAGAACGTAAATCAGTCGAAGGTTGAGGCAATGCGCAATCTCGGCGCTGAAGTCCGTCTGCACGGTCGAGATTTCGATGAGGCCCGTCTGGAGTGCGAGCGAGTCTCGCGTGATGAAGGCTTCCGCTACGTACACTCCGCAAATGAGTCGCAGTTGATTGCGGGAGTGGGCACGATTGGCCTCGAAATTTTTGAAGAGTTACCCGAAGTCGATGTCATCATTGCGCCTGCCGGTGGCGGAAGTTGCGCTTCCGGAAACTGTATTGTTGCGCACCAACTGAATCCGGCAGTCCGCATGATCGCAGTTCAATCTGAAGCGGCGCCAGCAATGTGGCATGCCTGGCGCAACCGTTCGTTGGAACCTTACCCGACAATGCAGACCGAGCATGAAGGCTTAGCTACTCGCGTTCCGTTTGAAATGACGAACAGGATTCTCTGGGAACTACTTCATGATTTTATATTGGTGAGCGACGAAGAAATCAATGAAGCGATTAGACTACTCGCGCGTAATGCTCGACAGGTTACTGAGGGTGCCGGGGCCGCTTCACTCGCGGCCGCCATGAAACTCCGGAGCTCAGACCCGGAAATCTTCCGCGGCAAAAAGGTAGTAGGGATTATTAGTGGCGGGAACATTCCACTCGAACGCTTTTCAGCACTGCTGACGAGCGATGGACCAGTACACTAAACCAACCAAGTGAGGACTAGACAGTGGCACAGTTTGAACCAACCCGATTTGAAGATGGAGCACCATTACTGATTGCCGGACTTCAGGAACACTACAGCCCGGACATAATGTTTCGGATTCCCGAGCAATGGGAGCGCTTCCGACCATACATGGGAAAAGTTCCAGGCCAGATTGATCAAAAAACCTATGGGGTTTGTTACAACGTAAGCGAGGGTGAGTTTGACTACCTCACCGGAGTCGCAGCTTCCGATCCTTCCGCACTTCCAGCCGAACTCAGCCAGCTGCAGATTCCCGCTCAAAGGTATGCCGTGTTTGTTCATCGTGAACACATCTCGACAATCAAGAACACCATTGAAGCCATAGGGAAGGACTGGCTGCCAACAGCCCCCTACGAACCCACCGGCATACCGGCATTTTTTGAGCGATACGAAAACTACGATCCTGAAACGGGAACTGGCGATATCGAAATATGGGTTCCGGTAAAGCCGAAATGACCGCCGGTTCAAAAAATAACGGCCCACGACTTCACCGTGGACCGTCACAAGTGATGGATCTTCTTCACAAGATTAGCTGATCCTGGTGCGGTCGATCACTCGAGTATCTATGATTCGACCATTCGGCAGATAAGTGACCAACAACGTCTCTCGATACAGCCGTCTTCCATAACGAACTACGCGAGTTCGCCTGACAGTTCGACGCCGGTTGTAAGCTCGCCGTCCGTAGCGATCACGCTGCCATTGCGGTTCAGCATTAGCCGCGACCGTGACGCTGTTGCTTGAGAATTCATTTGCATTCGCGTCGGCCGTAAATCCGAGCGCTCCTATCGAAACCAAAACAAGTGCTAGACCAAGTATCCTTTTCATAATTTCCCTTCCCTAAAAACGTTAAGGCCAAACTCTTCCACCCGTCAGCGGGAGAGTTCGGCCTTAATACTTAAGACACGTCAGCAAGCAAAAAAGTTGCAGAATTTTACCGGCTCAAATATTTGCAAAAAAGATACATTTATGGAGATTGATCTACTTACGGCAACCTTCTCAATTTACGCCCACATAATATTTGCGATTTTGTTGAAATGATCGGTGCTGTCGTGATATTTCAACTCTCTGTGCGACCTCGGTGTTCTCTGTATCTCTGTGGTGGATTTACCCTGCGATAAGCACTTACCACTGAGACACAGAGAACACAGAGGTTGAACAGAGAGAGCCCAACTATCTTGCTCAGAATCCTGGCCAAGATTTCAGTATGATTCGCCAACGTATTCCGGCTTCTTCGTTCTTCCCACTCAACTCGGAGGTAAACGTCGATGAGTCTCCACCCTTTACGTCTCCGTCTTTTCTCTCTTGCAATATTGACGGCGTTTGCGATGACGCTCGTTTTCAGTTCTGTCGAAACTCTGGCGCAGGACAATCGATCCGCAGATCGCGACGCGATTCGCGCACACATCGACAGCATCTTCCAGGCGTTCATCAAGAAAGACTCCGCCGCGCTGAGAGCCACGCACGCAGAGAACTGGCTTGGCTACCTGGAAGGATCACGAACGATGATCCGCGGGATTGAAGGCTATATGGAATACAACCCTGTGGATCCAAAGAGCCCATACGGCATGAAGAGTTACAAGATGCGCGAGTTTGACATGATCTTCAAAGGCGATGCTGCTTTTGTTTGCTTCGTAGCCGAGGTCGAGTCAAACACGCCGAATGGACCATGGAAGCGGGTGCTGCGTATTTCCGATTTTTACACGAAGCAGAATGGCCAATGGATCCAAAGCGGTAGCGACACTGCGCTTCATTATGAATCGCTCGAGCAACAGTTGCAGGCGCCGAGGCCTATACCCCCTCAAATGAAGCAGCGTTTGCTCGAGGCGCGCGAAGCGGTTTGGCGCGCTTACTTCGCAGGTGACCGGGCCAAGCTGGAAAAGTTGATTCCGGACGAGACGATTGCAATCGACGCTGGTGATGCTAACTGGTCCAACCGGCAGAAAATTCTTGACGGGGCCGAACGTTTCGCAAAAGGCGGCGGCAAGCTTGTGAAGCTGGACTTTCCCAAAACCGAAATACAGATGTACGGGTACACGGCTGTAGTGTATTCCACCTATTCCTATGAACTTGAGGTGGGAGGTCAACGGAATACTCAGTCGGGCCGCGTGACTGAAGTCTTCGTGCTTCGAAACGGGGAGTGGGTCAATCCGGGATGGCACATGGATAGTGCACCGTAATTGAAGCGTTTGCTTTGTTGAATCGTTCAACTAGAATCATGCCGGTCCATAAATTTTCTCAGGAGTTCATATCGTGTTAAATAAAAGTCTTACTGCTCGCAACAGGTCCAAATCATCTCCGACGACGAAGACTGGGAAACGAATCCTCTTGTCTTCTGCGTTCGCGCTGGCATTAGCAATCGCTTTCGTGAACACAAACGCACTGGCAGATGAGGACTGGTCAATGTTTCGCGGGCCAAACGGCAGTGGCGTTTCGTCGTCATCCCGGCTGCCAGACGAGTTTGGACCAGAGAAGAACGTGGTTTGGAAGACCGCGCTACCTCCGGGCCATTCTTCGCCGGTGCTGACGAAGGACAGAATTTTTGTGACGGCGTTTGAGAACACCAAACAGCCTGCCGTCCCGGCGCCGAAGAGTGAGAATAACGTCGACGAGAGTTATAAGCTGTGGGTCATCGCCCTTAGTCGTCAAACTGGAAAAATCCTTTGGCAGCGAGAGGTGCCGCGCTCAAAACTAGGTCGTTTGCAGAATGTAAATAACCCAGCATCTCCGTCGCCTGTGACCGATGGAGCAAATGTATATGTCTTCTTCCAGGATTTTGGGTTGATATCGTTTGACAGCGCCGGCAAGGAACGCTGGAAACTGCCACTGGGACCCTTCAACATGTTCTACGGCTTTGGTGCATCACCAATTCTTGTGGACGACAAGGTGATTCTGCCGGTGGACCAGGACAGTCCGAGTTCATACCTGATCGCCGTTGATAAGAACACCGGGAAGGTGCGTTGGAAGGTTGATCGGCCCGTGGTTATTTCCGGTTACTCCACTCCGATCATCTATCAGCCCAAGCAAGGTCCAAAGCAGATTGTGATTCCCGAATCGTTTCAGCTTTCGGCGTACTCCGTCGCTGATGGGAAACGCGTTTGGTGGGTGCGCGGACTTGCTTGTGAGATGAAATCGATCGCGAGCAATGATGGCGAGTATTTATACATCAATGGCTGGGGCTTCCCGCAAAACCAACCCGGGCAGCAAGTCCCGACTATTTCCTGGGAAGACGCGCTGACGAGGTTCGACAAAGATGCCGACAGGCAGGTCGCGAAAACAGAGGTCTCCAGTAAGGATTCAACAGACAAGATGTTGAGGATGTTGACCAGCGCCTTCGAAGCGTTTGATATGGACCGCGATGACAAGTTGAACCCGAAAGATTGGGAAGTGTTCCGCGCCATGATGGCTTCGGAGAATGGTTTGTTGGCCATAAAGCTTGGAGGGGTTGGCGATCAGACTGCGACAGCAATCCGTTGGCGATATACCAAGCCCGTGCCGCAGGTGCCTTCGACGCTGCTCTACAAAGGCGTTCTCTACATGATCAACGACAGCGGCATTTTGCTTTCGTTTGATCCGGCCACCGGAAACGTGCTCAAGCAGGGACGTTTACACGGCGCGATCGACAAGTATTTTGCTTCGCCGGTGGCGGCCGACGATAAAGTGTTTCTGATTGGTCAGGCTGGTCAGGTGTCCGTGTTGAAGGCTGCGGGTGATTGGAGCGTGATTAGGGTAAACGACTTGGACGATGAGGTCTTCGCTACACCGGCAATTTCAGACGGCCGGATCTACATTAGAACCCGCAGCGCGTTGTATAGCTTTGGAACGTAAGACCAATCGGCGGATATCGGCATTCTTCTACCGGATTCCGACCAATCCCTGAACTGATTGAATCAACTTTTCTGAATCGTAACCGACGCCGTCTTTGAAGACGATTTCGACTTTTTCAATATCGAGAATGTTGGCGGCTGGGTTTCCTTTTACGATCATCAGGTCGGCTTGTTTGCCAGGCGCGATCGAGCCAATGCGCGCATCTTCACCCAGGAACTTCGCGCCATTCAGCGACGCGATTTTGATCGCTTCGACAGGAGTAAAGCCGGCCTCGACCAAAAGCTCGACTTCGCGCAGATCGCCAAAGCCTGCGACAATCCCTCCATTGCCCGTCGGATCCAAACCCGCGATTAACAATCCACCCGCCTTAACAAAGGCGCGCTCAAAGTCCATCGCCTTTCGCAGCAGCGCAACGTAATCCGATGACGAAGAGACGCGCGCTCGCGCAGTCAGATATCGGACCCGCGCATCCGTCGACATAACGTTCAATACACGAGGATTCAAAAGTGCCGCCGACGAGCCAATCCCACTTTGGGCGAGGGGAGCACCGGCCGCTTCAAAGACTGGAAGAGTAGACGTGATGGCCACATTTTTCGCGACGAGTGTCCGAATCGTTTCCTGCGCGGCGGCGCTGTTCAAATCCAACTGTCGCAAACTCGCGGAAACAGCAGCTCCGGGACACTGATCGGGCTTTTTGTCGGCGACGAACTCCGAATCTGCAAACAATCCGTGCTCGAGATTGTCGATTCCGATTTCCGCTGCTTCACGGTATCCGATGGAACAAAGGTGACCCGTAACCTTGAGGCCTCGCTTGTGCGCCTCCTCTACGGCCGCCCGCAATTGCTCACGGGTAATGTTCATGTACGCTTTGAAGGATGTGGCTCCCTGGCTGGCCCAGAAATTCACCATGCTCCGCGCGTCATCCGCACTAGTAAGCTGATGCATTACCGGCGTGAATGCTCCGCTTCCCTCCAGGTACGGCGCCGTTATATGCATCTTCGGTCCCAGCATGCGACCGCTATCGATTAACTTTTTGATTTCCAGATCAGTGTAGGGAACTACGCTTCCGGTGGTTCGGATCGTGGTAACCCCCAGGGCGAGGTACAAACGAGGGAAGCTGGTGCCCATGTTTGAGTACATTGGAGGAGACCCGCCTTGCGGAAAGAACATGTGGTTGTGCATTCCCACCAGTCCCGGCATGACCGTGTAGCCTTTGAGATCCAGACTCTGCGCCCCGGCCGGCACAACTACATCTTTGCTCGCTCCGAGTGATTGGATCTTCCCGCCAGCAATAATGATGGTCTGATCGTCGCTCATCTCGGCGCCGGTTCCATCGATCACGCGTACATGGACCAGGGCAATTAGAGGGGCCTCAACTCGAATGAACTGCTGTCGTTCTGCAGGAGACTGGGCAGGGCACGCGAAAGAGATGGTAAGAAGCAAGAGGAGAGCAATTGCGTTCTTCTTCATGGAATCTCCGGGATGTATGTGATGTCGGGCTAACAAACACTACGACCTACGGTGGGTCACCTCGTCCGCTTGGTGTGCAAAGCGAAGACACCGCCGGCGAAGGGAACCACGAATAGCTCGGGACTGCGAGCGATAAACCTGAAATGAAATTAATGCTGGCCGCGGACCCGGCTAGTGGGATTCAGTGTCTGACTCGTAAGTGTCGTCAAGAGTCATGTCTTCTTCTTCGAGTGGAGGCAGTTCGATAGTGATGCGATCGGTAGCGGGTTCTTCCAATTCGTCTCCACTAAATCGGGCCAGAATAACAGTGATGTTGTCTTCGCCACCGCGATTGTTGGCTTCAGCAATCAACTCGTCGCACGCCTTGGCCAAGTCTTCATTGCTGGCCACAATGTTCTGAATGTCTTGCGAGCGTAGCTTGCCGGATAGACCATCGCTGCATAACAGCAAGGTGTCACCGCGTCGTAACTTGATCCGGCCAGTAACCGGCGTAATGTCCCCTTGAGCACCAAGGGCCTGCAGGATCACGTTCCGAAACATGTGTGTCTCAGCCTCGGCCTCGCTGATTTGGCCCACGTCCACCAGTTGCTGGACCAGCGACTGGTCCTTGGTTGCGAGTCGAATCTGATCCTTCCGAATGATGTAACCCCGGCTGTCACCAACCTGAACCAGGTCTAAGAGGTCGCCATGGATTGCAGCGCCGGTAAAGGTAGCGCCCATACCCGCACAACGCGAGTCTTCCTGGCTCTTATGGTGGATAGCTAGATTGGCGTAAACAGTGGCGTTTCGGAGGCAATCAACGAGAGGGGTTTCCTGGCTGCAACCATTCTTGGCGTCCCCGCCCAGAATCATGTCGCGCACGGAGTCGACGGCCATGCGACTGGCAACGTCACCGGCGAGCGCGCCGCCCATGCCATCGGAAACCACCAGCACCAGGCCCTTTTCGCCAAGCTGAAACTTGCCCAGCCCCTCGTGCTCATTGGCGGAGTCGGTAGCGGTCCAGGTCTGCTGTTTAGATAATTCGAGAACGAGGAAATTGTCCTCGTTTCCACGGCGGACACGACCTACATCGGATTTTGCATGAAGCTCAACGTTCATACGGCGAGTGAAGTAGATTCAGAAACAGGGCGAAGCGTTTGAATTTTAACCCGTCCAGACTTTGGTGTCACTTCCTATGACCAACGCCCGGCTGTTTAGACCCTTACTGCTAGACTTGTATTGATTGACGCAAGCGCAAACCAAAGCTTGCGATAAAAATTACTTTGAGAGCCCTAACTTAAATGCTGTTGAGTGCTTGATCAAGGTCGGAGATTATATCATCAGTATCTTCAAGTCCGACTGAAACCCTGACGAGGCCATCCGTAATACCCAACCGTTCGCGCTTATTCAAGTCCACTGAAGCGTGCGTCATTGTTGCCGGATGGGAGATCAGCGTCTCCACGCCGCCCAAACTCTCCGCCAGAGTGCAAAGCTTTACCGCCTCGAGCACCGAGCGCGCCGCTTCCAACGAGCCAACGTCAAAAGCAACCATTCCACCGAAACCATCCTGTTGGCGCTTGGCTAAAGCATGCTGTGGATGCGATGCCGAACCCGGATAATAAACCTTTTTTACTTTCGGATGCTCTTCCAGGAAAGCAGCGACTGCCCGCCCTGACTTGTCGTGTTGCTCCATGCGTACGGCAAGTGTTTTGGTCCCGCGCATCACCAACCACGAATCAAACGGCGAGAGTATTGCTCCGGCACTGTTTTGAATGAACCCAATCCAGTTTGCATCCTCTTCGTCGTTTAGCAGAACGATGCCGCCAATTCCATCGGAGTGACCGTTCAGGTATTTCGTAGTCGAATGGACGACGATATCAACGCCAAACTCGAGGGGGCGCTGAAAATAGGGCGACATGAAGGTGTTGTCGCAAACGACACGTGCGCCCGCCCGATGGGCAACCTCTGAAACCTCTTTAAGATCGGTAACGATCATCACCGGGTTAGTAGGTGTCTCAACGAAGACCATCTTTGTATTTGGTTTGATGGCAGCTTCGACATTGAGTGCGTCGGAGGTGTCGACAAAATCAAATTCCAAATTGTAGTTGGCCAGAACACGTGTGAAGAGACGGAAGGTCCCGCCATAGGTGTTATCGGAAACTACTACGTGCTCGCCCGCTTTTACCAATCGCAAGGTGGCGTCAATCGCAGCCATCCCGGAAGCAAAGGCAAATCCAAATTTGGCGCCTTCGAGCGCGGCCAGGTTTTGCTCGAGCGCGCTGCGAGTTGGGTTTTGGGTCCGAGCGTATTCGTAACCCTTATGCTTGCCAAGGCCTTCCTGCGCGTAGGTTGAGGTCTGATAAATCGGAACGGTTACCGAACCCGTGGCCTCGTCTGGTTCCTGACCGCTGTGAATTGCCCTGGTTGCGAAGCCCATATTTCGTTAATCGTATTCGTGATCCGGGATCGAAAACGCGGCGTTTTATGCTGGCGCCAAGCTTATGCTGTCTGAATGAAGGAGCGTCGCATGGTAGCCCGCGTGTTAGGCAGTGTCAATCAGACAGTTTTGACGCCGACTGCGCTGGTTCGAGCATGGCTTTGACGAATTTTGGAAGCCAGCGCCAATAGCCAGAAAGATTCCCGAAAGCTGGGATGAGGGTGTCTTTAGTGGTTTTTCAAATGAAAGCGTTCTCGACTCAATCTGAATGACGTTATTGCGGCAGCCGGTGGAGGGCTTTCTATGAAAAGAGAAGTTGTCTGGTTTTTGATGGTTTTGGTGCTTTGTGTGTGGGTCGGAAGCCCAAGTGCGCAGACCCAAACGCCCGAAAAACCACAGGATCCCGCATCTCCGACCGATAAACCCAAAGATCCTTCACCTCAACCGACGGACAAGCCGCAGGATCCGACAACGCTCGATACGATTGGTCCGCCACCACCGCTTCCGACACCAACTCCAAAGCCGAGCGTCGCTCCGACTCCTGAACCAGAAGTAGAAATTGAAGAGAACGATATAGTCCGTGTCAGCACTAATCTGATTACTGTACCCGCGGAGGTATTGGACCGTAGTGGTCGTTATATAGGGAACCTTCGAAAGGATGATTTCAGGATTTTCGAAAACGGCGTCGAACAAGAACTCGCCTACTTCGCCTCAGTCGAACAACCCTTTACGGTGGCTTTGCTGTTGGACGTAAGCGGTTCCACGCAAACACAGCTGCAGGCGATCCGCGCTGCGGCGAACACCTTCATCAAAGGCTTGCGTCCCAATGATCGACTGCTAATGATTTCGTTTGATGGGAAGATTAACGTGCTTACAGAAGCCGTGACCTTAGCTGAGCTGCGTAAGAAAAAGTTGAGGCTGGATGCACTTAACGACGGGACTCTGCTCTACCAAACGGTCGACCTGGTTCTAAATCAGAAGCTCGCCGGCGTTCAAGGTCGCAAAGCAGTGGTTCTTTTGACTGACGGAGTTGATGGGGGAAGTAACAAAGGACTTCTCAAGAAGAACCTTCGTGACGCCGAGGAAGGGAACGTGAGCATCTACACAGTCCACTACAACACCTTGCCGCAACTGCCGGAAAGACTAAGCGTGATTGTTAATCCCAAGGCGCGCGCCCATGTTGAGCAAAGGATGAGAAAGGAATACGTGGTTGGCGCAAATTATCTTCACGCGTTAACCGAAAAAACAGGTGGACGGCTCTACAACGCTGACACGCTTTCGGAAGTACCTCGTGCGTTCACCGAAATAACCGAAGAGCTCGGGCGTCAATACAGCCTCGGTTATTATCCAAAGGGTCAGGCCAGTGCGGGCGAAAAGCGAGAGATTAAAGTGCGGACGAAAGTGTCGAACCTCATTGTGAAGGCCCGTCAGAGTTATACCGCAAGCACAACCGGCTTACGCGCAGGCAGCCAGTAGCTACTCATTCAACTCCTCGGAGCGCCGCCTTGTCGGCGCTTTGGCCACGCGCGCTCGGCGCCGCGCTTTGTTAGTTTTGCACTAGTGAGATCCAGCAGGCCTCTTAGCCCATCAAGCTGCGACACAGTCGCAGCTGACCAAAGCGCCGACAACCGGGGTCCCCGGCGCGGCAGCCGCGCTGGGGTGGCGTGGCTGCGCACTCCAAGAGTTGACCTCCTTCGCATCAGACTTGATTGACACCTATTGCCGTAGCGAGTTAAGGTGTTACCCCGTGAATCACACGGATCAAAACCCTCCAAACAATCCAAAAAACACAGCTATCGCAATCATCCCCGCTCGCTACGATTCTGTACGCTTGCCGGGTAAAGCTCTGCTTGAGATCGCTGGAAAGCCGATGATTTGTTGGGTCGTGGAACGTGCAATGGCCGCTCGTAATATCAGGAGAGCGATCGTGGCGACGGATGATGAGCGCATATTGCGTGCGGTCAAAGAAGCTGGCGGGGAGGCAGTCATAACCGATCCCGAACATGCCAGCGGCACCGATCGAATCGCCGAAGTGGCGCGGTCACTTCAGGACGCCGAGATCATCGTAAACGTGCAGGGTGATGAGCCGATGATCTCGCCCGAGACGATCGAGCGTGCCGTTGACCAACTCGTGGCTGATTCTTCCGCGGGTATAGTTACGACCTGGGAACCAGTGAAAGATGCCGGCGATGTTCTGAATCCGGATGTGGTGAAGATCGTCATGGACGATAACGACAGAGCCATCTACTTTTCTCGTTTGCCGGTGCCATATCCGCGCCATGCGGTGCGAAAGTACGGCGGACTCGAATCCGCTTTACGAGAAGATTCTTCCTGCTTGGCGGGTTTTAGAAAACATACCGGCCTTTACGTTTATCGTCGCAGCGTATTGCTGGAGTTTGCGCGTTGGCCGCAATCTGCACTGGAGCGCGCCGAGTCACTCGAGCAGTTGCGGGCTCTTGCGAATGGCGTAACAATCAAAGCAATTAAGGCGAGCACTTCATCGATTGGGGTTGATACGGTGGAGGACCTCGCGCGAGTTCGTGACCTGATGCAAAGGCAAGAACTCAATGCAACGGTTTAAAGATGAGTGATTGGATCGGCCTGGCTTTTATTGCTTTCGTGGTGCTTTGTGGACTGCTTGGGTTGTGGTGGCTCAGCAGGCCATATGAGGTAAGCGTGGAGGAGTTTGAAAAACGCGCCGCGGAGGCGCCAAGCTTGCTAAGTGCGGGATTTACCGGAATCCAAAAGATACTTGATCCTGCTACGACGAAAGCGGTCGAAGCGCAGGAAGACTTCAAGGAAGGCCGCTTTGACGCGGAGCAGGCAAAGGGTGATGGACCAGAACCGGGGGAAACCGATAAGCAGTGAGCAGTAAGCAGTGGGCGGTGAAAAACGACAAAGTATAGGACTAACGAGGGCAGGGAGAGATCGACCTATGACGAAATACATTTTTGTGACGGGTGGCGTCGTTTCGAGCTTGGGTAAAGGGCTGGCCGCATCCTCGATTGGCTGCTTGCTGGAAGCGCGCGGCCTCAAGGTAGCTTTGATCAAGCTCGATCCTTATATCAACGTCGACCCAGGCACGATGTCTCCGTTTCAACACGGTGAGGTCTTCGTCACTGACGATGGCGCTGAAACTGATCTCGATCTCGGCCACTACGAGCGCTTCACTCACGCCCAACTTTCTCAGGCGAACAACTGGACCACCGGCCGGATCTACCTTTCGGTCATCGAAAAGGAGCGCAGGGGCGACTATCTCGGAAAAACCATCCAGGTAATTCCGCACGTCACCAACGAGATCAAGGACGCCGTGCGCGCCGTTGCTATTAAGGACGAACCGGACGTTATTATTGTTGAGATTGGCGGCACAGTTGGTGACATCGAATCCTTGCCGTTTCTTGAAGCCATTCGGCAAATGGGAAATGAAGAGGGCGCTGGTAACACTCTCTATGTTCATGTCACCCTCGTTCCGTTTATTGCTGCTGCCGGAGAGTTAAAAACAAAACCCACGCAACACTCGGTGCGCGACCTTCGCGAGATCGGCATCGCTCCTGACATTCTGCTGTGCCGTTCCGAAAGACCATTGTCTTACGACCTGCGTTCTAAGATTGCGCTTTTCTGCAACGTCAAAGAGTCAGCAGTTATCAGTGCGCAGGATGTGGACACAATTTATGAAGTGCCGCTCGCATTTCATGAACAGGGGCTTGACGAGTTGATCGTAACTCAGCTGGGGTTTGGTGCACGCGCTTCACAATCAGATCTCTCTCAGTGGCGCGATCTGGTGGGGACCATTCGAGAGCCATCTGGTGGCGACATAAGAATTGGAATCGTTGGGAAATATGTCGAACTGGAAGACTCGTATAAATCCTTGAGAGAAGCACTCACTCACGGAGGCGTCGCTAATAAACTTCGCGTGGGGGTGAAGTGGATTGAATCTGAAGACTTGATGGAAGACGATTACGAGTCGCGCTTGCGCGATTTCGACGCGATCCTCGTGCCGGGTGGGTTTGGCAAGCGAGGCACCGCAGGGATGATTCGGGCGATCACGTACGCCCGAAAGAGCGGCACTCCTTACTTCGGAATCTGCCTGGGAATGCAGACCGCTTGTATTGAGTACGCTCGAAACGTTTGCGGCCTAAAGGATGCTGACTCGACCGAATTCGACGCGGAAACTCCATACCCAGTTATTTTCAAGCTGCGCGATCTGGTTGATGTAGAAGAGCTGGGAGGCACCATGAGACTTGGGGCCTGGCCGTGCAATTTGTCTTCAGGCTCGCTTGCGGAAGAGGTTTACGGCGTGCCCGAGATTAACGAACGGCACCGCCATCGTTATGAGTTTAATCCCGAATTTCGTGAAACGCTGGAACGTGCCGGATTGGTTTTCAGCGGCATTTCACCGGACGGCAAGTTTGTAGAAATGATCGAACTGCCTCGAGATGTGCATCCCTGGTTCATGGGTTGTCAGTTCCATCCTGAGTACAAGTCCAAACCGCTGGATGCGCATCCGTTGTTTTCGTCGTTTGTCCGTGCTGCTTATCAAAACCGCCTGCACAATGAAACCTCGATGGATAAGAACGGCGATGCCGAAATCACACTGCCCGAGCGAGCCAGTGCTACCAGCGCGGATTAGAACAAGGTTGAATTCTCACCACTAAGATCGGGGCTTTGTCCATTGCATTTCGCGTAAGAGCGCTTACTAATTTCACTTACACCAGCCCTCCAAGTGCATCTAACCTCTTTTTACGGGATAATCCTCTAAGTCTCCCCCAGCGACTATTCTATGCTTCATTGCCCAACATGCGGACGACAGTATTCAACTGACTTCGAGGTGTGCCCGGAGGATCACGCGCCCTTGCAGGCCGATGCGACTGTGGGCGACGCCTCTATCGTCGATCCGTTAGTCGGTCACACTCTGGACGAAAAGTATCGTTTGGAGGAGCGTCTCGGCATCGGCGGCATGGGGACGGTTTATCGCGCTCGTCACTTGCTTATCGATCGCCCGGTCGCGGTCAAGGTTCTTAATCAACGTTTCGTGGAAGACGATGCTGCGCGAACCAGGTTCAGTCGCGAAGCCAGAGCCTGCGGACGCTTGCAGCACGCTAACGCAGTGACGGTAACTGACTTTGGCCAATCACAAGATGGCTATGTCTATCTGGTCATGGAGTTGCTCGAAGGCCGCACGTTACGGGAGGTCCTCTCAAAAGAGGCCCCTCTTGATGCGGCGCGCGCCGTCTCACTGATGCTGCAAATCTCAGATGCAGTGGCCGCCGCTCACGAGGCGGGAATTATTCATCGCGATCTCAAGCCAGCCAACGTTTTCATCGTGCAGCGTGCGGACGTGCCGGCAAATGTAAAGGTGCTGGATTTCGGCATTGCGAAACTAGCCGCCGAATCGCTCGACGAAGACGATCCGATGACGTTGACGCAGATTGGCGCCATGATCGGCACTCCGCGTTACATGTCGCCCGAGCAGTGTGACGGTGCAGAACTGACGCCGGCCGCGGATGTTTACAGCCTGGGCGTAATTCTTTACGAGATGCTGACCGGCTCAGTGCCTTTCAGTGGTTCTACTCCGCTGGCGATCGCAATGAAGCACACCACGGAACTGCCACGCAGCCCTCGCGAGATTGTGGCCTCGATTCCGACGCCGCTCGAAAACCTGGTGCTTCACACTCTGGAGAAGAATCCTCAGGACCGACCGGCAAATGCAGCAGAGTTTCGGCGTGAACTGCTCGAAACCGCTGAACGGTTAGGGCTTGAACACGCAGCCATCGCGAGTGGGCCAAACCTCGAGGCGCTGCGAAACGCCGGGACTGAATCACCATCCGGTCGCTTGGTGATCGATATCTCGCGTTTAAGAGAGAGCATGGCCGCCACCAGCGAACCCAGCGAGGTGACAGTAATCCGGCAGAACGTTTTGCCGGTTACACCGCCTCCGGTTGAGTCCGTTCCTACGGTGGACCAAGCGGAACGTCCGGTGATCTGGCGACGCTCGGTGCCCCTTAGTCGCTCGCTTACAAAACAACAATTAATGGTGCTGGGTGTGATTATCGCGGTAGCCTTGTTGGTTGGTGCATCTTTGGCTCTGCGCCTCCGAGATAACTCGCCCCCAGTCGAGGCGGCGATAGTTGCCACGCCAACTCCGACCCCCGAGTCGTCGCCTTCACCGTTGCCAACGCCGACTGCTCAACGGGTTGCAAAGAAGAGTCCGACTCCCGAAAAAAAGCAATCGAAGGGTGGGGTTTTTAATAAAATGAAGCGTATATTGACCAAACCATTCTAGACCAAGAGCCGCATGACAGATCTTCAGGTAAAACCGTTCTCCGTTGGAAATACAACTTTTGGTGATGGCAGGCTGACGATAATTGCTGGGCCATGCGTGATCGAGTCGCGTGACCATGCTTTCATGATGGCGCGTGAGTGCGCATCGCGAGCACGAAATGCGGGTCTTGACTTCGTTTACAAGTCATCTTTTGATAAAGCCAACCGTTCATCGATTCAGAGTTTTCGCGGACTAGGAATGGACGCAGGTCTCGACGTCTTGCGACAGGTCAAAGAAGAGTTTGGGGTGCCGGTGCTGACTGACGTACACGACGTTTCACAGATTGAACCAGTCGCAGCAGTTGCCGACATCCTGCAGATTCCCGCATTTCTCTCGCGTCAGACCGACCTGGTTTTAGCGGCTGCCAGATCCGGTCGCGCGGTTAACATTAAGAAGGGACAATTCCTGGCTCCCCATGACGCGCGCAACATTGTAGATAAGGCGCGGGCCGCCGGTTGTGAGCGACTGCTGTTGACTGAGCGGGGAGTAAGCTTTGGTTACAACAACCTGGTAGTGGACATGCGATCGTTTCCAATAATGCGTGATTTTGGTGTGCCTGTAGTTTTTGATGTGACACATTCGCTGCAACTTCCCGGCGGGCTGGGGCATGCAACCGGCGGACAATCCGAATACATCGAACCGCTTGCCCGCGCCGGAGTAGCTTGTGGTGTTGATGCTGTGTTCATGGAGGTGCATGAATGCCCGGAACGCGCTCCTTCTGATGGTCCCAATGCATTGCCGCTTGAACGAATGGAAAATTTGTTACTTGTACTCCGCCAGATTCACTCGCTGGTAAACGGCGGTGTGGCTTAAACGGCAAACGATCTCGACAAATACCCGGCCAAAATACTTCTTATACTAAAAAACTTTCTGTACCCATGAAGAGAACCTTAACTGCTGTCTTACTCGTCGTTGCAAACTTCCTCTTCTCATTGACTGCAATCGCTCAGGAAGAAGCCAGGGCGGCGTGGCAAGTCAATAACTTCGACATCACCGCAAATATTCAACAGGCTGAGAGAATGCTTGGTGTGACAGCCATCCTCAGCGCTACCAATGTCGGACGCGGCGTCGGCAACTCCTTCACATTCAGAGTCAATTCAAAGGCTGCCATCAAAGCGGTGACCGTTGGAGGAGCCAGCGCCACGTTTCGCGCCGTTGCCGAAAGCCAGGCCAATATTCAACGAGTAACGGTTACGCTTCCCAACTCAGTTCCCTCGGGTGGTCCATTAACGATAAACATCAATTACACGATCCCGGTGGAAACCAATACGGGACTTGCCGCTATTTCGCCAATGGGTTCACAGTTTCTGCCCCTGGCCTTTTGGTATCCGGCACCCAACACTCCGTTCACCTTGCGAGGCGCGGATACGGCGCCGTTTCGCCTCTCAGTAAACGCGGCAGGCGTAGTTAGTTCCGGTAACGAAAAGACCGGAGGATCCGGATCGAGCTTGATTGAGCAAACACTCAGTGCCCAACCGCTATTTGTGCAAGGCGAGTGGGACAGGGTGGAAGGTACGGCCGAAAGCAGAAACATATCAGCGCTTTTGCCGCGAGGTGCTAGTGCTGAAGAGAAGAAACAAGCTGAAGCGCTTATAGCCATAGCTGCGAGTGCGCGCGCATATTACGCAAGCATGCTTGGACCCGGACCCGACGCGCCTGTCCGTCTGATTGGAGTGCGACGCGGGGCGGGCATCAGTGATGCAGGCGCCGTCCTCGTTGAGTCGGCGGCGTTCCGTCGTAACAAACCGGATTCGACGACTGTGCTTTTGATTTCAGAAGCGATTGCACGCATGTGGATCGGAGCTCAAACTCCAGTGCGTGGCGAAGGTGGCGGCGTCGTGCGGGAAGGTCTAACGCGTTTTCTGGCGACATTGTTTATCGAGAAACACTTTGGCCGCGACGCTGCGCGCGAAGAGCTCCTACGTGAACGACTAGCCTACAGCACAGTCGCGAAGCGCGAAGGACCTTTGGGACGCGTTACTCCGCTCGATGCAACCTACTTCAGTTCGGTGCCCAACAAAGGCGCGATGATGTGGCGCTTGATCGACAAGACGCTGGGCCGCGATAACTTCATGACCACCCTCCGCGATCAACTCCAGGCAGGTAAAGCAAACCTGACCGGCGTTAGCCTGGGGGGATTACGAGCAGCCTTGGGACAACTGGGAGGTGAGCGAGTAAAAACAGTTCTGGATCAGCAACTCGATCAGGTCACTGACCTTGACCTGCTGATTGGCTTACCACAACAGAGAGGTGGCGAGTGGGTTTCCGCGTTGAGGAATTTTGGCGCTGGCGACGTAACGACTTCAGTTCAGGCAACAACCGCAACGGGTGAATTAGTGTCTACTGAAGTGACGGTGCCGGCCAAGAGTCTAGGCGAGGCTGTCTTTAAGACCGGCGCGAAGGTAGTGCGTGCTGAAATCGATCCGGAGAAGCTTTACCCACAACTGGATTATTCCAATGACATTGCACCGCGGAGTCGGGACGTCCAGGAAGCGATGGCCGACGCGAGCCGTCAATTTGGCGCACAGGATTACGTTAAGGCGGAGTCAGTTGCTCGCGAGATTCTGACGATCACCCCCAATCTCCCGGAGGCCAGAATACTGCTGGCTCGGGCGTTACTCGGCCAGAATAAAGTGGATGAGGCGGGAAAACTCTTTCGCGCTGCGCTTGAAGCCCCGCTACCTACGCCCGCGGCTCAGGCATGGGCCAATGTTGGGCTTGGCGAAATCGCCTTGAAAGCCGGGCAGGCTGCCGAAGGTGCAAAGCGATTCAACGATGCGGTACGCGCGGACGCCGAGTATGCGGCGACCCTGGCTGCGCGTGCAGGAAGGATCAAGGCCGAAACGCAAGCCAACAGCTTGCAAGTCGATCCTGAGATCAAGAGCTTTGTGGCGCAGTTGGACCAGGCGATCACGAGCGGTAAAAAAGTGGAGTTGGAATCGCGCATTGTCTCTGGCGAGCTGGTGCGATTTATCAGCGGAATCATCGGCACGCAGCCGGAGATGTGGCAGACACGCGTGCTTCGCACCGAATCTCTCGGAGCTAATCTTATGGCTGCCGATGTCGCACTCGATACTAAGGAACTGGGACGGCAGCAATCAGGCACCGCAGTTTTGATTCTGTCGCGCGCAAGCGGCGGCTGGAAGCTTGCGGGGATTGACTTGTTTGAGGTTAGGTAGGACAGACATTCCTGTCTGTCGACCGATCGTCAGAGGCCCGTCAGGATCAAGAAAGATTTTCCATTTATCATTTTTCATTTCTCATTTGCCATTGGTGACGCCTGAGGCCAGAAGTTCAGAGTTCAAGCTTTAGCTTGCGTTTGCCAGTCACAGCCTAAAGGCTGAACTCTGAACTTCTGGCCTCCAGCCCCGCTGAGTTCCGGAATGGCAAATGCGAAATGACAAATGATATATGGAAAATGTTTCTTCGCGCTGACCGTTAGCAAAGCACAATTAGATGGAAGATCTCGCATCGATTGAACGGCGCGCACTGCGCATCAAGTTGCTCCTCATGGATTGCGACGGCGTACTCACTGACGGGCGTCTGTGGCTGTTGGAAAATGGCGAGCAGAAGGCATTCAATACACATGATGGCCTGGGGCTTTCTTTGCTACATCGCGCTGGGCTGAAATCGGGAATTATCACCGGACGATCCTCTCAAGCAGTCATGATGCGAGCGGCCGAACTGGGCGTCGAGTTTGTCCAGCAAGGTGACGCCGAAAAGACGGAAGCCTTCGAACAGGTTCTGAAACTCGCCGGCGTCGATGGAAACGAAGTGGCGTTCATCGGCGACGATCTACCAGACATGCCCCTCATGCAACGGTGCGAGTTAGCGGTAGCAGTTGCAGACGCACGACCGGAAGTGATTTCGGTTGCACACTATGTAACCGTGGCAGCTGGAGGACGGGGCGCTGTAAGGGAAGTCGTTGAATTGATTTTGAAATCGCAGGGCCGCTGGAATGAGCTTGTGGATCACTATCTTAAGTCGTGAGCTGATGAGCGGCGAAGTTCGCATCACAAGATTTTCCATATCTCATTTATCATTTTCTATTTGTCATCGCCGGACTGTCCGCAGATTACGCGCACTACGCAGATTGCTCAGATGATGCAACAGAGTTGAATGTAAACAACGTCGCGGGCCCACGTTTCCTTAATCGGTGTAATCTGCTTAATCTGCGGACAGTTCCGGCGATGGCAAATGGAAAATGATAAATGGGATATGGAAAATTTCCTGGAATGCAATCACGACAAACGTCTAGCCCGCATATTGACAGCTGTCTTAGATGTTCCTATCTTGAAGCCAAAGCAGCGGGCGTAACTCAATGGTAGAGTGTCAGCTTCCCAAGCTGAAAGTTGCGAGTTCGAGCCTCGTCGCCCGCTCCAAATTTTGCCCACGGCTTCTCATCTTGTGATTCGCACGAATCACACACCAACCGAAATCTTTGACGTTCTCACCTTCCGAAGAGGCCGCTACGCCCCGTCGCGCAACGAGTTCTAATCCACCAACAAAATCCGCCAACGAATGAGAGAAATGGCCATCTTGTCGGGGCGAGCCGGCTCCCGTAGCCTTACGCATACCCGAGTTTCATTCCCTTAGCCTCGCAAGTTTCAAGGTCCCAGTGGTCTCCTTCGCAGACGCTTTGTTTGTCCTCGAATGGTGGACAGCACGAGCGGTTTGCGCGCCGGCCGGACTAAGTAAGCCCTCGAAAACATGACTTGTGCGGCGGACGAGTTTTTGGCTCGTGATGCGAACTAGTCCAAGGAATGGTCAGCCGCACAGAAGGTGGTTCATAGGAGAAGAAGAGATGATTATGCGACAAAAAACACTCGCCCTACTGTTGGGCGTGATCATGCTTTCGATCATGCCGTTGAGCTTTTCAGCCAACGCGCGCAATCGAACGCTTGCCGAAGCGGCTCCGATCCTTGTTCCTGCGCCGGGCGGTGTAACCGTGCCCGTCGCCGGGACAACCAACAAAGGCGGAAAGTTCACCGGAAACTTCAACATCAAACAATTCAGTGTGGTAGACAATCAGATTGTCGCCGTCGGCACGCTTACGGGAACTATTCAAAACGGAGTGGGAAATGTAATCGGCACAGTTCTGAGGACGATCAGCATGATCGTTACATTTAACGGGGCGACCTGCGACATTCTACATCTGGAACTGGGGCCGCTGGACTTGAACTTACTCGGGCTGATAGTCCATCTGGATAAGATCGTGCTCGACATCGATGCTGATCCGACCGGTGGGCTTCTTGGCTCTCTGTTATGCGCAGTAGCGAACCTGCTCAACATTAGCGGACCTCTGGCTGAGATAGCGAACCTGCTAAACCAGATATTGGCGATACTATAAATTATCTGGGACAACGGTGCGCACAGGAAGGGAGCGGCGGCGCTCCCTTTCTCGTTTTCAAGCCGCTAGTCACGTAGGTTCTTGCTTAAGAGGTAAACGGCGCGCGCGAATCTGGCGCGTTTGAGTCACCAGCCGCGACGACAAGATGAAGGAGGCACTGATCAAGGTCCTACGATTTGATTTGCGTTAGCCCGCGGAGCGTGGCGATAGCGTAAAGCCCCGGGTGGAGCGAAGCGGAACCCCAGGTCGTCGGTGCCTTTGTAGAATCGAGCGCGCGAAGCGTGCGATAGCGCAAACGCTGCTATTGACTGACGATAATAGGCTGTCGCCCACCTCGCGGGCTCGATCTTGGTATTCCAAACGATCCTGGGGTTTCGCTCCGCTCCACCCAGGCTTTACGCTATCGCCCGCTCCGCGGGCTTGATTAGACGAACGTCGTTGCAAAACAATACTTTGCAACACCTTTTAATACAGCATGGCCCATCTTACTGTTTGCTGGCCGTTTTGGTTGTGGTGCTGTCAAAGCTTGATTTCGGCTCCGCTTCAGTCCGACCGGTGAGTCTGGCAACCACCTCGAGCAATTCTGCGAGTCTCGGAGGTTTGGTCATATGAACTTCAAAGCCAGCCGACAAGGCTCGCTTCTGGTCTTCCTCACGCGAATATGCTGTCAAAGCCACTGCGGGAATTCTTTCTCCTCGTTCGCGCAGTAGTGTCCGGGCCTTGCGGATAAACGTATAACCGTCTTCCTCGGGTAGGCCGATATCGACAATTAGAATGTGGGTTTTTAGTCGTTCAAGTGCAGCGAGGGCTTTTGCCGAAGAGTCTATCATGGTCACACTGGCCCCGGCTTTTTCAAGCAAGATGGCAATTACTTCGCGCGTGTCCTGATCATCATCCACGACCAGCGCGTGCAAGCCGTCAAGATTTCTATCGATTTCCACGGCGTAATTCTTGATGTCAAGGCTCGTTCGATACTGGGCCGGCGTAAGGCCGTAACACTTCTTGAATTCGCGTATGAAGTGGCTCTGATCATTGGCGCCTACCCGGCGAATGATTTCTTTCACGCTGAGGAAAGTCGTTTTCAGAAGCTCTCTTGACTGTTCCAACCTGAAAGTCTTGAGATATTGACCGGGAGCTACGCCGGTTTCCTTCTTAAACAGATAGCGGAGTCGCGACGGAGAGAGGTTTACAACGTGGGCCATCTCGTTCAAAGAAGGATCCCGGTGATACTCCTTTCTGATTCGCTTGATGACATCTTCTACTCTAGGATCCATACAACCACTTACATCTTGCCAGGCGGCTGAGTTTTGCGATTCTAGAGAAATCGGTCGCGGTGAACCGAACGCCGAGCGCAAAATTTCCTGCACAGTCGGGCGGATGCCACTTCCTTTCCGGTACCGAGTCCGTTGCTATTCGATACAACTTGTTTATCGTGCATTGCGATGGCAAACAGCGTTCCTTGCGCGCTTTAAATTGGGACCACCAGCAAGATTCCGGCTGGTGGCTCCAGATAAGGCAATGAAACGACCGCTAACTGTGGGTGAACTTACTGAGCGGCGAGGAGATGACGAAGCCGCGCCAGGAAATCCCGGCGCGCAGATTCCAAAAATAACCTCGGATGATGGTCAGGTAAGAGTGAAGTGAAAATCTGTTCTCTAACTTTCGGTGCGCGCTAGTCTTTGACTTGCCGACCCCTCTTAACGGCACGTTAGAGAAAAACGCGTAAGGCCGGCTCTGATTCGAGCGAGCGAAAATCACCCTTCGTGACTGGGCGATTGCCGCGCACCGGAGATTTGAAAGCCACCCTATTTCCCAAAAAACTGAATCAGGTTACCAGCGTTGTCACGAATGATGAGGTTTGCCCGCTGCTCAGCGCTTTTCGGAAATGGTCCATAGGCAACCGAGACCTGCCGCTCTTTGAGTCTCTTAAGGGTCTGGTCTAAATCGTCCACAATGATGCCGACTTTCGTTATGCCATGAACATACATCGGATCGTTCACCGACGGAGCCGCTATCCTTAATGGCAAGGCATCATCATGCTGGATCAACTCAACTATCAGCCCGCCACCTTCGAGCACGATGACAGCCGTCTTGTCGCTCTTTGGCAGATTCATCACGACCTTTAGCCCTAACTTCTCCGCATACCACTTCGCGCTCGCCGTAGCATCGCGGACGGAAAGCGCAAAGAATGCGCCGGTGGTCGTGAAGACTGGGCCTTCGGAAACAGGGACGGCTACACCTTCACTGGTGGAGATGGCGGCGACTGCTCTCGGTTGAAAGGCAATGTTAACGACCGATGACAACAGAACTAACGCAAATGCCAGGAAAGATTTCATCAGAGGCCTCCTGTTTAGGATTCGACGCTATTAATTTGATTTGGCAGTCGGGTAAAGCGCGGCAATCTCATCCAATCGCTTGGACAACTCACTCTCCGGCAGCCAACGTCCGCGCAGCATCACACCCGCGCGCTTGCTAACGTTGCTCACATCTTTGAGTGGGTTGCCGTTGACCAGGATCAGGTCAGCCGTCTTTCCGACTGCCACCGTGCCAAATTCTCTTTCGGCGTTCAGATAGATAGCGGGATTGCGAGTGCCGGACTCCAGAACTTGATACGGTGTTAAGCCAGCTTTCACCATCACCTCCATTTCGCGTTGCAGTGAAAAACCCGGCACGCTGAAGACCTGCGGCGCGTCTGAGCCCAGCAGGATTTTCCCGGTCGCGTCTGAAAGGGCTTTTAACATCTGGCTGTGAAAGTCCAGCACGCGCTGGCCCTCGTCGGCCGGGATGTTGGCGAGTTGATTGTCGCGCTGTTGGGTCCACTGATTGACCATTTGCGGTGGCATGTATTTCACTTCGGGACGTTGCGTCCGCAAAACTGTTGCTGTGTCGCGTCCAAAAATCGTTTGCCAAAGCGCTAACGTCGGCGTCACCCACGCCCCCGCTTCACTCGTCATGGTCGCAAGCTGCTTGATCCGAGCCTGATCTAGTTTCTGTAGGTCAACCGCTTCTAGGTAGCCGTCAATATGTTCGATCGATGATTGTTTAGCCTTGAGCGCCCGCTCGATGCCAACTTCATTCGGGACGTGCCCGCCAAAGGGGATGCCAACTTCCTTCGCCACAGCGGCGATGCGCTCATACGCGGCCAAGCTCAAGCCTTCGTGAACCTTGAGCAAGTCGAAACCGTCTTGCTTGTATTTCCGGACGAGTTGTTCACCCTGTTCGGGACTCTGGACACTCTGGCCACTCAACGCCGGACTCGCGACGTAAAGGCGTGGTCCCAAAACTTCGCCCTTCGCGATCTTCGCCCGCAACTCCGGGTGATTTGGAAAACCGAACATTCCACGCACGGTGGTGACGCCGTTGGCAACAAAAAGGGTAAGAAAGGATTTGGCTGCGGCTTCTCCCTGATTTGGATGGGGCAGGTGCCCGTGCATCTCGGCCAGTCCGGGCATCAGGTATTTTCCCTTAGCATCAACCCGCAAGGCACCGTCGGGGACTTTAACCTTTGACGATGGTCCTATTTCCGCGATTCGCCCATCTCGAACAATAACCGTCTGGTCTTCGATTAGGCGCTCGCGATCCATCGGGACGACATTTGCGCCGATAAACGCGACAGCCTGATTTCCTGGTGCCTCTATGTTTTGCTTTTGATCCTGCGAGTTTTTCTTTGAAAACCCAGGCACAACGAATAAACCGAGGATGACAATGCACATTAGTCCTAACAAAAGTTGTTTCTTCATACACACACCTTGAGGAATCACAGGTCCCGCCGGCTGAGTGGGCGGTGTGTCCCCGTTGCTCCTGGTCCTCCTTGTTTGGTTTTTATGTTTGAGCCTTGGTGTCTGATCAAACCGGTCGGTAGTTCATCCAGCAGATCTCGCTCGTAAATTTTGGATTCTTATCCGTTTATGTTTAGACCGCAAGGATGGCGGTTCGAAAGGGCGCACGCCCGGTCTGAATGGGCATGCAGGCGGTTCGAAACGGCGTGCCCCGTTCGACTCCCGACCTCATTATTACGAATTGCCAGCCAGCCGAAAGTTCGTGTTATCGTAATGACGAACCGACGCGAACAATCTTAACCACTCATTCAGAAGATCGATACGGCGAGATCGATGCCGGATCGAAGGCTCTAAGCTTCTATGAAAACTATTCAAACTATTCCTTTCGCCGATCAGCGACCTGGCACATCCGGACTGCGCAAGAAAACGCGAGTCTTTATGCAACCGAATTACCTGGAGAATTTTGTGCAAGCGGTATTCAGCACAGTGAAGGAGATTGTCGGCTCCGATCTGTCCAATCAAACTGTCGTCGTCGGTGGTGACGGCCGCTATTACAACAACATTGCGGCGCAAATAATTTTGCGAATGGCCGCCGCAAACGGAGTAGGACGCGTGCTGGTGGGAAGAGATGCGTTGCTTTCAACGCCGGCGGTTTCGGCAGTAATACGCCGGCAGAAAGCGCTCGGAGGACTGGTACTCTCAGCCAGTCATAATCCAGGCGGACGCGACGCGGATTTCGGAATCAAATACAACGTCAGCAATGGTGGGCCTGCCCCGGCCGCGATCACCGAACAGATCTATCAGCACACTCTCAACATCAAGGAATACTTCATTCTCGAAGAAGCTGACGTTGATATCAGTCAGGAGCGCTCGTTCAAGCTCGGCAATTCGGAGGTCGTCGTTACTAATCCACTCACTGACTACACGGCAGTGATGGAAGAGTTATTTGATTTCGACGCTTTGAGCAAACTCTTCAGCAAAGGCTTCCGAATGAAGTTTGATGCAATGCATGCCATCACTGGTCCATACGCGCATTACCTGCTTGAGCAACGGCTCGGAGCGCCGAGCGGCACCGTCATCAACGGCACGCCACTCGAAGACTTCGGTGGGCATCACCCGGATCCGAATCTCGCGCATGCGAAGGAGTTGGTCGAATGTTTGAACGGAGCCGATGCTCCCGATTTTGGGGCTGCGTGCGATGGCGATGGCGACCGCAACCTAATCCTCGGTCCGAACTTTTTCGTTACCCCGGGTGATTCCCTGGCATTAATCGCCGAACACGCGCAAAGCGCCATTCCTGGTTACAGTGATGGATTGGCGGGAGTCGCACGTTCAATGCCGACGAGCACCTCAGCCGATCGGGTCGCGAAGGCCCTTAACATCCCATGTTACGAAACGCCCACTGGCTGGAAATTTTTCGGGAACCTGATGGATGCGGATCTCTGTACGATCTGCGGAGAAGAGAGTTTTGGAACCGGCTCAAATCACGTCCGCGAGAAGGATGGGTTATGGGCGGTACTGTGCTGGCTTTCGATCCTGGCGTTCACTCGCAAACCTCTGCCTGACGTGGTGAAGGACCATTGGAAACGCTTTGGGCGAAGCTACTATCAACGGCACGATTACGAAGGACTCGATCTGAAGGTAGCAACCGAAATGATCGATGCCTTGCGTGGAAAGCTTTCGACGCTAGTCGGAACCACAGTGGCAGGCAGCAACGTTGTGTTGGCAGATGACTTTAGCTATACGGATCCAGTGGACCAGAGCCTGACTCAAGGGCAGGGAATTCGGATCATTCTTGAAGACGGGTCTCGAATCGTATGTAGGCTCTCCGGCACCGGCACAGAAGGCGCCACGCTACGAATCTATGTTGAGCGTTATTTGAATGACGGCGGAGAAGGTGAGCTGGAAGAAGTGCTTGCACCCCTGTCACAAGCCGCGAAGGAACTTCTTCAACTGCGTGAGCGAACCGGACGTGCTGAGCCGACGGTGATTACGTAGATTTCTACTGGTTGGGGTTCGATTCCGGGTTCTTATCCCTTAGGACGGAGTGGCATGAAGGCAGTACCACCATGGTAGCGGGTGGGTCCGCTCAACTCACTTATGTACAACCAATCAGAAACATCTATATCGTTTAGCCTCTCACAAGTTGGGAAGGAGGATTTATCCCTGCACTCACTCCTGTGCAACCGCTCAAAGAATCTACATCGCTCATTTTTGAACTATTAAGAATTTGTCAGGAGCGAGCCGATCTAGATTCTCTAGATGGTTGTACATCAGTGAGTAAGAGAGGGGATAAATCCTCCTTCCCAACTTGTGAGAGGCTAATCGATCTAGGTCCGACAGTGGTTCTACATAAGTGAGTAGAGCGTGGCCAAGTCCACCTTCCTGACCTGAGTTCCGTGAACTGTAACAGACCTTAATGCGCCATATATGTAATCTTTCCCATCTCTACGACAAGCTGAAGCATGGCGGACATATGGGCTAACGATTCGACTAGAACGCCCGCCTTCGTCCTTCGCCACGCCCGTTGAAGTTACTTCTTATCGGTACCGTTTGCGGCACGCCCAGCACATTTCTCACGATTGCGAGTTGCGATAAGACCCTTGCTTCGGCCAATTGGAATTTATTTGCCGAGCTCTCAGCACGAGCAAAGTCGGTCTTTGCCAACGTAGCCAGGACCTGACCGTAACGCGTGATCATGCTCCCCAGCCCGCTTGAGGCTTCAAGAGGCAACTCACCATCTCTAAAAATATTAACTTCAAACCCGCTCAGTACCGCCGCGGCTGACAGGAGCTCATTGAGTTGACTGATGCCGGGATCAAGCATGTCAAAACTTCGGGCCGGATCCACTTCGGCCAGAGCACTCGCGACTCGAAGCTGCTGATCGAATTGCTGATAGTTTGAAGCACGTCGCATCGATAGTCTCTGGGCCTCGGTGAGAAACTGTAGCGCCAGTTTTTTGTCACCTTTCGCTACCAAAGCGGGTTGTTGGTCCCCGGTGGCCCATTGAGCTTGCGCTGCTAACTGCAACAAGAAGTCGATTCGCTCGTCGTCAGAAGGAAGAGTAGCGAGTTGCTGTCGCATTTCATCCAGATTGTTGGCTTCGATCTTTTTGGCAATCAACTGGAAGTCAACCTTCTGCAAAACGCGCTCGCGCGACGCGGCATCCAGGTGATCATTAGCGATCTGACGCGCTCGTTCCGGATTTCCCTCGTCGAGAGCCTTTTGGGCCGCTTGCTGATAAATCCTCGATTGCAGTGCTGTGGGAGCCTCCGGTGCGGCGGCTAGCAAGCTGTCAGTTGTTCCCTCTCGCATCAGCGTGTTCATCTGCGTGAGCGGCATACGCTGAGTGCTCGCCATTCCTAGCTCGGTCAATTTGTTGCGCACGGCCGTTGCACGCGACGGAAGATATTGATCAACTTGCGGCAAGATCACTTGTACTCTGGCTAATAGTCGGCGGGCGTTTTGCTGGGCCAGTTGTCCTTCGCTCAACGGTGTCTGAGTCGCGTTCTGGGCCGCGCCAAAGTTTCCGCGGCCGCGGCCATTGTTTCTGCCTCCACTGTTATTGGCGACACCTTGATTGGTCGCGGGCTGTGGCGTTGCACGCAAAGCGGCATCGATTACAGTGTTTAGCAGCTCTTGAAAAGACGACTCCGACAGCACGCCTGCACTACCGCTCATCGCGGTCGTAGTCTGAGTTGCAGTTGGATTGGCAACAGCCTGTGCGGCTACAGGACCGCCGCGCAAAAGATTTACTGCGAGAGCTTGCGCCTGAACATTCGCCAGGATGTTTTCGGTCTGCAACTTACTTACTACTTTTGCACTCAGTTTGGCGGCGGCTTCTTTGTCCTGCGACCTCAAGCGTGAGAGCACTTGAGCGAGTGTGTTGGGATACTGGCCCTTCGTTAATTCCTCTTCGACCTTTTGTGCAGCCAGTTTTGGATCGATTACTGCCACGCGCGCCAACAAATTCTCCTCGAGGTTTGCGTCGGGGCTGAAGCGCCGGGAATCGTTGGCAGAGTCAGCAGGGGTTAAGGGCTTAGTTGTAGCCAGGAGCTGATAGGCAAGGGCGGCGTCGTGCTGCGCCACCGTTAGAATCAATTCCTGTCGCAACTGCGCAGCTCTTCTCTGCACATTGCCATCGGCGCCGCGATTCATCTCCGCAACACCTTCTCCGGCGAGCATCAGTAATGAGCGTGCCCGGCCTTCGTTGCGCTTCCACAGAAGGTTTCCTGCCGCAATCTCGACTCGAATTCGATTTTCAGGCAACTTCAACAATTGGACTTGCCCTACGATTTGCTCGAGGAGGTCGGTAGCTTTTTTTTCGGCGGCCTCTTTTTCTTCCTTCTGCTGGGCAGTTTGCTCGGTCGCGTCAGTTGATCCAGTGGCTGGAACCTGCGCCTGGATCACCAGAGCGGTGCCTAAAAGAAACACGAAACCACAAAACAAACGGGTAATACTGTCTTTTGTCATCATTACGAACCTCATGGAAAATAAAGAGAGAGGACCTTGGATTTAACCAATCATTGCTTAGTTGCCTGGTTGTAGGGGCGGCACGCCGTGGCCGCCCCTGATCGCATCATTGCCCAGGCAGGTTTTTAAACAGAGAAGGGGTGGCCACGGAGTGCCACCCCTACAGTCTCAGCGCTCTAAATCGTTGGCTAGCCGTGATATTCGAAGCGAGCGACATCGGATTCGCCCATGATGACAACGTCGCCAGGGTTTAGCTTGGCTTCGTGAACTCGTTCCGAGCGCGGATCATTTACAAAAGTGCCATTGCGCGATTCCTGATCGACAATAGTCACTGCCCCATCGCGCACGCCGACCCAAAGATGTCGCTTTGAAATGCGCGGATCTGAAACCACAATCTGCGAAAGGCTGGGTTCGCGGCCGATGTATGCGCCTGCGGGATTGACCGCAAACTCTTCCCCAGCCAAAACTCCGGAAACAAACTTGATCTGGCCATAGCTGATCTCAACGGTTGGTTCGCGCACGATGGCCACGGTCCTTGATGGATCAAAATCCGTTACCTCCTCCTCAACCGGTGCCGGCGGTGGCACGTCAGCCGTGGCGGGCCAATTGGTTTCCTGTTCGGCAGTGTCATATTGAGCAGGGGATGCTTCGTATTGCGCTGCGGGTGCCTCGAACGCGGGTGCTGGCTCGGGAGTTGGTTCCTGTATCGCTGGGGTATAGCTGGCATCGCTGACGACCGCAGGACCGGGGCCGGCAATCAGCTGCGCTTTCTTTCGTTTGCGCATCACAAAAAAGACAGCTAGACCTATTGCCACTGCGACCACAATCAAAAACAAAACTACCAGAACAGCTATGATTATGATCCACATCCTGGAACTATCGGCATCGGCCTGAAGCAGAGCTAATGCTAGCAAGGCAAGATTCATTGTTGAGGCTCCTTGGCGACGAATTGACTGCGGTCGTACTAATCGTGACGGGGAATATTAGCCTAAAACTGCACCGGACGCTGAATAATTCGTGACAGCTTCTTCATAAGATAGGTTCAAAAAGCACTGGTCCTATTAGCGAGGGCTTTGTACAAAAAGGTCACTGACGCTCGGTGCAACGGCGCCCGATTACAGCATTCGCGTCGACACGAGAGCTGACTATTGTGAAAAGCCCACGATACGCTGAAGTTTTCCACGGAAATTCGTACCGTTATTGAACGAAGGGACCGCAGACCCGTATGCTTTGACACCAGCTAAAGGGCGGATTTGGACCGATTTCATCAATAAGTCGGAGAGTGCTACTGACCCGATGCTGGCACGTTGCTTGCCGACGATTAAGTATTAGAATCAATCTTGGAGGGCAAAAAATTGAGTAATAGACTTCTGACCGTTCTGGCGGTTGCGCTGTTCGCAGTCTCAGCCGGATGCAACACGACGGACAATTCAAATGCCAGTGCGAACGCGAACGCAAACGCAAACGTCGCCGTTCCGGCAACAACCACCCGAGCAGGCGCTGATGACTCAGAAATAACCACCACTACCGACGCCAGCGGCGTGCGAACGGAAACGAGAGTTTTCAAGAACAACCCGCGTGTCTCTAGGGTTGTGGTTACCACCGACAGAGAAGGTCGTCGCACAACGCGCGTTTACTCGCCTTCAGGCACTGAGAAGGTCGTTGATAATGTAGGCGATGCACTTACTGAAACGGGCGACGCAATAGCCTCCGCAGCAGGATGGACCGTTGACAAAACCAAAGAGGGCGCCAATGAAGTAGGCGACAAACTTGAAGATGCAGGGGACCAGGCTGTGAAGGGCGCGAAAACTGCTGGAAAGAAAACAGCTGAGGGTGCTAAGAAAGCCGGTAAGGCCGTCAAGGACGCATTAACTCCTTAGCTCCGTTCCAAAAAAGTTATGGGATTTGCCGGTCATCTGGGCGGCCTTCTTGGAGGTCGCCCTTTCGATGTGACTTTGTGATCTCGAATGCTCCAATGACTCTTTAGTTGGCGTTGTTGTTATACTGTTTCCTCTTAATAACGAGGAGTCGAAACAATGGCAGAGACAACGCGGCTCACAATTATTTGCCCTTGCTGCGAAGCGACCTTAACGGTTGATGCTCAGACGGGAGCGCTGCTTTCCCACGAGGAGAAGTGTAAGCCGCTCGCATCATTCGATGAGATGGTTAAGGGCCTGGATAAGCAGAAACAGGTTAGAGAACAAATCTTCGCGCAGGAGCTTAGCTCGATGAAAGATCGCGATCGCATCCTTGAAGAAAAATTTCAGGAAGCGATGAAACGAGCAGAAAAAGATAAAGATAAGCCATACCGCAATCCACTCGATATGGACTGACGGCTAGCGATTGAGCTTATTGAATCGATCGATATGATGCGGACGATAGTTACGCAAAAATGCAGACAAGATCTTCCTCCTGACGACAACAACCCATCTCCCTTTAAATATTTTTGGAGCAACTCTATGACGTGTAGGAACGCTCGTGCGCTGATAGCTGTGTTTGCGATGCTGCTATTGCCGATTTTTGCCCGCCAATCCGCCGCCCAGGTCTCGATGCCAAACATCAAGTTCCGGGAACGAACGCTAGCTAACGGAATGCGGGTTCTCAGTGCCGTGGATCACTCGAGCCCGACTGTCGCGATTCAGGTTTGGTATCACGTAGGCTCAAAAGATGATCCTGAAAAGCGCAGTGGCTTCGCTCATCTGTTTGAACACATCATGTTCAAGGCAACGAAGAACATGAAATCCGAGATGATGGACCGTCTCACTGAAGATGTCGGTGGCTTTAATAACGCTTTCACGAATCCAGACGTAACCGTCTATTACGAAGTTGTGCCGTCCAATTATCTTGAGACTTTGCTATGGGCGGAGGCCGATCGTCTTTCTGGTTTGACGGTTGACGAGCCAAATTTCAAATCGGAGCGAAGCGTGGTCCAGGAGGAGTTTCGACAAGGAGTGCTCGCACCGCCGTACGGCATGCTTGAGTACCTGATCGAGCAGCAATCATTCATCACTCATCCGTACAAGAGATCTACGATTGGCAGTATCGAGGATCTCGATGCCGCATCGCTGGACAACGTCCGTGCGTTTCATCAAACGTTCTATCGTCCGGATAACGCTACTTTGGTCGTCGTCGGCGACTTTGACGCGAAACAGTTTGACACCTGGGTCGATAAGTACTTTGGAGTGCTTTCAAAACCGTCTTTGCCGTTGCCTCGTGTCACGGTCAAGGAACCCGAGCGTGCTGCTGAACGTCGCATCACACACTACGGCGCCAATGTCCCGCTACCGGCGATTGCTTTCACATACCTGACGCCACCGCAACGGAGCGCCGATTCCGAACCGCTTCAGGTGGCCGCCACCATCCTGTCGGGCGGTGAATCCTCGAGGCTCTACCGGTCACTGGTTTACGAGCAACAAGTCGCACAAAGCGCAGACGCAACTCCAGATCTACGTGAAGATGCGGGACTTTTTTATTTCAATGTCGTGTTGGCTGGCGGCAAGAAACCAGAAGATGGTGAACGCGCCTTGATTGCTGAGATCAAGAAAATGCAGGCTGCGCAGGTGGGGCGGGCAGAACTTGATAAAGCAAAAAACCAACTAGTCACAAGTGAACTTCGCGAGCGTGAAACCAGCAATGGCAAAGCTCTCGCACTGGGCTCGGCTGCGGTACTGCTCGGGGATCCAAACCGGGTGAATACCGACCTGGATAAATTACAGGCGGTCACCGCTGCGGACGTTCAGCGAGTGATGCAGAAGTACTTCACCGATGCAAACCGTCTGGTCATTTACTATCTGCCCGAATCCGAGAAGAACAAAGCGACCAGCGGTGTCAAGAGCGTACCATTACAGGGAGGGTTGGTGAAATGAACAGTCGGATGAAAAACAACTCCTTGGAGTGCGGTCCCGATGCGTCGGGAGCGCCGCTTTGGTCCACCTTTGAACGCGTGCCTGCTGAGATTATTCAAACATCTGAAAACGGTGCGGTTGGCCAAAGCGCCGCCAGGCCGGCGCACTCCAAAGAGATCGCACCGCGCCTCGCCGCGTTGGTATTCCTCGTTTTTCTCTTCTCAATCGGAGTTACTGCGCAGACACCGCAAGCCACTCCGCCGCCCGCCGCTGCTCCACGGTCAGTCCAGTTTCCGAAGCCTACCGAGAAGACGCTGGCGAATGGTTTGCGCGTGATCGTGATTGAGCGCCGAGAGACTCCATTGGTAGCCGCGCAGTTGATTGTTAAGAATGGAGCAGAGGTCGATCAACCCGAGCTGGCAGGTCTTGCAAACATGACCGCCGACCTGCTCACCAAGGGAACCAAGAAGCGAACCGCCACCCAGATTGCTGAAGAGATCGAAGCGCTCGGCGCGTCGATTGATTATGGTGCGCGATGGGATGCGTCTCGAGTAACCCTCAACGTCATGTCAACCAAAGTTAGCCAGGCAATGGAGATTCTGGCCGACGTGGTGCGTAATCCGACGTTCAAGGCTGACGAAATCGAGCGACTTCGGCAACAGACAATTGACGACCTGACAGTTGAAATGGGCGAACCCGGATCGATTGCCCGCTACGTAGGTTCCCGAGTCGTTTTTGGCGATGCACCTTACGGCCAGCCGATAACTGGAACGCCACAAACGATCGCGCGGATTGCCTATCAGGACCTCGCGCGTTTTCATAACAAGTACTATCGTCCCGACAACGCGATATTGGTAATTGGGGGAGATATAAAGGCGGCCGACGCTTTCAAATTGGCCCAGCAGTTATTAGGCGATTGGAAGAAACCTGCCGATGCGCTTCCTGCAATGACCACTCCTAAGCTTATCTCAACCGGTCCACGAGTTGTCGTGGTAGACAAGCCCGATGCGGGACAAGCTGCAGTCATTGTTGCGCGAACGGGTATTGATCGCGCCGACCCCGACTACTTTAGCGGCATCGTCACGAATTCAGTTCTTACTGGATACTCCGGACGCTTGAATCAGGAGATCAGGATTAAGCAGGGTCTAAGTTATGGCGCCAGCAGCGCGCTCGATACGCGCCGGTACATCGGGCCCTTTGCCGCATCTGCACAGACAAAGAATCTGTCTGCCGCACTCGTGGCTAATCTGTTGCTTGAAGAGGTGAAGCGACTCTCTTCTGCTCCGGTTCCCGATGTCGAACTAAACCCGCGCAAGGCAGTTGTGATAGGAAACTTCGCTCGCAACCTGGAGACGGCCGGAGGACTTGTTGCCCAGATTGGATCGCTCGCGCTGTATGGAATCAACTTCGATCAAATCAATAGCTACATTTCGAACGTGCAGAGTGTGGGGGCCAGTGATGTGCAGCGCTTCGCCGGAACTCGACTGGATCCGAAAGGCATCCACGTCGTGATTGTGGGGAACGCGAAGGAGTTTCTCCCGGAATTGCGCAAGCAGTTTGCCAACGTTGAAGTTATTCCGGCTGCGGAACTCGATCTTAATACGGCTCGGCTAAGGAAAAACCCGGGTTCGGCGCGGTTGAAATGAGATATCGGGGTTAGGAAGATCGAGAGATTTTCCGTATCTCATTTGTCAGTTCTGATTTGTCATTGCCGCGTGTAGTCCATAGTTCAGAGTTCAAGCTTTAGCTTGCTTCTTCCGCGCGCAACCACAGCCTAAAGGCTGAACTCTGAACTTCATGCCTATAGCGGGGCACCCAGTGACAAATGAGAACTGACAAATGACAAATGGAAAATGGTTCTTTCCAACCGACTAGTCCTTCCGACGATCAATGCATACTAGCCTTCGCACATTTCTCGATCTCCTAAAACGCGAGAATGACCTGGTTACGATCGAGGCGGAAGTCGATCCATATCTCGAAGTTGCCGAGATACACCGGCGGGTCATCGATCGGGGCGGGCCGGCACTTCTGTTCACGCGCATTAAGGGCAGCCGATATCCCGTAGTTACGAATCTCTTCGGTACCAAACGACGAATCGAACTGGCCTTTGGTCCAAAGCCTGAGGCCATTGTCCGTGAGATGGTCCACGTCGCCGAGTCCTTATTACCACCGAAGCCTGCTGACTTATGGAAACACCGCGGATTGGGCGCCGAGCTGTTGCGACTGGGAACCCGCAATACGTCGGTTGCGCCGGTACTTCAGGTTATGGACCATCCCGCGCGCCTCGACGAGTTGCCGGTGCTGACGACGTGGGATGAAGATGGCGGACCCTTTATCACGCTTCCGCTTGTCTACACTGAGAGCCCTTCAACCAAAAAACACAACCTCGGAATCTACCGCGTTCAGGTTTACGACAATCAAACAGCCGGGCTGCATTGGCAAATCCAAAAGGGTGGCGGCTTCCATTACGCGGAAGCGGAGCGATTGGGACAAGCGTTGCCGGTAACAGTTTTTCTTGGTGGGCCACCGGCGTTGATGCTGGCGGCTATTGCCCCATTGCCCGAAGACGTGCCTGAACTGGTGCTGGCCTCTTTGCTCGCAGGTCAAAAGTTAAAGATGAGTCGCGACCAGGGGAAATTGCCACATCGCCTCGTGGCACAAGCAGAGTTTGCCCTCGTCGGGAAGGCGCCGCCGCACAGGCGCCGTCTTGAGGGACCATTCGGCGACCATTACGGCTATTACTCACTCGAACACGAGTATCCGATTTTTGAAGTTGACGCAGTTTTCCATCGGCGCGACGCGATTTATCCGGCGACGGTGGTAGGAAAGCCGCGCCAGGAAGACTTTTTCATCGGTGATTATCTACAGCAATTATTGTCACCGTTGTTTCCTCTGGTCATGCCCGGCGTTCGTGATCTCTGGACCTACGGCGAAACGGGGTTTCATTCGTTGTGTGCGGCCGTGGTCCAGGAGCGTTATGGACGCGAAGCCCTGGTGTCGGGATTCCGTATCTTAGGAGAGGGACAACTCTCGCTAACCAAGTTTCTCCTGCTCACCGACACGCCGCAGGATCTCAAAGACTTTCCACGCTTGCTCGAGCACGTGCTGGCGCGGTTTAAGCCTGAGACGGATCTGTTTATTTTTTCAAACGTCTCAATGGACACGCTTGATTACACGAGTGGCAAGGTGAACGAAGGTAGCAAGGCGATCATGCTGGGCCTGGGAGAAGCAAAACGCGATCTGCCGCGCGAGTTTCGCGGCACACTGCCTAATGGTATCTCTGTGACTCATGCTTTTTGTGGAGGTTGCCTGGTTGTTCAGGGAGCGTCTTACGCCGACGATCCAGGCCAAGCAGAACGGGTGGCGAAAGAGAAGGCCTTTTCAGACTGGCCTTTCATAGTTCTTCATGACGACGCCTCAGTCGCCAATTCAGCGCCGGCGTTTCTCTGGTCCACCTGGACTCGTTTCGAGCCGGCCGCGGATATTTACGCCACTGAAACAAAGGTCCATCGACATCACCTGTCCTATTCCGGCCCAATCGTCATCGATGCACGACTGAAACCAGGCTTTCCTAAGGAACTTTTCGTGCGTGACGATATCGCCAAACTGGTTGACGATCGCTGGACGGAATACTTCGGGGAGGGTTGATGTGTTCAGAGAGGACGCAGAAGTCATCGACCTCCTTGGAGTGCGCCGCCTTGTCGGCGCTTTGGCCGCGTCGGCTTTGCGACGCTTCATCCCCAAAGTCAACTTAATCCAGGAAACTCAACCGAATTGGCTAGACTTTTGTGAACCAGGTCGCGCCGAGCCGCGACCGGCCAAAGCGCCGACAAGGCGGCGCACTCCAAGGAGTTGGGTTTGAATCTCAAGACACTTCAGAGTGACCAGTTTTTAATGACATCTGCGCTTGCTTTAGGTAAGCTTCAAGCCTCTCCTGCTTCCCACGGTTCCCCATTAGGAGTTTTGCTATGAACAGAATTCTTGCCCTACTCTGCGTTATTGCTCTCACCTCTTTAACCGCTGCTTCTCAAGGCCGACCGCCCGCTCCCGCGCCAACGCCGCCGGCAACTGTTCAGCCTGCTGATGATGATAACGTTGTGCGGGTTACTACAAACCTGATCCAGATCGACGTGGTGGTTACGGATTCAAAAGGCAGACCGGTAACTAATCTCAACCCGGAAGATTTTGAAATACTGGTAAACGGCAAGCCTCAGACGATTACAAACTTTTCGTTAATAACGCTCGACCCGCAGCCATCAGAGCGAACCAAAGCTCCAGCGAGTAAGAATTCCACCAACGCGGTACCCTTACCGCCCGTGCCTCTAAAAGCAGCGCAGGTCAATCGGACAATTGCTTTAATTGTTGATGATGTAAGGATCGATTGTAAGAACCTGCCTTACGTCCGAAAAGCCCTGAAGAAGTTTGCTGACGAACAGATGCAACCTGGTGACCTCGTAGCCATCTTCCGTGTTGGTAGCAGCATCGGTGCGTTGCAGCAATTTACGTCAGATAGGCAGCAGCTTTATGCAGCTATCGACCGTGTGCAATTCAGTACTGCAGTGGGCCCGTGTTTCGGCATGCAACATCCCGTGAATTACCTGGAAGAGCTCTATCCAGCGCTGAAAGAAACCGATCGGACCATTAGAGGCAATGATGATGCGCGCCAACTCCAGGATGTAATGCTTGGGACACCCGGGCTGACGGCCACAAATTATGTGATCAAGGCTATGCGTGACCTGCCCGGACGTAAAGCTGTCATGCTTTTTTCCGATGGCATGCCGCCGCTTGGTCGTAATACCGGAGGATCAAGCGCCAGCCTGATCCGCGACGCCCTCTTACGTCTCGTAGATAGCGCCAACCGGGCCGGTGTGACGATTTACACAGTCGACTCCAGAGGGCTCGTGGTCGAGGGATTGACCGCCGCTGATCTCGTTAGCGTAAGAACGAACAGCATGGGTATTGCCAACACAATGCATGGAGCCTCCAGAGCGTTCAGTGAATCGCAGGATGGATTAATCCTGCTTGCAGAACGAGCCGGGGGCTTTGCAATCAAGAATACAAATGATATCCCGGGCGGTATTCGAAGAGCGTTAGACGACCAGAAAAGCTATTACCTCATCGGCTATCAGCCCGACTCCTCGGTATTTAATCCCAGCGCCCTGCGCTTCAATCGACTCAAAGTCAGGGTAAAAGGATCGGGTCTTAAGGTCCGACACCGCAGTGGTTTCTTCGGTGTCAAAGATGAGGCTTCTCGAACGGTTGCAACCACGACTGAACAAAAAATTCTCCGGGCGCTGACATCGCCATTCGCGTCTGACGGCATTAGTTTGCGCTTAACGGCACTCTATGCAAACGATCCAAAAGCCGGCTCGTTCATGCGAACGCTAGTCCACGTACCGGCAACGGGTTTGGTTTTTTCCGATAAGCCGGAAAACATGCGCGAGGCAGTTCTTACTGTCGCCGCTTACACGTTCGGCGACAATGGCGCTGTAGTGGATTCCGTGGGAGAAATTCACACCATTACTCTTACCGACAAACTCTACAAACGTGCCCTGGAGAGCGGCTTTGTCTATTCGCTGGATCTTCCCATCAAGAAAGGCGGGCCCTATCAAGTGCGGGTGGCAGTGCGCGATAGCAAATCCGAAAAGATCGGCACGGCGAGTCAATTCGTGGTCGTTCCTGACTTCAACAAGCAACGGTTGATGCTTTCGGGCATCGCCTTGAGTAGTTACAACCCGAAAGAAACGGCGGCGATGATAGAAAAGGTCAACAACGATGGCGCAGATATCGCCGGCTCTAGCGTGTTGACGCAGGCTGCTTTGAGACGCTTCCAGTCTGGTAATGTGCTTCAGTTTGCTTACACGGTCTACAACGCCACCGCGAGTAATAAGACGCCGCCCCGTGTGACAACCCAAATCAAGGTCTATCGTGATGGAAACGAAATCTTCGCCGGCAAGGAGACACCTTTCGAGGTTGGTAATCAGACCGACTGGAAGCGCCTAGTGGCGGAAGGCAACCTGCAACTGGGAGCGTTGCAGGAGGGAGAATACGTTTTGCAGGTAATTGTGACCGACGAACTTGCGAAAGGGAACAAGCGAACGACCAGAAGTTGGATCGATTTCGCTGTGGAGAAATAAAAGGCGTCACCGCCCTAACGCTACCGCTGCATCGCGGTCACACTTTTTCGGCGACGGACGTCCTTTTGCTTCATACTGTGTCTGACTAAATATGTCGCAAGCGCTATGGGCAAATGAGAAACCTATACGCGACTCTGAATCTGCCAGGTCAAGAGCAATTTCCTCAATTTGCATCATCAACCAGTGTTTCGATAAGTCGGTTGCTACCTCCAGAGGGATTTCAAAATACATTTCATCCAGCTTGAGCTTGTCGCCCGCGCTCATCGTCCGATCAAGCAATAGCTTCTGACCTTTCGCGCCGACTTTCCAACTCCGCTCTCCTCTGGTAGCCAGGCCAAACCTGAGCGCCGACAGCAATCGCCGTCCCTTGTAGGGGCAATTCTCGCTAACCTGAATCTCTGCCTTGGTTACCCTTAAACGGATCCGGTCAGACTCAATAACGTATTCACCTTCGAATTCCGCCTGAACCGCAAACGCAGTGTTCAGAGATGAAATCCGAAAAGGACGTGCGTCAGAAGTTAGTTGATGCTGGGCTTGTGTAGTGCCGGCGAGGATGGTTACCGCCATCAATGCCATGAGCAAGTATTTCATCGCTACTCCTTTATGAATCGCTTTGAGCATCCTTGTAAACTGCGGCGCCTGCGATAGCGCCAAGTATTGAAGTCACGAGTTGGAAAGCTCCAACTTTCATCCACAATGCATTCGAATAGAAACCTAGCGGAATAAACTGCGCTGGTCCTGTCAAAGAGAAGGCCACCCAGGTCACCAATCCCGCAAGCACTGCCGTCTTGGGTCCGGGACTGAAAAACGGACGCATCAGGACGTAGGTTAACATCGCGATGAAACCACGCCCTACTTCCAACACCAGGAAATAGATGAGAGCGCTGCTGTGCTCCTCAGATGGTGTTCGCGCTCCTAAATTATCGTATACCGCTTTCCAATCCGCTCCCACCAGTTTTTCATGAAGTAGTCCGTCACTGAGAAAGCAGATGATCGTTACAATAAACACTCCAATCAGCAGTCTGTTCCAATTAATTCGGGGCATCAGAAACCTCCATCCAATCCTTCAGTTACTGCTCTTCTTAAAAACGCCAAGCAACTCAAACAGCTCAGCGGATCCTTCGTTGGCTGCGATGAATGCCGCGATCTTTTTGGGGGAATCCGTAAGCGTGGTAGTTGAACCGCCACTCTTCTCACCTTTGAGTTTTCCTTGAGATACGGCTGAGTCAATCGAGTAGGAATCGAGCAGCCAAACTTTCATCACGTCGCCTTCAATCACATAACGAACGAGTAGATATCCACCCGTTGCTTCATCCTGCGGTCGAAGACTCAGATATTCATACTTACCAATCGTACCGCCCGCATACTCAAACATTCGCTCCGAAGGCTTCCCGCCGTCTTTTCCGCTGATGATATTTGTATCCAGCGTCGAACTTCCGTCGAACTGCGCATAAACATCCGACAGCTTATCCGTGCCGACCCAGCGGCCTTTCAATCGGTAGTCTGATTTTGCGCTACGGAAGTCAATCAGCGTCGACTTGGAAACGACCACGCAGGAGGTTGACGCAAACGCCAGCAGTGAAAGCAACGCGATCCGTGAGATCCTGGTGATTACAGCGGGCATCGGTTTCCTTTGCGGTTTGATGCTGAGAAAGTCGCTGGGTTGGGGCAGAGCATAGCAGAAGCCCACTATTTGCTTAAGTGTTTGTCGTAGCCGGCGGCAACGAGCGACTCGTAAGCCTGCCACACCTCTGCAGGGATTTCCTGGTGAATTTGAAAACCCTTGGCGGGGTAGTCACGAATGCGTTGTAAGTCGCCGACCATGATGCTGACCACGTCGTCGTTTGAAAGTTGACGGTTTGAGTGCTGGTCCAAATATTGATCGAAGGTCAGTTGCGGAGATGTAACCGCAATTTCTACTTCGGGCCAAAACTTCTTGCAGGTCGCAAAGGTACGACGTTCCATGTACGGCTTCTGGACCAGAATGAGACTGTTGGGGCTGATGCTCTGATCCTTTAGAAGTTTTCTGGTAAACAGAATATTTTCCCCAGTGTTAGTCGATTTGTTTTCAATGAGGATCTTCTCTGGCGGCACTCCCCAGCGCATTGCAAGTGCTGCAAAGCGATCAGCTTCAGGTTCAGTCCACATTTGACTGGTGATAGTTCCGAGCCCACCGGAAAAGATAAGAAGAGGGGCCCATCCTTCAAGAAAGAGTTCGGCGCCTCTTTCGGCCACGACCAAATCGTGGCTGCACAACACGAGGATCGCATCAGCGTGAACGAGGGAGTGGTTCATGTGATGGTAATCCCAGATCACCTGGGCCAGTGCTTTTGTTTGAGGATCCATGCGCTAAAGGCCCCTCCTTGGAGTGCGCCGCCTTGTCGGCGCTTTGGTCGGTCGCGGCTTTGCGCGACCTGATTCGCATTACTCAACAAGCGGCCCAGAGCGGCCGCGGCCAAAGCGCCGACAAGGCGGCGCACTCCAAGGAGAGGCCT
>DATEPB010000026.1:0-129523 GCA_035273425.1 Pyrinomonadaceae bacterium | reverse complement strand
ATCGTTAATTTCAAGAACACGGTCATCATCATGACCTCCAACATTGGTTCGCAATCGATCCTTGAATATCGCGGCAGTACAGACACAGAGGCTTACGAGATGATGAAGGACGCGGTGCTGGGAGAGATGCGGCAACATTTCCGTCCGGAATTCCTGAATCGCGTCGATGAGGTGGTTGTTTTCCATTCGTTGAGTGAAGAAGACCTCAGGAAGATCCTGGAAGTTCAATTGGATCGTCTGCGTGCTCGTCTCGCCGAACGGCACATCGAGCTCAAGTTGACACCTGAAGCGGCGACACGTCTTGCCCGCGAAGGATATGACCCCGTTTACGGGGCGCGTCCCCTGAAGCGCGCCATTCAGAAAGAGTTGGAAACCCCGATCGGGCGCCGTTTGTTGGCCGGAGAGATCAAGGACGGCGACAAGGTGATTGTGGGTTGGCAGGATGGCGAGTTTACGTTCTCGACCAAAACGGCTGAACGTGCGGAAACGGTTGGTAGTGGTGGGTGAGGGTCATGAGTAGGCCAGTCATATTTGTAGTCGATGATGAGGAGGACACGCGCAAGGTTGTTGCGCTCGACCTTAACAATCGCTACGCGCAAAGATATCGGACCCTACAGGCTGCTTCTGGTAGTAATGCTCTTGAGACTCTGCGGCAGTTGCGAGATGAAAGCGAGCCGGTGGCGCTCATCCTGTCGAGCCAGAGTTTGCCGGATATGAACGGCGCCGAATTCCTCACGCAGGCACACGAGTATCATCCTGACGCCAGACGTGCGCTGCTCACGCCCTTTGGCGAAAAAGAGGCTGCCATCAAGGCGGTAGAAAAGCTCCACCTCGATGATTACCTGATTACACCGTGTCACCCGCCTGAACAGAAGCTTTACCCAGCGGTCAACGACTTACTAGCTGGCTGGGAGGCTCGCACGCATCCGCCCATCGCCGGCGTACGCATCGTCGGCTCTCGCTTCTCCCGTGAAGCTCATCAGCTTCGCGATTTCCTGGCTCGCAACTGCGTCCCATTTGAATGGATGGAAATTGAACAAGACGACGAAGCCCGGCAACTATTGAGCACCGACCATCAGAAAGCTTCGCGACTGCCCATAGTCATTCTTCCTGACGGTACTCAACTTTGTCAGCCGACAGAGGTCGAACTAGCGGAAAAGATTGGCCTGAAGGTACATCCCGACGACGATTTCTATGACCTGGTAATTATTGGCGGTGGCCCGGCAGGTTTGGCTTCCAGCGTGTACGGTGCGAGCGAAGGCCTGCGCACCATAATGGTAGAACGCCGCGCGCCGGGCGGGCAGGCAGTCTTGAGTTCACTGATCGAGAACTATCTTGGCTTTCCCGCGGGACTGAGCGGCTCCGATCTTGCTCGCCGTGCAGTAGCGCAGGCGAAGAAATTTGAAGTTGAGATTGTGAGCCCGCAGTTAGTTACAAACCTGCGAGTGGATGGCTCGTCGCGCATCGTGACGTTGAGTGACGGCAGTGAACTGCGCTGCCACGTCGTGCTGGTGGCGACCGGTGTGGAGTGGCGCCGGCTCGATGTGCCGGGGCTCGATAAGTTAATTGGGGCGGGCGTCTACTATGGCGGGACTTTGGCTGAGGCTTTCTTCTGCCGCAATGAAGATATCTACATCGTTGGTGGCGCAAATTCGGCTGGCCAAGCCGCGGTGTCCTTCAGCCAGTACGCGCGCACAGTGACGATGCTGGTGCGTGAAAACGCACTATCCCAATCGATGTCACGATATCTAGTCGACCAAATCGAGTCGATAAAAAACATCAACGTGCGTTTGCGAACCACTGTCGTCGAGGTGCGCGGCAACGAGCGCCTTGAAGCCATTACTGTGTTTGATGCTGCCAGTGGAGAGAAAGAGACTCTCCCAACGAATGCTCTCTTTATTTTCATTGGCGCGTTGCCGCACACCGAATGGATCGCGAAAGTAGTGGAGACCGATGAGCATGGATTCATTCTTACCGGGCCTGACCTTGCGCAACATCAAGGCAACGGTCATGTCCCGCGTAATTGGCCGCTTTCGCGTGATCCGTTTTGGCTCGAGTCGAGTCAGCCGGGAGTATTCGTCGCCGGCGATGTAAGACACGGATCGGTGAAACGGGTTGCCGCAGGTGTTGGTGAAGGGGCAACCGCGGTGCAGTTCATTCATCAGTATCTCGCTTCGGGTGAAAGGTGAAGCTCAGCAATGAACACGCATGATCATCGGGCGATATTAAGAATTCTCGCTGCGACCGACGGGTCGGCTCCCGCCGAAGTGGCCATCGACTGCGCGGCATGGTTAGCCGCCCGCACCAATGCCCAACTGACTGTGCTCTTCGTGATCGACGCGCGGCGATTGGTGGGCCACTTCATCAAACACTTTTCTGAAGTTCTCAAGAGCGATCAGTCCGAACCGTTTGCAACGCGCGTGAGCAACTATTACCAGACGCACGGGGAAGCGGCGCTGCGACGAGCAGTGACCCTTTGCCAGCGCCACGAAGTCACTTGCAAGACAGAATTACAAACCGGAAACGTTGTCAAACTTTTAGGCAAAGCTGCCCTCGACTTTGATTTGCTGGTGCTCGGCCGGCACGGCGAAGACGAAGAAGACGAGACGGGCTTCCTTGGTTCTGTTGCCGAGAAAGTCCTGCGCATTGTAGACGGACCGGTGCTGTTGGCCCATAAACAGTTCACCAAGTTTCGGCGCGCACTACTCGCCTATGACGGAGGTTGGCCGGCGCGGCGGACGATGCATGCATTGGCACCTTTAGCCGCCACGCTGAAGATGGAAGTTGATGCGGTGGAGATCGTTGGTGAGGGTGACCCAACAACGGCACTCAGCGAAGTTATCCATTACTTCAAAGATTATCCGGTACACCTGAGCACGCATTACCTGGTGGGCAATAGTCATTCGTTAATTCTCGATCACGTGAGGGAAACAGGCAGTGACTTACTGGTCATGGGTGCTTATGACGATTCAATTGGTGAGAGGTTGGCGCTCGGCTCGACGACAGATTACTTGATTCACAACAGTCCGGTGCCGACGCTTGTACACCACTAGTAGGACAGACATTCCTGTCCTCTTGTAAAAGCGGTTGGTGGATTTGGACGGAGGACAGTCAGGAATGCCTATCCTACGTAGAGAAGGAGGGAACAAATGTTACTCGTATTTGCAAGCAGCTGGTGGGCGCTGGTGCTACGCGGTATCGCCGCCATTCTTTTTGGCGTGCTGGCTTTCATGTGGCCAGGCATCACCTTAACGGCGTTGGTCTTTCTTTTCGGCGCTTACGCGCTGGTCGACGGCGGGTTTTCGATCGTGGCCGGCATTAAATCTTACGGCGAACAAAAACGTTGGTGGCTGCTGCTCATCGGCGGGTGCTTGAGCGTGGCAGCAGGTGTCTTTGCGTTCATGGTACCGGCCATGACGGCTTTGATTCTTTTGATCCTGATCGCTTCGTGGGCAATTGTGACCGGCGCCTTCCAGATCGCCGCCGCGATTCAGTTGCGCAAGCACATTACCGGCGAATGGCTGCTGGCCCTGAGTGGCGTTCTGTCGGTGTTGTTCGGAGCAATGCTTCTCTACAACCCGATCGCCGGAGCGCTGGCAGTGGTTTGGCTCATCGGAGCCTACTCGGTGGTGTTTGGTCTTCTACTTCTGGTTTTTGGAATCAAGCTGCGAGGCTTGGTCCGTTCAGCAAACAACGTAGTGCCACACGCCGTCTGATTCGACCCGGGCATCGAAAAGTGATTGGCTGATATGGATTAGACCGTTGGCTGGGAGATTCACCCGCAGAGGATCGGTTCAACCCATGGATTGGGGGAGGGATTATGAGCGGTAAAGAACTTGTGATCGCAAAAGGCGAGATCGGAATATTGTTGACGCTGGCTATGTTGGTTCTTCTTCTGGGAGCATGCAATCGCGGCAACCCTCAGGGAGTGCGTCTTGCTTCGACTTCTGATCCCGGTGCGGGGAACGCACCGATTAACAACGGACCTCCCGGTAACCCAGCGGCGCCTGGCGTGTCATACGCCGACGTTGTAAGTCGAGTTTCACCGGCAGTGATTACTATTCACTCGCAAATGCGGATGCGTGCGCCGCAACAGTATCCGTTTATGGATGACCCGATGTTTCGGCAGTTCTTTGGAGATCGCATGCCGCAGCAGCAGCCGGAGCAACGCCGCAGCGGTCTCGGCTCAGGCGTGATAATAAGCACCGACGGTTACATCCTGACGAACCACCACGTGGTCGATGGCGCCGAGCAGATCAAAGTTGACCTAAACGACAATCGGACGCTGGACGCGAAAGTGGTGGGATCAGATCCGCCCAGTGATTTGGCCGTACTAAAGATCGATGCCACGAATTTGCCCGTGCTCGCGTTAGGCGATTCCGACAAAGTACGGGTCGGGGATGTCGTACTTGCCATTGGCAACCCACTCGGCATCGGGCAAACAGTAACGATGGGAATCATTAGCGCCAAGGGCCGGCAAACCGGCCTAAGCAGCGGCGCCTTTGAAGACTTTCTGCAAACCGACGCGCCGATCAATCAGGGCAATTCCGGCGGGGCCCTGGTCAGCACAAACAGCGAGTTGGTAGGCATTAACTCGCAAATTCTTTCGCCGTCGGGAGGGAGTATCGGCATCGGCTTTGCGATTCCTTCGAACATGGCGCGAACGATTACCGACACCCTGGTCAAGACCGGAAAGGTGCGCCGCGGTCAACTCGGAATTACCGTGGTTAAGTTGAACTCTGAGCCTGCTAAGGAACTGGGGATCAAGGAGACCAAAGGAGTTGGCGTAGCCCAGGTCCAGCCGGGCAGTGCGGCGGATCGAGCGGGTCTTCGAAAGGGAGATGTGATCACGAGCTTCAATGGGGTTGAAATGACGGATCCGAATGTTTTCCCGAAACCTGGTGGCTAGCACCGCACCCGGCACGGACGTAACACTAACCATTATCCGCGATGGCCGGGAGCAGCAAATCCCCGCCAAGCTTGGCGAGCTCGTTCCCACGGCTGATCGAGAAACGGAACGACCAAGGTAACTACAAACCAGTCGGTGCATTTTTGCGGGTGGTTAGTCACCGCTTGAACGGAGAGGAGAGACAAAGTGAGCACACCTAAAGGGAAGCAAATACCGGGTTTTATAGAACCAGATCAGTGGCAGAACTTTCTTGACGGATTCAGCAAACGCAACCAGGGGCGCGCCACCAGACTCGAAGTTATCGGCGAGCTGGGTGCGCAGGAAGAGGAAGAATACTTACCGCTTGTCGGAGTGAGTCTCGATCCCAAGGGAACGGCGGCCGGAAGCGTAGAGATCATGCTGGCTGGCGAGGGTGCTGCGGATGACAGACACGTGGAACACACCATTAGGAACGTGCAAAAAATAGCGCCGCTGGTTGGCATGACCGGGGTGGAGGACGGCTTAGGGTTTGAAGATCAAGAAGGTGCAAAGACGCTTCTAATCTTCGAGCAGTTGCCTGAACTTCCGGCAGCCTCAGCTTAGGCGCGCAAGTCGACGCTCAATTAAACTTACTCGGAGTAGAGTTGAATCTGCATGACTACGAGCGGAGGGCTTTGCCTCAAAAGTCATCGACTTGCGAGACATCGGCTTCGCCGCCGGATGTGAGGCGGTGGCTACGCCCCGCCGCATGCGACGAAGAAAGTTTTCCTGCCAGCGATCCACTACCGTGGACGCGCGGATTCGAACCACATTGCGGGGACGATAAAGCGAAAGACCAGGAGGCCGGTAAGGACAAAGTCATTCCGTTTTGAACTTTGTTTCGAAATGAAATCACTGACTAAGCTCACATAGTCGGTGGGTCTGATGCAAAACCATAGGCAATCCTACCGCGCAAATGATCCTGATGATTTTCACCCCATCGTCCCAAAGTCATAATTACAGGAAGCGCGGTTTTGCCTATGTCGGTCAGAAAATATTCCACCTTCGGCGGCAACTCGGCAAAGACCTTCTTTGAAACCAGACCGTGCTCTTCGAGTTGGTTTAATTGCACATTCAATACCCTTCGCGTCGCGCCCGGTATCATCTTTTGCAATTCGCTAGGCCTCTTATTTCCTTCACCGATAAAGTAGAGAATATGCATTTTCCACTTTCCCAACAATACCTCTTTGGCAAGTTCTAGCCCGCAGCTTAGATCGACAGGGATTTTTCTTTTGTACATTTCCGCTCCGCCCAAGTTTAGACTGGATCGGATTAATTTATCCGTATCCGATTTTATTATCCGTATTTTAATCCATGTTCGGACGCAAGATAATTGTGTAAGGAGGTCACACTAGATGACATCTAAATCAGATTACGAGCTTTTGGGAAAGAAAGCGCTCGTCACGGGCGGCACCAAGGGAATGGGCGCTGCAATCGTCAGGCGTTTGAGGCAGTCTGGAGCGACCGTTATTACCACGGCTCGTACCTTGCCGCAAGACTTTGATTTTCCGCGATCCTTCGTTCAGGCGGATATCAGTACGCCCGAAGGCGTTAAATGCGTTGTCGAGGAGGCGCTATCGAGTCTTGGCACCATCGACATTCTGGTCAATAACGTCGGCGGTTCTTCCGCGCCAAACGGTGGGGCCCTCGCCCTCGACGACTCTCACTGGCATCAAGCGCTTAACGATAATTTGTTGTCTGCAGTTCGACTTGATAAGGCGTTTCTGCCGGGCATGATCGAGCGAGGCTCTGGGGTAATAATCCATGTAGCGTCTATTCAACGGACACTGCCGCTTTACCAATCGACGGTTGCATACGCGGCGGCAAAAGCTGCTCTTGCTAATTACAGCAAAAACCTCTCAAACGAGGTATCGCCAAAAGGCGTTCGAGTCATAACTGTTTCGCCAGGTTTCATTGAGACTGAAGCTGCTGCACGAATGATCGAAGTCTTGGCTAAGACCAACCGGACAGATATTGAGACCGCGAGGCAGGGACTAATCGACTCACTAGGCGGTATTCCAATGAATAGACCCGGAACGCCGGACGAAGTTGCGGAACTCGTAGCGTTCTTGGTTTCAGAGCGGTCACCCTACATTAATGGGACAGAAATCGTAATCGACGGCGGGACGATTCCAACCGTGTAAGACGCTTCTACAAACACCGCGACGTCATTCAAGAGGCAAGTAGTATGAAGACTGGCTTAATTATCCCGAAAGCCATCGAGTTCGCTGTTAAGGCTGCTAACGATCACGATGCGATCGGCTTTCTTTCACACTTTGCTAAAACAGCCGTAATCACTGACGAAGGGCACGAGTACCACGGACTTGCGGCAATAGAAAAATGGAGCGATGAAAAGCTTTTCGGCGACAACGTCACCTTCGACATCACCGATATTAGAATTAGCGGCGACACTCGCATTGTTACAGCAAAGGTCGACGGCGATTTTGACAAAACAGGACTTCCGGATCCGTTTGTAATGGCGCTGCATTTCGTAATGTCGGGTTCGAAGATCAACCGCCTCGCGTTTCGGTTGCCGGAGGTGAGGGACCAAGGAACCGTAAAATAGATAAAACGATGGTTTCGCGACATAGGATGAGACCGAATCCACAAGGTTCCCTCCGCGCTGCTCGTGCGGCGACCACCTGGTTCAATTAAGTCACTGAGAATTGTTTGAAGGGGCGAGCGGAATCGAACTTCAGTTAAGAACGAATGGTCTAAATACCTCAAAGAGATAAGTTTGGTGGAGCAGAAGGGATTCGAACCCTCGACCTCTGCGTTGCGAATGCTGCGCTCTTCATTCTTCGAGGGAATACATCGACCCACTCGGTCGTGGACCTGAGGTTATTGGTCGAGGCGAGAGGATTCGAACCTCCGACCTCTAGGTCCCAAACCTATGGTTCGGCAAGAACCTAAGTTTTGCCCTTTCAAAAGTTGCAGCCACCACAGATTACTTAGGGTTTTTTACATTCCGTCCCACCCGCTACGGTCCAGTATACGTCCCGTGCCGGGAATTCTGGTCACATGTTTCCCACACGTTTTCCCGTCCTAATGTGTGCTGTGCCGGCTGCCTTTTCGAACTGCTTCTTCATGAACCGGGGAGTTGTCGCAGCGTCAAATCTCATCCCTTACGCCCGGATACACTGCGCAGCTTTGCATTCCCGATCAGGAGTTTCAAAATTAAGACGATCTTCGTGGTATCGCGCTAAGTCTCAAAAGTTGACGCGCAAGCCAAACTGAATTTGCCGCGGGTCTGACGCAGCGTTTGGACGTCCGAAGGTTGGAAGCGGTGTCTGCCCGGGGCCAAATACGTTGTTGGGGACTTGAAAATTCGCCCGATTGAGAAGGTTGAATCCCTCAGCAATAGCTTCGAGCCTGATGCGTTCGGTCAGCGGGAAGCTGCGACTCAGACGCAGGTCAAGGGTGAGGTTCGCAAATCCACGGCCCGAATTGCGGCCTACATTTAGCGGCCGGTCATTAAAATTCGTATCAAAATTCCGGTCATCCCCAGTCAGGATATTAAACGGCAGCGATGAGTTGTAGGTGAAAATGTAACTCAGCTGAAAGTCATTCAGTGCGCGTCGAAGTTCCTTTGTGCTGGTCGAACCTGGTGCGTGTAGTGAGCCGCTGACAGTCAGGCGATGGCGCTGGTCGTTGTCGGAGGGCCCGAGCTCATCGCTCAGATCAAAATTGTTCTGCGGCGAGCTAAAAAAGAAGTTCCCCGCCGTATCAATCGACTTTGAAAACGTGTAGGAGACGCGCATATTGGTCCAACCCGCAGCCCGCTTGTTGAATGTCAGAACCAAAGCGTTGTAGGAAGAGTCCCCCGAACTTTCAAATCTGGAGATGTTTCCGTACTGCGAATCGGGCCGGCCCAGGTTCGCAATTCCGGCATTAGCCGGAAACCTCGGAACGTTAACGTTGCGCGACAATATTAGATGACGCGCTCGGAGATGCAGGTAACCAACAGAGATTGCTACATTGCCCGGCATCTGGTGCTCAATCTGAAAGTTTGCCTGTTCGCCGTAGCTGTTCTTGATTTCAGGATCGATCCTCGTGATGTTCGACCTGGTTTGCAAATCGGACGGCAGCGCTGCAAGCACGTTGGGAAACGAGGGTGCGCCCGCCTGTTTCGGCGAGAACTGCACAACAAGATACTTCGAGCCGTCACGCTGTAAGGAGTTTGAGGTGGCGCGCAGCGGAATGCGATCGAAGTAGACGCCGAAGCCGGCCCTCAATACCGTCCTGCGCCCCGCAGGTGAATAGGCAATGCCAATACGCGGCGCAAGATTGTTCGTGTCGGTATTGATCGGGCGTGGTAGAAACTGCGCATCGTAACGCAAACCGGCGTTGATGGTTAGACCAGAGCGGGGCTTCCACTCATCCTGGATAAACAACCCAATGTTCGGATTTGATTGAAACTGGTCTGGCACGCCAAAGGCCTGCTGAAAGCTGCTATATGCGCTCGTCAGAAAATTGCTGAGCGATGTGAAGGTATAGACACCCTGAATCGCCCCGGGAAAGAAGATATCGACGCGGTTATAGAGCAGGTCGACGCCGCCTTTGATCGAATGTTTGCCGCGCTGGGTGGAGATGTTGTTAACCATCTCATAGAGTACGTTTTCGCGCCCCAAAGGAGAGACGGTTGCCGTGCCAAAACTGGCCACGCCTGAGATATTCACTGCCGGCCCCACTTCATCTTTGACCGGTGCCTCCAGATTATTGCGTGTGTATTGGACGCGTGCTTCGTTGATAGTGTTTGAGGACAACATCATGACGTTGCCAAGAGCGATAGTATGGTCGCGGTTAGCGAGATCAGTGCCGCGGCTAACGTCATTGAGTCCGCCAACCGAACGTGAATTGATCGCCGCAATATCATAGAAACTATAACGAACGAAGAGGGAATTGGCGGCATTGACCTGATGGTCGACGCGCGCAAAAACGTTCGTGGTATCGAAGCCGCCGGGAACCACGCCGGTTTGAATGCGTGGACCGCGATAGTCAATCTGGTTGAGTCGATTATTTATCGCCGCAACGTTCACTGGCGAAATCGTGACGACGCTCGAGTCTTGCCGGCGCGTTTGCTCGAGATTGGAGAAGAGGAATGTCCGGTCGCGTCGCAGCGGCCCACCGATGCTGGCGCCATATTGCGTCTGCGTCAGTGGATCTTTACCCGGCGCCATTGGGTTCCTGGCATCGAAACGTTGATTACGCATGAATCCATAAAGGCGCCCGCGCCAGTCGTTGGTGCCCGACCGGGTCAGAATATTGATGACGCCGGCGGACGCTCTTCCGAATTCAGCAATGCCTCCCGAAGTGATTACCTGAAACTCGCGAATCACATCCTGGCTGTAAAACGTGCCCGCCAAATCAGCAGCGTCGTCGTTGGCTGACAATCCATCAACCAGAAAACTATTGTTCAGATTTCGTTGTCCGGCGACGGAGATTCCGGTGCCCGGGACGGCTGAGGTTTCGGCAAAGCGTTGATTATTCCCTGTGTTGGTTCGCGAAACACCCGGCACGAGCAACGCCAAGTCAAGGTAGTTGCGACCATTCAACGGCAAGTTGTCTATCTCGCGCGGCATTATTGTGGCTGCGACCTGTGTGCGTGCGGCCTCGATGGTGGGAATGTCCGCGCTGACGCTAACATCTTCGGTAACCCCGGCGACGTTCAACTTGATGGGAACGTCCAACGTCTGGCCCACCGTAAGCGTGAGCGGCTGATTCACCGCGGTAAAACCTGGACACTCGGCAACGAGTTGATAACTACCGACAGGCAGGTGGGAGAGTTTGTAGTCTCCGTCGTGGTTGGTAATGCTCGAATTCTTCCGCCGTGTCTCAGTATTGATCACGCTGATCATCGCGCCGCAAATGCAGGCGCCGTCGGCATCAACAACCCGTCCACTGAGAGTTGCCGATGTGACGGTCTGCTGCGCGAACGTCCCAGGTAACATGTCCATCTGAGTTGCTAACAAGATCAATGAAACCATCCAAAGAATATGGGTCGGAGCGCGGTTTCTGGTATACGCCAAACCTGGACTCCGTCTATGAGGCTTCATCGGTAGCACACTTTCAAATCCAGGTTATTCGGCCCCGATCCATTCCACGGTTGACGGGAACAACTTTTTCTCAGGGTCGATCGTTACGATGTATGCACCCATAGAGCCAATGCGCCGGTTTGGTCCAAACGTTAGCTTGGGCATCAGGCCGGTATCGAATTCGTAAAGCCCCTCGAGCGTTGTCACCAACCGCTCACGACTCAAGTTCTTGCCAGAGCGTTCTAATCCGTAAACCAGTATCTTGGCGGCGGCCATTGCCGAGGCCTGGGCAGCGGCATGTCGCGAGGCAAGCTTGTTATTCTGCAGTAACGTGCTGTACTCCGAAGCGCCGGCCGCCGAAACATCGACCGGAAGTGTGGGAAAGGCCAGAAAGATTTTCTCTTTCATGGTGGCAGGAATCGACTCGGTAATTTCTCTTCCTGCCAGCCCCCCTAAGATGTAGATCGACGGCGTCCACTGGGCTGCTTCAGAGTCTTTGAACAGCGCTCGCGCGTCAGCGCCGGAACCGAGAAAGAAAACCGCATCAACGCCGCGTTGCTTTAGTTCGGTCACATATTGGTTCGCGTTGAACGTCTCGCGCGGGTAATAAATTCCGGTCACAGGTTTCCAACCCAGCTTCTTTCCCTGTTCTTCGATGCTGGAAGCAATCTGCCTGGTAAAGTCGGCGTCAGGACACAAAATGGCCACTCGCGACGTTTTCGGATCCGTTTTTTTCGCCGAGAAGGTGACCAAGGTCTTCGCTTGTTCCTTGAGACCAGGCAGCAGATAAAAAACATAGCGGTTAAGCGGCAGGCCCCTTTGCGGAAGCAAAGTTGACGGACCGATGAACGGGACTTCTTTATCCTGGCTCAGTGCGGCCACGTCGTTGTCAGCACCGGCGATCAGGCCGCTCACGATGGCGAACACCTGCTGATCTTCGACCAGGTTTTTCATGTTTGCGACCGTGGCCGAAGAATCTCCATACATTACCCGCAGCTCGATCTTGCGGTTGTAGATGCCGCCGCGGTCATTGATCTCACGGAAATACGCCTGCAGCACGTCGCCCATTGATTGGCCCAGTTCCGTGAGGGCTGACTTGCCGGGCAAGAGAGTTCCCAGGACGATGCTGGTTTCACTCAGGCCAGGATCCGAATCCGTCTCGATGCGTTTGAGATAGGCAAGCAGGTTCGCCATATCCTGTTGCGGCATTTGGTAGGTGGGCATCGCTACGGAAAGCTTATTACCTGCCGGATCGGTGCCGGAAGTCATGGTCCGAACAAACGAGCTTTCGGAAAAGGCTGGATGCTTACGTTTGCCGTCATCAACATGGCCATAAGGTTTGGTCAAGAACGACCACGTCATGTTGCCGGCAGTCACACCGCCCTCGGTTGTCCCTTCTCCCCTTGCCCCATGGCATCCTGCACACGGGACGGTCGAGGCAGGCACATCGACCTCGCCAACAAAAGCTGTGATCTCTTTTCCGGATGCACTTTCACCTCGCAGATAAAAGGCCCTGCCGCGCTTTTCTTCAACTGTGAGTGGTCGTTGCGGCTGGCTGGCGGCCACTTGAGACGACTTGGGTAACGAGTCAGCCTGGGCCAGCATCGGCGTTGTCGAAAGCGTACTCAGAATCAAAAGGCCGGAGATAACGCTGAGCAGAACGAGGATTAGGGTCCGAAGTTGGGTCATGATTTCTTGCCTTCAGTGCGACAGGATGTTTTCAACGTCGCTTACCTATCTGTCATTGATCACATCATCGACAATTTTCATGAGCTCGTCGGCTCTGGCCAAGCCCATGGCCTTCTTCCAAAGTCCCTTGGGTTCATTCCCGATGATTATGATGGTTGAATGATCGTCTCTGGTCTGGACATACTGACCGAGCTTGTAGAGGGCCCAGTCGATGTTCTCCTTTTTTCCAGTGAGAAAGATCCAGCCGGGTCGAGCATGAAATCTGCGGCTATACTCTTTAAGCCGTGGCGGGGTATCGACTTCCGGATCGACGCTAAGCGAAACAATGAACGCGTCTTTCCCTAAACGATCACCGAGTGCTTCCTGCACTTTTTCGAGGTTCCGGTTCATCGGCGGACAAACGCTGATACAGGTGGTAAAGAACGTGTTGATTACCACAACCTTGTCTTTCAGCACGTCGCTGTAAAAGCGCATCTTCTGACCGTCCTGATTAACCAACTCCACATCCGAAAAATATTTCATCGCCGGTGAAGCGTTGTCTTTGGGATTCTCTAATGAAGCAGGAGGAGAAGGCGCCGGCCGCGCCGCAGGCGTGGCAGCTTGAGCAAAACAGGTAAGAGCTGAAACGAAGACGACTATCAGCACCATATGCGCTCGCGTTGAAAATCTTATCTTGATCATTTACCCGGCTCCTTCGCGACAGGTTCATCTGCTTTTCCTTCCATCACCTTCATTATCAAACCCACTATCTGCGATGGAGCGGCAAGTCCATAGGTGCGTGTCCACACGCCCTGGAGATCGTTGCCGACAATAAGCATAGGCGAGTGTTCTTCTCGGCTCGATACTGATGCGCCCAGTGCTTCGAGCAGCTTGTTCATCTCTTCCTTGGTGGCGGTAACAAATGTCCAACCCGGGCCGGCCTTGAATTTTGCGCCCCACGCTTTCAGACGCTCCGGTGTATCAGTAACCGGATCCACGCTGATGGAGATGAAGTGAACATCTTTGCCAACTTTGTCGCCCATCTGTTTCTGTACGCGTTGGAAGGTTGCGGCCAGCGGTGGGCAGATAGTCGTGCAATTTGTAAAGATGAAATTGATCGCGACTGTCTTTCCTTTGACCAGGTCGCTGTAAAAGTGAAGCTGATTTCCATCCTGGTCCAATACGTCGACATCAGGAATTACCATCCTTCTAACGGACCCTGTTGGGTCAGGAACTGCGGCCGTCATCGGCGCAGCTTCATTTACCGACTCGGTGGCGGCAGTTGCAGTCGAATGAGCACCAACGTGCGCGCCGGAAGGCGTTTCAGGCTGTTCAAGTCGCAAGGCCATCTTGCACTTCGGACACTTACCGCGCTTATGTGACTTAACCTCAGGATGCATCGGGCAGGAGTAAGTCGCCCGGGTCTTCGGAGCCTTAGTTTCAGACCGCTCCGTAGCCGACTGCCCATACACGGGTGCGGGCACGCCACATAACATCGCGGCTATCGAAATCGGCAACAAGAGGCTCCTGTAAAAATTTGATTTGTGCGAGGGGCCTCGTTTTGTTTTCACACTCTCGGATTTACTCATTGCGTCGATCTCCTGTTTTATGAACTGGTCCAGTAAGCCAACTACGCCAAGCTAAAGCTTGACTCTATACCTCTATTTCGCCAGAACTTGTCACGGCTTGCGACCCTCGCCTCGTTGAGCTGAGACCGAGGCTGGAGCGATTTTCCCTTCGACCACCTCGAGGGTCACGTATGGTAAGTCTCGGAACTTCACACGCATCGAAGCCGACTGGACAAACACCAGATAGAAACCCGGCTCGGGCACGTTGAGGGTGATTTCGTAAATGCCGTCGCCCAGCGATTTCGCGAGGTCGCGTCGCTGTACTGAGCCGGGTGCGAAAGTCAGCACCATCACATCTTTCAAATCGGCTTTAGGTTTGTTGGTCTTGGTGTCGATGAGCTTGAAACGAAGAGGGAAATCCTGCCGAGCAGGGAACTTCATTTCCTTGATAACGTTCTCGATCCGCAAGGCAACTGGCTGCTCTTCTTTCAGCAGCGGGTTTTTCCCGGCCACCGCTTCGAAGCAGTGGGTGACACGCGGGGAATCCGCCAAAATTGCGACATCGTATTTGCCGGTCCCTGGCAGCTTGATCGTGGTGGTGTAAATCCCGGCCTGCGTTTCGCGCAAGCTGCGATCGACAATCATCACTCCCTTTGGCTCCCGCTTGTAATTCTGGAAATCACCCATCGGCGCGGCCATGCCTTCGGTGTAGTAATAGAGGACCTTGTCTCCGGGATTTGCCACGATCACCGCGTTGCCTTCCGGTGCCAGCACCATCGAATCCGCGCGAACCGGCGGCGATGCCTGCCCGGGCGCGATCTGCCCACCGGGAAATTCCGTAACTTCAACATCCTTACCCAGGGTCGAGAGCCGAATCATGTGTACGCTCTCGGTATCGAGAGATCTGACGAAAGCAAAGATGCTGCTGAAAGTAATTTGATCAGGGGCTTTGCCTACTTCTACTTCATGAAGCATGCGATTCGAGGCGGCATCGAAAATGTTCAGAGTGTTCTCTTTCGTGTTTATGCCGAAGCCATATCGTCCATCAGGTGTGATACGAATTGATCGCAGTCCCGGCTTCGCTTTCATCCGCGCCAGGATTTTCTGGCTCTGCGCGTCTATGACCGTGATGGCTCCGTCGCTCTCGCCTCCCACGTAGATGGCCTTGCTCAATTCCGACAAGGCCATCGACCCTGGTTGCGAGCTGAGTTTGACGTCGCCCGTTTTCGCCAGCTTGCGCACGTCGACGACCGAGACAGTGCTGCTTGCTTTGTTGGAAACGAAAGCGAAGCGGTTGTCGGTGCTGATAACTAACTCGTGGGGACCGGCTCCGGTGGCAATCTGCGCCGCCACTTTCAGAGTCGCAGTGTCAATCACCGTCACACCGCCCTCTTCCGGTTTGTCGCCGTCGTTGGCAACCCACAGATAATGCTGGTCGGGCTGCAAGGCGAGATCCTTCGGTTTGATACCGGTGTCGATGTAAGTCAATACCTTCCAGCTCCGCGTTTCGATCACGGCGACCTGGTTGATGAGCGGCAAAGTCACGAAGAGTCGTTCTCCATCGCGACTCAAGACCCAGTCCTCGCCCGGGCTTTTCAGCATCACGAGGGCAATTAACTTACTGCCTCCAAAACCAAGTAACGGATCAATGACGGAGATGTCGGGACTTCCATTAAGCGCAAGGATGTAATAGGAATTCAGATCGACGTCAGGACGTGCGCGCATGCTGGCCCCAAGGAACGACTGGACTTTCTCGCGGCATTGCTTCAGGTCGGTTTTGTCTCCATCTCGCATGCTTATCCAGGCGGAAAGATTCAGACCCTTAACGGGTGTGCCGGTTGTGGTGTCAGTGACTTTGAATTTGACCGTAGCGTCTTCGCCGGCGATGACACCCTTAGACTTCTCATCGTTCGGGTCGATAGTGAACTCGATAGCGATGCCCTGTTCGACAATCTTCTGTGGAGTAATAGGTTGGCCCACCTTCGCGGGAACGCTTTCGGTAACGGGCTTTTTCGGGGTTGAGTTAATCGGTTCCTGAGCTTGCACCGCCACGGCGCCGAGCATTAGACAAAAGCAAGTCAACTGAACGACACCGCGCATCAGCTTCATCAATGGTTCTGGCTTACTCCGGGGTCGCGCAGGATTGGATTGCCTGATAATTTGTTGGTCCATCTTCGTCCTCCGTCGTATCTCTTATCTGGTGATTGCCTTTAGGTCTCGCATCGTGCCGCAAAAAGTGCGCACTGCGACGCTGCCGTTATTGGCGTATTCCAACACCGCATTCCGGAGCTGGGGCGAGTCTTCGAAAACAAAACTCGTTCGTCCGTCTGCTCGAGTCAAAGCCGAGATGTCGAAGCCCCGGCAGCGAAGAAAGCTTGCCAGAATCAAATCACTCGTTTGATAAGCGGTTGTTGATGCGGTTGAAGAATTCATGATTCCAGGTCGCTTTCGTTGGGCACGAACCGCTGACAGCATTTCCGGGTTTAGTTTTTGAGTCGCGGTTAACGAGTCTCTAGCTCACGGGTGAGAGGTCGCGGATGCCTGGATGAAGTTGACGAGCGGCGAAGAATGAATTGGTTTTTCTATTAGAGCAACTTCTTCATCGTAAATCATTCATCTCTATTCATCTGTTAAGGCATCGCGCCTCGCAATCAGGGGACTGAAGAGTAGGCCCCCGGCTGACTCTCAAATATTTCCTGATGTGCTGGATATCAGAGCAAACATTGTGCCCGCAGGCGCGACGTCACAAACGACAAGAATTCAATGGCGCGAAGGCTGCTTTCGACGAACTCTGTCTCAGCGTGAATCACTTTCACCACTCGATTCTCAGGATGTATCAGACAGTATGAAATGAGGTCTGGAAGCACTGAGTGAATACCCTCAGTAAACGAGAAAGTTCCACACTTCCAAACGGTAGCGGGTGCAGTTTGTCCGCACCCCGGAGGGCTGCCATTCTATCTGTCAGCCCTTCAGGCTGGATCCAACCGCTAACGCGAGCGTAAACAAAAGGAAAAAGTGCAGCCTGCTGACGCAAGCTGCACTCTTTGAAGCTCCCTCTTGTGAATCAACACAATCGGGATGTTTTACTGCTTGACTCGGAAGATGCCCCAAAGTCCACTATCAAACTTGAAGGACATTTGGTCTCGGTACAGATAGTCACCGCCGACGCGATTAGCGCCACCAGCACCATTAACCGGAACCAAGTCATAGTGTGATGAAGGCCCGACCCCGTACCGGGCTCCCTTGAACTCTGAAAGAGGATTGTCGCCAATCTCCTTCGAGAAGTTCGTGTAAGGCTGTTCCTGCCAGAAGTGTCCGTGCAGGTTGAACACCGTATTGCGCATGTGCCCATTGGCAGTCAGGACGCGGAACCGGACTTGTTCGCCGGCTTGGGCAGTGAATACCGGTGTCTCCGGATCGCCACCTACCTGCCCGTTTGTCAACACGTCGGTGAAGTCGCGGTCGCGAGTTTCCTCCAACGGAGTTTCGGGTGAATAATCCATGCGTTTCCACAGCGGCTCGGTGCGATAGTTAATAGCCTTCTGTCCTGAGTCTTCAGCGTCCTCTTCGTCGGCGACGTTGCGAACCGCGCTTCCATCCGCATACCTCATGTTGATGTCGGTCTGGAATTGAACCACGAATTCACGGAACTCAGTGTTATCTGGCCTGGTCACAGTCGCCTGTGCCCGCGAGCCTTCGTCTTCGATCCACGTGGCTCCCTGCGGCTCGATGATCAGCGAACCAATCGCACCCTTGTTGCTGTGCTTGACCGGATCGGATGAAATCAAGTTAGTCGCGCCGAATTCGATCGGCGTGGCTTTCCGCTCGGTGCCGTTGACGACCACATCGCCGGCGTACCACTTGTACCTGGCGATGCCGCCTGGTCCAACAGTCTGATTGGGATTGAAGCCGATGTTCTTACCGTCGCTGTTCGCCACGTTGTAGGCGACCAGTTGCGGGTGCAAACCAACCTGGTTCGAGGGACGAACCTGATTGGCGTTGAATCCGTCAACAATCTTCGGCCAGGCGTTGTTGCCGTCCAGATCCAACAGTTCTTTTGGCAGGCTATTGATCAGCGTGAAGTTGATACATTCACCCGCCGCGGCTCGTACGACCAGTGGCTCAACCGGTACTCCCGCTTTGACCTTGCCGTTGTCGTCAATGTCTTCACTACGGAAGTACATGATCGCCGTCGGATCGTTAAGGGCTCCGCCGGTTCCTGGCCGCTTGTTGTAGACCAAAGTGCGATCCATATTGACCGCAGCTAGCGTGAGGGCCGAGGCATCCACCGCGGTCACGCTGATATTCCGAGGCGTAGCATTAGTCGGACAGATACTCGTCGGAACGGTTTTACCCGTCGCGAAGTCGGTATCCAGCGACGTCACTATCGGCTTCGCATCAACCTCCGAGCGGTTTGCAACCATACTTGGGGACATACGCGAAGTATCCGTCTCAGGCCTTGTATCCAGCGGGACTGAAGCGTCAGTCTCGTCGATGTAATCTGTCGCGCCCGTCTTGAAACCTGGAGTCACCGCAAAGTCCGCGTCGTTGGTCGTCAACGGCGCTGCGCCTTCCAGGTTGTTAGGAACCGGCATCAAGTAGTCCGCTGCTGACATCTCAGCTTGGCGGCGGCCGTTGTAGACCCTGAGAATTCCCCAAACGCCGTTCCACTGCCCGTCGACTGAGGCGCTGTTCTGGTACAGGTAATCGATGGAACGGAGGTTGCCCATAATCGATTCTTTGCCGGTAAGCATTTCGAAGTGTTCCGATATGCCGGCCATCTTCGAGTTCCTATAACCAGAGTTATTGATAGCGAGTGGGTCCTGCGGCGTGCCCGGTTCGTGCAGCCACTTGTGCCCATTAATGGTCATGTTGTGAGTTTCTTCATGCGCTCCCACGAGTATGCGAATCTGAACCTTGTCATTTTCGAAGGCTCTCAGAAGCGGCGTAAACGGGTCGCCCGGATTGACACCACGCGTCAACTGCGTTGGATAAGCAGGGGACAGGACGTCGAAGCGATCATCAGCGCGGTCGATGTTTGATTTGTAAACCTTGGACAAATCACCAGCAGCGCCGTCGGCCTGGGTGTTGGTGTCCCGGTTGCGAATTCGCATTGCAACGGGTTCGTTGCGGTAGTTAACACTCATCGTTCCCGTGTCGGCAGCCGAAACAGCTTCCGGACATGGTGCGGTAACACCCTTTGGACATTCAGGCGGATTGATTGGAGTCTTGCCATCGTAGGCGAGTTGGAAATCAGCGAACTCAAAGAGAAACTCGCGATGACTAAGCGACGGATCTTTCTCGACGATGATTGCCTGCCAACTCGTCGGTCCGCCATCCGTATCCTGGCGGATTCCCAGTTGGGCGCCAGTTTCAGGATCAATCCAGGTCGAATCCACAGGCTCAATCACCAGACCGGCGTAGAGACCGGTTTGTTGGTGTGTCGATGGTCCAAAGTGGTCGTGGGTAAAGACAGTGCGGAGCGTACGGTCTTTCTTGTTGTTGTTGAGTGTCGCGTCGGCGAACCAACGCTGCACGGTGGTCTGTGCGCCCTTGTGCGTCTTGAAGAACGGATGTGCTCGGGCCACTGGACAGGTGAAGGTGCCGTCACGCGGGTCACCCTCATGTACGCCCACGCAGCTGTTGCCCGCGCGAATGGCGTCTATGCGCTCCTCGACTTCTTCGGGACTGAAGGTTCCGTCTTCGTAATTGAAGCCGTTACCTGAACCGTCTGACGAAGTGACGTCAAACTTCACGAGGTGGATGTGCTGGCCGATGATGTCGGTCGGCGTGCGCACCTGAAAGGCATCCTGCTCGTAATTTCCCGGGACCAGGTTGGTATGGTGGAAGGTGATGCAATCGTTAGTGCTGGCGCGGAAGAAAAACGGCTCTGGGGGTTTTATCTCCTTCTGAGTCGCTTCCACGTCACTCCACAGTGACAGAATGCGCGACTGATCGTAGTGCCAGCCCGCCTTGTTCAATGTGATTTTGAGCTGAAACGCAGCCGCCTTGTAGATCCGTGCCTTGCCGGCAGCGTTACCGTCGGCGTCGACACATGGATCGGCAAAGGGAGCGCCCGGCTGCCGCGGGAGTCCATTGAGGACGAAATCGGCTGCCGTTCCATCAGGCTTAAAGCTCGAATGCAGACGCTGTTCGTGATATTCCATTGCAAGTTTTTCAGCGTCAGTGCCGGCTTCTGAAAGCTCCGACGCTGTGGCCGTTAGCAGCCGCTTGCTGAAATCGAGAGGGTCTTCCTGATGTTCAAAAGTTCCACCCGTGATGATGTGACGGGGTAGACCGCCGTCATCGATCGTGTCGAGTGGCGGTTTAGGTGGGCGGTGACCCGCGACCGCTGCATCCATCATGAAGAAAGGATAGCCCGGCACCTTCTCCGTTGGCATCGGCGCCATCGCTAAGGTCGGTAGTGGCAGAATCGCCGGTGTCGGCGTGCCTGCCTTGATTTCGCCATCGGGCAGGGCGCGCGAGCCGGCAACTGGAATGCCGTCGTCGTCCAGCACTGTTCCCGCTTCAAAAACGTCGTGCGAGCGCCATAGTTCCCACATGCCTTCTGCAAAGTGGGGGTAGAAATGGCAGTGAAAAATTGAATCGCCTACGGTCTTGTTTTTGTTGCCAGAACCACCGTGGGTTATCTCAGTAGTAAACGAGTAGCCTGGTCCAAGCGCCTGACTATCGAGGTAACTCGAGTTGTCGTCATCAGGTGTTTGCAGCCACTGGTGCGCATGCAGGTGATGAATATGGTGCTCTTTCGGTCCGGCATGCACGACACGCATCTTCACGTGGTCACCGATATAACTGTGATGCACGTTGGACGGATCGTCAGGATAGAAGACCTTCGTAGCCTTGGGCCCGAGGACCAACTTGCCGTCTTTGACGAAGTTGGCCGGCTTGTCAACTATCTGCGCCGGATCGCCAATCGCCCAGGAGGAAAGGAAGAATTCTTCAAACTTACACTCGGTGCAGTCCCACATTGGACCTACGCCGAGACGATTGGCCAGTATCTCGGCACCGGCGCCGCCAGTGCCGTAGTTAATAGCAAATTTATCCGCAACGCTCTTCAGCGTATGCACGAGTGGTCCCTCGCGGAATTGAGGGAATGCTTGAACCGTCTGAATTTCGTCGTGATAGATAACCGTAAACTCACGGAACGGTTGGTCGCGATCGGGTTCGGTCGCGTTGAGCTTGTATGTTCCTGCCGGAAACCGTCCTCGGTCAGGGCCAGTGATAATGGCATTCAAGTCCGAGAACAAAATGTTGTAGTCCTTGTCGAGCATGTTGAACTGCTCGTAATCAATGAGCGGCTGACCACCGGGTTTACCTTTGGGGTCGATTATCGCTCCCACGGCGCCAGTTACGCCTGTCTCCCCCGCGGTGCCGATCGTCGCCTTTGCCAGATCCGCCGCGGTAACTTGCGAGCGGTACCAACGGGCGCCAACCGGTTCGACGTTAACGCTGCCAAATAAGCCTTCGGCCAACGTTCCGCCGTCGCCCTCACCGCCAGTCGTAGCGGCGGTGCTGTACATCAGGTTGTTCCCTTCACGTGTGGCGGTGAAGGTGTATTCGGCTGTGCCGCTCGAGGGCACCAAACTCGGCTTGTTGACGCCGACGTTTGATCCGTCGGAGGTAATATCGCCAACCAATTCCATCCCGACCACGTGAACCCCAGCCGAACGCGTGGAGGGCTGGTCATCACTGGGTGGATCGTCGGAAGACCTTGGTTCTTTTGAAAGAAGGTTCTGAAATGTAATTCGCAGACAATCGCCGATGTTCATGCGCAGGACGAGTGGGCGCGGCCGCTTGTCGGGCCGCAACGTCACCTTCCCGGCCGTGAGTGTCCCTGTATCGGTCGTAGTGTCCGTCGAAACGACGTCCCGCCTCAGGGCGTAGATCATGCCGTTGGGGTTAATCGTCCCCATACGGTTGTAGACGAGCGCCTGATCGAGCGCGACGACGTCGGCCTTGATTATGCGGGCGCAGTTAGCGGGGATTGGGGGCCCAATAATACCCGGAGCCTGTTGCGCCTGGGCGCCGGTGGCCAGTAGGAGCAGCACTTGAGCTGCCACGAGGAATGAAAGGAAATGGTTTCTGCGTTGGTGGGTATGATGCTTTGTTTTCATTTTTGTCTTTCTAAGAGTGAGCCGCTTCCTAATGTGAGTGGTCCATCAGGATTTCCTGAGTTGTAGTTAACTTGAGGCGGGGTGCTCTTACACTTTCAGTTCATGAGTAGGCAATGGGCATACCTGCACAGCAACTTATTCCTATGTTTCATTTTGAGAAGGTCCAGCGTAAAGGTGTTTCACGGTGAATCAACTTTATTGATATTGGAAGATTAAGTTGGAAAGCTCGGAAAGAGGCTGCGTAAATTCACTCAAGGGGTGAGGAGATTTCGGACTATCAAAGGGGATGGTCCAACGAACTCGGGCTTGAATTTTGGGCGACTTGGAAGGGTATGAACATACCTGTCGAATCAAACCTAACACCGAAGGTGTTCGCTAATTTCAGCCCAGGGTTTGCTTGGAAACCCTGGGAGATTAGAAAACTCTGAAGGAGCGATGATTCCTCATGCCGCGACTCGGCAACTCCTGCAGAGTTGCAGAAGACGAAGCGTTCGACCTCTGTCCCAGGGTTGCCAAAGCGCAACCCTGGGCTAAAGTTAGCGAACACCTTCGGTGTAGGCTGATGCGTCAAGTATTTCAATACTGTTTGAAGGAAGCTTGTCCCTGCTCCTCGCACACCACCGAGGAGCAATCAACGAAGAGAGCGGGGAAGCCCGCATTCCTTTCTCGCAAACTCACGTCCCTTTCGATCTACGGTCCTTAGCAAATAAGAAAGGGCGGCATTAAGCCGCCCTTCCGTGCATAAAATCCCACGGCTTTCCCAGGGGATACCTACCTCAGCGTCACCGACTTCGAAGCCGAGCCTCCGAAATTGCTTCTGACAGTGATGCTCTTCGGTTTGTTTTGCCAGGATAAATTACCGCTGAAATTGCCGCCGCCGTTATTTGTCAACGTACCAATCAAAGCGCCGTTTCCATTGAGATAAACCCGGAGCATTGCGGTTGGCTCAGTGCTAGTGGCCTCCACCCGCAAGAGTTTAGCGGACCTAAAGTAGTCCGCCCGCTGAATTGCAATCTTGTCGATGGCGTTGACAGTGAGAAGCGCTGTCTTTGCCGGCCCTCCGTACACCGCTGAAATCGTCACCGAGGTAATCGCACTCACCTGTTTGGTACTAACGGAGAAGCTGGCGCTGCTGGCGCCAGCGGCAACGATCACACTTTGCGGAACAACTGCGATCGCTCCGTTGCTGCTCATCAGCGTGACAACGGCGCCGCCAGTCGGGGCGGCAGCACTCAGGGTTATCGTCCCCACCGCGGAGTTGCCTCCAAGGACGCTTGTTGGACTAAGGGTCAACGATGAAAGCGATGGCGCCGGAGTTGGAGATGGACCAGGCGTTGGGGTTGCAGTGGGTGTTGGAGTTGGGGTTGGTGTTGATCCTACATCGCCAATCTTAACTACGAACGCATCGTCATGATTATTCAACCCACCGCCATTGTTAGGTTGCAGAGGATTGGCCGTTGGGAAATTGCTCGAACTTGTATCGCCAGTCGCAAATGCTCCATTTCCGCCAAGAGCAATACCCCGGCCCTCGTCTGTCAGAGACCCCCCGAGGAATGTCGAAAAGACCAGTGCAGAGCCCGAAGCATTCACTTTCGTCACGAACGCATCACTTAGTCCGCCTCCATACCCCGATTGGATCGCGTTTGCGGTCGGGAACGTATTCGAAGTGGTGTCTCCGGTGACGTAGGCGTTGCCAGCGTTATCGATGGCGATGGCCCAGCCTCTATCGACCCCCTGGTTTCCTCCTAGATAAGTCGAATACACGAGACCCGAACCGTTCGGGTTGAGCTTGGTTACGAAAGCGTCGAAGCTGCCGCGAGTCTGGAAAGCTCCGGCCGTGACAGGGAAGCCGTCGGGCACGGACGTAAACGGGTTGTCTGATGACTCGGTGATTCCAGTAACGTAAGCGTTGCCGCTCGAGTCAACCGCAATCCCCATCCCAAGTTCACGGCCCGGGCCACCGAGAAATGTTGAGTAGGCCACTGATCGGCCGTTGGGAGCAAACTTCGTAACGAACGCATCGAGCCCGGCCCGGGAACGATCAAACGCACCCGCGGTGACTGGAAAATCCGGTGAGTAGGTATAGCCGGTAACGTAGGCGCTGCCCGCATTGTCGACAGCGATCGCTTCGCCCCAGTCCTCGGTGGCATTGATGAAGTCCCCGCCTCCGAGGTAAGTGGAATAAACCAGCGCGGAGCCGGTGCTATCGATCTTTGTCACGAAGGCATCGTTGATTCCACCGGCATACTCTGCCTGGAAAGCGTTGACAGTGGGGAAAGTACAAGTGCTGGCCTGACAACTGGTCCACCCGGTGATGTAAGCGTTACCGCCTGCATCAAGAGCGATGCCGCGCCCGAAATCATCGAGGTTGCCACCAAAGCGCGACGAGTAGTCGAGCGCGGAGCCCGACGGATTCAATTTAGTCACAAAGACGTCGAAACCGGTGGGCACGGTTTGGAACGCGCCGACGGTGGTAGGGAAATTCGTGGTGTACGCGTCTCCGGTCACGTAAGCGCTACCAGCCGAGTCGACTGCAATGCCGTTACCGCTGGCGCCGTTAAGATACGTTGAATAAATGAGTGCCGTGCCCGCCGGATTAAGCTTCGCGATAAATGCGTCGCCGCCTCCATAGTTAGTTTGAAGTGCTCCCGCCGTAGTTGGAAAATCAATGGCCGCGGTCCTGCCGGTTACATATGCGTTACCAAGCTGGTCAGCCGCAATCGCGTAGCCTTGATCGAAGCCGCTGCCGCCAAGATAACTGGAATAGACCAGGACCGGATCGATGATCAGTGGTCGCGCCGGATCATAATCCCCGAGTTGAAATCCCAGGCGGCCCACACCGTTAGGAACATAGCCGGCAGAGACTTCCTTTTTGACGCCATTCACTTCCTGATAAGCGAAAGGCTTGCTCTGCCGAATGTCGCCCTGCGAGGTACGCAGGACGAGATCACCTTCATAAGTGATTTCATAGTTTTTGATTCCTTTGAACGCGAGTTCGATCACACTCGGATCAGCTCCGGGGGTGACGACAAAGTCATACTCGAGCCGGCGCTGGTCGCCGTAATAGACCATATCGATCCCCGGATAAACCTCGCTGTAACGCACGCGATTGAAAGTGGGAATATTTGTGCGCCACTCAGCTGGATCAGACCCAGCGAAATAGTTAGTGGTGGTAGACAACTGATCAAGCCCCTCAACCAGAGGCGAGGGATTCGCTCCTACCAGTTTCATCCGCACGATCGAACGGGGAAGTCGGGGCTCGTCCTCATTAGCGACGACTCGGTCAGGTTGAATCGACCGTTGCTCCCGGCGGCCGCTCTCATCCACTGATCTGCGAGCTTCCCGGGTTTCTTTCCCCCTCCCGTGAGCCTCCGGATTCTCGAGGGCCATGACCACCTCGGTCGGAGTCAGGAACAGGAGATAACCCGAGCTGCGTGCAAGAAACTTAACCTGGCCATCAGTCTGTCCCTGGTTGAGCTCGAAGCTGAGGGGCAGCGCACCGTAGGCGTCGCGCGGCTCTGTCGGTTTTGATTGAGACCTATTGAAAGATTGATCTGATACCGGTCGGGGTGTTTGATCCTGAGCGAATGCGCGGATGGTCGGGAACCTGACGGAAACGACGATTAACGATAATGTGGCGACAAATGCTAGTAGCGAATATATGTGCCGATAAGGGCGTTGGAGTCGCGGTGACATAACTTCTCCTTTCTCAGGAACCGTAGTGGTCCTGAGCGGTTGCGTGGTTTTCAGTTTGCAAAGACCGTAACTAATTGATTCCTTTGCCGAGCGCGGCGTGCGCATGCATAGCGTGCTCTATCTCGAACACGGCCAGCCGTAATAAGTAGGAGAGGAGTGCAGCCTGCCTGCGGCAAGCTGCACTCCTTGAATAACCCTTTTGCGAATTAACGCAAGAGGGGTTAAGTGTCACGGAGTGACACGGAAGATGCCCCAAAGTCCACTATCAAACTTGAAGGACATTTGGTCTCTGTACAGGTAGTCGCCCGTAACACGACGAGCACCGCCCGCGCCATTAATCGGAATCACTTCGTAATGAGAGGAAGGCCCGATCCCGTACTGGGATCCCTTGAACTCCGAAAGAGGATTGTCGCCAATCTCCTTGGAGAAGTTCTGGTAAGGCTCTTCCTGCCAGAAGTGTCCGTGCAGATTGAACACTGTATTACGCATGTGTCCATTGGCACTCAGGACGCGGAAGCGAACCGTGTCGCCTGCCTTGGCCTTGAATACCGGTGTCTGCGGATCTCCACCCACCTGCGCGTTGGTTAACACGTTGGTGAAGTCAAAATCGCGCGTTTGCTCCACTGGAGTTTCGGGCGCGTAGTTCATGCGTTTCCAAAGTGGCTCAGTGCGATAGTTAATCGCTTTCTGCCCTGAGTCTTCGGGGTCCTCTTCGTCGGCGACGTTCGGGACCGCGCTTCCATCCGCAAACCTCATGTTGATATCGGTCTGGAATTGGACTACGAATTCACGGAACGTCGTGCCATCAGTCTTGGTCACAGTCGCCTGTGCCCGCGACCCAGCGTCTTCGATCCATGTGGCCCCTTGCGGCTCGATGATCATCGAACCGATCGCACCCTTGTTGCTGTGCTTCATCGGATCGGATGAAATCAAGTTAGTCGCGCCGAATTCGATCGGCGTGGCTATCCGCTGGTTGCCGTTCACAACGATATCGCCGGCGTACCACCTGTACCGGGCAACACCGTTTGGTCCAACGGTCTGGTTGGGATTGAAGCCCACATTCTTGCCATCGCTGTTCACCACGTTGTAGGCGACCAGTTGCGGATGCAAACCAACATGGTTCGAAGGACGAACCTGATTAGCATTGAATCCGTCTACAATCGGCGCCCACACGTTGTTCCCTGGAAGATCCAAGAGATTCTGCGGCAGCCTATTGGTTAGTTGGAAGTTGATACATTCGCCGGCTCTGGCACGGACGACGAGCGGCTCAATCGGCACACCTGCTTTAACCTTGCCGTAGTAGTCGATGTCCGAATCGCGGAAATACATGATCGCTGTCGGGTCATTGAGTGCTCCACCGTTTCCGGCGCGGCTGTTGTAAATCAGCTTGCCGCCTGGAAGCGCCGAGGCATCGACCGCGCTCACGTTGATATTCCGTGTCAGAGCATTGCTCGGGCAGATACTAGTGGGGTTGTTCTTACCAGTTGCAAAGTCACTGGCAAGTGACGTCACCACCGTGTATTCATTCCACAGAATGATTCCACCCTCTGGCATGGCCTGTGTTTGTTGCGTCGTAGACACTGTTGCCAGTGTTTCAGTCATCCCCGTTGACATCAGCGTGGTGTCCCACGTAGGCGAAGCATCCAACAGAACTGATTCATCACTGATGTCAAGGAAGTCCGTAGCACCAGTTGGGAATGTGGCGTCCGCCGCGAAGTTTGTGTCGTTAGTAGTTAACGGCGCAGCGCCCTCGGGGTTGTTCGGCAGCGTTTGGAGATCGGGCTGAATACCGCCACCGCGTCCGTTATAGACTCGGAGAATTCCCCAGACTCCATTCCACTGTCCGTCGACAGAGGCGCTGTTCTGGTAGAGATAATCGATGAAGGGCTTATTGCCCATGATCGACTCTTTACCGGTGATGAACTCGAAGTGTTCCGAAATTCCGGCCATCTGCGAGTTTCTGTATCCGGAGTTGTTGATGGCCAACGGATCCTGAGGCGTGCCCGGTTGGTGCAGCCACTTGTGACCGTTGATCGTCATGTTGTGTGTTTCTTCGTGCGCTCCCACCAGTATCCGGATCTGGACCCGGTCGTTCTCGTAGGCCCTAAGAAGCGGCGTGAAGGGATCGCCAGGTCTCACACCCTTCGTCAAATCGGGATAGAAATTTGGCTGTGTGTTGAAGTCTTGATCTGCGCGGTGGATATTCGACTTGTAGACCTTCGACAAGTCCCCAGCAGCGCCAGCGGCCTGCGTGTTGGTTTGCGGATCGCGAATGCGCAATGCCACCGGCTCGTTGCGATAGTTAACGCTCATCGTGCCAGTGTCCATAGCTGAGATTGCTTCGGGACATGGCGCGGTGAAGCCAGGCGGGCATCGGGGCGGAAATATTGCGCCGCCTGGATCAGGAATCGGAATGCCACCTGGACCGATACCCCTGTCTTTCTCGTAGGCCAATTGGAAATCAGCAAACTCGAAGAGAAACTCCTTGTGACTCTTTGAAGAATCTAATTCGATGATGTTTGCTTGCCAACTGGTCGGTCCGCCATCTGACGTCTGTCGCGTTCCGAGCTGGACGCCCGTTTCCACGTTCCTCCAGATCGAACCTTCCGGCTCAGTGACGAGTCCGGCATAGAGGCCGGCTTGCTGGTGAGTAGAAGGACCGAAGTGGTCGTGTGTAAACACGGTGCGAAGAGTGCGGTCTTTATTGTTGTTGTTGAGTGTGTCGTCGGCAAACCAACGCTGCACGGTTGTCTGCGCGCCCAGCTCACCGAAGAACGGGTGCGGTTTTGCTGTTGGACAGGTAAACGTTCCGTTGCGGGAATCATTCGCCGTGCAGTTATTTTGTTTGCGAATAGCGGCGATGCGTTCGAGGACTTCGTGTGGACTAAAGGTTCCGTCTTCATAATTGAAGCCGTTACCCGAGCCGTCTGACGAAGTGACATCAAACTTCACCAGGTGGATGTGCTGGCCGACGATGTCGGTAGGCGTACGGACCTGGAAGTCGTCCTGCTCGTAATAACCCGGCACCAGGTTGGTGTGGTAGAAGGTTATGCAATCGTTGGTGTTGGCGCGGAAGAAGAAAGGCTCCGGTGCTTTGGTGCCGTTCTGGGTCGGTGCAACATCCTGCCACAGCGACAAGATACGTGACTGTGGGAAATGCCAGCCCGCTTTGTTCAGTTTGAGGTCAAGCTCAAATGCGGCAGCCTTGTAATTACGCGGTATGCCCTTGGCAGCGCCCACATCGTCAACGCATGGATCTGCAAAGGGGGCGCCTGGCTTGCGCGGCCGTCCGTTGAGAATGAAATTGGCGGCGACGTTTTCAGGCGTGAAGCTCGGATTCAAGCGCTTCTCGTGATACACCATCGCGGCTATTTCTTTTGTAGTTCCAGTTTCAGCAATACTCTGCGCGATGGCCGTCACGAGATCTTTGCTGAAATCGAGACGGTTTTCCACGTGAGTAAAAGTTCCACCGGTGATGATGTGACGCGACAGACCGCCATTGTCGATGGTATCGAGCGGCGGCTTTGGTGGCCGGTGACCAGCCACAGCAGGGTTGAAGAAAGGGTAGCCAGGCACAGTTGCCGTCGGCATTAGGGCCATTGCTATGGTGGGCACTGGCACTATTGCTGGTGTGGGTGTACCGGCGATGATTTCGCCATCAGGCAGGGCGCGTGAGCCCGCGGCTGCAGTGCCGTTAGCGTTGAGCACTGTACCCTTCTCGAATACATCATGTGCCCGCCAAAGTTCCCACATGCCTTCCGCAAAGTGCGGGTAGAAGTGGCAGTGGAAAATTGAATCGCCTACGGTCTTGTTTCGGTTTCCGGTTCCGCCGTGGGAAATTTCAGTGGTAAATGCATAACCCGGTCCGAGTGCCTGACTATCGAGGTAAGTCGAGTTGTCGTCGTCGGGGGTTTGCAGCCATTGGTGCGCGTGGAGGTGGTGAATGTGATGCTCTTTCGGTCCTGCGTGCACCACTCTCATCTTCACGTGGTCACCGATATAGCTGTGATGCACGTTTGACGGATCATCAGGGTACAAGACCTTGGTGGCCTTGCGTCCGAGAATCAGCTGGCCACTGGCATTGGTCGTGTTAGCCGGAATGTCAACAATCTGCGCGGGATCGCCAACGGTCCATGCAGATAGGAAAAACTCCTCATACTTGCACTCCGTACAGTTGAACATCGGACCGACACCGAGCCGGTTGGCCAGGATCTCAGCCCCGATGCCGCCAGTGCCATAGTTGATCGCAAACTTATCCTGAACGCTATGCAGCGTATGGACGAGTGGTCCCTCGCGGAATTGCGGGAAAGCCTGGACCGTCTGAATTTCATCGTGGTAGATCACCGTGAACTCACGGAAAGGCTGATCGCGATCGGGCGACGTCTTGTTTGGGCGATACGTCCCGGCCGGGAAGCGGCCCCTGTTTGGACCAGTGATAATCGCGTTCAAGTCTGAGGCCACGATGTTATTGCCGGCATCGAGCATCTTGAACTGGTTGTAATCGAGCAGCGGCTGACTCTTCGTGGTTGTGCCGATAGTCGCTGCTGTCATTTCGGCTGCGGTAACCTGCGAGCGGTACCACTCGGCGCCGCGCGGCTCGACGTTAACGCTGCCAAACAAACCTTCCGCCAGCGTGCCGCCATCGCCCTCGCCACCAGTTGTGGTGGCAGTGCTGTACAAAAGATTGTTTCCTTCGCGGGTAGCGGTGAAGGTGTATACGGCCGTTCCATTAGGAGCTATCAAACTCGGTGGGTTAACGCCAACGTTTGATCCGTCCGAGCCAATATTCAACAGTTCCATCCCAATCACGTGTACACCGGCCGTGCGGGTGGCTGGCTGATCGTCACTGGGTGGACTGGCGGAAGACCTGGGCGTTGGGGAAAGAAGGTTGGTGAAGGTGACTTGCAAACAGTCGCCTATGTTCATTCGCAGAACCAGCGGTCGCGGTCTTTTGTTGGGCCGCACCTTCACGTTGCCCGCCACCAACCCCATTGTCGGGTTGATCGCAACCACGTCGCGCTTAAGCGAGTAAATCATCCCATTGGGATTAATTGTGCCCAGGCGGTTGTATACGATGGCCTGGTCGAGTGCGACCACATCGGCTTTGACCGTGCGTTCGCAGTTAACAGGAGCTGGTAGCAGTTCTTCTATTGGGACAATCTGCATTTGCGCGTGCGCGCCTCCCGCCATTGCCAGCAGCAGTGCTGCCAGGCCGAACAGAAAGAAATGCTTTCTGTGCCGATAAGTGTGATGTTTGGTTTTCATCGTTGTCCTCCATGCGGTTAGGCCGTACGTTGGCGCGAAAGGGAATCACAAAAAGCCCTCAGGGCGGCCGCCTTCGGTCGCAATGTTCGCAACCAATGTCTTGAACCTGACGTCATTACATTCAGAGAGTGATTTCAAGTGCGTGAAACAGCGACATCGGCCGCCCTCGCTTACATCAGCCACCGCGTTTTTTCTGCGTGGCAGCAGGCCGAAGATTTATCACTGACGTCTGCAAGAGACAGGCCGTCAAAGGAAATCAATTGCGTGGCTGCTCTTTCGTCGTTTGATGTGAAGCACGACTAATTAATGTGTTTCATGGTGAGACAATCAGCGCGGCGGATGCTTCACGGTGAACCATGGTTGGACCAGGTTCAGAGTCAGAACTGAGATTCGCGAGACTCTTTGAAAAATTTTCTTATTGAGGAAGCGAGATTAAAAAAGCAGGACTATTCGGGTCGCGCTGGATAGCTTATTGGACCAACGATAGTGACACTAACCTGCGAATATCATCCGGGCGGAATGGCTTGTTGAGAATGCCGACAACACCGAGCCGGTGCGCCTCGGAGAAAGCCTGTGGCGTTCCCTGGCCCGTGATCAGTATGAGCATGACTTCCGGATCGAGTTCGCGAATTTCCTTGATTACCTGCAAACCTGAGACGTCGGAAAGAAAGAGATCGACAATACCAATGTCGAAACGCGCGCTCCCGGTTTGGATTATTCCATCGCGTCCCCTGTCAACCAGGACCACGGAGTAACCCTCAGCCTCGAGCACAAGTTTCAGCGCATCACCCACAGCGGGATCATCGTCAACAACCAGAATATTAGCCTTTTGGTCGGCTCCCTGATCGCGCATCGGTCGTCCTTGCCTGGGGCCACGATTCCGTAACTAGTCGGAAGCACACGCGCGTGGCGTTCCACGCATGTTCATGGTTTAGGAGAGAGACCTTGAATTTTCGAAGCGGTAAGCGCGGTTCAGCCTGAGGGGCTCTCGTGGAATCTTTCAACTTTGATACCGAACTTCTTCAGCTTGCGGTAGAAGGTTGGGCGAGGGAAGTCGAGAATCTGCGCGCTCCTCTTCACGTTGCCGCTGGTGCGAGCGAGAGTTTGAACGATCGCCTCGCGCTCGATCTCATCCATCTGGAGCAGCGGGGGAATAATAAATTTTGCGCTATTGATCTGTGCATTCTGGAAATCCTCGGGAAGACAGCCCGGCAGCAGAACGTCACCCGGACAAAACAAAACTGCTCGCTCGATAACGCTCTCAAGTTCGCGTATGTTGCCGGGCCAATCATACCGAACCAGGCGCACGATGGTTTCCGGGGCAAGATCCTTAATGCTTTTGTTGTATTGCCGGTTGTAGCGCTCGATGAAGCGTCTGGCTATCAGGATCAAGTCATCGAGACGCTCGCGTAATGGCGGTACCCTGATTTTGATTGTACTGATACGAAAATAGAGATCCTTTCGCAAAACGCCTTCCGCCAATAGCGCTGAAGTATCCCGGTTAGTGGCCGACACGAGTCGAAAGTCAACGGAGATCTCACCTTCATCACCCAGACGGCGCAGCTTGCGTTCCTGTAAAACGCGTAGCAGCTTGGTCTGGAGGTGCGCTGGCATTTCGGCAATTTCATCGAGCAGAAGTGTTCCTCCGGCGGCAGCCTCAATCAACCCACGCTTGTCGCGGTCGGCGCCGGTAAATGCACCTCGTTTGTAACCAAACAACTCTGACTCGATCAGCTCATGAGGAATAGCAGCGCAATTAATCCGGATAAATGGCTGAGCCGCGCGTTGGCTCTGGGTATGAAAGGCCGTCGCGATCAGCTCCTTTCCCGTTCCGCTCTCACCCTCAATCAACACAGAAGCATCAGACGGCGCGGCAGTGCGAATCGTCTCAACGATCTGGCGCATTTTTTGATCGCGGCCAATCATGCCAAAGGTTTCACTATCGGCTGCTAGCTCGCGCTTGAGGATTAGATTATCCTGCCTCAGCGTCGCAAACTGTACGGCTCTCGCTACCAGCGCTCTCAAAACATCCGGTGTAAACGGCTTTTCCACATAATAATAAGCACCGCGTTTTATGGCTTCGACAGTTATTTCAATCGAACCATAGGCAGTCATCAGGATGACTTCAGTATCCGGAGTCTCTCTCTTGATATGAGTGAGCAGGTCTATCCCGCTACCATCCGACAGGCGAAGGTCAGTAATGACCACGTCCACACTCTGCTCGCACAGGATCATGGTGGCTTCCCCAACCGTGTTCGCCGTGAAGACCTCATAGCCTGACTCGCTCAAGATAAGTTTAATGACATCCGCAATACTTGGCTCATCGTCAACTATCAGAATCCTGTTTGGTTTACAGACTTTCATGAGTGTGCTCCTCGAGGCAATTCAACACTAACCCGAGTGCCCTCAGTGACGCGGCTTTCAACCCAAACTCTACCTTTGTGTTCTTCGATCATCTTTAGCGCATAGGGCATGCCGAGCCCCAACCCCCGGTTCTTAGTTGAATGGAATGGTTCAAAAATAGTTTTGAGCCGGTCTTTGGGAATCCCTGAACCGGTATCAATTACGGCCAGCCGGAGCGTTTCTCCATCAGCTCCGGTAGTGATGGTCAACCGGCCACCATCGGGCATTGACTCGACCGCGTTCAGTACCAGATTGAGCAAAGCCGCGCGAAGAGAGGCCTCGTCAAGCACTCCCATGAGGGAGGGGTTAGAAAATTCAAGCCTGACTTCTATACGGTTTGCCGTAATCTGGGAATTAAGAAGCTGAATAACGTCGCCGATCAGCCGGTTGAGATCGATTCGAGACCAGTTGAAATGCACGGGGCGATCAAAGTTGAGAATTTGCTCTGTGGTGCTGGTCAGATGATTGATTGTTTCGATGATCTTATCGACGATCTGTACCTCTCCGTCGGACCCACTCCGGACGACCTTGCTCTTCAAATGCAGCGAATAGAGCAGTAAGCCAGCCAAAGGATTCCTTACCTCATGGGCCACCTGGGCCGCGACCCGACCCAGGGTGGCGATTTTCTCATTGTGCGCCAGCCGCTGCTGTGTCTCTGTCAGCCGTCTTTGCTGGCGGCTAACCACGGCCAGCAGGATGCTTACCACAATCAGATCGACCGTCATCGATATGAAGAAATGCTCGCCGCGCTGCTCAAGATTAAAACGTGTTTCGACATTTTCTGTGCCAGGAAAATTTCGCGCGACCCAACGGTAGTAAGGTGGCCGCAATAACTGCTCCCACGCGGCAATAACGATTGCTGTTAGCGCTAAAGTCAGAATCGTGAAGAATATTATTAGGCTAAGACTAAGTCCCTTCTTGAGAGAGAGAACTCTTGATGGACTTCCTCCTACACCCTTGTCTTCAAGCCGCGGCATTACATTTTCCTTATGCGAGGATTGAGTGCTGTGAGTCTTTCCCCCGACAAATGAGACCCTGCTCAGGTTTACAACTAATCGCCGGCCCGCCACGAGTCGCCGCTCGCGTTCATCTTTAACCTTGGGACCGACAGCCCATGATCTTCCTACCTGTACTCGTTGTGATTGTGGGATAGCGGGACTTGCATAATATAAGGTCCGGCATCTTCCCCGTCTGTGCGCTTACCCACATATGCAGAATTCCTTGCAAGCGGCGTTCACATTGAAGGCCTCAATCATTGATGAGGCTTTCCTCAATCACCATGCGATGGATTTCCAAAGGTTTAGCGAAAATGCAGGAATCTTCGCAACCCGTGCGGATATTCGCCCACATCACGGCCAGGACCTCTTGAGCTCCCGCTAAAGTCTACCTTCAGCCTTAGCACAACTCTTGCAGGAGCGGTGCTCATAACCAGCTCTTAGGCCGAAGGGTTCGACCGGCCTCACGAAAGAAGGAGAAGAAAATGAGCAGACTCATAATCGCCATGGTGGCTTCGCTGGTCGCCCTGGCGACGTCGGTTGCGGGGCAGACCTCCACCGGAACAGTCACAAAAACAGAAACTGCCGGCACTACCAGGCAAGCTACACCACAGCTCAATACGACTGCAGAGGATTGTGCTTGTGAATCGCAGGCCTTACCTGAAGACTTGGCAATCGTGAACGGCGTCAAGATCGGTCGGCGGGATATCGAGAAGGCGACACTGGAACGCGTGAATCAACTTAAAGGTCAGGTTGTTCAGGCGCGCAAGCAGGAACTTGATCTTCAGATCAATTCAAAACTGCTGGCTATTGAGGCCAGGAAGCGTGGGATCAATCCGACCAAGCTGCTCGAACTAGAAGTGATCGCCAAAGTAAAAGAGCCCACTCAGGCGGAGGCCCAGGTTGTTTACGATCAGAACAAAGCGCGCATCGAGGGCACTTTCGACGAAGCCCGTGATGACATCTTGCGCTACCTGCGCGAGCAGCGACGGGCTGATGAAGCAAAGAGATTCGCGAATGGGCTGCGCCAGTCGATCGAAACCAAAGTGGAGATAGCCCAGTCAACGTCGCCGCCAAATAAGATGGAAGCCGACCGCGTACTCGCAACCGTTAATGGTGAGCCGATCACCAGAGGTGATATTGAAGCTTCGCTGCGACCGCTCGTGTTTGCTGTTCAGCAGCAACTATACCAGCTCCGGAAAAACGAGCTCGACCTGACCATCAACGATTCGCTTCTGAACCAGGAAGCGCAAAAAAGAAAGATCACAACCACTTTGCTACTCGATACCGAGGTGAAGCCCAAACAGATCACCGACGAAGACGCCCGCGCCTTCTACACTGAAAACAAGGAAAGAGTAAGTGCTGAATTCGAGGCGACGAAAGACTCGATCATTCGCTACCTGCAACAAATTGAGGTGCGGCGTGCGGAACGCGTTTTCGTGGAAAAGCTGCGCGCCGCTTCGACGATTCAGACGTTTCTGGTTGCGCCGGAGCCCCCTGTTTTTGCCATCGCGACGGCCGATCAGCCTTCGAAGGGTAATGCCGGGGCGCCAGTGACGATTATTGCTTTTACGGATTTACAGTGTCCCGCTTGTGCGGAGACACATCAGACCCTCGAGCGGCTCGTCAAGGAATATGGCACCAGGATAAGGTTGGTCGCGCGTGACTTCCCCCTGGTCCAACATAGCCAGGCCTTCAAGGCCGCGGAAGCTGCTGAAGCGGCCCGCGAGCAAGGCAAATACTGGGAATACGTCAAAGTTCTGCTAAGCAATCAATCCGCCCTGGAAGTGTCGAAGCTGAAGGATTATGCAAGTGAACTCAATCTCGATCGCAGCCGGTTCGATCAAGCGCTGGTATCAGGAAAGTTTGCAGACACGGTGCAACGTGATATTCAGGACGGATTAAGGCTGGGTGTAGATTCCACCCCAACCCTGTTCCTCAATGGTCGTCGTGTAGCGGATATGAGTTACGACGCACTGAAAGCGATAATCGACACAGCGCTGAAAACCTTACCCAGGAAAACTTCTGCGGGAGAGTGATCGTCGCGGTACTGGCTGTCATATGGGGCAACACAACGTCGAATTCTTTTTCATTTTCAGATTATGACACTATCGATTCGAGTAATATCTTGACAAATATTTGAGCCTGACATAGTCTCAGCCCGCTCGTCACAACTCACACCGCAAGAACCCGAATCCTGCGCTGTAATTTTTGCTTAATCCGAGATCATCTTTTCCCTCAGGATAAGATTGAACTAACATAAGGAGCCAATTCCTCCATGAGGCATCCTACCTTCCCTACAGACAGTTTCTTGTCTATTCGCACAATTGTTTGTGTCGCGCTTTCTTTCGCTAGCATCTTGATTGTTGCCGCACCAGGCAGAGCGCAGACATACGACAAATTCTCAATCCAGAGCGATAAAAACAAACCCGTCGAAGCGCCGAAGAAAAGACCGAGTGCGGAGGCGCAACGTGGTCAACCCGACAAGAATGGTAAAACCCGGGAGATCTTTGCTCCGTTAAGTGGATGTGTCTACAACGACATTCTCGTCCTTGACACGATCCGGATCGTCTTTGTCCGGCTAACTAATTTTCCCGAGAACAGCGCTATTCCCGTGACGCTTACCCAAACGAACGCTGGTGTAGTGGGCTACGCGCTAACGCCGGCCGGACCTTTTACCCCGACCCTCAACCTTGTCGTCAACACTGATAGCAACGGATACGGTGAAAGCGTAGACGTTTACACTCAAGGCCAACTGGTGGGAACGACCGTAACCTACGGTGAAACTCCTTACGGTCCTACCGACACAATTAATTTCAATGTTCTTCCGCAGTGCAATTGCCCGTCGATCCCCGTCGTGCCGTAAGGCGTTGTAAGGCAAAGATCGCCGAGTTGAAGATGGATGTTGCGCCTTCCGTAACATCCAAGCCGACCGAAGCAGAGAGCCGTTCCCTTCACGTCCCTGTCTCAACTGGAGAAAACAAAATGTTCTGCCGCAGCGAAAACAGAGCTGTCGCCAAACAGTCGCTGAGTCTGGCGCTGGTGCTGGCGATTTGGGCAAACTTTGTCTGCCTCTCAAGCTACGCGCAAGCGTTACCCGGAGTGACGCCAAAAACTATTGGACAATCAAATTCCAGTTTGACCGTCCAGCCGGCCGAGCGCCCGGTTGCTTCAGACTCGGAAACAAAACTGGACCCAGCCCGAGGCGTTGAGTTGAGTGAAGCCTATGGCAAGCTCCCTTTGCGATTTGAAGTGAACCAGGGACAAACGGATTCCCAGGCGCGGTTTCTCATCCGCGGACGGGGTTACAGTCTCTTCCTTACTCCAACCGAATCAGTCATGGTTTTGCGCCGATCGTCTGTTGCAAAACGTCAAGTGAAAAGGACGCAGATCGAAGAACCGTTGCCCACCCCTAATAGCGCCACTTCAGTAGTTAGAACGAAGTTGATCGGCGCCAGCACCGAACCGGACATCAATGGTCTTGAGGAATTGCCGGGACACAGCAACTACTTGATCGGCAATGATCCTTCGAAGTGGCGAGTGGGCGTGCCAAGCTACGCACGAGTGAAATACACGGAAATCTATCCGGGAATTGATCTGGTTTATTACGGCAACGACGGCAGGCTGGAACAGGATTTCGTTGTCGGACCAGGCAGTGAACCTGGCGCTATCAAACTTGGTTTTGAAGGCGTGCGACGCCTGAGAATTGACGGCAACGGCGATCTAGTGCTCGCAGTACCGGGCGGAGAATTGCGTCAATCAAAACCAATTGCCTATCAGTTAGTTCAAGGCCGGAAGCAAGATGTTGCCAGCCGCTATCGTTTGCTCCGGAGGAATCAGGTTGGGTTTCAAGTGGGCGCTTACGATCCGACCCTGCCGCTTGTCATCGATCCAATCCTGGTCTACTCGACGTATCTCGGCGGCAACGGTGAAGACATAAGCAATGGCATTGCTCTCGATTCGTCGAGCAACGCCTATGTGACGGGATACACCGCTTCAACAAATTTTCCCACGCTCAATCCGCGCCAGGCGGTTAAGAGCGCCGGAAACGATACCTTCGTTACAAAACTAAATGCCGGGGGCAATGCGCTCGTTTATTCCACCTACCTGGGCGGCAGCGGCGACGATCAGGCCAAAGCCATTGCCGTGGATTCTTCCGGCAACGCCTACGTCACTGGCTTTACTTCTTCGACGAACTTTCCGATTCAAGGAACATTGCGGCCCACGTATGGCGGCGCACCATTTGACGCTTTTGTCTTTAAGCTGAATGCCAGCGGCTCGACGCTCGCTTACTCGGCGTATGTCGGCGGCAGTCTTGAGGATCAGGCTCATGGCATCGCTGTCGATTCTTCCGGCAATGCGTACATAACTGGTTACACGAGGTCGACCAACTTTCCCACCGTAACTCCGTTCCAAGCGACCAATGCCGGTGGAGCGTTCGACGCTTTTGTCACTAAGGTGAATGCCGCGGGTACGGCCTTCAGTTATTCCACCTACATTGGCGGAGACTCGGGTGATCGCGGCAACGCCATTGCGGTCGACGCTTCGGGGAGCGCTTACATAACGGGCTCAACTCCGTCTGTCACCTTTCCCACGGTTAATGCGTTTCAGCCGTCAAACAGCGGCCCGGAGCAGTTTGGTAACAGTTCTGATGCTTTCATCACCAAATTCAGCCCTTCGGGCACCTCGCTTGTCTATTCCACTTACCTCGGTGGCAACATTCCTAATCCCGGCGGCTTCTATTTCGCCAGCGACTCCGGTCTGGCCATCGCGCTTGATTCATCCGGAAATGCATATGTATCAGGCAGCACCGGCGCCCAGGACTTTCCGACCGCAAACGCTTTTCAATCTTTCCATCCAGCCTACGATCACTGCGCCTTTGTGACCAAGCTCAGCTCTTCAGGTTCGTCGCTCGTGTACTCCACTTATTTGGGCGGCAATAGCTACGGTGATGCCAACGGCATTGCGGTCGATGCTGCCGGACAGGCGACCGTAGTGGGCTATACACTCGCGCCGAATTTTCCGGTTGTGAACCCCCTACAGGCAAACCTGCGCACAGATCCCGGCGGCGGCCAGGACGCAATAATCACGAAATTCAGCAGCTCCGGAAACTCGCTAATTTATTCGACCTACCTCGGTGGCTTCAACGGCGATGAGGCTAACGCCGTCGCGCTTGATGCCTCGGGCAACGCCTATGTCACTGGCTACACTTACGCCGCAGATTTTCCCACTTCCGGTCCATATCAGCCGGCAATTGCCACGGGCCCGGACGCGTTCATTTTAAAAATCGCGGATGTGCCAGGCTTCAGCATCAGTGGCCACATCGCCACCGCCGCGGGCCAGAACCTGGCTGGAGCGACCGTAAACCTTACCGGCACGCAATCATCGACAGCAATAACCAACAGTAGTGGGAATTACACATTTACAAATCTCGCGTCAGGCGGAACGTTTACGGTGACACCGTCATTTGCACCGTATACGTTCTTACCGCCGAGCCAGACTTTTATAAACTTGAGCGCCAACCAAACCGCTGACTTCGTCGTCGAGACGTACACGATCACTGGCCGGGTTACGGACTCAGGAGGCAACGGCGTCCCCGGCGTAACAATGACGGTTAGCGGCTCCGCTTCCGCCACTGGTACCACCAACGCCAACGGCGATTACACATTCATTAACTTCGCACAGGGCTCGAACGTGACGGTAACGCCGTCGAAGTCCGACATTCTTTTAACTTACACGTTCACACCGCCGAGCCGCAGCTACGCGAATATGAGTAGTAACCAGGTCGGGGACTTTACTTCCATTACGTCGATCCAGAACACCCTGTTGCCTGTAGCCGACTCGTATGTGCGAGACGGCACATTTGCCGGAACAAATTTCGGCACCGCCACATCCCTGAGAGTCCAAACAGGGACCAAGCAGAACCAGGGCAACAATAGTGACGCGTATTTCAAGTTCGACTTGAGCGGCATTGGACAAAACATCAGCAGCGCCAAGCTCCGCGTCAGCGCTTCGCTGTCCGCGGCCGGCAGCCTCAGTAGCTCTGTTTTTTCCGTCGCCAACACTAGCTGGATTGAAAGCGGGACCGGCAGCATCACCTGGAACAACAGGCCGCCGCGCGGTGGGACGCCGCTCCCCAATGCGAGTATGGCCGTGGCCAGTACAACTCTTACGACCTTCGATATTGACGTCACCAACTACGTCAGGGATGAGAAGTCCGCGGGGCGCGATCTAGTCAGTCTCGCATTACACAATCCTTCAACATCAACTATCTTTATTAACGTAAATTCGCGCGAAGCAGCTGCAAATAAGCCGCAGCTGATCATCTCAGCGAACAGCGGCACTAACAACTCGCCAACCGTGACCCTCACAAGTCCGTCAAATGGAGCGACCTTCGGCGCCCCGGCGAGTATCAATCTCAGCGCGAACGCAACTGACGATGGCTCAATCACCCGGGTAGATTTTTATGCGGGCACCAGTCTGATAGGGACGTCAACCACGCCTGTCGGCAGCGTCTACAGTTTTAACTGGACCAACGTCGCCGCCGGCAACTACAACCTCTCGGCAGTAGCTATCGATAACAGCGGACTTGCCAGCACCTCAAACACGGCAAGCGTCACAGTTGGCGCGCAAAACACTCCTCCGTCTGTCGATGTCACGGCGCCACTCAATGGAAACACGTTCAGCGCTGGAACAAATATCGCGATCAAGGCGACTGCTTCTGACGTTGACGGCACAATCAGTAAAGTTGATTTCTACGCGGGCGCGAATCTGATCGGCACGGCGACCGTTCCGGTGAATGGCCTGTACAGCATCGTCTGGGCCAACGTCAATACCGGCGCTTATGCCTTAACCGCCAAAGCCACTGACAACGCCAACGGTCTTACTACTTCAGCCATAGTCAACATCAGTGTAGTAGCGCAGGCAGGTCTCTCGCCTACTGCGGACGCTTACGTGCGCGATGGCTCTACAGCCGCGACGAACTTCGGAACCGCTACAACTCTGCAAACACAGTCATCTGCTACGGCGGGCAACAATCGCCAGAGCTATCTCAAGTTTGATACCACAACCATCACTGGAATTAACAAGGCCACCGTTCGGCTCTACGGAAGCTTGAGCGACGCCACCGGCACCAACGTACCGGCAGGTATCTATTCTGTGGCCACAACGACCTGGGTGGAATCCGGCAGCGCCAGTATTACCTGGAACAACAAGCCGCCAACGGGAGCTTCACCGCTGTCGACGACGGTGATAACGGACAACCTGCCGCGTTGGTATGAATTCGACGTCACTGCTTATCTGCAAGCTGAGAAATTGGCAGGACGACACGTTGTCAGTCTGGCAGTGAAGAACACGGCCAACAGCAGCCAGTTTGCTTCGTTTAACTCAAAGGAAGCGACGAGCAATCAACCGCAGCTTATCCTCTGGTCGACACAGCCGCGCAATGTACTGCTCGTTGTCGGTTCTGCGACTTTGAACACCGGTGACAGTGCGGTTAGAACGCGATTGCAGAATCTCGGCTACACCGTAACGGTTAAGGTTGCAGGTAGTAACCAAAACGCATCTGTCAAACCAACCGATGCTGACGGCAAAGCGCTGGTCCTCATTTCTTCGACCGTGGTTGCTGGCAACGTCGTCAATAAGTTGCGCAACATCCCGGTTCCCGTAGTCAACTGGGAGTTTGACATCCTCGATGACATGGGCATGACGGGGCTTGTGTCCGGAACTGATTTTGGCACCAGTTCCACCACCCAAACGCAATTAAACATCGCCGAACCCACGCATCCGATGGCCGCTGGGCTCTCGGGTACGCAAACAGTAGCCACCACAGCCACAAATTTCACTTGGGGCAAACCCAACACTAATGCTGCCAGGATTGCCGCGTTGACAAACGACGCCACCAGGTTCGCCATCTTTGGATACGATTCCGGAGTAGCAATGTCCGGTTTGGAAGCTCCGTCGCGTCGCGTCGCTGTGTTCCTTACTGAAACCACGGCCGCAAGTTTCAACTCCAACGGTGGCGCGCTTTTCGATGCGGCGGTGAAATGGGCCACCGAAGTCATTACGACGCCAACCATAAACACGCTAACACCCGCGACTGGTCCAGTGGCGACCGTCGTTACAGTCAGCGGACTCAACTTCGGAGCAACACAGGGCGCAAGCACACTAACATTCAATGCGCTTGCAGCCACTCCGACGACCTGGAGCGATAAGATTATCGTAGTTGCAGTCCCCGCATCGGCACTCACCGGCCCGGTTGTCGTCACCGTCAACGGCATAGCCAGCAACTCAAAGATCTTTACGGTTGCATTCGTCGACAGCGATAGCGACGGCTTGCCGGACAGTTGGGAGCTTCAATACTTCGGTGATCTCAGTCAGGGCGCCAATGGTGATCCGGATGGCGATGGTGTGACTAACTTGCAGGAGTACGAACAAGGCCGGAATCCGACGAAGAGCGCGTTGGCCGACGACGACGACTTTGTAAATCTTAAAGTGCACACACCTTTGGAACCTCAGCCGTGACTTCAGCAAACCGGCGTTGTTTTGCACAGAAGATTAGAAGGACAACACGAATTGTAAAGGCAGACTTGCCGTCAAAAGGACAGACACAACCATGAGTATCAGAGCCAGAGTGACTCCGCGAGCGATAAGGACCCGGACTTCCTGTAGCCGACCTGATATGCGGTCCTCAATAATAAAAGGCTTCGCCACTATCCTTGGCTTGTCTTTTTTGCTGCTGGCATCGCTCAGCATCGTCAGCGCACAGGAATGTATCACTTGCAATGACGACAAGCCGGTGAAGATTGGCTTCACCGCCAGTGTCTGCTCCGCACACGACTACACCGTTTCACTTAATGGAACTTCGGTTGAGGGTATTGGTAGTTGTACCGCAAATTCCTGGATGACGACGAACAAGGCATTTACCTATCTCAAAACCGACGTGACCTATCAAATCACCGCCGGCACCGACAGCTGCTCAACGCACATTGTTTTTGATGTGCCCCCGAAATACACCTTGGAAATCGACGGGGTGAAGACTAATACGATTGACAAAAGCGGCGACACAACCAAAGGAAGCGGCGACGGGACATGGAATGTGGTTATCCGAAAATGCCGATCGTGCGGTGACGAGGCCGCATCTTCCTGCGAACTCGACCTCGATAGCGTCAATTGGAGCATAAGCATGGGCCGTCTCTCCGATGGCCGCTCGGCTGAAGCTATTAGCATTCAGGAATCCTCGGTCTCCTCTTCAATATATACGCCTGCCGCGTTGGTTTATTCTCCGCCCGGCCAGACGGCCGAAGTCGACGTAGTGCGCAACGCCGGCATCCTGCGCCAGATCAAAGCGTCTCAAGCATTGGCCGATGTGGTTGTGACGAGCGCTTCAGAATACGAAGTGCGCTTCTACCGGCTGGCGGACGTGGGAACCAAGACGGGCGGCATCTACCCGGTTTTCAATCAACCCTTCACCGTATGGCGGATCAAAAATCCCGACCCCACCACCACCACACGGCTTCAGATCTTGAAGATTCAAAATGGCGTAACTCTTGAGACCAACGAATACACTCAGGATGTACTCAGCAATACCTGGTCGCTCAACCAAGGCGCCGGAGCGACGATCAAAACCCTGGCTGTCGTCAATCCGACTGCCACCACACGAATTGAAACGACGATCATCAAAGAGAGCAACGGAACGATCGTTTCCAAGATTGCGCGCACCTACCACACGTACGCCTGGGGCGACGACTTGATGAAGGAAGTTGTTGATCCGGATGGCGCGGCGCTGACCACCATCTATACTTACTATGAGAACCCTGCTGAGCCTGGCCGCTATGCTCATCTGCAATCGGTCGCTTATCCAGACGGCTCCTGGGAAAAATCCGATTACGATACAGACGGCAACCTCGTGCTGGTAATGCGTCCCTGGAAGGATCTTCCTCTGGCTTCGGCGACCGAAGCGAACGCTCGATCGACAAGGTACACCTATTCAAATTCCGACGGAGTTGAGACTTCCTTATATGCCAAACATATTTCCAGCGTCGAAGAAAAAATAGCCGGCACGCTCGTCAGCAAGACTGTTTATACGCGCTCAAGTACTCCAGTCGGTGGCGAGCCCGCGGCAACCGAAGTTGAGACTGTTTACGCTTCAGCGACGCTGTTCCAATCAATTTCGACGACCACTTACCATTTCACCGCCTCCACTTTTCTCGCCAACCGCGTTGCGGCCATCACCCATCCCGACGGCCGGAAAGATACGTATACATACGAAAAAGGTGACTATGTAACCAACGCCGATCCAGCGCTCAACACATTCACACCAAATGCGAACGGCCTGGCCGAAAGAACTACGGTTGTCCATGGCACCGCCAGTTCGCCCAACGGTGTTGCCTTCAAGACTCAAAAAGAAACCGCGATTCGCGATCAGCTTGGTCATACAGTCCTCGAGGAAGCGTACGTTTACAATGGCACGAATTACGAGCGCGTCGGTTGGACTGCAGTTGATTACGACACTCGCGGACACGTGATCCTGGCGCGCGATCACAAGGGACAAACAAGATCTTTAGTCTGGAACGGTGATCTCAAAACTGCTCAAACAGACGTCACCGGAATTGAAACCAACTACACCTACGACAGTCTGAATAGGGTCAAGACACAGATCAAAAAAGGCGCCGCCGCCGGCGGTGGCTTCCCCAGCCAGGCAGACATCACGACAACTTTCACTTACGACGCTGCCGGACGCCAGACGGCCCAGTCAGTCAGCAGTAGTGGCCTCACTCTAAGTAAGTCAAGCGTCTACGACTTAGCCGGGCGGATCAAAAATGAGACGGACAATGCGGGATTGAGCACAAGCTATAGTTACGCTAACGGCGGCCGAACGCAGACGGCTACGCTAGCGGGCGGAGCGATGAGGATTAACGATAAATTCCTCGATGGACAAAATAAAAGTGTCACTGGAACATCGGTTGTGGCCCAGTATTCAGAATATGGCGTTAATGTCGACGGTACGCGGTACACGCAAGAGTTTACTGGCAGTGCGGGTTTGAGTTCACCTCGTTGGATCAAAACTACGATCGACTGGATGGGCCGCAACGTCGCGATTGAGAAGCCAGGCTTCACCGCCAACAATCCGATAGAGAGCTTCGTTTACAACAACCAGGGCCAGTTACAGTCTCAAAGCCTCAAAGCCGGAGCCACGAAACTCATCGCCGACAAGCTCTATGAATATGACGAGTTGGGAACTCAGGTTCGGGACGGTTCTGATGTCGACGCCAGCGGCACACTGACGCTCGCCTCTACCGATCGCCTCACCGAAACGGAGGTTGTTTTCCAAAAGATCGGTTCGGATTGGTTTCGAGTGACTACCACACGAACCTACCTGGTTGACAACGACGTCACTCCTACAACGCAGACGCAAACAGAGCGGCTGAATAATTTTGCTCTCAACGGCACCGATCGAACCGTTTCTGAAATTACCGCCACGAACGTCGCCGGCAATAGCACGAAGACTACCGTTGCCATCGATCGCGCGGCCCGAAAAGTAACGACTACTGCCGATGCGGCTGATTCCGACGTGAACGCAGTCAGTATCTCAGTGAATGGTCTATTGCAATCTTCCACGCCAGCAACGCCGCAACCGGCGACGACCTACCTCTATGACGCATTGGGTCGGCAAACCAGCGTCACTGATCCGCGCACTGGCACCGTCACCGGCACCTACAGCGCGACGACTGGCCAAGTTACAGCTACGAACGACGGCGCCGGTACGACCACTTATCAATACTATCCGGGAAGTCATGTAAGTGCCGGACGTGTGCAGTCGCATACCAACCCCGTCGGCAAGAAGGTGTATTTCAACTACAGCCTTCGTGGAGACATGATCCAGACGTGGGGCGACACGACGTATCCAGTCGAGTTCGTTTTTGATTCGTATGGACAAAAGACCGAGATGCACACCTTCCGTAATGGCACTGGCTGGGCCGCAAGTGCGTGGCCCAGCGCCAGCACCGGCGTGGCCGATGCCACGAAATGGATTTATCACGAGGCCACCGGGTTAGTCGCGCAAAAACAGGATGCGGCAACAAAGGCTGTAATCTACACCCATGATGAAATGGGTCGCGTTAAGACGCGCACCTGGGCGCGCGGGAACATATCCACCTACAGCTACGATCCAAACACCGGCGAGATGATCGGTCAGAGTTATTCCGATGGCACTACGCCGGCCACGTTCGCATATGACCGGGGCGGCAGGCCGAAAATGATCACTGACGCAGCTGGCACGCATGAGCGCACGTTTACCGCGACTGGTGAACTGCAGACTGAACAGATCACGGGAGGTATCCTCGACAGTATTAATCTCAGTGTCGGTTACGACGGCTTCCTGCGGCGCAACTCGCTGCAAAGTGCCAGCGGGGCGAATACTCTGAGCAGCCAGACCTATGGCTATGACTCAAGTTCGCGGATGCAGACAGTCACCAGCGGCGGCCAGACAGCGACTTATGCTTATTATTCAAACAGTGGTTTGCTTAACACGACTACGTTCACCAGCGGTACACAGCTGGCGCGCAGCTACGATCCGCTCGGACGGCTGCAATCGATCCTTACGACAACGCCTCCAACCGGCGCCCTAGCCAGCAATGGGTATCAGTACAACAATCTGAACCAGCGAACGCGCCAGAATCGAGAAGACGGCGCCTACTGGCTCTACGTTTACAATGATCGCGGTGAGTTGATTAGCGGGAAGAAAAACTGGTCCGATAACTCACCGGTATGGGGAGCACAAACCGAGAACAGTTATGACAGCATCGGTAATCGCACCTCCGCGAGGTCTGGCGGCAATCTAATCAGTCAATTGCGCCAGTCTACTTTCACAACGAACTCTTTGAACCAATACAGTCAGCGCAGTGTGCCCGGCGCAGTTGACATCACCGGCACCGCCAATAGCGGCGCCACCGTCACAGTCAACGATCAATCAACCGCACGCAAAGGCGAATACTTCTATAGGGAACTCGCTGTAGACAATACTGCCGGGCCAGTCAATGCGCAGATCAGCGTGACCGGTGCGCGCCAGAATTTCGGCGCGGGAGGCGAAGATGCGGTGACTCAAAAGGGCGGCCAAAAGTTTCTGGCACAGACAACTGAATCTTTGACGTTCGATTTTGATGGCAACCTCACCTCTGACGGACGCTGGAATTACACCTGGGACGCGGAGAATCGGTTGGTAAGCATGGAAGCGATCCCGAGTGTGCCGGTAGACGCGAAAAAGAAATTGGAGTTTGCTTACGACGCCATCGGTCGCAGGATTCAGAAGAAGGCTTACTCCTGGAACGTTGGAGGAAGTGCTTATCAACTGCAATCAACCACCAAGTTTGTTTATGACGAGTGGAATGTAATTGCCGAAGTCGATCAGGCCAATTCACCAATCAAGAATTACGCGTGGGGACAGGACCTTAGTACGACTCTACATGGAGCAGGAGGCATCGGAGGGTTATTACTGATATCCGATTCCACCGGTGTTTACCAGGCCGGCTACGACGGAAATGGAAACGTAAACGCGCTGATTAATGCAGCGACAGGTTTAAGCGCGGCCTTCTACGATTACGATCCATTTGGAAATACGATTAGGGCCACCGGGAGCTTTGCCAGTTCGAATTCGATTCGCTTTAGTTCGAAGTATGAGGATTTGGAGTCCGGTCTTATTTACTACGGCCACAGGTATTACGACCCTTCCACCGGTAGATTCATCAACCGAGATCCGATCGAGGAAAATGATGGTCCGAACACAATGGCGTTCGTGGGCAACGATCCGATCGACTTTGTCGACCCGCTGGGACTGAGGAAACTCACCAGCGAGGAAGGCGCCAGAGCAATTCGGGCTGGTATACCCATGCTGGAGCGTGCTTGCAGGCGAGGCTGTGGTAAAGGAGCTTGTTGCGCTCCGAAAGGATGCATACAAGAGGCGCGGGATTATGTTGAGCTCGCCGCTCAAGCCTGGATCCGTAATTGGGGTCGTGGTCCAATGAACGATAGCCTCCCGGGAAGTGACACAGTAGGCGGCTACTACTGTTGGGACTGGGAGCGGATCTTCGCCGATGTAGCTTTAAGTCGCGACTTCAATTGCCTGGCGTTTCACCATGGTATGGCGAAAGGCCCTCCGACAACCGGTGGAAATTTCCGGGTTCATTGGTATTTGAAGGTTTACGCCTGTCAAAGAATTGAGGACACGTATCGTGTCTCTTTTGATGATGGTTTTCTTGACGGCAGAAATGCGGCTCACCGAGGTAAATTCCCGCCTCGTGGATCGCCGTTTGAGGAGCAGGCTCAACCATGGTGGCCTGACCGGAGAGATCTAAACCGGTTCACCCCAGCACCGCGAACACGTCCCTAGGCTTAAAAAGTTCGCAAAGCAGTGTTGCGCACGTGTTATGAATGAGCTAACGGCGTTGGGGATCTGAGCATCGGATCTTGGCGACTGGATTATCTTTGGATTTGCAGGTCGCAGGCTTTTTCACGCGGCCGGATGATTCCGTCAAGGGCAGATCACCAGCTACAAAAACTTGACTGCCAAGTCACTCTGGACAGCAGCGCCCAGATTGCACATCCTTCAGGTGCTCTTGCAGGAATCTGATCGCGTCAGCCTTGCCCTCATGTTTGGCCCGTTCCAGCGAGGACTTTGCAGCCTCGAGTTGGAGATCTTTCAGTGACATCGTCTGGCGTGACTGCCACCACTCCCCAACATTTCCGGCCGTGAGAGTGTAATAGCCGATGTATGCCTTGGGCCAATTGCCTTCGACCTCGGATTGGATAATTAAAAAACAAGCTTCGCCAATCGTCGGTTGCCGAGTACATGGCGTTGCTTGCGGCGGACATTGCACGTCGCGCCCGCCGAAGTATTCGAAAGACGCGGGTGTTTTGTCGCTGAGATGTTGGATCAGAGCGGGAAAGGCGCCGGTCTTTGCGTCCCTCAATATCTGGACAGCCACTTTTACCGTTTGCCGATCCTTGCCCTCCGCTAAGTCCTGAATAGCTTTTTCATATTCCGATATGATAGGAGTGGCCTCCCTGGAGGAAATGCGCCCGTCAGTTTTCCCGCAAGCGGAAAATGCAGTGAGCGATAAGGCTATAACGAAAATTGCTGTTAGCGGTTTCATGTCCGACTCGACGAGTCATCGCCAGAATATCAGATCCCCCGACATCATACTCCGGTTGCAGGAGTGCCTACGAACACAAAAGGCAGCATGAGATCTCTTAAGGGAATCCTACTCGTAATTCTGGCACTAAGCTTCGGAATTTTGTGCGGTTGTCGAAAGCCACCGGCACAATCGAGCAATAACGCTTCGCCCGCACCCACCCAGGGACCCGAATACCCTAAGCTGGCAGAGCGTGGGGAACAAGAGCGGGCGGGCTGAAGAGACACGGCCGCCAGTATTGGCAGCCGTAAGTTGTTGATATTAATGGTCGGGGCGAGAGGATTCGAACCTCCGACCTCTCGGTCCCAAACCGAGCGCACTACCAGGCTGTGCTACGCCCCGAAATGATGAATGCAAAGAAGTTGACTCGCTGCATTCTAGAGGCGGGCTATTGAACGGTCAAGTTTGCCTGATCCAGCCTGATAAAAACGCTTTCATTTGGTCCAACGCATTTGCCCGATGACTGATCCGATTCTTGATGTCGATCGGAAGCTCTCCAAGCGACCTATCAAAGCCATTTGGAACAAAGACGGGATCGTATCCAAACCCGTTGTCGCCACGGGGATTCGCGATGATCTGGCCTTCCAATTCACCTCTTACAACCTTGATTAGGGAAGGGGCTTCATTGTTTGGTTTGCTGTCTCGGTCCCATCCCGCAAGCGTGAGGCAGCATATAAACCGCGCGGATCGTGTGGCTGGCTTCGCTTGATTCAGCGCAAGTAAGAGTTTTGCGATGCGATCTTTGTCGGAAGACATGTTGCCACCAAACCGGGCCGAAAATGGACCAGGGGCTCCTCCGAGAGCGTCGACCTCAAGTCCGGAGTCGTCCCCAAGAGTCGGTAGTTTGGTCAAGCCTGCGTAAGTCAAAGCTTTGAGACTGGAATTAGCTTCGTAGGTCGCTCCTGTTTCCTCTACCTCGGGGACATCGGGGAAATCGTCGAGGCTATGAAGTCGCAGGTTCAGATCAGCCAGAAGTTCATGAATCTCACGGACCTTACCTCGATTCCTTGTTCCAAGGAGCATTTCAAATGGCTGATTGTTACTCATGTTTTAGCGGGAAGGCGCAAGCGGTTTCTGTGCGCCTCTCGGTTCAGGGATTAACAGCGGAAGGAGGCTGCTGAACTGGCCAAGTGGTGAACGAGTTATCCTCTCAAAACCTTCGTCCGACAGTTTCGTTTGGGTCGCTGCATAGGGCAATTTCCCTAGCGCAACTTCCATATTAGCTGGCGCGCTGGCTGAGGGAGTATCGGCTGTTCTGAGCGCTTCAAAGAAACGCCGCACACGATCGCGGTCATCCGTATAGGTCACAATCGGGCTCGAGCTCTGCAATGGGTAAAACGTGCTCAAGCGCCGGGAGTAGTCTTCCTGTTGAGCATCGCCGGATTGTTCGAATGTCTCAGAATAGCGTCGCACTCCCGCCAGATCACCCATGATGACAAAATCACCAACTAGTGCTGCCGCGGTCTCGCCCTCGGAGCTGACGAAAAATTCCCGATTCGACTGCTGCTGATTTGCTTCCAGCTTCATGTTCGTGGTGATCAGTTTACGGAGTTCATCTCGATTGCTGATGCGCGCGATGAGAAGAGTTTGATCGCCATTCGGATCGAGACGAAATGTCGCAATGTCCCCCGTCACCGTTTTCAAGAACGCATCAGGTTCATTTAGGCCATACGACACCAGCGCCGACTTCAACAGTGATGAGAAGACAACTGCGGATAAAGCGTCGGTGTTGGCCGCGACCGAAGTTCTCAGGCCTTCCCATGTCATCAGCGGATTCTCAAGCCGGTAATATGTAACTGAGTAAGTGTTTTCCGGTGGAATTCTTTTTGGGGAATTGCTGCCGTTGAGCCTAAAGGACGGTTGAAGTTGTCGAAGCACCGGAGGTTGAAGCGCGATCAGATAGCGATCTTCAATCCCATTCGAGATCGACTTCGAGCTCCACGCGATGCTTCGAAACAACTTCGCCGACGCGGTCGAAACAAGCTTCTGAAAACTAGCGTCGCCAGGCGCCCTGCCCAAGAGCAATGGAACCACAAATGACAGCAATTGGGCGCTTTTTGCCTCAGGCACATACCCAAAAGTTAATGCCTGATCCCCAGCAAGCTCGCGTCTCAACAGTTGAAGATCGACATCATCCTTTAGACTCGGAGATCGACCTGCCGCACTGTTGAGGCACCGCTGCACCGAGGCTTCGCTGTTTCCTACAACGACCAAACTGCCAACGATTGCAGCGACTATCTGGCGCGAACCGTCCTGGCTTCGCCACTCAATAAACTCAACATCGTTAGTGAGAGTGCGACGAGCGACGGGTTTGTCATAAGTAGATTGAGCTAACTGTTGCAGGGCACTTTCAACACTCGAACGGATTCTAAACTCGGAAGTCTTGGTCTCAATAATGAGTGCAAATTCCGGTTTGACTCGAAGGGTTTCGCCGTCTTCTGTCGTGCCCAGATCTGTAACCACAATCGCCACTTGAGCACGGCTTAGCGCTACCGATTGCACCGGCCCGATACCAGTGAATTTCATGAATCCCGATAACCAACCTTTGGAACTGTAAGAGCCGCCGGCATCCGTACCTCGCACCATTCTCCAGGCGTCAGTAGTCATAAGGGCGTTGACGATTGCCAAAGGATCATCGGTTTCCATGTAGAGAAGGGAGTTGGCTGGAGCGTAGGCCGCCATGTCGACCCTTCGTGGCCGCATCAAGAATAGGCCGACCGTCGTGAAGACAAGGATGGCCAGGGCCACCAAGAGGATCCAATGGTTGCGTTTCATTCGGGGCATCCTAAACGTAGTCATCCACACCCGCAAGCACCTCAGATTCGCAACCTCAGCTTCTGGAATTCGCTCAGAATTTTCCAGGAAATCATTATTTAGAGCGGTCTGCCAAACGACTTATGCCCACAACTGTTCTGAAATAGCGAGTTAAACGATGGAAAAACTAGTTGACAATGTTTTACGCAGTGGGTTAGTCTGCTTGGCGACGGATGAGGCTCGTGTCCTCCTAAGTCCTTGCCCATAGTTTCTCTGCCTTCAGACTTACGGAAGGCCACTCCAGGTAACCATCGATAGACAATTTCCGAAAAGTTGCGCGACTGCGCCTCCCTCCTGGTACGCATACTCCAGCCGAATTCCGATAAACGTGGGGTCACAACGTGTCGAAAAGCGATAAGCCAAGCACACCCTCCAAACAGATCAAGAGCAGACTTTCAAGAGCGATGAAAGCCCGCGCCCGCCTCCGTCAACAAAACAAACTTCGCTCTCTCTCAATCGCGAGGATCAAATAGATGTTCAAAAAAAGCATGGGCAAAAAGAATCTTGTGGGTCTCGACATTGGTTCGAGCTCAGTTAAGGCTGTTGAGCTTCTGAAAAAGGGCAACAGCCTACAACTGGTGAACCTCGGATTCGAGAATCTTCAGCCGGATACGATTGTTGACGGCCAGATTATGGAGCTCAATAACGTAGCTAACGTCATCACCAGCATTTTCAACGAGCACCAGATCAAGACTTCTCGAATTGCTGCTGGCGTTAGTGGCCATTCCGTAATTGTGAAAAATATTGTGCTGCCTCAGATGAGCGAGGACGAACTGCAAGAGTCGTTTAGCTGGCACGCCGAAGAGCACATTCCGTTTGATATCTCAGATGTGAATCTGGATTACCAGGTAACGAGCAGTTCCAACGACGCACTCAACGTTTTGATGGCCGCTTGCAAGAGCGACAAGATTGCCAACGTGAAACAGGCAATACAGCTCGCAGGCAAGCAGCCCGTCATTATCGATGTTGACGCCTTCGCCCTACAGAATTGTTATGAACTGAACTATGCGCCGAAGGCCGGCGAGGTGGTGGCCCTTCTGAACATCGGTTCGTCCACCATGAACATCAACATCCTTAACGGCACCAGGTCGGTATTTGCTCGTGACGCATCTGTCGGTGGGAATCAGTACACCAGCCTCCTACAGAAGGAACTGGGTTTAACGTATGAGCAGGCGGAAGCGGTCAAACGCGGCTATCCATTGCCCGAAGGCATTGATGCTCGACCCATTCAGCCAATCATTGAAACCGTTTCCGACATCCTCGCACTCGAGATTCGTAAGACGATGGACTTCTATCGAGCGACTGCTGAGGAGACAGAGGAAGCAATTCAGAAACTTCTGGTCGCGGGTGGTGGTTCAAAACTGCCGGGCCTTCCTGACTATCTAGCCAAGCGATTCGAAATCCCGGTTGAATTGTTTGATCCCTTCCGCCAGATTCAGGTCGACGGCCGAAAATTTGATCCGGACTACATGAAAGAGATCGTTCCTGACATGGCAATTGCCGTCGGGCTCGCCTTGAGAGGAGTGGAAGCGGCATGATCAAGATTAATCTACTCGAATCGATTACAGAGCGCCCGACTGGTGCGGCAATGGTCGAAGCCCGGGTTTCAAGCCCCAGGGTGCAGACGCTGCTGTTAGCCATCACGGTATTTGGTTTACTGCTGCTCGGCGCCGGCTACGACTACGTAAGCTCGAACTCTGCGCAGGCAGCGGCCAAACAAAAACTTGAAAATGAAAAACGTATCCACCAGCAAATGCTCGCGGTGAACAAGGAGCAGACTGAGCTGGAGAAGAAAGCCAAGGACATTCAGGGTCGCATCGATGCAATCAAGAAATTGCGTGAGTCGCAGCAGGGCCCCAGCGCAGTCCTGAGGGAAGTCAAAGCTCGGTTTGATAGCGTTCCGGGATTGTACTTGAAGAGCATCGAGCAGAAGGATGGCGAACTCACCATCAAAGGTCATTCGCCAAACGAAATGACCGTAACCAAATTTGGCCAGAGCCTGGAATTCTCCTCCGGGTTGTTCACCAACCTCAGTATCGAGACTCAGAGAGAAGTAGTGGTCCAGAATCAGACTGCTGACAAGTCTGGAGCTGCCGCGGCAGCCTCGGACGCGCCCCAAGCCGAAGTGGTTGCGTTTACGGTCAAGTGTAACTACGGAGAGAAACCAACCGCGAAGGCGAGTCCCAATGCGGCCACGAGTCAAGTGGCGAAGAAGTAATTACTCAAGAAAGCCCAGCGCCCTAAATGGTTAGGGAAGGAAAGAAAAGATGAAAATCGGAAATATTCAAACAATGCCCTGGTACCTGCGGTTTGGAATCTTTATCTCCGCAGCCGCGCTCATGTATGGCGCCTTCTGGTACTTCATCACCAAACCCACGCGCGCTGAGACGGCAGGGATCAACGCCGAGATCGCCGACCTCTTGCCAAAGAACGCGCAGGCTCAGATCGCTTCCCAAAGGCTCAACGATTTTCGGGCGGTCTATAAGTCGCGCCAGGAAGAATATGAGGAACTGAAGGCATTGCTTCCGGAACAGCGCGAGCTGACGATGGTGTTGCAGGGTGTTCAGGATAGGGCTCGCAACAACGGTCTCGTGCTAAAAAAGTTCTTGCCTAAGGATGACGTCCAGGAAGACAACTACAGCGGAAAAAAGATCGAAGTCAGCGTGACCAGTTCGTTTGCCGCACTACGCGTATTCTTCGACCAACTGGCCCATTACCAGCGAATTGTTTCCGTCACTAATTTCCAGTTGAACCAACTTGATAAGGCTGTTGGGTCCCGAACAGTCGATGCCACTTTTGATCTAACTGCCTATTACGTTTCTGCCGAGAAACTTCAAAAACCCGCTACTGCTCAACCAGCCGGTTCAGGTCAAGTTCCACCTGCCGCAGCACCCCAACCCGCCAAATAGACAGAACCAGGAAAGCCAGCATCTTTCGAAAGTAACCACCATGAATCATCTAACGACAAATATACGCTTCCGCTTAGCAATTCTTTTGACGGCCTCCGTGTTTGCAATCAGTGGCGGTGGGCTGAGTGCGGTCGGCCAGGAAAAGTCAGAAGCCAAGCCGCGCCAGACCAGGCAGAGTGGCCGCGATCCTTTCAGCAAGTACGTTCCGCCGCGACCGCCCGTCAAGAGCACCGGCGTCGTGATGCCCCCCTCCATTCAGGAACGAATTGCGCAGTACAAAGCGCAAAAGCAAGCTGCCATGATGGCTCGCATTGCAGCGCCAAAGCCGACCACGGCTTTCCTGTTGAGCGAAATGCAGGTAGTGGGAATCTCTCGGTCACCGCGAGGTTATGCCGCTATTGTCGAAGCCACACCGATCAAATTGTCCTACGTTGTGTACCCCGGTGAACGTTTCTACGACGGGCAGTTGGTAGCAATCGAAGACAACCGTTTGGTTTTTCGTCGTGAAGTAGTCTTTAACGACGGAAGACGCGAACGAACTGTAGAAATGAAACCGCTGCGCCAATCAAACGCGGCGTTTTCCCTCTCCGCTGCCAATCCTGCCCCTGCTAGTCCCGCTGTTGCTTCTGAAAAAGCGGTTGAAGAAAAACCTGCCGCTGAGAAGCCCTAACGATTTGTGGGTTCTTTTGAAACCCTCTCCGCTTGTAGTTTTCCTACCTCAGCAATCGGTATCGAAGCTACTTAGTTTGACAATCAACCCCGGACCAAGTCGCACTGTGCGGCGCGCGCTTTAGGCTGCAGAGCAACGAGCGTAGCGCGTGGTGACAAACGTCCAGCAATTCCCTTAAGGAGGGAAACGATGGTTTATCAGTCTCGAATCACAAATGCCACAAAGAGGACAACGCTCGTCCTGGTGTTCATGTGTTTGTGTAGTGCCACGATTCTGGCGTCTGCAGGCGACACCAAAGCGGCGGGAGTTGAGAGCCCGGCTACTGAAGCCGTGACTCAGCAACCGCAGCCTTCACCAACCCCCGCGGCCATGGCGACTCCGGTCCCATCGCAATCGCAGGGAAGAAACTATGGCCAGCCTGGTTTCGTTGGCGAGCCAATAAATCTCAACGTCGTCAACGCTGACATTCGCGACATACTCAATTACATCACCGAGCAGTATGGCGTAAATTTTGTGATTGACTCTTCGGTTGCAAGTGTTCCTGTAACCGTTAATGTGCAGGATGTCCCCTGGAATATCGCACTCGATGCCGTGCTTAAAGCTAATCGCTTAGGGATTGAGGCAAACGGCAACATATTGCGAGTTGCGACAACGGATGTGCTTGCGAAGGAGTCTGAGACGCAGAAGGTTATCAATGATTCGCGCTTGGATGCGTCGCCGTTGGTCACCGAATTCATTCGCTTGAACTACGCGCGCGCTTCGGGAACGCTGGCTCAAGCCGCAGGTTCCACGGGAGCGTTCTCAGGTGGTTCGACAAATCTCAGCTTCAGTGGTGGAGCGGGAGGCGACGCAACTGGTGGCAGCGGCGATCAAGGTTTGCTGCCAATCATTTCGCGACGTCTATCTCGTCGTGGTTCGATCGAAGTCGACGGTCGGAGCAACACGCTGATCATCACCGACGTGAAAGAGAACATTGACGCGATTCGCCAACTGGCCGCGATTCTCGACCAACCTGAACCGCAAGTTGAAATTGAAACTCGTATCGTGATCGCACAGCGAAACTTCAGTCGCGACATTGGCGCTCAAATTTCTGCCGGCGTCATCAATCTCGGTCGAGGAGGCTTAGGCAACATTTCTACACTGCCTGCTACGTCCGGCCAGAGTAGTGGTACGGGCGGTGGCAGCGGGGCATCGGGTGTCCAAAGTGGGCCAAATCCATTTGGTGTCTTTGGCGGTCTCACTGGAACCAGCCAGCCGACACCTTCACTTGGTGCGGCAGCAGCTAGCACCGTGATCGGGCTTACGACTGGTCTCTTTGGTACTGCGCAAATCAGTGCCCTCATTACTTTGGCGGAATCGAGAGGCGAAGCCAAGACCGTGGCCACGCCGCGCGTGACTGCCTTGAATAATCGCCCAGCTCAAATTGAGAGTGGTCAGCAGATTCCGGTTCAGACAACTCAGGCCGCCAGTGGAACAGCGGTCGTAACCACGACGTTCGTGTCAGTTCCTTTGCGACTCTCAATCACGCCGCAGATTACCGATGTAGGAACAGTGATCCTGCGCGTGACAATTGAGAACAATACGATTAACACCGGTATTGCCGTAGGGGGTGTTCCGGGAATCGACACTCAGCGCATGCAGAGTGAAGTGCTCGTACCAGATGGTGGCACCACAGTAATGGGTGGCGTGCTTGCCGACACTGAAGGTGAGACTCGTCAGCGGACTCCAGGCCTGGCATCGATACCGGTGTTTGGCAACCTCTTCAAGCGAAAGCTGGTAACTCGCACGAGCAGTGAAATCCTGTTCTTTATCACACCTCGAATTTATCGTCCCGATTATCAGGGACGTCCAACCCCGGGAACTATCAGCACTGGTCCTCGCACCACAACCATTTCGCAGCCCGTGCCTTTAGGCAACCCGGCGAGCAACACACCGACGCCAACGCAGTTGCAACAGCAACAGCAGCAGCCAGCGCCGCAAACTACGCCTGGCAGCTTAATGCAGGCTCCGACAGCAAATCCGGGGACTCCGAGTGTTCCTGGAAGTGGTTCGACAACGGCCCGTCCAGGTGTTATGGGCGGCCAGCGTCCATAGGTAAAAGCCATGTTCAAGTCAATCCTTGAAGCAATTCTTGAGCGCACCGAGGGCAGCCTCGGTGCACTCATCATGGGTATCGACGGAATAGCCGTCGAGCGTTCCTTGAAGCAGGCAGGCCAGGAAGCAAATCTGGATATAGCTGCGGCCGAGTTCACCTCACTGGTGCGGAATGCACAGCGCGCTGGTAGAGACATCGGACTTGGCAATCTGCACGAACTCGTAATTTCGTTAGACGATGCAGTCGTGCTCATGAGGCTGCTTGGCACCGAGTACTTTGTGGTCCTGGCGCTTACCCCTGAAGGAAATATCGGTCGGGCGCGTTTCGAGTTGCGCAAAGCCGAACTTCAGATGGCAAGTGAGTTCAAGATCTAGATCCGCTAACAACGAGGTTGAAAGCCGCTTCTTCGGAGGCGGCTTTTTTATGTTAGGGAGTGCGGACGTATGGCATCCCCCGCATGATGATTCGCTGTCTTCGAGCGACGCGACGGGGATTGACGCGAGGGTTGAACACTGTGCGCGGGTTAGGGATCATGCCGGAAAGAAACGCAGCCTGATTCGCATTTAACGCGCTGGCTGGCTTGTGAAAGTAGGTTTGTGACGCAGCCTCGGCTCCATAGACTCCATCGCCCCACTCAATTACGTTTAGATAGATCTCCAGGATGCGACGTTTGGTCAACGTGCGCTCGAGCATCAACGTGAGCATCGCCTCTTGTCCCTTCCGGAAAAACGATCGCCTTGAGGAAAGGTAAAGATTTTTAGCGAGCTGCTGCGAAATCGTTGAGGCGCCGCGTTTAAACTCAGGAATATTGGGCAACCAATCGTCGTCTTCGCCTTCCTGCTTAGCCTCACGTGCAGAGTCACGCAACGCGTCGTCCCAGGCCTTTTGAATTGCTTTGTAATCGAAGCCGTGGTGCGTCAGGAAGTTTGTGTCCTCGCCTGCAATTACAGCTCGCTGCAAGTGCGGTGAAATTCGATCCAAGTCAACCCAGACCTGATAACGTTTTGGTTGCTCGCCACGATCGCGGGCTTCACTGGCGCGAGCTTCGATTAAGGATGTAGTTGCTGGATTTCCTGTTCGCAAACGCCAAACCTGACTGAACATGTAACCCTCGTAGGCAACGAAACCTACCAGGATCCCCAGGAACACCAGAAAGATTTTTTTTATTATTCGACGCATCGTACGGAGAGGTTCAACTGGATTAGCCGTAATTACAAATCAGCGGGCTCGCTGCCTTGGGTCGAGATATTCCCGCAAGCCATCACCGATGAAGTTAAAGGCGAGCACTGTGAGCGCAATCGCGATTCCGGGGAAGATCAGTGCGTGAGGAGCTGCTTGCAAGGTGGATAAATCCCGGGCTTCTTCAATCATAACTCCCCAGGAGGGCGCCGGCGGAGGCACGCCAAGACCGAGAAATGACAACGAAGCTTCGGACAAAACGGCGCCCGCCATACCCAGGCTGGCTTGAACAATTAGCGGTTGGATTGCGTTTGGCAAAATGTGTAGGAGCAGAATTCGAGCGTCGCCGGCTCCCAACGCACGTGCTGCCTGAACGAAGTCGTACTCGCGAACTTTCAACACCTGACCGCGAATCAAACGTGCATAACCCACCCAACCAATTATGCAGAGAGCAAAAATCAGTTTGTTCAGTCCGGCTCCTAGAAACGCAACCATCGCAATGGCTAGCAGCAGGCCCGGAAAAGCCAGAAACACATTGAACACATAGCCGGAAACGATCCGATCAATCCAGCCACCGTAGTAACCAGCCAGAGCTCCCAGCGCAGTTCCGACAACAGCCGACACCGATACGACTACCAGGCCCACCTCCAAAGAGATGCGGGTGCCAAAGACGATTCGGGAGAATATGTCCCGGCCCGTTGAGTCCGTTCCAAACCAATACTCACCAGACGGTGGAAGATAGCGCAACGAAAGATTGGTCGCGCCTACGTCATGCGTCGCGATCCACGGTGCGAAAATCGCCACGATTACCAGCAAGGCAACAATTATCAATCCGACGATAGTTAACCGGTTCATATCTGGTTATGAAATCCCGTCTGCAGAACTGTCCGCCCTTTAAGAAACACGTATCCGAGGATCGAGCCACCTATACAGCGTATCCGTCAGCATATTGGCGACGATGTAAGTGATGCTGATGACCAGCACACAGCCCTGGACCACCCGATAGTCTCGTTTGCCGATTCCGTCTTCGACGAGAAGTAATCCCAATCCGGGCCAGCCAAAAATTTTCTCAGTGATGATCGCGCCGGCCAGTAGAATTCCGAGCTGCAAACCGAGGATGGTGACAACTGGGATTAGTCCATTCTTCAGTACGTGCTTATAAACGACTACTGTTTCGCTGAGGCCCTTGGCGCGTGCCGTCCTGACATAATCTTCGCCCAGTTCCTCAATAACTGACGAGCGTACCATCCGCGTAAGGATTGCTGAAAGGGCTGCTCCTAGTGTGACTGAAGGAAGAATAAAGTCGGTCCAGTCAAAATTGCCCGAAGGAGCCAGCCAACCAAGCTTCACCGCAAACACAAAAACCAACATGGGCCCAATTACAAATCCGGGCAGACTGATACCGATAAGCGCGACTACCGAAGCTAGATTGTCTATCCATGTGCCGCGATTCTTGCCGGCAATGACGCCCAGCGGTATCGCAATCAGGATCGCAATAAAAAGAGCAGACAAGCCGAGTTGAATGGTTGCCGGATACCTTTCAAGGATCAAATCAATTACGGGCCGATCTGTGCGAAATGACCGGCCCATATCGCCGTGAAGCAAAGCGACCCAATACTCGGTATAGCGATTGTCGGCGCCGTGCCATACAAAGTGTCGATTTCCGTTTGAGTCGTTGGGGAATGAGAAGAAGAAAGGAGGTCGGTCCAAACCGTGCTTCTCGCGAAACTGTGCAAACTGTTCTGGAGTGGCTTGTTCACCTAGTACCGACACCGCCGGATCTCCCGGTACTAGTTCGATGAGCAGTGTCACCAGGGAAACTACAGTCCAAACGACCAGAAGGAAGATGGCAAACCGCCGGAGGCCACCGAGAACTTTGTACTTAAAGGCTGAGCGCACTCTGGCGTGTCTCTTGAACTTTTTGAAGGGATGAAATTCGTGAGGATAATATCACAGCGACAAACGGAGAGCGTTTTGGGTGGCGAAAAAGAACGTAGCCCGAAAAGGAACGCCTAAATGAGTCGCGTGGCCCCGACAACCGCACGCTCGACAGGCAACCCCTCCGGGCTCCGCTCTAATGGTGGCAAGCTCGCTTGCAACCAATCTCTAATTAACGGGGCGCTTTCCAATATGGAGCGCCGCAATTCCTCCCGTTAAATTCTGAAAGTCGACTTCTTCCAGGCCCGCACCAGCCATTATCGAGGCTAGTTCTTCCTGATTCGGAAAATGTGAAACCGAGTCTGGCAAGTATTCATAAGCGCCGCGTGAGCCGCTAATCAATCCGCCGAAGAGTGGAAGCACCCTTGTGAAGTAAAACTGAAACAAGGATCGCAGAATCGGAGTTTGGGGTTTCGAAAACTCCAGGACAAAAAGTCGTCCATTTGGTTTCAGTACCCGGATCAACTCCTTAACACCTGCCTCGACGTTCGCAAGGTTGCGCAACCCGAAGGCTATCGTGACTGCGTCAAATGTCTCATTACTAAATGGAAGTTGAAGTGCGTCGCCCTCGATGAAAGGTAATGCCGCCCTCTCATTAGTCGCTTTCGATCTGGCGATTTCCAACATCGGCCGACAAAAGTCCAGCCCGATGATTTGTGCCTCGCCACTGTCAAATAGCGTCAACGACAGGTCCCCGGTTCCGCAGGCCACGTCCAGGACCTTGGTCTCTCCAGACCTCCGCGATGAAAGCGACTCGTGCACCGATCGCGCAACCAGCCGCCGCCATCTCTTATCTATATTCCCTGAGAGTAGATGATTTAAAAGATCGTATCTACCGGCTATGGCTCCAAACATCTCGCGCACGCGACGCGAATGTTCAACCCCATTTGCACTTTCGTTACCAAACACAGTTAAGCGGAAGTCGATACTGAAAAGGTTGCGAGCAGATTGCGAATGATTTGTATTACTCCGGGCGCGTCTTTATTTGAGGCTGCGATGGTGGTTGAGTCGGCCGCGTTGAGTCTCGAGAACCCACCTCACCGAGGAGTTCTACTTTTCCGTAGCGTTCAACACTCGCTTTGGCCAACTCAGAATTTCCCACTACTACGGATGCAATAGCTGCGTTGCGAAATAGCCGTTCAGCAACTCGTCGGAGATCGTTGGGAGTCACGCCATTCATGACGCGCATCTGTTCAGCGGCGGACACAACTCCATAGGTGTCAGTATCCAGCCATGCGTTGACCATGCCCTCGGGAGTAGAACGCTCCTTATTCCAGGCAGTCAGGGTTTCTAATTTCGCTTGCTCCAACTCCGCATTCGAAACCGGCGAGGCCACCAGAGATTTCATAACATCCTGAGCAGTGCCGAGCACTTTGCCGGCAATCAGATGTTCGGCGGTTGCACCCATCACTAACATTCCAGGCAGCATTAACGCGTCGTGCCTAACAAAGACGGGGCCTCTGGAAAGTTCGGGCAGTGCTTTCTCCCATCGCTCGTGCATTACCTTCGTCAGCAGTGCCACTGCGACTGAATCCGGATCCTTGCGGGCCAATCCGCGAACTGCCAATCGAACCTCAAGACTCTGATCACCGGGAGCGCCTACAACTAAGATCCGAGGGTCGGGATCGACAGGTTGTCGAAAAGTGGTCGGCACAATTTGTTCACTCTTGCGCCAGCCGCCGAGCAGTTGCCTAAGTGCGCGCAATGCCCGGCTTGGCTGCACTCCTCCAACAATTGCCACAGTCGCATTATTTGGATTTAGAAAACGATCGCGGACGAGCATCAAATCAGTGTGTAGTACGCGCTCTAACGATTCCACAGTGCCGTTGACTGGACGGCCGTACGGAAAGTCTCCGAATAAGCGGGCCGCGATCGCTCTATCTGCCAACATGCCCGGTGAAATGGCAGTCTCTTTCAAAACCTTCACTCGACCGTCGCGCGCCTTGGAGAAATTGTCGGGCGTCAATTGGGGCGTCACCACCGCAGTTCGAAGGATCTCGATGATTCGCTCAAACTCGCGAGCTCTGCCCTGCATTGTGATGGTGATTGAGTCGTAATCAGTTGAGATATTCAGGCGTCCCTGCATTTCCTCGGTGAAGTATTCCCTGGTATTGGGGTCGGGAAAGAGAATATCTCCCAGCAATGCTGTCGCCCCTGCTTTACCAGCCAAATCGAACGCAGATCCGCTGTGAACGCGAAGCTTTATCAGTACATCCGGTTCTCCCGGACGCGACAATAAGATGACCCGAAGGCCATTGAGGAGTTCACTTCTGTCGGGTTCGATCGGTGTCTGAGCAGATGTTGCTAGCGGAGCACCCGCGCAAAAACATGCAAAAATGGCGAGTTTGAATAGGAAAAGCTTCGAGGGTAGCGATCTCATAGGCAGTGCCGACCTCTGGAGGCACTCGAAATACTTAGTCAAACTTCATGAAATGGGAGCTCAAAAACATCTTAGTTGTCGATAATTTGCGCGTCAACCGTTTGGCATCTAAATGCATCCAACGCCATGGTTTGAACAGGATTTTGCTGCGCTTAATGCCTGATTGATTCCAAAACGAAAACCGGCAACCGTGAGATTTGGGGTTGTTATTTGAAATAAGGCCTGTTTTTGACCGCTCTTAATGGGAAGGCCGTATCCTTTATCAGTTTGTCGGTAATACAAGTAGGAAGCGATTTCTGCAGAATCGAGTGCCGCTTGCCAGATAGAACAACAGATGAACTTTTGCTTGAAAGGGCAGGAACTGGAGACCCGGCAGCTTTCCTTCAGATCTATGAGCGACATCGTGGGCCGGTGTTCCGATTTTCGTATCGTCTCGCCGGAAGTGTTGAGACGGCAGAAGACATCACACACGATTGCTTTCTGAGTTTGATTAGAAAACCTGGAAATTTTGAGGCGGGGCGGGCATCACTACGAACTTACTTGTTGTCCGCTGCACGCAACCTCTGGCTGAAACAACTGCGAACACAGGGAAGGGAGCTGGCGTTAGACGATCTCGATGGGGACGCTTTTGTGGAACCATCACGTGAACCGTTGCGGAGGGTTCTTGACCAGGAGTTGAATTTGACGGTTAAGGAAGCGGTCTCAGCTCTACCGCCTTTGCAGCGCGAGGCCCTTGTTCTTTTCGAATACGAAGGACTCGCTTTGAACGAGATTGCAGATCTGGTTGGAACGGATGTCGGAGCTGTTAAAGCCCGTCTTCATCGAGCGCGACGGCGACTCAGAAGCAGCCTCCAACCCTATTTGAACACCACTCGGGAAATTGCTACTTTGGAGAAAGCTTGAAATGAGCAGCACAATTGAACCCGATGAGCTAGGCGAGAGATTCATGTCTGACGACGAATTGAAGGGTTTACTGGAACGCTGGGTGGTTCCTGAACCGTCAAAAAGTCTCGATCAGAGAGTCGCAAACAGTTATCATATGGCCATTGAAAACGGAGACGCTGCGGCCCAGTCCTCAGTACTTTTCCCTCAGAGTCAAAAAGAGGTAGTTACGATGAAGTTTTGTTCCACATGCAGGGAAGAATTCGCAGACAAATTCAGCTTTTGTCCCGTGGATGGAACACCCTTAAATGTTCCGGTCGTTGAGCCGGTTGAGCCGGCCGCTATTCCGAGCTTTACCCCTCCCGTCCAACAGAGTGTGCCAGTCATGGCGGCAGCTGCCGCTGCGGGTGGCAGTAGCTATGTCCCTCGAGGCGAGTATCACGTGACCTTCATGGATGATGCCGGTTTGGTCACAAGGTTAGTTGATGCCGTCAAGGAAGTGGCACATGAATCGGAGTTGACCTGGCCGGAATTCAAGCGCGACCCGTTTGGTTTTACGAAGCGCATGGTGGTTGGTTATAGCCAGGCCGCTTGGCGTTTTCTCTCGCAACCGAATGTTGCCACCGGCGTGCTCGCCGCTCTGTTCATCATGATGTCGGCAGTCTTGGGAATCATTTGGCTCGACCGTGTGCAGCAACAGCAAGTAGCCCAACAGGCGGCGAAAGAAGAATTGGTTCTTGAATCGCTGATCGACATTCCCAATGAACAACCGACTCCTGATGAAGGTACGGCTGGGTTGAACAAGGGTAGTGGCGGCGGCAGCAAACCAAAACAGGAAAAGCCAGGCGGCGGCGGTGGCGGCGGTCGTGAAGATCCCAAGCCCGCTTCGTTTGGTAAAACACCACAGGCATCTTTGACAGTGCCTCAAGTGGTGGCGCCAGATCCGAAACCGCCAACGATCAAGAATCCATCGCTTCCAGTGGCTGCAACAGTAGTAGCAGATCCTTTGCTGGTTCCACCTGATGCGCGGGTGCTGCCGTATGGTGACTTCAAGTCCAAGAGCACTGACCCATCATCCGGCCCCGGTACAGGAAACGGTATTGGCACCGGCAGAGGTGGGGGTATCGGACCCGGAGATGGTGGTGGTATTGGTCCAGGCCGCGGCGGCAACATTGGGGGCGGCGATTATCGCGAAGGCGGTGGTGGTCCCGGCGGCGGCGGCGGCGGAACCGATTACAACAAGATCTTCAATGGTAAGGATGTAAACACGAAGGCTCGCGTACTCTCGAAGCCGGAGCCTCAGTACACTGAGGAAGCGCGAAAGAATCAGGTTACAGGAACAGTGATTCTGCGTGCAGTGTTCACGTCGGGCGGGCAAGTTACTAACATCAGCGCTCGCTCAGGTCTTCCTTATGGGTTGACTGAAAGAGCCATAGCGGCCGCTCGTCAGATCAGGTTTGTACCTGCTACCAAGGATGGACGTCCGGTTTCCATGTACATCCAACTTGAATACAACTTCAACCTTTATTAAGGATCACTCTTAATAAAAGAAAAGGCGTCGACCCTGAGGTCGGCGCCTTTTTATATTTGATGTCTTAACCTACCCTAAGCCTTCAACGAATCGCTTGATCCGGGTTACCCCTTCCCTCAGTTGCTCCATCGACGTCGCGTAGGAAATGCGCACGTAACCCTCCGCGCCAAAACCCGCTCCGTCAGTAACCACAGTGTGCTCTCGTTCGATCAATAGGCGAGAGAAGTCTTCCGACGTTTTTAGGTTTCCCTTTAGATACGCGCGCACGCTGGGGAATGCGTAGAACGCGCCTTCTGGTTCGTTGCACGTTAGGCCGGGAATCTCGCGCAACGCATTCAGCAACCACGCGCGCCGTTTTGTATATTCACCTAACATTTCAGCCACTGAGCCTTGTGGTCCATTCAAAGCTTCCACGGCTGCGCTCTGTGCGAGTGAATTCGGATTGCTTGTCGAATGACCCTGGACCTTCAGCATTTCTTTGGTCCAAGGTGCGGGCGCCAAAGCATAGCCCACCCGCCATCCCGTCATCGCATAGGTCTTGGAAAAGGAGCCTGCGATGCACAGTCTGCTGCGCAGTTCTGCAGGAAGAGTGGCAGCGCTAAAAACGGTTGCTGGCGGATATACGAACCTCAGATAACACTCATCCGAGATCACGAAAATTCCATGGTTAGCCAGGACTTCCATGATTCGCCGAAACTCATCAGGCGGAATTACGCGGCCCGAAGGATTACACGGCGAATTGAGGATTATTAGTTTAGTGCGCGGGGTAATTGCTCGCTCAACTTGATCAGCAGTAAGAACAAATCCTGTTTCTTCAGTTTCGATGAAGACGGGTGTGGCTCCGGCGAAAGCCACGATCTCAGGGAACGTTACCCAGTAAGGCTTAGCCATCAAGACTTCGTCGCCGGGGTTCACCAGAGTAACGATCGCGTTGAAGATCGCCTGCTTTCCGCCCGACGTCGCCATTACTTCGGATCGGTCAAAGGTGGCGTCAAACTCCTTCTGGTAGAAATCAATAATGCTTTGTTGTAAACCGCGCGTGCCGCCTGTAGGTGTGTACTTCGTCTTGCCGGTACGCATTGCTTCTGCAGCCGCGCTCTTAATGTTATTGGGCGTATCAAAGTCCGGTTCGCCGGCGCCGAAGTCCACCACGCTAACGCCGGCGGCTCGCAACGAGTCGGCTGCCTGCATCGCGGCGAGCGTCGATGAAACCTGCATTTTGGCTACATTGTGGGCGGGTCTAAACATGGACGGTGCAAGCTTTGTAGTCATGTGGAAATTGGGCCGCTCGATAGATGGCCTGATTCATCCCTTTTGTGATTGATCCTTCATTCGAGCTTCGACCAGCGGAGGAACCAGTCCATCGAGCTTTCCGCCCAATTGAAATACTTCCTTCACGAGACGCGAGCTAACGTAGGAATAGGTCTCAGCAGGCATCATGAAAACGGTTTCGATGGTTGGTTCCAGCCGTCGATTCATCAGGGCCATCTGCAACTCGTATTCATAATCCGATATTGCCCGGATCCCACGGACGATGGCATCGGCCTTACGCGCCACAGCATAGTGGACCAGCAATCCCTGAAAGCTATCGACTGATACCGCACAAGAGCCACGGTCGATGTGACTCAAGACTTCCGAAAGAATTTGCTGCCGCTCATCAATCGAAAAGAAGGGTTTCTTCTCGGGATGGACCAGGACGGCGACAATGATTTCATCGAATAACTTGCAGCCACGCTCAATAATGTCAAGATGACCATTGGTAACGGGGTCGAAGGAACCGGGGAATATGGCGCGTCGCATTGGATTGATGGTAATTGGTATTCGTGAAATCGTAAATAGGAGGAGTGGTTTCGAGGTAGTGCCTTGACAGCCCCTGGTCACGGTGTTTCAATACGGCTGGCAGAAACGTGGTGAGTTAAGGCGACTTGCGGCCACGAAAAACAATCCGCTAAACAGCTCGGCGAGTCTTTCGAAACAGAGACCGATCGAAAAAGGGTTTTTGAAGCCCCGCGTTGTTTGGCGCGGGGCTTTTTATTCGCCTGGGACTTTTTTGTTTGAGGGAAGGTAAATGGTGAATGGTAAATAGTGAATAGCCTCAACACTTGAGCCCATTACCATTTACCATTCACGATTTACTATTCACCAACTATGGCTAACTTTCTCGAAACACTAAAGGACCGGATCGTCGTTTTTGACGGCGCGATGGGTACCAATCTGCAGGTGCAGAACCTAACCCTCGACGACTTCGGCGGTCTGCGATTCGAAGGCTGCAACGAAAACCTTCTAGTTACCAGACCAGACGCCGTTGAGAACGTGCATGCGGCGTTTCTCGAGGTCGGGTGCGATGTAATCGAGACGAACTCTTTCAATGGAACGCCAGTCGACTTCGAAGAGTACGGAATTGGCGACAAAGCGTATGACATGAATGTTTTGGCCGCTCAAGTGGCCAAGCGGGTTGCCGCCGATTTCTCTTCCAAGGGAAAGCCACGATGGGTGGCGGGATCTATGGGCCCCGGTCGGAAACTGCCGACCCTGGGCCATATTACTTTCGCCAACTTAAGAGATGCATACGCAGAGCAGGTGCGCGGACTCCTCGATGGCGGCGTCGACCTGTTGATCGTTGAGACCTGCCAGGACCTTCTCCAGACCAAGGCTGCCCTCAATGCGATTTTCTTAACCTTCGAAAAGAGTCATCAAAGAGTTCCGGTAATCGCTCAAGTCACTATTGAAGTATTTGGGACGATGCTCAACGGCACCGAGATTGGCGCCGCATTGACTGCTCTCGCACCGTTTCCCCTCGACGTGATTGGAATGAACTGCGGGACTGGTCCACGGCATATGACCGAGAGCATTCGTTATCTCTGCGAAAACGCTCCATTGCCGGTTTCGGTTTTGCCCAACGCAGGATTGCCTTCCGTCGTGGATGGCAAAATGCACTATGACGAGACTCCGGAAACATTCACCGCGCAAGTGGTCCATTTTGCGAATGACTTTGGCGTGAACGTGGTGGGTGGTTGCTGCGGCACCACGCCTGCGCATTTGAAGCTGGTCGTCGAAGCAATGCAGCGGATTACTCCAATGCGTCGCGATTCGAAACTCGTGCCAGCCGCGTCGTCTATCTATTTTCAACAACCCTACGTTCAGGATGCATCGTTCCTGATCGTTGGCGAGCGCGTGAATGCCAGTGGTTCTAAGAAAATGCGCGATCTGCTTAACGCAGAGAACTGGGATGGCCTGGTCGCTTTGGCTAAAGAGCAGGAACGCGAGGGTGCGCACATTCTTGATGTCAATGTGGATTTCGTGGGCCGCAACGGCGTTGACGATATGCATGAACTGGCGTCTCGGTTGGTTACCAACATCAAGCTACCCCTCATGTTTGATTCGACCGAGTGGGAGAAGATGGAAGCAGGTCTGCAACACGCAGGCGGCAAGAGCATCCTTAACTCGACGAACTATGAAGACGGCGTACCACGCTTCAAGAAGGTGATCGATCTGGCCAAGGAATATGGCGCAAGTGTGGTGATTGGTACCATCGATGAAGAAGGGATGGCGCGCACGGCTGAAGGGAAAGTGCGAATCGCGACACGTGCTTTCGAGCAGGCCACTGGCGAATTTGCTTTCCCGGCTACCGACATCTTCTTCGATCCGCTGGCTTTGCCGATTTCGACTGGAATCGAAGAGGACCGGCGTAACGCGCTCGAAACCATCGACGCGATCAGGCAGATCAAAAGAGAATTGCCGGGATGCTTCACAATTCTCGGCGTCTCGAATATCTCTTTTGGACTTAATCCAGCATCACGTGTGGTGTTGAATTCGGTCTTTTTGCATGACGCCGTCGAGGCCGGTCTTGATTCCGCCATAGTCAACGCGAGCAAGATAGAACCGTTGAACAGAATCGGTGAGAAAGAACTCAAGGTTGCCCGAGATCTGATTTATGACCGGCGTGATTTTGATGGCGAGGTTTGCACTTATGATCCGTTGATCGAATTCACGAAGCTTTTTGAGGGTGTAACGACGAAGAGCACCAAGAAGGTGTCTAAGGGGGCGACGGTCGAGGAGCGTCTAAAGAACCACATCATAGATGGTGAAAAGATTGGACTCGAGGCTGAGCTAACGACAGCACTTGAAACCCATCCCGCTCTCGACATCATCAATAATTTCCTCCTCGACGGAATGAAGGTGGTGGGTGATCTCTTTGGCAGCGGACAGATGCAGTTGCCCTTTGTGCTCCAGTCGGCCGAAGCGATGAAGGCAGCCGTTCGTTTTCTCGAACCCTTCATGGAGAAAAAGGGTGGCGCCACGGCAAAAGGAACAATGGTCCTGGCGACTGTTAAGGGCGACGTCCACGATATTGGCAAGAACCTGGTCGACATCATTCTGACGAATAACGGTTACAAGGTCATCAACCTTGGTATCAAACAAACGATCGATGCGATCCTACAATCGTATGAGGAGCACAAAGCGGACGCCATCGGCATGAGCGGGTTGTTGGTCAAGTCAACGCTGATCATGAAAGAGAACCTCGAGCTCATGAATGAACGAGGCATCGCCGCTCCGGTGGTGCTGGGAGGCGCTGCCCTAACGCGAAGGTACGTCGAAGATGACCTAACGTCTATATATAAAGGACGGCTCTACTATGCCCGCGACGCATTTGCCGGCCTTCACACGATGGACAAACTCGTCGGCGGAAATGGTGACCATGCGGTCGTTGAGACCTTAGCTAAGGCTGCCAGTGCCTCCGCTGGTGATCCAGATGTTGAGGATGTCGAAGATCTGGTTGGTGAAGACGCAAAACTCGGCTTGCGTAAACCTGCCAAACCACGCGGGGCGATCAGAGTCGCTGGCGACACGACTCACACAACCAGATCCGCAATCAGCCAGGAGACTGAAATTCCGCGCGCGCCGTTTTACGGTTCAAGAGTTGTTGACGATATTCCATTGGACGAAGTGTTTTCTTTCGTCAACGAGGTCGCACTGTTCAAGGGACAGTGGCAATTCAAGCAGGGTCGTCGTCCGGCAGAGGAATACGAGGCTCTGGTGCGTGACACCGTGCGCCCGATTTATGAAAAGCAAAAGGAGCGATCCGCCTCCGAAAAGCTCCTGGTCCCCAGTGTTGTCTATGGCTACTTCCCCGCGCAATCAGATGGGAACGATCTGATTATCTATCAGGACGACGAGACGACTGAGCGCATGCGTTTTACTTTCCCACGCCAACCCGCAGGAAAGCATTTGTGCCTGGCAGACTTCTTTGCATCGAAAGCATCTGGCCGCATGGATGTTGTGGGATTTCATCTGGTAACAATGGGCCGCAAGGCGAGCGAGCATTCTCAAGAGTTGTTCAAAGCAGACAACTACGCGGAGTATCTATATTTCCATGGCTTGAGCGTCGAAAGCGCAGAAGCGCTGGCGGAGATGTGGCACAAACGCATCCGGGAAGAGCTCGGCATTGCTGCGGGGGACGCTGCCGAAATAACAAAGCTATTTCGCCAACAGTATCAGGGCTCGCGGTTTAGCTTCGGCTATCCTGCCTGTCCTAATCTCGAGGACCAGGCAAAACTGTTTGAGCTTCTCGATCCATCTCGCATTGACGTTGAGCTAACAGAAGAGTTTCAGCTCGACCCGGAACAATCAACCTCGGCGATCATCGTTCATCATCCGGATGCCAAATATTTTTCAATTGATTAAACTGAACCGTTTTGATGGTGACCAGTGTGAGCCGAGTTTGTTGAGCCTCTTGCCTTAGTTGCGTTTCCTTTTGCTGTTTGCATTGAAGTGGAAGCAAGGGATTCCGCGATCCATCGCTGGTCTGAGATTTATCCCAACTCCCGCTTTGATTTTGTCTTCGCGCTGATTGAGCTGCGGGCCCTCAAACCTGATAAGCTCCCCTCGTAATGGACTGGAAAGAACCGCCTGTTAGACCTGAGACACTGACCACCGGCCGAAGGGAACCAGCCTCTGCCACAATTTCGGAGAGTGGCTTGGCGTCCGCTGTTCTTTCAGTTCCTGAATTTCAGGAGCTCGAACCAACTCCGGAAGAACTGTCCGCGTTGTCATCGTTTGAGCAGTTCGCATTTCGGCTGGTTCGCCGGATGAACCAGGGAAGCTGGAAACAATTTTGGACCTGGTGCCAGAAAATTCTGGGCGCTGGATGGATTCAGATTGCTACCTATAATCTTATGCGGGTCTACGGCCTCGAGAATGTCCATGCTGCATCGCGCGAGCGTCCGATCCTGTTGGTTGCAAATCACCGTTCCTTCTTCGATATGTACACAGTTTCCACAGTGCTCTTTCGAAATACGAAGTGGAGAAAGCAACTCTTCTTTCCTGTGCGCGGGCGCTTCTTTTATCAATCCCCACTCGGCTTGTTTGTGAATCTGGTGATGGGTTGGTGGTCCATGTACCCGCCGTTCTTTGCGTCGGGTGACAAACCGATTCCGGAAAAACGCGCGTTCGATAAATATTCCTTCCGTGTGCTCACTGAACTTGCGCGTAATGGTCCGGGCAATGTAATCGGATTTCATCCTGAAGGAACTCGTAATAAAGGTGCCGATCCATATTCCTATTTGCCCGCACAACCGGGCGTGGGAAAATTGATCAAAGATTCGTCTCCGCAAGTCATTCCAGTTTTTATCGCAGGTTTAGGTAATGATTTGCCGAAACAGGTTTTAGGGAATTGGACTGGTGGCGAGAAAATCAGGATCCATTTTGGACCTTTGCTGGACCTGTCAACCTACCTGGCAAAACCAGATCGCATACGCACATATAAAGAAATTTCAGAGTTTGTGATGCGGAAGATCGCCGAGTTGGGAGAACAAGATCGCCAGATGTCTCAGAATGAAAGCGTGAAGAGCACTGAACCGCAAGCGACTTAGAGTGAGATCTGGAACATGAGCCTGCCGTTAGTCATCGTCAATCCAGCATCCGCTTCGGGTTCAACCGGAGATGCGTGGCCAAAAATCGCCAGCGAACTAGCATCACACTTCGGAGCTTTTCAACCAACGTTTACCAAGGCGGCTGGCGAAGCAATTGAAGTAGCTGCGAAGGCGGCAAAAAACGGTCGACTAATAATCGCTTGCGGAGGCGATGGAACAATCTCGGAAGTTGCTAACGGCATATTACTGGCCGGCAGCGACGCTGAACTCGGAATACTGCCCAGCGGTACTGGTGGTGACTTTCGCAAAACACTCGGAATTCCGGCCCGCGTGAGGGACGCCGCTAAGATTCTTCGCGAAGGTCGCACACGAAAGATTGATGTTGGCCGGGTTACGTATAGCAACGATGATGGCAATCTGGAAAGCCGTTATTTTCTAGGTGTGGCTTCATTCGGTATGAGCGCCGACGTCATTGGGCGAGTGAAGCAGGGAAGTCCAGATTGGCTGCCCTCGAAAGGACCGCGGTGGCTTACCGGCCGTATCGCTTTCACCGCCGCGATGGCGGAGACAGCTTTGAAGAACGCAGCCACCAAAGTAATCGTGCAGCTCGATGAACATCCCGAGCAACGGATGACTGTGGCGAATCTCTGTGTTGCAAATGCACGCTACTTCGGTGGCGGCATGAAGATCGCTCCGGAAGCCAAGCTTGTCGACGGGGAATTCGATGTAATCAGCGTGGGAGATCTCGGCGCGGCTCGCATTCTGGGTAATGCACCGCGATTGTATACGGGCTCGCACCTGGGGATTGACGATATCGGACACGCCTTTGCGCGCAAAGTTACGGCTCGACCGGTGAGCGATGTGCGCAGAATCGAGATCGAGGTCGATGGAGAACTGCCGGGCTATCTGCCTGCTACGTTCCAAATCGTTCCGGAAGCATTGCGCGTTCGGTGTCCTCAGAATTCGTAACCAAAAGTCGTAAAGGTGACGCGAGTCGTACATTCGCCGCGCAACTGTTAAATCGAAATTGATCCCATAGCACAACGCGTTTTTCGTTAAAAGATTTAGAAATTTCTTGCCAGTAAATTGAAAAACAGGGTATAAGTACCCACCGCGCCTCGTTCATATGCATTTTGATTTGGCTCGGTGCTCTTCATGTATAAACGAATAACGTGTTCTTGCGCAGAGAGTGATCCCTGTAATGCGGGGAGTTGTATGATCTTCACTCTAATGCAGCGCTGAAGTGTGTAACCAGCCTGACGGAGGGTTTGCCTAGTGGATACTTCGGCCAACGAAGAGTTATCCGCCAAAAGCACTTCGACTCCAGCCACACCCGGTGAAACAGTCGCCGCTGGTGCGCCTCCGGCTACTGCTGCGCCTACAAAACCGTCACTACCGCCCGTCGCAAAAACGCCTCCTGCAAATATTGTCGAGAGTTCTCCCGATCCGCCGGTCAATAAGATGCGCCGCCGAATTGTTTGGGCCAGTGTGGCTGGATTTCTGGTCACCTGTTTCCTGATGTTCCTGCGGTTCTTTTTACCGCGCGCTATTTTTGAGCCGTCGAGCACTTTTCGGATCGGCGCTCCCGGTGATTACGCCTTAGGTGTTGACACGAAGTGGCAGCAGCAATACCGCATCTGGGTTACCAAAACATCAGATCGATTGTTTGTGATTTATGCGAGGTGCACGCATTTGGGTTGCACTCCTGACTGGAAGGCGAGCGAGAACAAGTTTAAATGTCCGTGCCATGGCAGCGGATACGACAGCGAGGGTGTCAATTTTGAAGGTCCAGCGCCGAGACCGATGGACCGTGCTCACGTTGAACTTGATGCGGAAGGTCAAATCGTAGTCGATATCGCTCGCCTCTACGATTGGCCCAAAGGTGAGAAAAGCGATTTCGACGAGCCAGGCGCCTACATTCCGTTATAGAGACTGCTGACAATAGAAACGAATTGATGGAAGAAACTCCTGAGCAAAAAGGGACGAAGCAGCTGACTGACGGCGAGAAGTCAAACGCCAGTTTGGTCGGGAAGGTTCGTGAGGGCGCATCCGCTCTCAAAGACAGGGCCATCGATGAGGCCAAGACCTACAAAGATCCGCAAGACACCCAGCTTTGGAAATCGATTTTCCGCGTCTCCCATGATCGATCAGATCCGCGCAACCGTTCACTAGCGGTTTTGTCTAACGTTTTTCTTCACCTGCACCCGGCAAAAATAAATCGAGACGCGGTTCGATATCCATTCACGTGGGGAATGGGCGGCATCACTTTCTATCTGTTCATCGTGCTCACCTTCACTGGTGTGCTGCTGATGTTTTATTACCACCCGACAAAAGCCGACGCGTTCAAAGATATCCTTTACCTCGAGCACGACGTTCCTTTTGGCAAGCTCTTGAGAAACATGCATCGTTGGGCGGCGCACTTGATGGTGATCACCACGTGGCTGCATATGTTTCGAGTAGTGCTGACCGGTTCCTACAAGCGGCCTCGAGAATTTAATTGGTGCGTTGGTGTTGTGTTGCTAGTGCTAACACTCCTCTTATCGTTTACGGGTTATCTCCTTCCGGACGATCAACTTGGTTTCTGGGCGGTGACGGTGGGTACGAATATGGCGCGCGCAACTCCAATGTTCGGTTCGGAAGGACCATTCGGAGTGCAGTTGGGCATGACGCCTTTTAATGACGTTAGGTTTGGACTGCTGGGTGGATCGATCGTGGATTCCAATGCCTTACTGCGTTCGTATATCTGGCACTGCATCGGTATTCCTTTGGTGGCGTCGATCTTTATGGCGGTCCATTTCTGGCGCATTCGGAAAGATGGCGGCATATCAGGGCCGGCGCCGGTGATGCTCGAGTCGGAAATGAAAGCTGTAAAGAAAAAGTAGCGCTCTCTCGACTGCATGGCGAAACGTTTTGCATTAAGCAAAGGCAAGCTGATAACCATCCTGGTGGTTGTAGTCTTGCTTGGTCTCTCGATATGGGCGGTGCAGGATTGGCACCAGCTGTGGAAGATTTCATCCGCGCCTGACAATGTGCCCATCGTGGCGATGTTGTTTTTGGTGCCTTTTTTCACGTGGCTGGGCGTCAAGCAGTCCATGGCCAACGACCGGTTGATCGGTCAACTCGAAGCGGATCCCAAACTCGCCAAAACACATCATCGCAAAGTGGAACCCTGGCGACCTGGTTGGGCCCGCGAAATTCACGTTTGGCCCTACCTTGTGCGCGTAGAGTTTCTCGCCACAGTCATCGTCACAATCATTCTGTTTGTCTGGTCCATCACTCTAAACGCACCGCTCGAAGAACCCGCCAATCCAAATCTGACCATGAATCCGTCGAAGGCTCCCTGGTACTTCCTGGGATTGCAGGAGATGCTGGTCTATTTCGATCCGTGGATCGCGGGTGTGGTGATGCCTTCAATCATCATGGTTGGGTTGATGGTCTTTCCTTACGTCGATTCGAATCCATTAGGCAACGGCTACTACACCTTTCGTCAACGACGATTCGCCGTGGCCATGTTTGGAATCGGCTTCCTGCAGTGGATTCTACTAATCGTGATTGGGACCTTTATTAGAGGACCCGGGTGGATTTGGTTCTGGCCGGGGCAAACCTGGGATCACAACGCGGTAGTCTTCGATAAAAACATAGACCTACACGACTACCTCGCTACGAGCCGGATCGGGAAGGCAATTGGCTTAGGTTTCCTGTCGCAGAATCCCGGGAAGTTTATTTTTGGCATGTTGGTAGTAGGTGGTTTTTATATCCTGGGAGCGCTTTTCTTCCATTGGTTGATGACCGTGGATTTCAAACGGCTGTCACTGCGTCCGCTGCGATTGTTTCCACAGGATCCTTTTGAACAAAAGCTCCTTTCTCGAACGAGTCTTCTGCAATACGTTACATTCCAATTTTTTGCGATCAGCGTGCTGCTGGCGATGCCAGTCAAGCTAATACTCAGACTGGCGTTGACGATCAAGTATGTTTGGGTAACACCCTGGTTCAATATCTGACCAAGCGCGAGGGATAACACTGAGTGGCTGACACTCCGCAACCTAACGAGTCGTTGGTAAAGGCGCAGCCGGAAGTTCCGGCCACCGATCCGATCGTCAGCAAGTCGACGAGCGGCTGGATGTTGATCTGCGCCCTGCTGCTGACTATCTCCTTGGCGTGGGCACTGTGGGATGAAGCGTTTGGGCAACGGCCATGGAAAGGAATCCAGCAGGAGTTTGTAAGTCGCTACAGCCGTTATCTGAGGAGTATCAAGCCGCAAGCAGGGAAGACTGAGGCCGAGGTTAAGGGAAGTTCTGAATATCAGCAGCTTGACGCCGAGGCCCAAGCGGCTCTGGAACAAGCCAAGCCAGAGACCACTGAGATTGATCGGAAGGTCGTCCAGATTCAAAGGCAACTCGATGCAGTGACTGATCCATTCCAGAATCAGCGTGGACACCTCACCGTCATCGCCTACAACATCGAGCAAGCCCACGGCTCAGCGAAAGATAAGCATCGTAAAGAGGCGGAGGAACTGCGCCGGGAAAAAGTCGAGGTCGAGTTACCAGCGCCGGATGGGTCAGACAAAAAAGTCACGCAGCAAATGGACTACGCGCAGCTCGAAAAGTTTTATAACGATCTGCGAGACGAGAAAGCTCAACTTCTGGGGCGCAAAGCCGAAGTGCTCAAGCCCCCAACGGAGGCTGCGAAAAAGAGAGACGACTATCTAAAGCACCATGTGATTGGCCTCGGCCCCGCGCAGATTGATGGTCTGCTGCGGAAAATGGATACGTTCGATTACTCGATCCTGCCGCATCAGATCAGCGTTAATTCTGCGAACATCGTTGACCGTTGTCAGGTGTGTCACGTGGGGATACGCGAACCGCTGAACTTGAAAGCGGAAGATCTGGCGCCCGATGGACCAGGAAAGAAGCCAGACAGCCTGGCGCGCGCTTTCATCAGCCATCCCAGCAAAGAACTGTTGCAGATTCATAATCCCGATCGTTTCGGATGTTCTGGTTGCCACTGGGGTAACGGCCGAGCCACGACGAGCGATGTTAAGGGCCATGGGCGACACAAGTATTGGCTGTGGCCGCTCTTTGAACGTGAGAACATCGAGGCCGGATGCCAACAATGTCACGCGAAAGATCGTGTCACGCAGGGTGCCGAGACGCTAAACCTTGGGAAAGATCTCTTCTATGAGCGCGGCTGCGTTGGTTGCCATCGTTACGAAGGGTTTGATCGAGAGACGGATTCGCTTTCAGCCTCTCGACAAAACACTACTCAGATCGAAGACCAAATTACGGCAAACGAGAAACTGATACGTGAGGACACCGAAGCAGCCAATCAGGCTTCGGATGATACTGAGGCTCAAAAGCTGTTGGCCCATGCCGAGTCATTAAGAGTAACCAACAGTCTGTTGGCGGCACGCCGGGATCAATTAAACCTGCAGTCGAAATATTTGTTGCAGGACCAGAAGAAGATTGGTCCAAATCTGAAGGACGTCCGGCTGAAGTTACGCAAGGAATGGTTGCCGGTTTGGTTGGAGAATCCGCAGAATTTCCGACCTGGAACCAAGATGCCGACATTTTGGCGCTTTGGTAGTGCCGACGAGTCGGGCCACGGCGTAAAACCAGACGCTGACGCAGCCGATCAGATCAAAGCTATCTCCGCATATCTCTGGCAGGAAAGTTTTGACGGAAAAGCTCCGGCCCAGGCCCGTGGCGATGCGGCCCATGGCAAACAACTCTTCGAGACACGCGGTTGTTTGGGTTGCCACGCGATTGGCGATGCGGAAAGTCCAATGGGAGGTCATTTTGCCGCTAACCTCCAAAGAGTGGGCGAGAAGAGTAACTTCGAATATATCGTCCGCTGGATTCATAACCCGCGTGAGCGCTGGGCTCCCTACTGTCCAAAAGAAAAACGCGACCTAACTCCAGAAGACTACAGCAAAAACAACAAACCCTACGTCTTCGACACTGAGCTGAATTCTGCGTGCCCGAATGACGGCACGGAGCTGCAGGTTCAGAACATGACCGTGATGCCAAACTTCCGGCTAAGTGATGGTGACGCGCGCGATATCGCTACTTATTTGTTTTCGTTGTCAGCACCACCGTCGTATCCCGACGCGTCTTTTATGGATGACGCCAGTCTCAAGCCAAAGGGACACGCGCTCATCAAGCAATACGGCTGTGCCGGTTGCCACGAAATCAAGGGATTCGAGGAAGAACAACGAATTGGTAAGGAGCTCACGGTCGAGGGTGCGACTCCGATTGAGCGACTTGATTTCGCTATGTTGACGCATGATGCGGAAAAGGGTCACGACCCGTTGAAGCTTCATGGGGATCACTCAGAAAAGCCCTGGTACAACCACAAGGGATTTTTCGAGCACAAGCTGGCTGAACCATCGATTTACGATGTCGGCAAAGAGAAGGATCCTAAAGACAAACTGCGAATGCCGAAGCCATACCTGACTCCGGAATGGCGCAACGCGTTGACCACGTTGTTGCTGGGTAGCGTTGGCATCGAAGGTTCAAACGTTCCGCGGTCGCTGTTCTTTGATCCACAGGATCAGCGCCGCCAGGATGTGCAAAATGGTTGGTGGGTAATCAAGAAGTACAACTGCGTGGGCTGCCATCAGATTCAGGTTGGACAACGATCTGCGCTGATGGATGTCCCTCTTTATCAAACGCCAGAAGGTAAGGATTTTCTGCCGCCACGATTGACCAGCGAGGGCGCGCGAGTCGATCCGAATTGGCTCCTGCGTTTTCTCACCGATCCGTCGTTGAGCGGACAAAAGGGACCGGTGGCCGAGCCTGCTGCTGCGCAGCCACCGCGTGCAAATACGAATGCTGCGCCAGCCGCGAGCCCGCAGCCAGGCAGTCCTGCGCAGACAAACGCAAACGGATCAAATGGGAAGCTGAAAGCGCAACCAGGTTTGGATCGCAACGGAGTGAGACCTTATCTGCAGGCCCGCATGCCTACGTTCAACTTCTCTCCGAACGAGTTGCAGACGCTGGTTAGATTCTTTATGGCGCTCTCGGGTCAACAAGAGCCCTACATTAAGGAGCCGATTCAGCCGCTCACTGAGCAGGAAAAACTGGTGGCGCGGCAAATGTTTACCTCGGGCACTCCTTGTTTGAAGTGCCACATCACTGGCGAAGCTTCGCACGATGCCAACGCCATTGCACCAAATCTGCTGCTTGCTGGTGAACGGTTAAAACCCGACTGGACGTTCCGCTGGTTGCTTGATCCGGCTCAGATTAGTCCCGGCACTGCGATGCCTACTGGATTGTTCAGAAGGGAAGGCGACCGCTGGGTCATTAACTTGCCCAATCCGCCGCAAAGCGCCAACGAATATCAACATGATCACGCTCAGCTTCTCGTGCGGTACATGTTATTGATGACGCCAGACGAGCAGAGACGACTTTCTTCAACCGGGCCAGCGCAGCCGGCGGCTGCTAACACCCAGGCTAGAAGAGGGTCGTCAAGAAATGGAAATACGGCACGCCGAAGCCGCAGCAGTAAACGGGGAATTGTTCTGGCGCGCGTTAACAGCCGGCGCCATTCTGCACGCAATCCCGGTCTCTAGTTCGATCAATGGCCCCCTCGGTTCTACTTGAGGCAAGGCCTCGTGTTAAAGTTTAACGAAGAAAAAGTTTAGTTTGGAGGAACTGATTTATGAGTAAGCAGCTAAAGGTTTGGCTTGTCCTGACCACGATCCTGTCGTTGCTGGCACTCGGCGCTTCATGTAGCAAGAGTGGAACGAATGATGCAGGACCCGACACCACATCGGCCGGCGCCAAAACCTTTGCGCCGAAAGGTGATGAGGGAACTGTTACGGGTGTGATCGCCTTCAACGGCGCAGTCCCAGCCCCGAAGAAAATCGACACGTCCGCCGATCCGGCATGCGGCACCGCGAATCCCAATCTTTCAACGGAGGATACTGTGGTTAAGGATGGTAAGTTGGCGAATGTGTTCGTTTACGTTAAGGACGGAACGACCGCAGACGGCACCAAAGTTGGGGATTACACATTCACCACTCCCAGCGACGTGGTGACACTGGACCAAAAAGGTTGCCACTATGTACCGCACGTGATGGGTCTTCAAACAAACCAAAAGATCAAGATCACCAACAGCGATCCTACCCAGCACAACGTTCACCCGACACCAAAGAGCAATCCCGAATGGAATCAGACGCAGGCCAACGGCGCTGCGCCGATTGAAAAGACATTTGCTCGCGCGGAAGTGCTCATCCCGGTCAAGTGCAATCAGCATCCCTGGATGAAATCTTATGTGGGCGTTCTGAAGCACCCATTCTTTGCCGTCAGCGCTGAAGATGGAACCTTTACGATCAAAGGTGTCCCGGCGGGAACCTATACCGTTGCTGCCTGGCATGAAAAGGGTGGTCCAAACGGTACGGAAAAGACGATGCAGGTCACCGTTCCCGCGAAGGGTGCGGGCAAGGCAGACTTTGCTTTCGGCGACGCTGCTGCCACCGCCTCGAACGGTTCCGGACTTCAGATGATGCCGGCTCTTGATGTACCGATGATCGGCCGACACTAAACCGATTGCTGAATGCTGATTGCGGAGTGCCGATTGAGGGAAGGTTGACTGATCTTTCAGTCGGCAGCTGCAATCACCAATTGGATGTCAATCCGCGATCCGCGATCCGCGATCCGCAATCCGAAATCGGAAATTGAAAGATGAACAAGGGTGTGCATCGATTCGCGTTGCTGGTGGCAGGCGCGACGTTTTTTCTGATTATCGCCGGGGCGCTGGTGACGAGTCACGACGCTGGCTTAGCGACCGCAGACTGGCCGCTCACGGAGGGCCGGTTTCTTCCGAAGATTGAGTTCCTTGGCATCAGTAACGGCGTTGACATGGTCGGGAACCTTTTTTGGGAGCACGGCCACCGGATGGTTGCCACCACGGTTGGCTTCCTAACCATCGTTCTCGTAGTTCTTTTGCATGCAAAGGAAAAGCGACTGTGGGTGCGGCGTCTCGGCCTGGCCGCACTCGCTGGAGTAATCGCGCAGGGACTGCTGGGCGGACTAACAGTGAAGTTGATGTTGCCGCTGGCGGTTTCTACGGCGCACGCGACGCTGGCCCAGCTGTTCTTCTGTACCACTGTCAGCCTGGCGGTATTTACTTCGAAGAGCTGGACGGAGAGTCGTTCAACTATCGAAGATCAGGGGAACGTGCCACTTCGTTATCTTTGCATCGCGGCCGTAGTGGCGATCTTTTTGCAGTTGATCTTAGGAGCCACTCTGCGTCACTCGGCAACGTGGGATAAGCCGCTGCCGACGCCTCTGTTGCTGACGCATATCGCGGGTGCGATTTCTGTTGCTTTGTTGGTGGGGAGTGCATCGCTAACTGTTCTGCGCCGTCATGGAAACGAGCGATTTCTGGCAAGGCCTGCGCAGATCGCATTGGCGTTACTGGTGGTTCAGCTGGTGTTGGGAATATCGGCCTATTGGGTCAGAACTCTTTCGCCGAACGATCCCCAGCCCCTGCCGATGATGGTGGGAATCACGGTCGCGCACGTCGCGTGTGGGGCTTTGGTTTTTGCAACCACAATAGTTTTGACATTACGAAGTTTCAAAATCTTGCGTGCTCCGCAGCTTGCAATTAATTTTTCGGCATCACCGCAGCGATCATAGGTTCGTTAGTCTGACGAGGGTCATTTTTTCTAATGGAAGAGTTTGCAATAGATCTTGATGGAAGCGCGGCAGTCGGGTTTCAACGGCTCAGCGTGCGCGAGCGCATGGCGGCGTACGCCGAACTCACGAAACCGCGTATCACATTCCTGATTGTTCTTACTTCAGCTGCCGGCTTTGCATTGGGTTCAGTTGGCTCGGTTAATTACGCAGCGATGGCCAGCGCGATGTTTGGTATCGCGCTGCTTTCTTCGGGCATCGCAACTCTCAACCAGTACATGGAGCGTGATCTGGATGCGTTGATGAGACGCACCGCAGATCGACCGTTACCTTCAGGCAAACTCTTACCTTGGGAAGCCTTGTGGTTTGGAATCGGTCTTACTGTTTTGGCCGAGGTGTATCTGGCGCTGATGGTGAACCCGCTTTCGGCATTGCTCGGGATGACTGTAATTTCGGGTTACCTCTTTGCCTACACACCACTGAAGACCCGAACTTCATTATCGACAATGGTGGGCGCTTTTCCGGGAGCGGTTCCGCCGTTGATTGGTTGGGCTGCGGCGCGAAATGAAATAGGACTTGAAGCGTGGGTGCTTTTCGCGATTCTTTTCCTCTGGCAGTTTCCACACTTTTTGGCGATCGCCTGGATGTATCGTGAAGACTATGGTCGCGCCGGCATTCTCATGTTGCCGGTTGTCGAACCCGACGGTCGCGTCACTGCGCAGCAAATAGTTGTCTATACGATTCTGCTTCTGCCGGTTAGCTTGTTGCCGACCGCCCTTGGAGTTTCCGGAAAAGTCTATCTCTACGGTGCAATTGTTCTCGGTTTGCTCTTTCTTTATAGCAGTCTTCGAGCTGCTTTCTCGAAGTCGCGTCAGGAAGCTCGAAGGCTCCTGTTGGCTTCCGTGATCTACCTGCCGCTCTTGTTCATTTTGATGGTTGTAAACCGGTAAATCGTAAATCGTAAATGGTGAATGGTAAATCGTTCAGGGAATCAGTAAAGGTCCAACCAGGATTATTCCCCGCACGCCACCGTTCCGCTTCGCTCTGACCATTTACTATTCACCATCTACCATTCACCAGTTAAGGAGATCTAACCGATGGGACGAGCTCTTGCGGTTATTATCTGGATCCTGACTCTGGGTTCAGTGAGTCTCTTTTTTGTGAAGAAGTGGTGGTTTCCGACCGCCATCTCTTCACACGCGGCCGCACTTGATCAGCAGTTTCTCCTCACCATCATCGTCGTTGGCGTGTCATTTACGGCGGCCCAGGTGGGTTTAGGTTACATGGTCTGGAAATATCGCGACCGTGGCCAGGCCGAGCGCGCGCTTTACTCTCATGGCAGCAACCGTTTGGAAGTTGTGTGGACCATCGTGACCGCGGTGATCTTCATTGGGTTGGCAGTAATGGGTCAAAGTGTTTGGGCTTCGCTTCACTTCAACCAGGCTCCTGCTGGCGCCTTCCAGGTCGAGGTCGTTGCTCAACAGTTCCAGTGGAATTTTCACTATGCCGGCCGAGACGGTGTGTTTGGTCGTACCGATCCAACTCTGATCGACGATTCCGCGCTCAACTTCATCGGCCTTGATGAAGCCGATCCCAACGCCAAAGATGACGCGACGCATAGCGTGATCGCAGTTCCATCCGGACGTCCGGTAGAGTTGATTCTTCGTTCCAAAGACGTAATCCATAATTTCTGGGTCCCGCAACTCCGGTTCAAGCAGGATCTGGTTCCGGGTATGGCTATCCGCGTCCATTTCACTGCCAACAGACCAGGCAAATATGAACTAGCGTGTGCTGAGCTTTGCGGTCAGCTGCATTTCAAAATGAGAAGCTTCATGCTGGTGCTGCCTGAAGACGAACACCAGGCCTTGATGGGGCTGCCTCAGGATCAGTTTCAAACGCGTGTGACCGAACTGTTGGCTAAATATCCGCTGCCTCCAAACTATTAGGTCGCGAGATTCGATCATTCAAATTCGGGCTTACCACTAGGAGATCAGAGAGATGTCAGATGAAACGCACGAAGCAGTTCACCGGCACGAGCCGCCAACCAGCTTCATTCGTAAGTACATCTTCAGCCTGGATCACAAGGTAATCGGCATTCAGTATCTGATTCTGGCGCTGGCAGCAGTGCTGGTGGGCATGACGATGTCGGTCCTGATGCGTATGAACCTTTCGTGGCCGGGGACTAATTGGCCCATTCTGGGAACTCTGTTTCCCGGTGGCGCGCCTGACGGAATGATGACGCCCGAGTTTTACCTGTCGCTGGTAACCATGCACGGGACCATCATGGTCTTCTTCGTGTTAACAACGGCTCCGCAGGGCGGGTTTGGGAACTACTTCCTTCCGATCCAAATCGGTGCGGAAGACATGGCGTTTCCCGTACTCAACATGCTCTCGTTCTGGGTGACGTTGATCGGTTTCATTGTCATCCTGGCGGCAATTTTCTTCTCTGGAGCTGAGTCGACGGTGGGACCCATCGGCGGGTGGACCGGCTACGCACCGTTGAGTGCTTTGCCAAACTCTGGTCCAGGGCAGGGAATGGGCATGAACCTTTGGATCATAAGCATTGCGATCTTCTGCGTTGGTTCACTGCTCGGCGCCCTCAATTTCATTACCACACTACTCAACATGCGCACCCGCGGCATGTCTCTAATGCGCATGCCGTTAACCTGCTGGGCGTGGTTTACCACTGCCGTGCTGGCGTTGCTTTCATTTCCAGTGCTCCTGGGTGGCGGCATCCTGTTGCTGCTTGACCGGCTGGCGGGCACGAGCTTTTTCATTCCAGGCGGTCTCTACGTGAGCGGCGTACTCGCGGGGACGTCACCAAACTTTCCACCACACACCGGCGGCTCGCCGATTCTCTGGCAGCACCTTTTCTGGTTCTTTGGGCATCCCGAGGTCTACATCGCGATTCTTCCCGGCATGGGTGCGACCTCTCATATTCTGTCCACGTTTGCGCGTAAACCGGTCTTTGGTTACCGCGCCATGGTGTTTGCAATTTTTGCGATTGGCCTGCTTGGGTTCTTCGTGTGGGGCCATCACATGTTCATCAGCGGTATGAGCCCGTATTCCGCGATGACGTTCTCAATCCTGACCCTTTCCATCGGCGTTCCCTCGGCCGTTAAGACTTTCAACTGGCTGGGCACGTTGTGGGGCGCGAAGATAAGGTTCCACACGCCCATGCTCTTTGCCATCGGCTTTGTCTCGCTGTTTGTGGCCGGTGGAATTACGGGATTGGTGCTGGGCCAAACCTCTCTCGATTTGCCGATGCACGACACCTACTTTGTGCCGGCACACTTCCACCTGGTAATGGGCGTGGCATCGATCTTCGGAATGTTTGCGGCGATGTATTTTTGGTTCCCCAAGATGTTTGGTCGCTTTATGCACGAAGGGCTGGGAAAGGTCCACTTCTGGATAACCTTCGTTGGCGTCTACTGCATTTTCGTTCCGATGCACACCATGGGAATGGTGGGAATGCCTCGACGTTTTGCGCAGTTTACCGAATACGAATTTCTGGCTTCGCTTCATCCGCTGGTCGTGTTTGTTTCAATCGCCGCCATCGTCACGGTGCTGGTGCAGGTGCTCTTCTATGTCAATCTTGTATGGAGCATCTTCAAGGGCAAAAAGGCCGGCGACAATCCATGGGAGGCAACAACGCTGGAGTGGATTACAGCAACTCCGCCTCCGCACGACAACTTCGCTGGCGTGTTGCCAGTGGTCTATCACGGTCCATATGAATTCGCGGTGCCAGGCGCGCCGCGCGATTATGTAATGCAAACAGATCCAGAGACGTCAGAACATGCAGCGAGAGTAGGTGGAAATGGCCACAACGGTCACAAACACTAAGCCCCATCCGATTTCCGGTTTTGGCGGGGGACCAAAATCTCCTGGTCCAAACGGTAACGGGTCGCACAAGCGAAACGGTCATTCGTTTTCGCCAGAGTTTTCTGCCCGCCGGTATCGGATAGGAATGTGGGTGGCTATGGCGGCGATTCTCATGATGTTTACTGCGCTAACCAGCGCTTACATTGTGAGGGCAGCGTCGTCGAACGATTGGCAGCCACTGACAATGCCTCGCGTGCTGCTACTAAGCACCGCGCTCATAGTGGTAAGTAGCGGAACGATGGAGGCGGCCAGGCGGAAGCTTAAGAGCGGAGCCGAAAGTGCGTACAGAAGCTGGTTGCTGGTAACAGTGATCCTGGGTCTCGGCTTTCTTGGCTCGCAACTATTTGCGTGGCGCCAGCTGTCAGCGCAGGGGATTTACGTTTCGAGCAATCCACACAGCTCATTCTTCTACCTGCTGACCGCCACCCACGGAGTTCACTTAATCGGCGGTTTGCTGGCTTTGATTTTCCTGACGTTCCGAGCGCGTGCTTTAGCGAATAGCGAAATAGCTGAGGTGAAGCGACAAGCAGGCGCCGACACGGTAACGCTCTACTGGCATTTTATGGATGTGTTGTGGGTATACCTCTTCGTACTACTCTTCTACTGGCGGTAATTGGTCCGAATGATGGACCAACGGGCCTGTATGGGCAGTTAACAAAGCGAAACCACAGACTTCTGTCTGTGCTTAATCTGGAGGTGACAGGTGAGTACTGAAGCACGCGCAGTACATTTTCCGGCGGCTGATTGGGACGGTGGGGTGCATCCTTACCGCGTGGGCCATCGCAAGCTTGGAATGTGGTTGTTCATTGTTTCCGACTCATTAACGTTTTCTGCGCTGTTGATGGGATATGCTTACCTGCGCGCCTCAAACGTTTGGCCGACGCCCTTCCCATTCAAACCCAGCATTCTCTTCGCCTCATTGATGACCTTCTGTCTGCTCTCATCGAGTTTGACAATGGTGTTTGCGGTCTCTGCATCCAGCCGCGGCGACAAGGCAAAAGCGCGAAAATGGATCTTCGGCACCATCTTCTTCGGCGTGGCGTTCTTGGTCCTTCACCTGATCGAGTGGAACCATCTTATCCACGATGGCCTGCGTCCCTTCAGCCTCCCGGCAGATTGGGTCGCTGCCTTTACCACCACTGACGGCAAGCTGCCGTCACCGCTTTTCGGAGCCACATTCTTTGCCATTACAGGGCTACACATGTTTCACGTGTTCACGGGAGCTGTTTACCTGTCGGTCGTGGCGGCCAGAGTTAACAAGCTTAAGCATGAAGATGTTGAGATCAGCGGGCTTTACTGGCACTTCGTAGATCTGGTCTGGATGTTTGTTTTCCCGCTGATCTACATTCTTTCGGTTGATGTCGGTGGGCACCTTGCCAAGTAGTCAGATAACTTATCGCGGAGGACCTTGTAATGAGCGAACACGTTGAAGAACATTTCGCCGGCAGTAACAAGCTGTTTACCTCGGTTTGGATTTGGCTGGTTGTGCTTACGGCGGTCGAGGTGTTTTTGGCTTACAAGCCGATGTCGGTGGTCCTGATGTTAACCATCCTGATGGGCCTCTCAATTATCAAGGCAGCACTGATTGTTGCGTATTTCATGCACTTGAAGTTTGAGCGGTTAAGTCTGGTGCTGACGATCGTGCCGATGCTGGTGGTATGTATTTGCCTGCTGTTCGTCTTTTTTCCAGATAGCTTCAGATCCGCAGGCATGCGTTATCAGTTTAAGGAACATCCACCGGTGACGACGGTCGAGGAACACTGATGTATCGAAGAGTCTTACTGATATCTCTGGCAATCCTGCTGTTAATAGCGTTCATTAGCTCCTCGGCGGCGGGCCAGTGTTCGATGTGCAGGACTGCTTTGGCTGGTTCTAACAACGCGTTTTTTATTCGCAACTTCAACATCGGCGTGTTGGTCCTACTAATTCCGCCGGTCACCATATTCTGCTCGATCTTCGTTGCGTTGAAGCGATACAGGAATGAACCTCAGGCGGAGAAATCGACCTTCAACGAAGATCAGGAAGGGTAACTAACACACCATATGCCTGAGGACAACCTACTGCGGATCGATGTCGATAAGCGAACCACTCGAGGCAGGGTTTGTCCTCAATGCGGTGGGAAGATTATCCCGTCTGATCGTGCGGTATATCAGAGCACGGCAGATCCCACGGGAACGTTTCCCATTTGGCAATGTGAGAGATGCGGTTACGAAGAGATGTCTGAACGCGTGAAGCCGGCAGGGAAAGCAAAGCATTAAACAAGCAGTTTAGAGTCAAGGAGTTCAGAGTTCAGCCTTTAGGCCGCGCCTCCGGCTCTAAAACGCAAGCTAAAGCTTCTACTCTAAACGCCTGTTATCGCAAGTGAGAAGATGGTAGCCACTGAGACACAAAGCATGGGACGCGAGCTGAAACTTCTTAATGTGATTTGTATTCTGATCGCCGTTGGGTTCATTGCCCTGGCAGTGTTGAATGCACTTCTGTCTCCGCAGTTGCTAACCACTGACAATCTCTTCGTGATCATGGTTTGCCTGGTGATGGCGCTGATGTTTGGCGTTATTCCATTACTTCACTTGAAGTCGGAGGGTAGGCTTCCGATTCCATTTCAAAAACGGCTGGCTAATCGTGCAGCCACTGCGCAACTGGCCGCCAAAGCTGCTCCTCCACTTCTGGACGCCAAAGGTCGATCCGTGCCGCCTGACGTAAGATCAATGGTAGCCAACATGAAACAAAAGCAACCTTGAGCAGTCTCCCTTCCTGTTTACTCCGCGACCGTGAACGAAATACAAAAACGTGTGTTGGGAAGCTTCGCCTACTGGGGCAGAGATAAGCTTGATCTGCATGAACTCTTTGAAGCCGGCGGAAACGATCCCGAGCTGAGGACCGCAGTGTTTTATGCGGTGGAACAATTGGTCGCAGACGGTCTGTTGTTTGAAGAAGGAAACGACTTCTACTCATTAACTGAAATGGGGAAGGCCGCCGCCACATCGTCGTAGGAAACGCCCCTGGTTTCTGCTAGGCCCATCGTTTTCCGCAAGGCGTCGAGGTTGTCACAGATTGCATGCCTGAATACATTTCCTACCTGCCGCACGTTAACGCGATTCTCAATTCAACCAGCGCCATCCTGCTAGTCATCGGGTATAGCATGATTAAGCGGGGCCGAATTAATGCACACCGAGTCTGCCAGACTACGGCGGTGGTTACCTCGACGCTGTTCCTGATCTCTTATCTGACCTATCACTACTACCATGGTGACACACGTTTTCTCGGGCAAGGAATTGTCAGGCCTTTCTATTTCGGCATCTTGATCACCCATGTGATCCTGGCAATCGTGATTGTGCCGATGGTGTTGGTTACGTTTTATCGAGCATTAAGACAAGACTTCGTCAGGCATCGACGAATTGCTCGCTGGACCTTGCCGTTGTGGCTGTATGTGTCAGTGACTGGTGTGATCGTTTATTTGATGCTCTACCATTTCTATCCAACACCCGCGATGTAGTGTGTTTAATAACAGGCGTTTCGAGTACCAGGTGTTTAGAGTACAACCTTTAGGTTGCCGTCGCACCAAAGACGCAAGCTGAAGCTTGTACTCTATACACCTGATAACGGGCGTTTAGAGTACAACCTTTAGGTTGCGGTCGCGGGCGAAGATGCAAGCTAAAGCTTGAACTCTAAACTACTTGAACTCTATGCGGCTGATGCGACGAACGAATTGAATGGAAGATAACGGCAACAATCCCGACGTCAAGATTGTCACTCCTGCGGCGAAGCGTGTGCGGGCGTCTGGTCCAATCCTGATTCTCGCCTTTTTGTTTGTGGTCGGAGCGTTCCTCTCCTGGTACTTCAGTTGGTTTGGTCGAGAGCTTACCGACGCGGACATCACACAATACCTGGTCGATGAAAAAAAACCACGACACGTTCAGCACGCGTTGTTGCAGATTCAGCACCGTATCGAGCGGGGAGATGGAACCGCTAAGCAATGGTATCCGCAAGTAATCGCCTTCAAAGACCATCGTGAGACGGAGTTCAGACTCACCGCGGCTTGGCTTATGGGCTACGATAATAAGTCGCCGGAATTTCATGAAGCACTCTTGCAGCTCGTCAAGGATCCGGAGCCGATTGTGCGACGTAATGCAGCCTTGGCTCTGATCCGGTTCAACGATTCCAGCGGCCGCGGAGAGCTGGCTGCGACACTGTTGCCCTACGAACTAAAGTCCACCGTGGCCGGGTTAGTCGCCAGCACTTTGAAACAAGGATCGCCTACCGCGCGTGGAACATTGTTGGTTCGGGTGACCCAGAGTGACGGAAAAACCCTTGAGATACGTTCCCCACTTCCAGGGAAAATCGAAAGCGTTCAGGCACCTGGCGGTTCGCAAGTCGTCGCTGGTGCGACCTTGTTAACCATCAACTCAGACGAGCAGAGTATTTGGGAAGCGCTTCGCGGTTTATCTCTAGTGGGTGGCAAGGATGATCTGGGCACGGTGGAAAAAATTGCAGGTGACACAAATCAACCCGAGCGCATACGTAAACAAGCGGCTCTGACAGCCAACGCCATCAAGAGCCGCTCGACCTAAAGTCGAATGGTGGTTGTTAACTTGCGGGGGGAGTGGGTGGTAAATCAGGAAGCGCGATACCGTGCACAGCTTCCCAGTCGTCAGTAGGGACCATTTCGATTGCGTCCCAGGGACAGCCATCCAGAAACGCGCCATCGGGTCCCTTGCTGATGCACTTCTGGCATCCAATGCATAGATAAGGGTCAACTTCAATTCGGCCGAACGGTGGATGATCTTCGTCGGGGACCCAGAACATGCAAGCCTCAATCGGACAATACTCTATACACGCGGGTGAGCCTGCGCAGCCTGTGCAACAGTCGGTTGTAATGGCCAGAATGCGAGGCTTCTTCTTGCGAGCAGCTTTGCCATCGCCGACCGACATGGGCCAATGTTTGTCTACAATGTCGAACATATTCTGCGTCGATAGGGAAGAATTGATTTGAACGCGAGCACTTGGACTCTAACATAGCTCTGCTAATTTCCTCAATGATCTGTGTCGCCAACCTCACGCTCTTGCTGTTGAGAGTGTGAAAGGTTAAAAGTTGGTTGAAAATTTTCGGGAGGTAACGAACATGGAAACAGTCGCAGGAGTTTTTCGGACCCGCGCCGAGGCGGAGAAAGCCGTTCAGCAAATTCATGCTCAAGGGTTTTCAAACGACAGGATTGCATTGCTCACGCCCGGCTCGACCCAGGAAAGTGCGGAAGAAGCTGTGCCTACTTCAGACACCGAAAGTTCGGGAATGGGTAAAGCGATGGGAGGTGCCGTTGGTGGCGCGCTAGGCGCCGCGGGAGGTGCGACGCTTGGTGCGGCTGCGGCCAGTTTGCTGGTCCCTGGTGTTGGACCAGTCATGGCCGGCGCGATCCTGGGGGCGGCGCTCCTCGGAATAGGGGGCGCGGCCACCGGAGTTGCTGCCGGTGAAGCCATGGAAGACAGCCTGGTCAAGGGGCTGCCGCACGATGAGTTATACCTTTACGAAGACGCGGTTGAACACGGGCGTTCAGTAGTGATTGCTTTCGCAGAAACCGACGAGTCTCGTGATGCGGCTGAGAGCCTTCTAAAAAATGCCGGTGCGGAGAGCATTGATGCCGCGCGCGAAAGCTGGTGGTTGGGTTTGCGAGACGCTGAAGAGGCCCATTACCAAACTACTGGCGGAAACTTCCAGGCGGACGAATCTGCTTATCGTCGTGGATTCGAGGCGGCCTTGAGCCAGAGTCATAGCGGCGAAACTGAGAAGTTAGACGGGGCTTTCCATCGTGGGTATGAACGCGGACAAGCCTATCGCCAGAGCATTCAGGGGCGTTACCGTCGTTGAAAGAAATACTGCTTAACCTGGTTGTGTTGGTCGTAATTCTCGGGTTGAGTTGGATCATCACAACCTGGTTTGCCAGGGCAATGTATATTCGCTGCGTTCAGTGCGGCACTCTTAATGCTAAACGGCGTATTCAATGCCGCACGTGTCAGCAAGAACTCCGTTAGGACTGACAAAACGAATGGCGCTTAGGAAGTTCGCGACCCACCTGTGTCTATTTCAATAACGCATTTAAGATTTTGTTCAATCTTCCTTCTGTTGATCTTCCACACTATGACGATTTCACAAACGCACCACACGCCCGACGAATGGCTGACCCACGCTGAGAAGACTGATTATCGCGAAACGCCCAGATACGACGCGACCATCGCGTACGCGAAACGGCTGGACGCAGCCTCGCAATTAATAAAGTTTGAGACCTTTGGGAAGAGCGGAGAAGGAAGGGAGCTACCTCTGCTCATCGCTGCTGAGAATGATGCGTTTACACCAGACGCCGCCCGGCGCGCGCACAAGCCTGTCATACTGATCCAGGGGTGTATTCATGCTGGGGAGCCAGACGGCAAAGACGCAGGGCTAGCTCTGCTGCGTGATATTGCCATCACCAAAACCAGAGAAGGTTTACTGAAGAACGTCGTAGTGCTTTTCATTCCGATCTATAACACTGATGGCCATGAGCGGGTGAGTCCTTACAATCGCATTAATCAAAACGGGCCGGAAGAAATGGGTTGGCGGACCACCACCAGCTACCAGAATCTAAACCGCGACTACATGAAAGCCGACACACCCGAAACACGAGCGTGGCTTTCATTGTGGAACCGCTGGGCGCCGGATCTGTTTATTGATTGCCACGTCACTAACGGCGCCGACTATCAATACAACATCACCTATCAACACGAGCATCACGCGGGTGTACCGGCAAGCGTGCTGGACTGGGAAAGGAAGGTTGTCGATGGCCGAGTTGCGACGGCGACCGAGGCTGCCGGAAATGTTGTTTCCTGGTATCTGGAGTTTGTCGACAATCGAGATTTCTCAAAGGGTATCCGAGATTTCAACGGCAGTCCCCGTTTCTCCACCGGTTATCTACCGCTTAGAAACAGACCCGGCATTTTGATTGAGACTCACATGTTGAAGCCGTATCGGCCCAGGGTGATTGGCACTTACGACTTTCTCCGCTTCACCTTGGAAGAAGTTAACAAGGACCCGGAGGCTCTGTTTAAAGCGGGACGTGACGCAGATGCCGAAGCTGAGATGCTTGGTTCAACATACGACCCTCAACGCAAGTATCCGATTGAGTTTGAGTTGACTGAGAAGACTGTGCCCTTCAAGTTTCGTGGGCTTGAGTCGAAAGTGGAGCTAAGCGAGATCTCCAACACTCCCTACGTTTCCTTTGGGACTAAGCCGATGGAAATGACGGTGCCGATGTATAACGACCTGCGGATTAAGACAGCAGTCGCACCGCCGCTCTATTACATTGTGCCGCCGCAATGGACAGAGGTTATTGATGTTATCAAGGCCCACGGCTTGAAAACATCATCCACCAAAGCAGCGACACAGATTGAAATCGAAAGCTACCGTTTTCGGGAAGTGAAGTGGGCGCCAGCTCCGTTTGAAGGGCGGCAGATGCCCTCGTTTAAGGTTGAGGTCATACGAGAGCAGCGAACATTTCCCGCCGGCTCTCTTGTGATTCAGGTGGCTCAGCGGTTATCCCGAGTCGCTATCAATTTGTTGGAGCCGGAGGCTCCAGATTCGCTGGTCCGTTGGGGTTTCTTTAATGCGACGTTCGAGCAAAAGGAATATGGCGAAGCGTACGTAGTCGAAAAACTAGCGCGCGAGATGCTCGCCAAAGATCCAAAGTTACGGGAGGAGTTTGAAAAGCGATTGGCAACGGATCCAGCGTTTGCCGCGAACTCTTACGAGCGATTGCAATTCTTTTATCGTCGCTCGCCCTATTGGGATCCTCAAATGAATCTTTACCCGGTTGGGCGGATCATTTCGAATGTTCGGCTGCCGCTGTAACGCAAACTGTTAGTTGGCGTCGGGTGCGCTCACAAGCCGGTCATGTTTTTACACTCACGATCAGAATAGTTAAGGCCCCTGCAACTAACAGTTTGCGTTACGCTAATGGGCCATTGCGTCGGGGTGTTCCGAAACCTCTTCCACGGCCTTGGTGCGACTCCGAATAGTCACCACACCCACACCCGCAAAGATCAACCCGCATGCGACCAGCGTTCTGGAGCTGAGGCGTTCGCCCAGAATCACAGGTGCCAGACCGAATGCCATCAGCGGTTGGAGGTAAATGTAGATTGAGACAATGCTGGGTGGTAGTCTCCCAAGTGCCCAGGCGTTCAGGTAATAAGCGCCGACTGTGGGAACGGTAATGATGTAAGCAACAGAAATCCAGAAGGAAGGGGTTAGGTCGGTCCAATTCTCAAAGCTCCAGGAGTAAGCCGTAAGTGGGAGCGTCAAGATCGCGCCGAGGACAAAAATCCATGTAATTAAATCGAGCGCTCCATACTTTCTTACTAAATCCCTCGACACGGCAATGTACGCGCCGTAACAAAACGAATTCACCACAATCAAGAGATTGCCTAAGGTATTGTCGCTGGAAAAGTTCGACTGAAACGGATCGACCAGGTAAATAACACCCAGCGCCGCTAGGCCAATTCCGACAGCATGACGAGGCGAAGCGCGATCGTAGCCAAGGGCAATACTGACTACCAGAGTGAATACAGGGATCGTGGTAGATAATAATGTGGCGTTGATAACAGTTGTAAGTGTGAGACCTTTTACGAAGATGAGTTGATTGATAACTACGCCGAGAAGACTGGTGATCAGAAGCCAACCAAGCGTCCATTTCGAGAGCTTTCGCAATTCCGCTAATCTTCGTTGCAGCAGCGCAAAAATGAGTGCGGCGCCGATAAGCCTGATGCCGACCAGACTGGTACTTGAAATTGATTTGAGAGCGATCTTGCCAATGATGGGCCAGGTGCCGAAAAGGATCTGAACCGCGATGAGGGCCAAATGCGGAGTTATGGTTCGTTCTGTAGATAGAGCTCGGGGCAATTGTTTGTTTCCAAAACCGTCTGAAGATACGAATCGTGAATTGTGCCCGGATGTGCCCATTATGTCGAACCCGTTGAAAGTTGAAACTGATTTACGGCACTACTGAAGCGGCTCCGTGCTTTGACCCACAGAGCTGATTTGATAACAAGATTTTCTTAACGGAGAGTAAGCAAATGTCGAGACTTATTTTGGTATTAAGCGTTGCTCTAATGTTGACCGCCACTGTCGTCTATGGCCAGGAGCCGTTGGGCGCGGGACCCAAAAAGGCTCGCACCCCTGCTGATTACACTTCACGCACTTTGAAGGAGATTGCCTCCGCATCAGAGGGCGAAGCAGGCGATAGAGATGGGAAGGGCGGAGTGATCTATGGAAACGTTCTACCTTCGCGCGTACGGCTCACTTTTAGAGGTTCAGTAAGGTCGTTGCCAGAAGATAGAAAAGCGTTGCTGCGCCGTTGGACGCAACGGTATGCAGGGGCACCCGAGTTTTACATGGCCAACTATCAGTCTGAAATGCTCTTCAATGAAACCGGTACAAATCATTGGCTTACAATTGGGAAGCAATTAATTAAGCAGATCCAAAACGATCTGAATCGTGGTGATAAGGTCGATCTATTTTTGATCCGTCTTGGGAGTGTTAACGGGCCGAGTGAAAGGGAAGGTCTTCTACTAGTCGAAAGCTTTCAAAAGGTGAAGTGAGGCGTTTATCAAACCACCAAAAAGAGTGGGTTCTCCAAAATTTTCTTGAATGTCTGCAGAAACTTCGCTCCAGTGGCTCCATCAATCACTCGATGGTCGCACGACATAGTTACCCTCATCATTTGACGAACAACTACCTCGTTGTTCCGGACCACCGGCTTGGGAGACATTGCTCCCACTGCGAGAATCGCGCCTTCAGGTGGATTGATGACGGCAGTGAAGTCGTCAATCCCAAACATACCGAGGTTGCTGACCGAGAAGCTGGCACCTGTGTATTCCTCAGGCTTGAGTCTCTTCTCACGAGCCCGGCCGGCAAGTTCGCGCACCTCAGCCGCAATCTGACTAAGTGACTTTTGATCGGCCGCACGCACAACTGGCGTAATTAGTCCATCATCAATAGCTACAGCAACGCCAATGTCGGCGTGATCGTAGTATCGGATTACTTTTTCCTGGAATGACGCATTCACCTGGGGATGCTGCACCAGGGCAGCGGCCGCGACCTTGATAATGATGTCGTTGACGCTGATCTTAAGATCAGGATCCAGCTCCTTGATGCCGGCGCGCATTTCAGCGGCGCGATCCATTTCTATTTCAGTTGTGAGGAAGAAGTGTGGGATCGGGCCAATGGACGTCACCAGGCGCTTGGCTATGATGCGTCGAATTTCAGTGATGGGTTCATCGTGATAAGTAGAGGGTTGGCCTGGCTCTGCTCGTGGCACTATACGGAGTTGTTTCGCGGGCGCTTGTTGCTGGCCGGCCGGTGCCTCCTGGCCAATGCGGCTTTCCACATCTCGTTTGATAATCCGCCCACCTGGACCACTCCCGCTTATTGAGCGTAAATCTATACCGGATTCGGCGGCCATTCGTGCGGCAAGGGGGGAAACGATTAACCGTCCTCCAGCTGTCTCAACCGGAGCTGCTATCGGTTTACCATTTCCTTCAGCTTTGGCTTGTGGCGCGGCGACTGCGGGTTCAGGTTTCTCTTCTGCTGGTTTTTCAGGTTCTGCCTTTACTTCCTGCTTGGCCGGTTGAGCAGCTGCAGCTTTGCCTTCCAGGTCTGAAATATCTTCGTCAGGTTCGCCGATGATCGCGATGATTTGGCCCAGGGGAGCCGACTCGCCTTCCTGGATCAGAATCTTTCGCAGCACTCCGTTGCTCAGTGCCTGCATCTCCATCGTGGCTTTATCTGTATCGATTTCGGCTAGCGGTTCGCCCATCGATACCTTGTCGCCCTCTTTTTTCAGCCAGCGAGAGAGTTGGCCCTCTTCCATAGTTGGAGAGAGCTTGGGCATGATTACCTGAGTGGCCATTCCAATTGGTCCTTTTTCAGTTGTCCTGGTTCGTCGGCGTCAACCTAACCTAATCAACACCAAAGTTCAGCCGCCAAAGAATGCACCTACAAATAGCTTACTTCGCGAACAGCGGCGACAATGTGAGCAACGGTGGGTAGTGCTGCGTCCTCGAGATTCTTCGCGTAAGGCATTGGCACGTCGAGGCCAGAAACGCGCTTAACAGGCGCGTCGAGATAGTCAAAAGCCTGCTCGGTAATCTCCGCGCTGATCTCAGCGCCGACGCCGCAGAACGGATGTGACTCTTCAGCGACCACCACGCGGTTAGTCTTCTTCACCGATTCGATAATGGTTCCGATATCTAGAGGCCGAATCGTTCTCGGATCAATCACCTCACAAGAAACGCCTTGCTTCTCAAGCTCTTCAGCAGCTTTCAGTGCCACTGGCACCATCAAAGATCGCGCCACGATCGTTGCGTCAGTGCCTGCACGCTTTATGTCAGCGACGCCAAGAGGCACGATGAAGTCTGGATCATCAGGCACCTCACCTTTAGTGCCGTACATCCGCTCCTGCTCGATGAAAATGACAGGATCATCGTCGCGAATAGCAGACTTTAAGAGTCCTTTCGCATCGGCCGGCGTCGATGGCATTACCACTTTCACGCCCGGGAAGTAGGCAAACCATGACTCAATCGCCTGGGAGTGCTGTGCCCCGACCTGAAAAGCTGAGCCTCCAGGACCACGGAAGACGATTGGAATGTTGAACTGGCCACCTGACATATAAAGCATCTTGGCGGCAGAGTTTATGATCTGGTCGATGGCAAGAATGGAGAAGTTGAAAGTCATAAACTCGATGATCGGCCGTAGACCAACCATCGCCGCTCCCACTCCCAAGCCCGCAAAACCAAGCTCGGTTATGGGCGTGTCGATGACGCGTTTTTCACCCAACTCCTGTAACAACCCTTTCGTGACTTTATAGGCGCCCTGATATGCTGCGACTTCTTCGCCCATCAGGAAGACGTTTTCATCGCGGAGCATCTCTTCGCGTAGAGCCTGATTGAGTGCTTCACGAATTGTTATTACAGCCATCTATTGTTCCTCGAGATCCGGTTGTCTAACGATTACCCGGCACAATGGGGTTTGCGTAAATGTCAGTGTAAAGTTCTTCGGGAGCGGGTAATGGACTTTCCTCGGCGAATTTAAGCGCTTTTTCAACTTCTTCACGTACCTGCGTTTCAAAGTCCGCAAATTCTTTATCGTCCATCACGCCTTCTTCTTTCAGACTCGTAGCGAAAAGCTTGATGGGGTCGCGCTCCTGATGACGTTCGATCTCAGCCCGCGTGCGGTAATTTCCTGGGTCGGACATGGAGTGGCCCATGAAGCGATAAGTTCGAATCTCAAGCAGTGTCGGAAGACTCTCTTTGCGTGCCCGCTCAACAGCGCGCACAGTTGCCTCGCGTACTGCCAACACGTCCATCCCATCCACGAACTCCGACGCAATGTCATAAGCACACGCCTTTTGGGAAACATCCTGGGACGACATTGCCCGTTGCTGCGAGGTGCCCATTCCGTATTGATTGTTTTCGCAGATGTAAATGCATGGCAACTTCCAGAGTTGGGCCATATTCAGTGATTCATGAAATGCACCCTGGTTAACTGCCGCCTCGCCAAAATAACAAATCGTAACTTGATCGGTCCCCTTGTACTTCGAAGCAAAGGCGACTCCGGTTGCCAGGGGAATCTGTCCGCCAACAATCCCGTGGCCACCGAGAAAGTTAAACTCCTTATCAAACATGTGCATCGAGCCACCCTTGCCCTTGGAGCAGCCTGTGGCTTTACCAAACAACTCCGCCATGACTGACTCGGGCGTCATGCCTTTCGCGATGGCGTGCGCATGCTCTCGATAACTGGTTATTACGTAATCGTCTTTACGGATCGCCGAGATGGATCCGATACCCACTGCTTCCTGACCTATATAAAGATGGCAAAATCCGCCAATTTTTCCGGCGCTGTAGACTTCTGCACACTTTTCTTCAAAGCGACGAACCAGCAGCATCTGGTGATAGATCTTCACCAGCGTCTCTTTGTCCAGGGCGGCTATGCGCCGTTTTTGCTCGGCCTTTATTGCACTCTCCTCCTGCTTGGGGCTCTGCGCGTTCGCCCCGGCAGCAGAGTCCTGGTCCAAAACGCTGGTTGCATTCTCTTCCTCTGCTCCCAGACGCGAAGGCTCAGGCGTTCGTTTTCGCATTTCAGAATTTGGTTTTGCCACAGGCACGCTTTCGGGTAATTAACCGCCCTGCGGAGGGCGGTCTGGGTTACGTGAAATTGTTTCGTCGGTTGGGGCGGATGTTCGAGCGCGATTATACGCGAGGTTTGTAACGACGCGCAAAACAGCTCTAACCTCAACACAAAAAAGCACACCTCGCTTCAGGCGAAGTGCGCTTGATAGTGAAATAATTCTTGATTATCTGAAGGCGTCGAGCGTGGCAGGTGAGCAATCGGAGAGAGTCACCACTACCTTACGTGAATGCTTGTCAGCCTGCATCTTTCGAGCAGCCGCGGTCAGTAGCTCCTCCGTTGTATCTCCTTCATCGGGAAAGCACGAAATACCCACACTCAATCCTACCTGCACCACTTTGTCAGCGCGCACCGTAAACTTCTGACTTTGAACCGCGTTTCGAATGCGATCTCCAACGGCCGCAGCCATGTGGCTTGAGGCCATGGGCATTATTGCCACAAATTCGTCCCCGGCATATCGAGTCAACATGTCCATCTGCCTGAGTTCCTTCCGCATGACGGCAGCGATGCTAGCCAGCACGCGGTCTCCAGTGGCGTGTCCATACTGCTCGTTGATTCCCTTAAAATCGTCGACGTCCATACACACAACAGCCAGCGACTCGTTGCTCATACGTTGGCATTCGGCAAGTCGCTGTTCCAGCATCATGTAGAAAGCGCGAGCGTTTGGCAGTTCAGTTAAGGGATCGATCAACGCGCTGTCTTTGGTTTTCTCAAAGGCGATGGCGTTGTTGAGAGCCGTCGCGGCGTGCTGGCAAACTGACTCGAGCAGACGAACATGCTCGGTTGAATACGACGTTCGTGTCTTGGAGTAGAGTGAGATGGCACCAAACGCGCCGTCTTCCCTGAGCAACGGAGCAACGAGCACTCCGCGGTAACTTCGGGCAGCTTCCTCCGTTACTCCGACCAGATCCAATTCCACAGACGCATTGCACATAGAGCGAGCGTTCGCTATCACCCAGCCGGTGATGCCATCTCCCACGGTCATTCGCCGGTTGGTGAAGGCCTCAGTATTTTCACCCGCAACGTGGGCCGCGACAGCCTTTCCGGTTTTTTCGTCGACTACAAAAATCACGCAGGTATCGAAGGGAACGATGGCTCGCAGCTTGTTGGACACGAGGGTAACCGTGTCGCTGAGATTGAGTGATGAACCAATCGTTTGAGCGATCTCGTGGAGAGCAAAAACCTCTCGCTGCGCATCGGTGATCGAGCGAAAGCCAGCGTCGGTATCCGGCGCGCCTAATACATTTGACGCCAGACCTGCATCAGGCTTCGTCGCCGTTTGGTAGTCGTCATCTGCGATCTCTGAGGTAACCTGTTCCTGGATGTCTTCGGCTTCGATGAGCCGATCAAACTCTTCGACATGTTCCACAAATACAGAGACTACTCCGGGATCGAAAGCGGTTCCCGCCATACTCTGTAGCAACGAGAGTGACTCTTCGCGTCGCATCCCTTTTCGGTAAGGCCGATCGCATCGCGTGGCATCATAGAAGTCGACCACGGATATGATCCGAGCTACCAAAGGGATCTTGTCACCACGCAGACCTTTCGGATATCCACTACCGTCCCATTTTTCGTGGTGATACCGCACGATATCTTCAACCGGGTAAGGGAAGTTCACCCGCTTCAGAATGTCGCCCCCAACGGTGGGGTGTATTTTCATTTTTGCAAACTCAGCTTCAGTAAGTTTGCCCGGTTTGTTGAGTATGTATTCCGGAACACCCAGCTTCCCGATGTCGTGCAAAAGTGCTCCTGCAAAAAGAGCCTGCACCTCGGTGCTCTTAACGTTCAGCAGCCGGCCCATTTCCGAAGCATAAATCTGTGTGCGTCGAACGTGCCCATGAGTAGTTTGATCCTTGGCGTCAATCGCAATGGCCAGCGACTCAATCGTGTTCATATGAATCGTTGCCATCTCTTCTACATGTTTTCGATGTTCGGCCTCGGCACGTCGCACTTCGGCCAGCCGCTTCTCATTGAACCTGTAGAGCAAATGGACCAGCCCCGTGATCAGGAGGCCGAGAAGCACAGACGGTACACCGGCGCCCTTGAGAGCCGAATAGAAGAGAACGGCGGAGGCGGCCCCTGCCACCTGGCTTGTCAATGTCCAAACCAGACTTTCTTTCGAAGGGACCTCGTGGGGCTTCTCGTTGTCAATGAGATTAAGAACATGAACGGTGGACAGCGTGCTCAAGAAATACTGAAGCACCGCCAACACACAAAGAGGAACCAGAAACACATTGAGTGGTAGACCATTGCCTGCGTCGCGGGAAGGGTCGCTGGCGAAGAGATTGACGAGCATGCCGTAGCATGAGGCGGAGATGAAGGTGGAAATGACAGCGATGGCAGTAGTGGCAATCACTTCGCGTCTGCTCGCCAAACCATATGATGAAACCAGGCCAACGATCGCAGCCAGCAAAGTAGCTGGACCGGCAGTCTCTGCAGGCGGAACTGCATAAATCATTACCGCAAGAAAGACCAGTGCGTCGGCAACTGATTTGCGACTCTGACTCACCCCAACGCTGGTTGTAATCGAAACCGTAAAGCGACTCGCAACGACAGTTAACGCCAGCAGTCCCAGCCACGAGAGAAAACCGGAACTGGTGAGTAGCGGCAACCGAACAGTGGAGATGAGAGCCGCACCTAGGAGGATCAAACCTACGGCGGAGATGCTGTTCAGCAGCATTGGACTGGTCCAGTTCCTGGCTTTGGTCATGTGTGGTGTCCGTGGACGGCGACGAGAACTCGGGTTTAGTTGGAGTGTTACGAGCTAAAGGCACCAGCGGGTGCTGGCGAATGTTGGCCGTTTGCCAACATTGTTGGCTGCCGTAACTATAACCTTCTCAGTGTGTTGGCGTCAAGGATAAGGTCAGTTAGGGGAGGAAATTAAGGGGGACTTGAGTGTTTCCGCAACTTTCGCGGCTTTGACCACAAAAAGGAGGGGTTCGTCCGCTATCGCGGACTGGCCTTCGATTTACTTTTTGTGCAAAGGCGACTTTCGACCCTACGAGGCTTGAGCTGCCCTGTTCTGAAGCTGCGAACGCAGATCTGCTGGATCGGTGACGGGCCGGCTGCAGGTGAAATTTTCACAAACGTAGGCGATTGATTGGCCCATTTCTCCGCGGTCGCGAAGCAGGGGAGAGACCTTGGCCGCCTCGGTGTCACCGATGTCGGCAAGGGCGATCACCTTGTTCGGCAAGTAGATTTCCCAAATCTGGTTTCGAAGTGCTGTGGTTTCTGCTGCTGCAGGTGAACCTAGTATGGCAATCTCTTTCGGTTTCCCAAGATGGAAATCTAGCGCGCATAGCATTCGCCCGAAGCCCGATGGATAACGGCCCAGGCTGTCTGCGGTCAAACGAAGGATAGCCGCCGTCCGTCGTTGATAGTCGGCGTTATCGGTCAACAGCCCCAGACGCAAGAGCACTTCAGCCGCAACCGAGTTGCCAGACGGTGTGGCGTTATCAAAGAAATCTTTGGACCTGACGATTAGTTCTTCGTGTGACTTACCCGTAAAGAAAAACCCTCCTTCGCCGTCGTCCCAAAACTCGGCGATCATCGTATCGGCCAGGCCCGTCGCATCCTGCAACCATTGCAGCTCGCCAGCAGTTTCAAACAGCGACAGTAATCCATCTATGAAAAACGCGTAGTCCTCCAGATAAGCGTTGAGCTTGGCCTGGCCATCCTTGTAAGTTCGCAACAGCAATCCATCTTTGCGGAGATGGTCAAGGACGAATCGGGCATTGCTTCTAGCCACTTCTGTGTAATCCGGGCGCTTCAGGATGGCTCCTGCCTCCGCGAAACTGGCGAGCATCAAACCGTTCCACGCCGTCAGAACTTTTTCATCACGACCTGGTTTTATTCTGAGTTCACGTGTGGCGAATAGTTTCTCACGACCGTGCGCGAGCACCTGGCCCAAGTGGTCTACTGTTACCTTCTGAGCACTTGCGACCTCCGCCAGGTCTTTGGTGATATTCAGAATATTTTCTTCTTCAAAATTTCCCGCGGCGGTAACGTTGTAGTAGGCAGCGAATAGAGCAGCATCGGTTTTGCCGAGGAGTTTCTCAACCTCATCAAGACTCCAAACAAAGAATTTCCCTTCAACGCCTTCCGAGTCGGCATCCTGGGTGGAATAAAAACCACCTTTATCATCCGTCATTTCGCGCACAACGTAGTCCAGAGTTCCCTCAACAACCTTCCGGGCTGTTTCGTCTTGCGTTACCTGGTAGTGATGGAGATAGAGCCTGGATAGCAACGCATTGTCGTAGAGCATTTTTTCGAAGTGGGGCACTAGCCAACGTGAATCGGTTGAATAGCGATGAAAGCCGCCGCCGAGGTGATCGTAGATTCCGCCTTCAGCCATTTTCCTGCACGTGTGCTGCACAATCTCCAATGCCTTGGGTTCCGAAGTGCGGTAGTAATGGTGTAACAGGAACTCCAGGCTCATTGCTGGTGGGAACTTTGGTGCGCCACCGAAGCCACCATTGGTTGAATCGTAGTTTTTGATCATTCCGCGGTAAGCCGTATCCAGAAGATCAGTTGAGAGCGACTCCGCCGATTCGTTAGTGGCAGTGGAGCGCTGCAATCCTTCAAGTACTGAGTCGCCCGTTTGCTTAATGTCATCAGGACGTTCCCGATATGCTTCTGCCAAACTGATTAGCACGCGCGGAAAGCCCGGCATGTTGTGACGATCTTCCGGAGGGAAGTAGGTACCGGCGTAAAAGGGAACCGCGTCCGGAGTCAGAAAGACTGTCATGGGCCAGCCGCCGTGATGCGTCATCATTTGAGTTACCGTCATGTAGATCTGATCCAGATCCGGCCGCTCTTCGCGATCGACTTTGATGTTGACGAAATTATCGTTCATCAATTTCGCGATTGCTTCATTCTCAAACGATTCATGTTCCATGACATGACACCAGTGGCAAGCCGAGTATCCAATGCTTAACAAAATCGGTTTCTGATCTCGGCGCGCGACTTCAAACGCCTCCTCGCCCCACGGAAACCAATCAACCGGATTGTGGGCGTGTTGTAAGAGGTAAGGGCTGGTCTCATTTATCAGCCGGTTTGTATGAGCTGGTGCAGTCACTGACTATTCTCAACTTTCGTTATTTAGTTGATTCTACAGTGGGAACCGCGGTCTGTCAGTCGGGGGTGCTTCGTGCTGTTTCGTGTGAACTCGTCGATCGTCCTTCCCGATACCAATTAGACGATCCACGAAAGCACACGAGCGCGACGAACTGCGACATCACGCCATCATTTGCTATACTGCCGCCAAAACTGAATGGTCATTCATTTTTCAAGACAGGAATAATTGATGGAACGCGAAACCTTAGAGATGGATGTGGTTTTTGTCGGTGCTGGTCCGGCCAATCTGAGTGGCGCGCTTCACCTGGCGCGACTAATCAAGACTCACAACGAAGAAATCGCGAATGGTAAACGCGAGGGACAGGCGCTGGGCGAAGTAGAGATCGGCGTTATCGAAAAAGGCGCGTCAGTCGGAGCGCATATTCTGTCTGGCGCCGTTATGGATCCGAAGGCCCTTAAAGAATTAATCCCTGACTTCGTGGAGCAGGGAGCGCCGCTTGAATCACCCGTTAATGAGGACTACTTCCTTTATCTAACGAAGAACCATTCTATTCGCTCGCCGATCACTCCGCCGCCGTTAAAGAATCATGGTTACTACATTGTTTCCTTGAACCGCTTGACTGCCTGGCTTGGCGAAAAATGTGAAGAAGCGGGAGTCAATATCTTTCCAGAATTTCCAGGGGCCGATCTGCTTTACGACGCGAACGACGCAGTTGTCGGTGTGCGCACGGGTGACAAGGGTATCGACAAGGAAGGGAAGCGGAAGGCGAATTTTGAACCTGGAGTTGACCTGCGCGCCAAGGTAACCGTCCTTGGCGAAGGTCCGCGCGGCTCGCTTACGAAGCAACTGGTGCAGCGACTGAATCTCGACGATGGACGCGAGCCACAGGTTTACAGCATTGGTGTCAAAGAGCTCTGGGAGTTGCCCGACGATCGATATCCGACCGGCAGAGTCACACACACACTTGGCTATCCGTCCGACGCAAGTACCTACGGTGGTGGCTGGATCTACGGCATGCAAAATCGAATTCTGAATGTAGGCTATGTAACGGGACTGGATTACAAAGATCCGCTGCTCGACCCACACGCCGAGTTTCAAAAATTCAAACTCCATCCCTTCGTGCGGCAATTGCTCGAAGGTGGAAAGATGATTCGCTACGGCGCCAAGACAATCGCGGCTGGCGGATATTTCGCGATGCCGCAAATTTATTCGAACGGCGTGTTATTGGTTGGAGATTGCGCGGGCTTTCTTAATTCGCAGAGGCTGAAAGGAATTCACTCGGCAATAAAGAGCGGCATGTTAGCGGCAGAGGCGATTTTCGAGGCATTGATTGCAGGTGACTATTCAGCTAAGCAGTTGCAGCGTTATGAGCAACTAGTTAACGACAGCTGGATCATCCCGGAGTTGCGTAAGGTCAGAAACTTTCACGCCGGGTTTAAGCACGGCCGTTGGTTGGGTCTAGTCAACACCGGACTTCAGTTTGTTACCGGCGGCCGTTCCTGGGGAATAGGTGATCGCGCGAAAGCGGAAGCCGGGCACGAGGAAATGAGAAAGCTGTCGGCCTATGGCTATCGGGGCGACAACATCGAACAGCGCTATGACGGTCTCAAGTTTGACGGCAAAATAGCCTTCAATAAACTCACCGACGTTTACCACGCCGCAGTGGGCCATAGTGAGGATCAACCCGCCCATCTTCACGTGCTCGACACAAATATCTGCGCGACGCGGTGTGTCGAAGAATACGGTAATCCATGCCAGCGATTCTGCCCGGCCGCGGTTTATGAAATGGTTGACGACAGCGAGAAAGGCCGGCGCAAGCTGCAAATCAACTTTTCAAACTGCGTCCACTGCAAGACCTGCGACATCATGGATCCCTACCAGATTATTAACTGGGTAACGCCGGAGGGTGGAGGTGGGCCTGACTACAAAGGGATGTGAGGCGCCCGTTAGTTGTTAACTATTATTCCTTTGGTTCATCGCCATCCGTATGAACCTCGAAATTGACGCGGCCCCGCATCACTTCTTCCAAAGCAATTCGAGTGTTTTTGTGCTTCACGGCGTCGATGTCTATTCGCGGTCGTGCACCACGCTGCAGTTGCTTGCTTCGTTTGGCGGCCAGAATGATCAATCGATATTTCGAATCAATCTCAGGAGCAGTAGTCTCTTCCGCAATCTCGGTCAGTTCTTCATTAGCAGTCATTTGTAAAAGTTACTCCAATCAAAAGTTAGTTTGCGTTATCAAGTTCACCGGCGGCGAATGCTTCGACCACTTGCTTAACCCGAGGTTCCTGCCGGCTAAGTCTCGCGCGTTCAGCGTAAACAATCGAGGCGAGTTGTTCTGCTGCGCGATCTGCGTCGTCATTGATGACGACGTATTGAAAGTTTGAATAGTGTTCCAACTCAGTTGGGGCATTACGTAGCCTCAGATCCAGATCCTCAGCCGAGTCGGTTCCCCGCGCGATCAATCGTTGCTTTAGAACCGCTAACGACGGTGGAAGGATGAACACACTTACGGCATCCTGGACCAGCTCCCGGACACTGGCTGCCCCTTGCACGTCGACTTCAAGAATAATGTCATGTCCCTCGGAGATTTCACGATTAAGCTGCCGGTGGCCCGTTCCATAAAGCTTTCCATGAACATAAGCCCATTCCAGGAACTCGTTATCGGCCACCATTTGCTCAAATTTTTCCGTGGTTACAAAGAAATACTCGCGACCATCTTCCTCACCGCTACGTGGTGACCGAGTAGTGAATGAAACAGAATAGCTAAGGTCAGGCACGTTATTCAACACGCGACGGATCAAGGTACCCTTGCCGCCACCGGAAGGCGAACTGACGACAAACAGAATTCCACGGCTTTCTGTGGTCCGTAAGTCGGCGTCAAGCTTGGTGTTTGTGTCGTCTAGCTCACTCAACATTCTGGACCTGTTCGCGAATTTTTTCGACTTCGGCTTTGATAGCCAGGGCTGCTTCCTTGATAGTCAAATCAGTCGACTTTGACAAGGTGGTGTTTGCTTCGCGGTTAAGTTCCTGTAGCAGAAAATCGAGCATCTTTCCGGTTTCTTCAGGGGAATTCAGCGCGTCGCGAAACTGCGAAAGATGACTCCGCAAGCGCACCATCTCTTCACTGATGTCGCTGCGGTCGGAAAGATAGGCGACCTCCTGGGCCAGCCGCCCCTGATCGACTTCAACTAATTGACCGTTACGCGTCAGTAATTCGCCTATGCGCTTTTGGAGACGCATCTGGTAATGATCAACTAATCCGGCGGCTGCGGCTTCGATTGTAGGAACCAGTCGCCCGATCTTTTCGATACGCTCAGCCATCTCCTGCTTTAGCGCTTCGCCTTCCTGGGCTCGCATTCGCTCAAGTTCGTCGAGGGCCCCGGCTACCGCTCGCTCCAAAGCTGGACCCACGTCGGCGCTCAGTCCGTCGCGAGCTGGTTGCAGCGCGCCGGGGAGTCGAGCCAGCACGTTGATATCCAATTCACCGGCGATATCGAATTCCTTCTGCATCGTGCGAAGAGCTTGTACGTAACCTGCGATGAGTGGTCGGTTAAGCTCATAGGCAGTTTGCGCAGTTTTCTCGAAGCTGACGGTGACATCCACTCGACCTCTTGAAAGGCGCGAGCTGATCTGACGCTTGATGGTTGGCTCGAGCGACGACAACTCACCGCCGAGACGCAGGTGGATATCGAGGAACCGATTGTTTACCGTTTTTAGGTCAACCGAGACCGAGAAGTCATCACCAATTGCCGACCCCCGACCGTATCCTGTCATTGATTTCATAATTGTTTGTCCGTGGTCAGTTGTCAGTTGTCAGTTGTGAGTCGCAATCTTCGTCGGTTTTGAATACGTAGCCCGTTGGTCCTGTAGCTGTCCGGTAATTGACGACTAACAACTGACAACTGACTACTGACTAATGACCATCTCTTCTTCATCAGCAAACTGAAGTTCGTAAAGTTTTCTGTACTGCCCACCCTTGGCCAGCAACTCCGAATGTTTGCCACGCTCCGTTATTTTGCCCGCTTCCATAACTACGATCGTGTCAGCGCGGCGAACAGTTGATAGGCGATGAGCAATGACGATTGTGGTCCGGTTGCGAACCAGATTCGCGATTGCCTTTTGCACAAAACGTTCTGATTCTGCGTCTAACGCCGACGTCGCTTCGTCCAGTATCAGGACCGGAGCATCAACTAACAGCGACCGCGCGATTGCCAGCCGTTGACGTTGGCCACCCGATAGGAAGATCCCGCGCTCGCCCACTATGGTGTCATATTTCTGCGGTAACTCCATGATGAAATCGTGAGCGAAAGCAATGCGAGCAGCTTCCTCGATTTCAGCCTGCGTAGCGTCTGGTTTGCCGTAGGCGATGTTGTGTCGGACCGTGTCGTTGAAGAGCACGGTTTCCTGAGTTACGAGCGCAATGTGCCGGCGCAAACTATCGATTGTAGCGTCGCGTAAATCTACACCATCCCAACAAACGCTTCCTGAAGTTGGATCATGAAAGCGGGGCAACAGTTTCGTTAAAGTGGACTTACCGCCACCAGACTCGCCAACCAGTGCCACCATTGAACCAGCGGGAATCGTCAAACTAACGTCACGTAAGACTGAGCGTTCTTCGTTGGCATAGCCGAAGGAAACGTTGCGCAGCTCAATTTGCTGGGAGAGTGGCTTAAGCACCACCGCGTTCGGCTTGTCGGTCAGCTCATGATGCTCATCCATAACTTCCCAGACGTGGTGAGCGGCTGCCAGCGCCTGTTCCATATTGTTCTGCAATCGCGAGAGCTTACGCATCGGGTCGTAACTGCGAAAGAGAAAAAACAAGAACGTTAGAAACTGCGCCGCGTTCATGCGCCCGGCAACAATCTCACGCTGGCCAAAAAACAACAGGAACACGATAAAGACCACGCCGATCATCTCGATCACGGGTGGCGCGAATCCGGATATTCTCGCCGTTCGCAGATTGGCCCCCACGATCCGTTTTGCCACCGCCGTAAAACGCGCGGATTCGCGAGCCTCACCACGATAAGCTTTAACAATCGTCTGATTCGATAAAGCTTCCTGCGCGGTGTCAGTCAATTCCTTGTTGCCTTCAAAACTCTCGCGCGACAAATTGCGTAAAGCAGTCCCGAATCTTGCCGTCAACACTCCGACGATGGGCGCCAGAATCAGGGACCCAAGAGTGAGTCTCCAACTGTAATAGAACGACGCAGCGAGAAACGCGATCAAGGTGAAACTCTCACGCAGCATATCTCGCAAGGTGCTGGCCACCGCAGCTTCGATCGCGGCTGCACTTGAAACGAGACGGGACACCAGATAGTTGGTGCGATGGCGTTCAAAGAAACTTGCCGATTGGGAGAGCAGGTGACTGTAAAGATCCTGCCGCAGTTTTAGGACGGCCGATTGGCCCACACGGGCCATCAGGAAGGTGGACAAATATTCAGCAACACCCTTTACCAGGGTAAACGTCAACAACAGGATGGAAATTGTTTTCCAGGCACCGATGCCGGATTCCGGGATGATTCGTTGCAGGCCGAAGAGCGTCTGGGTGCGGTGACCAGCCTGGGCGAAAGCCTGGTCGAAGATTGGCACAATCAGGGCTCCGATTGCGCTTTCCAGCAAACCGACCATCAGCATCGCGAGCGTCGCCAGTGCGAAAGTCCCGCGATGAGGCTTCAAATACCTAAACAGTCTTCTCAAATCGCGCATCAGAACTTGCGAAAGGCCCGGTCCAGTTGATTAGGGAAGGATAGAATGACGGCTGTAAATTCGAATCGAAACTATACTTACGCACGCGCAACAACGTCAAGGCGAGTATCAATTGAGGAAGAGCAAATGCACCTTTGTTCAAACGCAACTCCTTGGAGTGCGTCCCGACGCGTCGGGACGCTTTGGCCCTACGTACGGATTGATCGTTGGGATCAGTTAGGCGAGCACGGGCCAAAGCGGCGCTCCCGACGCGTCGGGACCGCACTCCAAGGAGTTGATTTGTGTCTCCCGCTCCTAGTCTTCAAGGAGTTTGCTCTTAAATAGCGGTTGGCCGGCCAGTGAAATGTAAAACGCGTAGACCGCGAGTCCTAGAGCGATGATCAGAGCGACGACAAAGTCAGCGGCATACCAGGCAGTGAAGTCGGATGTGATTGGAAAGAAAATATTTAGATGAAGGAAATAGGTCGCGGCGACTAAAGCCAGGAGCCCAAAACGATACAGACAGAAAACTACAAGCACCGCACTTAGAATTGCGAAGGGTATTTGGTGCAGATCCTGCTGCACGAGAGAAAGGGCCAGAGCCGCGAGCGTGCCTGCGCCAAGCGCGGCCAGCAAATCTCTACGTAAGACAACTCGAAACATGAAAAGTATGAATAGGATAATGAAGGGCTGAGTCAGTGATGCAAAGATCTGGTACGAAACGCCGAAAGGCAAGGATCGCAGTCCCAGTAGTCGCGTAGCGGGTGAATCAAACCATGGTAGAGCCGGCGCTTTGCCTAACCAGTGCGGCACGATATAGGAGCAGTAGGTCACGAAGATAATAGTAGTTCCAAAAAGAGCACCAAGCAGGATGTCGCGACCTACGAGTGGATCACGCCATCCTCCTGCCAATAGCCTGGTCCATGAGATGATCCTGCCCGGCCATCGCCGGCGCACGAACGGTTCAAAAGCAAGGTAAACCACCCAGAAGAAAAACGACCAGAACACCGTCCCTGACGCCATCGAGATAAAGTGGAAGGCCTCTATTTCCGTGGCCACATGATGAGCCGACAAAACCCAGTTGATAAAGAACACGATTAACAGAAATCCCCCGAGCCGCGCTGCTCCTTTTCGATCGCCCCGGCCTAAACGCAGGTTCCGCCAAGCCAGGAACCCACTGCCCACCAGACAGGTAATGAAAACCGAAAGCAGTAGCACGGTGAGGGCACGCTCCTTCGTACTTCCCATATAGCCTGCTTGATTGGGTGGAATGTCCCAGGCGTCAAATATTTCAAAGAAAACCGGTCTCCCTTCGAACATCGCGGCCTCTACTCGCATCCTGGTGTCGGGCTGATCGGGATAAGAACCCTCCCATGCGGCACGGGCGGTATAAGGGTATGGAGGCGTCCGGATCGGCGCGACAGAGGTCAAACGCGTTTGGTCGAGTCCGCTTTCGTTAAAGAGGATGGACCAATCGCTGTTCACTGTTGCCACTGAAGAGCTCTCATGTGGTGGCACCGCTCGAAACGATCGCAAATGTCCGAGCGTGTCGAGTGTCATTTGAGTTGCGCCCGCCAACGGTGGCAAAGGGCTGTTTTCGGTCACGACCCCTGCATCGTCTATTCTCAACGGCACCGGGCTGTGCTTATGCCAGAAGTAGATAGCTGCTGGCTGCCCACTCCTGAGCCGGTCCCAGCGTGTCTGTGAAGGATCGTTGGCATGAATAAATTGCAGATAATCCATGTCTGCGCTCATTCCGTAGGCCGAATCCCCGGCGGTTTCTGAGTACCCTAATCGTTTGGAAATCTCGGCGGCCCGATCGCGTAAGACGTCAGGTGACTTATTGAGCGGGACTCTACTGAAGAGACCAACGTCCTTCGAAAAGAAGCACACCAAGGCCATCAGCACAAGAACTGAAGCCAGAAGCGAAACGGCAACGGCCGGCCGCAGCACGCCTTCTTTAGGCGCGGCCGCAACCATTTCCGGAGATGGAGTTTCGCCGGCAGCAAGTGCGGCGGCTAACGGGTCCCCGCCCGGCAAAGCGGCTGCGACCTGCAGCGCAGTCGCGGGACGTTTCTCAGGATCGCGCTCGAGACAACGATTGATTACACGTTCGACCAGAGGATCGAGGCCGGCCAAAACTTCCGACGGACTTGAAGGTTGCGTATTGCTGTGTCGCAGGCGAAGCAATTCATCCTGGCTCGGAGCGGTGAAGGCCTTTTTCCCAGTGAAGATTTCATAGAGCACTACCCCGAGCGTAAAAATGTCGCTCTTGATCGTCAGTTCTCGCCCCTCAAGTTGTTCCGGAGACATGTATGCAAGAGTTCCCGCCATGGCCTCGCGTCCACGCACCTCTTCCGCGAGGGCCGCGATCCCAAAGTCGGTCACACGAACATCGCCACGTTCGTCGATCATGATGTTGGCTGGCTTAAGATCACGATGAAGCACACCCTTGTCATGAATCGCCGACAGTCCTGCACAAAGCTGACGCGAGATCTCCACGGCTTTATCCTGCGGCAGACGCCCAATGCGCATTAGAAGGGATCCCAACTCTTCGCCGCGGACAAACTCCATCGAGATGAAATGTTGTCCTTCAAATTCCGCAACGTCGTAGACACGGCAAACGTGGTGGTGAGAGATTCCGCGCGCCACACTCACCTCGCGATAGAAGCGGGCGAGCGCCGCGCCGTCGGACGAAAATCGCTCCGGCAAAAACTTCAACGCAACTGACTGTTTCAGCTTGAGATCATCAGCGCGGTAAACCTCGCCCATGCCGCCCCGACCCAGCAGACCAACGATTCGGTAGCGGTCGGCGAGCACTTCACCGGGTATGAATCGCGCGTCGTCGATTGAAAGTGAAGGAAAAGAGGATTGTGACTTTCTTACTGAGCGAACTTGTTCGAAAGTCGGGGGCATTGGCTCAGTGGGAAGTGACCGACCGGTTATTAGCCCGGCAGCTACATCGAAGACATCTTTCTCGATGAAGTCGCCCGCCTGCTCGTCAAACTTGAGCATCTTCTCCACTTCACGTCGCATGGGGAGATCGCCCGCGCAGGCCCGATCCAGGAACGCGATGCGGTCGGCGCCTTCGCGTTCCAATGCGCCCTCAAATACTCGATCAACTTCGCGCCAGCGGTCGGGTTTCATCTGCTCCCCCTTCGGTTATTGCACGATAGAGCCAAGCCTTCGCGCGACGCCATTCACGTCTCACAGTACTCACGGAAATTTTCAGCACCTCTGCCGTTTCCTCAAGGCTGAGTCCGGCGAAGTATCGCAGTTCAACGATTCTTCCTTTCTGTGGATCGAGGGCTTCGAGTGCGCGCAAGGCTTCGTCGAGCGCCACGAAGTTTTCAGTCTGCTCCTGGCCCATCACCGCCACCTCGTCCAACGACACCTGGACCGCGCCGCCACCGCGTTTGTCCCTCGAGTGTGTCCGCGCGTGGTCGATCAAGATGTGTCGCATAACTTGTGCGCAGACCGCGAAGAAATGCGCGCGATCGTGCCATTCGAAACCTTCTCGTCCCGAGAGCTTTAGGTAGGCTTCATTTACGAGAGCTGTCGCCTGGAGAGTATGACCCTGACGTTCGCCGCTCATCTGTCGGCGCGCGATGCGGCGGAGTTCTGAATGAACGAGTGGCGTGAGCTTATCGAGGGCTTCTCGATCGCCATTGGCCCAATCCGCGAGCAGTCTGGTGATTTCCTGCGGTGAGACAGTAGTCATGGGCTTAACCGGGAGCAAGACTCAAATCTTTGAGAATAGCGGCGGGATTCTAGCATTTAAGACACCTGAATTCGGCAAAAGAAATTTTCTCCCCAGGGTGAACAGATTTCCTGCTGTTCATCGCTTTCCTGGGTGAGGCACCAAGCACGCTTAGATCGCTTACGAGAGGGGAAAAATGAGTCACACGCTATTCGAAGAAACCGGCGCCGAACGCAAAACACTCCTTAGTTTCGCTTTTGCGTGTTACTCAATCACCGTCGTCGCTTTCGCAGTTCTCGCTTATTCGATCGGTGACGCGGCCGCTGACTCCGCCGGTATTCAGATCAGCGTGATCTATTCCCAATTTGGAATCTAGCTGAAGGCCAGTACCGATTCGATTGATTCGATGTCATTTGGCATAACGTCGGTTGGGGCATGAGGTCGGTACCACAGCGCGGCAGCGCGTGGGTCATAGATTCGGTGCAAGGCACTGAAGGGACCAAAATACATGGAGAACAAATCATGGAAATACTCAGTCTTCGCAGTCTTGCGACTGCATTGGTAGTTGTAATCATAGGCGGCGCGAGTGTCCTGGCCCAAGGTGATATGAAATCGAGCCACCGTACGACTGATGAATTGATGATTCGGCAAAACGTTAGAACTATGGAAGAAGGCTGGAATTCCAGGAGCGGCTCTCTATTTGCGAAGCCCTTTGCTGCGAACGCGGACTACGTCGTGATTAACGGGATGCATCTTTCCGGGCATGATGAAATCGAAAAAGGTCACCAGCGAATCTTCGACACCGTCTTTAACGATTCGATTCTGACACTATCAGCGAAACAGATCCGTTTCCTCCGCGTGGATGTGGCGCTGGTGCACGTCTCCGGTCAACTCAAAAATAAATCAGGCGCTGAAGTTCGTATGACCGACGTAACCATCAGCCTGGTGATGACGAAGGACCAAGGCGAATGGAGAATAGCCGGTTTCCAGAATACGGCAGTTGATAAGGGACGTTAACCAGGGAGGCGTAATATTGCCAAAATTATCAATCATTCAAGTGATACTCTTGCTGTTTGTTATTAATCTAGGAATCATGATCGGCGGCGGCGTGTATGAAGCGTTGGTGCTGGTGCCGATCTGGGCCAGCGCACCACCTGATTCGGTCCTGGCCTTTCATCAACACGGAATTGCCAACCCGGAGTTTGTGACCCATCAGGGTGGGAAGTTCTGGATCTTTGTTACGCCAATGCTTGGGATACTTTCGATTGCTACTATTCTCTCGGGATTCAAAGCGAACACACATCATCGAAAGTGGCGCATCGTGGGAGCGACGCTCTCTTTGGTGCTTATCATCTTTACATTCGCATGGTTTATCCCAAACGTTCTCCTGTTGACTGGTGAAGAAGTCACAAAGATGAGTCGGGACCGAATTGTCAGCTTAACGAACTGGTGGGTGGGTCTTAATTGGCTCCGGGCCGTTATCTACGTTATTGCCTGGGTTATGGGATTGCGCGCTCTGATGATTCCAGCGGAGCGAGCAAAAGTAACCTGATCGGCGTTTGAGCTAGCGTTTTATTCCCTCAGAGCGAATCCCAGGTGGTCCTCACCTCGATCACTTCTGCCATATTCGCGTCAGCTTTTTGCGATAGTTCAGCTTTTCTTAGACCACATCACGAGAACTGCGTTATAATTCTCCGCGAAATACCAACCTAAAAATTCAGACTGGATCGAGCGACAACTTGGTACAGACAACACCAGTAGCGAGCAAGTACGCCGGGAAGCGGCTCTTGATCGTCGATGACGATGCGGATATGCGACTGTTGCTGGCCGAGTATTTTCGCCGGCTTGGCTTCCAGGTAGTCGAACACGAGAGTGGCCCGGCTGCTTTGGAACCGGCAATCACTGGGAAATTCGATTGCTTTATTTTTGACGTTTCAATGCCGGGAATGACGGGCTTTGAGCTTCTCAAGCGTGTGCGCGATCGGGGCGTACAGACGCCGGCGTTATTCCTAACGGCCCATGATGCGCTCGACTATAAGGTGGCCGGTTACGAGGCTGGCGGCGATGATTATCTTGGCAAGCCATTTAGCCCACGTGAATTGGAGTATCGGGTTGAAGCCCTCCTGAGGCGCACCAGTGTAATACAGCCGACTGGCGGCGACGATGATCGGGTGGAAGTGGGAGACCTGGTTGTAGACAAGCGACGTCATGAAGTCATCAGGCAAGGCGTTCGCATTGATCTGACACCTTTGGAATTTCAGATTCTGGAGTTGCTCGCATCAGAGCCGGGACGAGCGTGGTCGCGTAATGCTTTGTTGGATCGAGTATGGAGTACAGAGTACGAGGGCTACCAGCGCAACATCGATCCGCATATCAACCGGCTGCGAAAGAAGCTGGAAACGGATCCGAAGAACCCTCGCTACGTGCTTACAGTTCGCGGCGTTGGATACAAACTGAATGAAGCACCCTGACTGCTAGTCGTCGTAAGTAGTTCCCTTCAAAATCCTGCTTACTTACAATCACCTACTTCTCCTGAACAGCGTTAGAAAGGTCTCATCACGATGTGGATAGTTGTCGCCGTGCTCATGATTATCTGGGCGGTATTGAAGTTTGTTCTTCATAAGGGCGGCTTCGTTCACATTTTGCTACTTACAGCGCTCTCAATCGCCGTGGTCCAGCTAATTGCTGACCGGAAGACCAGGTATCACGTGTCTCGCTCAGAAGATGTTGGTGACGATTGACCAAACGTTTCCACACGCGACGCTGCGCCCACCTCTTTTTCTCATTAACTTGACCCTTTTCCTTTCGGTCGGCAACAATGAACGCCGGGCTTGCATCAACTGTAAGAAGGTCTTTCTGAAGGAGAGATCATCGTACTACGCTGAAAATCGTTAAGGAGTTGTTTGTTATGTTCAAGTCGCTTTTTGCGCGATTGACCGGAATATCCTGCCTTTGCCTAATGGCCGCCATCGTTGCGTTTGCTCAAACGGATCAGCCTCGCAGTACCACTGCGGTCACCTATCCCCTTGAAGAGACTGTCGAGGTGAAATTTAAGGGCACAACCTTGCTGCCAAGGCTTAAAGGTGAAGCCAAGGTCAAGCGCGAAGGGCGCCGCGGAACGAGAGTAGTAGTGTCAATCGATAATTTGCCAAGGGCACATGAACTGGGAGGGATCTACACGACCTTTGTGGTGTGGGCCATTTCGCCGGATGGACGGGTAGACAACCTTGGTGAGATCAAACGCGGTGGCAGTCCATTCGTCGCCTCGAAACTGGACGTCACCACGCCGTTGCAAACCTTTGCCTTGTTGATTACGGCGGAGCCTCACTTTCTTATGAAGGTGCCCAGTCGAATGGTGGTCCTCGAGAACATTCCTCCTCAGAAACTGGACAAGAGCCAGGTTGAAACTGTGAGAGTCCAGTACATCGGAAATTCCAGTGACTATTTCAGAGATCAGCGGGTGCCGGAAATTGCAACATCTGACTATCGCGATATTCCAGTCTCACTGCTCGGCGCGAGGCAGGCTGTTAATCTGGCGAAGTTTGCCGGGGCCTCGCAGGATGCGCCGGTAGAGTTGCAGACGGCATTGGACGATTTGCAAGCTGCTGAAAAGGCTTTGAGATTTAACCAACCGATTGCAGAAGTGGATGTGCTGGCTCGCAAGGCGACGTCATCAGGCGCCCGGGCAGAGGAGTTGGCCCAGGCCAGAAAAGTTGCGCGCCTCCGTCGCGAAGAGACACTGCGGAGAGACGAAGCTTTGCGAACGGCCGAACGCACGGCGGATTCCGCACAGCGTCAGATTCAACAGTTGCGAACGGAGCTCGAACGTGAACAACGCGCGCGCGAACTAGCCGAGCGAGATCTCGCAACAGCAAATGAGCAATTGCGAGAGCAGAGAAGTGAAGTCTCACGATTGAGAGATGAACTTCAAGCGGTGCGGACCGACGCTGAGGCGGCGAAGATTAGTCTGGCTCGACTTGAGGGAGCACGCCGCGCGCAGGAAGAAAGCAGAGACGCTCAGGCACGCGAACAACAAAGACGTGCCGGCGAGGCTTCACTCAAGCAGTCGCTTGCGAAATACGGCACTATCAAAGAGTCCTCGCGTGGTATCCAGTTGATTCTGCCAGAGGCTCTTTGGGGAGGCCCGCGCGCAGCCACTCTTAATTCTGCTGCTGCCGCAAAACTAGAGCCGCTGGCAGCACTGCTGGCAAGTAACCCTGACTACCAGGTATTGATTGAAACTTATACCGACAGCCGTGGGGATGAAGTGGCTTTGCAACAACTAACTCAAGAACGAGCACGGCAACTCTCGGAACGGTTTCAGTCAGCTGGAGTAGATCCGTCGCGAATACAAGCGAATGGCATGGGCGCCGCAAATCCGTTAGCTTCAAATACGACCGTAGCTGGACGAACGCGCAATCGTCGAACTGAAATTACGTTGACGGTGGTTCCCGCGAGGAGTGCGGCGAACTGAAGCAAATAGCAATCAGCCGTCAGTTTTCAGTGGTTCAGTGAGTCTCATCAACTTGGTTTGGGTCCTAGAAGGTTCGGGTTGGGGCGAGCTTTCGGCCATCTGCGATCTGACTTCCGATCTCTGACCTCTGATCTCTGATTCTTCATGTCCCCTCTTGAAGTTCTACAACTGGTGGGTTACTCAATCGGAGCGGTCCTCCCGCTCTGGATGGGGATTCAACTCGTTACCCGCCGCCGCCAGCTTAGCCCCATTGAACGTGTCCTGTTTGCTCTCGCGCTAACGATGTGTGGTTGGCATGCGAGCAATCTTCTGATCACGTTGCACGGTCTTTTCGGCCTCCCGGTCAAAGGATGGACCACCGGACTTCGGGCCATAGATACGGTTGCTGTCATCAGCATAACGATCGCTTACTCGTTGCTGCTGCACGCTCACCTTCACCTTTGGGCCACTAGCTCTAATCGTCCGCTAAACCGCTCCGAAAAGATCCGACTTTTTCTTTCGTACGTGCCGCCGCTATTTCTGCCAGTAGCGGTATACAAGATTTGGACCGGCCAGTACGCGCCGATGCTCGCGCGGGTTAAGTTCCTGGTTCTGCCGATGGCCGCGTGGATCACTTATGTCCTGATTGTAATTGCGGTCACTGAACTGCTGATCGCTCGCAAGACGACAAATGTTAGCGAGCAGCGAATCATGCGAACCCTCGCGGTTTCTTTTCTCAGCATCGGCGTGGTGATTCTTTCAGCCCTCGCCCTCGGCGTTGGTGAAGGAACACAACTTGGACTTTATTTAAAAACAGTTGCGAATTTGGGTTCGCTACTGCCTTCAGCACTGCTCGCTTATTACATTTATCGTTATCGCTATCTTGAGCTCATCATTGAAGAAAGTCTGGTGGTTGCATCGTTTGCCGCGGTGGTCCTTACCATCTATCTCTATGGCATTCGCACGATTGGAGACTGGGCCACTTTGCGTTACGGGTTTAGACCAGGTGTGGTTGAGGCGCTTCTGATTTTGGGCCTCGCCTTAGCCGCAGCGCCGTTGCGAGGATGGCTGGAAAAACGATTCCGCAAACTATTCGCGCGTGAGGCCGCTCTCTATCGACAAATCGTGTCACGAATCAGCTCTCACGCGGGGCAGTACAAACAGTTGCCGGAGTTGCTTGAGTTTGTTGAGCGAGAAACGACGTCAGCCCTGGGCCTTCATCGCGTGCGCATATTGGTAAGTGAGCCACTAACTTCTAAGGCTGAGCATGTCGACCCGCGAGAGGGTCCTGCCGAACCATGGGTTTCAGAAATCCTCCGTCTCTCAGAGCTCGACGATTGGCAGCCCGTGGAGGACCACCCTCTGCTTTTGGCTGAAGGTTATTTGATCGCGTATCCGTTACGTCGAGATGAAAAGGTTCCGGGACTGTTGCTAGTTGACGCAACCCCAAGCGTGTTGAATCAGGAGACACGATCGATCTTGGAAATACTTGCCGGTCAGGTCGCGATCGCAATCCAGGATTGTCGTCTGGTTGAAGAAAATGTGCGCCTCGAACGTAGATTGGCTGAGCGTGAGCGACTCGCTACGCTTGGGCAGATGGCAGCTACGGTTGCCCATGAAATCAAAAACCCGCTCTCGGCTATCAAGTCTATCGCTCAGGTCATGGGTGAGGACGAGAGTCTCAGTCGGGATTACGCCAGGGATTTGAGTTTGATAGTCGGCGAAACCGATCGCCTGGGCCAAAGCGTGACGCAACTGTTGACCTTTGCGCGTAAGGAGACGCCAGCCGAATTGCCGATGCGTGCACGCCAGTTGATCGATTCAGTAGTAAGGCTATTCCAGGTGGGCGCTGAAAAAGAGGGCATCAAGTTGACGGCTAAGATCCATCAAGACGAGGAACTGGAAGGCACCGCCGTCTCTGCCCTGAGGATCGGTATCTCAAATCTTCTCTTGAATGCGATGCAAGCAACGCCCCGGGGCGGGGAAGTAACCGTTATACAAACGGTTGAGAGTGGAGACCTGGTCGTTATTGTCGATGACACCGGGAAAGGGATTTCGGAGGAGTTGCGGCAAAGAATTTGGGAGCCGTTCTTCACAACCAAACAGCGAGGGACCGGCCTGGGATTGGCGATCGTGCGGAAACGCATGGAAGAAGCCGGCGGCTCAGCCCGATTGGCGAAACGCGTTAATGGCGTTGGGGCAAAGTTTGAATTGCGAGTTCCATTGATAGCGGCACACTTAAGAGACTAGAACTCTGAACTGCATACAAGTAGTTCAGAGTACAAGCTTCAGCTTGCGTCCTTCGATCCCGCTCGACATCAGGTGTTCAGAGTACAACCTTTAGGTTGCGGCTTTCAGTTTCTCCAACGTGACCTTAGCCCATCCGCAAGCTAAAGCTTGAACTCTAAATGCCTGGATAACAATTCCACCCAATCTAAGAGACTGAACTCTGAACTGCATACAAGTGGTTCAGAGTACAAGCTTCAGCTTGCGTCCTTCAATAACCATTCCACCCCAATCTAAGGATTGATCTCTGAACGCATGGATCCTCATTGGAACTTTCCTCCTCTGCCGGCGTGTTACCAAACGACTATTGGCCCATCGCGTTGCTAGTCAACGAAGCCCACACGCGTGCAGCGTGCGTTAACTCAATCGCGCATTGCACTCCCTTCGAATTCACAGTTTGCTAAGGAGATTAGGATATGCGTCTGCGTAAGAGTCTGGCCACAATTATGTTTTCAACGCTACTTGCTTGCTTCGTAATTGGATGCGAACAAGTAAGCGCTCAAACAGCGGATGAGACTTCATCAGCCGCAGTTCAGAAGGATAAAAAAGACGACGAGACAAATCTTGATACTCAACTCTACCTGCTGGTGGCTTCCAACAATCCAGTGGAAGACACCAAGCTTCCCGGCACGCTCGATCCGTTGATCAAACAGCTTCGGATGTCATTGCCTTTCAAGAACTATCGCCTTGCGGCCACACTCCTAAACAGAGTCAAAAGCGAAGGACACCTTAGCCTGCGATGGATTGGTGGCCCATTGATGGCTACGGCCGCGGCTTCCAACGCGACTCCGAGCTTCAATGAGTTCAAGGTGGGTCGTGTGAGAGTGGCGACGAATGCCGCCGGTCAAACGGTAGTTAGGATGGAAGGCTTCATTTTTGGTGCCAGAATACCGATTCAGAGCGGCACCGCTATCGCATCGAATGGCCCCGCGGCGCCGATTATCAACTATGAAAACACCGGCTTGAACACCGATATCAGCATGCGCGAAGGAGAACCTGTGATCGTGGGAACCCTAAATGTTGGTCCTTCAGGAGATGCCATCATTCTGGTGATGTCAGCTCGCCGAACCGAGAAATAGCCAGTAATTCGCTGGTTTACCTGAGGCTAAGCCCACCTCAGGCTCTGGCGCGGCGAATCAAAAGAGCCGCCGGGTCCTGCGTAAAACAATGCTTGACACATCTGGTCCATCGGAGTAATTTCGATCTTGGCCCACAGCTGGGCCACGTTATTTGAGAGATTTACCTGAAGCGATAAAGGCACACCTCGTGTGAGCGAGGGCCGCAAAGCCTACGGGGGTCGAGAGAATTTCGGAATTCGGATTTCGAATTGCGGATTTCTCGAAGGATCACGGTGAGGATTTGCTGATTGCGGGTAGCGGAACCAAGCTGGAATCTATGTTCCAAGCATTGGATCCAATCCGAAATCGCAATTCCACAATCCGAAATTCTTTCGCGACCTGGCTGGGTTACCGAAAGCAGGAGAAGTGTTCCCGCATTTGGTCTTGCACCTATTGCTTCTACGCTTCTCTCACTCCTACCCGCCAAATTCCGTAAATCAGTTAAGATTTATAAGACCCAAGCATAACTGTTGCTGTTTGCGACCATGCCTGAAGCTTGATCGCGAACTCTCAACGCTCGCTGCCCTACGCCCCGATTCGTGCCGCACTCCTTCAGGTTTCCAGCCTCTCAACGGACTCCTCCCATCTCCAGTTTCTAAATTGAGGAAATTAATGAAAAGAATAGTCATTGCCGCGTGCCTAACTGCTTTGTTGATGTTGGTATCGACTGGGGCGTCTTCGAGCAAAGCGCCGACGCACCCTGACCAAAATGGACCACATAATCCAAGCGGAGATTTTGTGAGAGGGCGGCTATTGGTCAAGTTTCGTTCGCACATCCTTCCAGATCACGCGCGACAAATCATCGCGGCACTGGGAGCAAGAGATGCCGAAGAAATCCCGGGTATTGGAGTTCACATTTTGGAGTTGCCCTACCAGGCGAATGAGAAAGCGTTTGTCCAAGCATTTGAAAATAGAAGGGAAGTTGAGTTTGCAGAGTTGGATCAACTGCTTGCTCCGGATGAAGTGATGCCAAATGATCCCCATTATGCGACTAGTGAGGCATGGGAACTCGGGAAAATTGAAGCCCCAAGCGCATGGTCAATCACAACCGGAAGTAGCAGCATCACAATTGCCATTCTCGACACTGGAGTTGACGCAACGCACGAAGATCTTGTCGCGAAGATGGTTCCAGGCTGGAATGTAATTAACAATAGTTCTGATACTAGAGATGTTCATGGACACGGAACGAAAGTGGCGGGCACCGCAGCGGCCAGTTCAAATAATGGAATTGGAATCGCCTCGATCGCCTGGGGCTGTAAGTTGATGCCAATCCGAGTTGCCGACTCAACCGGATATGCCACCTTTTCCGCAATTGCTAGTGGACTCAACTGGGCCGGTGACCACGGTGCGCGCGTAGCGAATATCAGCTTTTACGTGTCCGAAAGTTCAACAGTGACCACGGCTGCAAGAAACTTCCAAGCCAAGGGAGGAATAGTTACAAGCGCCGCGGGGAACTCCGGTGCTCTGAATTCGGCTGCGGACAATGCGTACATGTTGACAGTAAGCGCGACGGACCAAACTGATGCGCCTTCCTTCTTCTCAAATTATGGAAACAACATCGATCTCGGAGCTCCCGAAGCAGCCTTTACAACTACTAATGGAGGCGGCTATGCATATGCAGGGGGAACATCTTTTTCAGCTCCAATTGTCGCAGGCGTGGCTGCTCTGGTGCTCTCGATCAATCCCGGGCTGAGCGCGACTCAAGTGCAAGATATCCTAAAGCAATCAGCGAACGATCTGGGATCAGCTGGTTGGGATCCTCGCTACGGCTGGGGCAGAGTGAATGCCGGAAGAGCCACAAATATGGCAGCCGGAAATCCGCCTCCTATTGGGGACACAATTAGCCCCACAGTCAGCTTTAGTTCACCTGCGCAAAACGCTACCGTGTCTGGTGTAATGGTTGTCGAGGTCTCGGCAACCGATGATACCGGTGTGGTCTCTGTTAGTTTAACCGTAGGCGAAGTATTAGTCGCAACTGACTTATCAGCGCCTTTTGCATTTTCCGTTGATACTAAAACCCAATCCAACGGGGCATCCACTCTGGTTGCTACTGCCAAAGATGCTGCGGGAAATACGTCGAGCGTTAGTCGCTCAGTCATGGTAAACAATGTTTCCGACTCGGTTGCGCCTACGATTTCCATCACATCACCAAGCACAGGCGCCGCGGTTTCCGCAAACGTGAGCATAACAGTCAACGCGGTTGACAATAAGAGTGTCCTAAAAGTCGAGTTGTACGTTGATGGCAAACTTAGCGCTTCTTCGATGACCAGCCCGTTTGCGATGAAGGTGAATGCGCGTAAATGGACCCCCGGTGCTCATACCCTTGTAGCGAAGGCATATGACTCAGTGGGCAACATTGGAGTTGCGCCGCCCGTTACAGTTTATAGGTGAGCCGGGGTGCCGGTCCCACGCTGGGTTATGGAAAGCTGAAAGGGTCATCCCACTAATTGGGATGACCCTTTCGTACTGCTTCGAAAGTCAGGAAAATGACTTTCCATTTTTCTCGGTTTTACTCAGAGAAACTGAATGGGCAGGGCTGCGCCTGAACGAAGTTCAGGTTGTTATTCGCTCTGTCCAGCGCATTCTTGAGGTTTTCTTGATAACTGCGGAACGCCGAATCCGCTCCAGCACTTTCTGTGTGGGTGTGCGTTGCGAGGTCAGTGTTTGCAGCCGCCATAATTGCATTGACGGTCGCAAAGCCGTTCGGGGCGACGGTTGGTAGGCCCGGAGCATAGATTAGGGCGGTGCCGTTTACCCCTCCGCAACGTACGTTGAGCTGCATAGCTGCCAACTGCGCTGACAGCATATATGCCATGTTGGCAGCAGTAGCACTGAGGATCCAGCTTTTAAAATTCGCATGTGATGTCGGGTCGAAGTTGTCCCCACTCCCGTTGCGAAGATTGAGCCCAGACAAGAAGGTCATCGTTCCCGCAGTTCCGCCACCTTGGCAATTCTGTATCGACTTCTCACCGTTCTTGTTGCTCCAATAACCAAGCGTGAGCCCGCCGCCAGCACCGAGACACACATTTCCGAAAGTGAGCGTCTTCGTCTCACCGTCGGCAATGGATACGCCTTGAGGATTCGCCGTGGTTGTGACCCAGTTTGTCTCAGACGGCGCGAACTCGGTCACCGTGTAAGTATCTGGGGCCACGATAAGGTCGACGGGGGTGAACCGAATGATATCGAACCCATCCTGGATACGGAATTTCCAACCAATGAGTAGGGGCTCAGAATCATTAGTGCCATTTGCGTTGGCATCGTAGAACTTCCTCACCTTCAGGCTGGAGGTTTCGAGGACCTCGGTTCCACTCTCCTTAACCTTAAAATTATCGGTTTTGGTGTTGCTGTTGGTAAATGTGGATTCAGTGCTTACCCAAACTTTGTACTCTCCGCCTGGGTTAGAGGTACTGTCGAACCCTGGCGAACCATCGCTGGCCGTTATCAGGATATTGGTTAGTTGATAGCAGACAACAAAGTCGCCGTCCACGACCGAGACAGGAGTTGGATTCCCGCTTCCAACACTTGTTCCCAGAAGGGTGCCGCCTGGTTCTGTGACCTGCACATAGTAAGAGCCGTCCGGTAACCCGGCTGCATTTGGATGCGCGGGACCCCCGTCGAGATAGACGTCGGCTTTATTCCCATAGATGTTGATGTTAGTTCCAATGCAGGCGGAGTCGCTTGTAAAGATCGCGCCTGGTAGCGGGGGTGCCATGAAGGCGCTCGTAACAGCCAGAGTCAATAGCGCACTCGCTGCCAAAAGCATTACTGTTACTCGCGATGTAAATCTTCTTGATTTGTGGGAGCGGGGGTTTTGTTTCGTACTCATAGATCGTATCTCCTTCTCACCGGTATGACCGGAGGGTGAACCCAATATCCACCCGGGCCGTCCGGAGGGGGGTATGGGAGTTTTCGTAAACCGCGGCTCCGGTCCTTTGCGTGGGGAAACCGGAGAGCGGGAGAGGTAACTGGGCAAATTTCAAAGAACTCGCTATCTTGAAACAGCTTAAAACTCGAGACCTTGGGTGAAAGCCTCGCTACCAATGCACGACATCACAATCATTAACAACCAAGAGTCGTGCCTATCTGAACAGATACGGGGTGTCTCCAAATTCGGACTTGCCATCGTTACTGCCATAACGAAAAACCAGCAAATCCCACCGCTCCTAAAAGTCTTCAATCTATGCTGCAAACATCACGCCAATGAGTGATGCCTAGAGAAACTTGTGTTTGGTAATCGCGATGGCCAGACCGTGCCGGCCGTCTGGCTGCACTTCAGTTCGAAGGACTTTTCCATTAAGCGCCGCGGTCGCTCCACTTGTTGGTCCATTCACCAGGTGAACAATGAGCCTCACTTCATCTCCGGTCGTCACTTGCGTTGGCATTCTCAGGTACAGGCCTGTTGAACTTATGTTGTCCAAAACGCAATCAACATTAAAAGGGAGATCGCCGGAGTCGACGCCCCACATCCTTGCCGGAAAGGGTTCACTAAGACGCGGCTTTCGTCGTCGTTCCTGAATTGCCGACGTCTCTGCCTGGCAGTCCGGGGTTAACTGATCCAGCTGCAAATCAAGAGTCGACAGAGACTCGTCTTCGTGCGTCATGGGTGCTGCCATCGACGTTACTCCGACCCGAGCTACTTTGTGCCTGAGATTCTATTTTTCTTGCGAGTTTCTTGCATCGGAGTTGTCTGCCGATTTTGATGGCAGGATCCTGCCATGTAGGTGGGCGGTTTTCGGCTACGCTTCGAGGTTTTCCTGAGGAGATATCGGCATTCGCGCTAGTCCATGGGTGAATGAGTAGATCACCAGTTCAAGACGATCTGACACGTCAAGCTTTGAGAAAATAGACGTGAGATGGTGAGTGACGGTGGTTTCGGAGATAAAAAGTCGCTTGCTGATTTCCTTGTTCTTGAGTCCTTCAGCAATTAGTTTCACGACTTGCAGTTCGCGCTCGGTAAGGTTTTTGATCTTGCTTTGTTCGGCGTCCGGAGCCTCTCCCTTTCTTATCATCTCCTGAAACAGATGGCTCATGATGCCGCGGTTCATCCACACTTCGCCTGCATTGACTCTTTCAATTGCCTTGATGAGAACCTCCGCAGCTTCGTCCTTCAGAACAACCCCTGCCGCGCCGGCTTTGATCGCATTGCGATGCGCTTCAGCATCCCTGAGTCCTGTCAGAACCAGGATGCGGACATCCTTCTGTTTCTCGTGCAACTGAGGGATCAAGTGGAGTCCGTTTTCCCGACCCAGGTCGAGATCGAGCAGAATCAAGTCGGGCGTTTCGCGGACCGCTAAGTCGAGTGCTTCTGCACCGGAGCTTGCCATGGCAACAATACTCATGTTTGAGATGCTTTCAATCAGCATACGCAGACCCGCGCGCACTACGGCGTGGTCGTCAACCAGCATGATTCGAATGGATGGTTGATCGTCGGTCATAAAGGTATTTGGATTTGCACGACTGTACTCATATTCCGATTTGTTTCGACGGTTACTTCGCCGCCCAGCGCCGCAGCGCGTTCTTCCAGAGACTTTGGGTGGAATGGATTCTTCAATGGTCCATCCGGGTTCTCGTTTTCGATGCGCAGAAGCAAGGTTCCGTTAGCCTGGGTCAAAACCGCTCTCGCCGATTTGGATTGACTATGGCGACGGACGTTGCTTAGTCCTTCGCTGACCATCTGAAAAACTTCACCCGCCAGCCGATCGTTGATGCTGATGATCTTATCGGCTTCAACCTCAACCTGAATTCCCGTCGCTTCAGAAAACTTCGCGGCAAACCGCTGTAAGGCGGGAACCAGCAGGGTGTTATCCGTGTGATCGGCGGTCTTCATCCCACGGGTGTAATCGCGTAAGTCAGAGATTCCTTTCGACGTGAGATCCAGAAGCTCCTTAATACTGGCCAAAGCATCGGTATCTCCGAGTTCAACTTTTCGCGAAATAGCGGCCAACCCTAACTGAAGCCCGATGTAAGGTTGGATCACGCTGTCATGAAGGTCGCGGGCTATCTTCTCCCGTTCTCTTTCAGCGGCGTCGGATGCCAGGCGGTCCACCAGGCGAATGTTATCGATTAGCGGAATCACCTGGTCCAGGGCCTGCAACATGAAATCGACATCTGAGGATGAATATGACGAATTACCACCGATAATGAAACAACGGCCAATCGCTCGCGCGCGGTAATGAATCGGGATCGCCAAAAAAGGTTTGGACTCAAGTGCGTTAACCAGCATTTCATGTGGTCGCTCGTCCTCCGCGATTTGTCCTGACGAAAGTTCATACGTGAGCGTCCCGGAATGTCGGCCTCGAAAAATTAAGGCTTCGTCATCAGGAAGAGAGAGGAAAACAGCGGCGACATCATCGTTGACTACGGTGGCCGCAGATCGACTGTTGTCCTGCCTTCGATCTACTCGTCTCAAACTCTGCACTCCAGGCTCTTCAGACGCGAGAAGCAAAACGCTATCAGCTTCATAGAAAGAACGAATGGTTTCCATTATCGAAGTAATCGTATGGTCAATTCCAAACCGAGGATTCGATAAAGCGCTGATTTCGCGGAGCAGTTTCAGGCGTTTTCGAAGCTTGACTTCACAACCGCCCCAATAAGCAATCATGTAGCCGAGCACCAGCAAATAAACCGGGCGCAGCAGGAAACGGTTTAGTTGAAAGTGTGGCTCCGCGGGCGATGTCGCATAGCCCACGATGATAAATAGGGCGGTGGACACGAGGGTTATCCGCACGCCCGACGCGAATCCCCAACTAAACGAGGCAACCAGAATGGCGAAGAAGAAGAAAAAGAAGAAGATACTGTTGGTGCCGCTGCTGAGGGCGATCAACGCCACATTCCATCCAACATCCATCCAAGTGGTCCAGGAGCGAAATGAGCCAATTGCCCCGACCTTGAAGACCGATATGAGGTAGAGAGCGAGACTGTAGAGAACGTAGATGATTAGCGCGGCGTAGGTAATCGGCACCAAGCGATCGGGCTCTGAAGGATCGATGAAGATAATGAACAGGGCCGAAGAAGCCAGAATCAGCCTCATCAGGCAAATCATGCGTAAGTCCACAGGTTCGCCGATGGTAAGTTTGCTCATCCAGCGGCTGGGGGATGCTGCTTTCTTAGCGTTCATCGGGGTGATTTCCGCAGGTCAGGACGGATCGGTTAGTCCTTTGTGAGCTTGGCTCAAGCGTGGCGTTACGTGGGAGTGCAAGCTGGCCAACCGGGACGTTGTTTTCGGCGCGAGATTATAGCTATAGGAACGGCAAACCCCCAGCGTGGAAGAGTAATTTGTGAAATTAAAACAACTCCTCGGAGTGCGGCGGCCTGGCGCCGCTTT